>NZ_LT860099.1:1393930-2112205 GCF_900184995.1 Konateibacter massiliensis
TTTCTGAACCGCCATATTTTTTTGCAGCTTTAAGCAGCTAAATTATTCTACTTCTTCTTCCTCTTCGTCAAAAAAGTCATCATCAAAATCATCTTCGAAATCGTCCTCGAAGTCTTCTAAGTAATCCGGTGTAAAGAACTTATAAGCGGCATAAGCAATTCCAGCTACGGCTGCAACCGCACCGATAATCGCAAACACCCAGAGAATCGTGTTTTTGCATTTCTTCTCTTCTTCCTGCTTTCTCAATAGTTCATTAACCTTTGACATACTTAACAATTCATCAAGCTTACCCATAATCTGCACGCCCTTTCTCAATTTGCATCATTTTGATACATTCATTTTCATTATTAAAACTTTATTTCCAAATAAGTTTAACCCTTTTTCAAAAACCAATTCTCACTTTATTTATTATACCATTATTTCACTCATTTTACTATAATATATGAAATATAAATCGCAAGTTTTCTCTTACTCAGCCTTTTTCAGCTTCGCAAACGAAGCAAACATCTTCTTCACTCCGGCTATTTCAAAGTTGACTGTGACCTCGTAATCCCTGCCGCCTTCCACGATTGCAGTCACAACACCGCTTCCAAACTTAATGTGCCGCACAGTATCTCCTATGCCATAACTCAAGCCTTCTGCCTTTTTCACCTCAAACATTTTAGGCTCAAACACTTTTGTCTGGAAAGAACTCTTTGCCTGCCGGTAAATATTGGACGTTGGAAGCTCTTGGATTTTTTCCTCCGCTACCTTCGTGTCAATCAGATCATTCGGAATTTCCTTCATAAATCTAGATACTTTATTATATTGCGTTTCGCCTCTAATCATGCGCTGTTTGGCACAAGTCATGGTCAAATGCTCCCTCGCCCTTGTGATGCCTACATAACAGAGTCTCCGCTCTTCCTCAACCTCTGTCGGGTCATCTGAGGTTATCGTCATGTAGCTTGGAAATATTCCATCCTCCATTCCTGCCAGATAAACATTCGGAAACTCCAAACCCTTTGCACTGTGCAGCGTCATCAAAACAACATGATTGCTCTCCTCGTCCAAATTATCGATGTCCGCCACAAGAGCCACTTCCTCCAAAAATCCGCTTAACGTCGGTTCATCCGTTGATTCCTCATAGGTTACAATCTTACTGATCAATTCATCAATGTTTTCAATTCTTGCCCTTGCTTCTTCATCATTTTCAGCCTCAAGCTCCTTTACATAACCTGTTTCCTCAATGATTTCATTCATAATCTCCGATACAGACAAGAACCCCAGCTTACTTCTAAGCACCTGAATAAAGTTCACGAAAGGCTTAATTTTTACCGCACTTTTTCCGAGAGTCGGTATTTCCTCCGCCGCACGGCAGGCATCATAGAAGGTCATCTCATGCTCAAGAGCAAAGTCCTGTATCCTTGTGAGCGTTGTCGCACCGATTCCGCGCTTTGGAACATTAATAATTCTTCTCACGGAAAGGTCGTCCCTTGCATTGTCAATTGTTTTTAAATAGGCAAGCAAATCCTTAATTTCTTTTCTGGAATAGAAGTTAATGCCGCCGACAATTTTATATGGAATATTTGCCAAAATAAATTTTTCTTCAAATGTTCTGGACTGTGCATTCGTTCGGTATAGTATTGCACAATCGTTATATTCGTATTCGCCGTCTGCAACCTTCTTTGCAATGTCGCCGGCGATATATTCTGCTTCTTCGTAGCCGTTCATAAATTGCTTGTAGCCGATTTTTTCACCATCCGCATTGTCCGTCCAGAGTTTTTTATCTTTTCTGCCCAGATTGTTATGTATGACTCCATTTGCCGCATTCAAAATATTCTGCGTCGATCGATAATTCTGCTCCAGTTTTATGACCTTTGCATTGCTGTACACCTTCTCAAAATCAAGGATATTACTGATGTTGGCTCCACGGAATTTATAGATGGACTGATCGTCATCACCTACCACGCATAAATTCTTATACTTGGAGGCAAGCACGCTGATCAGCTGAAACTGTGCCGTGTTGGTGTCCTGATACTCATCGACCATGATGTATTTAAATCTCTCTTGATAGTAATCCAGAACATCCGGGTTATCCTGAAACAATTCCACTGTTTTTGCAATCAAGTCATCAAAATCCAATGCATTGTTATTTTTTAACCTTTTTTGGTACTCCTCATACACCTTTGCGATTTTTTCTCTGGAATAGTCACCCTGTACCTGAAGCCGAAACTGTATCGGACCGATAAGCTCATCCTTTGCCTTGGAAATTGCCCCAAGGAGCATCTTTTCCTTATAAATTTTCGTGTCGATATCCAAGTGCTTGCACACTTCCTTCATAATCGTCTTCTGGTCATCTGCATCGTATATGGTAAAATTATTGTCATAGCCCAGACGGTCGATGTATCTTCTCAAAACTCTCACACAGGTAGAGTGAAAGGTGCTGACCCAGATACTCTCTGAGCCAAAGCCCACGAGGGAATCAACCCTCTCTCTCATCTCTCCTGCCGCTTTATTTGTAAAGGTAATCGCCATGATATTCCACGGATTAATTCCCTTTTCTTCTATTAAATAAGCTATTCTGTGTGTCAAAACTCTTGTTTTACCCGAGCCTGCTCCCGCAAGTATCAGCACCGGTCCTTCGGTCTGAAAAACGGCTTCCTTCTGCTGTGTATTAAGGGTATCATATATACTCATCTTTGCCTCCTGTGAATACGCAGATATACCCGCCTATCCATTTGTTTCATTAATTCAATTTTGTTCCGCAATTGGAGCAGAAATTTGCTCCGCTTGTCTTTGCCCCACAGTTCGGACAGAAATTAGGGATTTCTTGGTCGGACTGTGTACTGTTATGATATGTAGTAGTACTGCTGCTCTTCCACGTACCTGTTCCATTTTCTTGCAGGTCTTGCTGCACCTTATCCAACTCGGCAAATACTTGGTTCATCTGGTTCATCATCTGCTGTCCCATCATCATTCCCATCTGCATATTCATCATATCGCCTGCGATTGTGGAACCGTTGCCTTGCCCTTTTCCCATGCTGTCTGCCATAGCAAACTGCGTATATTTTCCCATGTCGCCCATCATGCTTTGGGAGGCTGCTTTTTCTGCCATCTTTTGTATTTCATCCGGATAGGAAAAACTCTCAATTGCAAATCCTGTGATACCGATACCTATTTTGCACATTTCCATATCCAAATCTTCCATAATTCCTTTGGAAATTTCATAGGCATCTGCCTGCAAATGGAACATATCCCTTCCCCTCTTCATAATCCATTTCATCAAAAGCTGATTCAATACGGCAACAACACGCTCTCTTATGTCATCCACAGAAAACTGCTTTTTAACACCTGCTATTTTATCAATCAGAGCACTATGGTCCGTCACCTTACAGTTAAAATTTCCAAATGCACGAATTGGCATTCCGCCCGGAAGTCCCTGCGCCGGAATATTAATTGCATTTTTCGTCCCCCAATTTATCGTAAATTCCTTTGTATTAATAAACAGCACTTCTGCACGTACTCCACTGTTAAATCCAAAGCGAAAACCTGCTAATGTAGAGAGGAACGGAATAATTTGCGTTTCCATGTCAAACCTTCCCTCATCGGTAAAAATGCCTTCTACTTTACCGTTGTACATAAAAATAGCGTCCTGCCCCTGACGTATGATAAGCTTACTGCCTTTTTTAATTTCTTTATTGTCCCATTTCCAAAAAATGATGTCGTCTCTGTACTCTTCCCATTCTACGACATTCGATAACTGTCCGCCAAATATTCCCATATATGCCTCCTGTACTAACTAGATATGACCAGCAGAAACTATTTTTGTTTCTGCCAGCCCTATTTTAGACTTCCTATTATGTAAAACAAGGTATTCTACGCAGTTTCCCTGTTATAACTTAAATTCCCATTTTTGCCTTTAGTGCTGCTAATTCATCCTCTACCGCACTGTCTGCCTGACCGTCATATTTGTTCATCAGGTCTTTTGTCTCATCCCTGCTTTCGCCGTTAAGCTCCGCCATTGCGTTTGCCTGATCCAACATGCGGTCTGCCTTCGCTTCCATTCTGTCAAAAGCAGAAATACTGTTTGTTGCTCCCTGAATACTCGAGCCAATCTCATTTAATCTTTCCTGCGTCTTTGCCACTGCAACCTTTGCCTTAATCGCATCTTTTCTTGCATTTAGGTCGTTGATATCGCTCACCAGCTTATCATGCATAGTTCTCATCTTAGAAGCATTTGCTGCCGCAACGTCGTATACCTTTTGCATTTCTGTCTGCTTCTGCACTTTCTGTGCCTTTTTCGTCAAGAATGTCTTCGCATCTTCATCATTGCCAGCTAACACTGCCTTTTCTGCATATTTTTGCAGCTTTTCTACCTCGCCGCTGCATTCGTCAAGCTCTCTCTTTGCCCTTGTCTCTTCTGCCATAATAGCAGCCGTTTCAGCCTTTACTTTACCCAAATCACTTTCCAGATTTCTGAGGTATTGATCAATCATCTTTGCCGGGTCCTCTGCCTTATCCAGCAATGCGTTAATGTTCGCTGACATAATGTCACTAAATCTTTTTAAAATACCTGCCATAATTATTTCCTCCTGAACTTCACATGATAAGTAAATTTTGCTTGCTATATAGTATTATATTATACTTTTTCTTCTGTGTCTAATCTTTTGCGAAAGTACTTGTCATCTAGTTTTCAATACTATATAATGTATACGAGGTGATTGAAATGACAATAGACCGTGATGATTTACTAAATAGTATTTTAGAGAGTCTATCTAGAATAGATTATATTAAGCCCGATGAGATACCGAATATCGAGCTGTACATGGATCAGGTTACGACCTTTATGGATTCGCATTTAAAGGCTTCCAAGCGCCATCAGGAGGACAAGGTCTTAACGAAGACAATGATTAATAACTATGCAAAAAACAACCTTCTGCCTCCTCCGGTGAAGAAAAAATATTCCAAAGAGCATATTTTTATGCTTATTTATATTTATTATTTTAAAAATATTTTATCCATCAGCGATATCCAAAGTCTTCTGAAGCCTTTGTCTGAAAAATATTTTTCTTCCGACTCTGCGCTTAGTATGCAGGATATTTATCTGGAGGTATTTGGCTTCGAAGCAAATCAGGTTGATGTGCTTAAGCAGGATATCGTAGATAAATTCAATATGTCCCAGAAGACCTTCGAGGAAGCTTCCAAGGACGATCGTGAATTTTTAACTTTATTTTCCTTTATCTGTATGCTGAGCTTTGACGTCTACACGAAAAAACAGCTTATAGAGAAAATAATTGATCAGCTTTCGGATGATAGTTCCGGTAAGAAAGCCTAGAATCGAATATTTCTAGCATATAAAAAACTTCATTTTATCATAAGACTATGGCTTAATGATAAAATGAAGTTTTATTTTAATTGCTTCTATTTTGCGGATCTACAATTGTTTTATCCTTTTCCAGAATGTGGTGAATGAGCCAGTCGTTCAAGAATTCCAAAATATCTACCAACGCCTCAAGCTGATTGCGGTCCATATTATCAAAATCAATACTTTCCACTTTGTTGATAAATTCTATATGTTCTGCCTTGTGAGATAAAAATTTCTTATAGCCGATGCTCAGCATATAAGCTTCTTCATCTTCAAAATGCTGTACTGCATACTCCTTTAATCGAACAATAAGAGCTACAATATCATCAAACTTATCTACGATAAAGTCATCCTTCAAAAGCATATATGCCTCATCTGCCAAATCAAACAAGCCTTTATGCTGACTGTCAATTTCTTCCACACCTATGTAGTATTCGTCCTTCATTTCGTACATGTTTCCTTCTCCTTTGTATGAACTATTTTTCTGTCTGAACAAAGAATGTGCAGAGCACATTCTCCGCACCTAAGCGGGTTGCGTAGCAACTACTTCCACTCCGCGAGGTATGCCTAAAAAACGCACAAGTCCATTGAACTCCCGCCTCCCTCACCCATGAGGGACTTGGCTGCTTTTTTTGCAAGATGCGTATCATATTTTTGTACCATAAAAAATCCGCAATAATTTTCTATGATACGAAAAACACCTCCCAAGCTTGGAACGGTGTCAGTATCCCTTATTCATTACGAAACATGCCGATTACTCTTCTGTTTCTGCTTCCTCTTCGATTTCAATTCTTGAAAAAACCATATCATACCCGTCATTTCCATAATTTAAGGAACGATTGACGCGGCTGATTGTAGCAGTGGATGCACCGGTCTTCTCAGCAATCTCCAAATAGGTTCTATGCTCTCTTAACATTCTTGCCACTTCAAAACGCTGAGACAACGACAGCAGCTCATTGATGGTACATACGTCCTCGAAAAAGGTATAACATTCTTCTGCATTTTCAAGGCTCAGTATAGCCTGAAACAAATGATCAACTGCTTTTGTTCTTATTGTCTTCCCCATATCCAGTCCTCCTCTTCATATGGTCTATACGAGAATTACTTGTATCTTAACACATTAAAGTTCTAAAGTCCAGTTTAACCTAGCTCTTTAGGTATTTTTTAAGCTCGTCCACAGACCGATTTACAATAAGCTCCTCCGGGAAATTAAGCTCTTCAATCAACTCCAACGCAAGGTCATGTCTTCCCACATCACTGTCTGTATGGGCATCGCTTCCAATCACAATAGACACGCCATGTTTCTTGCACAGCTCCAGCATCTCAATATCATTTCCTCTTGCATTCTGTCTGGCACCCATCGGATTTAAGGAACTGTTATTCAACTCCAGAAGAACGCCATGCTTCTTCGCTCCGAGCACAAGCGCTTCCATGTCAACCGGATATCTGCTGTCATCAGGATGCCCGATGATATTCACATAAGGATTCTTCATTACGTTTAAATATGCCCTTGTATTTTCTTCCATTGTCCCCAAGGCATAACAAGGCGTATGCATGCTGGCTATTACAATGTCCATCTGCTTTAACAAATCCTCTGACAAATCTATATTTCCGTCTGTATCCAATATATTTAATTCCACGCCCAAAAGTAGCTCCACACCGCACATCTGCCTGTTTACTACCTTCAGATTGCTAAAGTAGAAATCATGGCAGGTCCCCGGCATCTGGGGTGCATGCTCCGTGATTGCCAAAAGCTCCAATCCCTTTTCCTTCGCCGCACAAGCCATCTCCCGAATGGTGTTGTAGGCATGTCCGCTTGCTAAAGTATGAGAGTGGGAATCTAACACGTATTTCATATCTTACACTGCCTCCGTAAATGTCTTTCACTCAAGTACATCTTCCATTTATTTAACCTATATATTATATATGAAACTATATAATATTTCAAGACATTCCGCCATGCGTTTTGAAGGCAGCGTTACTATTCAGCCTTTGGCTTCATAGCAACACTTTACCCACAGAAATACTGTTACACAGTATTTCCGGCCTACAAAACTTAGATTTTCTGTGATTTTGCTCACAAAGTGTACCTCGCTGCATCAGAAGCTAAACTGTAACCATTTTCCTCAATAATTTTCGCAATTAATCTCGTAATATCCCTGTGGATAGAAGCAGATTGGGCATATCTCCGGAGCGCAGTCACCCCAGTAAACATTTCCGCAATTAATACAAATCCATACCGTTTCCCTGTCCTTGCAAAATACCCTGCCGTTTTCTACGTTGGATGCCAGCCTCGAAAAACGATAATCATGATGCTTTTCGATTAATCCGACTCCCTCAAACAGTCTGGAAATCTCTTCATATCCTTCCTCTCTCGCCACTCTGGCAAAATCCTTGTACATTATAGTCCATTCATAATTTTCAACTGCAGCTGCAGATTTTAGATTTGTCAACGTGTCATTTAAATTTCCTCCGTTGAGTTCTCGCATCCACATAACTGCATGCTCCTGTTCGT
Source organism: Konateibacter massiliensis (assembly GCF_900184995.1). Classification (GTDB taxonomy): domain Bacteria; phylum Bacillota; class Clostridia; order Lachnospirales; family Lachnospiraceae; genus Lachnotalea; species Lachnotalea massiliensis. The sequence goes on from NZ_LT860099.1 coordinate 1,401,790, forward strand.
TGTGCGCCGTTTCCTCAAAAATATCCCCTATTTGTATGAAACCCTCCCGTCTTGCCAGATTTCCGTATATGTGGTAATTTACACTGTTATTTCGTTCCCTGTCCAACGCGGCAAGTAGATTTTTATATGTCTGACTATCAGGAAAATCCATTTGATCACTCCATTTTCTATTCCTTCTATTCTATGCATGATGTTGTGATTATTTTCATCTTTTTTCCGCATTATGGGTGGTCATGCACAAATATAATTTTTTTCCATATGATGTAGTACTATCAAAAAAGGAGGAATTTATGAAAAAAAGAAAATGGTATATGATTTTTGCTCTTATACTCTGCATAAGTATGATTGCAGGCTGCGGTGGGGGCAAAACTTCTTCGGGTGCCGCAAAGGACATCACGTTAAACGAGGTGGCACATTCTATCTTCTATGCCCCGCAATATGTCGCAATCGAAAACGGCTACTTTGAGGATGAAGGACTGAATGTAACACTCGTAACCGGTTTTGGCGCTGACAAAACGATGACTGCCGTATTAAGCGGTGAAGCTGATATCGGTTTTATGGGTTCGGAGGCATCCATTTATGCTTACAGCGAAGGTGCAACTGACTATGCCGTAAACTTTGCACAATTGACGCAGCGTGCCGGCAACTTTTTAATTTCAAGAGAGCAAATTGAAAATTTTGACTGGTCCATGATAAAAGGCTCAACTGTACTAGGGGGAAGAAAAGGCGGAATGCCTCAGATGGTTTTTGAATACATTTTGAAAAAGAATGGAATTGATCCTGCCGCAGACTTGACCATTGTCCAAAATATCGATTTTGGTTCGACCGCTGCCGCATTTTCAGGCGGACAGGGCGATTACTCCGTTGAGTTTGAACCATCTGCTACTGCCTTAGAGCAGGAAGGTGACGGCTATGTTGTGGCTTCCTTGGGCGAAAGCAGCGGCTACGTTCCGTATACGGCTTACTGCGCAAAGACCAGCTATATCTCCGAGAACGCTGAGACAATTCAAAGCTTTGTCAACGCTCTTCAAAAAGGTATGGATTACGTCGCAGAACATTCCCCGGAAGAAATTGCAAAGGTCATTCAGCCACAATTTAAGGAAACAGACTTAGATACCATTACCGCCATTGTAACGAGGTATTATGAGCAGGATACATGGAAAGATAATCTTGTATTCGAAGAAGACAGCTTTATGCTGCTCCAGAATATTTTACAAGAGGCTGGTCAGTTGGAGGAGTACGCTCCTTATGAAGCTTTGGTAGACAATACTTTCTCCGAAAAAGCAAAATAGCGCTTATACACAGTATCTACATATATATTTCACACTTTATATATTGTATTCTTTGTTCAGAAATAGTATATTGTATATACAGTTAAGCAAGCTAAGGCTGAAAGGAGTATACTATACATGAAGGAAAAAATAAGACAATACATGGTTGGAAGATATGGTGTAGACGAATTGAGTCGTTTTATTTTAATGTTTGACTGCGTGCTTATGTTTTTTTCATTTTTGATTCGAAGCACTGTTTTAAATTCGATTTGCGTTCTGCTTATTGTGATTTGCTATATTCGTATGTTGTCCCGCAATCACAGTCAACGTTACAGAGAAAATCAGCTTTTCTTAAAATATTCTTCGGTCTGGTTTCAAAACCTTAACCGTTTTAAACAAAATTCAAAGCAACGTATGCATTATCATATTTATAAATGCCCATCCTGTAAACAAAAGATTCGCGTTCCCCGCGGAAAAGGGAAAATTTCTATTACCTGCCCGAAATGCAGGAATGAATTTATTAAGCACAGCTAACAATTCAGCTGTGCTTATTTATTATACCCAGAAATTCGCAGGAATTTCCGGGTATGTAAAAAAGGCACTTCGTGCCAAAATGCGCACCTCGCGAAGCGGAAGCCACTGCTACGCAACCCGCTCGGCACCGAGAATGTGCTTTGCACATTCTTAATCCGCCATCACTTCATAACCGGTTTCCGTCACAAGCACCATAATCTCCCACTGTGCCGACGGTTGATTGTCCTTTGTATATACCGTCCAGTCATCGGTTTCATCTATATAGATATCAGCTTTTCCCATGTTTATCATCGGTTCAATTGTAAATACCATGCCCGGTGCCATCATCATACCGGTATTTTTCGGGATTACATAGCTGACCCACGGGTCCTCATGGAATTCCAAACCGATTGCATGACCGCCGATTTCTCTTACAACAGAGTAGCCGTTTGCTTGTGCATGGTCATTGATTGCCTGTGCTACATCACCTAAAAAGCCCCACGGCTTTACCTGCTCCAGTCCCAAATAGACACACTCTTTTGCCACCTCAACAAGCCTTTTCTTTTCCTCGCTTACCTCACCGATTAAATACATTCTGGAGGAATCGGAGAAATAGCCGTTATAAATAGTGGAAACATCGACATTTACGATATCTCCCTCCTTCAATATTATATCCTCAGACGGTATGCCGTGACATACTACCTCATTGATGGAAACGCACACACTCTTTGGATAGCCGTCATAATTAAGCGGTGCGGCGATCCCTCCCATCTGCGTTGTCTTTTCATGGACAAGTCTGTCAATCTCTTCGGTTGACATGCCCGCCCTAATGTTCTTGCCCACATAGTCCAGTACCGCCACATTAATCTTGCTGCTCTCTCTCATTCTCTCAAGCTGTTCTGGCGTTTTTATCATATCGTGGCTGGGTATCATATGACCTTGTCTGTCTGCTGCCAGCAGTTTCTCGTCAAACCCCTCATGGCATTGCTTATACTTTTTCCCGCTGTCGCACCAGCACATATCGTTTCTTCCTAGTTTGTGTAACATATTCATTCCTTCTTTACTTTATTTTGATTTCCTATGATATAAAACGAAGTGCCGCTGGCGGCACTTCGTAAATTATTTTTTGTCGTCCAAGTCAAAAATCTGCATTTCAAAGTCATCCGAGTCGTCAAAATCGTCCTCGCTATTTTCCAGCTCTTCTTCCTCCTCATACTTCTGTGCTTTTTTCACTTTCTCTTTTTTTGCTTGTTCTTTTTTTTCAAGCTTTGCAGCCTTCTTTAACTCTTTCTTTTCTTTTCTGCTCAGCTTTTCCTCGTAGTCGTCTTCGTAATCGTCTTCATAATCCTCATCGTCATCTTGACCTATGATACCATAATCCGAGTCATCCTCACTGAAGCTCTTTTCTTCCTCATCAAAATCCTCTTCGTCATCCAGAGCAGCATGTCTTTTATCAGACAGGCGGAAAATAAGATTAATCACAGCAAATAAAAGGATTACGCTTATTATGATAAGCGCATAGACAAGCTTCATTCTGCCCTGTATATCCGCGTTGTATTTACTGTTAAGCTCTGCATACATAGTCTGATAGGAATCAGCCGTTTCCAGCGTTTCACCCGTTGCAATATTATAATATCTCTGAACTGTCTTCTCTACAACATCATAGCGATAAAGTCCTTTCGTCCCCTCTGAATTCATTAAATATAAAAGGTAAAATTCAGAACTTTCGCTGGACTGCCATGCCGTCACTGCCACACCGCCGACCGACACCTCTGTCTCCGCAAAGCCGTCCGGAATTGTAACACCTTCCTCAAGGCTTACCACAACATACTCAAAATACGGCGTAACCGGCGCATAAACAGAAAATCCATCTGTCTCCGCATCATATACATAGAAAACATATGGCGCTTCACCTTTCTGGTTTAAATAGAACAAGATTATGCTATCCTTCATAACCGCATCCACTGCAACACCATTATACATATATCCTATATATTCAAAACCTTCCGGAATAATGTCCTGTGTAATCTTGCAGGCATAAAATGGCGTACCAGCAATCTCTACCTCAACATTTTTTCCGGGCGGAGTCACAATTTTCTCTTCCTCTGTCTGTACATCGGTCTGTTCGGCTGTTTCGCCCTCTGCTTCCACGCTTTCCGTGCTGTCAAGAGCCGCTCCGTCACCGGATATCGTTACGGTTGAGGAGCCTACCTTGCTCATCTCTATTGCCGCATCATTACTGTCTTTCACATCATAGCTCGTAATTTTAATACTGCTGGTTGAGCTTTTCAGTGCCTTAAAATTCAATGTAAAAGTCTTAATAGCAGAATCTGCTGTACCCGACAGCTTGATCGTTCCGCTGTCACCCGTTGCTGATGTGCTGTTTTCAAATTCCAAAGCTTCTTTATCGTAGCTTAATTCCATATCTACGGATTTAATCGTGTCGCTTCCTGTTGCTGTAACTTTTACGGTAACTGCAACACTTTCACCTGCCTGTGCGGTCGGGTCTGACAAAGAAATCGTCCCGGTCGCAGCATACGCTGTCGTCTTTGCAAGTGGCACAATCAGCAGACATGCCAAAGCTATTACAATCAATTTTTGAAATGCTTTCATTTTTTCCTCCACTATAGGGCTGCTTCGCCCACGTAATGTTTTATTTTTGCAAACATATTTTTCATAACCTCACACCCCAAACTAACACTAACCGTTTGATTATAACTTATTTTTACCATTTTGAACATACTAAATTTATATAATATATTTTTCCAAGAATCGTACAATTTTATAGAAAAATCGATTTTTTTCTTGTAAAAATTGCGTAAAATATCAATTTACGTCACAAAAAGTTTGTGCTATAATGCCTTTTATGGGTGCTAAAAACAGACAGTTGACATTTGTAACGGAGGTCATTATGGAAGAATTATTAAGAGGATTTGTAAAACGTGCTGATGAACAGATTTGTTTTTATTTTGAAAATAGCGTAAAAAATATCGCAAATTTTATTTTCAATAATAAAAAACCTGACAATGAAGTTATCGTTGAAACAATCTTTGGCAAAGTGTTACTGAAAACAATAGACCACGGCAACCACCTTTCTGGCAAACCAGCCTATGTGCAAAATATCGGAGATTATCTTCTTCAGCTAAAAGAAGGCGATGTTCCAATAGACAGTGTGGATTTTTTTGACTTCTCTGATTTAAACAATCGCGATGAATTCGATTCCAAGGATATAGAAGAAAAAGAATTTGTCAAACTTTATGACGGACATTAAAATGGACATAAAAAAAATGGAAAGAACGAAAAGTTCTTTCCATTTTTGTATCACAGAAAATCCAAATGAACTCCTGCGACATAAGAAAATGCGCACTCATGCAAAATAGATATGCCGGCTATGCCGACTGCATGCGCGCGCGAATGTGCCGAGGCACATTTGTATACGAACAGACAATCCTTGGTAGAGGGTAGCTGTCTGCTGTTACCGGTTGCTTGAGTTAATATGCATCGGGATAGAGTTTTCAAGGCCTGGTGCCTCTACTGATAAGTAGTTTTTCACTAAATTAAACCGATAAGCTGCTGTGGCACAAGCCAGTGCAGTTTCATAGAGCTTTTCTTCCTCCGTCTGCGACTCGATTCTTATTTTTCCCGAATTTACCACTGTAATAAAAATCATATTTATTTTATTCTTGTAATATATTTTATCGTTCGGATATTTGATTACCTTTTCCAGCATAATCGTTGCCGCCGAATCATCCGTAGGTATATAGGAAGCGTTGTAGAGACTTCCTTCACACATAAAGGCTTCCGTATAAATCGGAGCAAAATCATCTTCTGTTTTCTTATATTCCATCATTGTTATTTCCATATCATCTCTTCCCTTCCTTAACTAATCTTTTCTTTACTATAATTATATACAATATCAAAACCATTTATAGTGAAATTATTGCTTGATACCTTGCAAAAAGTGCTATATACTTATCATAACTGTCATGAAATACAATAACAGAGAGGATTCTTATGGATAAGCAAAAACGAACAGGGTATTTAGACCAGAAATTCAAACTGTTTCATTTAAAAGATAAAACAAGCAAGGAATTTGATTTCCACTATCATGATTTTGATAAAATTATTATCTTTTTAAAGGGAAATGTCACCTATTTTATTGAAGGAAAGGCTTATTATTTAAAGCCTTGGGATATTCTGCTTGTCAACCACCACGATATCCACAAGCCGATTATTGACTCTACTCAAGAATATGAGCGCATTATCCTGTGGATTGACAACGACTACATAGCCTCACAAAACGACAGATCCTCGGATATCACCACCTGCTTTAAGCTAGCAGACGAACGAAGCTTTAATCTGATTCGCCTTGATACAAAATTTCAAAACAGGCTGAAATCAATTATTAAAGAGCTGGAGCTTTCTCTGCAATCGGAGGAATTCGGAAGCAATCTGATGAGCCATGCGCTTTTTATTCAGTTTATGGTGTATCTAAACCGGATTTTCCTTGGAAGTCTATATTTAAAAAGTGATGACTCGCTCAAATCCGATAAGCAGATAGAGGAAATCTTAAATTATATTAATGAGCATATCACAGAGGAATTGTCCATCGAATACTTGTCCGAGGCATTTTTCTTAAGCAAATACTATCTGATGCACAAATTTAAAAAGGAAACAGGCTTTACTCTTCACAATTATATTTTACAAAAGCGGCTGATGCACTCCTATCATCTCATTCAAAACGGTGTTCCGGTACTAAAAGCGGCTGAGCAAAGCGGCTTTAACGATTATTCCAGCTATTTGCGTGCCTTTAAAAAACTATTTCACAAGGCTCCTAGCGAAATCTCCTAGTAATTTGAATTATTTCGTATTATAATAGGAGGGATAGAAATATGTGTGAATTATTTTAGGAGGAAAACATGAAAAAAATACTTGATATCATTGAGCAAGAGCTTATTCAGGCTTTTGTCAATTGTGGATATAATGAAAAATACGCCCGCGTTACTCTCTCCAACCGCCCTGATCTTTGCGAATACCAGTGCAATGGTGCTTTGGCTGCCGCTAAGGAGTATAAGAAGGCACCTATTATGATTGCCAACGAAGTACTGGAAAAGCTGTCCGAGAGCACTCTCTTTGAGATGAAGGAAACCGCTATGCCGGGCTTTATCAATTTAAAGCTCTCCTCCGATTTTCTTGCGGGATATTTAAATAAGCTCACAGAAGATGAGCGTCTTGGCTGTGAAAAAGCAGCAAATCCAAAGACCATCATCATCGACTACGGCGGACCTAACGTTGCAAAACCGCTCCATGTCGGTCATCTTCGCTCTGCGGTTATCGGCGAAAGCATTAAGCGCATCGGTAGATTTGTCGGACATAACGTAATTGGGGATGTTCACTTGGGTGACTGGGGACTTCAGATGGGACTTATTATCACAGAATTAAAAGTACGCAAACCGGAGCTTTCCTATTTTGACGAATCCTTCGAGGGTGATTATCCGCCAGCGCCGCCTTTTACCATAGCGGAGCTTGAAGAAATCTATCCTGCTGCCAGCGCAAAGTCCAAGGAGGATGATGCTTACAAGGAAGAGGCCATGCAGGCAACCTTCCTGCTGCAAAACGGACGCCGCGGCTATCAGGCACTTTTAAAGCACATTTTAGATGTTTCCGTGACGGATTTAAAGAAAAACTATGCAAACTTAAATGTGTCCTTTGATTTGTGGAAGGGCGAATCCGATGCTCAGCCATACATTCCTGACATGGTAACATATTTAAAGGACAACAATTACGCCTACCTCAGCAATGGTGCGCTTGTCGTGGATGTTAAGGAAGAAACGGATACGAAGGAAATTCCCCCGTGTATGATTTTAAAATCCGACGGTGCTTCCCTTTATAACACAACTGATTTAGCTACCATTGTGGAGCGTATGAAGCTGTTTAACCCGGACGAGATCATCTATGTCGTAGATAAACGTCAGGAGTTATATTTTGAGCAGGTATTCCGCTGTGCGAAAAAGACAAAGCTGATAGGAGAAAACACCTCCCTGAAGTTTCTCGGCTTCGGCACAATGAATGGAAAGGACGGAAAACCGTTTAAGACAAGAGAAGGCGGCGTTATGCGTCTGGAAAACCTTATCACCAGCATCAATGAGGAAATGTACAAAAAGATTACAGAGAACAAGGAGACAATCTCAGAGGAGGAAGCACGCGCTACCGCAAAAATGATTGCACTGTCTGCTATAAAATACGGTGATTTGTCCAATCAGGCTTCCAAGGATTATGTCTTTGATGTTGACCGCTTTACCTCCTTCGAAGGAGATACCGGTCCATATATTTTATACACGATTGTCCGCATCAAATCCATTCTTGCAAAATATGCAGAAAACGGCGGCGATTTGAGTCAGGCAGCCATCAATCCTGCCAAGACAGACGTAGAAAAAACACTTATGCTCGAGCTTACAAAGCTTAACAGCGTAGTCGAGGCAAGCTTTGAGGAAATTGCGCCGCATAAGATTTGTTCCTATACCTATGATTTGGCAAATGCGCTGAACCGCTTCTACCATGAGACAAAAATTTTGTCTGAGGAAAATGAAGTGACTAAAGCCGGCTGGATTAAGCTTCTGACCCTAACCAGAGATGTTCTTGAAACAAGCATTGATTTGCTCGGTTTTGGAGCACCGGAAAGGATGTAACATGATTAAACTGATTGCCTTTGACCTTGACGGAACAATATGTGATTCTCTTTCGCTCTGCACTCATGCTTTCCGCAAAGCGGTTTCTCCTTATGCGGGCCATGAATTGAGTGACGAAGAAATCTTTCGTACCTTTGGCCTGAATGAAACGGGAATGATAAAAGCCATTATAGAAAAAAATTGGGAAGACGCTTTGCAAGATTTTTACACTTACTATGAAGAATTCCATTACATGTGTACCTCTTGCTTTTCCGGTATTCCCGAGCTTATTGGCTTTTTAAAAGAAAAAGGCATCACAGTTTCCCTGATTACTGGCAAGGGAGAAAAAAGCTGTCACATGACCCTTCAAAAGCTTGAACTTGATAACGCTTTTTCAGACGTGCTGTGCGGCAACGACCACGCCCACAATAAGGCTGAAAATATGCAGCTTTTGATTGATAAATACGCGCTGGCAAAAGACGAATTTTTATATATCGGCGATGCCATCACAGATGTTACCGCTTGCAAAAGTATCGGGATTACTTGCCTTTCTGCTGCTTGGCAGGAAGTGAGCAATGTGGAAAATCTTCGGCTGGAAAATTCTCCTTATGTTTTTGAGAGTGTGGAGGACGTGAGGGAGTTTTTAGCAGAAAGACTCTCATCTGATATTTAAAATAAGGCAGCTACCCATCACGGATAGCTGCCTTATTTTCTCTTCTTAAATACTTCTCTTTATAACCTAAACCAAAACCTTCTCATCCACTGCAAAACCTTTTATATAAGTAAATGCATGTGCCACCGGCGGAATGGCTATAATAATCAGTGTCAAAACACCCTCAGCTCCGATTGTCATACCGTTGTATGCCAGAGAATAGGCAAGCGGTGACATCGTTTCAGGCGCATACATTCCAAAGAAAATGACGCCGGACAAAACCGAGCAGATGTAGCGTCCGATTACGCCCACTGCGTAGCCTTTCAACAGTCCGTGCTTTTTATTGGAAAACAGACCGGAAAGCCCAAGTGCTCCGAATGCAAACATATAATCCAAAAGCATCTGCGGAAGGCTGATAATATAAGGGTCAATGATAAGCTGCAAAAATGCATAGGCAATACTTGTCATAAAACCGATTTTCAAGCCGTACCAGTATCCAATCAGGCAGATAAAGAGCATACTCATCAGTGTGATGGAGCCGCCCATCGGAAGTTTCAAAAATTTGATATTTGAGGTTACAATCGCGAGTGCCATTGCAAGCCCTGCAAATACCATAGATTTGGTATTAATCCGTCTCGTTTGCTCCTTCTTTCCGATAAAACCTGCTGCAATGATAAGTGCTGCTATTACAAGAATCAGCAGCACATAACCTGCACTTGTAATGGAATAGGTAACATCTCCGTCTGCTACTACCTTTGTTACAAAAAATGACATAAAAAAATCCTCCTTAAGTAAATGAACTTGGAGGGGCGTACTTTGGTATTGCTTCCTTACGCCGGTATTACCCGGTTCAAGTCATGAGGGTCCGTACAAATGTACTATCTCAGCCAAAGGCTCCCCTAGCATTAAAATGCTATGTAATTGTTTCACCCCTACTATACTTTGATTTTGGGTAATTGTCAATAACCCCTTAATGATTCTTTAAGAAATTTCACCCTTTCATTCTCCGGCAAAAGAGTTTATAATACTATGGGGTAATGAAAATTACAGAATGTTCCATTACAAGGAGGGAAACTATTTTGAAGCTTTTATCTATTGCAATTCCTTGCTATAATTCACAAAACTATATGAGAACTTGTATCGACTCACTGCTGCTTGGCGGAGAAGATGTTGAAATCATTATCGTAAATGACGGTTCATCCGATCAGACGGCTGATATTGCGAATGAATATGCCAAGGCTCATCCCACTATTATAAAGGCAATTCACCAGCCAAACGGCGGACATGGTGAGGCTGTAAATACAGGAATCAAAAATGCTACCGGACTCTATTTTAAGGTAGTTGACAGTGACGACTGGGTAAATGATCAGGCCTACTTTAAAATTCTTGAGACTCTTCGAAATATCGTACGAGGAAATCAAGCACTGGATATGCTGATCAGCAATTTCGTCTACGAAAAACAGGGTGCGACTCATAAAAAGGTCATGAGCTATAAGAGTGCCTTTCCACAGAATAAAATTTTTACATGGAACGAGGTAAAGCATCTTCACAGAGGACAGTATATCCTAATGCACTCCGTAATCTACCGCACCCAGCTTTTGATTGACTGCGGACTGGAGCTGCCAAAGCATACGTTTTATGTGGATAATCTGTTTGTATACCAGCCTCTTCCATTTGTAAAGACGATGTATTATCTGAATGTGAATTTCTACCGTTATTTTATCGGACGAGATGACCAATCCGTACATGAGAGCGTTATGATCGGACGTATCGATCAACAGATTTTGGTAAACAAGCTGATGATTGATTCCTATGATTTGTTTAAGCTGACTGATCGAAAGCTTCGCAAATACATGATTAGTTACATCGAGATTATCACAACAATCTCCTCTGTTCTCTTAATCCGTTCCGGTACAGATGAGAATTTTGAGAAGAAGCAAGAGCTCTGGCGCTACTTAAAAAAACAGAACCGACACCTCTACTATAAGCTTCGCTTCGGTCTGCTCGGACGCTATGTAAATCTTCCGGGCAAAGGGGGACGTAAGATGTCCATTGCCGGTTACAAGCTCACGCAAAAGTTTTTTGGATTTAATTAAATGAAATAAGAGTCTTTTCTTTTCATAAAAAGTGGCTGTCGCGATTGCAACAGCCACTTTTTTTATTATCTCAAACGAGCAAATCAGCTATCCGCTTCCTCTCGTCACATTTCTTAAGATAACGTTCTCTGGTATTCATTCTCCTTATCATTGGAGAATACCCAATCGTTATGGTAAACAAGAACATAGGCAATTCCCGCCATAATAAACGCCGTAATCATATCAAATATCGAATGCTGTTTGAGTAGCACTGTCGACATGATAATCAGCATCATCAAGACAAAGGACGCCGTACAAAGTCCTTTCTTCTTGTTCAGTCTCTCACTTTTTATAATCGCAAGGTGAGTACCGATGGAATTATAAACGTGGATACTTGGAAACAGGTTTGTAGGAGTATCTGCCTTATATAATCCGGCGACTGCCTGCGTAAATATATTATCACGCGCAAAGGTTACCGGACGCAGCAAATGCCCGTTAGGATACACCGTAGATATAATCAAAAATATGGTCATACCTGAAAATAAAAACAAACACATCTTGTGATAGCTCTTTATATCATTGAAAAAGAAAAATAAAAAAGTGGCTGCTACATATCCAAACCATAATAAATAAGGAACGATAAATACCTCATTAAAAGGAATTTTGTCGTCAATATCCATATGGATAACGTGATAGCTTTTTACACTCCGTCTTTCCAGCCAGAAAAACCACGGCAAATAAATGCCTGCATAAGCCCAGGTCACTGCATGTTTATATTTCTTCAAAAACTCCTTCAAATTCATAAATACCAACCTTTCAAAGAATGGAATTTCACCCTAATCTGGATTATAGCACACTGTTTTTACAGAAACAACCACTTACTCTCAAGTTTACAAAGTCTTAAACATTTCTTGCTATAATCGTAAGCTTCTCATTCAAAGTATGAACCGAAATCTCATTTTGCATTCCCATACTTTCACCATCCGTATGAACATTCATTTTTCTGGAGGTCTTGATTGTTATTTCATTGCAGCGTATCATGTCCACCCCACGAGATTTTGTGTGTTTTCCAAAATAGGCTGACGGCAGAAGGCAAAGCAATTTCAGCTTTTTGAGGTTCTTCACCACACAAACATCTATTTTTCCATCATTATAACTGGCTTTTGGGCAGATCATCAGCCCACCCCCCTCATATTTATGTATATGCGAGGATATGAAATATATTCCTTTATAGCTTCTTTTTTGCTTTCCGTCAATTAAAATTTCTGAACTTGGCATTTGAAATAACAGAATTTGCTTCAATGCAATCAATACATAAGTCAGTTTGCCAAGCTTTAATGTATTTAAAACCTTCTTTATTTTAGAATCCAGTGCCTCCTCACAAATAGAAGCATCAAGACCAATTCCGTTGCTCACAACAAATCTTCTTTTCCCTTTTTTTGTTCTTACCTCTCCGATATCCATTTGAATAAAATATTTCGGACTTAATATATTTAAAATTGCCTTCTTTGGATCTGTCGGAAGCCCCAGGCTTCTCGCCAAATCATTGCTTGAGCCGGTCGGAATATAGCCGAGGATTACATGTTCAAAATCCCCAATCCCCTCTACAACCTCATTTACTGTTCCGTCTCCGCCCAACACGACAATTCTTATATTTTGCTCTGTAAAAGTGAGGTCTTCCGCTATTTTGGTCGCATGTCCTTTGTATTCCGTAAAATACGTCTCATATGCGGTCCCCTGTTCCTGCAAAACCTCCTCGATTTTTCCCCATATTACTCTTGCATAACCCGATTTTGAATGTAAATTGACAATAAAATGCAGCATACTCCTTGTTCCTCCTTCATTCGCTCCTTTTTTAATAGTAGCATTTTCTGCTTTTTCGGTCAACTGGTTAAAGATTGGAAGTAAATTTAATGAGGTATTCCACGAGCTTAGTATTTATGGTATAATAATCGCGCTTAGCGAGGTACTTTCGAGCTTAGCAAGATATAATACCTAAATCCTTAGCGAGGTGTTTCACGAGCTTAGTATTTATGGTATATTATTTAATAGAACAAGAATACTATAAACGAAATGTAAGAAAGATATTTATGAGGAAAATTGTATGAAAAAAAATTTAATTGTAGGGCAGTCCGGCGGACCGACTGCTGTTATTAATTCCAGCTTGTATGGCGTTATTGCGGAGGCATTGAAATCTACCGATTCCATTGAGACTGTTTACGGCATGGAAAACGGAATTGAAGGATTTTTGAAGGGAAAGGTTATTCCGATTACCGGACAGTTTTCCGATGAAGAATTGAAGGTTATTCAGACAACACCCGGGGCTTATCTTGGCTCCTGCCGCTATAAGCTTCCGGCTGATTTGGAGAATGAGGTTTACCCAAAGCTTTTTCAGGAATTTGAGAAGCTGAATATCGGTTATTTTCTCTATATTGGCGGAAATGACTCAATGGATACCGTGAGCAAGCTCTCTCGATACGCAGAATCGATTCAAAGTTCTGTCCGTATTCTGGGAATTCCAAAGACAATTGACAACGACCTGGTATGCACTGACCATACCCCGGGCTTTGGAAGTGCCGCGAAATTCGTTGCCTCCTGCGTGAGAGAGATAGCTATTGATGCTTCTATCTACGATGCCAAGTCCGTTACCATTGTGGAAATTATGGGACGCCATGCCGGATGGCTGACTGCTGCTTCCGTCCTTGCCCGAAAGTTTGAGCAGGACAACCCAGTGCTTATTTATCTTCCGGAATCCAACTTTGACGAAGAAGACTTTTTAAAGGAGCTTGATCATCATCTGCAAACGAAGAAAAATCTTGTTGTATGCGTATCCGAGGGGCTTCACGATGCCTCAGGCACTTTTATCTGCGAGAAGGATGGCTGTGCGGGTGTTGACAGCTTCGGGCACAAGATGCTGGCAGGCTGCGGCAAATATTTGGAGGAGCTTGTAAAACAGCGTCTTAACATCAAGGTGCGCTCCGTTGAGTTAAATGTCGTACAGCGTTGCTCTTCTGCTCTTTTATCTGAAACTGATTTAAATGAGGCGGCATTAGCCGGACAGACAGGCGTACAATCCGTTTTGAAGGGCGAAACCGGAAAAATGGTGGCATTTAAGAGAATATCTGATACACCTTATGAACTGACACTTGATTTGGTAGATGTCAATCAGGTGTGCAATCAAGAAAAAAAGGTGCCAAAGGAATGGATTACCAAAAATCAGACCGATATCGGTGAGGAATTTCTCTCCTATGTACGCCCTTTGATTCAGGGAAATGTAACCATCCCTCATAAAGACGGCCTGCCTTTGTTTGCTTACCGTAAATAAATAGGAAAGAATGCATATCATTCAAAACAGCAGGGACACCTTCCGAGTGCTCCTGCTGTTTTAAAATTAACTATTTTACAATTTCGTCAAAACTATTTAGCTCAAGGTCATCGTATGACTGCCCTATCTCACTTGATTTTATATATTCCTCCATCTTCTTGTTAAGATTTTTGGAACTTGAATTTTGTATTGCTGCCTGGATGGCATCCGTATAAAGTCCTGCGCCTGTGGAAACCTCTCCACCTGATTGCCCTGACGTATCTGCTGAAGCAAGAACGCTTGCCTCTGCCGATGCCGCTGCAATCGCATTTGCCTTTTCCGTATCTGACTTCGCCGATTTTAATGCTCGCTCCAGATTCTCCCTTATCCTGTTAGCATTTACCGCTTTCCGGTACATATCAGGACTTTTTTCTTTTAGATATTGCATCTCTTCTTTCGTTACACTTTTTCCGCACGCAATCTTTCTCGCAATGATTTCAGGAGACATTTTTTTCTTGCTTCCTGCTTTCATTTGATCAAACAGGGATACTCTCTCCAATTTCACGGTCTGACTGCTTTTTGCAGAAGTGCCGGTAACTGTACCGCCGATTGATACAGCATTTGTACTTGACAGACCATTTTGATTATCCGGATTATGCTTTGAATAAAAGCTTCTGGCGTCAATATTGATATTCATAACTCATCCTCTCCCTTACATAACTTCATAGTTCATATCGTCATAAATATCAAAAACATAACCTTTTTCAGAAAATCGTAAGGTTATCCCTCTTTTTTTTGCTCAAGGTGTCTTTTCCGATTCATGATACCACCGATTCGACCTGTCTCTTTTGCCGAAAGACTTTTCCAGCCATCCTCTAACACTCTGTCCAGCAGCCCCAGCTCCTCCGCAATCTCATACTTCATTTTATCCTCCGGTGCTATATGGTTCAAATCAATTTTCTTCTCCGTTTTGCTCATAAAAAATACTCCTTTCGCTTCTGCTACTAGGAGTATCGCCGTTTTTCAGTAATTTATTCAATTTTTATTCCGCAAAAAGCTTATTCATAATCCAGCTTTAATACAATATTTTGCGGATAATCTCCAAAGGAATCACCGAAAATATTTACGCCGCCGATATGTTCGGCATCCTCCTTGATTCCTATTTTCACTGATATATAAGGGTTATCTGCCAAACGATAGTCGTTTATTGCCCTCTCACTTATCTTCTCTGTATCAATGAAGGTTCCTGCCTTTGTAAGCTGCCATGCCTTAAGCTGTCCGTACTGAGTATTTTTATCCGGCCACCAATCAGGATTTAGCTTTCCCCTTCTTCCTCCAAAATCACTCGGGCACTGCCATGTTCCTGCCTCCATACCGTTAATCCAGACCGTAATGTCGGACTTGCAGTTTAAATCATAATCGGATGCCTCGGAGCATAACTCAACGGAAAGCTCTGCAAGCTTCACCTTACGGTTTTGTATTGCTGCATTCGGAAAACGATATTCCACATAGCCTGCGCCAAACCAGATGAGCTTTGCGGTCGTTCTGGCAGGATTGTAAAAGCATCTTGGCTCATCTTCGTCATCAATATGTCCTTTTTCATTTACAATACCGCAGGTCGGGGAAACCTTATAATCCACATAGTTTCCGATTGGCATACTGATCATCTCTGTTTTCTCATTGATGCTCTCCTCCATATCCAAGCGGATATGCAGGTCGTCAACCTGTTTGTAGCACACCTTCATAGAGCCTCTGATACCCGGCTGCAAATCACAGTAAATTAAGCCTGCCTCCTCCAGCACTTTTACATTTAAGGCTGCCGTGGAAGCCGGAATATCTAACCTTTCCGCAATTTCATTTACCTTTAGGCTCTCCTTACACAAAAGCTTTAATATATCAATCCTGACTTCCGATGCCAAAGCTCTTGCTGTTAAAACCAATCCCTCATCGTTCAGGTCCAAAGTTCTTTTCTCCATCTGTTTCTCCCGTTATCCTAAAATTATGAACACTGCATCCTTACAAATTTATCTCTGTCACGAAACACCTCAATCATTTCATTTGTAAGACTGATTGTGGAAGTAGTTTTCGGAACATCCTCACGCTTGAACCAAGTTGCCTCCGACAGCTCACTCTCTTGGAGCGTTACCGTGTCCTCCCCGTCAATTTCCGCAAAATATCCGACCAATAATGAGCCTGAAAAAGGCCATGGCTGTGTTTTATAGTAGGTGATATCCTTTACCTTTAAGCCTACCTCCTCCATCACTTCACGCCTGACTGTCTCTTCCAGCGTTTCTCCAATCTCCGTATAGCCTGCCACCAACGCATAGTTTTTATAAATGCCGTGGGCATATTTTGTCAGTAAAATTTTATCCTTATTCGTGATTGCAACAATTACTGACGGGCTTAGATTTGGATACACTATATTTTTGCAAGAATGACATGTCATGGCGCGCTCTGCCTTATGACGAATCATTTTTCCGCCGCATCTTCCGCAGTATTGATGGTTTTCATACCACTGGCGAAGCTGACCTCCCACCGCAGCGGCATATACCTTCCACATTGGCTTCTCCATTCGAATGCCATGGAGATTTTCATACTGCCATGGTCCATTTTCCTCTATTTCAATGTTTTGTATGTAAAAATAATTATCTGTATCAATTGAGAAAAGATAGATGTAATTTTCTTCCCTGCCCGCGTGTATCTCCTCAAAATCTGAGACCTTCGGCAGCTCAATTCCCTCTTCGTTCTTTTTTATCAAAATGGAGTTCTCTTTGAATATAAGAAGATAGTCGCTTTTAGACGGCTTTTTATTCTCGTATTGGTTACTAAAAATATGTGGTGCTATATCCTGAATCATTTCCATATCTCCTGTCTGAATAATCTGATGATATAATGTCTATGATACCAAGGTCAGAAGGTCATGTTTTTCATGCTGGCATGAAAAAACATGACTTTGGGACCTGCAAAACATGAGAAAGTAGCCCGAATAGGGCGGATTTCGAATGTTTTTAGGATTGTGGGAGCACAAAGTGCGTAACAATCCGTAGGTATCAGGGCGCAAAATACCTTTTGACCCCAACATCATGTCTATTACACTACATTACATTATATTAAATTACTTCGTAATTCATTGGTATCCCCATCCGGGATGATATAATGTCTAACGACATTATATCATATCCTGCGTATTTGTGTTATACTGGTAATTATAAAATGATTATGAGGTGATAAAATGTCAGAAGAAACAAACGTTACAGAAATAACCCCTTCCATGGCGGATTTTGAAGCTGAGCTTGAGCGCTCTTTTCACAAGCTAAAAGAAGGAGATATTTTGACCGGATCAGTGATCGGTGTGTCCGAGACAGAGGTTACTGTGGATCTTGGAAGCTATAGCGAAGGAATTATCAAACTGGAGGAGTTGAGCAACGACCCTCGTTTTTCCATTAAAGCTGATATTCACGTTGGTGATGAGGTTTCCGCCGAGGTTCTCTATGAGGACGCGGAGGGACGTATTTTTCTGTCCAGAAAAAATGCGTATAATGTACTTTCTTGGGAAGGCTTAAAGGAAATGCTTGCAAACAAGACTGTCAGCACAGTTAAAATTGCAGAAGCCGTAAACGGTGGTGTTACCACCTTCTTAAACGGAATCCGTGCTTTTATCCCGGCATCTCAGCTTTCCCTGCAATATGTAGAGGATTTGCAGAGCTTTGTAGGCGAAAAGCTGGAAGTTCAGGTAATCGAGGTCAATCAGGAGGATAACAGACTTATCCTATCTGCCAAAGAGCTGTTAAAAGAAAAAGCTCTCGCTGACAAAAACAGTAGAATTTCCAAGCTGCAGCCGGGACTTATCGTGAGCGGCAAGGTAGAAACCATTGTCCCTTACGGCGCTTTTGTCAATATCGGCGAGGATTTAACCGGCTTGGTTCATATCTCACAAATTTGCGGACGACGCATTAAGTCTCCGAAGGAAGTTATAAAAGAAGGCGATGAGATAAAGGTAAAAATCATCGACATAAAAGACGGCAAAATAAGCCTCAGCATGAAAGCTGTGGAAGAAAATGCAGACGCCTTAGCAGATGTAGAGGAGGCAGCATTTGAATATACCTCCGGTGAAGAGGCTTCCACAAGCCTTGCTTCTTTACTCGGTAAGATTAAGCTGTAGATTTTGAAAGAATTTCATCTAACTATTAGTGCCTCCCCGGCATTAAAAACTGCCGGGGAGGCACTCTTTTTCTTCATCGAACAACAGACTAACTCTTCATCTTCGGATTAAAAATCAATGACGCCAGATATCCTAAAATTAAGGCTCCTGAAATTCCTACCGCACTCGCGGTAAAACCCCCCATAAAAATCCCCATAAAGCCATCCTTGTCAATAGCTTCACGAACTCCTTTCCAAAGCACATTCCCAAAACCAAGCAGCGGAACGCTTGCTCCCGCTCCGGCAAATTTCTGAAACGGCTCGTAGATTCCCAATGCTCCAAGTACAGCTCCACTGCATACAAGCAATACCATAATTCTTCCCGGCATCAATTTGGTTCTGTCCATTAAAATCTGTATCAGAGCACAAATTAAACCACCTATCCAAAACGCATTTATATAATCCATTTTTTCACTCCTTTTCTTATCATTGGTATTATATTTCCCTTTCATTTGTAATCTATTCATAGCAGTGATTCATGTCTTATTTTTCTTTATTTTTGCCGTTGTACGGTGCTTTAATCTATGCTATTATAAATATATAATTCAGGTAACTGTTCAAAGCCAAGCAAATTTGATAAAGATACGCGCAGTGTTTTCGAGATTTGCTCTGAACAGTTACTAATTTTAGTATATTCTTACATGAAATGAGGTATAGATTATGGCAAAGAAAAAAGTTGTAGTTGCCCTTGGGCGTGAGGCATTCGGAGCTAAAATACCGGATCAGAAAAAAGCGGTAAAGCGCGCTGCTAATGCAATCGCAGATTTGGTGGAGGCGAAATATCAGGTTGTCATCACACATAGCAACGGCCCTCAGGTCGGCATGCTTCACACCGCCATGACAGAATTCAGCCGTCTTGACAATGAATACAGCGTTGCACCTATGTCTGTCTGCGGTGCTTTAAGTCAGGGATACATCGGTTATGACCTTCAAAATGCAATCCGCAGTGAACTGTTAGAGAGGGGAATTTTTAAGCCTGTCTCCACGATTATCACGCAGGTTCGCGTGGACCCTTTTGATGATGCATTTAACCATCCTACAAAAGAAATCGGTCGCTATATGTCCAAGGAAGAGGCTGACGAGGAAATCAAAAAAGGAAACTATGTTACCGAGACGAAAAAGGGCTTTCGAAGAATTGTCGCAACACCAAAGCCGGTTGATATTTATGAGATTGATGCCATCAAGGCTCTGAGTGATGCCAACCAGCTTGTGATTGCATGCGGCGGCGGCGGAATTCCTGTTTTGGAGCAGGGTACTACACTTAGAGGCGCTAGTGCCGTCATTGAGAAGGACAGCGCAACTGCAAAACTTGCAGATATGCTGGATGCCGATACGATTCTATTCCTCACAGGAGTTGAGAAGGTTGCCCTTCACTACCAGACCCCGGAGGAAACATGGCTTGATACCATTACCACAAAAGAAGCAGAGGAATATGTAAAAGAAGGGCATTTCCCTGAAACCTCCATGCTTCCAAAGATTGAGGCTTCCATTGATTTTGTTGGGAAGAAAGCCGGACGTAAGGCGATTATCACCCACCTTGATAAAGCAAAAGAAGGCATCGGAGAAAAAACCGGTACGATTATTATTTCATAAAAAATCCCACAGATATCATTTCTATTTCGATATCTGTGGGACTTTTTATGTCATCGGGAAACTTTTCCGAATTTTCTATATAATAAGCAATTGTTATGCACACCTGCATAATGGATACATCCGCCTCTACTGTACGGTAAATCCACTCTTATCCTCCGTGTAAACTACACGCATGCCCTGCTCCAGAAAATATTTCTCAAGCACCTCATAAAGTTCCTGCTGCTTTCCTGCCTCCAACTCTTCAATGGAAAGGCTCTGTCCGCCGCAAGCATCTCTCAAATGAAGCTTATAAGGCAATCCTTTTTCCTCCAACTGCTTATTTATCTCCACAATCTGGCCGATTGTCACTATCTTCATACATAAGCCTCCTTCTACCAATCATCTTTTCTTAGGAAAGGGCTATCTCTCCCTCAAACACAATGGTCGCCGGTCCTGTCATATATACTTTGTTTTCACTGCGGTTCCACTCTACCATTAAATCTCCGCCAAGCAATCGAACGGTTACCTTATCCTCCGTCAAGCCGTTTAAAATGGATGCAACTGCTGTCGCGCAGGCTCCGGTGCCGCAGGCAAGCGTTTCGCCTGAACCTCTCTCCCACACACGCATGTCGATTGTCTCTCGGTCGATGACCTTTGCAAATTCTGTATTGATACGTTTTGGAAATCTTTCGTGGTTCTCAAAGCCGGGTCCTATTTTTTCTAAATCCAAATCCTTTACGTTATCCATATAAATAACGGCATGCGGATTTCCCATCGAAACACAGGTCATATTATAGTTTTTTCCGTCCACCTCAATCGGGGCTGCTATCACGCTCTCACCGTCCGCAACAACAGGAATTTTTGCAGGGTTAAGCTCAGGGCTTCCCATATTTACTTTTACCAAGACAGCCTTATCATTCTCTACTGTCAATTCAAGCTGTTTAATCCCTGCAAGCGTCTCCACAGAAATACTAGTCTTATCGGTCAGCTTATAATCGTAGACATATTTTGCCACACAGCGTATCCCATTTCCGCACATTTCGCCCTGTGAACCGTCCGCATTATACATCTCCATCTGAAAATCCGCCACCTTTGAAGGCTTGATTAAAATCAAACCATCCGAACCGATGCCAAAATGCCTGTCACTCACCATTTTTGATACTTCACTTGGATTATCTATTTTTTCCTCAAAGCAGTTTATATAAACATAATCATTTCCTATTCCATGCATTTTTGTAAATTTCATGATACTCTTCCTCTCTTTGCTTCTGTTAAGCTACAGTATAAACCATATTTGTAATAAAAACAGCGCATTTTTTGCTTCATGGCTTGCAAAAAATGCTTTGTTTTATATCATGAGTGAAGGCTGTGAGAGTTGATGCAGACTTGGCTGTTTTTACTCCTTCATCATGGTCAATAGCATCTGAGCTGTTTCCACCATGCTGGAAGTGTTGTCCATGCTGCGTTTTTGAATATAACGGTGAGCCTCCTCCTCCGTCATATTGTTACGGTTCATAAGCAATTCCTTCGCTTGAGCGATAAGCTCTCTCTCTCTCTCATTTCGTTCGCGCGGCTTCTGCTTTTGCTTCTTGCGCTTTTTCTCAAGTGCTACGTCCATCATTTGAACGGTATTAATCAAATCATAGGCTTTAATCGGCATCGGCAGGCATACGATATCCTTGCCGCCCACATTGTTTAAAACGCTCGGGGACGCCACTAACAGCATATCAAAACCGGCAGGAAGCCAGTCTCTAAGCTGAGCATATACCATATCCGGAAATTTATAGCCGCACACGACAATACCGTGGCTTAGGCTGTCCGCATAGTTTAATGCCTGCGCTCCCGAGGTGCACACTCCTGCGACAGAATAGCCGCTTCTGACTAACAGATTTCTTATGCTTTTCCCATCTTCTGCTTTGGGAAAAACAACGATTAAACTTGCCACAATTACACCTCCTCAAATAGTTCCTTCTGGCATAATTGTGCTAAAATTTATATAGGTATTCTTCAATCTCCCAGTTAGTCACCTGCGTGCGGTAGCTCTCCCACTCCTGTTTTTTGGCGCTGATATAGCGTTCGCTGATATGTTCTCCAAGCACTTCTAAAATTAATGAATCATTTTCAAGCTCTCTGATTGCTTCCTCAAGATTTCCCGGCAAAGAATCAATGTGCTCGGCTGCTCTCTCCTCATCCGTCATGGCAAAAATATTTTTATCCACGCTTGCAGGAGCCTTAATCTTATTCTTAATACCGTCAAGACCTGCTGCAAGGCATACAGCAAGTGCCAGATATGGATTGGTGGAAGGGTCCGGGCATCTAAGCTCAACTCTTGTGCTCTCTCCTCTGGACGCCGGAATACGGATCAGAGGGCTTCTGTTTGTCGCAGACCATGCGATATAAACGGGCGCCTCATAGTCCGGTACAAGCCTCTTATAGGAGTTAATAAGCGGGTTTGTAATCGCTGTCATACCTTTTATATGCTTCATGATGCCGCCCATAAAATAGTAAGCATCCTGACTCAAGCCTAATTTATCGTCTGGGTCATAAAACGCATTTTTTCCGTTTTTTGAAAGGGACATGTTTGTGTGCATACCGGAACCGTTCTCGCCGTATTTTGGCTTTGGCATAAAGGTAGCATAAAGACCATGCTGCTTTGCGATGGTTTTCACAGCAAGTTTAAACGTCATAATATTGTCTGCCGTTATAAGTGCCTCATCATATTTAAAATCAATCTCATGCTGTGCCGGTGCAACCTCATGGTGAGAGGCTTCAATCTCAAAGCCCATCTCCTCAAGCGTGAGTACCATATCTCTTCTCGCATTTTCTCCCAAGTCCACAGGTCCTAAGTCAAAATAACCTGCCTTCTCGTGGGTCAGAGTAGTCGGAAGTCCGTTGTCATCTGTGTGATAAAGGAAAAATTCACACTCCGGTCCTACATTGAACGTATAGCCCATCTCTTCGGCTTCCTTTAAGACTTTTTTCAGAATATAACGCGGGTCTCCCTCGAAAGGCTTTCCCTCCGGTGTGTAAATATCACAGATAAGACGTGCCACCTTCCCCTGCTGCGGTCTCCACGGAAAAATCTCAAAGCTATCTAAATCCGGGTATAAATACATATCGGACTCTTCAATTCGTGCAAATCCCTCAATCGAGGAACCGTCAAACATACACTCGTTGTTCAATGCCTTTTTAAGCTGGCTTGCTGTAATTGCAACATTTTTCATCATTCCGAATATATCGGTAAACTGCAGTCTGACAAATTCAATATCTTCCTCTTCCACTAACCGGATAACATCTTGCTTCGTATATTTACTCATTGTTTTCGCTCCTATTCTTATTATTTTTCGTTTTTATCGGTTTCCTTGTATACTTCTTTGCTTATTTTATTCCCTGCTCCTTCTGTTTAACACAGAATATTAGTCATAAATTTATTTAAGATCTAATACATTGTATAAAGTAAAACAATAGGAGGGCTTTCCATGAGTTCCAAAACAAAAATCGTAGTGATACAGCTAAAAGAATTAATTTATACCGGGCTATTTGTCGTGCTTGGAATTCTTCTTGTGTTGCTATTGATTTTTATGTTTCTTCCCAAAAATGCAAAAGATAATCAAGCAGCTCCTACCATGAACTACGTTGCCGGTGTATATTCCTCCTCACTGGTAATCAATGACAATACCATCGATGTCGAGGTGGTTGTTGATGAGGATCATATTAATTCTATCCGTTTAGTTAATCTGAGCGAAGCTGTCACTACCATGTACCCGCTCATGCAGCCTGCCTTAAGTGATTTGACTGAGCAAATTATCACAAACCAATCTCTTGAGGGCGTTACATATTCGGAGGATAATAAATATACCTCTATGGTACTTTTAGATGCAATTGAAACAGCATTGGAAAAAGCGACTCCGGCGGCTGAGTAAGCTCTTCCATTCCTTATAGGAAGACCTTTTTAAAAGGTCTTTCTATAATCTATGACAGGCTATCCAAATCCTCCAGCCAAATTCTTGCGCAGGCATCACTTGGCATACGCAAATCACCACGCGGTGATACCGCAACGGAGCCTACCTTTGGTCCGTCAGGCAGGCAGGAACGCTTGAACTGCTGGCTAAAAAACCTGCGGTAAAACACGCGAAGCCATTTTAATATGACCTCATCCTCATAAATACCTTTAAATGCGAGCTTTGCCACTCTGTAAATCTTGGACGGCTCATATCCAAAACGCAAAAGATAATAAAGATAAAAATCATGCAGCTCATAAGGACCCACAATGTCCTCTGTCTTTTGGGCAATCTTTCCGTTTTCCGGTGGCAGAAGCTCCGGACTTACCGGTGTGTCCAAAATATCATACAATACGCTCTTCAATTTCTCATCCTTGCAGCTATCCGCGTAATATTCCACCAGATGTCTGACTAAGGTTTTCGGAACAGAGGAGTTTACTCCGTACATGGACATGTGGTCACCGTTATAGGTCGCCCAGCCAAGTGCCAGCTCCGACATATCTCCCGTTCCCACAACCATTCCGTTCACTTTATTTGCCACGTCCATCAAAATCTGGGTACGCTCTCTCGCCTGTCCGTTTTCATAGGTCACATCATGGATACTGCTGTCATGCCCGATATCACGAAAATGAAGATTTACGGCTTCTTCGATATTGATTTCCATAAAGGAAGCACCCAATATCCGAATCAATTCAACGGCATTTTGATATGTTCTGTCCGTCGTGCCAAAGCATGGCATTGTGACCGCCGTAATTTTCTCTCTTGAAATAGAAAGACTGTCAAACGCCCTCACGGTGACAAGAAGTGCCAGCGTCGAATCCAATCCTCCTGAAATACCCACAACTGCACTCTTACATCCGGTATGCTTTAACCGCTTTTTCAGTCCAAGGCTTTGCATCGAAAGAATTTCCTCACAGCGTCTTTCCCTGTCTGACTTGCTCTTTGGAACAAACGGAGAATTATCAAACCTTCTGCTTAAAACGGTCTCTTCCTGTTTTAAAGAAAATCCCACTTTTACGTAGCTCTCATCTTCCTTACTCTCAAAGGTTGTCATTCTTCTTCTCTCACTTCTTAAGCGGTTAATATCAATGTCCGCCACAATCGTCTCATTTTGGAAACGAGTGGACTCGCTTAATGCAACTCCGTTTTCTGAAATAATGTTGTGACCCCCGAAAATCAAATCCGTTGTGGATTCCCCTTCTCCCGCATTTGCGTAGAGGTAGGCACACAGTATTCTTGCGGACTGCCCGTTAATCAGACTTCTGCGGTATATATCCTTTCCAGTTGTCTCATCACTTGCCGAAGAATTTACAATAATGGTTGCTCCTGCAAGCGCATGGCGGATGCTTGGAGGATTCGGTGCCCACACATCCTCACAGATTTCTCCGGCAACGACAAGCCCTTCCATCTCCCTGCACTCAAACAGGAGATTCGTTCCAAATAAAACCTCTTTTTCATTTACCGTAATTACAATCGGCTTCTCATTGCCTCTTGTGAAATGTCTCGCCTCATAAAACTCAGAGTAATTCGGTATATGCGTTTTCGGAATCATGCCAAGTATTTCCCCATTGCAAATTGCCGCTGATACGTTGTAGAGCTTTCCGCAAACCTCGATCGGCAGCCCCACAAAGATAAGAATAACCTTATTTTTTGAAAACTCAGCCAGCAAAATAAGCTGCTCCTTTGCTTCCTTTAAAAGCTTTTCCTGCAAAAACAGGTCACTGCATGTATATCCGGTCAGAACAAGCTCCGGAAACACAATGAGCTTTACGTGTTTTTCCAATGCTTTTTCTATCTCTTTTTCAATTTCCAGTCTGTTAAATTCGCAGTCTGCCACTTTGATCTCGGGCGTTGCGGCTGCCACCTTTACAAATCCCTGCTTCATATATCAGTCTCCTATTTGCTCTTTTTGTACAGTTCCTTTAATTCGTCAACGCTGTATTTGTAATGTGTATTGCAAAAATGACAGTTTACTTCAATTTCTTCTCCGTCATCTATCATTTCCTGAATCTCATTTCTGCCAATAGCGATGATTGCCTTCTCCACACGTTCCTTGGAACAGTTGCAGTAAAATGCAGTCGGAACCGTCTCCATAATCTGCAAATCACCGAAATCTCCCAAGATTTTTTCTAAAATCATCTCCGGTGTAAGGCCGTCATCCAACAATTTTGTCACGGAGGTAATTTCTGCGAGCTTTTCTTCCAGCTTGCTTATCACTTCCTCCTCCGCAAACGGCATAAGCTGAATAATAAAGCCTCCTGCCTGCTTCACGGTATTATCGCGCTCCATAAGCACCCCAAGTCCCACGGAGGAAGGCACCTGCTCTGAGGTTGCAAAATAGTAGGTCAAATCCTCTGCTATCTCACTTGTCTGCAGGACAGTCTGTCCGATGTACGGCTCCTTCATACCCATATCCTTGATAACATTTAGAAATCCTACTCCGACAGCCGTTGCCACATCCAGCTTACCCTTTGCATTAGCCGGAATAATAACCTCAGGGTTATTTACATAGCCCTTCACATTTCCTTTGGAATCTGCTGTTACGGTCATTCCGCCAAGGGGACCGCCCGCTTTCACCTGAAGCGTCAGAATATCCTTCTCGCCCTTCATCATAATTCCCATCATACTTCCAACTGTCAGAAGTCTTCCAAGTGCCGCTGTTGCCACCGGGCTTGTGTTGTGTGCCTCTCTTGCCTTTTCTACCAAGTCCCTGCTTGTCACGGCAAATGCTCTAATCTGGTTGTTTGCTGCTGTTGCTCTTACTATATAATCACTCATATCTATTTTCCTTTCTCTCTTGCAATCACATAAATTCTTTCACTGTCTGCCTTTGGCTCTTCCTTTGTAAAGGCATTATATGCCGCTATAAATTCCATTCCGGCTTTCTCCAAAAGTGACTTAACTTTTTCAAGCTCATATGCTTTCTGATAGTGGCTTTCCTCATATTTTCTGTATAAGTCGCCCTCCTCCTTGATATAGAGGGTCAAATCATACTCGTTAACACATTCCTCTTCATAATAATAGTTATCCCATATAAAGCTGCACTCCTCACGCTTCTCTGCAATTACTCTTTCTCCGAGCAGGTGCTCGTATTTATACTTCGTGTTTAAGTCAAATACAAAAATCCCCTTTGGGTCCAAATAGTTATTGACCAGCTTAAATACGTCCAAAAGCTCTTCTTCCTCCATGATATAATTTATAGAGTCGCATATGCTCACAATTGCTCTCACGGTTCCGTAAAGCTCAAATTCTCGCATATCCTGAAGCAAATATAAAATATCAAGGCCGGATTTTATTTTTTTCTCCATTGCAATCTCAAGCATTTCTTCTGAGTTGTCAATGCCTATCATATCAAAGCCTGATTTTGCCAAGATTTCAGTCAGACTCCCTGTCCCGCACCCAAGGTCCAATACAAGCCCCTTATCAATCCCGTATTCCTTTAAAATGTCTATGATATAGTTCGACCATTCCTTATAAGGTATGTTGTCCATAAAGGTATCGTATACTCTCGCAAAACTTGTATAAGCTTCCATTTTTTCCTCTTTTCTGTATTTAATCGTTTGTTTGCTTTCAGTCAAAAAATCCTGTATACTAATCTTACTTACGGAAAGGAATCAATTGCATGAAAAAACAGATGATGACACAAACCATAAGGCGCATTTATATCGCAAAATTAGTACCTGCGCTCTTATTTCTTATTTTAATTGGCTTTCTACTCTATACATATCCGTTTCGGGAGGTTTTATTTCCCAAACAGCTCGATACTATCAATAGTATATTGGATGAACACGGTAACGGTCAAGAATTTCTTACAATGACTGTTCCTGATTTATACTACACCGGCTATGACAGCGAGGAAAAGTTTTTGAAAAAAGGCTCTTATTATTATTGTTTTATCGATGATAAGTGTGTATTCTTTCTTCTCAATAAAAAAGGAAAGACACCACTTCCTGCCGAGCTGCATGACGTTACAATAAAAGCAAAGCTTATACCCAATTCTGCCGAACAGGATTTCCTGCTTGAGCGATTTGCCCTTGATTTAAAGTGGACAAAGACCGATTTATCTTCGGTCAGCGCCGACTTTATTGTCAGTGAGCCGGATGCCTTCGTTTTGCAAACCTACTTGCTGCTGGTTTTGCTCGTTGCTTTTGGTATATACGCATTAGGTTCTCTGCTTTTATCCCTGCTTTGTCTCATCCTGCCGTTTCTTTCTCCGGTGTGCAGACCTCTTGGCAGAGGTGCAAAAGCCAAACAAATGCTTTCGGAAGCCGATTTGGAGCTTGATGCCTATCGGGAATTCAGTATTTCAACCATGCAGATTACAAGAAACTACTTCTTTGAGTTTCACACCTATGAAGCAAAGGTCGTTCCGATTGAGAAAATTGTCTGGATTTACAAGCACAGCACCTTAAGTAAATTCTGGGGCATTTCCTATACGCTTGTTTTTCACACCAAACGTGGAAAAGTGAAATTTAAGCATAAGGAAAAATTTGAGGCAGATGCTGTCTTAGAATATTTATCTCAGAAAAATCCTTCTATTCTGGTCGGTTACTCCAAGGCAAATGCAAAACTTGCAAAAGCAAGATAAGGCTGTAAGCCGCTTTATTTATCAAAAATAAGCTAAAGCTGTCTAAGACCAGTTTTTTGACTGGCCAAGACAGCTTCTTTGCTGTATGACAGAAATTCCTGTCATGTAAAATCTATTATGCGCTCACGATCTGTTCCAACGCCTCTAGCAGTTTATCCATCTCTTCATCCGTTCCAATGGAAATTCTAAGATAATTGTCAATCCGCGCGATGTTGAAATACCGAACATAAATTTCTTTCTCGCGAAGCGCCTCAAATATATCCTTCGCCGCCATCTTACCATGGCTTGCAAACAGGAAGTTAGCCTTCGAGTCGGTAAAGTCAAAGCCAAGCCTTGCCATTTCCCCCTTCATACGCTCCCTCGTCGCAACCACCTTGTCTATCATCGCCTCAAAATATTCCTTATCCTGTAACGAAGCAACACCTGCTGCAATTGCTGTACTGTTTATTGTGTAGGAGTTGTAGGAATTTTTCACCGCATTTAAGCACGCAATCAACTCCTTGCTTCCGATTGCATAGCCGATACGGATACCTGCCATTGAACGTGACTTAGAGTAGGTCTGTATGACAAGCAGGTTATCGTATTTTTCAACAAGTTCCAACGCCGATTTACCACCAAAATCAATGTAAGCCTCATCAATCATAACAACAACATCTCGGTTATGAGAAATGATATCCTCCATCACTGACAGCTCCTCATAAATAGCTGTAGGCGCATTAGGATTTGGTATGATAATTCCGCCGTTTTCCTTGTAATAATCCTCTTTTACAAGGCGAAACGCCTCATCCAGCATCGGACGTTCATAAGGAATCTGAAACAAATCCGCCCACACGCTATAAAAGGAATAGCTCACATCGGGAAACAAAATTGGCTTGTCGGAATTGAAAAACGTTAAAAATGCCATTCCGATTACATCATCCGAGCCGACACCAACGAAAACATTTTCTTCTTTTACTCCGTGGTAATCTGCCAGTGCTTTTACAAGCTTTGCGGCACTCGGACTTGGATACAGTCTCAAGTCATCGGTCCCAAATTCCTGAAGTGTCTTTTTCACAACATCGGAAGGAGGATACGGATTCTCATTTGTGTTGAGCTTAATTATCTCCTTGCTTTCCGGCTGTTCCCCTGGTACATACGGTACTACTTTTCTAACATTATCCTGCCAAGCCATCGTTTTCTCCTCCTACTTTTTCTTTCTTGTGACACGTCCTATCTCTACCATAAATACCGGCCTATAGGACAACTTCGCCTTTCTAAGTCCTTCGGCTCCTGTGTCTTCCTCACGGTTTACATAAGTATACTCTGCGCCGTGATGTTCAAGAAATTCTCTGTTTATCATCGGATAAGCTCCGTCTACATCTGCATATGCTTTTTCAATATGAATCACATAAGTATCGTCTGTCAGAGCCTCTCCGACGGTAATTGCCACAACCTTTCCCTGCGCACGGATTAAACCGCCTGTCAGGTTAAGCTCCTTTAGCTTCTTCAAGGCATTGAGCGCCACACAAAACTCAATTGACTTTAACTCGTTTGTGTCACAGTCGTTTTCAGTCCTCCAGCCATACGCCATCTCGATTGCTTCCTCTAGGTTCTCATCGGTGATGTCCTCGTACTGCCAGTTATCATTCATCTTCTTAAATTTATTGATATGATTTTTCTTTCCGTGATACTTTTTTCCTGAAAGATTAATAAGCTTCTCTGTTTCATACACATAGTTCGCCTCGTCGCGATCGTACTCTATCTGAAATTCATCTGGGTACAGCTCTTCTATCACCTGGAATTGCTGCTCAGTAACACCGTACATCTTATATTCCAGCCCGTTTTCCTTACAGTAATCCATTGTGGCATCCATCGCTTTTTTCACATCTGCTCCGCCGATCGGAAAGGAAAAGCTTGGATTTTCACCCTTTGACTTAAATACAAGCATATCCTCCACAACAGCGAAGGTTACCTTGTAATGCGGTTCCCACAAATATATGTTGGCAAAGCTTAGAGAACAACTCCTTGAGCTTTGTTTTTTAATATATGAGCTGATTAGCTCCTTGTCCTCAAAGACTATCTTTTTAAAATTAATATCCATAATTACCTCTGCATTCTAATCTCTTTTGTTACGTTCTTCTTTATTCAATTATCGTTCCGGCTCTCAAAATGTAATTCGCATAAGGGGTCATATCTCCGGTACGCACTGCAAACTTCACATTTCTTGTGAAACTCTTAAAGCCGATGAACGGATTTGCCTCCTCCTTCGCATCCGGCATAAGCTTCTTAACCGCCTCATATTTTTCCTTCTGCTCTTCTCTTAGCTCCTCCGGAATAAAATAGTATTCTATCTTCATCTCCTCTGCCATTGCCTTTAATACGGTGTCTATATCAGGTGTTCCTGCCGTGATTGCCAAGTCGATTGTCAAAATATTGTTCGGGACCGCAAGTCCCGCGTTACAGACTAAAATTAAATCCTGATGCCCTATCTGTGCGATTTGTTTCGCTAGTTCGCCATGAATAATTCCGGTTCGTTTCATCTTATCCTCCTATTTGTCTCTTAGCTGAGTCATCAAAAGTGCTACGCCTTATCTCTCTCTATCCTTAAACTGCATATTATAAAGCCCTTCGTAGATGCCGCCCTTTGCAAGTAATTGCTCGTGTGTTCCTTCTTCCTCAATTCCTTTATCCGTCAGCACAAGAATTTTTTCTGCATTGCGGATTGTGGATAAGCGGTGTGCGATAACAAAGGTTGTCCTGTTTTTCGCCAGTTTTTCAAGGGATTCTTGTACTACTCTCTCGCTCTCATTGTCAAGTGCCGAGGTCGCCTCATCAAAAATAAGAATAGGCGGATTTTTCAAAAATACTCTGGCAATCGAAAGGCGCTGCTTCTGACCACCTGAGAGCTTAATTCCTCTCTGTCCGATATCGGTGTCATAGCCGTTTGGAAATGACATGATAAATTCATGGGCATTCGCATTTTTTGCTGCCTGCAAAATCTCCATATCCGTCGCCTCCGGTTTTCCGTAGCGGATATTGTCCATAATCGTTCCTGCAAACAAATATACGTCCTGCTGCACAATACCTATATTATCTCTCAAATTCTTGATTTTAATCTTTCTGATATCTACACCGTCAATCAGAATGTTTCCCTCATCGACATCATAAAATCGCGGAATAAGACTGCAAAGCGTTGTCTTTCCGGCACCTGACGAACCTACTAAAGCAATGTATTCTCCCTCATTCACCTTCAGATTAATATCGCTTAGCACATCTTCATTACTCTCATTATAGCGGAAGGTCACACCCTTGAATTCAATGTCGCCCTTTACTTCTTTTAAGGCAACGGCATCCTTCGCATCTTTGATATCCGGCTGGATATCCAAAATTTCCAAGAAACGCTCATACCCACTATAACCATTTTGGAACTGCTCGGTAAAGTTAATCAGCTTTTTAACCGGCTCGGTAAAATTATTGATGTATAGCAAAAAGGTAATCAAGTCTGTAATCTGCAATGTATTTTTTGTAATCAGAAGGGCTCCTGTCGTGACAACTCCGATTGTAATCATTGTTGTCAATGCACCAAGTCCAGAATGATAACCTCCCATATAAAGATAGCTTGTCTTTTTAGAGCTTACAAATCTGGCATTTCCCTCATGGAATTTCTCCATCTCAATTTCTTCATTCGCAAAAGACTTTACGACGCGGATTCCTGACAGATTATCCTCAATCTGGCTGTTGATATCCGCTATTTTCGCTCTATTTTCCTTAAATGCACGCTTCATCTTGCGATTAAAATAAACGGCATAAATCACCATAACCGGCACAAAGGCAAATGCAATCAACGTCAGCTTTGGATTGATGGTCGTCAGAATAATAAAGGAGCCTGCAAATTTAATGATGGAAATAATGACATCCTCCGGCCCATGATGTAAAAGTTCTGATATTTCAAATAAATCATTGGTAACTCTCGACATCAATTGCCCGACTTTTTGATTATCATAGAAGGTAAAAGAAAGTTTCTGATAGTGGGAAAAGATTTCATTTCTCATATTAAATTCCATTTTTGCTCCCATGACATGACCATAGTAAGCAATAAAGAAATTACAAAAGGCTTCTATCAGCACAAGACCCATCAGCCCAATTCCAAGCTTAATAATTATCTGAACAGACTCGTCTACCCCCATATATACGACCGTAGAAGTAATGTAGCGCACAATCAGCGGTATAACGAGTGTCACCGATGCTCCTAGAATTGCAAAAAACAAATCGGCAATCAGCCATTTCTTATACGGTTTATAATAACTAAATAATTTCTTCCATTTCTGTTCCATTTCTCTGTCCTCTTACTTATTATATTGTTTCAAATTAAATCACGCAAACGTTTTTTAACCGATTGTAATATCATACCACATTTCTTTCGTTGTGAAAAGAGCTTCCCAATTTTTCCTTTTTTCAATTCTTAAATTTGTATAAACTATTCAAAACCTCTGTGACTTTTGTACCAGTTTATGGTATGTTAATTACTATAATAAGAAAAAAGGCAGGTATATCATATGAATAAGATAAAAGCTGTAATTGTTGATGACTCTTCCTTTTCTATCGCATATATTCGAAGCATTCTGGAGGAAAACGGAATCACTGTTGTCGGTGAGGCCGATTCGCTTGAGACAGTTAGGAGTGTCGTGGCAGAGACAAAACCGGATCTGGTTACAATGGACATGACCTTACCGGGAACTGACGGCTTAGAATGTACCCGTGCTGTCCATGAGATTGACAGCAGTATCAGAGTTGTTGTGGTAAGCTCCATGATGGACGATGAGATTGTGGAAGAAGCGAGGAAAAACAAGGTATCCGCTTATGTACAAAAGCCGGTTGACGCTGATGAGCTTATCACGGCAATTGATCGTATTATGGCAACGGACAGGCTCTTTGAGCTTTTAGATGCAGAATACGCCGCGGTATTTAAGGAAGGCCTTATGGATGGATTAAACCGCATGACCAAGACTCCCCTTACTTATAAGGAAGAATATTTCTCCAATAAAGAATATGAATCGAATGGTATGACAGTGATTGTCGGAATTATCGGAACATTCTCGGGAAGAATGCTTCTTGATTTTTCCAAAGAAACCGCTAATGCTCTGGCAGCTGCCCTCCTTAGGCGTGAGCCAAAGGATATGGATGAACTGCTCGCCGCTTTAGGTGAGTTTTCCAATATCGTCTCCGGCAATGCTTGTTCAATATTAAACAGAAAAAACAAAGCATTGGGGCTTCGTGTGGCTC
Source organism: Konateibacter massiliensis (assembly GCF_900184995.1). Taxonomy (GTDB): domain Bacteria; phylum Bacillota; class Clostridia; order Lachnospirales; family Lachnospiraceae; genus Lachnotalea; species Lachnotalea massiliensis. The sequence goes on from NZ_LT860099.1 coordinate 1,435,896, forward strand.
CTCCGTCCATTCTGCACGGAGACAGCCTGTATATCTCTACACCTAGCTTTAAGACAACAAGCGCGATTGCCAAGACAGCTTTCGGTGACATGTTACTTAATGTAGGATTTCAAAGGAGCGAATAAAAATGGATATCAGATATGTAAACCCTTTCGTTGAATCATTTACTTCGGTAATGCCCCAGCTTGGTTTCACAAGTATTGTAAAAGGAAATCTCAGTGCCAAAGGAAAAGAGTTGATAAGCTCAGGAGTTATTATTATTGTCGGAATTGTGGGCACAATTAAAGGAAATGTTGTCTACTCGATTGATATGGAAAGTGCAAAGAAAATTGCTTCCCAGATGATGATGGGAATGCCTGTTGAAAGCCTTGACGATATGGCAAAAAGTGCTTTGTCAGAGCTCACAAACATGCTGACCGCAAATGCAGCCACCTTCTTTTCTCAGTTGGATATTCCGATTGATATCTCCACACCGACACTGCTGCACGGTGAAAATGTAACGGTTGAGATGAGTTCCAACAAGGTGCTCTGTATTCAGTTGCTTGCTGACCAAATTCCGGTTGATATTAATATTTCTTTTGAGAAATAAGTATTTTCTTACATAGCATAAAGAATGTGCAAAACATATTCTTCGCGCTCGGCAAAGTGCGCAGAAAAAACAGCCAAGTTCCTCATGAGTGAGTGACTTGGCTGTTTTCGTACGTATTTATACTATTTTTCTGCTTTCAAAAGTTGAATCAAACCAATCATTCCTCCTACCGCCACCGCTGACATCAGATGACACATCAAAAAGGTTCTCTTCAATATCTGCTCCTTCGGAAGCGGAAGCAGATAGGAAAAGTCCGTCAGCTTCTCGCGCCATTCTTTTGCAGTCCGGCTCCAGAACTCAAAATCGGACCATCTCGTGGGTATAAATCGGTCTGGATAGTAGAAATCAAACTGTCCGCTCCCCAAATACAAAACCAGTATAAGTACAAAAAGAACAATATACAGTCCGAATTGCAGCGGAATACTTCTTTTTCTGTACGCCTTTCTGCCGCAATACAGCAATAAATAAAGCCAGATTACAATACTCGGGAAAAGGATGGTATTATGAAGAAGCTTGGCATAAAAACTTCCCTCAATTATCGTTATATAATCAAACGTTAACGCATAATTGCTGATAAAGCTTTTTGCAAGCTCCTCTCCCTGCTCCATATTTCCAAAAATCAACTCCAAATTTAGATATTTCGCATCCTCCTGATAATCAGAGAGAAGTACCATCCGTTCCTTTGATTTCACAATGCCTCGTATCACATATTGCTTATCCTCGTAGGAAATCGTGTTTCCGACCACATTTTTATTCCGGAATAAGTCATACGCCGTCTTGTCATCTATGACACATCCATCCTTGTCATCCTGGTAGCAGAAATTTCCATATAACAGCTTTACTGGGCATATCTCTGCCATTGACCCGTATATCTCAATGATTCTTGTCTCTGCGCTTGTACCAAGCTTTTTATTTTCCAATGTAATTCTTGGTCCCCTATTCCACGCCGTTACCTGTATGGGGGTATGTGCATTGTCTATGCTCTGCGCCTCAACAACTGCTTCCTCCAAATCGCTTTGCTCTACTCCGTTTCCCTCCAAGCGAACACTGACCGTATCATAATTTTTTGCCGCAAAATTCTCCAAATAAACACTATAACCCCAGCTTGCAAAAATCAGTAACGTAAGGAGCACTATTTTTATTCTATGTCTATTCACTCTCATCAATACGCACCCTGTCTCCCACTGCAATCTCCTTGTTACTTCCGGCAATTACCTGTTCCTCATAGGAAAGTCCTCCTTCCACAGCTGCCGTGCTTTTGTCCTTCTCAAGAACGTTGACATCAATTCGAAAAGTAACCAGTTCATCTCCCAAAATACTTTCCTTGCTTTTTGTGACAAGCACATAGGTCTGACTATAGCCATCCTCTCGCAGTGCAGCAATGGGGATGCAATAATCATATTGCACCGACTCCTTACCCCACTCAAAGGATGCACCGTTTCCGATGCGATAGCTTCCCTCCGGCATCTGTACCGTACATGTAATCATTCCTTCCGTCTCCTCGGTTCCAATGGATGCAACCGATGCCTCCACCTTCTCTTTGCTGTCTCCTGCTTGTACCTGAATGGTATCTCCCACAGAAAGCTTTTTTGCCTCTTCCTTTTCCACACTAAATTCCAGCATTACTCCGTTTATCGCAAGGGAAACCACCTCCGAGCCGCTCACTGTGCTTCCCGCCTTAACGTCCATGGATACGACAGTTCCTGCTGACGGTGCCGTGACAATTCCCTTGTTATCCAGAAGTGCTTTCAGCTCCTCCGTTTCTTTCTCCGCCAAATCAATGTCGAGTTGCAGACTATCCGAAGATAATTCCGCCGTTTGTTTTGCATTACTTTGGTTTGTCTGTGCTGACTCTATGGACACATCAGCCTGCTCCAAGGCTTTCTCTGCGGCTGAAAGTGCACTGTTTGCATCACTTAATCCTGCTGTATAATCATAGGAGCCGTCAGTGATGGTATCCCAAGTCTCCTTGGCATCTGCAAGGGCAAGCTTCGCATTCTCCACTGTTTCACTCCACTCACTTTTTACCTTGCTTAGATTTTCCTTTGCATCCTCTGCTGCCTTTTTCGCCTGCGCAAACTCCTCCTCGGTTACAGTCTCTGCCGTGCTGTCTGTCTGGGCTGCTGCCTTCTTTTTCTCTAGCTCTTTTAGTTCCGCCTTTTTGTCCTCCACTTCCTTCTTTGCCTCTGCAACAGCGCTCTCCTTATCCTCCTTCGCCTTTTCATAGGTATCTGACGCAGCGTTATAGGCTTCCTCCGCCTGCTTATCAATTGCATTTTTCGCACTGTCTAAATCCTCTTTTGCCGATTGTAAGCCTTGCTCTGCATACTTTTTATCAAGCTGGGCACTCTTTAATGCAGTTTCTGTATCATTGAGTGATAGTTTTTTCTGCTCCAGCCTGTTTTTCTCCAACACCGCATACTTTTCCTCATATTGCTTCTGTAAGTCCTCCATGTTATAGGAAAAAAGTGCATCTCCCTCCTGCACTGCGGCACCTTCCGCCGCATAAACCTGCTCAATCATAAGGCCTTGCCGCAGCTTCACAATCGTCGTATCTTTCTCCTTAAGTATTCCGCTGCCGTTTATTTTGAAATTTAATTTTGCACTCTGCGCTCTCTCCACGCTAATCTTTGCTGTCATAACAGAGTCAGCGGCTCTTGATAAGAAGGAGAAACCAAACATGGCAATAAAAAACAACAAAAGAAGCTGTTTTGCCGTATTCCGCACTGTTTTTTCCTGTTTCTCAGGCTCCCTTTTCATTTCCTGTTTTATCACTTGCTTTAATTGATCCAGCTTCATTTTATTCCTCCATTTTATTGCTTAATTCCCGAAGCCACAATGCCTTCCTCCAGATACTGCTGCCCAAACAAGAAAATCAGACATGCCGGGGTCAGCATAATGACGGATGCGACAAAGGATACGGACAGCTCTGATACCGATATCTCCGGCAGATAAAGCGACAAGGGCCAGAGTGCCTTCGTCTTTAAAAAGGTCAGCGGCTGCTCCAGCGCATTCCAGTACTCAATGAATTCCAATGTGATGACGGAGACAATCCCCGCCGCAGCATTTGGCAGACCGATCTTAAAAAATATCGTTCCTTCCCCTGCACCGTCTATTCGTGCCGCTTCCACAAGCGCCATCGGAATCGCCTCAAAAAATTTAACCAGAATAAAAACCGGAAAGGTGGCAAACACGTTCGGCAGTATAATCGCCAAATGACTGTCCAGCAGGCTTAAATAATCAAGCACAAGATAGCTCGATACCATCGTCACCTGAAAGGGCATAATCATCAAAATAATATAAAGATAAAACAAAAACCGCTTTCCGCGAAATCGAAACCGTGCGAAGCTCCACGCCGCTGGGAGTGCAATCAAAAGCTGCCCTATGATGCTTGGCACCACCTGCTTCATTGAATTCCAGAACATAACGAAAAATCCGGGAGAATCAAAAAGAAGGCTGACATAAGGCTGCAAGGTCGGATATTGGGGCAAAATATGCCACACCGCCATACCGCCTCCGCTTGCAAGCACACCTCCAAAGCTTTCTAAAATCTCCTGCTTTCCAAAAAAAGAGCCAAATACAATCATGCCGAGCGGCAGCCATACCAAAAGCCCCATGAGACCCAAAACCAAAAGGGAGAGAACACGTTTAATCCTCATTTGCACCTTCCTCTCTCCTCATCAGATGCCCCAGCACAACCACAAGAGAAGTGATGGCTGCCGCAAAAATAACGGCGGCGGCACACATTTTATGTACCTCCAGATTCACAAACCAGTTGTTGAATAAGTGCTGTATCATATAAATGCTTTTATCGGGATAATTGCCCGCAATCAAATACGCTTCTCGAAAAACCTTAAAGGAGTTGACAAGCGAAAGCACACTAATTACAAAAGCAGTAGGAAGCAGCATCGGAAGAGTAATGTAGCAAAACTTTTGAACCCTTCCCGCACCGTCAAGCGCCGCCGCTTCGTATAAGGAACCTGGTATTGTACTAAGTCCCGCAAGCCACAGTATCATGTCATACCCAATATTTTTCCATAAATAACTAAACACAAGCACATGAAACGCATACTTGGAATTCATCCACTCGGTTGGCACAACGTCAAAGAAAAGAAGAAAGGAATTGAGCAATCCGTTTTTGTGAAAGATAATTTTCCACAGCAGGACAACTGCTGCTACGGGTATTGCCATGGGCAGCAAAAAAGTCGTCTTAAAAAAGCTTCCATATCTCTTTTCTCCATAGACAAGAAGGGAGAGCATCAGGGAAAGTACCAGCAACAGCGGGATACACACCCCCGTAAAGCGCAATGTGTTTTTTGCCGCAAGCAAGAAGGCTTCATTTTGCATTACGGTCAGATAGTTTTGTACTCCGACAAAGCTCTTTCCCATTGCATTTAAGACAGACCTTCTCACTGCATCGCAAAAAGGAATTAAAATAAATATCCCGACACCGAGGAGGCTCGGCATCAAAAATACATATGCCTTTGCCTCTTCTCGTCTAAACAGCTTTGATTTCATACTTTACTCCGTTATTCCGCCAGATAGGTACTGATTCCCGATTGGATTTCATTTACCGTCTCTTCTATGGAGGATTCTCCTATATAATATTTTGCCGATAATTGTACGATTTTCTCAATTAGAACCTGATCATATTCAATCGGTACCGCTAGTGTCAGTACCTTATTATATAGCCCGTTTCGGTACTCCTCTTGCGGCCACGTTGCTGACATTTGCTCCCCGCCTTCCAGTGAAAAGCCTACCATCAGGTTATCATTTTGTTCCTCAAACCATGTCTTTAACGAATTTTGGTTGAGCGGAAAGCCGTCGTAGAGATTTGCTGACTGTACTTCTTCCGATAGAACCGCTGTTAAAAACTCTCCTGCAAGCTCCTTGTCCTGGCTGGCACTGTTAATTCCCATTATTCCCAGAGGAATATATGAATTATTTAATGTGCTGTATTCATAAGAGCCGTTCTTGATAACCTCAAACGGCATCATCATATCCATAATATTTTTTATCGTCTCGACGCCCAGCTTTGTTTTTTCCTTGGATAAATCCAGCTCTCCTTTCACCTCAAAGTATTCTAATATATTCGTGATATTCGTATAATCAATGCCGTTTACTTCCTCCAAATCCCCGGCTTCAGCACTATCATAAGACATTTTAACTATCTCCAAAAGGCTTTGCAGAGCTTCTTTATCTATTGTTTTAGCATCCGGTATAACATCTGCATAATAATAGTTTAAAAGCAACCTCACCATCGCGCCGGTATCAGGCAGTACCGATAGCACTTTTTCCCCGTTTGCACTGTCCATATACGCCTCTAAACTTTTGACGGAAGAAGCGACACTTAGTGCCTCTTCTCTTCCATATAGAAGCGGTACAGAAAAACGGGTCGGAACGGCATACAGCTTTCCGTCTTCCATATAGGCATTTAGCATATCCTTTGACAGCTCACCGCTCTCTGTTTTCGGCGAAATCAAGAAACTGATATCCTCCAATACCCCTTTTTCTATGTAGGAGTCTTTTGGAAGTCCGTCCAACAGAATAATATCTGCACCTTTTCCCGCCAGCAGCTCGGTGTTTAGTGCCTTTACATAATCCTCCGCCGTTCCGCTTCCTGTGTCTGCCATCGCGACGTTGTAGGTAATTTTCACATCGGTATTTTCTCGCTGATAGGCTGCAATCGCCTGTCTGATTGTACTGTTTTCCGTCAGGGAATAAATCGTCAGCTCCTTATCCGGCACGCTTGGCACGGTGCTGTCATAGGTGTATTTTAATATCTTCCCTCCACCCTCACTTGAGTCATATACATAAGAGTAAAAAACCGGTTTGCCGTTTTCTTCGCCGTTTTGCACAAGGCCGTTTAAGCTGATACTTGGCATACTCAGGGAGCAGAGTGCACCGTCCACGATATTTTCCCACAAGGTTCCGTCCGGACTTACCTTCGTAATGCCGTCTGTGTCGCCAATATAGATTGTGCCGTCCTCTGCAATATGGAACGTCATATTGCCGCTGTAATTATCAATTGCAATCTCTCTTTCCGTCTTCTCCGTCTCTGTGTTATATACAACAATTTTATCACCTGCCGTGCCGGCAAGAATAATGTTATTTCCCTCCACATCAAACGGTACGCTGTAACGGCTTGCTTTTGCATCAAAAAACCCGGCTACCTCGCCGATTTTTTCGCCGGAAACCGGGTCTAAAATCAAAACTCCATTAAAGGTTGCATCCGTTATCACAATGTTCCCGTTTTTTAACACCTTTGCATCCTCAAGAGTTGGATAAATGGTAAGTCCTTCTGTTTCATTTTCAATCTCCTGTAAGTAAGCTAAATTCAGTGCCTCACCGCTTTGTCTGTCATCGCTCGCCTTCAAAAATCCAGTGTAGGCGATATCACTTCCATAGGCGCTATAAAATGCGTATAACCCGCCATCTTCTCCGTAAAATACATGTATTGCATCCCTGCCGCCGTTCCATGAATCCTCCGTCTCAAGCCACGATGCCGCTTCCTTTGTAAAAGAGTCGTCCGTCTGCTGTGTATAGCTGTAATAGCTCTCTTCTTCTCTTGTATAAATAATCAGATTATCCTCTTCTCCCTTTAATACGGATATCATATTTTCACCTGTCACACCATCGGGCAAAGTAACAGCTTCCTCCATATATCTACCCATAGCAACCTGCTCATTTTTTGTCTCTTGATTGCCATCCTCGCCTGCGGCAGTACCGGAAGTCTCCTTAGACTTACATCCGGCAAGGCTTGTTACGATTAGCAATGCTATCATCAGAATTATCCCTGAAAAATATTTTTTTGTTTTCATGTTTCCTCCTTATTATCGGTATTCTAATTCTACCTACTTATCATAAAGGGCAGTTCTCTAAATAATCTCTAAGAATCAAAAAAATGCAGAAAATAAAAAATCTGCATTCTTTTTAAATTCCTCTTGGCAATTTAATTGTAAAAGTGCTTCCGCCCCCTGTCGTGTCGTCACAGGATAAAATACCACCGTGCATCTCAATGATTTCCTTTGCTATGCTAAGTCCCAGCCCAAAATGGTTTTTATCGTTTCGTGCCTCATCTGCCCGATAAAAGCGGTCAAAAATATACGCCTTCTTCTCCTCTTCAATGCCTGTACCAAAATCAATTACATTGATGTAGAGATAATTTCTTTTCTCATATGCCTGCATCACAATACGCTTATCACGCTCTGCCTTTGCATAGGACAGCGCATTGTCTATCAAAATGGCTAACACCTGCTTTAACCTCTCAAAATCCCCTTGTATGTTGGCAAGAGGCTCATCAGGCAACTGAATGACAAGCTCATAGTCTTTCTTCTTACAAAGTGGCTCTAACAGCTCAAATGTCTCAATAAGCAAAGTGTCAGTGTCGATATGGTTCTTGTGAATGGACCAGTTTTTCGCATCAGTGGAGGCGAGAAGAAGCATCTCGTCAATGAGCTTAGACATTCTCGTACATTCCTTTTCAATGTTGTTTAGGAAGCCCTCCTCCTTCTCCTTGTAGCGAAGAGCCGAGGCGCTTGTCTGAATAACCGCAAGCGGAGATCGAAGCTCATGAGAGGCGGCGGCGATAAACTCAGTCTGTCTCTTTCTATTCTCCTCCACGGGTCTTAAAGAATTTCCTACAAACTTCCAGCTTACCAAATACAGTGCACTGATTCCCAATCCATACACGAAAAACATGAGGATTCCGTTTCGAACTGAGGTAAATCCTACTGGATAATACTGCAGCAACACCACACTCCGATAGCCCTCTTCCAGCTTCAAAATGGACACAGCACCTGAGTATTTCACCTTATCGGAGCCCTTCACCGAATAAATTTGGCTGACAAGCTTGTCCGAAGAGATAGGCGGGGTATTTAAATCAATCTCCTCTTCCGCCGCAAGAGACTTCACCTTCTCGACAAGCTCCCCACGCAATCCACTCTGGTAGCCATAGCCTTCATAATCAATCGGCCTGCCTTTGTCCTCTATATAGATCAGCAGATTGTTTTTATTTTCATAGTCCGCCAGCCAGGAATATTGAATGGTGGAGTCTGTTTGCAGTTTATTTTGTATCGTGTAAAGGCTGCTCTGAAAGCTTTCCAAATTTTTCGCCTTAAATTCTCTGGAAAAACTGATGATAACAACAACAATGACAAACGTTAGAATAATACCGGTCGTGACCGTATATAACGCAGTCAAACGTTTTCTTAGTGTTTGAAACATAATTTCTACTCCATCTCCATCTGATAACCTACTCCATGTATGGTTTTTATTTTGGCACTGCTCTTAACAGCACTGAGCCTTCTTCGCACAAAATAAATATAGTTGTCAATGTTACCCTCTTCAACAAAGTTATCCGTTCCCCATACCTTCGATAATATCTGGTTTCTCGAAAGAACCTGATTTTTATTTTGCATGAAAAATTCCAATAAAAGCGTTTCTTTCTTCGAAAGTGACACTTCCTTTTCCTCGTTTTGCAGGGTGTGAAGCCTTATATCAAGCCGCAGGCTTCCAAGTGTCACAAAATCTGTATCCACCATTTTCCCGGGTCTTCTAAGCAGTGCTCTGATTCTTGCGAGCAGCTCCTCCATCGCAAACGGTTTAATCAGGTAATCATCCGCACCGGCATCCAAGCCGTCAATCCTGTCATTGATACCGTTCATCGCCGTCACCATAATAACAGGAGTCGCTATCCCATCTTCCCGGATTTTTTCCAGCAGAGTCAAGCCGTCTACCTCCGGCAGCATGCGGTCCAGAATAATTGCATCATACGCCCCCTGCTTAAAATAATAGTCCGCTTCATCACCCCGGCAGCAAAAATCAACCTCATATCCCTCCTGTCTTAGCTGGTAGACAAGAGTATCACATAATTCTTTATCATCTTCAATAATCAGCAATCGCATAATGTTTTATATGATGTATTCTGCTGTAATACATGCTTTCCTTTCTTAATTCTTTCATTATTGTATAAAATATAAGTCACCAGATAATTTATGCTATCTAGTATTGTATTGACTTGTTCTTAAATTGGAATTTAATCGTTATACCAATAACCGTCTGTATCTGTTCTGCGGGGATGCTCTTTGAGAAAACGGCTTTTATCTCCAACAATCCAGTAATCACATCTGCTCCCATTAGAGCATGTTGTTTTTCTGATTAATCCCGCATGCATTGCTTCGAATATCGGATAATCCCCATTACATATAGCCGGCATGAGATGTAAGTAACCATGTTGTCTTGCAAACTCGGCAATCGGGCATCTGGAAAAATAATAATGAATTCCTGTTTGCTTATTATAAGGTTCTACCTCCATAATGTAATCTCCATGCCAATCTTTTGCATGCTTTTTATCTGATCTGGCAGTAGCCTTAAATGCAAAATTCATAACTCTTAATAAAATTTTATTATTTGCATTCACGAATTTTCCAAGTTGTTCAAAAGAGGGGCGAAGCAGCTCTATATTCATTTCATAAAGTTCATCCAGTGTCGGCTTGTTTTCCTGAGCCTCATAATATGCAAATAGAGCGATACAATCATAGGTACCACCGGTTCCATTGTGAGTATTCTTAATTCCACCAAGGTATGGAACATCTTTTAAAAATTCCACATATTGTTGCTGAACTTTTTCCCACACATAATCTACTTCGCTTTTCGGATAATGCATAGAAAGATGTTCAAGCATCACTCTTTTTGCCAAATTTGAGTAACATATATGTTTTTCTCTATCAAAGGCAAGTAAGCTTTCATCCATTTTATTAATCTCCCCCACTCTCCCAAAATCTCTCCACAAATTCTGATTTATTCAATTATAGCAGAGAAGGAATCAAAAATAAAGCACTGCATATTTTTATCACAATACACAGTGCTTTAAGATATTCTGTTTATTGCCTTGCAAAGGAAAGCTTTAGCAAAACAGGCGTAATAATTGTTGTGAGGATAACGACAATGAGTGTCGGAAGAAAAATTTCCTCTGAAATAATTCCTTTTTGGAGCCCCAGATTGGCGGTAATAATTGCCACCTCACCTCTTGAAATCATTCCGGTTCCAATCTGTACAGCCTCCTTCTTACTCATTTTAAGAAGCCTCGCGGCACCAGCACAGCCGACTAATTTTCCCAGCACGGCGATTACAAACATAACGATTGTGATGAGAATAACCGTAGTGTTCAGCCCATTTAAATTTGCCTCTATACCCACACTTGCAAAAAAGATAAGGGATAAAAAGCCGGATGAAATTGCTTTTACATTTTTCTCCAGATATTTCTTGTGAGTAAGTGTTGATAGGATAAGTCCGCATATATAAGCACCTGTAATCGCTGCAATACCTAAACTTTCCGCAATATACGCAAGAAATATGGCAGCAGCAATTGAAAAGGTGAGAAATTCAACATTTGGCTTGATACGATCAGTAAAACGGTTCAACAATTTTGGCAGATAAACCACTCCTAAAATGGAGAATAGGCAAAACAGAACTATTTTTACAAAAACATAAACAATTGCTAATGTTCCTACAGAACCGTCATTTGAACCGGAGGTCTGTGCAACAGCAAGCACAACCGATATGAGTATAAGCCCCAGTATATCGTCGATTACCGCAGCTCCAAGTATATTCACACCTGCCTTTGTATTGAGTTTTCCAAGTTCCTTCAGTGTTTCGACCGTGATGCTCACACTTGTAGCGGTCAGAATAACTCCGACAAATATATTTTCCCATAGGTTGTCAAAGAACAGATAAGCGCCTAGCGTTCCCAAAACAAGCGGAAGCAAAATACCCGCTATCGCAATGATCAGAGAGGAAAAACCTGCTTTTTTAAATTCCTCCACATTCGTTTCAAGTCCGGCAAGAAACATAAGCATAATCACACCAAGGTTTGCAAGCAGCTTAATATGGTCGTCATACTGAACAAGGTTCAATACAATCGGGCCAAGAACCACACCGGCTATAAGTGCCCCTAGCACTTCCGGCATTTTCAGCTTTCTGCTTATGATTCCGCCAAGCTTTGTAAATATCAGTATCAGTACAATGTTTAATAGTGTTGTTTCCATGTAGTCCTCCTTTTAGACAAAAAATGCAAAAAAATAGAAAGCCCCGCTAAGGACTTCCCACCCCAAAAGTCGTGTTCTCTTGAATCAAATTTTTTGTTCAACCGTTGCTTTCCGTATCAAATTTTTATTATTGTAACATAAAAAAGCAAAAATTGCAATTTGTGAGTAAAGCAATTATAATAAATTTATTCATTATGAATCTTGCTGTATTCTAATTTTCTTAGCGGCTATACAGCCGCTGGCAATCGTGTTACAGGGTGGTTGACCTTCATTCTACATAGAATGGAGGTGATGCTTATGAAGAATAATTTTAATTTCAAAGATATTATGTCTTTTGGAATGTTTCTCATAGCACTACTGACATTTATTTACCTGATATGCCACTAGCATAACAAAAACCTCCCCTGTACTTTGACCAGTCGGGAAGGTTTCCGTTTCCTAATTAAATAGGCAACCACTCTGTGGCGATTGCCTTTTTGTAATTTTATTATAACAAATTTCCGGGATATTACAAGCATTTTGGGATTGATTTTGAAATGCTTAGATTATTTATATACTATCACATATGGGAAAGGAGCAGTCAAGTGAAACTCGACAGGCTAATTGGCATTATTACAGTATTATTGCAAAAGGGAAAAGTGACAGCACCTTATCTTGCAGAAAAATTCGAAGTATCAAGGCGAACTATCCATCGAGATATAGAAGATATTTGCAAAGCTGGTATTCCTATTATTACACTGCAAGGAAGCAACGGTGGAATTACGATTTCTGAGGGTTATAAAATTGATAAAACACTTTTCACTGAGGAAGAACTGCATGCTGTTTTTGTTGGTCTTTCAAGTCTTGACAGTGTAGCGCAAGATAAAAAATACCAAAATATTATTGATAAGTTTTTTCCTAGCAAGAGCGAGATTTATGCGTCAAACCACATCTTAATTAATTTATCCTCTCATTATAAAAATTCGCTTGCTCCTAAAATCTCTGATTTAAAAAATGCAATTGAAGCTTCTTTTTCAGTCCAATTTACATATTGTAACAGTTCCGGCGAACGACAGGTTGTTTTTAACCCATACTTTATAGTTTTTCAGTGGTCAAGCTGGTATGTTTTTGGATATGATCAAACAAAATGTGAATTTCGATTATTCAAGCTTAATCGGCTTTGGAAGCTTCAAGTGACCGGTCAATGCTTTGAAATGCAAGAAATTCCTGATAAAAAATTAGATTTTAATAAGTATTTTACTGATGAGATACAAGCTGTCATACGATTTGATAAAGCCGTTAAATATCGAATCATAGATGAATATGGAATAGATAGTTTTACGATACTCTCCGATAAACGATTACAATTCGAATTTCCCTTCACCAACAAAGAATACCTGATAGAATGGGTTCTGGGATTCGGTGAGAAGGCTGAGCTTATTGAGCCAAAGGAGTTGCGAATGGAGCTTCTCGACAGGCTGAAAAAAACACAGAATTTATATAGCCAAACATGACATACAGCTGTCATGTTTATTGTGTTATTCTAATAAAAAATCAGGTAGATGAATGGAGTAGGTGAATTATGGCAACATCAGTTGAATTTATTGAATATGTCTGTGAACAAATCAGCGGTTTTGGCATCATACGTTACAAAAAAATGTTTGGCGAATACATGGTTTATGTCAATGATAAACCAGTTCTTTTGGTTTGTGATAACACGGTATATGTTAAATTACTTGACTGCATATCAGAGAAAATGCAAGAAGCGTCTAAAGGTGTCCCTTATCAAGGAGCAAAGGAGCATTATATATTAGACATTGATAATTCCGATTTCAGCAAGGAAATTATCGCTATTATTGAACCGGTGACACCCTTGCCCAAATCGAGAAAAAAGAAACAAGGAATATAGGATTTTTAAGGAGAATACTAGTATGATTAAACGCTTTAGACAAATTAAACTTGCAACAAAAGGCATTAGCATTTCATCTAGTATTCTCCCTCTATATTTCTATTTAATGAATGATATTTCCAATCCATTTATGTTACCTGCTTCATACCTTTGAATCACTTTTCCCTGATCCAATTCTACTACATAATCACACAAAAGCTGGATATCTTCCCGATTATGACTTGCCAATACGATGGTCTTTCCCTTTTTCTTTAATTCCAAAAATAATTGCTGCATTTGTTTTACTCCTATATTATCCAGCCCATTCATCGGCTCATCCAGCAATAAAATATCCGGTTCTTCCATAAGTGCCTGTGCAATGCCAAGTCTCTGCCGCATTCCAAGAGAATATTTTCCCACGGGCTTTTTTTCATCTGGATTTAGCCCCACTAATTCCATCGTTTCCTTTATTTTTTTCTTATCAATCCGCTTTTGTATGAGAGATAAAAATTCTAGGTTTTTAAAACCTGAATATTGAGAAAGAAATCCAGGTGTTTCAATTATTGCACCCACAGGAATACCTGTTTTCGTAATATCATCAAACGTTTCTCCATCCACAGAAATAACACCTTCATCCAGCTTTATAAATCCGCATAGAGCTTTTAAAATCATTGTTTTACCAGAACCATTGCGCCCAATCAATCCTGTTATGGTTCCTTCGAGAAATTCCAGTGATACATGGTTAAGAACTGTTATATTTTCATATTTTTTCGTTATCTCACTTATTTTTATATTCATAGTTTTCATTCCTTAATTCCAATTTTTTCTAATGGTTTTCTTCTATGGTATCCAATTGTAACACAAGCTAATATAGTACAAATAATGAGTAATACTACTGTCGCTTCCATCGGCTCTAGCATACTTGACATTTTATTTGTTGCCAAATTTTCAATGCTGCTCCATGATATGGGGGAAAAGCGAAGCAATTCCGTCTTCTCCGTCATATTTATAACAGGATCAATTAATATTAGACCGCAGCATACACAAACTCCTATTCTCCTGCTAAAAATACTATTGAAACAAAATAAAAGCAAACCTATGAGGGTGTTGGTAAGCCAAACCAAAAGCATTGCCCATATCGTTGCTTCCAATGGATTATAGTTGCTAATGACTTTCCAAGGAAAAATTAACAAAGGAACCTGATAAGCCGCATCAGTAAGTGCCAAAGTTCCAATCACTTTTCCCCATTGTAATTGAACTGTAACTCTTGGTAAAATAACAGCAATGCTGCTTATAAACACAAAAATGGTATATAAAAAAGAAGCAAACACGATATATAAGGTCTGTCCAAGTCCCCATGCCACTCTACCGCTTCGAAGTACAACCGATACATATAGCTTGTCAATAAAAGGTGCATTGCAAAACAATAATAGAACTCCAAAGTAAAGTAACACCTTCAAAAGCCCCATACTAACTATATAATCCGAATAAATAGACGTAAATATCCAAATTGAAATAGGTTCACGAATTAATTTGGAAAACGAGTAAATATCTCTTGTATAATAAAATAGCAATATCAAAACCGAAAAAAAGAGTAGTATAACTGTACGATCTTTTTTCCACTGTCTGAACCGAAGACAACAGCAAAAAACAGCTTTATTTATAGTTTTCATGCTCAATTCTCCTTTTTAGACCTATATAAAATCCCACAGACAGCATCAACGTGAAAATTAAAAAAATAATACTTTTTCTTGCAATATTTAAAAGACCGACTTCTTGTATTTCCGATAGATTGGAAGACATAAGCCCTAAAAAAAACAAACCGTTTTCTCCGGTATTAAAGGTCAATGCACTGAATAAATAATTTCCTAAAAAAGGAATTGTATAAACAATCAACTTATCCGGCACAAAAGCGGAAAAAAATAATCCAAGGGTAGTCAGAAAAACACTTCCTAAGCTAAAAGGAAGTATAATATAAATCAAACTCCCTATACCCCCTTGATAGCCGCTAATCGTTATTCCATCACCTGCAACATACATGGGTATAAACTGTGATAAAATCAATGAGAACATCAAAATTCCAGTCATTACAGTTAAAAAAACTCCGATTCCATTGACAAACACCTTTGTAAATGCATACTTTTTTAACGAAGCTCTTGTTCCTATAAAGTGATAATAATTATTTTGGCAATCGTCACAGAAACTTCCCGAATAGATAAAAGCAACTGCCAGAAGAATTAAGGACTTAAAACGGTCAAAATTTACCATTTGCTCTACAACCGATAATACGGAATATACTCCATAACGATTGTTTATTATGTCTCTCCACGAACCAATAGGATATAAGCAGCAAGCAACTAGCACAAGACAAATCCAGACCCATATATGCCCTGAGCCAAAGCAACGCATCAGCTCCATTTGAAATGTCCCTCCTTTTTTCATCTTAACTTAACACCTCACCTGTAACTGCATTGATTATCGTATACTCAACAACTGCTGTGCTATCATCTTCTGCCGTTTCTAAAGCATCTTCACCAATCACAGTTTGAAATTTCCATGCCGGCATGAGTATTATCGTTTCGTCTTTTGCAACAACAGGAATATAGATATATTCAACATGATTGATGCAGGTTGATGTCGTAATAAAACGATTTTCATACATTTGAATTACTTTTTCCAACGCTTCTGCCATAGTTATAACTGTTACGTTTTCCCGCTCTACTTCTTCGCCTATTAAGGCAGCTACATTCATATAAATAAGTCCGTTTTTATTCAGAATGCTCCAAGCATATCCAAAATCATTTTCTTCTACTTTTCCGTCTGTTGAATAAGAAATATTATAAATCGGAACTTCATCCAAGCTTGACTGATTAATAAGTACATACGCTTCTTGTTCTTCTTCCCAATCTCTAAACCGTCCATTTGGCAAAGAACCCATTTTTCTTAATTCTTCATATGTTTCGTCCGGAAGCAAAACCTGTTCTAATTGATTTAGTCCGTCCTTATCAAGAGCATAATATTCTGTCAACACCATAGAAATACCCAACTTATCCATGTAAGCATCATTTATCTCTTTCACATATTCCAACTCCAGTGATAATAAATCTTCTTTTGGAAAATAGTCTCTTAAATCATTTCGTACAACCCCCGGAGCTATAGCATTATCCCTATTCACCAAAAATAAATAATTTTCATAATCCGGCAAATATACATATGTGAACGTATTATCATTTTTTCTAAGTTCGAATTTATCATTATAAATACTAAATCCGGAATTATTTGTCCACATACGTTTTTGTACATTATTATCTGGAAAAAATGCACTCTGTACCAATTCCTCCGTAAATCTTTTTCTTTCTACTGTAATCTGACTATACTCCTCTACCTTTTTTTCATAATTCACATCTACCGACAAATAGTCATTGATTTCTTTCTGCACTTGTTGTACTTCTTCTGATTTCGCCGTAGAATTATTGCAGCCAGATAGTAGAATAGTTCCGCAGCATAGTAAACACATATAGATTTTTATTTTATCCATATTTACCTACCCTCTCCCCAAAAACATTTCTTCTCATGCCATACTATAAGTTCTAGTACTAAATGATATACTTCCATTTAGTACTAGATTATAGCATATCTTTAATACATAATAATTTATTCTATTTCTGAATATGGATTATGGAGTGGTCCAAACTCCATTCGCATATACTCCCGTTGCATTAGGAGATCCCTTTAAATAAAGATATCCTTCGTAAAAAGTAGTAAACCTACACGATTTGCTTGTACCAAGTGTTTTAACACCTGTTATCGCTGAATAGTCAGTAGCCACAAGAGTCATATTAATATTCTTTGTGCTAGATAAGTTTGATTCTTGAGCAACAACAGTTACCGTCGGAATAAGATTGTTCTTATATCCTTTAGCACTGTATTGCGCATTACTTGAATAAGAAAAATTAAAATTAAATGTGGCTTCTGCATAGCTGGTAATTCCTATTGCTCCTGTCATTAACATCGCCGCTATTACACTAACTATTATTTTTTGTTTCATAACTCACCCTCCTAAATTTTGTAATGTTTTTTCTTCTAACACTTTTTAAATTGTTCCGACCATAATTAATTTTATATCTTCATTGGTATCACCTCCCTTTATATAGCAAAACAAATTGGCTTACTCAATTATTTTTAGAAATTGATCTATACGATTCCTATATTCCATATATAAAATAAAGGCAATATCATATTTGAATATAACATTTTGTTTTGCTTTTATTTATACATTCCTTTTAATTATCAGTCTTATGTCGCACTATTCGTCTAATATCACTACTACTAACTAATATCCGCTTTACTTTTTCTATAATATATCAATTGTATGTACTTTTCAATATTTAACACCTGAATGGATGATTTGAGAGCACAAATGGACAATCTTATTAAAAAAGACAAAAAGAAAGAAAAGAAGGGAAAGAGAAACGAAAAAAATATATCTAAAATTTTATTAATGCTTGTAAATTCAAGAGGCATCTTCAATTTCCTCATTCCCAGTAATACTATATGCATACGCATAGAGTTCAATTTCATATCAAATACCGACTACACGCAATACTTCATTAAACCACCATTATTTAAATCTTAACACTCCGACTTCAAAATAGAATAATAACTCGTATCACAAATTCCTTGGTTATTCCTATCAGACTGGCGCAATATACCTTCAAAGGTCATTCCGCACTTTTTCATTACCGAACCGGAATTTTGATTATTTGTATCGTGCTTTGCTTCAATTCGGTTTGCTCCTACCTGCTCAAACAAAAATGTAATAACTGCCTGCAATGCTTCGGATGTTATTCCCTGATTCCACCATTTCTTACCGATACAATATCCTATTTGCACCTTGTCAACAGCTTCATTTTGCTCTACAATGCCAATACTTCCAATTGGATTATCTGTCTCATTTTTTAATGTAATTGCCCAATTATATGTATTTTGATTATTATATTCTTTTTCCCACACCTCAATCAACTGTTTTGTTCCCTCAGCCGAACCATGTGACGGCCACGTCAAAAACTTTGTAACTTCATCATCTGATGCCCAATTTCGATACATCCTCTCTGCATCCTCCACGCAAAATCTGCGAAGTATCAATCTGTCTGTAGTCAGTTCTACTGTTCCGCAATGTTTCATTCTAGCACTCCTTTACAAATTTTATTAAATAGTTACATTATCCCTTAACCACTCTGCGACGCCGTCCTCTTCATTACTTCCGATTACTCCGGTGGCAAGTGCTTTCAGCTCGTCAACGGCATTCTCCACAGCATAGCACTCATCTGATAGTTCAAACATCGGTATATCATTGATTGCATCTCCAAAAGATACGACCCTTTCACATCCCATTATTTCTTTTAATTTCTTGATTGCCTCCGCTTTTGTTGCTTTTGCCGGCATAATATCACACCAATATTCGGGGCGGTATAATTCTTGTTGGATTGTACAGCGAAATCGCTCATCCTTTGAAAATATTTCATAAATCGGAAGCAGTTCCTCTTTCTCTCCTATGCAGGTGAAATAAAACATATCTCCCATATAAAGCTGCGTACTGTTACTTAAAGGACGTAATCTTCTGTCATTTTTTCGCAAACTCAAATATCTTTTTATCCCGTCATTTTCTCTGCTTGTCAGCCAAGATACCTTTTCCTCGTTGTCAACATAAGCATATACCAGCGGGCTGATATCATACTTTTGTAAAACCGTTATGACTTTTTCTGTATCTTCTTTCGAAAATTTAGAGGATAACAAAATCTCATCTGTTGAAGGATTTATAATAAATGCGCCATTATATGAAACAACCGGTATATTAGCTGATAATCCTTTCGTAACTACGGACGCAGATACAAGAGAGCGAGCAGTGGCATATGTAAACGTCATCCCTTTTCCTACGAGCTTATTGATGATATCAAGACTTTTTTGGCTAATTCTATCCTGCCTGTTTAACAATGTACCATCTAAATCTGTTACATAAAGTGTTTTCACTGACTATTCCCCTCTTTCCATTTATTTAATCATTTCCTTCACTGCTTGTGCCCAATACTTCTCCGGAATATTTGGCCAGTTACAGCTTCCATTCTCCTGAGCGCACCGTGCCATGGCTTTTGCTAAGACGTTGGAATGCGGGATATCCCCATTTTGCAATAAATTTTCAGATACTTTACACCAATAGGGAGCACTCTCACACAGCCCAGATTCGTGCAAATCCGATATTACCTTTGCAACATCATAAGGGAGACTGACAAACTCTTCCTTCCATTCGCCGTTTTCAGCATGCAACAATAAAAATTGTGCTTTTCCTTCACTATACAAAGGAACACCAGCCGCTCCCGGATTCAACACAACCTTCCCTTCCTGTTCAATTTTTGTCTGAATATGAGTATGCCCGCATAAAATAAGCGACGCTTTCTCTTTCTTCATAACTTCAAAAGTTTTTTCATCATCAGGCAGCAGTTTTTCATTTACTTGATTGGGAGAGCCATGACAGATCGTCATCAATGGCATACTTTCAATTTGAATTTCTTGCTTATGAGATAATCTTCCAAAAAAACTTATATCTCTTTCTGTCAAATTGTTATATGTATAGAGTAATGCCCCTGTTGTAGAGTCCTTCTCTTTCCATCCCTTTTTGCCGCCAGCAATATAATCCAGCCAGTAATCTTCTTTATTCCCCTTAACAAAATAACATGCATATTGCGAATTTAGGCTATATATCATTTCCATTGTCCTCTGCGGATACGCCAATTCTCCAACGTAATCTCCCAAAAACAGAAATGTATCGGCACCTCTTTCCAGCGCATATCCAATACATTTTTCTAAGGCAATATAATTTCCATGTATATCTGACAATACCGCAATAACCATTTCATATTCTCCCCGAATTTTTATTTATTTTAGTCAATCGCTATGCAAAGTATATCACAAACATCTACGCCCTACAACGTCATATTCTTGCTTATACTCTGTGCTATGTCTTACCTTTAATTAAGAAATTGTGAGGGCTGCTCACACTTCGCGCCTGAGCGGGTTACGAAGCAACAACTTCGTCTCCGTGAGGTGCGTATAAATAAAAAGCGTTCTACCAATACACAGTAGAACGCTTTTCATAACTTTAATTATAATTAAAAAATAAATCTAAAATTTTTAACGAATTTACATCTCTTCATTCAGCTTACTCAACCGTGCTGCCTGATCCGCCGCAATCAAACTGTCAATAACCTCAAACAAATCTCCATCCATCACAGCATCCAATCTGTGAAGTGTCAGCTTGATTCTATGGTCGGTCAATCTTCCCTGCGGGAAGTTGTAGGTTCTAATCTTTTCGGAACGGTCTCCTGTTCCTACCTGACTTCTTCTTGACTCTGCCTCGGCATCGTTTCTCTTTTGAAGCTCTATCTCATACAATCTGGAACGAAGTATCTTTAATGCCTTATCTTTATTTTTAAGCTGTGACTTCTCATCCTGACATGAAATTACGATACCGGACGGAATATGGGTCAGACGAACTGCTGAGTCCGTCGTATTAACGGACTGTCCGCCGTTTCCAGAGGAACGGAATACGTCAAATTTACAGTCATTCATATTCAAATCAAAATCCACTTCCTCGGCTTCCGGCATAATCGCAACCGTAATTGTTGAAGTATGGATACGTCCTCCTGACTCTGTCTCAGGAACACGCTGCACGCGGTGTACACCGCTTTCGTATTTGAGTTTGGAATAGGCTCCCTGACCGTTAATCATGAAAACCACTTCCTTAAAGCCGCCGATACCGTTCTCATTTAAGCTCATCATTTCGGTTTTCCAACGGTTTCTTTCCGCAAATCTGGCATACAGACGATACACCTCTGCCGCAAACAATGCTGCTTCATCTCCACCTGCGCCTGCACGGATTTCCACGATAACATTCTTCTCATCATTCGGGTCTTTTGGAAGTAAAAGAATTTTAAGCTCTTGCTCGAGCTCCTCGATACGTGCTTTGGAGTCATTTAACTCCTCCTTCGCAAGTTCTCTCATCTCCTCATCGCTTTCTTCTTCAAGTATGAGCAAGCTGTCCTCTACGTTCTGCTTTGCAGCCTTGTATTCCTTATATGCATCTACAATCGGTGTTAACTCGCTTTGTTCCTTCATCAGCTTGCGAAAACGGTTTTGATCATCCGCCACGCCAGGTTCATTTAATTCGCTCATGATTTCCTCAAAGCGGATCAACAAATCTTCTAATCTGTCAAACATTTTATTTCCTCCATCATTATAACATTTATCATCTTCTTTTTATTATCTAGTCATCGCGGCAGCACAGCTATGTATTTCCCACCACAACTCTGTCAAGTCCTGCCAAATCCTTTATAACCGCAACATCTTGAAACCCTACTTCCCGCATAAGAGCCGAAACCTCTTCTCCCTGGTCGTGACCTATCTCAAAACAGAGAAAACCACCCTGTTTTAGATAGCCTCGCGCTTTTTGAATGATTTCCCGGTAAAAATACAAGCCGTCCTCTTTTCCGTCAAGGGCAAGCATGGGTTCATGCTCCTTTACTTCCTCCATCAGACCGCCGATTACCTCTGTCGGAATGTACGGCGGATTTGATACGATAATATCAAAAGCCCCTTGAATTTCGGCAAACATATCACTTTTCACAAATGACACATCTGTGTCATTTCTCTTTGCATTTTCCTTAGCAACCTCAAGCGCTTTATCGGAAATATCACTTCCAAAGGCAGTTATATCAGATTTCTGATGCTTCAGACTGATGATAATACACCCTGAACCGGTGCACATATCCAGAACCGTCATGCCTGATTTTAGACGTTTTTGCACCTCTTCGACCAACACTTCCGTATCCTGTCTCGGAATAAGGACATTTTCATTTACCTGAAAGGTCAGTCCCATAAATTCCTGCTCTTTTGTAATATGCTGCAGCGGAATGTGGTTGCCGCGAAGCTGTAGGCAAGCCATGTAATCTTTTTCCTGATCTGCCTCCAATTCCTCCTGCTGATGAAGAAGAAAATAGGATCTGTCCGCCTTTATCGTGTACTCCAGCAAATACCACGCATCAAGCTGATAGTCCAAAATATTTTTATCTTTCAAATAATTCTTTCCATAATCAAATGCTTCCTGCAAAGTCATATCAGCTTCCCCTATCTATTCATTTACAAGCTGGGAAACTTCTTCCTCTGCATCCTGCGCAAGATATTCTTTCCAGTCAAACACTGCCTCCACCGATGCAATTGCAACCTCAATCATATCGTCGTCAGGCTCTCTCGTTGTGAGATTTTGAAGCCATAAACCTGGTTTACTGAGTATCTCAACAATTTTATTCTCACTTCTGCCCGCAAGTCTGATAAATTCATAAGCCACGCCCGCGATAACCGGTACTAACAATATTCTCACAATAACCCGAAGCGCCGGTGAATCGACTCTGATAAACAGAAAGAAAATAATACTAATCACAATAACAATCAATAGAAAGCTTGTTCCACAGCGTTTGTGCTGCTTGGAGCTCTTTCTGACATTTTCCACGTTAAGCTCCAAACCGTGCTCAATGCAGTTGATACATTTATGCTCGGCACCATGGTACATAAACACCCTCTGTATATCCTTCATAAGAGAAATCAGACAAATATATCCAATAAATAACAGTAGTCTGACCACACCCTCAATTGCCGCAATTGCCATGTCTGACAAAATAACTGCCCGAAACAGGTCAGAGATAAAATAAGGAAGCACCATAAACAACGCAATGGCAATAACAATGGAAAAGCAAACGGTGAGGCCCATAATAAATTTTTCCGTCTTATCCTTCAATACCTTTTCAAGAAACTGATCCGCCTTGCTCGTTGTCTCTTCTTCCTCCTCAAAAAAGCTCGCTGAAAAAGTAAGTGACTGCATACCAAGCACCATAGAATCGATAAAGCTAAATACACCTCTCAAAATTGGTATCTTCTTTAGCTTTTCACTTTTGACAACACTCTTAAATTCCTTTGTTGACACCTCTATTGTCTGATCCGATTTTCTGACAGCCACTGCATATTTATCGGCATTTTTCATCATAACGCCTTCCATAACAGCCTGCCCGCCAATTCCCGATGACTTCATTAAATTCTCCTTCCTATGGTAAAATAAAGTGTGAGCGTTGCTCACACTTCGCGCCCGAGCGGGTTGCGTAGCAACTACTTCCTATCCGCGAGGTGCGCATAAATAGTTTTTTGTATCATAGGAAATTCAAAAGAGTTTCCTATGATACAAAAAAGGTTGAGATACATCGACCCCAACCTTACCTGCTCAAATCCTATTTGTCTTCGTTCATACCATACTTACGATTGAACTTATCAATACGTCCGCGAGCAGCAGCAGCTTTCTGCTGTCCAGTATAGAATGGATGGCACTTTGAACAAATTTCAACGTGAATTTCACCCTTTGTTGAACCGGTTACGAATGCGTTTCCGCAGTTACAAGTAACCTCTGCTTGATTATATTCTGGATGTATTCCTTCTCTCATCTTATTCACCTCTTTATAAAGTAATCATATAAAAACCAACACAGTTGGTCTCATTTCTCATAAACAGCTTATTCATTGTACCATATGTCTGTGGCCAATGCAAGTACTTTATTCTTAATTTAATTTTGTTTTTTTAACCATTTGAACAAACTCATCATTATTCTTGGTTCTCACAAATAAATCAAGAATCTTCTCTACGGCATCATCGGTACGCATTCCGTTTAGAGCACGTCTCATAATGTAAACAGCTTCCTGCTCTTCTCGATTGAGAAGCAAATCCTCTCTTCTCGTTCCTGATTTCGGAATATCAATCGCAGGGAATACTCTCTTCTCAGAAAGCTTACGGTCTAATACAAGTTCCATATTACCCGTACCCTTAAATTCCTCGTACACAACGTCGTCCATCTTACTTCCCGTGTCAACCAATGCCGTTGCAAGAATGGTAAGGCTTCCGCCCTCTCTCATATTTCTCGCCGCACCAAAAAACCGCTTTGGCATATGTAACGCCGCCGGGTCCAAACCACCCGATAAGGTTCTTCCGCTTGGCGGTACCGTAAGGTTGTAGGCTCTCGCCAGTCTTGTAATACTATCTAACAGGATTGTCACATCTTTTTTATGTTCAACAAGTCTCTTGGCTCTTTCGAGTACCATTTCAGACACTCTCTTATGATGTTCCGGCAATTCATCGAAGGTAGAGTAAATTACTTCCACATTATCCCCTTCAATTGACTCCTTAATATCCGTTACTTCCTCCGGTCTTTCATCAATAAGCAGTATAATCATATGCATGTCTTTATTATTTGCAATAATGGATTTTGCCATCTGCTTTAACAGCGTGGTTTTACCCGCCTTCGGAGGTGATACAATCATACCTCTCTGACCTTTTCCCACAGGAGATATCAAATCAACAATTCTCATCGCTGTTCCGTTTGAGCTTGTTTCCAGTCTCAGGCGCTGATTTGGGAAAATTGGCGTCATATCCTCAAAGTTTCTTCTTTTCGCAGCTTCCGCAGGATGGAAACCATTGATGGATTTTACAAACAGCAGAGCACTGAATTTTTCTGCCTGCGTTTTTACTCTTGTATTTCCTTCTATAATATCGCCCGTCTTCAATCCGAAACGGCGGATTTGGGAAGGTGCCACGTAAACATCATTTTCGCCCGGCAGATAGTTTGCACAACGAATAAATCCATAGCCATCCGGTAATACCTCAAGAATTCCTTTTGCACAAATTCCACTGTCCAGTTTATCTGTGTCTGTTTCAGAACATCTTCCTTCCGGCCTGCATTCTGGTCTGCTTCCTTCCATTTTGTTTCTTTCCGTTCTGGAAGCATCTTCCTTCTTTGCACTTTCCTCTTCTCTTTGCTGCTTTGCACTCACTTCTTTTTCATCCTGCTCCAGCATCACTTCAACCAATTCACTCTTTTTCAATGTGGAAATATTCTTCATTCCACGTGCCTTTGCCACATCCCTCAATGCAGTTACAGACAATGATTCATACTTTTCTCTCATAGAGTCTCCTTCTTTCGAGTTTCTACCCATTATTGCTCCTCCAAATATATTCAATTCCAATGTACACTATCGTTTGGTTGGATTTTTTATATCAGACTTGATGATGATTTAACTATAACATTTACATTATACACTAAATTTTTAAAAATAGAAACAAATTTTATTTAATTCTCGTTCTATCGGGCACATTATGAATGGTATGACTGAACTTTAAATGCCCGGCATCAAAATAGCAATTGTCAAGTTTTCATAATCATATTATACTTAAGAGTATGACGCAACAAAACCAAAAGGAGATATATCATGGCATTTGACGGAATTGCAATTGCAAACCTTGTTTATGAACTAAGTGAAAAACTACCAAACGGCAGAATATATAAAATAGCACAGCCTGAAACAGATGAATTAATTCTTACCTTAAAAACAACCACTGGGCAGTATCGTTTACTCATTTCTGCCAGCGCCAGTCTGCCGCTTATGTATTTGACGGAAAATAATAAGCCAAGCCCTATGACTGCGCCTAACTTCTGTATGCTTCTTCGAAAGCACCTCAGTAACGGCAGAATTACCTCTATCACCCAGCCGGGTCTGGAGCGAATCGTCCGTTTTGAGATTGAGCATTTGAATGAATTAGGTGATTTATGTAAAAAATATCTGATTGTAGAAATCATGGGAAAACACAGTAACATTATTTTTTGTGACGATAACAATATGATTATTGACAGCATCAAGCATGTCTCGGCTAATATGAGTTCCGTCCGTGAAGTTCTGCCCGGAAGAGATTATTTTATCCCGCAGACACAGGATAAAAAGGAGCCTTTTTCTGTCACACGAGAGGAATTTTGTAAAATTCTCCTTGCAAAGCCTATGGCGGTTTCCAAGGCAATTTACACCTCATTTACAGGTATCAGCCCTGCTGCTGCCGAGGAAGTATGCTACCGGGCATCTCTTGATTCCTCAAAACCTGCCAATGTTTTGGTGGAAAATGAAGCGGTCCATTTATATACTATTTTTTCAAATCTGATGTACGACATTCAAAATCATGATTTTAAGCCGAATATTATTTATAAAGAGAACGAGCCTATTGAATTTTCCAGTATTTTGCTCTCCCACTATGAGGATATGAACGCCGTCTCCTACGAAAGTATCAGTGCCGTGCTGGAAACCTATTACGCTTCCAAAAATGCGATAACAAGGATCCGCCAGAAGTCCTATGATATCCGCCATGTCGTTCAAGTTGCCTTGGAGCGCAGTGTTAAAAAATACGATTTACAGCTCAAGCAGCTTCAAGATACCGAAAAGCGTGATAAATACAAGGTATACGGCGAACTTCTCAACACCTACGGCTATAATCTGGAGGAGGGTGCCAAGGAATTAGAGGCACTTAACTACTATACAAATGAAATGATTAAAATTCCTCTTGATACACAGCTTACGGCGAAGGAAAATGCCAAAAAATATTTTGACAAATACAACAAATTAAAGCGTACCTTTGAGGCACTTACAACACTCATTGAGGAGACAAAAGGTGAAATTGACCATTTGGAATCCATCAGCACTGCCCTTGACATAGCACTGACCGAGGATGACTTGGTACAGTTGAAGGAAGAATTGATGGAATACGGTTATATCAAGCGAAAAGGCTTTAATAAAAAGGTTAAGAGTAAAAGCAAGCCATTTCACTATATTTCCAGCGATGGCTATCACATTTATGTCGGTAAAAATAATTTTCAGAACGAGGAGCTTACCTTTAAATTTGCCACCGGAAATGACTGGTGGTTCCACGCAAAAGGTATGCCAGGCTCTCATGTTATTCTAAAGACAACCGGTGATGAGGTGCCTGACAGAACGTTCGAGGAAGCGGGACGTCTCGCTGCCTACTACTCCAAGGGAAGAGGTTCTGACCGTGTAGAGATTGATTATATTGAGAAAAAGCATGTAAAAAAACCAAATGGTTCAAAGCCCGGCTTTGTCGTATATTACACAAACTACTCGCTCTTAATCGACTCCGATATCACAGGAATTACACTTGTAAGCGATTGACACCCTAATCATGATAGGATTTTCCTATTATGTAAAAATTTATAATTGACAAACGATTTTGGAATGCTATAATAAGAATTAAACTATTTAATTAACACGTTGACGAGACGAGTAAAATGTCTAGGATTACAGAGAGAGATGCAGTTTGCTGGAAGCATCTTATGACGAAGCATTTGAAAACTACCTCCGAGTGGCTCTAATCCAGCCCGGTGATTCCGTTATCATCTGATTGAGCGGCGTTTTTTTAACGCAATAAGGGTGGAACCGCGAGTACAGCTCGTCCCTTCTGTAATAATATGCAGAAGAGACGAGCTTTTTTGTATGCTAAGAAATTCTTCTGCTCCACTTTATAACATAGAATGCGAAAGGAGTTTTATTATGAAAATCACACTAAAAGACGGTTCTTTTAAAGAATACGCAAATTCCATGTCCGTTATCGATATCGCTTTCGATATCAGCGAAGGGCTTGCCAGAATGGCATGTGCCGGAGAAATCAACGGTAAAACAGTGGATTTAAGAACAATTGTAAATGAGGACTGCGAGTTAAGCATTTTAACTTTCAACGATGAAAAGGGAAAAGCGGCATACCGCCATACTACCTCCCATGTTTTGGCTGAGGCTGTAAAAAAACTTTACCCTGATGCCAAGCTTGCCATCGGGCCTTCCATTGATACGGGCTTTTATTATGACTTTGAATCTAAGCCATTCACAAGAGAAGACTTGGACGCTATTGAAAAAGAGATGAAAGCCATTATCAAAAAGGGCGATAACTTGGAGAAATTTACACTTCCAAGAGAGGAAGCCATCGCACTGATGAAAGAGAGACAGGAGCCATATAAAGTAGAGTTAATCGAAGATTTGCCGGAGGGCGAAGTTATCTCCTTCTACAAGCAGGGTGATTTTGTGGACCTTTGTGCCGGTCCTCATCTGATGAGCACAAAAGCAATCAAGGCCTTTAAGCTTATCTCCGCTTCCGGTGCTTACTGGAGAGGCAATGAAAAAAATAAAATGCTTACCAGAATATACGGTACAGCATTTGCCAAAAAATCAGACTTAGACGAATATCTCGTTCATCTGGAGGATATCAAAAAGCGTGACCATAACAAGCTTGGACGTGAGATGGAGCTTTTTGCAACGGTTGATGTAATCGGACAGGGACTTCCTCTCCTGCTTCCAAAGGGTGCTAAGATGATACAGGTTCTTCAACGATGGATTGAGGATGAGGAAGAAAAAAGAGGATATCTGAGAACAAAAACTCCTCTTATGGCAAAGAGCGACCTGTATAAAATCTCCGGTCACTGGGATCATTATAAGGAAGGTATGTTTGTCCTTGGTGACGAGGAAAAAGATAAAGAAGTATTTGCACTTCGCCCTATGACATGTCCATTCCAGTATTATGTATACAAAAATAGTCAGAAATCTTACCGCGATTTACCGCTTCGCTACGGTGAGACATCTACACTTTTTAGAAATGAAGATTCCGGCGAAATGCACGGATTGACTCGTGTTCGCCAGTTTACAATTTCAGAGGGACATCTTATTGTAAGACCGGACCAGATGGATGAGGAATTTAAAGGTTGTCTTGATTTAGCAAGATACTGCTTCCAGACTTTGGGACTTTCAGATGAGGTAACTTATCGCTTGTCTAAATGGGACCCGAACAATCGTGAAAAATATATTGGTGATGCCGAAGTCTGGGAAGAGACACAGAGTAGAATCCGCAATATTTTGATTGAGCTTGGAATTGAATTTACAGAGGAAGAAGGCGAAGCTGCTTTCTACGGTCCTAAAGTGGATATTCAGGCGAAAAATGTGTATGGCAAAGAGGATACCATGATTACCATCCAATGGGATGCTTTGATTGCAGAACAGTTTGATATGTATTATATCGACCAGAATGGTGACAAGGTTCGTCCTTTCATCATCCACAGAACATCTCTTGGTTGCTATGAGAGAACCCTTGCATGGTTAATTGAAAAATATTCCGGTTTATTCCCGACATGGTTATGTCCGGAACAGGTTCGTGTTCTTCCGATTTCAGAAAAATATCATGACTATGCACATCAAGTAGAAAAAGAATTAAAAGAAAACGGAATTCTTGCTACTGTTGATGAGCGAGCTGAGAAAATCGGTTACAAAATCAGAGAAACAAGATTAGATCGTGTACCTTACATGCTTGTAGTCGGACAGAAAGAAGAGGAAGACGGTTTGGTATCTGTCAGAAGCCGTTTTGCTGGCGATGAAGGTCAAAAAACACTTGATGAATTTATTAATGCAATCTGCAAGGAAATCAGAACGAAAGAAATTCGTGAGGTTACCGTGACAGAGGAAAGCAAGTAAGCACTCGCATAATTTCCGTGAAAACGGTGCATAATATCTCCGTATAGCATTTATTTTATCCTAAATAAGGAGGTATTATTATGACACTATTAGATTGTAATGTTACCGATTGTCATTATAATGACAGCAAACTATGCAGCAGAAATAACATTGTGGTAGGCGGCGAAGAGGCCTGTTCCTCCGATTGCACCTGCTGTGACAGCTTCATGCTTAGGAGCACAGACTCCTTCAGCAACCAGACCGGCGAGGCAACCCGGCCAACAAGTGTCACATGTGAGGCAATTCACTGTGTCTATAATGAAAGTAACCTATGCGTAGCAGATCAAATCGGCATTAACGGCCACGGCGCCAACGCAGCAGAGCAGACCCAGTGTGCAACCTTTAAACCACGCTAAAATCAAAAAAGAATGTGCTTTTGCACATTCTTTTTTATTCCTTTTGTGAAATAACTCCCTCACTGTCAATCACCGCATTTTCTGATATATCCGTCAAATACTGATAAATCTCCTGTGAATTGGAGGCTTTGTTTAATACATAGCTCGCGTCTGTCGCACAGGCTTCCACCTGCAATGCTACATTATTGTCTGCTCCTATCTCCAGCTTTAATAACACTGTTTTGGGAATCTGGTTTCCAAATATAAAATTCCCCAAACTATATACAATAGGCTTTCCTTCATAATATTCAATTCCCTGAAGTACATGAGGGTGGGCACCAATGATAACATCTGCTCCTGCATCAATATACTGCTTGGCAAGTTCCCTCTGATAATCCTCCGGATACTCACTCTTTTCAACACCCCAGTGCACATAGACAATTACTGTGTCACAAGCGGCATCTGCCTTTTTAATTTCCTCAATTAAATCCGTGGGATCATACGTCGTAAAAACTCCCGCTGATGTTCCTGCTGTCCAGTCAGATACAGGAATAACCCGGCTTGCTGCCAGAATTCCGACCTTTTTTCCGTTTAACTCGAATTCCTTCAGTGCCTTTGCCTCATCCTTATTGTTTCCGGCACCGACATATTGAATCCCTGCATTATCAAGCGTCTCAAATGTATCAATTAAGGCTTCCCGCCCATAGTCAAGTACATGATTATTTGCCAGTGTAACAAGGTCTATTCCCAAGTCCTGAAACACATTAACCCTTGCTGGGTCTATACGAAACGTAAATTGCTTGTCCTCCATCGCAGTTCCCCTGCTGCTGAAAGGAAATTCCTCATTCACCACCGTTAAATCCGCACCGGTCATTTCCTCTGCTATCTCTGAGGAAACCATTCCGGTGATCCCGCGGTTATCATATTGGGACAACAAATATCCGGTGAGCAGAATATCTCCCGTAAAAACCAGCTTTGCCGTCTGTTCCGGTTCTTCTTCCACAATCTCTGGCGGCTCTGTGCTTTCTTGCTCCTGCTGCACAGGCGGCACAACTTCATTTTCTTTGGCAGGCTTCTCCTCCGCCGTGTTGTTCTCTTGGGTTACCTCCGTAGAAACAGCCGGAATCTTCTGATTTTTTATGTAATCCAATATATTGCTGCGATATTTTATACAGCCGATAATAAGCACAATAAACAATATTCCAATACTTATTTCCAGCGCATGTATCAACACCTTTTTCATAATGAAACTGTTTCCTTTCTGTTTACTACTTTTATTATACTTTGATATTCCTATTCTGTAAATGAGGCTTTTTTCTTACATTAAAATGAATACCCCTTTAGAATCCAAAAACGCTACCCCCATTCATTTATATGATAGAGACAGCGTTCTTATGTTTATAGAACAAAGAATGTGCAAAGCACATTCTCCGTATTTCTTATGCCGCAAAATGATATGCTTTTATGTTCATCTGCTTTTCCAACAAGTATACAATTGATGCTACTACCTGAAGTGCCATGTTGACAATGTATTGGCAATCCTCCTGAACGGAGCGCTTAAATTTCAAATATTCTTCATGTGCCTTCGCAATAAACTGAAAAAGTGCTTCCAGTGATTCCACCCGAACGAATGTCACACTATTTCTCTCTGCCTCACCGCTTTTGATATACTCTCTTAAACGGTACTTCAAATGCTTCTCATAAATACAGTGGTCCTTCAAAGAGCCTTCATAAGTATCATTGTGGGGAAACGTAAAATAATCTGCAATATAATGAATAATCTGTCCTAAATTTCTCCAAAATGCTCTTTTGTTATTTATGTTATTGTCATTTGCTATCGTCAGCTTTTGCATGTCCTCTTTCAGCTTCTCAAATGTAGTATTATACTCATGCTTTGTCGTTAAAAAGGTTGGCTTACAATCCGGAAGTATGTTTCCTAAATAGAAAGCCTTCTTGTGTTTTGCTAAATCTTGGATGTCAACGCTGTTTACAATATAACCAGCTAAAGAAATATGGGATTTTTTTCTCACTTTATTCTCCTTATACAATCGAAAAAAACGTGTCCTAAGTACTAGTATTACTCAACAATCCCATTCTATTCTTTCTTCTAGGAAATAGCAAGCACTTTTATGTTAATATTTTATGAATTTTACGTGTCTTTTTATATACTGGGAAATTCCTCTGAATTTTCCAGTATATAGAAAAACACTTCGTGCTAAAATGCGCACTTCACGGAATGGAAGCCGTTGCTAGGCAACCCGCTCGGGCGCCGAGAATGTGCTTTGCACATTCTTTTTAGACTATTCTAAAAACTCTTTTAACTTGCGGCTTCTATTTGGATGACGCAGCTTACGAAGTGCCTTGGCTTCAATCTGCCTAATTCTTTCTCTTGTAACATTGAACTCTTTTCCTACTTCCTCCAATGTTCTTGGCGTTCCGTCCTCCAGACCAAAGCGAAGCTTAATCACTTCTCTCTCTCTGTCATTCAGTGTGGAAAGCGCCTCGGAAAGCTCCTGCTTCAGCATCGTAAAGGCTGCCGAATCTGCCGGAGACAATGCATTGTCGTCTTCGATAAAATCTCCAAGATGGCTGTCTTCCTCCTCACCGATTGGTGTCTCTAGGGATACCGGGTCTCTTGAAATTTTAAGAACCTCTTCCACCTTTGCTACCGGAATATCCATTCTCTGTGCAATTTCATCACTGGTTGGTTCACGTCCTAATTCCTGCATTAAGACTCTTGAGGTACGAAGTGTTTTATTGATTGTCTCAACCATATGCACCGGAACACGAATTGTTTTGGCAAAGTCTGCGATTCCTCTTGTGATTGCCTGTCTAATCCACCATGTTGCATACGTACTGAATTTATAGCCCTTCTGGTAGTCGAACTTGTCTACCGCCTTCATCAAGCCGATATTTCCCTCCTGAATCAAATCCAGAAAAGAAAGACCTCTTCCCACATACTTTTTAGCGATGCTGACTACAAGTCTTAAGTTTGACTCGATAAGCTTTTTCTTCGCCTCATCATCACCCTCGCTCATCCTTTTGGCAAGACTGATTTCATCCTCCACGGAGAGCAGAGAAATATTTCCGATTTCTTTCAGGTACATTCTGACCGGGTCTTCAGTACTTACCCCTTCTAATACATCCGTTTCATCTATAATCTCGACTTCTTCGTCATCTTCTTCAGAAAGGATGAACGGATCTTCCTCCTCTTCCTCCGAAACCTTTGCCGTCAATACGTCTACATTCTGCTTTTCAAAATATTCCAACACCCAATCAAGCTTCTCAGGTGTCAGCTCTATTCCTTCAAATGCATCGTTAATTTCCTCCAGCTCCAGCATATTATTGTTTGCTTTTGCTGTCTTTAATAAATTTTCCATAACCTTTGTAAATTTTGCTACTGCTTCATCCATTTATTTCACCCTTTTATTCCATATAATTTCGACTTATTTTGACAAACGACAACATTATAGCATACTTTCCAGCCGTTGAATACTGAAATTATTAAAAAATTTCTAAAATCAACCGCTAAAAGCAACAATCAAAAGTTCTAAGCTCATTACATCATTCATTCTGCCTGTTTTTACTGATTCCTCGGAGTCTGCACAGGCGTTCAGTGCCGACTTCAGCCAATCCACCGTAAACCTTGCTGACTGTGCCACATATTTGTTTACAACAAAACCGGGCAGTCCAACCTTTTTTGCAATGTCACCTGATGAAAAGCCCAAACGTTTTAGATCTTTAATTTGCAACAGCAAATTAAATTGTCTTGTAACCAGAAAAAGAATTCTCATCGGAGGCTCCTTCAGCGCCAGCAAATCATAGTAAAGATTAAGCGCCTGCTTTTGCTTTTTGTCCGCCACCGCACTCACCATATCAAATATATTATTTGTAATTCTCGTTGTGCATATGGTTTCAACATCTGTCTCCGTTATGCTTTCTCTCTCTCCCACATAGCAAATCAGCTTCTCAAGCTCCTTATAAATGTTGTCCATATCCGTGCCTGTCTTTGATAAAAAGAGCTGCATTGCACTCTGTGTGATTTTCTTTTCTTCTTTTCCAAGTAACCCCAATATCCATTTTGTCAGGCTGCTTTCCTCCTGATAATTTAACTCCACTGCTCTTCCTTTGTCTTTTACCCTTTTAAAAAGTCTTCCTCGCTTATCCACCTCGTTTTCAACAAATACAAAGCATGTTGTCTCTGATGGACTTTCTAGATAGTCCGCCAGCTCGTCACATTTTTCTTTAAAGAATCCACTGTTCTCAATCATAATTACTCTTTTTTCCGCAAAAAAGGGCATGGTCTCTGCTAAATCTATTAATTCATTAGGATTAATTCCCTTGCCTTCATAATAACTGTAGTTCATGGTATCATCTGAAGCAACTAATGTTGATTTCAGCTTATTCTTGTACAATCGCTTTAAATATGATTCTTCACCATAAAGCAAATACATATTCTTAAAATTATTATTTTTCAAATCTTCATTTAAAGTTTTCATCTAATACCTCCGCCACTCTTCTACATTTTAATGCAGAATTTGACTCTTTGTCAACTACCCGAACAGAAATCCTCGTAACAAAATCGTTTCACAACTTTTACTATGTATTCATAGTTCGTTCATATTTTCTCCATATTCATTTTTTATAATCTAAAACATAGTAATAAAACTTTTTCATATTCAACCGCCAACCTAGTTGGCAAAATTCTCCCTTTTATTATAGTAACAAAACAATAGCGAGCCGCTGGATACCCACCAGCGGTTATTGTTTTGTCTTTTTTCAATACCGACGGTAATATCTGACTTTTGCTATATAATAAATTTTATTTACACTTTTGTTGATTCTTTTATTATATTTTTTAATTTTTTGTTTACTTTTTCCTCTTTTTATTTTATAATTTTAGTAAGTTTCAAGTAATTCAGCATAATACTGGAGGGGAATTATATGAATGAGAGCGAACAGATCGCGAAATTGCAATCCGAACTAAGGAATCTGGAATATGAATGTGAAATGTGGCGAAAAACTTCTAACCAGTTAACAGAGACATTAAATAAACTAATATCTACATTTATATTTAACAAGGATAAAGCCTGATTGTAAAAATCGGCTTTATTTTTGTCAATGACAAAATGTGCGTTGCATGGTCTCTGATAAGAAAGTGTGAGTATTGCTCACACTTCGCGCCCGATCAGGCTGCGAAGCAACAACTTCTACTCGCACTTTCTTAGCAGAATTGCACCCTCGGTGCTTTTAACATCCACTTCTCACTTCTTCTACAAATCAAATAATGACAACTGATTCGATTCCGGCAAATCTTCCAACAATCCCAAATCCGCCATTAGGTCAATTACAGTTTTACTCACCTTTGTTCTCTGACGGAAGTCGTCCTTTGACAGGAACTTACCGTCCTTTGCAGCTTCCACTACCGCATCTGCCGCCTTATCGCCCAGTCCTTCTATTGTGCTTAAGGACGGCATCAATTTCCCGCTCACCAGCTCAAAGCGGTGTGCTTTCGCACTGTAAATGTCAATCGGCTCAAACTCAAAACCTCTTGCGTACATTTCCTGCACAATTCGCATATCCTTTAAGGTATCCTGCTCTTTTTTGGTGAGCGTGTCCGCTCTCTTTTTGTAATCATTTAAATAGTATTCCAGCTTATCCTTACCCTGACACATCAGTTCATAGGTGAAGCCTGACGCACGGATACTAAAATATGCTGCATAATAAGCAAGCGGATAAAATACTTTAAAATAGGCAATTCTCCATGCCATCATAACATATGCCGCAGCATGTGCTTTCGGAAACATATATTTTATCTTTTTACAAGACCATATGTACCAATCGGGAACATTGTTTTCGAGCATCGCCTCTTCCCATTCCGGCTTTAGCCCCTTTCCCTTACGCACACTCTCCATTATGGTAAAAGAAAGCTCACTCTCCACTCCCTGATTAATCAGGTAGGTCATGATATCATCTCGCGTACAAATAGCGGTTGAAATTGTCGCCTTCCCATCCTGGATTAAGGTCTGTGCGTTTCCAAGCCAAACGTCCGTACCATGAGATAGTCCTGAAATACGAACCAGATCAGAAAAAGATTTTGGCTTTGTATCAATTAACATCTGGATAACGAAGTCCGTACCAAACTCCGGAATTCCGAGAGCCCCCAAAGGGCAGCCGCCGATATCCTCCGGCGATATATTGAGCGCCTTTGTGCTGCTAAACAGCGACATAACCTCTTTGTTGTCAAGAGGAATGGAAAGTGCATCAACTCCCGTAATATCCTCAAGCATACGAATCATCGTCGGATCGTCGTGTCCCAGAATATCAAGCTTTAACAGGTTGTGGTCAATGGAGTGGTAATCAAAGTGTGTCGTTATCGTATCGGTGCTCATATCGTTTGCAGGACGCTGCACCGGGGTGAAGGAATAGATTTCCTCCCCATGAGGTAAAACGATAATTCCTCCCGGATGCTGTCCGGTTGTTCTTCTGACACCTACACAGCCGCCTACAATTCTTACAATCTCGCAGGTTCTCTTTCTGATGCCGCGCTCCTCATAGTAGTTTTTTACATAACCAAACGCCGTTTTATCGGCTAATGTACCAATCGTTCCGGCACGGAAGGTCTGACCCTTTCCGAAAATAACCTCTGTATAGCGATGGGCATTGCTTTGATAATCACCCGAGAAGTTTAAGTCGATATCCGGCTCTTTATTTCCCTTAAATCCAAGAAACGTTTCAAACGGGATATCAAAGCCTTCTTTTTTAAGCGGCTCACCGCATTCCGGGCATGCCTTGTCCGGCATATCACAGCCTGCACCGCCTGAATACTTCCTCACCTCATCGGAGTCAAAATCACTGTAATGGCATTTCGCACAGTAATAGTGCGGGCGCAGCGGATTTACCTCCGTGATTCCAGACATCGTCGCTACAAAGGAGGAGCCTACCGATCCTCGCGAGCCTACCAGATATCCATCATCATTTGACTTCCACACCAACTTCTGCGCAATAATATACATAACGGCAAAACCATTGGAAATAATAGAGTTAAGTTCTCTTTCAAGTCGTTCTGTAACAACCTCCGGAAGTACCTCTCCATATATCTCATGTGCCTTGTCATAGCAGATATCTCGAAGTGTCTGGTCCGAATTTTCAATGACCGGAGCACACTTATCCGGTCGTACCGGCGATATTTTCTCTACCATATCCGCTATTTTGTTTGTATTTGTGATGACAACCTCTTCCGCCTTCTTGCTTCCCAGATAATCGAACTCCTTCAGCATCTCCTCCGTCGTTCTAAAATAGAGAGGCGCCTGATCATCCGCATCCTTAAAGCCCTTTCCTGCCATAATAATACGTCTGTATACCTCATCCTCCGGATCTAGGAAGTGAACATCGCAGGTCGCCACTACAGGCTTTTTAAACTGCTCTCCAAGCTCCACAATTTTACGGTTTATATTTTTTAAATCTTCCTCCGAATTAATCTGAGAAAACCTGTCCTCTCTTAGCATAAACTGGTTGTTGCCCAGCGGCTGGATTTCCAGATAATCATAAAAACGGGCAAGCCTTGCGATTTCCTCCTCCGGCTCACTTCGAAGCACCGCTTGATAAAGCTCTCCTGCCTCGCAGGCAGAGCCGATGATAAGCCCTTCTCTGTGCCTTAAAAACTCGCTCTTTGGTATTCTCGGTCTTCTGCTGTAATAATTGATATGAGAATACGAGATAAGCTTATAGAGGTTCATTCTTCCCACATCATTCTTTGCAAGAATAATTGCATGATAGGTCGGCAGCTTCTTTATCGTCTCAACGGACATTCCGCCTGAGTGGTTGATGCCTGCCAAGTCCTGTATATCCCTCTCTCTCAGCATTTCAATAAACTTCATAAAAATTTCTGCAGTACAGCCCGCATCGTCAACCGCCCTGTGATGATTTTCCAGAGATATTCCGAGTGCCTTCGCAACGGTATCCAGCTTGTAACGATTTAAGCTTGGCAGTAAAAATCTTGCCATCGCCACTGTATCTGCCACCGTGTAATCACATTCCAGTCCAAGTCTTGTGCAATTTACTTTGATAAAACTCATGTCAAAGCCGGCATTGTGTGCCACCATAACCGCACCCTCGCAAAACTCCATAAATTCCGGCAGCACTGTTTCGATAAGAGGCTCATTGATAACCATACCATCCGTGATACCCGTCAGCTTCTCAATTTCAAATGGGATCGGTACCTGTGGATTTACAAAGCTGCTAAATTTTTCAGCAATCTCTCCGTTTACCACCTTCACGGCACCGATTTCTATGATACGGTTTTTCACAGGGCTAAAGCCTGTCGTCTCAATGTCAAACACCACAAAGGTATCGTTTAAGGTCTGTCCTTTCTCATTTTGGACGATTTCTTTTAAATCGTCTACCAGATATGCCTCAACGCCGTAAATCACCTTAAAATCGTCATTTTTGTCCACAACATGATGCGCATCGGTAAATGCCTGTACAACCCCGTGGTCCGTGATTGCCACAGCCTTATGCCCCCACTTTTTCGCACGCTTAATGATGTCTTTTACCTCGGAAACGCCGTCCATATCACTCATCTTTGTATGGCAGTGAAGTTCCACCCTCTTTTCCGGATTCGTATCCATTCTGGAGGTTGTAAAATCCGGTATTTTCTTCATTCCGACAATAGAGGCAATCGTCAGTTCACTATCAAAGCGATCTACCGTTGTGATACCCTTTATCTTTAAGAATACACCGGCTTTTAATTCACCTAAAAGCTCGTCTTTTTGCTCATTTTTAATAAAGATTTTTACTGTCATTGTATCGGTGAAATCCGTTATATTAAACATAACGATTGTCTTCTCATTTCGGATTTCCCTTGTATCCACAGACAATACCTGTCCCCTGATGACAACCTCTCCGATTTCTCCTACAATACTCTCGATGGTAACCTCGCCCTCTTCGAAATCTCTTCCGTAGATGACATCCGGATTCTCACTCTTCTTATACTGCCCATAGCCACCCTTTTGGAAGCCCCTCTTCTCTCCGGCGCCTTTCCATTCCTTTGGCTTTTGTGCCGGCTGTTCCGGCTTTTTCACTTCTCTTTTCTCTGTCGGATTGCTATCGTCCTGAGGAATTTCCGGCTCATAGCCGCCATCCTCATCGTCACGTTTTATAGAAGACTGGCTTACAATATAGGCAATTTCCTGCTCGATTTTTCTCTCACTCATCGCTCTTGCCTTGCTCGCCTTTGGCTCCTCATATTCAACGTCAATCTGTATTTTAAAACCACAGCGCTCATTGAAAATTTTATCTAAGACCCGCACAAGCTCATCCGTCTTACTTCTGGCAACCACGGAATCCTCCAGCTTTAGTTTCAGGATTTTTTCGTCGATAAACTCGTATTTCGCCATATTAAACAGATTATATTCCAGCATACTATATTCCTTCAACTCGTTTAATATGCTGCCACGATAGGCATTCATGAGCTTAGAAGGGGTATACTGCTCCGAGAGCTGAAAGGTTTCCAGTATTTTAATTGTCATCTCCACATTTGGAAACAACTGACTTTTTATTTGCCTCTCGATGCCGAATATATCCTTTTTTTCAATCAATCTCTTACTGTTTAAGTAGATGCGGATAAAATCTTTTTTGCTGTTGGAGGAAATCTTTGATATTTCCACTTCCTCCATCAGGCTTTTCAGACCGTTATCCAGCTCTAAATTTGTAAATGCTTCAAAAAACAGTTTACCCATTTATGATTCACTCCAATTAAGTAATTCTTCTCTTAATGTGCTAAGTAATTGATCCTCCGGTACTTTTTTGACAATTTCTCCATGCTTAATGAGAAGTCCTTCTCCAACTCCTCCGGCGACTCCGATATGTGCCTCTCTTGCCTCTCCCGGTCCGTTTACAGCACAGCCCATGACCGCTACTTTAATGTCCAAAGGAATGTCTGCAACCATGTTTTCAACGTCAGTGGCAAGCTTTATGAGGTCTATCTTGGTTCGACCGCAAGTCGGGCAGGAAACAACTTCAATTCCGCCTTTTCGAAGTCCCAGCGTCTTTAAAATAAGTTTTGCAGATTTTATCTCCTCAATCGGATCTCCTGTCAACGATACACGGATAGTATCCCCGATGCCCTGATGCAAAATAATGCCAAGCCCCACAGAGGATTTGATATTTCCGGACAAAACCGTGCCTGATTCCGTAATGCCGACATGAAGCGGATAGTTCGTCTCTCTTGCAATGAGTTCATGTGCCTTGATGCACATAAGTACATCAGAGGATTTGATACTGATAACCAAATTGTCATAGCCCAAATCTTCAATCATTTTCACCTTATTTAAAGCGCTTTCCACAATTCCCTCTGCGGTAACGCCCTTATATTTCTCCAGCAAGTCCTTCTCAAGAGAACCGCTGTTTACACCGACACGGATTGGGATGTTTCTCTCCTTTGCCGTCTCTACCACAGCCTTCACCTTTTCAATACCGCCGATGTTTCCCGGATTAATACGGATTTTGTCTGCCCCGTTTTCCATCGCCTCGATGGCAAGACGATAGTCAAAATGGATGTCCGCAACAAGCGGAATGATAATCTGCTTTTTTATTTCTTTGATTGCAGCTGCCGCCTTTTTGTCCGGAACCGCGCAGCGGATAATATCACAGCCTGCATTGGTGAGTGCCTGAATCTGCTTTACCGTCGCTTCCACATCATCGGTTCTTGTGTTGGTCATAGATTGGACTAATACCGGATTCCCACCGCCAATCACCTTATTTCCTATCTGAATTACCTTTGTATTTTCTCTAAACATTGTTGCCTCCTGCAAAATTCCTTATAAGAAAGTGTGAGCTTGGCTCACACTTCGCGCCCGAGCGGGTTGCGAAGCAACAACTTCCACTCCGCGAGGTGCGCAAAAATAGTTATTGTACCATAGGAAAGTTCGGAGAACTTTCCTATGGTACAATAAAAAGCCCGCTCACAGCGAACTTTTTATTATAAACATCTAAAACAACCGTTGTATATCATTGAACATGACAAATATCATAAGCGCCATCAAAAGCATAAGCCCGACAAAATGTACCATGCCCTCTTTTTCCTGATTAATCGCTTTTCCCCGGATTGCTTCAATAAATAAGAATACCAGTCGTCCTCCGTCCAGTGCCGGAAGTGGGAGCAAGTTCATAACTCCTAGATTGGCACTTAGCCAGATGGATATATTAAGCATATTGAGCCACACATAAAAGGCCCCGTCTGTTTTGCTCGTCTCGTAGGTGTCACCAATCATGTTTACCATTCCCACAGGACCTGCCACATCGTCTTTGGTGACCTTTCCCTCAAATATCATACCAAGACTCTTAATCGTAAGATTAATCCAGTATTTTACCTCGTAGGCACTATATTTAATAATCGTGAGAGCATTTCCCTTGGTTCTCTCTCCTGCTCCCTGAAAGCCATATAAATAGCTCCCATTTTCTTCATTTAGCTTCGGAACCAATGTGACTGTACTTTTCACACCGTCTCTCTCATACGTTATGTCTGCTGTCTTTCCTTGATTAAGCTGTACATAGACTGAAATTTCTCTGTACAGATTAATTTTTTCATTGTTTATCGCAACAATTGTATCTCCTGTCTGTATGCCTGCTTCCTGAGCCGGATATCCGTCCATAACCCGTACAATCGGAGCATCATATCCGATGCTGCCCACGATAAAGAGTGACAGAATGAATGCTAAAATAAAATTAAAGATAGGACCTGCCGCAATAACGGCAATTCTTGCCCAAACCGGTTTTTTGCCAAAGGCGCGGTCATCATCACTTGATTCATCCTCTCCAAGCATCATACACGAACCGCCAAAAGGCAATATCTTTAGAGAATACCTTGTCTCGCCTCTCACAAAGCTCACGAGTCTCGGCCCCATACCGACCGAAAATTCTGTTACACAAATACCGTTTTTCTTCGCCAGAAGAAAGTGCCCCAGCTCATGTATTACAATAATTAAGCTAAATATCAATAACGCTAACACTATTTTCAAACTAACACCTGCTTTCAATTAACTCATATATTGATTTTTCAATTTCAATAATTTGGTCTACAGTAGGATTTTTCACTATTTTATGTTCCCTCATGCACGTTTCAATTATGTCTGCAATGTCTAAATATTTTATTCTTTTCCCCAAGAAGAGGCTGATCGCCTTTTCATTTGCCGCATTGAAAACAGTCGGCATAGATTCCCCTATACTGCCGGCTTCATACGCCAAACAAAGACCCTTAAAGGTTTCTATATCCGGATTTTCAAATGTAATGCTGCCCAATTTGGCAAAATCCAGTCTCTCACCTGGCATTGTTCTTCTCTCTGGATAAAAAAGTGCATATTGTATCGGAAGCTTCATATCCGGCAATCCAAGCTGTGCTATAATACTGCCGTCCACATACTCTACCATAGAGTGTATGATGCTCTGTGGCTGTACTACAACCTGTATCTGCTCCATTTTCACATCAAAAAGCCATTTTGCTTCGATTACTTCTAAACCTTTGTTGACCAAGGTTGAGGAATCAATGGTAATCTTTTTTCCCATCGCCCAATTCGGATGTTTTAAGGCATCCTCAAGCGTTACCTTCTCTAAATCTTTCAGCTTCCTGCCGCGGAACGGACCGCCCGAAGCTGTCAAAAGAATTTTACTGATCTCTTTTGGATTCTCTCCGTTTAAGGATTGAAAAATCGCACTGTGTTCACTATCCACAGGTAATATTTTTACACCGTATTCCTTTGCCAGAGGCATAATGATATGTCCTGCCGTGACAAGTGTTTCTTTGTTGGCAAGTGCAATATCTTTTCCTGCCTTTATTGCTGCAACGGTCGGGCGAATTCCAATCATGCCGACGACCGCCGTGACAACGATATTTACTTCCTCCAATTCAGAAATTTCAATGAGTCCGTCCATACCGCTCACTACTTTTGTATCGGTATCCTTTATTGCCAAGGCAAGCTCTCTTGCCTTTTCCTCTTCCCAAACAGCAGCATATTTCGGTTTAAATTCCCTAATCTGCTCCTCCAAAAGCCGGATATTGGAGCCTGCCGCAAGTGCGGTTACACTTAAATCTAAGTTTTCTCTAACCACCTCTAAGGTCTGTGTTCCAATCGATCCCGTACTTCCTAAAATTGCCAGTTTCTTCATGTCTTCCTCCAATTTATCAGACTACAGCATCACAACTGCTAAAAGATAAATGACCGGAGCGGTAAAGATAACGCTGTCAAAGCGGTCCAAAATGCCGCCATGTCCCGGTATCAATGTTCCGTAATCTTTGATGTCATGGTTTCTCTTAATGGCACTTGCCGCCAAATCTCCTATTTGGGAAATTACTCCGCCCGCTGCACCGATTATCGCATACCACAAAATAATATTATCTTTATTCGGCAAAAATCTGCCGATCACAAATGCATAAATCGCTCCGATAAGAGCCGCACCCGCAACGCCTCCGATACCGCCCTCCACAGATTTCTTCGGGCTTAGCTTCGGTGCCATCTTGTGCTTGCCAATCAGCATTCCCACACAATAAGCGCAGGTGTCACAGCCCCATGAACAGATAAAGATAAGCCATACGATAAAGGCTCCCGTCTCCAACTGTCTCGTCTGATATATATAGGATAACATAATTGACACATAGAATAAACCAAAAAATGTTACCATAATATCTTCCGATTTGAATTTGGGGAATAACAGTACATATTCCATCATAAGCAAAATCAAAAATGCCATAACAAAGTACATCAAATACTCTTTTAATTCCAATCGGAGCATGATATAATAGCCGATTGTTGCGGCATAGCCGGTTATACCTAATATTTTTTTGTCAAGCTTTACAATTTTATATAATTCCGATAAACCGATTAAGGATATGATCAAAGTTGTTCCAAATAAAATATCTCCTCCGCTGATTATCGTAAGCAGCGCAATGATAATTAAAATAATGCCGCTTAACAATCTGGTCTTAAACATAAGTTATTCTCCCTTCACGCCTCCGTAACGTCTGTCTCTACTATTATATTGCTCAATTGCCTTGACCAATTCTTCTTTTGTAAAATCAGGCCACAGCACGTCTGTAATATAAAATTCCGCATATGCAAGCTGCCACAGTAAAAAATTCGACAGCCGAAGCTCTCCGCTTGTTCTTATCAGTAAATCAGGTTCCGGTATATCTTTTGTATCTAAATATTGTGCAAAAACTTCTTCATCTATCTCATCTATCGTCAGCTTATTTTCATCTTTATCTTGTATTATTTTC
Source organism: Konateibacter massiliensis (assembly GCF_900184995.1). Taxonomy (GTDB): domain Bacteria; phylum Bacillota; class Clostridia; order Lachnospirales; family Lachnospiraceae; genus Lachnotalea; species Lachnotalea massiliensis. The sequence goes on from NZ_LT860099.1 coordinate 1,480,482, forward strand.
TTAACCGCACGGAGCATCTCGTTTCGGGAACCATAGTTAATTGCTACCTGAAAACTCAATCCGTCGTTGTTTTTCGAAGATTCCTCTAAGTTTGCTATACTCTTTTGCAAATCGTCATCCAGTCTCGTTTTATCACCAATTACTCTGACCTTCATATTATTTTTGGCTGCGGTTTTTGTACACGTCTTCATGTAATTTCGAAGAAGTGTCATCAACGCATCCACCTCACCCTTTGGACGATTCCAGTTCTCCGTAGAAAACGCATAGACTGTCAAATATTTGACACCCATTTTATAGGCATCCTCACAAATCTTTTCTACCGTCTTTGCCCCCTGCGTATGTCCGTAATTTCTCGGCATCCCTTTCTTGGCAGCCCATCTGCCGTTGCCATCCAAAATAATGGCAATATGTTGTGGAATATTCATAAAGAACCCCTTTCCATCTTATCCTATTGCTAAAGAAAAAAGGAGGGGCCTTAATCTGGTCAGTGCAACCGACAAGAGACCCTCCATTAAATTGTTTATACAGTCAGTATTTCTTTTGATTTTGCTTCGACGGATTTATCAACCTCTGCGATATACTTGTCTGTTAATTTTTGTGTTTCATCCTCTAACTGTTTAATTTCATCTTCTGAAATATCATTTGATTTACTTAACTTTTTAAATGCATCATTGGCGTCTCTTCGAACATTACGAATGGCAACTTTCGCAGCCTCGCCCTTTTTCTTTACATCCTTTACCAATTCTTTTCTTCTGTCCTCGGTAAGTTCAGGGAATACCAGGCGAATTGTCTTTCCATCATTCGTAGGATTAAGTCCCAAATCAGACGTTAAAATTGCCTTTTCAATTTCCTTTAACATGCTTCCTTCCCAAGGCTGAATCTGAATCATTCTCGCCTCCGGAACATTTACATTCGCCACCTGCTGAATTGGTGTAGGTGTTCCATAGTAATCTACTTTTAATCTATCTAATATATGCGGATTAGCACGTCCGGCTCTGATTGAAGCGAAATCTCCCGCCAGATTATCCATCGTCTTTTCCATCTTATCGTTATATTGATTTAATCTCTCATCCATCTTAATTCCTCCTTATACGGTTACTCTCGTTCCGCTAAATTTTCCCTTTACTGTATTCACAATGCTGTTTTCCTCACCAAGAGCAAATACAAGCATTGGAATTTTATTTTCCTTACACATAATAGAAGCTGTCATATCAACCACAGCCAAACTCTTCTCTATTACTTCCTCAATGGAAATTTCATCGTATTTTACCGCATTGGGATTTATCTTAGGGTCACTGTCATATACACCGTCCACTGCTTTTGCAAGCAAGATACAGTCTGCCTCAATCTCAACTGCACGTAAAACAGTACTGGTGTCCGTGGAAAAATAAGGATGTCCTGTTCCGCCGGCAAAAAATACTACCATATCCTTTTCAAAATACTTCATGGCTCTGTCCTTGGAAAACAGTTTACTGAATGTACTACACTCAAAAGGAGTTAAAATCTGTGTTTTCATTCCTTCTGTACGGAATATCTCCGATACATAAATACAGTTCATCACTGTGGCAAGCATACCAATCTGATCCGCCTTGGTTCTGTCAATATTCTCGCTCGTTCTTCCTCGCCAGAAATTTCCGCCGCCGATTACAATCCCCACCTGAATTCCTGAATCCACAAGTGATTTCACCTGTTTTGCAACCATCACAACCGTTGCCTCGTCAAATCCGGTTTTTTTCTCACCTGCCAGCGCTTCTCCACTCAGTTTCAATAAAACTCTTTTCATATCGCACCTCTAATTATTTATTCTGCTCAAAAAAGTCCTTTGCATTAACATCTGCATATGTCTGTGAAACAAAACCTTCAATTACTGCACCATTGTTAATCTGAACAGATTTAGAATGGATATCTCCCATAACAATTGCTGTAGAATCAATAACTACCGGTCCCTTAACATCAATATCACCTTTGACAGCACCTGCAATTACCGCTGATGTCGCAGTTATGTTACCGATAATAATGGAGCCTACTCCTACTTTAGCGGTACCTTCACTCACTACTTCACCGTTAATCTTAGCTTCATCTGCAAAAAATTCACTTGCTTTGGAATTTCCGGTTACTGTTCCTGTCACAATAAGCTTACCGCTACAAGCAACATTTCCGACTACTGTACCAACAATTTCCAGTGAGCCGTCTGACTCAATATCACCGTTGATGGTTGTTCCTTTTGTGATAACTGCCGCCTCATCTGATACTGACTTTTCTTCGCTCTTTGTCTCTTCTGCAGGCTCTAAATTCACAGTTTCCGCCACTATGTCTTCAGCTGCTTCCTCTTCCTCTGCTTCTATCGCCTTTTCCAGTTCTTCTTCCAGCGCTGCATCCTCTGCGAATTTTTCCTCTTCTTCATCACTGCTGCCAACTGCTTTTAACAAGTTATCAAAATCATCTAAATCTATACTGTCATCAGAATCATCCAATAATCCCTCATTTGTATCTGCCTCTTCTGTATCTAATAATTCTTCCTCCGGTAATAAATCACTTACAGCCTCTGATAAATCTTCCTTAAACTCTTTAAAAAAACTCATCCTGTAGTCCTCCATTCTAATTGTTTATTGGTTCCGCCTCAATCTGCTGGATGTGCGGAACATTTTCATCCAGCGGTTTCATTTCAATACCTAACCCCTGAAGACCTTCAATAATTCTGCTTAAGGCTTCAACTGATGTGGTTTTCTCCGTATCATCATGCATCAGGATGACAGAAGTTTCATAGCTCTCCACATTATTAAGTACATTGTCCACTAATGTATCAACATCCACGTTCTGACTCGTTGCGTCCCCACTTGCAATATTCCAGTCAAAATATGTAATGTTTTCACTGTTCAGATATCGAATAAATTCTGTCATATCAATATTGCTGACTAAGTTACCGCTTCCTCCCGGAAAGCGATACAGCGTAGGGCGCACACCCGTTGTCTCATATAACATATCACTCAATTTCTTCTCATCATTTGCAAAGGATTCCACCGAATTATAGATGTCACTATAGCGGTGGGAATAGGAATGCATACCAAGTGTATGTCCTTCCTCCACAATTCTTTTGTAAAGCTCTTTTGCCTCTTCCGTGTCATTCCCCACGACAAAAAAAGTAGCCTTTATATCATATTCTTTTAATATATCAAGTATTTGCGCGGTATTCTCACTCGGTCCGTCATCAAACGTCAGATAGGCAGTTGTCTTTTCCGGTTCTCTTACTGCACTTTCAACATTCTCGTTTGTATTTTCTGCTGTCTGCGCTTCCTTGGGAAGCTCCGTCGCATAGACACCGTCTGCTAAATTTGTCGGCTCGCTTGTCTCACCTGACTCCACTTTCGCCTGAAAAAGCTGGTTCAGCTCATTTACCTGTTTTTCCAAAGAAGTTATTTTAACCATTAAAAATAGACTTAAAACAGTAGGAAACAAAAGTAAGACAATTGCACTTCCTATAATCAAATTTTTCAGTCGTTTTACTCTCGCCTTTCTTCGGCGGCTTTTTTCCTCAATCGACATTATAACGTCACTCATGGTATTCCCCCAGACATTCTTTCACCATTTTATTGCTTATTTATTATTGTATTACATTTTTACAAAAAGGGTATTAAATTTTTATTAAATCGACAATTTTTTTCTAAAATTTAATTCCTTTTCTTAAATGTTATACTGGTGCTGTCTTGCCGAGCGCTTCGATTTATAAATGTTTCTGTATTTTTATATGGAAAAACGGCTTTGCAAAAAAACTTTCGCAAAGTCGTCCTTTTCCATTTATTACTGACCCATCTGCTTTGCTACTTCTTCTGCAAAGTTTTCTTCCTTCTTTTCAATTCCTTCACCGGTCTCAAAACGTACAAAGCGCTTTACGCTTAAGTTAGCGCCTGCTTCCTTCGCTACCTGAGCAATATACTTAGAAACTGTTAGGTCTCCGTCTTTTACATAAGCCTGATCTAATAAGCACACTTCTTTTAATTCTTTGTTCAAACGGCCGATAATCATTTTTTCAATGATATCATCGTTCTTGTCCGGATTCTCATTCTTAGCCTGTGCTTTTAAAATTTCTTTCTCATGCTCCATATATTCAGCAGAAACTTCGTCTCTGGAAACATATTTTGGCGCAAGAGCTGCAATCTGCATTGCTACGTTTCCTAATGCAGCCTTAACTTCGTCATTTACAACATCTGTTTCAGCCTCAACCAAAACGCCGATTCTTCCGCCGCCGTGGATATAAGAAGCAACACAGCCCTTTTCAGCAGAAATCTTCTCAAATCTTCTGATGTTTAAGTTCTCACCGATTACTGCAATCTTCTCATTCAATACTTCTTTTACTGTTTTTGAAGTATCTGCCAACCATGCTTCCGCTAAGAAAGCATCGATATCTGCTGCCGTTGTATTTAACGCCTGATTAGAAACATCCACTACAAAAGTCTGGAACTCTATATTTTTTGCAACAAAGTCTGTCTCACTGTTTACTTCAACGATAGCTGCCTCTTTGTCTTCTTTGATAATCGCACTTACAAGACCTTCTGCCGCAACTCTTCCTGCTTTCTTCTCAGCCTTTGCCTGTCCATTTTTTCTTAAATATTCAACAGCTGCTTCCATATCGCCGTTTGTCTCATTCAGTGCTTTTTTGCAATCCATCATACCAGCACCTGTTGCTTCTCTTAAATCTTTTACCATTGCTGCTGTAATAGCCATTCTATTCATACCTCCGATTAATTTATTGGTGTTCCTATCTTAAAAATGCTCCAACCTGATTATACAGGTTGAAGCATTCTATACTTAATCTCAATTGCCAAAGACTATTTCCCGGCTAGATTGATAACTTAAGCTTCAACTGCTGCTTCTTCCTCTGCCTCTGCAACAACTTCCTCTGTAACCTGGCTTCCCTGGTTTGCCTCGATAACAGCATCTGCCATTTTGGAAACGATAAGTTTTACTGCTCTGATCGCATCATCATTTCCCGGAATAACATAATCTAATTCCTCTGGATCGCAGTTTGTATCTGCAATACCAATCAATGGAATACCTAAAGTATGAGCTTCCTGAATACAAATTCTTTCCTTTTTCGGATCTACTACGAAAATTGCATCCGGAATTCTCTTCATATTTTTAATTCCGCCAAGATTCTTTTCAAGCTTCTCTAATTCTTTCTTTAATTCAATTACTTCTTTTTTAGGAAGAACATCAAAAGTTCCATCTTCCTGCATTGTTATAATCTCTTTTAATCTCTCAATTCTCTTCTGAACTGTCTTGAAGTTAGTAAGCATTCCGCCTAACCATCTCTCATTTACAAAGTACATTCCGCAACGCTCTGCCTCAGATTTGATAGCATCCTGTGCCTGCTTCTTTGTTCCAACAAAAAGAATCGTTCCGCCGTCTGCAACTACGTCTGCAATTGCCTTGTAAGCTTCGTCTACTTTACCAACAGACTTCTGTAAGTCGATAATGTAGATTCCGTTTCTCTCTGTGTAGATGTACTCTGCCATCTTAGGGTTCCATCTTCTTGTCTGATGTCCGAAATGAACACCTGCTTCAAGTAACTGTTTCATTGAAATAACACTCATTTTATTACCTCCGTGGTTGTTTTCTTCCGCATACTTCATATCTTCAAGCTACCTTTCGGCACCGGCTTAAAAATCGGCATACGTGTTTTTTTACCATCATGTATTATAGCATAAAGACTTGCCATAGGCAAGACCTTTTTCTATCTTCCTGTTAATTTTCCAAGTATCGTATCGTAACTCTCTCCCGACTTCACTTCATATTCACCGACCTGTATGTTATTTACATTGCCGGTTTCTACAATATAATTATTAAAATCGCCTGCATCGGGAATAATTCCTTTTTCCTGCAGAAGTTTTGACACCGCCTCTGCACTCATACCTTGTATCACGCTGAATTTGAGTGTCGTCTCATTTTCTGAGCCTTCTGTGTAGGTCTCCTCCGTCGTCACTCCGTCACTCTCCGTTGTGGTGGTAACCGGCTCGTTCGGCTCCTCATTTTGAGTCTGCTCTTCCTCCGGTGTGTTTTCATCGGCCGCCTGGCTGTCATCTATTTCTCCCGCCTCTTGTAACTGGCTCTCCAGATCAGTTATGCTGCTTTTTGCATTTGACAGTTCCTTTTTCACGGAATTATAGTCATCTTCACTCACCATTCCAAGCTCCTGCGCCCGTATGATAATCTGTTCTGTTGTCATTTCTTTTTTGCCTGAACCATTTGCAATTCCGGCAAGCAATGCGGTTACAACAATTCCAATACCAAGTCCTCTTAAATAGTATTTGAATTTCATCATCTTCCCCCTTTAAACAGGTCAATGACCAATTGCACTTCGCCAACACCAAGTCCCAATGTCTTTGCAATTTCTAAAGCGCTTTGTCCTTCCTGGCTCATGTCTAATATTTTATAATTATAATTGGAAACATCCATTTTTGTTTCCTCTTCTTCTCTGTAGATGAAGCCCTCGAGCAAATCTTCCACATCACTCTCCGCTGCCTCATCCTCTTCCTCGACAAAATCTTTTTCCGGCAACTCTTCTTTTTCAGAATCTGTCCCATAATAATAGCCCTCTGTCGTTTCCTCCATATCCTTTGAAAACTGCAGTGCCATCTGCTCAATATTTTTAATCTGCTTCTCCAGCAGTTCAATTGCCTTCGTGCTTTCCTCCATGCGCTCCAGAGAGCCTTCCTGGCTATTTCTGTATTCATTCAGAAAGCTGATTTGAGACTCCATTTTTTCCGTTAGCATCTGTGCCTCAGCCAGCTTTTTATTTATGCTCTTATTCGCCTTTGTGATAAGCTCAGCCGTATCTTTTATCTCTTTGTTCTTATCGTTTAGCATTCCATATAAAAACATAACCTCATTATGATTTTTATGAATTGATTCCATCACGGTATCGGAATACTCATTAATTGCCATTATCTTTTCATTCGATAACTTTTCCATGGAGCGTTTGACACTGACGGTCGAATCCTCCGCTGCTTCATTTACCATTTCAACGATATCATCGTTCATATTATCTATCTGTGTCTGCAGCAGTGACTTTAATTCCTTTTCATCGATAGCCGCCTTCAACTGTTCTCTGGTGGCCGTTATTTTCTCCGATACCATAAAACTGCCGCCAAACAGAATCAGTCCTATTATTACTAAAAATATCTCAAATACTGTCATTTTTGCCTCCTAAATACTAACATCAAATCCGCGGCTTTTCTCGTTCTTTTTACCGCTTTCCTGCTCCTTTTTACTGCCTTTTTTCTGATTGGGATTGGAAAAATAAGAACCGTTTCCCTTTTCCTTTGCATCATATTTCTTCTGGTAGTTATCACTGTCATCAGCAGTTCGAACCGCCTTTTGATGATGGTCAATCTCTTTCTTTGCATGGTCATGAAAATTATTCTGATTTACCATGTGTTTATTGTCTTCATTTTGTTTGATTGCCCCTATATCTTGTGCTCTTGATATTGCTCCATTGATTTCAAACGGTCTTATTGACATATTTAAACTCTCCTTTCCCCGGGAAAAGAATGTGCTAAAGCACATTCTCACACCAAACGCAGTCGGTGCAGCCAATCTATCCCCTCGCACAAACGGCGATTATAACATTAGCATTTTTACCTCTCCCTGCTCTCTTACAAATTGACAATGATCTCTCTCATCTCTGACATACAGGGCACAGTCGGAAATTGTCAGCTTCACATCGGCATATACTCTCTCCAATACTTTTATTCTCGCATTGCTTGCCATCTCAAAGGTAGCGTTCATATCATCTATCTCTGCCTGGCTGTTATCCAACTGTTTTCGCAGCTCTTTGTATTCGTCTGATATCTGCTTAATATAGGCAGTCTGCTCTTTCGTCAGCCTTTGCCCCTGACTGACCTTTTTCATATAATTTGTGATAATCGGCTCTATCACATTTATTTTTTTCCTGGTTTCATCTATTTCCTTAAGCAAAGTCTGCTGTCTTTCCTTGAGTGCCGGATCAATACCAACCTCAACTTTTGTATCAGCCCCCATTGGAGAGCCTATTGTGCGAGCTGTAACTCCCACAAGAGAAATTACGCTGCCGCCGGCAATAAAGCCTTTCTTGCCTTGAACGACAATCTCTCCTTTTGCAGATACCTTGCTGTGCAAAATGGATTCTGTCTGAACAAAGCCCTCTGCCTCCACATGAGCGCTTTCAATAAACTTTGTAATAACGTTGCCGCCTGCTTTTAAAATGCCATGGTGCCTTCCCTGAATACCACGCTCCACAACAATATTTCCGCCAGCTATCAACACAGCGCCTTCCACAACGCCATGTACTTGGATATTTCCCTTTGCAACAATTTCAAAGCCGCTCAATACATTTCCTTTTACAATGACATCTCCCTCAAAAGAAATATTTCCCGTGGAGGTATCTACGTTTGCCACTTCATAGACATTCGAAACAAACACCTTCCCCTCTACCAGTGAAGCATGTCCGTCCACCGTTGACGTGATGGTACATTTGTCTTCGGAAAGCTCTATATTTTTACCGAATCTCAATTTTAATTTATTATAATTAGGCTGCCTGATTATTTCGCCAAGCACATTTAGACCCGGCTTTCCCGGATCCTCTGGTGTCAGTGTCGCAAGTGCCTGTCCCTTATGGATATGTCCGATATTGTCAAGACGGTGAAAATCAACCGTTCCATCTTGATTCATCTTAGGTTTAACCGTCAGGTTCGTGTTGAAATGATACGTTATGACAGCATCCTGTCCCAATGTTACCGGTATCCCCTTTGCTACCACATAATTGCAGCAATATTGTTTTACCGCTAATATTTTCTCAATTACTTCCCGTTCAACACCTACTTTAACGCCCTTCAATGTAAGTGTGCTGACAATTTCGTCATACTCCACATTTTTTCCCTTATCGGAAGGGGAATAAAAGCGAATAATCGCCTGCATTTTATCTTGGCTGATGCTGATTGCTATTTGTTCTGAAGTAGGAAGAAGTGCATCGTCATTTAACTTTATTGTCGTTTCTTCCTTTAAATCCTGGATTGCGGTGTTTACTTCTTTAATATCATATTCGTAAACTCTCACCATGTTTAAATACTCATTGATATCATTAATACTAATTGCTTTGCCGCCGTCTGTCGGCGGAATCAGTTTTAAATAGGTACCCTCTGTTTTACCTATTAATTGAAAATAACCATTCATGCTACTTCTCCCTTTTAATGTACTAAATATCTGTTAGTATCTCAAAATATTTCCCCAATTTCACTTTCATCTTCTGTATTGCTTTCGTATGCAACTGTGATATCCTTGATTCTGACACTTCCAATATTCTGCTGATTTCCTTTAATGTCAGCTCTTCATAATAATACAACAAAACAACTTTCTTTTCCTTTTCCGTCAATTCCTCCAGTGCTTCTTTCAGCATTTGCTTTACTTCATCATTTTCAACCGTTTTTTCCGGCATCTCAAAGCTAGTTCTATCTTTATTTTCAAAGGAAGTTTCACTTCCCTGTTCCAAAAATTCATCCAGAGAAACCATGTTTGTAACTTTTGTTTTATTTCTCCAGTCATCTAATTCGTCCCCACTTATTCCGATGACCGCGGCAATTTCCTCATCCGTCGCTTCTCTGTTTGTCCGCTGCTCAATCTCCTGCATCGCCATTTCAATTTTTTTCTGCTTTTGTCTGACGGTACGCGGTATCCAATCCATCTTTCTTATTTGGTCCAAAATTGCTCCTCTGATGCGAAGACTGGCATATGTCTCAAATTTGACCATTTTAGCAGAATCAAATTTATCAATCGCATCAATCAAACCAAATATTCCATACCCCACCAAATCATCATATTCCACACAATGACCCAGGTACATGCTCAATCTTCCTGCCACTATTTTAACAAGCGGAGCGTATTCAATTATTATCTTTTCTCTAATTTCCGGCGCCTTGTCCTTTGCATAACTCTCCCATAGCTTTAATTTCCCTGCTTCGTCCATTTATACGCCTCCCAGTCACTATTCTCTATATATCTTGCTCCGGCTGCTCTTCCTTTTCCCCATCAGCTTCTTCCGTTGCCGTTTCTTCGCCTTCTTCCTCTTTTGGTTTCGGGAAACAAATTTTTATAATAACAGTACGCGCAATCAATCCGATTATATAAAAAGAAACCAGCACAATTAAAAGTGCCGTCAGCGCATATATATTATCAAATCCCTTTACAAAAGAAATAACACAGGTAATCAGACCCGCAGTTAACATAATAATGATTGGTAATAATTTTATCCTCTTCATTTTACCACCTTTTCATAAAATACGGAAAAATAGAATCATCATTTATCAATGACATTCTATCTTTCTACATTTTATATTCAGTTCCTTCAAATAGTATCCTTTATATCACTTTTCTCTCTTTTCCAACCGACTTAATAACAAACTCTCCCGTTTCTGTATAAAATTCTACGGTTCGTCCATAATTTAGTCCCGTATCTTCTGCCAATAGACGAATTCCCAATTCCTTCAGTTTCAGTTTCGATGCCTCTACATTTCTTGCACCGATACGAACCATATCTGACTGACCGTTAAAAGCAAACATTTGGGCTCCCCCTGCTATTTTAGCAACCATTCTGTTCTTGCTAGCCCCCGACTTCGTCATCAAATCAATTAAATCCGCAATTCCCGTATCAGCAAATTTTGCCCGGTTAGAATTGTTTCTGATTTGTGTACTGTCAGGCAGCATAACATGCGCCAATCCGCCGATTTTACTGGTCGGATCATAGAGTGCTATTCCCACGCAGGAGCCCAATCCCAACGTTGTAATTGCATTGGGATATGGGCATACCTTTAAGTCAGCCATACCCACTTTAATCATTTCATCCATATGTATATTACCACCCGTACTATAATCCTAATGAAGCGAGAATTTTATCGTATGATGCTAATTCAGGGATTAATATGAAATATCCGTTAATCAGAACTTCATCCCCAAACTGCGTTTCAATTAGCAGTGCCTTGTCTCCAAGCTTTCCAAATTCAATTGCCGGAACACTCAATATTGCAGCCGCCATATCAATGCTCATATAAGGTATTGATGCCGCAATTGTCAGACTTGTCAATGTCGATAAGGAAGACAGATAAGCACCTGTAATGATGTTTCCGATTTCCTGTAATGCCGACAAATCCATATCATCAAATTCCCGTTCTTCATTCACAGGTCTTCCCATTAACTGATTTACAAGACAGGTTGCAGCGGTTTTCTCCACCATAAACATCATACTGCCTTCAATATCTCCTTCCAGCATCAAATAAATGCCGACTACAAGTTCTTCTTCATCACAAATAGACGGAGCCAGTTTATCAAAGCCTACCAAATCAACCTTTGGAACCTTCATATCAAGCTTCATATTAAGCAGCTGGGACAATGCTGTTGTTGCATTGCCCGCGCCTATATTACCCAATTCTTTTAATACATCATAATGAACCGAATCTATTTCATCCAAATTAATTTTTGACATTATGTTTACCACCCTACACTAATTCTTTTTCTGAGATTACACCATTGATATCCAACAGAGAAATTAATTCGCCGTCATGCTTGCCAATACCATTGATATAAGAAATTCTCTCGTCCTTGGAATCATATGCCATCTTCTCAATCTCAGCATTTTCCAGAGTTACTACTTCTCTTACTTCGTCTACGATAATACCGATTAATGCCTGTTCCATTTTTAAAATAATAATACGGCTGCTATTACTGAACTGGTCGTCCTCCAGCTGCATTTTTAATCTTATGCTCATAACCGGTACAATGACACCTCTTAAGTTGATAACACCTTTAAAATAATGCTGTGCCTTTGGCACTCTGATAATTTTCTGCATACGAACAATATTGTCAACATAACTGATATCAATTCCGTATTGCTCGTTTCCGATTTTTACAACAATATATTGAGTTGAACTAAATTCTACTTTATTTTCTTCCACTGTCGGCACCTCCTTATACTAATGTATTCACATCAAGAATCAATGCGATTTCGCCGTCACCAAGTATCGTTGCTCCGCTGATTACTTTATCAATGTTGATATATTTGCCCAGCGACTTAATAACGATTTCCTGCTGTCCCATCAGGTTATCAACCACAAGACCAGCCAGTCTATCGCCCTTCTTCACGATAACTACCGTTAAGTTTTCCGGCTCTTCTTCATTCTTCTCGATTCCAAGTACCTGATCCAAACGGATAAGCGGTATAACTGTCTCTCGAATATGTATCACTTCTTTTGCTTCAACATATTTTATGTCATGAATTGAAATATCTTCGATTGTCTGTATGCTTCCGAGTGCTATCGCATACTTCTCATCTCCAAGTTCAACCATAAGTGCCTGAATAATGGCAAGCGTCAACGGAAGTCTGATTGTCCATGTACTTCCTTCTCCGAGCTTACTCTTTACCTCAACATCTCCGCCAAGAGCTTCAATCTTGGATTTTACAACGTCAAGCCCAACGCCTCGTCCCGATACGTCTGAGATAACCTTCGCTGTTGAGAAGCTTGGCAGGAATAGTAAGTCGATGATATCTTTATCATTCATGGACTCTGCCTGCTCCGGTGTGATTGTTCCTCTATCCAAAGCTTTTCTTCTGACAGCAGAAACATCAATACCGTTACCGTCATCTCTAACTTCGATGATTACGTTATTTCCTTCCTGATATGCATCCAAGAAAATCGAGCCAACTGCCGGCTTTCCTCTCTCTTTTCTCACTTCCGCTGACTCAAGACCGTGGTCTGCAGAGTTACGAAGCAAATGCATAAGAGGATCACCGATTTCATCGATTACTGTTCTGTCAAGTTCTGTATCCTCACCTGACATATACAGTTCCATTTTCTTATTTAGTTTTTTATTTAAATCACGAATCATACGAGGGAAACGATTTACCACGCTCTCAATCGGCACCATTCGTGTTTTCATAACTGATTCATGGAGATTTGTCGTTACTCTCTCCAGATATTCAATCTGCTCATGGAAGCCTTGAGAACTCTCGCCCGCTTCACTGGAGCTTACAGATACCAATCCGTTTTTCGCAATAATCAGCTCACTCACCAGATTCATCAAAACATCCAGCTTCTCAATGTCCACTCGCACTGTACGGTTTACCACAGGCTTCTGTGTTGACGAATTGCCGTTTGCCTTACCAGCTGACTGAGCCTTTGGTGCCTCTTTAGGAGCAGATACATTTCCGGAAGACTTTTCAGTTTCCTCTGTGTGCTCGTCCTGATTCTCATCATCATCTTTATCCATACCTAATATGCTTTCATAGGTAAATTCTTCACCAATTACTGTATCAATTTCAGATACATTTTTTATAACAGCCTCTACGGTCTGATAAGACTCTTTGGAAATAATATACATACTAAAATGGAAGTCAAATCTTTCATCTTCAATATCCTGAACACTTGGGATGGATTTGATTGTCTCACCTACATCCTCAACGCCCTTAAACACAAGAAACGCTCTGGCCGCTTTCAATATACAGGTTTCCTGAATATACACCGTCATACCATACACATGTAAGCCTTCTTCAAAAGCTTCACTGATTGCATGCTGTTCCTGTGGTTCCAGTTTGATATCCTTATAATGTGCTATAAATTTGGAAGACGTCTGCGCAGCCGAAGGCTCTGATACAGCTTGTTTGTTTTCAATCGGTGCTGCCTCAGCGGCTGCTCCGGTCTCTACACTTAAAATCGCATTCAGCTTTGTGATAATCGGCTCGTTATCGTTTGTTCCTTCTCCCGCTGTCTGCTGAATGGTCTCAAGATAGCCTTCCAAAGCATCCAAGCACTGGAACAACACATCAACCAATCCTGCGCTTACTCTCATTTTGCCGTTGCGGATTTCAGAGAATATATTCTCCATATCATGGGTCAGTCTCTGCATTCTCTTGTAACCCATTGTTCCTGCCATTCCCTTCAAGGAATGTGCCGCTCTGAATATTTCATTAATCACATCTTCATTGTCCGGTTCTTTTTCCAGAATCAATAACTGCTCATTTAAGCTTTGCAAATGCTCTTTTGTTTCATCGATAAAAATCTCTAAATATTGACTAACATCCATATTATCGTACTCCTACATTCTTCGTTATGGTCTGCGAAACCTGGTTGAGAGGAACGACTTCATCCACCAATCCGGTTTCAGCAATGGTCTTAGGCATTCCATATACCACGCATGTCTTTTCATCTTGTGCAATTACATAGACCGGTTTACTGTTGCTTAACATTTTGATACCGCTTGTACCATCAGCTCCCATGCCCGTCAAAACAACACATACCACTTCATCATAAGAGGATTCCGCCAGCGATTCATACATCAAATTCGCACACGGTCTTAATCCGCCAATCGGTTCTTCTTTTGTAAGCTTTATCTTATGATTTACGCCGTCCCTTATCGCCTTCATATGAAATCCACCGGGTGCAATATATACCCAGCCTTTTTCAATGATATCACCCTCGGCAGCTTCTTTTACTCTGATTCGACTCATCTCATCAAGGCGTTGTGCCAGTGAATTTGTAAAGCCCGCAGGCATATGCTGCACAAGCAATACGGCGGCATCTAAATCGGCAGGCAGTGCCGGTATGACGTACTGTAAAGACTTTGGTCCGCCTGTTGAGCATGCCAGGGCAACCACTTTATTGGTCGCTGTCTTAGGCTTTGGAATGCGTTTTATTTCCCGCTTTCCTTCTTTGACCGACTGTTCACTCATCTTCTGAGAAAACAGCGTCCCTAGCGTATCTTCCGTCTTCCTCTCTGGCATCACATTTGCAGCTACCTCAATTGCAGACATCAGTCGGTCTTTAAAGTCATTCCCTTTTGCTTCAATAAAGTTTTCCGGCTTTGTTACGAAATCAAAAGCACCCAGCTCCAAAGCAAGAATTGTCTCTTTTGCACCTTCTTTTGCCAAGGTACTCACCATGATAATCTTTGTCCTGATTTTGTACCTCTGCAACTGCTCAAGCAACTCTAACCCTGTCATTTTAGGCATATTAATGTCACATACAACCACATCATATTTTTTGTCCAACAACAATTCAAAAGCCTCTGCACCATTTTTTGCAGTGTCTGTAACTTTAAAATTATTATTTAAACCTATTATATCACATATAATCCTTCTCATGAGTGCAGAGTCATCAACTACTAAAATATTTTTTTGCATATTCATCAACTCTTTCTATTTTTTCGTACTTTTCGCTCTTCTTCAAAAATATATCGCACAATTTCTTCTTTTTCGTCGGTTCTCATGCTGATATATTTTGCTCTATTTTCATATTGTCCGCTTCGATTCAATATTTTATCCGAAGAAATGACTTTTACCGTAGTCGAAAACTGTTTCATTATGTGTTTTACTATAATTGTAAATGTAATAATGGCATAGGATCCCTCTTCAAACCTTTCGCCTCCGGTAAACCTTATCCCTCCGCCGCTGATATCCACGATAAAGCCTTCCTGCCATTCTAGTTTTTGTCCCCGCAGTTCTTCCATAATTTGTGGGTCTTCAATCTGGCATTCCGTTTCATTTATCTTTGCATATTTCATATCAATGATGCAATTCAGGCGATAAAATTCTCTTCTTTGATTTTTTAGTATCGGCTGGCTCAACTCAAATATAACAGTAAAGAGATTGCCTTCCTTTTTTCTCTCAACAACCTTACCCTTAGACTGATAAAGTCCATTCTCTGTGTAGAAAAATATTTCCAAAGACACTTCTGTCGGAAGCAGCACAAGGTTTCCGCCTTCAATCGGCATTGCCAACTTAATTGTTTTTTCATCAATTTCATCAATTATTTTACTTTTGTAGGTTCTATATTCTTTTTCTGTCGTATCCGTAATCTGTCTGTTTTTTACAATTCTCAATTCAACTTTATTTCCGATACTAATTATATCTGACATAACAACCACTCCTATCTGGATAATCTGGATTTAAGTAGTTCATTAAACATACCGGCAATTCCTTTTTTGCTTTTTGGTTCCATAATATCATTCACCATCAATCTCGCAAGTTCCTCATATGCCTTGGAAGCCTTCGAATTTGGATGCAACAATGAAACCGGTTTCTGCTTAATAATTGCCTTTTGAACATTTTCATCCTGCGGCACAACGCCAAGCAGACTTATGTTCAGGTTTAAAAATTTTTTCACTACTGCATTTAACTTGCTATAACTAGTTATTCCTTCTTGATAGGAACTAGCCCTATTTGACAATACCTTAATTTTCGTTTCGTCAGGATGAAATCTAGGATTATTATTTAAAACCTTTAGCAGAGCGTAGGCATCTGTCATGGATGTAGGTTCCGGTGTAATAACAAGAAATACCTCCCTGCTCACCAAAATAAACTCCAATACCGCATCAGAAATACCTGCTCCTGTATCGATAATAATATAGTCTGCAAGTCCATCAAGCTCTGCCAGGTTATGAACCAGCATATCAATCTGCCTTCGATTTAAATTAGCAAGCTTGCTTATTCCCGACCCTCCCGATACAAATCCAACGTCCTCAGGTCCCAGTGTAATAATTTCCTTTATGTTTTTCCCTTTGAAAATCAAATCCTCCAAATTATATTTTGGAATACTGCCAAACATAACTTCAACATTGGCCAATCCAAAATCTGCATCAAATATAATAACCCGCTTACCAAGCCGCCTCAACTGAACCGCCAGATTAACAGAAGAATTACTTTTTCCTACACCGCCCTTCCCACTCGTTACGGTTATAACTCTTGCTGACTGGTCCATTCTCTGACTCGACAATTTAATAATATTTCTTAGCTGCTGGGCTTGGTCCATATTTTACTGACCTCCCAGCAATTGCTTCACCAGGCTCTGCGCATCAAATATTTCAATATCATCCGGTACATTCTGTCCAGATGTCACATAAGCCAGTTCTTTTCCTGAATACATCTTAATATTCAAAATATTTCCTAAACTTGTTGTTTCATCCAATTTAGTAAATATAATACTATAATCTACCATATTGTTGTAAGTGTCAACAATTTTAATCAAATCTTTATACTTTGTTGCCGCACTGATTACAAGATAAATCTCTTTCTCTACCTCATCACCAAGGCAATCAACCAACTGCTTGATATCATCGGTCTGCTCTTTATTCTTATGAGAATGTCCTGCCGTATCAACCAAAATAAAATCATAGTCTTTATAACGCTCGAAAGAAGCTTCCAGTTCATCAGATGAATATATGATGTCAAAGGGAACTCCTAAAATATTGGCATAAGTCCTAAGCTGTTCTGCCGCAGCAATACGATAGGTATCCGCCGTGAGCATTGCAATCTTCTTATTGCCTTCCACATGAAATTTTGATGCTATCTTTGCCAGTGTAGTCGTCTTTCCCACTCCGGTAGGTCCGATAAAAAACACTACCTTTGGCTTCTTTTTTGCCTCGCTGATAAGCTTTGCCTGACCAAGTTTTAAAATCATGCGCTGGTAAATATTTGCGAGCACATGGTCGATTGTCAGATCTTTATTTTTAATCAATTCAATTTCACCTATGAATTGATTAATATACTTTTCGTCTACCTCCATATCAAGCAGCGTTTTATAAATCAGCTGTGAAAATACTGCCGTCTCACTCTTTTCTTCCGGCTCCTTCGGCTTTTCTTTCTCCGCTGGCTTTGTCTCAATCTGCTTTTCTAAAAGAAGTTGTAAATCAGAGAGTCTTTTTTCAATCGCTGAAGTATCTTCCCTTTTGCTTTTTACAGGGGGGTCTTTCTTTACCGGCTCCATCATGTCCAACTCCTCCTCGACAAGGATATCAAAACTGCTTTTGGTTGAGGCCGGAGAAGCCGCCGGTTTTTCCGGCTTTTTCTCTTCTTTTTTCCCCTCTTCCAATGCCACGGTAACTTCCACGGTTGTAGGCTTGAAGAGCTTGAAAACTCCTCTTTGCTTCATTGTCTTCACATTTAATACAACCGCATCGTTCCCAAGCTCTTCCTTCGCCTGTAAGACAGCTTCCATCTCAGTTGCACCTTGATATTTTTTAATTATCACTATACTGTCACCATCCCTACTGACTGTAATTCAATATTTGATTCAATTTCATTGTAGGATACTACAACCAAATCTTTAAAATAATCTTGTGTAAGCTTCTTAAAATACATTCTCACGATAGGTGATGTAATAATAATTGCGCTTTTTCCAAGATTTTGTAACTTATTCATTTCCGCTTCCACAGAAGCAATAATCGTCTTTGTTTTTTCCGGCTCCAATGTCAGAAAAGCTCCCTGTTCGGTCTGCTTTACCGATCCCATGATATCCTGCTCCACCTTTGGATCCAGTGTGATAACCTGCGTCGCTTCTCCCTGTTCAAAATACTTCGCAGAGATTGCTCTCTTTAGACTTTGGCGCGCATACTCAGTCAAAATATCCGGATCTCTCGTCGTTGATGAGTAGTCCGCCAGCGTTTCACATATGGTAAGTAGGTCTCGGATTGAGATGCCTTCTTTTAACAGGTTCTGTAAAACCTTCTGCACTTCTCCGATGCCAAGCTGCTTTGGTATAAGCTCCTCAATAAGTGTTGAATTGTTCTCTTTCACATTGTTGATAAGATTCTGAACATCCTGTCTTGTGAGAAGCTCATCAATATGGTTTCGAATAATCTCCGTTAAGTGTGTTGCAATGATAGACGGCGGATCTACTACGGTATAACCCATACTTTCCGCGCGCTCTCTCTGGCTCTCTGTAATCCAGATTGCCGGAAGATGGAAGGATGGCTCGAAGGTAGGAATACCTGTAATCTCCTCCTCTACATAGCCCGGATTCATCGCCATATAATGGTCAAACAGTATTTCACCCTCACTTACCTGAACACCTTTTATCTTAATGATATATTGATTCGGATTTAACTGAATATTATCTCTTAAACGAATAATCGGAACAACCGTACCTAATTCAAGTGCAATTTGGCGTCGTATCATAACAACACGGTCTAGCAAATCACCGCCCTGGTTTACATCGGCAAGTGGGATGATACCGTAGCCAAATTCCAATTCAATCGGATCTACATGGAGAAGAGATACCACATTTTCAGGTCTTCTGATTTCATCCGCAACCGATTCTCCTGCATCCACTTCTTCCTCAATCGCTTCAACACCAATCTGTCTGGACATCGCCGCACCCGTAAGGATAAATACAAGTCCGAGAAGTCCGAACACCAAAATATTCAGCGGGGTTGCTACACCAAGTAACAGTAACGTAGCTCCAACCATATAAAGCACCTTCGGTATCGAAAACAACTGCTTTACAAGCACATCGCCAAAGTCTGCCTCTTTCGAGGTTTTTGTAACCAGAATACCGGTTGACAGCGATATCATAATGGATGGTATCTGACTTACAAGACCATCACCGATTGTCAATATAATATATTTATTTAACGCCTCGTTGAGATCCATACCCTGTCTTAGCATACCCATGGCAAGACCACCTACGATATTTATCACAACAATAATAAGACCTGCTATCGCATCTCCTTTTACGTACTTTGTCGCACCATCCATGGCTCCAAAGAAAGCAGATTCCTGCTGTATCTTTTCTCTTCTTTCTACTGCCTGTTTATCATTTATAGCGCCTGTATTCAAATCGGCGTCAATCGCCATCTGCTTACCCGGCATAGCATCGAGCGTAAATCTTGCGGTTACTTCCGCAACTCTTTCAGAACCCTTATTAATTACAATAAACTGCACAAGTATTAAAATAACAAATACAATTGCACCGATAATCAAATCTCCGCCACCAACAAATTCTCCGAAGGTCTGAACAACATTACCCGGATCACCTGATGAAAGGATAAGCTTTGTCGTAGAAACGTTCAAAGATATTCTAAAAATTGTCGTAAATAACAATATCGTTGGAAAAGATGACATATTTAATACCTCTTTTGTAAAAAGAGCATTAAATAAAATGGTTAAGGTTATTGCTATATTACATGCTAACATGATATCAAGTAAGAAAGCAGGCATGGGAATAATCAAAAACACAATTGCTGCTAATAAAAATGCTCCTACGCCTATATCTGTCTTCTTCATGTTTTACCTCCTCTACATGTTATTCCTATTATATACAAATTTAACTATGTTTTAAACTATAAACATACGCTAAAACTTCAGCCACTGCCTGATACAACTCAGGCGGTATCTGCTCACCCACATCTACATTATAGTATAACATTCTCGCCAACGGCTTATTTTCTACAATTTCAATATGATATTCTTTTGCGTTTTCCCTGATTTTCTGCGCCAAATAGTCCTCGCCCTTCGCAACGACAATCGGTGCACTTGCGTTTTCAGCATCATATTTCACCGCCACCGCAAAGTGGGTAGGGTTTGTGATAACAACATCTGCGGTAGAGAGAGACTGCATCATTCTTCTTCTGGAAGCTTCCTGCATTTTGCTTCTTATCTTTCCTTTTATCTCCGGATTACCTTCCGCATTTTTATATTCATCTTTAATTTCCTGCTTGGTCATTTTCATGTCAGTCGTAAATTTATATTTTTGATAAATGTAATCTGCCAAGCCTACAATCATATAGACTGCACTCAGTTTTATACCCAAATCTATTATAATTTCTCCGATATATGTCAAGGCCAGCTTAAGCGGTATATCATATAACCGGAAAATGATTTCCTGCTCTGATTTCAAGGTGGAATATGCAACATAAGCAATAATCCCTATTTTAAATACACTTTTGAAAAGTTCAAAGATAGCCCTTGTCGAAACAATCTTTTTTAATCCATTGATGGGACTAAATTTATTTAACTTCGGTTGCAGGGGTTTCATAGTCGGCTTCCATTTTACCTGAGCCAAGTCCGCTATCAGACTAATCATAAATCCCACAAGAAATATGGGTGCCACCATCTGAAGCATAATAAACATTGTCTCATTCACAATACGGGTATACATCCTTGTTTCCATCATTTGATCCTTATTCAGAACCATTTCAGGTATCAGATTATAGATAGCGGAAAAAGACTCCAGAAACTTAGTTCCCAAAGTTCCTATCCATATTTTAAGAATAATAAAAAATCCAAACAGCATAAGTGCACTGTTTATTTCATTACTCTTTGCAACCTGCCCTTCTTTTCTGGCATCTTCCAGCTTCTTCGCAGTAGCCGGTTCCGTTTTTTCCCCGCCGGGTCCATCTTTTGCAAAATACTGAAGATTATATTTTATCATACTAATACATTCCTTGTATCATGGACACTATCATTTTTTTCATTTCCGTAAAAATGTAATTTGCCACATTATTAAACATTCCTATTGTAAGAAAAATCGTAATCAGTCCCATCATGATTTTTAATTGAATACCAATTACAAACATATTCATCTGCGGTGCAACCTTTGCCAATACACCAAGAACGACATTTGTTACCAAAATAACCGCAAATATCGGCAATACAATCCGAAATCCTATAATTAGATAATCTGCCATGTACGCAAGAAAGCTGTCATATAGACGGTCCATATTAAACTGAACATTTCCCAAAGGAACCAGTTGATATGCATCTACAACTGCTCTAAGCAGATAATGCGGCATATCGGAGCATACCATAACAAGCATAAATATATAGTTATAAAAGCTACCACTGATGGATGTTTCTTCCTTACTGATAGGGTCAAGCACACTTACCATCGAAAAACCGATGTCCATGTCAATCATTCTTCCGGCAAAAGCAATAATAGAATAACAAATACTGGCAGACAGTCCTAACAAAAGTCCTGCTATCCCCTCTCTGAGAACAATCGCTCCATACTCTATCACCGTGGAATATGCCAATGCCCCCCGCGGTAATACCGGATAGACAACTAAGGTTATAAAAAATGCCAGTCCCGCTCTCACTCTTCTAGGTACATTGCTGATCGAAAAATAAGGTGCTATAAAAATAAATGCACTAATTCGAACAAATACCAGCATTAACTGTTCTAATTCCCCCTGCGTAAACTGTATATCAACCATAACGCTAACCTACGTATATGCTGAAATTAGACCAAAGGCGGATCATAAATTCTACAATATTATTTAAAATCCAGCCTCCGAAAACCATTATCGCAAGAAAAATACAAATAATCTTAGGAACAAAGGTCAAGGTCTGCTCTTGAATGGATGTAGCCGTCTGAACAATACTGATAACCAGCCCGACAATCAAGGATACAAGCAGCAAGGGAGCCGACGAAATAATAATTGTATATACTGTGTCTTTTGCTATATCTATAACAATTTCTGAAGTAATCAAATTCCTTTCGCTCCTTTATATCAATAAAATGTCTTGACCAAATTGCCGATAATCAGATTCCAACCGTCCGCTAAGATAAACAGCAATAGTTTAAACGGCATGGAAATTGTAGTCGGCGGCAGCATCATCATACCCATCGACATCAAGGTAGATGCAACTACCATATCAATGATAATAAACGGGATATAAATTAAAAATCCCATAATAAAAGCAGAACGCAACTCGCTTATAATAAAACTAGGTATCAAAACAGTAATCGGAACATCATTCTGACTTTCTATCGTTGTGTTAACCTGAGCAATATCCAAAAATAATTGGATATCCCTTGTCTGGGTCTGCTCAAACATAAACTCCCGCAAAGGTTCAAGCCCTATCTCCAATGCCTGCTCCTGCGTAATCTCGCCTGCATCTAACGGCTTAATTGCCGTATCATTGATTTGCGTAAAAATCGGCCCCATAATAAACAAGGTTAAGAACAATGCCAGTCCCACCAACACCTGATTAGGAGGTGCTGTCTGTGTAGCGAGCGCAGCTCTTGTAAAATGGAGTACAATAATAATTCTGGTAAAAGACGTAAGCATAATCAAAATAGAAGGTGCCAGCGAAATAATCGTCAAAAACAGTAATATTTTAATGCTTGCCGAAAGTCCGCCTTCTCCGTCCGTATTATAATTGATGCTCAATCCACCTACTGTATTGCTTGGACTCAAGGTGTCCGGATTGGAACCTCCCGTCCCCTCCGTGAGCCCTTCTGTTGTTGTTCCTGTTGCATAAGCAGTGTTTGGCGCAAAACTAACCATTAATAAAATTCCCAAAAATATACCTAACAGTTTATATCTATTTCTCTTTACTCTTCTTTTTAATGTCATTTGCCCAACCCGCCTACTTCTTGTGTTTTAACTCTTTTATTTTGTTTAATATTTCGTTAAAGCTCTCTTTCGGAGCATCCCCTTGCCCCATTAAATCAAGCTGCTCTTCCTCTATCTCGGTCAGCATCGTAATACTGTCCTTACCTATAGCAATCACCAAATATTTTTCTCCGGTTCTGATAATCTGAATATATTTGTTCGTTGTAACCTTAAAGGTTTCAATCACCTCTATGTTTTTGTTATAAGTCCTCGTCTTCTGTATTTGAGATATCCATTTCGTTGTGTAATAGGACAGACCCAACACAATAACAAAGATAACCGCAACTGTAAAGAGCTGCCATATACTCTCCAAACCGGAGCCTTGCGAAACTGCTATATACATAATGTCCTCCAAGAGAATAAATTAAGCGTGTAACTGTAAAAGTGCTAAACAGCCACAAAATTAATCACTTACAATAATAGAAAGCTCGCTACGCTCACTTTCTATTATCTAATCATTCCTATATTCTTTGTTAACCTACTACCTTTTTCACAGCCTCTAATACACGATCTGCCTGGAAAGGCTTAACAATAAAATCTTTTGCTCCTGACTGAATTGATTCAATGACCATAGCCTGCTGTCCCATTGCTGAACACATAATAACAAGTGCCTTCGGATCTCCTGCTACAATTTTCTTTAATGCCTGAATTCCGTCCATCTCCGGCATTGTAATATCCATCAATACCAAGTCCGGTTTTGTTTCATTGTATTTTTCCACCGCTTTTGCTCCATTTTCAGCCTCACCAATTACATTATAACCATTTTTAGTTAAAATGTCCTTTATCATCATTCTCATAAATGCTGCATCATCGCAAATTAAAATATTTTTAGCCATGTTTTCAACTCCTATTTTTCTTCGATATTATTGATTTGTTTTATTTAACAATTTCGGTTATTCTCACACCAAAACTCTCTTCAATTACTACAACTTCACCTTTTGCTACATACTTGCCATTTACCAATACATCAATTGGTTCACCTGCAATTTTATTTAATTCAATAATAGTTCCCGGTGAAAATTCCAATATTTCCTGGATTGATTTGCTTGTACGTCCCAACTCTACGGTCACCTGTAACGGCACATCCATGATAAGACCAATGTTCTCGCTTCCACTTACAAAACCTGTGTTTGTAAACGGCTGGAACTGTGCAGGTTGGATATTTTGGGCAGGCTGCATATATGGCTGTGGCGCGTAAGGCTGCGCCTGCATATAAGGCTGCTGCATATACGGTTGCTGCATTGACATTCCCTCCATGTTCATCATCTGCTGCGGCTGTGAATACATCTGCTGCTCCATCGGCTGCTGTTGTTGTATTTGCTGCGGTGCCGGCTGTGGTGCTTCTTCTACCGGCTGCTTTTGTACTTCCATTCCACCGTTTGAACCGATAAACTTTTCATACAATTCTTTCGCAAACTCAACTGGATATAACTGCATGATGCTGCTATCCACTAACCCCTCAATTTCCATTTTAAAAGCAACTTTAATGAAAGTTCCTGATAAAAATGACGCTATCTCCTCCTCATTGACAGTTTCATTCAAATCTACTACTGTCGCCACAGGCGGGCTGATATCTACCACCTTATTCAACATAGAGGATAAGGATGTTGCTGATGATCCCATCATCTGGTTCATCGCTTCACAAATTGCACTGACATGAAGCTCCCCAAGCTCTCCCTCTACATTAGTACCATCACCGCCCATCATAAGGTCTGTGATAACTTTTACATCTCTCTCTTTTAGAATTAGAATATTTTTTCCATCCAATCCGTCCTTATAAGAAATTTGTATAAAAACACAAGGCCTGTCATAATCCTTCGCTATATCGTCCCATGTTGCATATGTAACAACCGGCGTTGTGATGGTAACTTTGGTATTTACAAGTGAAAATAAGGTTGTTGCCGCAGTCCCCATACTGATGTTTGCAATTTCACCTACAGCGTCCTTCTCAGCATCTGTAAGTAATTCCGCAGAACTGCTTTCACTGCTTATCTCTTCTGCTGTACCATTTAACAATGCATTAATTTCTTCCTGTGATAACATTCCGTCCATTACTTCACTGCTCCTCTCTTATTATTGATGTAACTCTTACCGCGTAGGCATCTCCAGATGAACCGGGCAGGGCAGTAAATTTTTTAATATTCCCTACAAATACATCTAACTCTTGATCAACTTTTGAATCTAATTTTATTATATCACCAATTTGCAGATTGACAAAATCGTTTACTGCTATTGAACTTGTTCCAAGAACAGTGCGAACTGGTATGTTAGCCCGACCAATTAAGCTTTGAATTGCTTCTTCATAGCTTTCCTCATCATCTCTTTGCATTGTTGAGTACCAATATTTTGTATTCAACTTATCCATAACATCTTCCAACGTGATGAACGGCAAACATATATTCATTAGACCTTCTATATCACCGATACGGATGTTCAGTGTAACAATCGCTATCATCTCACTCGGCGAAATAACCTGTGCAAACTGTGAATTCGTCTCAATTCTTTCCAGTCTTGGCTCAATTGCCACTACATTCTGCCACGGCTCTCTGAGCAAATTCGTACAGATTACCATAATTCTTTCTATTACTGACAACTCAATCTCTGAATAGTCTCTATTCTTCTCAAGCGGTCGTCCATATCCTCCGAGCATACGGTCTACAATCGCATAGCCTAAGTTAGACGCCAGCTCCAAAATAATATTCCCCGTCAACGGAGCAAAATTAACAACTCCAAGAATAACCGGATTGGATAATGCGTTGGTAAATTCAGAATAGGTAACCGCTTCCGAATTCATAACTTCCACTTGTATATTTTTTCTCAAATATCCCGGCAAATTAGTTGAAAGCAATCTACCATAATGTTCAAATATAATTTCCAACGTTCTCAGGTGTTCCTTTGAGAATTTTGACGGTCTGGCAAAGTCATAATTTCTTACCTGCTTTTCCTCGGGACCATTCATTTCCTCAACATCTATTTCACCAGAATTCAAAGCATTGAGCAAATTATCAATCTCGCTTTGGGACAATACTTCTCCCATTTTACTCACCTCCTAGATTGCTCTATTTATTGTATCATTCTTATTGTAATACAATATCTCTGAATGCTACATCTATGAAAAGATCTGCATCAAACATTTCGTTTAACCGCTGTTCGATGCTATCCAACACACCTGCTCTGTCTGTCTGTATTTGCTCCATTGTATAACTGGAAACTACATCAATAATCTTGCTCTTAATCAAACTCTCCTTTGCAGCTACTGACTCGCCGTACTCTGCATACTCATCACTCTTACTATTCATAGACAAAGTGATAGAAAAGACTGCAAAATGATCCCCTCCATCTGTATCCTTCTTTAAATTCACGGTTATTGTGTCTGCAATATCGTATGTTTCAATCTGTTCAATCGGAATAATCTCCCCGCCCGCTTGTGCTTTCTTTGCCTGCAGTTCCAGATTAAGTGCTGTACTTACCTGTGTTATCAAAGTGTTTGTCTTGTTTGCAGATGGAACCACACTAAACATCATAATAGCAGTTAATACCAAATTCACAATTACCAATGCTAAAATCACAATACTAAAAATGTTTTTCTTCATTACTCTGCTCCTTTATTAGTCATTCTATAAACTCTCTCTTTTTCTAATATTAATTAAATTTCTTTGAGAAATTAATTTTCAAAATCATCCAGATACGACAAAACGTTGCATCTTTCTCTGTAAAAAATCACGAAACCTATTATATTCCTGCAAAAATCTCCTTTTTATATGATATTACTAAATTTTTAATCTCTTGTCTACTTTCTTTTACAACAATCTTTTTTGATGTCGTAAACGTAATCACGGTATCAGGGGTTTCTTCCACCGTTTCAATCAAATCCGCATTGATTAAAATTTTTATATCATTGAGTTTCGTAACCTCTATCATATTTACTGTTCCCCTCCCTGAGTTTTGAAATTTATCCTGCCTCTGCTATTCCACGTCAGAAGTGCTCTTTACTTCTAAATAATATAACAAAATTAAATATTTCCAAAATGCCCTTAATATTCCTATCGCGCTTAAGAGCATTTTGGAAAATAAGTTTACATCAATTAGCTTCTCTTCAGATTAACCAACTCTTCAATCAGAGTATCTGATACTGTTATAATTCTTGAGTTTGCCTGGAAACCTCTCTGTGTTGTTATCATTTCTGTAAATTCATTAGAAAGGTCTACGTTTGACATTTCAAGTACGCCTGTCGCCATACTGCCGCCGTCACCGGATACATCAACACCGATGCCATCGAAATCACCGGAGTTCAATGTAGAAGAGTAAAGGTTCTCACCTTCCTTTGCAAGACCGGACGGATTTGAGAACTGTGCAACTGCAATCTGCCCTAACAGTTTGTTGTCACCGTTGCTGTATGTTCCGTAAATCTTACCATACTTATCAATTGAGATACCTGTCATTTTTCCAAGAAGTCTTCCTTTTCCGTCTGCGTCGGCATCACCCGGTGTCATAGCCGCTGTCATAACACCGCTGTTTCCTGCTACCTTACTGCTTGATAAGTCAATAGAAATAGTAGAGAATTTTACTGCATCAGTGGTTCCTGTAAACGAAAGATCTGTTGCTGTTGCTGTAGTAGAACCATCAACAGACTTCAATTTACCAGTTGCCAAATCATACTCAACTAAAATTGCATTATTTATAGTTGTGCCATCATCAAGCGTGATTGTACTGCCGAATGTCGCTCCTGAAGATGTTGTCACGTCCGTACTTGTTGAGTCTGCAATCGAATCAAGTGCCAGATAGAACACATTTTCACCCAGTACAGTACCATCATCCAATGTTAGGCTTTCTGCATTATGCAACGAGAAATTTGCAGTGTATTTGTATCCCACTGAATCATAGAAAGATAAGTTCATTACAGAACCGTTAGCGGAATTTAAATCAGTGTTATCTGTATCAATAATACCGCTAAGTTGTGCCTTTGAAGTAGCCTCCGGGCTTGAAGTTAAGTTATCGGTTGCCATTACTTTTAATGGAGAAACAGTTCCTTTAACAATATCTCCGGTTGCAGCACTTACCTGCCAACCCATAACATTGTAACCTGTTGTAGACATTACTAAGTTACCGGAAGCATCAACTGTAAAGTTACCTGCTTTTGTAAAGTAGTTCTGTGTTCCGTCATTTACGATAAAGAAGCTATCGCCTGTAATCTTAATATCAAACGGGTTGTTTGTTGTCTGTGTAGCACCTGCTGTTGTGATTGAAGTGCTTATTGCACCTGTTGTAACACCAAGACCAATCTGCTTTGCGTTTGTACCACCTACGCCTGTTGTTGCGTTTGGTCCTGAAGCCGACTGGGTTGTCTGATACATAACATCCTGAAAAGTTACTGTCTGTGCCTTATAAGCTACTGTATTAACGTTCGCAATATTATTACCTATTACGTCCATCTTGGTCTGGTGTGTTTTAAGTCCTGCTACACCAGAGTAAAGTGATCTCATCATAATTAAATGACCTCCTAAGTATTTTTTGTCTGAAACAGCATGTCTTATCTGTCATTCAAAGACATTAAGCCTCCATACGGGTCCGGCTTACATAATTACTGCCCCATCAATATTGGTATAAACATTTTCTGCAGAATCGCTTTGATCCATCGCCGTGATTACTGTATTGTTCTTCACATTAACAATAAATGCGAGGTTATCAACCAGTACAAGTGATTCGTTGATTCCCTTCTCATTGGCCTGTTTGGTTCCACTTAGCAGCCTTGTCATCTGTTCTTCCGATATATCGATATTTCTCGATGCCAGTCTTTCGTTTGCATGCTTTGAGAATTTGAGCTCAGAAGCTGCTTCCGACTTATCAGTCTGTTTTTGCTTTAATATCTCTTGGAAGGATTGTGCCTGGCCTGCTTCGTCAGTCCTGTTAACAACATTTTTGTTCAGGTACTTCCCTGTAACCTGCTCAATGGAAGTGAATTGAGTATTATTCAGCTTCATAATTACCTCCATTTTGACTCACACCTTATTCTTCTGTAGTTGTTGTATCGGTTGAGTCTGTCGTTGTATCAGTTGTTGTGTCTGTTGTCGTATCAGTTGAATCCGAAATACCATTGATGTATTCCTTATAGTAATCATCGTCGAGCACTGTATTTAAGTCATCCAAAGAATAGTAAGCGCCATTGATATACAAATAAGGCTTTCCGTTTTCTATTACAACTGCGTCAACATATCCTGCGATATAATAAGTATCTCCTGTTGAGCTTGATGTCGGAGCCATGATAACCGGTTTTCCAACTAACGCTGATGCCTGATTCTTATTAAATGTACTCTCAAGGTTCTGTGTTGCCTCCAACTGTGAAAAAGTCGCTAACTGTGCAATATACTCTGTATTGGATGTCGGCTCCAACGGATCCTGATACTTCATCTGTGCTACCAAAAGCTGTAAGAACGCCTGCTTATCCAAAGTGGAATTGCTTGTTGACGTTGTCGATGTACTTGATACACTAGATGCACTTTCTACTAATTGTCCATCTGATACCTGTTGTACTAATGCCATAATTTCACCTCCTGTTACGCTGAGTAATTGATTGAATTTCCATTTCCAATCATCATTTCAGCAATTAATGCCTCATCGGCTGTTAAATCCTCCAGTGATTCAGGTTCATTGTAATTGAACTGTCTTCTGGTATTCTTTTGTTCCTGCTCATAAGGTTCCTTGTTTTGGTTCTGATTGCCTTCTTCCAGATTTCTCTCGAATTCATGGCTCTTTACTGTAACCTCAACCTCACTTACCTTAATTCCCTGATTGTTCATATTTTCTCTAAGTTGAACAATCTGGCTTTCCAGAGCTTCTTTAACCGCTTGATTCTGCGCTGTAATATGAGCTGTTACAATACCCTCTTTTGATGCGAGCTGAATGGTAAGCTTGCCAAGATGCTCCGGATTTAATTGAAATTCCAATCTGGTTGTATCAAGGCTTGTGGATAGCTTTATCTGGTTTTGTATCTGTTTCATGAGGCTTTCGGTATCTACCTTAGCAGTTGCTCCCGCCTTTGCATCTGCCAGAGCCGCTTCACTTACATTGCTCTGCGTGGCTTCCGGCTGAGCCTTATCAAAAACATATTTCTGATAATTCTCCACTCCGTCATCTTGGGCTTCCGGCTTTTTAGGTTCTGCTGCTATAACCGCTTTTTGCTCCTCGGTCTGTGCTTCACTATTGTTGCCGTTATTTTGTGTTTGAGCTGTCGTTGTCGCCGCCTTCGCATTTCCTGCTTCATTTGAAGCGGCAGATGTTACATTTTGGTCAGTTTTTTCCTGTTTTACAACAATCTCATCGCTCTTCACACCTAAATTCGTTAAAGCGTTTTCCAGCGGCTTTGCTGTCTTATCTGTAACAACTGTTGTCTCTTCCGTCACCTGTCCTACTTGCGTCTGCACTACGGCTGCATTTGATTTTGCCTCTTTTGCCTGAACAAGCAGCGCATTAAGCTCTTCGTCCGTAATGCCCAAATCAGCAAGAATACTTTCCTTCACACCGCCTATCAGTGCCAAGCTGTCATTAAACTGCTGATACAGTCCTTCACTTGTGATTAGTGTTGAAATATCTGCACTTCCGGATATGGCTGTCAAAAGCTTTGCCAGATTAGTCTGGTCTAAGCAATCCAAGAAGTTCAAACCTAAACTCTGCATTGCAAGTTCCAAATCTTCCTCAGAAATCTGAAGTGTATCCAAAAGAATGTTTTTGATCTTTTCGGAAGCTTCATCTAATTTGCTCTCTGAGTCAAGTTTTTCTCCCACAAGGCTCTCATCCTTTACCGAAGTAACCTGCGTTTCATCCGTCTCCGTATGGTCCACACCATCGCTTGCAGACTCAAGTTTTTCTTTCCAATCGGTATTTACATCTTTTTTCGAAGCTGCCTGCCCACTCTTTGTCTGCTCTAAAGAATCGACCGTGTTTTTTTGCCCCGTATCTGTCAGATTGTCAATGATGTCACTAAAATTAGTCTGTGGCTGGCTTGAACTCTCTGTTTTGATACTAAGACTATTTGAAACAGTGCTCACCAAACCCGTCGTGTCCATAAAAGATGTCTTCATTTTCCTCCTCCTTTCTTTCGTATTTTTAACTCAGGCCAAGGCCTTTCGTTATTTATTCTTTAGGTGCCATGATTTTCGTGATCTTCGCCGCTATAGCGGGATCCATCGCACCGAGAATACTGCCTCTTGCGTCAGCGCTCATATTGCTTAGTATTTCAGATACTAAGTCCAGATTATTTGTCATTGTCTCAAATATACCCGCTGCCTGAGCCGGTTTCATCTCGCTGTACGTCTTTGCATAGTCCTTAACTTCTTCAGAATAAGAAGTCTGCTGTACCACCTGCTTGTATAATAACTCTGCATTTTCCGGAGAAATGCTTTCGTAATATGCTTTATATTGAGACGGATCCGGCGCATTTTCATTGAACACAACATCCTCGTCAAACTGTGCCTTCAACTGCTGATACTGGGTCTGCTGGTCTTCAAACACCTTCAACCGATCAATTTCTGCATTTAATTCAGAAACCGTCTCGTTATTTGCCGCTATCTGCTCCTGTGCAGTACTTAATTGCTGCTCCAGACTCTTAATCTGCTCTACCGCCTCTGCCAGCGTATCATACGGATAATCTCCATCCGCTGCAGCATCCGGCGTCTCTGTCTCCGGTAAAACAGCACTGATTACCGGCACATCCTTCAAAAGAGGAGACAATACCGTAGAACCGAATCCACCGATATCCAATTTTATTAAAACTGCAAAAATCCCAAGCCATACGGCTATGATAAACACGACGATGATTGCTGCTCCAATTTTGCCGCCTACGGTTTCTTCTTTTTCTAATTCTAAAACCCCTTGTTCCTTGGCCGCTTTTCTTTCTTTTCTGCTAAGTTTTACTTTTTTTTCTGCCACTTTATACACCTACCCATCTATCTAGCCTTACCATATGTATAGCTTACTAATTCATCTATTTCCTTGCTTTCCTGCTGGTTGACTTCCTTCTTGAAATCTTCAAAGGCATTTTCTTTTAGCTTTTCATGGATTTTTCTGTCATTCATAACCTCATAAAGCTTTATTCTTGCCTGTTCCAAGTTTCTTTCTGCGAGCGTCACCTGAAGAATTTGCTTTTTCACATCTTCTTTTGCTTTCTCAATGGCTGCTTTGCATATCTTAATCTCTAAGACATCAAGCCTGGCACTCACCAAGCCTCTCATCTGATCCTCATAAGCCGCCTGCCTCGCAATAAGACTTCTGAGCTTTTGTTTTTCTTCATTCAGCTTTGCCGCTGCGTTGGCATAATTGGTCTTTGCCTGATTTTCTAATTTATATTTAATTTCAAGAATATTTTCCATTTTATATATAAATTTAGACATATGTGCACCCGCTATTCCTCAAAGATATTACCTAACATTTCTACAATTTCATCAAAGCCATATTTTGTCTCTACATCCTGCATCAGAAACGTGTTTACTTCGTCAATCTTGCTGATTGCATAATCAATATTGCGGTTCGAGCCACTTTTATATGCGCCAATGTTAATCAGGTCTTCCGCCTCGTTGTAGGTTGCCAGCACATTTTTTAATTTACCTGCAACCATCTTGTGCTCCTTGTCCGCAATCTGGGACATAACACGCGAAATACTCTGTAATACATCGATTGCCGGATAGTGGTTTTTATGTACTAGTTTTCTGGACAGCATAATATGTCCATCCAGTATACTTCTTGCAGTATCGGTAATCGGCTCATTAAAATCGTCACCATCCACCAATACCGTATACAATCCCGTTATTGAGCCCACATCAGAGTTTCCTGCCCTTTCAAGAAGCTTTGGCATCTCTGCATATACGCTCGGCGGATACCCTCTTGTAACAGGGGGCTCGCCGGATGCAAGTCCGATTTCTCTCTGTGCCATAGAAAATCGGGTTAGGCTGTCCATCATGAGCAGCACATCTTTTCCCTGATCTCTGAAATATTCTGCAATAGCGGTAGCGGTCTTTGCCGCTTTATTTCTGATCAATGCCGGTTTATCCGAGGTTGCAACGACAACAACGGAGCGTTTTAGTCCTTCTTCCCCCAAGTCGCGCTCGATAAATTCCCTTACCTCTCGCCCACGCTCTCCTATCAGAGCAATGACATTGATATCTGCCTTTGTATTTCTCGCAAACATGCCGAGCAGCGTACTCTTACCAACACCGCTTCCTGCGAAAATACCAATTCTTTGTCCTTTTCCGACGGTAATCAAACCATCTACAGCTTTTACACCCAAAGGAAGCACTTCTCCAATAATTTCACGTTCCATAGGGTCCGGCGGCATCGCCTCAACCGGATATGTCGCCTCCGTTACAATTTCAGACATGTCAACCGGTCTTCCGAGTCCGTCAAGTGTTTTTCCCAGAAGCTCTTTTCCAACCGGAACAGACAGCGGGTGCCCGATATTTTCAACCATACACCCAAGTCCGATACCTTCCACATTTTCAAAAGGCATAAGCAATATTTTTTTATCCTTAAACCCTACAACCTCAGCCAGTATACTCTTATTCTGGTCACCATCTGCAATGATTCTGCACAAATCATTAAGCTTTGCATCCGGACCTACCGACTCAATCGTCAGCCCGACAATCTTGACTACCCGCCCCAGCTTTTTATAAAAGGTATCGTCTGTTAAGTTGTAGTATTTTTTTAAATTAATTGCTGCCATCAATTGCCACCTTTTACTCCTGTGATAATATCTTTAACGTCTTGATTAAGTTATCAAGCTGAACATCCAAACTGCAATCAAATACCCCGCCGTCTGTTTCTACCAGACATTGGTTTTTAGATAAGCTGATGTCCTCCATGATATTAAGGGAAGAAGCACCAATAACCGACTTATCCAAAACCTCCTTGTATTTTACAACAAAGGGATAATCATTTTTCGAAACCTTAATCACAAAATCTTTACTGCTCTGAATTTGTCCCAGTGCAATTTTAAGAAGATGAACAATCATATTTCGATTATCTTCAAATTTAATCTTAAATACATTTTGCACTACTGTAGTAATCGCATCTACAAGCATCGGCTCCATTTTGTTCAACTCTTCCTGATATTCCTGGAATTGTTTTTTCCTTGCAGCCTCCAGTTCTTGCTTTTGGACTTCCACATCGACAAGCGCCTGTGCATATCCTTCATCATACCCGGCTTTGCTTCCTTCCTGATATGCGGACTGCTTTATTGCCTCCGCCTGCTTTCTTGCATCCTGAAGCATTTGTTCTGCATTTGCTCTTGCTTCCTCTAATATTTCTTCCGGAGTAACCTCCGGTTCTTCTATTATTTCTTCTGCTTCTTCCGTAATCGCCACTTCTCTTGCAGCAAGTCCTACCTTAAAACCATCACCGTCTAAGCCATCTTCACTTTGTTCAGAATTCTTTGTCACATTTTGAAGCTTGCTCAGCTTCTCAGCAATAAGCTCATTGTAGTCGATTATCTTTTTTTCTTCATCACACTGAACCGTGTTATACTTAAACAAATTAGACAACTATCTCGTCACCTCCGCCTCGTGAAATAACAATTTCTGCGGAATCTTCCAGTTTTCTAATAATATTAACAATCTTCTGCTGCGCCTCTTCAACATCCTTCATACGCACAGGTCCCATAAATTCCATGTCTTCCTTTATCATTGCAGACAGACGCTTGGACAAGTTATTGAAGATTGCAGTCTGAACCTCTTCGTTTGCGCCCTTAAGAGCAACCGCAAGGTCATTGTTGTCAACATCTCGAAGCACTCTCTGAATCGCCCTGTCATCAAGAGAAAGAATATCTTCAAATACGAACATTTTCTTCCTGATTTCATCTGCCAATTCTGGCTCGTCAATTTCAAGAGTTTCCATAATATGTTTTTCTGTACCTCTATCTACCGTATTCAAGATTTCTACGATAGCATCCACACCACCGACAATTGTGTAATCCTGATTTACTAAGGATGCTAATTTTCTCTCCAACACTCTCTCTACCTCTTTAATTACATCCGGTGAAGTACGATCCATCTGCGCAATACGCTTTGCAACATCTGCCTGCTTATCCGGTGCCAGTGAACCGATTACTGCGGACGCCTGGCCGGAGGACAGATAGGATAAAATCAATGCGATTGTCTGCGGATGTTCATCCTGTATAAAGTTAAGCAGCTGAGATGCGTCAGCCCTCTTAACAAATTCGAACGGTCTAACCTGCAAGGAAGCGGTCAGCTTGCTGATAACATCAACTGCTTTTTCAGAACCAAGGGCTTTTTCAAGCAGCTCTTTTGCATATCCGATACCGCCTTCTGCGATATACTGCTGTGCCAGACACACTTCGTAAAACTCATCTATCACTTTCTCCTTGAGAGAAGGCGAAACACTTCTTGTATTCGCGATCTCCAAGGTTAATTCTTCTATCTCGTCTTCTTTTAAGTGTTTAAATATAACAGAGGACTTTTCCGGTCCAAGGGCAATCAAAAGTATTGCTGCCTTCTCTAATCCACTCATTTCTTCTGTTTTAGCCATACTTTATCACTCCCAATCTTCATTCAGCCAATTACGCAGCAATTGCGCCACTGCGGCTGGATTTTCATCAACAAATTTTTCAATAAGTTTTCTTGCATCCGATTTCTCATTGAAGTCAATATCATCAAGAGGTGTCGTTGTCTCTTTTGTTGACGCAAGCAAAGCTTCCACGGATAATTCCGGTTCTGTCTCCAATACCTCAATCGGTCTTGTACTCTTAAATATTACAAATCCAAGCAAACCAAGAATTAATAGGATAAGAGCAATCATCAGATAATCTGACCAGCTTCTTCCGGAACCCGTTGACGGCTGGAAAAGCGGAACATCATAGGCAACAATCGAAATATTTGCTTCTGCTATTCCCGTCGCTGTTGACACCATTGTGTAGAAATCCTGATCTACTGTCGTCTTCGTCTTCACATCATTCGCCGCCATAAATTCAGCAAATGTAGTCCCATCTAACTTGCCTTGTGCTTTCATATCATCTTCATTGTAGACAATATAATTTGTAGCCACAACCGAGACGGACGAACTATCATAATTCACACTGCCCGGTGCATATTGGGTATTTGTAACCTTCTGATTAGGAGTGTAATCCCTCGAAGTTTGTGTTGTTGCACTTGTGGATGTATCGCTTCCTTCAATCACATATGTAGTATTTGAATTGGAGTCCGTTCCAGGTACACCTGCTGTTCCGCCGCTTGTCTCATTTTCATATATCTCTTCATGGCTCAGCAGTCCCTGCTCCTGCCCTTCTGCCGGCGTATAAGTCTGCTCTGTTTCACTTACCACATCAAAGCTGATATCAAGATTTGGTGCCACCTCAATATTGTCATATACGTTCGTGCCAAGCATAACATCTTTTACTTGCTTTTTAACAACTGCCTCTGCCTGATTTTTTACTTCAAACTGGCTTCCTGCATTTCCCACCGTACTGTCTTCGTCTCCGCCGGAGAATAATAATTTACCGTTAGAATCAATGATAACAATACTTTCCGTTGTCTTGTTTCCAACTCCGGTTGCAACATATTTCGCCATTACGGTCGGTGCGTCGCTCGACAATTCACTGCTTAATGTCAATAATACGCTTGCATAAGTATCCTGCTCCTGCGTGATTATTGTTCCGTCATTTTCAGGTATTGTCAGGCTTACAGACGCTTCCTTTACGCCATCCATCGTCTCAAGCGTTTTTTCCAGCTTTGACTCTAAGTATAATTTATATTTTTTTTCTTTGTCTGCTTCTGTTGTGCTGAAACCACCGCTTAAGGCATCCGTAATCGAATAGCCGTCTGCCGGTATACTGTTTTCACCTAACAAAATTGTTGCATTTGCAATATCTTTCTTATTTACAGATATAACCTTTCCGTCTGAAGAAATCTCCATCGAAATCCCTTCACTCTCCAGGATATCCTTCACCTCCGCAGCTTCCTTGGTAGATTCCGCAGTAATCAATGTAACCATTGTCGGTCTTGTGAGAACAAATCCTAAAATTATCAAAGTAAATATTACAATTGCACTGACGCTAATGATTGTAGCTTTCTGTTTAGCAGTATACTTATTCCAAAATGCCACTACTTTGTTTAGTATACCTTTCAGTCTTTCTTCCATCAGTTATCTCCTAACCCTTTTTATGTAGAAATATAGCTTGCAAAGAGCTATTATATATTTCCCCTCAATCTTATATTTGAATATTCATTATCTCTTTGTAGGCTTCAATAAACCTATCTCTAACTGCAATGGTATACTGCATTGCAGTTGACGCCTTACTTTGTGCAATTGTCAAATCATGTGTGTTATCACTATACCCCAATGCCACATTTAATTTCTCTGCATTATAATCCTGCTGTAATTGGTTTGTCTCGTTAATCAAATCTACTGCTGACTGCAAAAATGTGCCAAAATTATTATTGTCTGTATTTGAAACAGTACCGCTAAGCGCTGTATTTTTCACCAAATCTGAATTAATACTGCTGATTGCTGCTATATTACTCATTTTCTATCCTCCTTATTTTCCTATTTCAAGCCCCTTTAATGCAATGCTTTTACTCGTATTAAAAGCAGTTACATTTGCCTCATATGCCCTGCTTGCATCGATCATGTTAGTCATTTCCGTAACGGTGTTCACGTTAGGATATGACACATATCCATCTTCATCTGCATCCGGGTGGGATGGATCATATTTTTTTACGAAATCACTTGTGGTATCTTCTGAGATAGAACTAACCTTTACACCGCTTCCTGTGTACTGGCTATGAGCGTTAGATAAAATATTTGAGAACGCCGTACTCTTTTTTTCTTCGAACGTAACCACCTTTCTGCGATAAGGAGTTCCGTCCTCCGTCCTTGTTGTACTTGAATTTGCGATATTTTGAGATATAACATCCAGTCTGAGTCTCTCCGCCGTCATACCGGATGCATTAATATCAAATGAACTAAAAATAGACATATTTTTCCTCCCCCGTTATTTCATTACGTTTTGCAACGACTTAAAATCATTATTGATGATATCTGTCAGCATATTATACTTAATCTGGTTCGCCGCCAGCTCTACATTCTCTGTACTGATATCCACGTTGTTACCATCTACCCTATATGAGTACCCCGCCGAATCTGTGTAAATCTGTGCATCCAAGTTATCTATGGACACATTGGCAACCTTTTTACTCAACGAAACCGACCGTGCCCCGGTCAACTCACGTTCCAAAACATCTTCAAATTTTACATCCTGCCTCTTATAATTTGGTGTTGTTGCATTTGCTATGTTATTTGCTATAACGTCATTTCGTATCCAAGCAGCATCCGCCGCCTTATCCAAAATGTTTATATAATTAAACGCATCTGAACCAATCATATTTTTCACTCCTTCTACACTTTATTATCACATACGAATCACAATCTTACTTAATTATAAAATATCCTGCAAATTTTACAAGCTAAAAATGTGTTTTTTTTTATTTTTTTCGAATATTTCAGCTAATTTTCAACGTTTTTCATGACTTAAGTACCAACGTTTTATTTATTTTCTCGACTTTATAAACTAATTGTAAACAGATGTAATATTTTCGTAACATTTGACGACAAATGGAATTTACTGCCATAGTACAAAACTAGGAACTTCTTCCTATTATAATATCAGACTATATATATAAATAAAAAAGGCATATGCTTTTTCTGCATACGCCTTATTATTATGCTTTTTTCATTTTATTTTTCTTAATCTCTTCCAACTCATCAAAAATCACATCATTCAAAACCTTAATATAGGTTCCCTTCATTCCTGATGATCTAGATTCAATTACGCCTGCACTTTCGAACTTGCGAAGTGCGTTGACAATAACCGATCTTGTAATGCCGACTCTGTCTGCAATCTTGCTTGCAACAAGAATGCCTTCCTTGCCGTCGAGTTCATCAAAGATGTGGGTGATTGCTTCCAGCTCTGAGAATGAAAGTGTGCTGATTGCCGATTTTACAATCTGTACCTTTCTCGTCTCTTCCGCATTCTCCTCGTTCACAGAACGCATCATTTCCAATCCGACAACTGTTGTTCCATACTCACTTAAGATAATATCATCAATTTCATAGCTTGCATCACTCTTGTAAATAAATAACGTTCCTAAACGTTCTCCTGCAATATCAATCGGTGTTATAATTGCCTCATATTTCTTCACATCATCAAACACAAACCCCAAGGTCTCCAGATTGACATTTTCCTTCGTCGATAAAACTCCGAGAAGCCTTTCATTTAAAAGCGGATCAATATAGCCTCCTACTTCATCTTCAATGAGTTCTTTAATTTCATCTACACCATCGCAGATACTAATCCCTAGTACTTTTCCTTTTTTGCTGATAACGAGAATATTTGACTTTAAGATTTCTGTTAAGACATCGCAAATATCATTAAATACCACTTTTGAAGTACTGTTGTTATGCAAAAGCTTATTTATCTTTCTCGTTTTGTCTAATAATTGTACGCTCACCTTTTTGTGCCTCCTTTGCTTTTATAAGCAATGAAATAATTATATATCTTATTCAATTGTCATTAATTTTTATTCAATTTTTGTCTATTTCTTATTTTATCACACACATTATGCAAAAGCAATCCTCATTGCAAAACTTTCACACTTATTCCTCTTTTTTCTTCTCTTCCACATATCCGCACTGCTCGTCAATACATACCAGCTTGTTTCCCTTTTCTACCATGATACCGCCGCATTGCTTACAGCTGATTTTAGACGGTTTCTGCCATGACATGAAATCACAAGCCGGATTATCCTCGCAGCCATAATACTTTCTTCCCTTTTTCGTCTTTCGAAGTACGATATCCTTGCCGCATTTCGGGCAAGATACACCTATCTTCTCCAGATATGGCTTTGTATTTCTGCAGTCAGGGAAGCCAGGACATGCAAGAAACCTTCCGTGAGGACCATATTTAATTACCATGTTTCTGCCGCACATTTCACAGATTACATCGGTAACTTCATCTTCTATTTTATATTCTCCAAGTTCCTTTTCCGCATTCAAAACAGCCTCATCTAAATCCGGATAAAAATTACTGATTACGGTCTTCCAATCTACGCTGCCCTCTTCCACCTTATCCAGAAGCATTTCAAAATTAGCCGTAAAGTTTACATCCACAATACTTGGAAATGCTGCTTTCATAATGGAGTTAACAACCTCGCCCAGCTCTGTCACATAGAGATTTTTATTCTCCTTGGCAACATATCGTCTGGCAATGATTGTCGTTATCGTAGGCGCATAAGTACTCGGTCTTCCGATGCCAAGCTCTTCCAATGTCTTTACCAATGCTGCTTCCGTATAATGAGCCGGCGGCTGTGTGAAGTGCTGTTTTGAATCGTACTCTTTCAAGGAAATAGCCGTACTTTCATCCACGTTATTTAACAGTACATTGCTTTCCTCTTTTTCATCCTCTTCCTGAATATAAACCGACATAAAGCCTTCAAATGCTATTTTTGAGGTCGCTACTGTAAACACATACCCATTCCCCTCAATTTTGATTGTGATTGTCTCATATTTTGCCGCCTGCATTCTGCTCGCAGTAAACCTCTTCCATATAAGCTGATACAATCTAAACTGGTCTCTAGATAAGGAATCCTTAATATCATTCGGAAGTCTTGTAATCTCCGTAGGACGGATTGCTTCGTGGGCGTCCTGTATTTTCTTCCCCTTCTGGGTACTCTTCTCTTCTTTTGCCGCGTATTCTTCTCCATAGGTTTCTCTGATGTATTCTCTTGCCGTTTTGTCGGCTTCATCGGCAATTCTGGTGGAGTCCGTACGCAGGTATGTAATAATACCAACTGTACCGCTGCCTTTGATATCGACACCTTCATACAGCTGCTGCGCCAGTCGCATCGTTTTTTGCGTGGAAAAATTAAGCTTTTTGGAAGCCTCCTGCTGCAAGGTACTGGTTGTAAACGGCAAAGGAGCCTTTTTGATTCTCTCTCCCTTTTTCACACTTGCAATCTTAAACTTGGCATTTTCCAGCTTCTTTAGTATTTCATCCAACTCTTCTTTCGAATTAATGTTGATTTTTCCGTTACTGTCCCCGTAAAATTTCGCAGTCAAAGGCTTCTTTTCACCCTTCAACTTAAAATCAGCCTCCAAAGACCAGTATTCCTCCGGTATAAATGCATTGATTTCTTCTTCTCTGTCGCAGATAATTCGAAGAGCCACCGACTGAACTCTTCCTGCACTCAAGCCCCTCTTTACCTTTGCCCACAAAAGCGGGCTGATACGGTATCCCACAATTCGATCCAGCATTCTTCTCGCCTGCTGCGCATCTACCAAGTCCATATCAATATCACGTGCCTCTTTAATCGATGCCTTCACTGCATTCTGAGTAATCTCATTGAAGCTGATACGATACATTTTATCGTCAGACAGCTTTAATGCCTTAGACAGATGCCATGAAATCGCCTCCCCCTCACGGTCGGGGTCCGTTGCGAGATAAACCTTATCTGCTTTCTTTGCCTCCTTTCTGAGGTTTGCTAATATATCACCCTTCCCACGTATTGTAATATATTTTGGCTCATAATCATGCTCCACATCAATGCCCAACTGGCTCTTCGGCAAATCTCTTACATGCCCGTTTGATGCCGCTACCTGATAATTTGCTCCCAAAAACTTCTTTATTGTCTTAACCTTTGCAGGTGATTCCACAATAACTAAATACTTAGCCATAATATACTTCCTCCATTAACCTACTTATGGTTGCTGCTCTATTCTCACATAATAATTTTTTGACGTTTCTCTAATTAACCCTTTTATTTCCAAGTCCACTAATGTCATCATAATCTCCGAATATGTTAAATCAACGCTGTATAAAATTTCTTCCAGACTTTTGGGGTTCAAATCTAGACCACTATACAACATATTTTCTTTTCTTTCAAGTAAATTATTACTTTTTTTTAATAACTTTTCATTTTTTTCATATTTTATCCCCAATTCTTCCATGACCTGAAACGGTGAATATAAAATCGACGCACCTTGGCTGATAAGCCAGTTACAGCCCTTGCTCAGCTCATCTGTCACCCTCCCGGAGACAGCAAAAACATCCCTTCCCTGCTCGAGTGCAAAGTCCGCTGTGATAAGCGATCCGCTCTTCTCTCGCGCTTCCACTACTATTATAATATCTGCCAGTCCGCTTATGATTCGATTTCTTTCCGGAAAAAACATCGGGCGAGGCTGAGTTTGAACCCCGTATTCCGATATCACCCCTCCCCTTTGAAGCATCTCCTCATAAAGCTGCTTATTCTCCCTCGGATATACCACATTTACACCACAGCCGAGAACCCCTACTGTCTCACCGCCTGCTAAAAGTGCTCCTCGATGTCCATATTCATCAATCCCCCTTGCCAGTCCGCTTATAATGAGAATATCATTTCGTGCCATCTCCCTCGCAAACGACAATGCAATTTCTTTCCCGTAATTACTGCAATTTCTTGCGCCGACAATTGCTACTGACGGCTTGTCTTGCGGCAAATTCCCTTTTATATATAAACATATCGGATAATCAGGAATACTCCGAAGCCTTGCCGGATACTTCGGATGATTGCAACTGATAAACTTTATTTTTTGTTCTTGCAATTTATGATAATTCTCCAGAATTTCACCGCTGTCTTTTGCAATAATCAAAGCATTTTGCTCCTCTTCGGTCAGAATACTTATATTTCTTATCTCCTTCTTGGCCATCTCATAAATATGCTTGGGAGATTGATACAGTGCTATTAATTTTTTAAGCTTTCTCCGATAAATACCCGGTATCTGGCAGAGCCAATAAAAACTTTCTTCCTCTGTCATACTTTTTCCTCATCTTTTCCAATATTTTTTATCCATCGTTTTATAGCAGAGTGCTTCCCCA
The DNA here is from genome assembly GCF_900184995.1 of Konateibacter massiliensis. Taxonomy (GTDB): domain Bacteria; phylum Bacillota; class Clostridia; order Lachnospirales; family Lachnospiraceae; genus Lachnotalea; species Lachnotalea massiliensis. The sequence continues at coordinate 1,523,581 of NZ_LT860099.1, forward strand.
ATATGGGAGATCTCAATCTCCTTCGCACCTTCAAGATCAGCAATGGTACGTGCCACCTTTAATATTCTATGATAGACGCGAGCACTTAAATCCAGCTTGTTAAAAATTTTCTTTGCATACGCCTGCACCTCTTTTGACAATCTGCAATACTCATGTATCTGAGCTCCTGTCAGATTGGAGTTGAAAAATATATCCGTTCCTTCATACCTCTTTGCCTGCCTTTGATGTGCCCTTATGACTCTCTCCCGAATTGTTTTAGAGCTTTCATTTTGCCCTCCGCCCTTTGATATCGGAATCAGCTCCTCGTATTTCATCTGCGGCATTTCAATACAAATATCAATTCTGTCCAAAAAAGGGCCGCTTATTCGGTTTAAATAGTGAAGTACATTGGTCTCGGTACAGCGACATTTATTCATATCAGGATAGTATCCGCAGGCGCACGGATTCATTGCGGCTGCAAGCATGACATTCGAAGGGAACTGGTAACTGCGGGTTGCTTTTGAAATGTTTACCCGCTTGTCCTCCAATGGCTGTCTCAAACTTTCCAGCACGGATTTGTTAAATTCAGGCAGCTCGTCCAAGAAGAGTATACCCCTGTGGGAAAGGCTTACCTCACCCGGTTTTACAGATGCACTGCCGCCTATGAGAGCCGTCTTTGTAATTGTATGATGCGGATTTCGAAACGGCCTTTGTATAACTAAGGGAAATTCATGATTTAAATCACCGGATATACTTAAGATTTTTGTAATTTCGATGCTCTCCTCCAAAGAGATAGGAGGAAGAATGGTGGGAAGACGTTTTGCAAGCATAGTTTTGCCCGAGCCGGGAGGCCCTATGTACAGAATATTGTGCATTCCGGCAGAGGCAATCTCGCTCGCCCGCTTCGCAGGTATCTGACCGTTTATCTCTCGAAAGTCTATTGTATACAATTCATTTTGCTTGTGAAATATCTCTTCTATATTGATTGATTCTTTTTCAAATTTTTTCTGATTTTTCATAAAGGCAATGAAATCTCCTAGTGTTTCTACCCCGATTACCTCTAATTCTTTTACAACCGCCGCCTCCTTTGCGTTTGCTTTCGGCACAATAAATCTCTTACATTCATACCTCTGTGCCGCAAACGCCATCGGAAGCACCCCTTTTACAGGCTTTATCTCTCCATTTAAGCTCATCTCGCCTACAATTAGAATATTCTCTAGGTTTCCTCCGTCAATAACTCCCAGTGCCGCAAGAAGCGCCCCTGCAATCGCTAAATCAAAGAGGGACCCTGACTTTCTCAAGTCTGCCGGAGACAGATTAATCGTTATCCGCTTAGGCGGCATTTGAATTCCGGTATTTCGAATTGCCGCCCGTACTCTTTCCTTTGCTTCCTTCACTTCACCGGATAAGTAACCTACCATTTCAAATTGAGGCATACCATTGCTCACATCTGCCTCCACGTAAACAAGATTGCTCTCCATACCAGTCACGCATGCTGACATAACCGTACTAAACATAGTGTATACTCCTTCCTTTATTCAACTGTATCTTGGAAATTCAAGCAGCGAACGCCGCCCTTTCAACGAAACCAGACTGGTTTCTATATGCATATAATCATAGCATATAATTGTATTTTTCAAAAGCCTTTTTTATTTGATTCAGCGCATTTTTTTCAATTCTCGAAACATAGGAGCGGGATATTCCTAAATACTTGGCAATTTCATGTTGCGTGTACTCTTTATTATTGTATAAGCCATATCGAAGTTCGACAACGAGCTTTTCTCTCGGTTTCAAACTGTTCTCAACGATCTTATATAAAATTTCAATATCCTGTTTTAAATCCACCTCGTCATATACACTGAGTGAATTTGCTTCCACGACATCTAAGAGACTGATTTCATCGCCCTCTTTACTCATCCCAATCGGCTCATAGAGCGAAACGTCCTTGGCTGTTTTTTTCTTTGTTCGAAGGAGCATGAGAAGCTCGTTATCAATACACCTTGCTGCATATGTGGCAAGACGGTTTCCCTTCGCATTATCAAACGTAGAAACCGCTTTGATAAGCCCAATCGTGCCGATTGAAATCATGTCCTCTATTTCCTCTTCCATAAAGCTGTATTTCTTGACAATATGTGCAACTAACCTCAAATTTCTTTCAATAAGAATATTTCTTGCCTCTATGTCCCCTTCCTTTACTCGTTCCAAATACTGTTTTTCTTCATCTGCACTCAATGGCATGGGAAAGGTTCTCAACTGAAGCACCTCGGGCATTCTTTGTTATATTCTATGTTTCATGCCCGGCCTTTGTGCCTTTCCATAAAAAAAGAATAGAGCCTAGACTCTATTCTTCCTTTACTCTCAAAATATCAAATTCATCAAGCTCTATGCCTAAATCAATAAAAAGAACCTGCTTTGGATGAGGTGCACTTTCTACTTCCTGCCCTTCCTCATCTACCATTCGCTTTACAACCACACTGATGTTCTCGCCGTTTGGTTTCATAACCTCAATCGAATCGCCTACACTGAATTTATTGCGTTGCTCAATCCGATAAAGCCCCTGCTCGTTCTTCTGCCCTACAATACCGAGATAAGTATATTCTTTTACATAGACATTGTTGTCGTAAATCTGCGTCTCCTCTGTCGGTTTTCCAAAGAAAAAGCCTGTTGTAAACTTTCGGTAAGTACACTTTCCAATTTCCTCTAGATACCAAGGCATGTTTTCCTTGTATTTATCAGGGGACTCCAGATAGTCATCAATTGCTTTTCGATATGTTCTTGCAACCGTTGCCACATAGAGAGCTGTTTTCATTCTGCCCTCGATTTTGAGGCTGTCAATTCCCGCACTCAACATCTCGGGAATATGCTCTATCATACACAAATCCTTTGAATTAAAAATGTAGGTTCCCCTGTCATCTTCATAGACAGGGAAGTATTCTCCCGGTCTTTTTTCCTCCACAACGGAATATTTCCAGCGGCACGGATGAGTACATTCTCCTCGGTTTGCATCTCTGCCTGTAAAAAAACTGCTTAACAGACATCTGCCTGAGTAGGAAATACACATTGCTCCGTGAATAAAGCTTTCAATCTCCATATCCTCCGGAATATTCTCTCGTATCTCCTTGATTTCCGCAAGTGAAAGCTCTCTCGCACTCACAACGCGCTTTGCACCAAGCTTATTCCAGAACTGATATGTTTTGTAATTTGTATTGTTCGCCTGCGTACTGATATGGATTTCCATATCAGGCAATACCTCTTGAGCGATAGAAAAAATACCCGGATCCGAAATAATAACCGCATCAGGCTTCATTTCTCCTAACTCCTTAAAATATTCTTCCACGCCCTCTAAATCTGTATTATGACCTATGATATTCGCTGTCACATATACCTTTACATTGTGTGCATGAGCAAATTCAATTCCCGCTCTCATGTCTTCCTTGGAAAAGTTCTTTGCCTTGGCACGAAGTCCAAAAGCTTCCCCGCCGATATAAACGGCATCTGCCCCAAACGTTACAGCTATTTTCAGTACCTCAAGGCTGCTTGCAGGTACAAGTAATTCTGGATGTTTCATCTTTGCCTCTTTCTAAATACACTAATTGTGACTCCATCACCGATCGGCAATATCGTCGTATCAAAATCTTCGGAATGGGTCAATTCATATAAATATTCCCGCATTCTTGTGTGAATGGTTCTATTTCTTCTTGTCACAGCATAACGGGACTCTATAATATCTCCGTCCTGCATCACATTATCAGAAATCAGAACACCACCGTCTGCAAGAAGTCTTTTTACCTCGGGGAGAAAATTAATATACTGCGCCTTCGCTGCATCCATAAAAATCATGTCGTACTGCCCGTTTAAGGAAGACATAATTTCTTGTGCATCCCCTTCCAGAAGTGTTATCTTATCCGTCATATTTGCCCGTTTAAAATTCTCTTTCGCAATCGGAATCCGCTTCTCATATTTTTCTATTGTTGTAATATTGCAGGAAGCGTCCGTGTATTCTCCCATGAGAATTGCCGAAAAACCGACCGCAGTCCCAACCTCTAGGATGTTCTTTGGATTTTTCATCGCCAACAGCACCTTTAAAAGGCTTTGCATTTCTTTTCTTATAATCGGCACATAACTTTTGATTGCCTCTTGTTCTATCTCATCAAGCAAAGGCGTATTTCCCGAATCCAGCGAGTTAATATACGCCCTTATTCTCTCGTCTACTATCACTGGTCTTCCTCTTCTTCGCTCTCCTCAGGCTCCGTTGTAATGGTCTGGATAATCTGCTCCACCGTCATCGACGTATTAAGCGTATATCTTCCCGCAATTACATCACCACTGACACCCGTTAGCTTCATCTGCACATAAAACACCTTCGCATCATGAATCAAGCCTTTTTCCTCCAGCAGTTCTCCCAATTCATAGGTAGAAAGACCGCTATCGATTGACACGTTAATATCTCTGCCCGGCTCTGACGACATCGGCTGCTCTGCAAAGACGGAAAAGCCAAAGGAATAAGCCTTTAGGCCACCATTATAAATCAATATAATAATCAATGCCGCAAAAATAACTTCTATTGATACACTTATGATTGTCCCTGCTACCTTCTTTGCACTCATTTCCACACCGCCTTATTGCCGTCAAAACTTAAGCTCCAAATCTACAAGTTTCACTATGGTCATATTAATTTCCTGTATCATTTTACACAGTTTCAGCTCTGCCGCCAAAAAGTCCATCACCTTCTCGTCCTTTTTCATATCGGCAAATTCCTGCTCCAACATATCTAGTTCATCAAAATAGTCCTCGGTATCCGTGTAGCTTTGCAGTTGAAAACTTCGCAAGCGATACTCATTCAACCGTATCGCAAGCTCCGTGTTTCCATGAATGGCTTCTTTCGCCTCATTATACGCCCTGTATTCTTCACTTTTTACAATCGCGTCTGCCAAGCTGTCGGTACATTGTAAAACTTGATTCATCACATCACCTATACTTCCATGATAATCGGTAAAATCATCGGATTTCTCTTTGTCTTCTTCCATATATAATCACTCAAAGAATCCTTAACCGTATTCTTTATCTTGCCCCAGTCTGAGACATTTTTACTGATACAGCTGTCAAGCGCGTCACTCACTACCTGTCTTGCTTCTTCCATAAGTCCTTCTGATTCTCTTACATACACAAAGCCTCTGGATACAATATCCGGTCCCGCCAGCACCTGATTGCTGTATCTCTCCAAGGTCAATACTACAATCATAATGCCATCCTCTGCCAGGTGCTGTCTGTCACGAAGTACAATATTTCCGACATCGCCTACGCCAAGTCCGTCCACAAAAATTGCTCCCGTCTGAACTTTTCCTGTTACGCCAACGGTTTCTTCATTAAGCTCTAATACATCTCCTGACTGCAGGATAAAAACATTTTCCTTCGGTATTCCAATGCTCTTTGCCACTTCGGCATGAGCCTGTAAATGTCTGTATTCACCATGAACCGGAATCGCATATTTCGGGCGTACAAGGGAGTAAATCAGCTTTATTTCCTCCTGACACGCATGTCCTGAAACGTGGGTATCCTGAAAGATTACCTTGGCTCCGCTTCTGGATAACTCATTGATTACCTTCGATACTGCCTTCTCATTACCCGGAATAGGGTTAGAGCTGAAAATTACGGTATCTCCCGGCTTAATTGCAACTTTTTTATGAATATGCGCTGCTATTCTGGAAAGCGCTGCCATTGACTCACCCTGACTACCAGTTGTGACAAGCACCGTCTGCTCATCAGGATAATTTTTCATCTGTTCAATATCAATTAAAGTGTTGTCCGGAATATTAATATAGCCAAGCTCTGTTGCAATGCCGATGATGCTTACCATACTTCTTCCCTCTACAACAACTTTTCTGCCATATTTATATGCAGAGTTAATAATCTGCTGCACTCTGTCTACGTTAGACGCAAAGGTAGCTACAATAATTCTGGAATTTTTATTTTCTGCAAAAATATTATCAAATGTCTTTCCTACTGTCTTCTCAGACATAGTAAAGCCAGGTCTCTCCGCGTTGGTACTGTCGCACATCAGTGCAAGCACACCTTTTTTACCGATTTCTCCAAATCTCTGTAAATCAATTACATCACCAAAAACAGGTGTGTAATCTACTTTAAAGTCACCTGTGTGAACAACCGTTCCTGCCGGTGAATAAATTGCAAGAGCTGAAGCATCCGCAATACTATGATTTGTCTTGATAAACTCAATACGGAACGCGCCCAGATTGATAGACTGTCCGTGTTTTACCACTTTTCTTCTTGTGGACTTCATAAGTCCGTGCTCTTTCAGCTTATTTTCAATAATTCCCATCGTCAACTTCGTCGTATAAATCGGAATATTAATATTCTTCAATACATACGGCAATGCACCGATATGATCCTCGTGTCCGTGCGTGATGACAAAGCCTTTCACCTTATCAATGTTGTCCTTTAAATAGGTCACATCTGGTATTACCAAGTCAATTCCGAGCATATCATCCTCCGGAAATGACAGACCGCAGTCCACAACAATAATACTGTCCTCGAATTCAAAGGCAGTAATGTTCATTCCTATTTGCTCTAATCCGCCCAACGGAATGATTTTCAATTTTGAGTTGTTAATGTTTTTCAATCAATTATACCTCCAAGTATTTAAATTTTTCCGCACATTATTCTGATTCGTTTTTCTCTGCCAGACAATCCTTGCAATGTCCATAAAGCTTTACTTCATGATCCAATACCTGAAAGGAAACAGAATCCATGATTCTCGCCTCCAACTCGTCCAATAAATCATCTTCAAAGGAAAGTACTTTCCCGCACTTGACACAGATAAGATGATGATGATGGTGTTTATTCGAATCGTCGCCATGACTGTTTATCTCATAACGAACAAAACCATCATCTAAATTGATACGGTCAATCAAGTGAAGCTCTAGTAAAAGCTGAATTGTTCTATATACTGTGGCTAATCCGATTTCCGGAAAATCCACTTTTATTAATTCGTATATTTCTTCTGCCGTTAAATGCTTGTCAGGTGAATTGGATAATACTTCAAGAACCCTAACTCTTTGTGTTGTCACTTTTAAGCCTTTTTGTCTTAGTAATTCCTTGAACCCATCCTTGTCAACTGACATTAATTTCACCTCTCATAACTAGAATAAAATGCTATATCAATCAGCCATAGGCTGTATTTACCTTAGTTTTGTAGTTCAATGTCCTCTAATATCTCCGAGAAAATCTTGGAAACATATTCCAATTCCTCATCTTCATCCACAATTTCGTAGACTGCCTCTTCATCCTCCGCGTTCGACAGATCTTTTAAAATCAGGGCGTCTGCATCACCCTCCTCTTCCTCCGTTACGAGGATATAATTAATCCCGTTTATTTTTGTCTCTTCAAGAACAAAAAATTCAACGGTCTCATCATCTATCATAAATTCAATTTTTTCCATTCTTTCCTCCAATTATGCCAAAACCAGTATTTTTCCTAATTCTGCTTTTGGTTAGACAAAAAATCCAGATAGCCTTGCAAAATAAAGACTGCCGCAAGCTTATCCACATAGAGTTTCCTGTCTTCTCTTCTTATCTCGCCCTCTGCCATCGTTCTGTCCGCTTCCACTGTTGTCAGCCGTTCATCCCACATTGTGACCGGAAGCCCTGTCCGTTTTTCCAGTATTTCCTTAAATTCAAGAGACTTCTGTGCCCTGTCTCCGATGGTATTATTCATATTCTTAGGGAAACCGAGTACGATTTCCTCCACTTCATATTCCTGTATCAATTCTTCCAGACGCGCCAGTGTTTGTCTCAGTTTGTTCTCTGCTTTTCTTCGCACAATTTCAATTCCTTGAGCTGTATAGCCCAAAGAATCACTGATTGCAACACCAACCGTCTTAGAGCCGTAATCCAAGCCCATTATCCGCATAGTTCACCTATTCCCATTTGTTCGTCTTAATGTATTCTCTTAAGACCTCTTCCACAAGCTCGTCACGTTCTACCTTCATAATTAGATTTCTGGCATTGCGATGACTCGTAATATAAGTCGGATCGCCTGACATAATATACCCGACAATCTGGTTCACAGGATTATAACCCTTTTCGACCAATGCCTGATACACGATGTCAAGAACTTCCTTTACCTGTACTACCGGTTCCGCCTGTACTTTAAAATATTGTGTATTATTCATATCCTGCATACTACCACGCCCTTAATTCGTTATATTCCTATTCTAATATAATTTGTCATAAAATTCAATGAATTATTTAATATTTTTCATTTCCGCCAGTATAACATTATGCCCTATCCGCTCTGCGCCTACACATTGCACGATTTTATTCTCCAGATTTTCATCAGAAGACACGGCACATTTTATATATTCCTTGCTGTGTCCGACATAATATTCCACACCGTCAATCGTAGTCTTTTCTTCTATGAGTACCTCTAAGTCTCTTCCAATCTGTTTATTCAGATATTCCTTGGACTGTTCTTTTGTTATAGTTAAAAGCTGCTCGCTTCGTGTGCCCTTAATTTGCTCGTCCACCTGGTTTTCCATTGCTGCCGCCTTTGTACCCTGACGCTTTGAATATTTAAAGACATGCATTTCAAAGAAATTAACCTTCTTCACATATTCCTTTGTCACCGCAAATTCTTCCTCTGTTTCCCCCGGAAATCCGACGATAACATCGGTTGTGATTGCAGGCATATCAAAATATTTGCGAAGCAGACAGCATTTCTCATAATATTCCTCTGCGCTGTATCTTCTGTTCATGCGTTTCAATGTCTCATCACAGCCACTTTGCAGGGAAAGATGAAAATGAGGACAGATTTTCTCCATCTCTGAAAGGGTTTTCGCAAATTTTTCTGTTATAATACGAGGCTCCAGAGAACCCAGACGGATACGCTTGATTCCATCCACTTGATTCACTGCAACGATAAGGGATAATAAATCCTCTCCCTCCAAATCGACACCATAGGAGCTTAAGTGAATTCCGGTCAGAACAACCTCCTGAAAACCTTTCTGTGCCAGCTTTTCCACTTCTTTTATGACATGGTCTATCTGCCTGCTTCTCACTCTTCCTCTCGCAAACGGAATGATGCAATAGCTGCAAAACTGGTTACAGCCGTCCTGTACCTTAATGATAGCTCTCGTGTGCTCCAAAGAGCTTTCCAATTCCAGTTCTTCATATTCTGCCGTGTGATTGATGTCAATCACATATTCTAACTCTTTGTTGCTCTCAAATTCATTCAGAATCGTAACAATATCCTTCTTTTTATTATTTCCGACAATAATATCCACGCAGTTATCCAGCTCGACCTGCTCTTTGGAGGCTTGGGCATAGCACCCGGTTGCCACCACGACAGCGTCCGGATTCATCTTCTTCGCCTTGTGGAGCATCTGTCTTGACTTTCTGTCTGCTATATTTGTAACCGTGCAGGTGTTAATGATATATACATCTGCTTTATCTGTAAAATCCACAATCTCATAGCCGTTCTGCTGAAGCATCTGCTGCATAGCTTCCGTTTCATAGGCATTCACCTTACAGCCCAGATTGTGTAGTGCCGCTTTCTTCATAAAGTTCTCCTTTTCATAATCTTATACAAATTTACTTTTGTCCCATTGTACGCTTTGTCCAACAACTGTGATTTATTTGTAAATTGCTTGTGAAGTCTGTTTCAAACTTATCGCGATTGCACATATTACCACTTTATTTTTGTTCAAAACATGAAAATTCCGTCAAATCTAATCTTTCTGGTAATTGCATCTTGACTTTTATTTTCCATAAATGTAAGATAAGTATATCAAAACACAAGGGAGGTTTTAAAGATGAAAACAGTTCAAATTTCTTTAAATTCTATCGATAAAGTAAAATCATTTGTTAACGAAATCACTAAATTTGATTATGATTTTGACTTAGTTTCAGGAAGATATGTAATTGATGCGAAATCTATCATGGGCATTTTCAGTTTGGATTTATCAAAGCCAATCGACTTAAATATTCATGCTGAGGACGAAATTGAAACTATATTAGCAGTGCTTAAGCCTTATTTAATCTAATCACAGCTTATTCGTCAACAATATGGTATAGAAACCAATCAATTGGTTTTCTATTTTTAAAATTTAAAAATGGATTTCAAAGCAGTTGCCCAACAAAGCAACTGCTTTTTTATATCATTATGCACACGAATGCAAATGGAAGATGTCACTACGCAATCCGTTCGTGTGCGAAGTGTGAGCAAAGCTCACACTTTGTTCTATTCTCTCATCTATTCACAAATAATAACTTCGTCTGTTGCAAGTGCCGTCGCTACCAGCTCTTCAATTTTTTCTTCCAGATTTCTCTCGGAACGCTTGATAATATTAATATTAGGCTTCGTAACCGGATGCTTTGCCACAAATATCGTACAGCAGTCCTCATAAGGAAGAATGGATGTCTCAAACGTGTTAATCCTCTGCGCAATATCTACGATATCCTGTTTGTCGAAGCTGATAACCGGACGCATAACCGGCATTGTACACACTTCGTTTGTCGCAGCAAGACTCTGTAACGTCTGGCTTGCCACCTGACCGATGCTCTCTCCTGTAATCAGTGCCAAGGAGCCAGTCTCCTTTGCGATATGTTCTGCGATTTTCATCATATATCTTCGCATAATGATGGTCAGCTCATCATGCGGGCATTTTTCATAAATATAGAGCTGAATATCTGTAAAATTAATAACATGCAAATGAATCGGACCGGAATATACCGCTACCAGCTTTGCAAGATCAACCACCTTCTGCTTCGCTCTCTCGCTTGTGTAAGGAGGAGCATGGAAATATACCGCATCAATCTTAACGCCTCGTTTTGACACCATATAGCCTGCCACAGGGCTGTCAATTCCACCGGAGAGTAAAAGCATTGCTTTTCCGTTCGTTCCGACCGGCATACCGCCTGCTCCCGGTATCACTTGGGAGTAGATGTAAATCTTTTCTCTTATCTCAATATTTAAAAGAATATCAGGCTTATGGACATCCACCTTCACATTCGGGAATGCCTGCAAAATCTTTTCTCCTATACTGTAATTAATCTGCATGGAATCAAGTGGATAGTTTTTTCTGGCACGTCTGGCGTTCACCTTAAATGTCATGTCAAGTGTCGGATGTGCCTCCTTAAAATATTCAACAACGGACTCGGCAAGCTTATCAAAGCCCTCATCCTCCACATGGACAACCGGGCATATCCCGACAATACCAAACACCTTTTGCAAAGATGCAATTGTCTCCTCATAATCATATTCGCTTAGAACTTCCACATACATTCTTCCCTGTTGCTTGGATACCTCAAATTTGCCCTCCACCTTTTTTAGAGCATGCTTAATCTGTTTTACGAGCGCATCCTCAAAAATATAGCGGTTTTTGCCTTTGATACCGATTTCTCCGTATTTGATTAAAAATGATTTAAACATCCGTTTCCTCCAGACTACTGTCTTTTATATAATCTTAATTTTGGTAAAATATTGTTCAGTTCTTCTATGCAATAACTCAATTCTTCCTTTGTCGTCTCAGAAGACAGGCTAAATCGAACCGTGGAATCCAGCAGTTCTTTCTTCACACCGATTGCCTTTAAAACAGAGCTCACAGCAGGCTTATTAGAGGCACATGCCGAGCCTGCCGACACATAAATCCCCCGGCTCTCTAAAGCGTGCAGTAAGACCTCACTTCTTACCTGTTCAAAGCTTGCACTCACAATATGAGGTGCGCTTTCCATTCCAATCTTACCGTTTATCGTGACACCTTCTATTTTGCTTATCGCATCTACAAAATACTGTTTTAGCTCATACAGCCTGTCAATCTTTTCCGTGAGATTTTCATAGCTGATTTCAACTGCCTTTCCGATGCCTGCTGCACCCGGTACATTTTCCGTTCCGGAGCGCATGCCTCTCTGCTGGCCGCCGCCGAACATAATCGGCTTTATTTTCACCTTTTCGCCGATATAGCAGATGCCGACTCCCTTCGGACCGTTTATCTTATGTCCGCTGACGGAAAGCATATCAATATTTTGTTTTTTCGGATATATTTTATATTTGCCGAATGCCTGTATCGCATCTACATGATACAGCGTATTCGGATTTTTTTCCTTAATAATCGTTCCAATTTCCCCAATCGGCTGAACCGAGCCGATTTCATTGTTCACATACATGACAGAGACAAGTATAGTCTCCTCACAAAGTGCCTCGCGCAATGCCTCAAGCAAAATCACACCGTCCTTGTCAACCGGGAGATAGGTCACACGAAAGCCCTGCTCCTCCAAATATTTCATTGCATTCAGAACAGATGGGTGCTCTATGGATGACGTAATAAGGTGCTTTCCTGCACGCATATTCGCCATGGCACTTCCGATAATGGCAAGATTGTTTGATTCCGTCCCGCCGGATGTAAAAAACAATTCCTTCTCATTCACTTTCATATTAGCAGCGATAGTTTCCTTCGCCCTTTTTATATAACGTTCCGCTTCCACTCCCTTTGTGTGCATGGAGGAAGGGTTTCCGTAATCGGCTGTCATAGCCGATACCACAATATCCCTTACCTCATCAAAACACCTCGTGGTAGCTGAATTATCCAAATAACATTCCAAAGCTTTTCTCCAATTCTAACTTTCAAGCTGAAACATAATAACAGACAGAGCCGTAAGCCCTGCTGTCTCAGTTCTCAGTATTCTCTTACCTAATGTAATCGTCTTCATATCAAGCGCAAGTGCACTTGCAATCTCCCTTTCATCAAAGCCACCCTCCGGACCGATAAAAATCCCGATGGAGGCGTTTGGACGTATCGAGGATATCAGGCTTTTCGTCTCCGCCATTTTATCCGCATTCTCATACGGTATTAAATTATACTCAAAATCCTTGGCATATTCAAGAGCTTCTTTCCAAGTCATCAAAAAATTTACTTTTGGTATGATAATCCGCTTGGATTGCTTTGCCGCACTCTCCGCAATCGCCTGCCACCGTTTTATTTTGCTCTCCGCCTTTTTCGGCTCCAGCTTTGCAACGGAATTTTTCATCGCAACCGGGATGATTTCATATACGCCAAGCTCCACCGCCTTCTGAATGATGAGCTCCATTTTATCGGATTTAGGCAATCCTTGAAATAAATAGATTTTAGAGGGAAGTTCCCTTCCCTCTTTCTCTACGGATAAGATTCTGGCTCGCACCTCGTCTTTTCCGATTTCCTCTATCTCACAAAAATAGTCCTTGTCAACTCCGTTGCTGATTAAAACCTCTTCCCCGTTCTTCATACGAAGCACGTTTTTAATATGGTTTACATCGCTTCCGGTTATCCTGATACAGGACTCTTCTATCTGTTCTTTATTCACAAAAAAATGATGCATCTCACACCTATCTTTTCTTGGCTGTCACGGATACCCATTCGCCCTGGTGAGTTACCTCAACAACCTCAAAATCGTTTTCTTTTATCGCTGTCACTACTTCCTCTTCTTTTTTATCAATGATGCCTGAGGTGATATAAAAGCCGCCTGTCTTTAAATTCTGCTTGATAACGGGTGTAAGCGGAATCAATACATCTGCCAGTATGTTAGCAACGACGATATCATATTTCTCAATGCCCGCCTGCACCTGTAATTCTTCGTCCTCCAGCAAATTTCCCGACTGTACCGTGAATTTCTCCTCCGGCACATTGTTTACCTCGGCATTTTCTCTGGATGCACTGATGGCATTCGGGTCAATATCAAGTCCGAAGGCGCTCTTAGCACCTAACTTAACGGAAACAATCGATAAAATACCGCTTCCGCAGCCTACATCAAATATCTTTGTCTCATCTGTGATATATTTCTTAAGCTGTCTGATGCAAAGCTGTGTCGTCTCATGCATTCCGGTTCCGAAGGCTGTTCCCGGATCAATCTGAATCATAAGCTTTTCACGATCCTCGGGCTTTACCTCCTCCCATGACGGCTTAATCAAAATATCATCCACAGTAAACTGCTTAAAATACTGCTTCCAGTTGTTAATCCAGTCCTTATCCTCCGTTTGGGATTCCGTTATCGTGCCTTCCCCGATATCCATAAAGCTGCGAAGCTGTGAAAGCTCCTCCTTCACATTTTCCAGGAGTTCTTTCGAATCCACCTCGCTGTCGATATAGAAGCTTAGATAGGCAATGTTGTCATTCTCGTCTATATCCGGCAGAATGTCCACAAACATCTGCTTTTTATCCTCCTCTGACAAAGGAACCTTATCCTCTATTTCCACACCCTCCACTCCTAAATCCATAAGAGTGCTGCTTATAACATCCTCCGCCTCGGTAATCGTCTTGATTGTGTATTTATTCCACTTCATGTTTTACCTCTTTTTTTCTATTTCTTATAAAATTCCAGCGTATCTTCCAATTCCTTCGTTATAGTTCCGCCGCTTCTTCTGATTGATGTATACGCGTTTTCTGTTTTCTTAATCAGGGCCGCGCGCTGTAGCTCATATTTATCCATCAATTTTGCAAAGGCAGGGAAGTTTGTCAGCTCTGTTCTGACTTTCTTCGGGAACGGACAATACGTCATCAAAATCCCTCTCGCAAACTCATTTAATCTGGAAGCGCCCTTTGATTCGAATCGCATCCACTGAATATAATCCTGTGCAAAGAACTCACGATAGTTGTTTCTAACCTTTGAGAGATCGCTGCGAATTTTATCTTTTGCCTGTATGGACAAATCTCTGTTTTTCTTATAAAACTGAATATAATCATAGTATTCAGCGGTCAGGGATTTCTCCGTGATATCGCTCCAATATACACCCTGAATATTTCTGCAAATCTCCCATCTGTAATAGCCCATTACGCTAATCAAAAGCTCCTCCGGTGTATCCTTGCTTAAAACCGGCAGTATAAATCGCGCCGGCGTATCTTTTTTAAGTCCTGAAGTCTCCTGCCACATACTGCCCTTCAGTCCTGAATTCGGCATCAAAATCGTGATTGGAAGCACCCTTTTCTCAATGTATTCCTTGGATATTCCCTTACTCGAATCATGGTATAACATCTTTCTGTAAAACAGGGAGTAATCAATTGCCTGCAAATTTTCATAAGCCTTTACAACTTCTGATTTCTGGCGCAGAAGCTTGTTCATGTCGCCGCCCAGCGAATCCTTGTGCAAAATCGGGCAGAAGGTCAATACCTTACCGCTTGTAATTTTGTTTGCCACACGGAACATATTGCTGATTTCAAATTGCACCTTGCCCTTCATATCGCTTAAATATGCCTTTTCTTCTGCTTCCGATACGTGCTGCGTCCTCTTTCTGTCTCGAAGCATTCCAAGATAATCCAAATCAAATTCATTTTTAGAAGGCTCTGCTTTTCCACGATAAATCTCTTGAAGCCACTCTCTGATTGTGTAAATCGGATATTCGCTTGGTTCCTCTTCCTTCTTGAAGTAAAGAAGCTGGAGAAGCTGCATTTCAGTTAAAAATCTCTCATCCACAAAACCATAATTTAAAAACAAATCAATAACCGGCTCTGCAAGCTGAGTTTCCTCTGCTTTGAAAAATACCAGTTCATACAGCTCGTAGAAAAACTTTGTGATTGCTTTTCGAAGCTTGTCCGTCTCATCTGTCAGTGCAGACTTATCCGGCAGGGAATTATAAACGGTCAGATACTGTTTAAATTTATCCCCCTTCTCTTTTTCAATGCCGGAAAATTCTAAGATAGTATCCAGCGAATCTTTCGTAAGCACCTTTGCACGTTTGATTTGATCAACCGTATAGTGTCTTGTCAAATCTGCCTGCTCATCATCAAATTCGGAGCCGACTTTAATTTTTGTTTTAAAATGTCCGAGCAAAATCGGAAGTACAGACTGCTCAATATATCTCTCACCGCTTACGAATGCAGAAACCTGCTTAATTCTATCATATACCATTGCAATATCGCCGTTTGAATCGTTAATCATAAAGGCAAGCTCTGCAAGTCTCATGAATATGTTATCCTCGTCCTTGGCAAACAATGCATTTTTTACCTCATTCACATAGGCGATAATTGTTTCATATGCTTCTTCCATCTCAACAACGTATTCCTGCGTTCTCTTGATTTCCGCCGTCATAATATATTCATTGGCAGCATAGAATTTTTTCTTTAGGTCCAAGGATATCAAATCTAAATTTATATAATACTCCAAGTCCGCATTCACATTTATGCTGCTTTCATCAAATTCCTCTATATTTTCAATTCTCTTAATCTGTGCCGGCTCTTTGCGATAGCCCTCACAAATCTCCTTGTATTCTCTGTATTCCTTCTGGATAAAGCCGTAAAGCCTGCTGCTTAATCCTCTCAAGCTTTCAAACTCTCCGGTGAGACTTATCATCTGTTTGCTGAGAGAGCTGACTACGATTCCCGGATAAGAAGCATCCTTTGCAAATATGTTGCACAGCTCCTCCGTCGTCTCAACCGTAAAATAGCAGATTAACGTCTCCTCATCTGCCACATAATTATATAGATATCTTCCTGTTCCCATCTCCAAAACGCCTATGACATTTCCCGCCATAAGCACGTTTTCGCCGTATTTCCCCTTCGCCTTTACGCTTCCTGTGACAATGATGCTAACTTCCTTTATCGCATCGCCTTCCTGATAAATAACTGCTCCTGCTGCCAATTTTCTTGTCATCATTGGTTGTTCTGATCTCCCCATGTCCGTCATCCTTTCCGCATCGCTACGTCCTTGTATTTGTTGTTCTCTATTCTTATGTGAAGTAATTTCTATAAAATGTGCCTTGATACAAAAGCCCATATCAGAATCGATATGGGCTTATTATAGCATTTATTAAATAGTTTAACAATAGTTCAAATGCCCCGCTTTTTAGAGCTGAATCATTTTTGTATCGTATGCGTCGATATCTATTTCTACTTTTCCATTATCTGTCATAATAACCGGGCGCTGCTTTGTATCACTGTTGTTAATAACCACAAGAGTATTGCTTTCCGGATAGTAAGCACATTCCGTCATAGGAGAATCCGTCAGATAATTCTGCTCTAAATTCTCTTTGCAAGCATACAGAATGATTTCATACAGCATCCTTGTATTTGCAAGGTTTGTCTCAAAGGAAGACAGATAGATTCCTCTTCCCTTTCCGAAATCATAGGAGGTGAGAGTCGGAACACCGTTTTCCTCTGCCAATACATCTGCCTTACCGTCTGTCAGATAAATGTGGTCTTTTCCTTTTATCATGCTATCTGCCGGAAGCAAACCTTCTACCGATTTTACTTCATAGCTCCATTTGCCGTGGCATACTCTTTCGCCATTATCCTTGTCCACACCGAATACATGGGCCATTCTAAAGAAGTTGTCATATCCCTCCACTGCGGAAGGCTCGTTGACACCGATTAAAACACCACCCTCATGTACCCACTTGGTAAGTACCTCCACAACCTGCTCATCCTTCCAGTTGTCGCCGCCGCTCCATGCGGAACCTGCATAGCCCGCATTTATCACAACATCCACGTCCTTTAATACACCGTTTTTTACATCCGCAAAACTGATATAGGAAACATCAAACGGGCTGCCCGATAAACTCTCGTTAATATGAATCAAATCATGCATATAGGTCTCGTGGAAATGCCCGGACAGCGTCCATGAACGAAGGCTTCCCCATGCAGTCAGAACCGCAACCCTTGGTTTCAATACCATAGGCTTTCCTGACTTGTGAAACTCCTTAATCTGTCTGAACTCGTCTGACACCTTTTCAATATAGTCACAGAAATCAGGGTATGGCTCAACAAGGTGCAAGTAACCGCCAAGTCCAATTCTGTCAACCGGTTCACGAAGAAGTGCTCTTCTTATACTGTTCCAGAATTTCTTTGCCTCAAGAGTCGGGTCGCCGCCCTCCATAAAGGTCGGTGCTCCGCCAAGCCCTACCGGGAATAAATACGGATGAAGTCTCAGCTCATGAGTCGGTGCATCCACACCTGCACAAAGTCTCGCTTCATAGCCTGAGAATACACACTTGATAATTCCGTCAAAGCCAAATTCCTTGAAACGCTTGCTGTAAGGCTCCACACCTACCCAGCTGTCATCGTAGAATACATAAGCCTGTTTTCCATATTCATGAACCATATCCACCAGCTTTTTGCCAAATTTAATGACAAAGTCATGAATAAAGTCCATCCAGTCAAGCTTGTGCTGATCTGCCGGCATATGAGTCACATGAAGATTTCCTTTGTTGATAAAATCCTCTGCAGTCAGAGAATAGCCATATTCCTGAGCAAATTCATCAAGAGCAAGCGGGCTTACCGTAAAATCATAGGAACCCCAGTCCGAAAACAGATGACGGTTTCTCTCGCTGCTTCCCCAAATCCACACAAAGTTGTAGAACATGGAGGTAAAGCGCACTACCGTTGTATCCGGGTGGGTCTTGCACCAGTTTTCCATCCACTCAAGCATATACTCCTGTGTCTCTTTATGTCTTGGGTCAAGTTGCATCAAATGCTCTTTTTCCCAATTGTTTGTCGTATGGTTGTACATGGAAATTTCTTCCCAGATACGGTATGCGAGAAAGCTCACGGTATATTTATGCCAAGGTGTGATTCCTTTAACTGTCACACTTTCGTCTGCCTCAGAAAAGCTCCATTTTTCTCTCGGAACCTCTGTATTTGTAGTGCGGTCATATACCTGCCAGTACTTTAAAGAAGCCTCGGACGCATTCACTCTAAACTGCTCCTCAAAAAAGTCCTCCATCAAATAAAAGGTTACGCTTGTATCATCTGCCACCTTTGGATTTGTCATCAAAAATGACTGTTGAAGCTTATCTAAATTCTTCTTTGCCCATTCATTGTGGTCACGAATAATACATATGGTGGAGTAAATACCATATCCGGCATTTAAAATCTCATCTGACAATACGGTTCCGTCGCTGTCTCGAATTACGTCGGCTCCCCATTTCTCAGCCATTTTTAATGTCAATTCCTCATATCCTGACTCTCCCGGCAAAGTGAAGCTGCCTGTACTCTTGCAATTTGTTTCACTCATCGTCGCACTACCTCTCTTTAACTAAAATATTTTATATAAATCTAAATCATCATAGATATTATCTCTATAAATGCAGCTAATGTCAAACCCTTTTTGCGAATTTCGGTATAATTTTAAATAGAACCTGCCCAAGGCAGGTTCTATTCTTATTCATGACAAGCGAAGCTGTTTACAGCTTCATCTTGTTTAATCCTCAAAATTTTCTTTTATTTTATCCACAAAGCTCTTTTTCTTCTTTCCGCCGCCGGATGTCGTACCTGCTGTACCACTGCTCAGCGTACTGCCGCTCAATGAGTCAAATTTACGCAGCAATTCTTTTTGCTCCTCGGAAAGCTTATCCGGCACCTGAACAACCAAGGTAACATAGTGATCACCTCGCAGTGCCTTGTTTCGAAGGGAAGGCACACCTTTTCCTTTCAGTCTTACCTTTGTATCCGTCTGGGTTCCCGGCTTCACTTCGTAAAGCACTTCGCCGTCCACCGTATTAATCTTCACCTCACCGCCGATAGCCGCCTGAGCAAATGAAATCGGGGCGGTCGAGAAAATATTGTATTCCTGACGCTGGAAAATCGGGTGTCTTGCAACCGCAACCTCAACAAGCAAATCACCTCTTGGACCACCGTTGATGCCCGGCTCACCTTTTTCACGGATACGAATACTCTGTCCGTTATCGATACCCGCCGGTATGGATACCTCGATTGTCTTTCTCGCAGCAATATAACCGCTTCCGTGGCAATCCGTACACTTCTCTTTTACAACCTTACCGCTTCCCTGACAATCCGGACAGGTCGTCACATTACGAACCGTTCCAAAGAGTGATTGGGATGTGTAAACAATCTGTCCCTTTCCGCTACACTTCGGACAGGTCTGAGCGCTTGTTCCCGGTTTTGCTCCTGAACCGCTGCACGTCTGACAAGTTTCCTTTATACTGACACTAACATTTTTCTCACAGCCAAAAACTGCTTCTTCAAAGGTGATATTCAGTCTTGTCCTGACATTCTCGCCCTTCATCGGACCATTATTCGGTCTCCTGCTTCTACTTTGGCCACCGAAAATATCTCCAAAAATATCCCCGAAAATATCTCCCATATCGCCGCTGAAATCAAAGCCGCCAAAGCCGCCGGCGCCACCTGCTCCTCCGTCAAATGCGGCATGACCAAACTGGTCATACTGACGGCGTTTATCCGCATCACTCAAGACCGTATATGCCTCGGAAGCTTCTTTAAATTTTTTCTCCGCTTCCACGTCTCCCGGATTCATATCAGGATGATATTTCTTTGCCAGCTTTCTATATGCACTCTTTATCGTTGCATCATCTGCACCTTTTTCGACGCCGAGGACTTCATAATAATCTCTCTTGTCTGCCATATTAACCTCCATCTTACCTATGTAATAGGCATATTACTAAAACACAAACATATAATATACACCATTAGGGACACATTGTAAAGAATATGTCCCTAATGAAAACTCTATTGAGTTATATTAAACCTCTTTATAATCACCGTCGATTACATCATCGTCTGCCTGATAATCCTGCTGACCAGCTCCGCCCATATCAGGACCCGCTGCGCCTGCTCCTTGAGCCTGCTCATATACCTTTGCGAAAAGCTGCTGAGCGCTTGTCATCAGTTTTTCTTTTGCAGCCTTGATTTCTTCAACCTGAGCCTCTGACATATCCTCTGGATTTGATTTTTCAATCAGCTCTTTTAATGCTGCAAGATCTGCCTGCACTGCTGTCTTATCATTTCCGTCTAATTTATCTCCAACTTCATCCAATGCCTTTTCTGTCTGGAATACCATAGAATCTGCATCGTTTCTTGCATCGATCGCATCCTTACGTTTCTTATCCTGTGCCTCGAATTCAGCTGCTTCCTTCACTGCCTTTTCGATATCACCGTCAGACATATTAGAGCCTGCTGTAATTGTAATATGCTGTTCCTTACCGGTTCCTAAGTCCTTAGCAGAAACATTAACAATACCGTTTGCATCGATATCAAAGGTTACTTCAATCTGAGGAACACCTCTTCTTGCAGGTGGGATACCATCCAGTCTGAACTGTCCGAGAGACTTATTGTCTTTCGCAAACTGTCTTTCACCCTGTACTACATTGATATCAACCGCTGTCTGATTATCCGCTGCCGTTGAGAATACCTGGCTCTTCTTTGTAGGAATTGTAGTATTTCTCTCGATCAGCTTTGTTGCGATACCACCCATTGTCTCGATGGAAAGTGACAACGGTGTTACGTCTAACAGAAGGATTTCGCCTGCGCCTGCATCTCCGGCAAGCTTACCGCCCTGAATGGAAGCACCAAGTGCAACACACTCGTCTGGGTTCAATGTCTTGGATGGCTCCTGTCCTGTCAACTGCTTTACTTTATCCTGAACAGCCGGTGTACGTGTGGAACCACCAACCAATAATACCTTGCTAATCTCGGAAGCTGAAAGTCCGGCATCGCTCAATGCGTTCTGAACCGGTTTTGCTGTTCTTTCTACTAAATCATGTGTCAACTCATCGAATTTAGCTCTTGTTAAATTCATATCAAAGTGCTTTGGACCGTCTGCTGTTGCAGTGATGAAAGGCAGGTTGATGTTCGTTGTCGTAGCGGAGGATAATTCCTTCTTCGCCTTTTCTGCTGCTTCTTTCAATCTCTGAAGTGCCATCTTATCGGTTGATAAGTCTACACCCTCCTGTTTCTTGAACTCTGCAAGCATATAATCTGTTATCTTCTGGTCAAAATCATCTCCACCTAATTTGTTATCACCGGAGGTAGCCAAAACTTCGATAACGCCATCGCCGATTTCGATAATAGATACGTCGAATGTACCGCCGCCTAAGTCATAAACCATAACCTTCTGCTCTTTTTCATTGTCAAGGCCGTAAGCAAGTGCTGCTGCCGTAGGCTCATTGATGATACGCTTTACATCAAGTCCTGCAATCTTACCAGCATCCTTTGTTGCCTGTCTCTGTGCATCGTTAAAGTAAGCAGGTACTGTGATAACAGCCTCTGTCACTTTCTCGCCTAAATAGTTTTCTGCATCTGCTTTTAATTTCTGAAGCACCATAGCAGAGATTTCCTGTGGTGAATATTTTTTATCATCAATTGTAACTCTGTAATCGGTTCCCATATGTCTCTTGATAGAAGAGATTGTCTTGTCAGCATTCGTAACTGCCTGACGTTTTGCAGGTTCACCTACTAATCTTTCGCCTGTCTTTGAAAATGCTACTACAGACGGAGTTGTTCTAAAGCCTTCTGCGTTTGAAATAACGGTTGGCTTTCCGCCTTCCATAACTGCCACGCAAGAGTTTGTTGTTCCTAAGTCAATTCCTATTATTTTTCCCATGATCGTTGCCTCCTAATTTGCTACTTTTACCATGCTATATCTAACTACATTGTCTCTATACAGGTATCCCTTTTGTAACTCCTCAGATACCACATTTTCACCTAATTCTTCATTTTCCTCATGCATAACCGCATTGTGAATATTAGGGTCGAACTCTTTTCCTACGGCCTCAATCTGCTTGACGCCGATTTCTTCCAGTGAGCTTATCAGCTGCTTATATACCATATCCATACCTTCTACAAACGGGGTGTTCTTCTCTTCCTCGCTGACAGCCTTCAATCCTCTTTCAAAATTGTCCACTGTCAAAAGTATTTTTTCAATCACTGATTTTGCTCCAACCTCAAACATCTGCTCTTTTTCCTTATCAGTACGTTTTCGGAAGTTTTCGAATTCTGCCATCGTTCTTTTTAACCGATCGGTTAATTCTTCGATTTGCTCATCCTTTTTGTCTTTCTTTTCTTTCTTTTTGCCAAAGAAGCCTTTTTTCTCAGCCGGCTCTTCACCGTCCTCCGGTTCCTCACCGTCTGTCGCCTCTTCCTCTGTTTCTTCAACAGCATCGGTTGTTTCTTCTATAGATTGTTCCACATCCGTCTCTATCGTATCCGTATCGACCGTATCTTCCTCTATATTCAAATCTTCCTTTTGCATTTCATTATCCGCCAAATTTTCTTACCGCCTTTCTAAGTCTTTTTAAACATTCCATCAAGCTGCTTCATCAGTATTTTCAGACTGTCCAACACCTTTTCATAATCCATTCGCTTCGGACCGATAATTCCTATCGTACCCTTCACGCCTTCATCAAGCTCATAGGTTGCAGTTACAACACTGCAATCCTTCATTGTCTGTATCGGTGTCTCACTTCCTATATAAACCTGAATTCCATTGTCATTCCCCTCTGCCAGCGTCTCCGTGACCAGGTTGACAAGCTGCTGCTTTTCCTCAAGGGCAGATATCAATTCACTTGCCTTCTCCGAATCGCTAAGTTCAGGATATTTAAAAATGTTGGTTGCTCCGCTTGTGTAAATCTCCAAATCCTCGTCTGATTTAATCGCCTCTGCAACAGCATCCAGCACACTGTTTACAATGTCACTGTGTATGCCTGCTTTCTCCTTTAGTTGGGAAATTACACCCAAGTTGATTTCATCTATCGATAATCCATTTAAATTGGAATTGAGAAGTATATTAAGCTTTAGTATTGTTTCATTATCCAATGTTTCGCAAGAGTCAATAATTTTATTCTTGATAATGTTACCCTCAACTACCACAACCGCTAAGATGTGTTCGTCATCTACCTGCGAAAGCTGAATAAATTTAAGCTTATTTTTCTGATATCTCGGAGAAGAAATCATCGTGGCATAGTTCGTGTTGGCTGCCAAGAGCTTCACTACCTGTTTTAGAATTAATTCCATCTTATCGGCTTTCTCAACCATAAGACCTTTAATCTCCGAAACTTCCCTGTCCTTTTCCTCCAAAATCTGGTCTACATATAACCGATAACCCTTGTCTGTCGGAATACGTCCTGCTGAGGTGTGAGGCTGAATGATATATCCCAGTTCTTCTAAGTCAGACATTTCATTTCGAATTGTCGCAGAGCTTAAATTCAAATCGGAATACTTGGATATAGTTCTTGAACCGACCGGCTCACCGGTATCCAAATAGTTTCTTATGATGGCATGTAATATTTTTGCCTTTCTCTCGTCTAACTCCAACCTCGTCACTCCTTTCAAATAAGATGTCTGTCACCAGTTTTTGGAGTTTGTTAGCACTCATTGATGTAGAGTGCTAACATCCATGTACCTAACATATCACCTTGCATTATTTTTGTCAATAGTATTTTATAATTTTCTTCATTTAATTCAAAGCCTTTTTCTCCTTAAGCAGTCTTGTAAACTCCGCCGGAATCGGTATCACAATCTGAAGCAGAAAAATATGATTCTCCAGACTGCTGTACAAGGTACCGCCGTATTTCTCCGCAAGATGCTTCATACTCTTCATTCCAAAGCCATGATAATCCTGATTTTTCTTGGTTGTTACCGGCAGACCGTCCACAATCTCCATATCTCCTTCATAGTAATTATTGGTTTGAATACAAAGGAAGTTTTCATTTGCTGAAATCGTGAAGCTAATCACTCTTTTTTCCCTATCCTTATGTCTGCTTACCGACTCAATCGCGTTGTCCAATGCATTTCCAAGGAGCGCATAAATATCCAGCGTACTCATAAAATCTAACTGTCCGGCATCCACAAAGCAAGACAGGTTAATATGATGCTTCTCACAGTAAAGGCTTTTTTCGGATAATATGGTATTCAGCACTTCATTTTCGGTTTTTATCACCTTGTCATATATCATAATAGAGTCCTCGACCTCTGTTATGTATTTGTCCCATTCCTCATCTTTGGCGTTCTTTAAGGCTTGAAGCTGATGCTTTAAATCGTGACATTTTCGGTTGATGATATCAATATTTTCCTTTGACAGATTGTACTGCTTCTGTCTTTCATAGAGAAGCTGTTTTACAATCTCCTTTTCTTTATTCAAGGTACTGACACGGAAAATATTGTACTGCACCACAAGCACAAGCGTACAGTTAAAGAAATCATAAATTGCCCCCTGATAATTCACATTACTATAATCGGTTGTCCCGTTTAAAAATATAGTCTGCCCCAAAAAGGAGGAGAAAAGTAATACAATAAGCATCAAAAGAAAATAGAGAAATGTTTGAATATTATCTTCAAATAAGATTCCCCCGCAGGCTTTTAATTTGTTTGCAAAAATCTGCGCAATCAGATAATACCAGAAGAGGCATGTCCCCGCACAAACCAGAATATAAAGCCATAAGCTGTCTGTCAGCTCCGTCCAGATTCCTCTGGCAATCACTTCATTCACCACGATATATTCGATATGCTGTACGGAATATCCCGCTATCCCCATAAACAAAGTATCGCATAACGTTATTTCGTAGCATATATAAATATAAATCAGCGTCAAAAGTGCAAGAAAAATATACCACGAAACAGACACTACATGGATAATAAGCGGAAGAGAAAAACTTTCTGCATATTCACGAATACCGATATAAACGACAGACAATAAAATAAGCAATGCGGTTCCTGCTATTTGCTTGAGCCAAAATTGTTTCTTTCGTTTTGCAAAGTTCCATACAAAGACCTGCTCCGCCAAAAGAAGCTCCAGGATAAAACGTATTTCTTCAAACACATCAAGGGCACTCATCTGCTCATACCTCCCATAAATTTTGTAAATTCCTTTAAAAATTCAGCCTTCTTACTTCTGCTGATTTGCAGCTCTTCCTTCCCTACCTTTATGACACTGCCGTTTACCGATTTTACATATTTCATATTGACCAGATAGCAATGATTGCTTCTGGAAAAATGATATTCCTTCAGCATCTCCTCTACCTCCTTCAGCACACCGCGGGCCGTGTAAGTTCCGTTTATTGTATGATATATCAAATAATGCCGGATTACTTCAATATAATAAATATCCGATACATATAAATGTACCTGCCCCTCCGCCGTTTGAATGGTCAGCTTCTTATCCTGATCTCTTGTAATATAGCGCATTGCCTTTTGCATTTTTAAGGTAAATTCTGCATAAGACAGGGGCTTTAGCACGAAATCAAGGGCTTCCACTTCATAACCGGCAATCGCATATTGTGCCATATTTGTAATAAACAACAGCACGACACTTCTGTCCATCCGCCTCAGTTCCCTTGCCGTCTCAATTCCGTTTAAGGCGGGCATCTCAATATCTAAAAATACCAAATCATAATCCTTACTGTAATCGTTTAAAAAATCATTCGGATTATGAAACACCGATACCTCTATCTCATTTCCGTTTTCCCTTTCAAACTGTCTGACATAGCTTTCGAATAAGTCCGTTGTCTTTACTTCATCATCAACAATGGCAAGCTTCATATCGTCTCTCCTTACAAAGTTCCTTAAAACTTACTTTTACACAGCAAAGGCCTCCGCAGCCCTTTCGGGCTGCCGAGGTCTAAACATTTAATTACTTCTTATTATACACCTATGTGTATGATTTTTACACTATCTCTACTTTTGATTTATTATCATTTCTTCTTATCAATTTTCTTGTTACAACGATAAGTGTGAGTACCACTGCAACGCCAACAACGATATCCATTGCAATTAATCCCTTTTTCCAGAGAGGCGTTACGGCAACCAATTTGCTGTCTGCCGATAATCCGTTCATTGCGTTGCTGTTTGTAATTGCGTATGCAACGTTTTTGGCAGCTCTTTGCATATTATTCAGCACCGTCGGGGTCATCTCCTCATCGGCAAGCTTCCAAAGCTCTGCGTCCGTGTTTAACCAAAGATCGGTTCCTGCCTCCAAGCCTTCTCTGAGGTCCTCATAAGCAAATACGGAGAAGGATGCCTGGTCTGTCACGACCATTCCCTTGAAGCCCCATTCATCTCTCAATGTTGCTGTCATAAGACCGTAATGTCCGCCAGTCCAGCGTGCTCCAATTCGATTCATGCTCGCCATCATGCCAAGTGCATTTCCTTCACGAACCGCAGTCTCAAACGGGCGTAAATAAATCTCACGAACGGATTGTTCATTTGCAAACATCGCTCCGCCGACACGGTTGCCTTCCTGATCATTCACTGCAAAATGCTTTACGGTAACTACAGCACCTTTTGACTGTGCTCCGCGAACCGTACTCGCTGCCATTTTTCCTGAAATATAGCTGTCCTCTGAGTAATATTCAAAGTTTCTTCCGCTGTATGGAGAACGGTGAATATTTGCTGCCGGTGCATACCAAACCTCCACGTCAAGTGCGAGGCTGTCCTCACCTATGCCTTTTCCGAATTCCTCTGACAATTCCACATTCCATGTAGATGCCAATACAATCTCCGGCGGATAAGCTGTTCCGCTTTCACCGCCTACCAATGTGGATGAAATTCCTGCCGGACCATCCTTGTCTACGGTCGCCGGAAGCTGAATGGATTCTACATTAACCGTAGAATATCCACCTATTCTCACCAAGCTGTCCAGTTCCGCAACTGACATTTGCTCAATCAGGGTACCCCACAGCATATCCTCATAATCCGTTCCGATCAGCGTAGCTGCATTTAATTTGCCAAGCTCCTCATTGATTGTACCGGTTACTGGAGCCTCTGCATTTTCATCCTCTGTATAGGAGATTTTCAAATCAGCCAACAATTCGTCTGATGCTGTCAACGCTCCGTCTGCATAGGTAGCAGGCCATGTACCAGCCCAGTTGCTTCTGCTTAAATATTGTAATTCTGAATCGTAATAACTCATATCTGTCTTTTCAAACTGATTGGTTATCTCATTTCCTGTAGTCTGGGATACCGCATATGTTTCTGAATCCAGACTGTCTACCGTTACCATTGATGTAAAATCAGCATTTCCGTCATAATCCATACTATCTGCTGTTGTTTTTCCTTTTGCCGCAAGAATATTGTTCAGTGCCTCATGTGCATCGTTACCTGCCGTGAAATAATAATCCCCTGCATCCACAATATAGGTGCCGTATCCCTTGGCATCATATGCCTTCATCTCTTCCTTATCAACTGTAACCGTCACTGTCTCACTTTTGCCCGGTTCCAGATTTGAGGTCTTGGTAAAGCCTACTAATTCAACAGAAGCCTTCTCAATGCCGTTCTCTTTATCATAGTCTGTATACGGAGACTGCATATAAATCTGTACAATGTCTTTTCCGGCAGCTGCCCCTTCATTTGTTACTGTGACAGATATTTCGTAAGTACTATCTGTCTCCTTCACCTCATAACCTGACCATGCAAAATCTGTATAGGACAAGCCATATCCAAACGGATACTGTACTGCTGTCTGGTAGTCATAATTTGACTTATCTTCGTTTCCTAGTACAACATCCTCATATCTTGTCTCATAATATAAATAGCCTACATAAATGCCTTCTCCATATACCATATACGCATTGCCTCGGTCAACGGTACTGTTTGTGATGGTATAGTTTCCAAAGTTCATCATGCTCGGTGCGCTTAAAGAGTCATAAGCATAGGTGTCTACCAATGCACCGGACGGATTTACTTCACCGTTTAGCGCCTGTGCAACCGCATAAGCACCTGTCTCACCTAAAGCGCCAATCCACATACAGGAATTAACATCATATTCCTCCAAAAATCCAAGCTCCATCGGATTCTGTGTATTTAGCAGCACGATAACCTTATCAAAGTTATCAACCGCCATCTGAAGCATTGCTTTCTCATTATCATCCGGCTCTAAATACAAATATCCGTTCTCTCCCGGTGTGCTGGAAAGGTCTGAGCTTTCTCCTCCGGAGCGTCCGATTACAACAACTGCTGCATCGTTATATTCCTGAAAGCTTTCTTTCACCGCATCGGTATAAACATCCTGCGGCACTTCATTTACGGCAAAGGAACCCATTCCGTACACGTCAGGTGTCGCTTTTCTGTAAGAGGAGCCTTCCCCTGTCTCATAAAAATTCCACAGTGTCTCATTAATCTCAAAGCCTGCACTTTCAAATGCTGTTTTTAAGTTTATCGCCTTTGACGCATCCACAGAGCCTGCTCCTCCGCCGCCATAAACAGGATCTACACTATCCTGACCAATCAAGCTGATTTTGGTGTTTGAGCTTAACGGAAGTGTATTTCCTTCATTTTTTAAGAGTACAATTCCTTCCGCTTCAATTCTTGTTCCAAGCTCCTGCAAATAGGCAGTACGCTCTTCATCGCTTAAAAAATCGCTTGTGAAGTAGTCTGTTGCCTCTTCTTCTGTCGATACAATTTTCTGGGTTGACTGATTGAAATGCACCGAAATAAGATTTTGATATTTCAAAGCGTAGTAATTTCCAATCACCAGACTGACAACAATAACCGCGCATATGATATATGCGATGGCTGCCGTCACTTTAGAAATAGCCTTCTTTTCTTTCATGATACCCTCCTGGTTTTCATTTTATTAATCTTTACAGGGAGAGAATAACATATTTGCCCGATTGGTTGGATTTTTAGGCATATCTGGTACTTTTTATAACACAAGTTGAGCGCAGGCTGTTATCTTATTTTGCTCCCTCGGTATTTCAAACCTTGACAATGTTATCGGTTATACTGTATATTTTAACTTATATGTGAGGTGTATTAATTAAGAAGGAGTTGGTTTTATTGGATTCAGGTGAGGTCACACAGTTATTTCTTTTATTGTTTCTTATATTATTGTCCGCATTTTTTTCTTCTGCGGAGGGTGCGTTTACTTCGGTAAATAAAGCTTGGGTTAAGAGCTTAGCAGAGGACAAGAACAAACGGGCAGAGAAGATATTAAAAATAATTGATGACTCGGGCAAAATGCTCAGTGCAATACTAATCGGCAATGACGCTGTCAATCTCGCTGCCGCTGCACTTACGGTTCTCTTTTCCATCAGCGTATGGGGAAATACTGTTGCAGGTATTGCAGCTATCTTTATTATAATTATATTAATTCTTGTTTTCGGAGAAATTATACCGAAAACACTTGCAAGAGCATATGCCGAAAAGGTTGCTTTTGCCTATGCAAATACTATTTATTTGCTTTTGCTTATTTTTCGTCCGGTTATTTTCTTGGCAAGTGCAATTTCCTTTGCGGTGCTGAAAATCTTCCGCGTCAACGCCACGATCAAAACAAAGGTGATTACAGAGGATGAGCTTCGTTCCATCGTTGATGTCAGCCATGAAGACGGGGTACTGGAGCGGGAAGAGCGGCAGATGATATATAATGTGGTTGATTTTGGTGATTCTCTGGCAAGAGACATTATGGTTCCAAGAATTGATATCACGTTTTTGGATGTTGACTGTACTTACTCGGAATTGATTGAGATATACAAGGAAGTGAAGTTCACAAGACTTCCTGTTTACGAGGATACAACCGACAATGTAATCGGTATCATCAACGTAAAGGATTTGCTTTTATACAATCCGCAGGAAGAATTTTGTATCCGTGATTTTTTACGCGAGCCTTACTTTACATATGAATATAAAAAGACGTCTGAGCTTATGATGGAAATGCGGAAAAGCTCCATTAATTTCGCAATTGTTCTTGACGAGTATGGTGCTACGGCAGGGCTTGTCACATTAGAGGACTTGCTGGAGGAAATCGTCGGTGAAATCCGAGATGAGTATGACACAGACGAGGAGGACCTAATTCAGCAGATTAGCGACAGGGAGTATGTAATTGAAGCCTCCATGAAGCTGGACGACATTAATGATTTATTAAATTTTGATATTATTTCGGAGGATTATGACTCCATCGGCGGTATTTTAATTGAGCTGCTTGACCATCTCCCTGAGACGGGCGAGGAAGCTGTCACGGAAAACGGAATCCGTCTTGTTGCGGAAAAGGTAGAGAAACAGCGCATCGAAAAGGTTCGCCTTTATCTGCCGGAGGCTTTTTCAACAATCAGCACGATGAGCTTCCCTGATGGGGACGAGGCTGACTTCGATGAAAAAACGGAATAAGGTGCACTTTGGCACATTTATATACAAAAAAGAAGAAGTTGAAAGTTTTGATTGCTTTCAGCTTCTTCTTTTTTGTATAAAAGGTTCTTATTCTCGTTCTTTTTTATCTTCATTTTCCAAAACAACAATTTCACCATCGGACACACGGATGATATCTGCGATTTCCTCCTCAGACATCTCCATATATTTTGCAAGCTCTTCCACACTTGCCCTTCTTCCAAGTTCCTCACCCAGATTTTTGGCGCCTTCGTTTAGGTAGTTCACTCTGTTCACAATCTGCTTACCTGCGCTCACAAGTGAATCTGCCTCCTCAACGGCATTTTGAAGTGCTGTGACAATTCCGTTTTCCAGTGCGGCTTCCACCCGTGTCTCTGCAATCTCTTCCATCGTATCGAGGGTGAGCATCAAGCCGATATTTCCCTCTTGAATTAAATCACTTAAGGCGACTCCTTGGTTTACATAATTTTTCGCAAGCGCCACCACTCTTGAAAGGTAAATCTCAATCAATCTGCTTTTTGCGAGGGGATTGTCCTGAAGCACCTGACCATACAGCTCTTTTTTCTCACTCTCGCTTGCCGGAGAAATACTTTCCAATTCCTCCAGATACATATCAAGATACTTACTGTCCTCGCCTTGCACCTTTATCTTGGACTCTGACGCCTGAATCTCACTCTTTTCTTCAGTGCCTTCTTCCTCCTGCGCCTCTTCCTTTGTCTGAGTCTCAAACAGCTTTGCCGTCTCGCCCTTTTCATGACCCTCAACTGTAATCTTATTCGCTTCCAGATAGCCATATACCAGCTCCATCTGCTCCTCTGTCAGTGAAGCCGTTTTAAAAAATTCCTTTATTTCCTCAACCGTCAGTTTATTTCCCTTTGTCTCCGCTACCGTTCCAATCTCAGAAAGCATTTCCCTAAATATAATTTTATCATTCATTCCGAAACTAATTTCTCCTTTAACCTATGCATTTCTTGTTTTTGTCCTATTAGCATATCACAAAGCAAGAGATAACACAACTTATCGTTTTGACAGAGCTTTTGACACCTGAAATCTACTTAAGATACTCCTTTGCAATATTTCCCGCTATATATCTGGATATATTAAAGGTACGTGGTGTAAGCTTTTCTGATTTTTCCTTTATTTTATTAAAATATGCCCTTATACTGTCCTCGTCTTCGCCATAGGAGGTCAGAGTTTCTCCTTCATAGGATGCAAGCGCTTTCGCGGCATCTGCCGACAAGGAGGTGAGATAATAAAAGTCTCTGACTCCGCCGTAATCCATGCTGAACTCTTCTTTCTCTGCCTTTTCTATCGCATTTATGTTATAGCTTGCAATCAGATAATCAGGGTGACTAAACGCAAACACAATGTACGCTGCTGTCACGACCGTCAGACAATACCGAAACAGCGGAAAGCTTTCGCGGTATATGCATACCATAATTCCTGCCATCAGCAGGGCTATCACCAGAAGTGACCAAAGTACAAAAAGTCTTAAAAAAGTAAAATGGTATATCTGGACATAGAGCAGCATACGGTACACGCTGGATGCAACCATAATATAAGTACATACGGATATCAGAGTGAGAAGCCCTTTTAGTGCCTTGCTCTCCTTAAAAAACGCCATACAGCACAAAACAATGAGAATATTGATAGCACATACAAACAACAGTTGAAAAAATCCTTCTCTCGCGTATTGCGCATAAGAATAATGTTCCGGCAGTTTCATACTAGCCGCAAATAATCCCATAATCTGTACGGCACAGAACATAACATAGACCACGCTGATAACTCCTAAAAACGTGTTCGCAATAAGCGGTTCCAAAATTCTTTGATCCTTCACCTCTTCTTTGATGTTTTTCTTCGCCGCTCCGTTTATAAAGCAGTAAATACCGATATAGGCAAACAGTGCGGTAAGACATATCGAAAAGATATTCTGAAACACCTTTAATCCATCTATCATATCGGCAAAAATATTAGCAAAAATCGCATCTGCACTCAAAAGCAGCGCCATAATAAGAAGGGTAAGCGGTACGGCAATCCCAAGTCCAATCAAAATATATTTTATCTTTCCGTCTTCTTTTTTTTGCTTCTCCTTTACTGCCCTTGCCGCGTCCGCAAAAGGAAAAGGAATTGCCGCAATGCTCTCTAAGCCTAATACTGCAAATGACGCCAGATATTTTCCGATTGTCCATTTGGAATCCTCATAGAGCTGATGCAGGATAAAAATAACAAGAAGTACAAATATCGCTGTCTTGCTTAATATATTTATCTTCCAATCGTCCGTCAGGAAAATCGAGAGACCGAGCAGCAGAATGGAAACCATATAAAAGTAGGAGCCTTTTTTTAGCTCAAAGCCTAGCTTTCTTAAAAAAATAATATAGTAGGAAATCGTCCCCACCTGTAAAAGCGGCAGGGTAATACCGTCAGCGTTTTTGTACACGCAAAAGGTGTAAAAGACTGCATACAAAATACTTGCCAAACCAAAAAATTGATAATTTTCCTTTATTAACTTTCGTTCCTTTGATTCAATGTCCTCTGTTGTCATATAGGTTCTTGGTGTTAAAACTTTATTTTCTTCTTCCATCATTTTTTCCTCCATTTCAGAGCTATTCACGCTCTTCATTCTCCCCGTCATCCTCCACATATTGCAGAATATCCCCCGGCTGACAGTCAAGTGTCTTGCATATTGCCTCCAGAGTGGACAACCGGATCGCTTTTGCTTTGTTATTTTTTAAAATGGAGAGGTTTGCCATTGTTATGTTTACCTCGCTGGCAAGCTCCGTCAAGCCCATTTTCCGCTGTGCCATAACCACGTCTAAATTTATTATAATAGCCATAGACTCCTCCTAAATCGTTAAGTCATTTTCCAATTTGTACGTTACCGCCTTATCAAACACAAGGGATAATACCTTGCTGAACAGCCCCGCTATGATAAACACCAAAATGACCACGAGCACCGCAGGTGTCAGATATAAAAACAAGCGAAAACAGGTGATAAATGCAATGGAAAAGCTGTAGCTTCCCATTCGTTTTAAGCTGATCACATTTGCTCGTGTAAAACAGTCGTCCTTTAGCACGGATTGAAACATTTTCCGCAGCTCCCATATAATCAGAACCGCAAATATTCCTGATAAGAAAAACAGAATACACAGCTCAATATAATTTTCCGCAAAATATTTATTGTAATTTCCGTAAAATTTGATACTGATCGGAAGGGTAACGCAGACAAACATGCCCCCGAAAAACATTGCATCCAATAACAGTTTTGTTAAAATAGTTATTTTATCCTTCATGATAACCTTGCCTCTTTTCTTTCATATCTTTTTCATTACTATAGCACAGATATTTTTGCAATTCAATATATTTTTATCGTTTTACGATAATTTTATGTTGCAAAAAGATATATTATGAATATCTTTTCCCAAAAGTCATCTCATCCATTATAGTAATATTCTAGGGTGTATGATAAAATAAAAATTAGGATTAAAAGCGAAAACAATCACTCTACCATAGGTTTACTTTATGTTATTCAACCTATGGTCGGTGGAAAAGCTTTACTTATTCACTTATAATAAAGAATAAGAAAAACAATCTGAAAAGGAGTTATTTATGGATAATAAAAAAATGGGGAAATTTATTGCTGAATTGAGAAAAGCGAAGTCGATGACACAAAAAGATTTGGCTTCTAAACTGAATGTTACAGACAAGGCTGTTTCTAAATGGGAGCGCGGATTAAGCTACCCGGATATCTCACTCTTACCAGACCTTGCCAATATACTTGGTGTAACCGCAAGCGAGTTATTGAATGGTGAAAAAAGCAATTCTGTTTCCGAAAATACTACAGTAAGTATTGATAACGCTTTGCACTATGCAGACAAAGCTGTGAAAAGCAAAGTGAAAAATCTACAGGTTATAGGTGCGGCAGCCTTCTCTTTCTTGCTTTTGGCTGGTATTATAGTATGTTCTATCTGTGACATGGCAATTTCGGGTGGTTTTACATGGTCACTCTTCCCAATTAGCTCCATTCTTTTTACATGGCTGGTCTTCTTTCCGGTCATTCGATTTGGAAAAAAAGGAATCGTGGGAACTATGATCGCATTAACTATTTTAATCATTCCCTTTTTATATGTGATTGATAATCTTGTCAAAGACAATCCATTTATAATGCCTATCGGCATAAGAATGGCAGCTATTTCTCTTGTATTTTTATGGAGTGTTTTTTTACTTTTTAAAATATTAAAAGACCAAAAATTGATGGCAGCGGCAATATCTTTTCTGATTGGTATCCCTGTATGCTTTTTCATCAGTTTTAGTCTTTCCCGCATAATAGATGAACCGCTCATTGATACATGGGATGTCTTAACTTATTCTATTCTGGCGATTCTTTCCATTGTATTCTTTCTGCTTAATCTTAAGGCACAAAAAAAGTAATGCTTTAGAAAAATATAACTTTGTAAATGAATATGCGCTGATGTACTGTTTTGGCACATCAACGCATATTCTTACTGCTCCTATTTTACCGTAATCTTAATCTTTTGACTCTTTCCATTAAAGGTTTTAACAGTAATCGTTGCAGTTCCCTTTTTTATTGCTTTTATTTTACCGGAAGCAGATACGGTTGCCACCTTCTTATTGCTGGAAGTGTAAGTAATTTTATTACTTGCCGAATTCTTTGATAACTTTACCTTTACCTGGAAGGTCTTTCCCTTCTTCAACGTCTTATTCGTTGCATTCAGACTGATCTTGGAAGGTGCCACCTTAACCGTAACCGTGCAAGTGGCTGTCTTTCCGTTTCCTGTTGTCGCGGTTATCTTAACCTTTCCCGTTTTCTTTGCCGTTATTTTTCCATTCGCAGATACGGTTGCTATCTTTGAATTACTCGTCTTCCAAGTAACCTTCTTCGTTTCTGCATTTGCATTGGAAGGGGTCACCTCTGCTGTCAAGGTATAGCTTTCTTTTACACCAAGCGTTAGCTTTTTCGTATTTAGTGTTACTTTTGCTGCAAGCGGTTCAAATAATGCGGTTACCGTCTTTCCTGCGGTTACCTTGGTATCCGTTCTTGATGCCGTTGTTACGCCGTCACTCCACTTCACAAATCGGTAGCCTGTTGCCGGAACTGCTGTTACAGTTGTTGCATTTTTACCCGCTGCTACACTCTGCTGTGTCTGTCCGCTGATACTTCCGCCTGTAGAAGCAAGATATTTTAAGGTATAGAATGTATTTGCCTTTACTGTAACGATTGCTTTCACCGTCTTACTAACCAATTCTTCCGAATAGGTCATTTTTAAAATCGGCGAGCCGTCTGCTGCCCAGTGTACTCTCTTAATTCTTGCATCACGGCATGGATCATACAGTGAGTTCTGACTTGCCCACTGGCATTGCTTCTTATAACACGCTTCACCTCTGGCATGATATACGAAAATCACATTTCCGTCTTCATCCACTGTAAATGAATTATGTCCCGGACCGTATTCACCTGCTACATCAGCAGAGGTTAATATCGGATAACTCTGTTTTACCCAAGAATTCACATCCAGTAAATCTGCGTCTGCATCCGCGGTCAAAAGTCCGATGCAATATTCTACTCCGGTTCCCGATGCTGAGAATGTGCAATATATTTTTCCGTCGTGAATCAGAACAGATGGACCTTCATTTACATTTTCATTAATACGCTCCCAGCTATATTCAGGAATGCTTATTTTAACACTGTCTGAAACACATTTCCACGGCTGATCCGGATCTATCTCTGCTATAAACAGAGAAGAATATCCGTCTGTCTGTGCCCACATCACATAATGATGTCCGTTATTCTCAAAATAGGTCATATCAAGAGAGAAACCTGTAAATGCCTGTGTATCTGTGCTTTTTGCCTGCATCTGCCCCATGGCTTCCCAAGAAGCAGGGTTCATGATATCTGCTGCGTTATTGCATCTTAATACATGCGGACGGATACTCCATACACTGCCAGAGCTTATACTTGATGTATAGAAAATATAATAAACTCCGTTGATATAGTGGAATTCCGGTGCCCATATATAGCGGTATTCCGTAGAGGAATTGTCACAATCCCAAATCGTAACTTCTGTTGCATTCTGTAATCCCTCAATCGTCGTAGCTCTTCTTAAAATAACTTTATCGTATCCATTTGTATCTGAAGAACCGTTCATCGGATAGGATGCCGTAAAGTAGTAGTAGCCATCCTCACCTTGAAAAATACACGGGTCTGCGCGATGCTCAATAAATGGATTCGCATATTCTGTCTGTTTAATTGTTCCTGTTATTTCATACGTTCCGCCCTTACTCAAATCTACATTGGAAAGATTCCAGCTTACATTCATATCTGTGGTAGAACCATCGCTGTAATTAGCCGTAACTTTTTTCGGTAGAAGCGATTTGATATCTGCCCCCGCATCTGCTGTTACAGTTACCGGTTCAATTCCGGTATTTTTAACAACACCCAGCTTATTCACAACACGGTCGTATTCTGTTTTGCTGACATTAAGTACACCACCTGCTGTTGCCCCATCCGGCCAGCTTCCGGTCTTCTCCACTGTTGTCGGTGTATAAGCGGCAGTGGTTGTTGCAAGAACTGTCTCAAAGTCTTTTGTCGTAGTTGCATAGGTATTTGTTGCGTCTCCCCAATAAATGGTATAAATACCTGTTTCATCATCATAGCTGCACTGTGGAGCTGTTGTAACGGCAGCACTTACTGCAAGCTTACGCTCATTTGTAAAATGAATCAAATCCGTTGAGTCAAATACATAAATATAGCTGGAGCTGGTAGAATTGCGGGCAATCATACCATATGTACCGTCTGCTTTTCGGAAAATATAAGGTGATGCAAGACCATTTGGACTCGAGTTCTTTGATCCGCCTGCATTGTTGGCAAAGCAAATACCTGTGTTGGAATTTAATGCCGTATAGTCAACATTATCTGCGCTGTATGCAAGATGGAGACTCATTCCTAATGATGTTGTTTCAGTACTGTTGGTATATGCCATCAGATATCCATAATCCTCAGCACGGACCGTAATCGAAAAGTCTTTTTTCGCATCTAATTTTACCGTTCCGTTATTATATGAAATTGACGCCGATACGGTAAGTGTCACATCCTCTTCCCCAGAAGCCGGACGTTTTACCATTGTTCCGTCATTTGCAAGAACCTTCGTATTGCTGCTCTTCCATGCAATTGCAATCGGTGTTTCACCGATATTACCAGCTGTTGCAGGTAATGCAATACTGTCTGTAGTGCTTGACTTTACATGTAATGCCGCAACTGCTTCGTTAAAAAGATTTGTTATATTTGCCGCAACAACGGTAACTGTAAATTCTTTTGTAACAGTCAAATCACCTGACGATAACGTTGCTGTCATTGTAACATTGACATTTTTATCAGTTGCCGGTCTTGTTACCTTACCGTCATTCGTAATAATCTCTGTATTGCTGCTGCCCCACGTAATCTGTGAGCCCTTTGAACCGGTTGCCGGAAGCTCTAAATCAGAAGTAACCGCACTGGTATCCCCCAACGTTAATGCTTCTTTGTCTATAGCCAGAATACCGTTGTTATACTCTTTTGTAATCGCATCCTGTGACAACGCCGCATCATATACCTTTACATTCCGGACGCCGCCTTTATAAAACTTATCGTTATACCCGGAACGTCCAAGTGCTGCAACCAATCCCGTACCAAAATCAGTCGTCGTATTGGTCTTGCTTGCAGTAGATACTTTTACACCATTATAATACCCGGTAATGCTGTCTGCCGTAATTACCGTCGTATACATTCCCCAGCCAGCGTCTGTTTTTGTGGTAGATGCCGCTGTTTCTGTATTATACGGTGCAGAAGCATTATTGGACTTCGTCCATACCGACTTAAAATATCCACTTGGTGAAGCAGGATTCAACAACCAGTAATTCAATGGAAAGGTAGATGTACCCTCGCCATAATATTTGGTTTTGCTGCCAAAAAACATCGCACTGTAATCTCCCGAGCCTGTTTCGTTCTTTAACCATAACGAAATGGTCAATGCATCATGACCTTCAAACACCGTACCAGGTATCGATACATACGCGGCAGTAGACCCGGCTGCTCCGCCCGGAAGTGTCAGCACATTATCTGCTATAGCTGCACCGTTTCCTTTAATCGTTGCTGTCTTGCCATTGCCGGAAACATCTTCAATCGTCGACCCGTCTGTGGTTCCGCTGACTTTTTCATCGGAAAAATCATATTCTGCCAAAAGATTTCCTTCATCCTGTGTTTCGTCAGGAGTTTCCTTAGAATATGCACTCATTAAAGTGTTGTATTCTTCTTTGGTAATATTCAATACCGTACCATGACGCGGCTTTGACGGAAGACTGGCAGTAATTTTCGCAAAAACTGCATTTGATAAACTGTCCGTCGTTAACGGATAGTAACCACCGCTTCCGTAGTTATCCAGGAGAAGACACCATTTATCTGAGTTGCTGTCATCCTGATTGAATTTAAAGCAAGTCGGCCCTTCCACACCGCTTTGTGATTTTAATGAAGCAGAAGTCACATTCTCCCATGTTCCAAGAAGTGTCTTTGATCTCTGTAAGAACGTTGTGGCTGCGCTTACTGATTCACCATCAACGGTTCCGGAGCCTTCATTTTTTGAGAAACGATAGATATATCCGTCATTTCCATTGACAACTGTCGTATCAATTGTCGATACACTTCTGTCAATCCATACCTGCGGCTCTGTAAAGGTGTAAAAATCTCTTGTTTTACAATAATAAATCCTCTGTTTTGCATAGCTGTCATCGGCAACCTTTGATGCCCAGAATACAACATATTCACCTGTCAGTTCATCATAAAAAGCTTCCGGTGCCCAGGTACAGCCTGCATTAATACCGGCACTGACAGTCACCATACGCTGAGCGGACCAATTGACTAAATCTTCGGATTCCCAAACCATAATTGACTGGCTTCCGTTTTGCTGAGCAGTTGTCCAATTTCCGTCTTTTGCAATGCAAAGGTCCGTTGCTATCAGATAGAATTTGTCCCCTTCTGCTGACCTGATGATAAACGGATCACGCAGACCTGTTGTTCCCAGTGTGGATTCTAATACAGGCTCTTCCTCATTGAGTTCTTCCCAATCTGTTCCATTCTGACTGGATGCAAAATAAATCTGTTCCTCACCGGAGCCATTGCCTATAAAATACGCAAATAAGTAATCTGTTGTATCTGCAACTTCTGCCTTTGCTTTTACTGTCAGTTCAAATTCTTTTGTCAAAGTACTCCCGTCCAATGTAAGTACGGCTGTCAGAACAACATTCGTATCTTGATCCTGCCTTGTCACTACACCTGCCGGTTTCGTGTCATAACCTTCGTTTTCTTTGCTTTCAACAGAAACCACCTCATCATTTGAGGACTCCCATGTGATAACGGAACCATTTTCTCCTGTTGTCGGAAGCGTAATATTTCCTCTGATATCATCTGCGTTTGGAATAGTCAGCGTATTATAATCTTCCCCAAAGGGACTGATAACGGTTATGGAATAATCCTTTGTAAATATGGTCTCATCTTCATAGGTTCCGGTTGCTGTAATGGTTATGGTTACCGGATCGGAACCCGTATAATGATAGGTACCGTCATCGTCAATTACCGTCGTATCCGAAGAAGACCATGTCAGTGAAACTCCGTTTATCTCAGACGGAAATGAAAGGCTCTTTGTAACTGCATCTGCACTGCTGTTATCACTTAAGATTGTATCAAGCAAACCTGAAGTCACAATACTGCCAAGAGCCGCCGAATAGTTCTGATTAATCTGTTCTAAGGTCAAGGCTGTGCTGTAAATCTTAAAATCAGACAGTGTACCTTTGTATGCTGCATCAGGGCTATATAAGGATTTACCAATGTAACCGATACAGCTGTCTGTACTGTTCGCACTTAAAATATCCTGTATCTTATAGCCGGATGCGGTTACCTCTGATGCCTCACCATTTAAGTAATAAGTGACGTTTCCGTTATCAAATACAACATCTACCACATTTTTGTAAGTTGTAGACGGAGTCAATAATTTTGTTTTAGGTACACGAAGCTCTGTGGAACTGTTTTTGATAGCCGCCAGAATACTGTTTGCATAATTGCCGTCACTGGATATCGGCGAAACAAACAAATAGTTTGCTACATTTGGCCAAGTTCCAACCGTTGTGCCAAGTGTAAGCAGCCATGCGCTTGACTTTGTATTATCCTGAAAGGTTGCTTCGATTGTAAATGTTTCCCCTGTGATTGTACCGGATGGAATCTCCACATATTTAGACGAAGAGCCGTCAAAATTTAATACATTCCCAGAATCATCCGTTGTAAAATCCGAATCGGTAAACCCTTTTAAAGCGGCATTGTGCTCATTTCCCGTTAAGTCCGTCAGTTTTCCGTCCGCATGGCTCATGTCATAATGCACAACTAAATCATCTGTTATCGCTGCAGCCTTTGCTTCTATTAACGTTAACCCCTGAAACAGGGTTAACGTCATAGTAAAACTCAATATGGCTGCTAAAATTCTTTTTCCATATTTAATCATACTGTTCTCCTTTTTTATTATCCGCGTCTTTATTTTGGTTGTTTTATTTGACCGTAATCGTTTTTTGGATTGTTACGCCGCCAACCTTAGCAGTGACAACTACCTTCCCCTTTTTCTTTGCTGTCAGCTTCCCTTTTGAATTGATGGATGCAATTTCTTTTTTGTTTACGGACCATTTTACTTTCCCTGAAATGCCCGTCACTTTCAGAGTTGTTGATTCTTTGACTTTCAGCGTACTGTTTCCGGAAATGCTTCCTACCTGAAAGGTCAGATTCTTTGTAATGCTTTTGCCTCCGGCTTTTATTTTTACCGTTACGGTGCCCTTGCCGTCCTTTTTCGCAGTCACCTTGCCAGAATCTGATACCGATACCGCGCCTGCAGCAGTATAAGTGACAACTGCCCCTGCATTCTTTACTTTGTCCGGATAGGAAACCTTAATCTGTGTTGTTTTTCCTTTTGCAAGACCCGTTACAGTTGACGTTACGGTAACCCCAGACATATCGGTATCCACGGATACTAAGGTCTGATATTTCATTGCAAATCCGTCGTATTTTGACGTCACAGTTGCCGTTACATATGTATATCCTGCCTTTAATCCGGTTACTGCTCCGTTTTTGTATATTGCAACTGAGGTATTGCCGGAGGCATAGGATACGGTTACCATATCTTTAATTTCATCCGGAAGTGTAAATAACTTGGCTGTTTCATTTACAGAAACCGTCTTAGAAGCCGCAATGCCAGACTCCTTAATATACGCAAATGGATCCAGATATACTGCGCCATACTCCAGATTTTTAATTGCTCTTGTAATCGCTGTTACCAAAGCATCCACTTCTGTCTGAACCGTTACAGCCGGCGCCTTGTCAATTACCTTTTTCAAAGCTGCTCTTGAATCATCCGTATAATATGTATTATTGTAATATCCTGCAGCTTCTGCCAATACACTCTCCAACTTTGTCTTATCCAATGCCTTTACGGTTATTGTGAAGCTTTTTGATGCTGTTAACACCCCGGATGTAACAGTTGCGGTCAATGTTACAGTTTGATCTTTTATACCGTTTTGTACAATACCTCTATTGCTGACTACATCCGTATTGCTCGAATCCCATATTATATCCATTTCATTCAAAGTACTTGACAAACTTAAATTGTAACGTACTTCTTCAGCGGAAGTGTTTCTGCTTCCGATAATATTTGATTCCGTCAGATTTTCATTTAAATCCTCCTGAAGCTTTTCTTGATAAGCCGGATCCGATAACTGCACTTCTTCATCTGTCATTGCCTTGTTATAAATACGGAATGCAGAAATTTTTCCTACAAAATTCGTATCAACTGACCAACAGGATTTTCCGATATAGCCCAAAATCTCATTGACACATCCGCCCGCAATAACATCGTTTTCAATGCTGTAGCCGGAATCTAATTGTCCGCCGACTTTTACACCATCAATATATAATTTGATCGTACCCTCATCAAATACCATATCAATCGTATAAAACTCATCATTGTTATTCTGAATTCCTGTTGAAAACAACTGTTCTGTGCTGCTGTTTTTAATTCCGGCTCTTACCTGTCCGCTTCCATAGCTGAAATACGGGCAATAGAACATGTAGTTTGTTCCTGCTGTTTTCGGATTAGAACCAAAACAGAATAACCAAGAAGTTCCTCCCGCATCTGTACTTCTCGAATAAGTAGCTTCTATCGTAAATTTTTCCTTATCAGACAATGCATCCATAATGCCCATAGGAAGATCCAAATAACTGCTTGAATCTGTGATATTCATAACATTCTTACCATCTTCTGTGGTAAATGTAACATAGCTGGAATTATGAATTGTTGCATTATTACCATGTCCTGATATGTCTACCAATTCGTCGCCTACAGCCTTTGAAAAATCATAATCTACTGCCAAATCCTCATTTACATTCTCAATGCTTTTTACCGTTACCGTCGTCTCGGCTGTTTTGGTTGTTGCTCCTACTGTTACTGTGGTTGTAATTGCCGTTTGACCAACTGATACACCTGTTATGTTTCCTTCGGAATCTACCTTTGCAATAGAAGTATCCTCCGATTCATAAGATACACTTGCTGTGGTAACGAAAGACGGAAGTGTCACATTTATTTTAGAGGAATTGCCTTCAAATACACTTATGCCCGCCGTAGCAGTAAAACCTTGGGAAGCAAACACTTCTTCTGCGGACTTTTCACATAGAGCACGTACCTCTTCTTCTGTTAATGCAGAATCATAAACGGATACATCATCCACCAAACCGGAAAATTCAGCATCCCAGTAGGAAACACCGAGCCAGATACTCTGATTTGCACCATTTAATGCGTTTACGGCATTTCCTGTTCCGATCAGGGTGCCGTCAACATAAGCACTCAACGTATCTCCTGTCTGTGTCAAAGTCAGCATACTCCATGTACTTGCCGGCAGACTCACTGTCGATACCGTTTTCCATGAATATTTTGTTCCGCTGTCACTGGTCCCATTCGTCCATACCTTACAACTGCTGCTGTTACTTTCTCCCGATACTGCCACCCACTTCTCCGGATTATGATATCCTAAAAATACAACCGGCGAATTTGTTGCTACGGTACTGCTTGGATTTACCCACATAGAAATTGAATAGTTGTCACCAAGGTTCGTCTGGTTTAAATGGAGTCCATAATTTCCAAGCTGAATGGCCTGATCCTCCTCTTTGCCTGATTTACCGGTTCCGTATGTTACCTCTCCGCTATAATTTCCTAATCCCGTCACTACCGCTGCTGCATCATCAAGTGTTCCGTCAAATCCGTAAGTTGCTACAGGTGTGGGCACTTCCATCGCCTGTATAAGTAATTGGTCATTTATAAAAACCATTGTAAAAAGCATAGCTGCCGCCATAAAACCACTGAAAAACTTTTTAAATTTCATTGCCTTTTCCCCCTCTGCTATTAAATCTTTTTAATAGTCATAGTTTTACTGCTATAACCGGTTTTACTGGTTAATAATTTCTTCATGGTTTTATATTTGGAAGAAGATACTTTGAATACGGCAGCTTTATTGATTCCTTTAAAAGCATTTGAACCAATGCTCTTAATATTATCGCCGATTGTAATCGTCTTTAATTTTTTCATATCTTCAAAGGCACCACTTCCTATGGCAGTCACATTAAATGTATATCCGTCTATTTCCACGGTCTTCGGTATTGTGATAGATTTCAATGTATCCGATTTTGCCCCGGCAACCGTAACTGTACCGCCTTTTTCAGCCGACTTCGTAACCTCGTATTTCAGATTCCCCACCTGATATATTCCGTTTTTGATTGGGATTTCAGTCTGTGCAGCGGATGGCTTGCTCTGAACCGTAACACTGATATCTGCGGTCTTTGTAATCCCTTTTTCTGTATACGATACAGTCAAAGTCTTTATACCCGCTTTACTCATATCAATACTTGACGCATTGCTTATATATCCTTTTAGAACCGATTCACTGGTGCCGTCATCATAATTGATAGTCAAACGGATATCATTATCTTTC
Organism: Konateibacter massiliensis; assembly: GCF_900184995.1. Classification (GTDB taxonomy): domain Bacteria; phylum Bacillota; class Clostridia; order Lachnospirales; family Lachnospiraceae; genus Lachnotalea; species Lachnotalea massiliensis. The sequence continues at coordinate 1,568,450 of NZ_LT860099.1, forward strand.
AAAGTATCGCCCGCATAATAGCTTCTGGTTGTCTTTCTTGCCTTCACTGATGTGATATCTGCCGATTTAGCAACCGTAAATGTGCAATCCTTGTTGTTCGGATTCTGGCTCAATATAAGTTTTCCCTTTGCAGAAGTCAGATAATAACCCGGATAAGCAACACTTTCAAAAGTTACACCGCTTCCTGAAAATCCCTCTAAAGTACGGAAGGTCATTTTGTTGGAATCTGCTGTAATTCCGGAGGAATTTGCCGAACGATAATCCTGTGTCAAAATAATATTATAGGAAGAATCTACCGACAAATAAAGCCCCGGCTTATTGTATGACTCGATTGATACATATGCCTCGTTTGCCTTATCGGCTTTACCCGGAACAATTTCCCACATCGCATCGCTTTTATCCGCGCTGCTGCTTGTCAAAACAGATTTTGTAATCGGATAAGCCGAATCACTCAAAGAGTTGGCGAAATTTTCATGCGCAACCAGTTCATTGTCGGAATTTAAAATCTGATTGCTTGTTCCCGTCAGACCGGTTGCAGTTTCCTGAATATAATTGACACTTCCGTCATCTGCAAATGTCATTTCTTCTATACTTGCAACTCTGCGGTATCCGCTTCCCCAAGGCAACGATCCGTTATGATACATAAAATATGTTTTTCCGTCAAAGTCAAATACAGCCATATGATTGGTATTTGAAGTCGCTGACGGCTCCATAATCCGACCGCCAAATGTCCACGTTCCGTTTGTAAGATCGTCTGTCGTGGCATACGCCATCTCTTCTCTCCAATTCATCGCATAAAAAAGATAATACTTCCCATAGTAATTGCCGCTTTCATCCTGTCTGTGATATAACCACGGTGCTTCTGTATATGTACCGGACATTCCTGTAATTGACTGCTGCCAGAGATCTTCATCTAACGTAATCTTACTGTCCCCATTTTGGTCTTTCACTGAAATCATATCCTGATTCAATTCACACATGAACAGATGTGTATTTCCCCATGCCAGATAAATATGTTCTTCACCGTTGTCATCGGTATCTTTCCATACAGTCGGATCAATATCTTGCCACTGAAAAGAATTCCTATTCGTTTGCGAACCCGCAATCAATGCACTTCCGATATCCACAAATGTTCCTGTCGGACTGTCGGATACAGCAACGCCAATCGCCTTATCATAATTGTCTTTCGTGTTTGCGGCGCAATAATACATATAGTATTTTCCGTTTTGTTTCGTGACCTGTCCTGCCCATGCAGTATCAGTAGTTCCCCAGCTTACATTTTTCATATCCATTACAACGCCATGATAGGTCCAATTTTTCATATCCTGCGTAGAATAACATAAATAATTCGGCATTACATATCCGTCATTCGTAGAAGCATCATGCCCCACATAGAGGTATACCGTATCGCCATCTACGAGGACGGACGAATCACCTCCATATATTACATTGCCGTTTGCATCAAAACCGGCAACCGGATTGCCAAGTTCACTTTTTGAAATCACGGTTTCCTTTATTGTTGTATCCCCCGATACAGCTTGTGATACTATCCCTTCCAATCCTACTACCATGGAAAGCGCCAATACACTTAATAAAAATTTCTTTTTCATACTATTGCATCCTTTCCTTCCGCTACACCATATTAAAAGTCTATTTTACAGTAATCTTAATCTTTTGGCTCTTTCCGTTAAAGGCTTTAACGGTAATCGTTGTCGTTCCTTTCTTTATTGCTTTTATCTTACCGGAAGCAGATACGGTTGCCACCTTTTTATTACTGGAGGTATATGTAATCTTATTACTTGCCGAATTCTTGGATAAGGTTACTTTTATCTGGAAGGTCTTTCCCTTCTTCAACGTCTTATTCGTTGCATTCAGACTAATCTTGGAAGGTGCTGTCTTAACCGTAACCGTGCAAGTGGCTGTTTTTCCATTTCCTGTTGTTGCAGTTATCTTAACCTTTCCCGTTTTCTTTGCCGTTATTTTTCCATTCGCAGATACGGTTGCTATCTTTGAATTACTCGTCTTCCAAGTAACCTTCTTCGTTTCTGCACTTGCATTGGAAGGGGTCACCTCTGCCGTCAAGCTATAGGTTTCTTTTACACCAAGCGTTATCTTTTTCGTATTTAGTGTTACTTTCGCTGCAAGCGGTTCAAATAATGCGGTTACCGTCTTTCCTGCCGTCACATTAGTATCCGTTCTTGATGCCGTTGTCACACCGTCACTCCACTTTATGAACTTGTATCCTGCATCCGGTACTGCGGTAACTGCCGCTGCGCTTCCTCCATATTTTACTGTCTGCAAAGCCGTACCGGTAATCTTTCCGCCGCTGCCAGCCTGATAGGTAAGTGTATAAGTGAGCTTTTCAAATAGGGCGGTCAGCGTCTTTTCTGCCGTCACATTGGTATCTTTTCTGGTTGCTGTCGTTACGCCGTCACTCCACTTTGTGAACCGATACCCTGCATCCGGTACTGCGGTAACTGCTGACGAATTTCCTCCGATCGTTACCTCCTGTATCGCTGTGCCTGAAATTCTGCCTCCGGTTCCTGCCTGATAATTTAATGTCACAGTAAGCTTAACCGGAGTCGTAATTCCTTCCAGCGTCGGTGTTACCACATTCATCAATCCGGTAGCTTCATCAAATGTCAATTGATCGATACAGGTTTCTCTGTGATATCCAAAACCGGACGTTATCTGTCCAAGAGGTGTCAGGAATCTGTGATATGCAATGTAATATTCCTCTTTTCCCGGTACCTTTACAATAGAATGATGCCCCGTTCCCAGAATATCCTTTGATGTATCTTTGGCGAGAAGTGTATACCGATACGTGATTGGTCCATATAAGCTTGCGGAGGTACCATAATTTACTTTATAATTCTCGCTTCCCGTATCATCACAGGACCAGGTAAAATGATATAACCCATTTCTTTTTGTAACTATAATTGATTCTCTAAAACTGGTTGCTCCCGTAATGTTTTTCATAGTTCCGGAAACATAGCTCATCATATCATCACCCAACTGTACAATAGCCGCTGAACCATTACCAAATAACAGATAAGATGTTCCGTTATCATCCGTAAAGGCAGACGGATCTATCGCCTGTCCCATCGTGATTCCCTCAGTTGTACAATTTTCCATTGTTATCAGCGGCTTACTTGCTACGGTAAACGGTCCTGTCGGACAGTCTGCTACTGCAACACCAATCGCTTTTTTATTAGTGGACGTGTCATTACCGCAGAAATAGAAATAATATTTTCCGTTCTTTTCTTCGATACTAGGTGCCCATGCACTTCCATTTGACCAAGGTACACTTGCAATCTGTACTCCCTTGCTGTTTATTCCTGCCTCTTCATCCGTATTTGCCGCCAGATCGAGTATAACGCCTTCATCCTCCCAGTTTACAAGATCATCTGAGGAGAATACATGAAACTTGGTTCCGCTCCAGCCGGAATATCCGTCTGTTGTAGGATATATGTAATATTTTCCATTAAATACGTCAATATCCGGATCTGCATATTCCCCGCCTAAAACCGGATTGTTGCACACAACCGTCTTTATGGTCCAAGTCTTAACACTCTCGCCTAAAGTAGTTTGAATTTTGATATCCTTTGTCAAATCATACGTATCCTTTAAGCCTTCCGTAATCTTTGCACCTTCAACGAGATTAAAATCCAGTGAGATATCTGTCAAATCTCCGCCCGTATTATTTTTACTTACATATATGGTATCCGTATGATTGGCTGTATCCAGCTTTTCCGTTATAATTGTCGCTTCATCCGAGGTCACTCCCTTTAATGCGTCCAGAGTGATTCCCTGCTTCTCTGCAATTTCTAACTCGCTCAGCACCCGGTTGTATACGGCTACATTGTCATAATAACCTTTAAAATAAGCATCACTGCTGTAAAAAGACTTGCCAAGGTAAGCAAGAAGATTACTGCCCAAATCGATTATTGAATTTTTCATATCACTTACTGTACCGATTTGAATACCGTCTTGATACAAGGACATAGTGTCTTCGTTAACCACAACCGTATAATGGACCCATTTGTCTGCAATAGAAGCCGTTGTTGCCGTTGCTGCCTCTTCCTCACCATAAGATGCCGTTGTGATTGCCAGTCTTGCCGCTGTATCTCTCAAACGCAGAAACAGGTATTTTGTACTATTCTTCCCTATTGCAAAATTAAAGAAATTACCGCTTACTGTTACTGCTTTCATATCAAAAGAAACTGTAAATTTATTTCTTCCGTCAAAGAAGCCTGTCGGAAACCCTGCATATGTACCGGATGTTCCGTCCAGATATAACACATTTCCTTTTTCAGAATCGGTTGTATACGCAGCACTTCCATAGAGCGTACCATTGTAATGGTTCCCTGACTGATCCTGAATGGTAGAGTTGGAAACAGTCTCATTGAAGTCATAAAGCAATACCGGGTCCTCCTGCTCTTGCTCTGTATTTTCCTCCGCCGTATTTCCCCATTTTGCCATGATAGCCTGATATTCTTTCGTCGTAATTCCTACGATACTGCCATGACGCTTTTTCAAAGTACCAAAATTATAATCATCTGAATCATAGATTTTCCATGTACTTCCTGTCGTATCTGAAATATCCGTTGTTGAAATAGGAATATACCCTACTCCGCCATAATTATCTACAAACAGTCCCCAGCGGTCTTCATTGTTAAATTTAAACAACTCAGGGCCTTCTACTACACCGCCTGTCAAGGTTATCCCTTTCTCTGCAAAGAAAGCAGAATATCCCTCCATTCCGGCACTTAATGATTTTAACGTAGAAATCTTCGTCCAGTTACCAAGAACAGAATCACTGGTTTCTATAGTGATTTCTCCGTCGGCAGATACGCGGTAATATTTATCGTTTACTTTTACCATCGAGGTATCGATACAATGTTGGCTGCCTCCACGGTCAATATACTTCTCTGCCTTCGTAAAGTTCACAAAATCTCTGGTCTTGGAATAATACACAATCTGATGTGTACCCGAAGCTCCCTGTGCCCCTGTCATCGAAGCCCAAAATACAACGTATTCACCGGTTTTTTCATCATAAATAGCTTCCGGAGCCCATACACAACCGATATTTTCATAACCGCTTATTCCCACATCCACAAGTCTTGGGCTGCTCCAGTTGACAAGGTCATCGGATTCCCATATGACAAGATTCAGACTTCCTCCATACTGTGCTTTTGTCCATCCCGTCGTCTCTACTTTCAAATCGGTTGCCAGCATATAAAAGTGATCTCCTTGTGCAGAGCGGAAAATATACGGGTCACGTACACCTTGGTCTCCTATATTGGAGGTAAGAACAGGGGAACCTTCATTCAAATCCGTAAAATGCAATTCATCTGTTCCGGCTGCAAAGTAAATCTGCTCCTCTGTATTACTCGGAAAATAAGCAAACAGATAGTTTTCCAAATCTTTTTCCTCTGCTTTGGCAGCCACCGTGACATGAAATTCTTTTTTTGCAACAGTCTCTCCCTTTTGGATTGTTGCAGTAAGTGTCACCTCTTGAACCGTATCCCCTCTTGTCACAACACCCGCAGGCATAGGATCATAATTTTCATTTGCTGCTTCCTCATCACTTATGACATTCGGATCGGAGCTTCCCCAAGTAATGACAGCTCCATAATCATTTTCCGTAGGAAGTGTGATATTTCCTTTGATATTCTCTGTCTGTGTCAGACTTAAAGCCTCTTTTACCCATTCAACCGCCGCTCCGTCCGTTTCCTGCCGCAATACGGTAACTTCAAACATAATTTCTTTTGTACTGGAACCAACACGCAACGTTGCTGTAAGTGTCACCGTACCATTCTCATCTCCCGAAGGACGTGTTACTTTTCCGTCAGTTGTAATCAAACTTTCGTCCGAAGAAGCCCAGCTTACGGAAGTGCCATTTGAGGTTGCTGCCAAAAGTGTCATGTCACCAGAAACGGTAAGTGCATGATTGTCTCCCAGAGCTCCCATCGCAGAAATTAATTGGCTGCTTGCTGTTTCCAGAGTTTCCTGCTTACATACTTCGCCTGTTGTATCAAATGCCTCTGCCACTTCCTCCCCGGTTAATGCGTGATCGTAGATTGTCAATTCATCAATATAACCATTATAATATTCCCCGCTTCCCCAGTTTCCCTTACCAATCTGAAGCACACTGCTGCTTCCAAGTATGTCGGAAAGCTTATAGGAGCTTCCCAAAGTTTCCTGCAAAACGCCGTTAATATAAAGTGTTGTACTGCTTTCCTCCACAACAACGGTTACATATTTCCAACTGCCAGAAAGCGTAGACTGTGTAATCACACTCGGTCTTGAACCGCTATTGTTATAGCGTTCTACCTGCACAGCCGATGCATTATCCAATATTCCTAAATAATGCTCACTTTTATAAGTCTGGGCATTGGTGTTAGGTGCTGCAAAAATACTCCAGTTAGCACCAGATTTCTCCGATTTACTATAATAGGAAATCGTAATGTCATTCTTGCCTGTCAAAAGGCTTGTTCCATCTTCTGCTTTCACATTAAGCCAAGAACCTGTCCCGGTAAGCCGCACAGACTGTCCGGATACGGCATCAGTCTCCAGTGAGATACCTGCTCCATTCTTTGCTGCCACTGCTCCCCCTCCTGTAAAGCCATCTGTGTCATCATCAAATGTAAAATGTGCAAGGATCCCCTCTGAAGCTTGTACTATACCTGGCATTCCCAATGATGTTACCGGAAAAGTGGTTATTGACATACAAACAGCCACTAACCAGGCAAGCCTTTTTTTTACCTTTTTCATATCCATAAAAACTCCTTTCATTCATGCATAGCTATCCCCCTACACTTCATGCTTGAATAATCTTCTATACCCTTTAAAATTCAATAACTATGTATCCTGCTACAAATAAAAAAATGCATATGACCCGGATGATAACACAATCTTAATTAAATGTATTTTAGAAAATTGAAAGTTTCATTGTCTATCCATTTGGCTGAACATGAAACATTGGGTCGTATGCAACTAGATGATTGCCATGCATTAAATTTTCAAAGTACGCGGTCTACATCATTTATGAAGTAAGAAGTTTAAGCTCGTGACATTTGTATAATATAATCAAACATACTAATAAACAATATGATTTTTTATGAATTTTGTTGGATTTTTTATTTGATTTTTATATTTTTATAAGAAATAACAAAAAAACAACTGGTTTGTATCAAATTTAAGAGATACAAACCAGTTATTTTATGCTAAAGTCATTTTATTCTATTTTTACTTTATCTCCTTCGATTGGCATAATTATCAGCAACCTTATTCCAATCTACTACCTCAAAGAAGGCTTTGATATAATCCGCACGTAAGTTTTTATATTTTAAATAGTATGCGTGCTCCCAAACATCAATTCCGAAAATAGGCTGCCAAATGCCTTCTGTCTCCAGTAAAGGATTGTCTTGGTTCGGACTTGCCATAATCTGCAAGGAGCCATCCCCATTCGCCGCCAGCCATGCCCAGCCTGAACCGAACTGCCCTATTGCCGCTTTACTGATCTGCTCTTTAAAATCGGAAAAGCCTGAAAAGGTTTCTTTGATCTTATCTCCTAATTCACCTGCTGGCTCTCCGCCACCTTCCGGTGAAAGATGTCCGAAATACAGGTTATGGTTATAAAAACCGCCTCCGTTGTTTCGTATTGCCGCTTTCAGTTCTTCCGGAATGTCCTTCTTCCAATTGGATAACACATCCTCAATTGCTTTTCCTGTAATTCCTGCCTTCTCTGCAGCGTCATTTAGATTTTTTGTATAAGTTGCATGATGTTTGGTATAGTGAGTCTCCATTGTCAATGCGTCAATATGAGGCTCCAATGCGTCTAATTTATATGATAATTTTACTTGTTCAAACATAATAATTCTCCTTTCAATGCCGATATTGTTATTCTATGCTTACTTGTGTTAGCTTTAACTAACTTCATAGTTAGATTATATCATAATTTTTAGAGATGTCAACCAGTTAATGTAAATTTATTTTCAATTTCATGTTAATATTTTAATTATTATACAATTGCCTTATTTTACAATTAAATTTAGTTAATATTTTCACAAGAATCTTCAGTTCCAATTTTTTATTCTCTTCCACTCCCCAATCAGTCTCTCCAAGTTATAAGCCGCATTGGCAGGACTGGTGGAGGGGAGTTCTATAATGTCTCTTCCCGTTCTTTCCTTTGCAAATTTGCCATACAGTTTTCCCGCTGTCTTCCCGTTGGCATAAATGGCTTTAATATTGCTTTGTCCCAGTATAAGGTTGATATCAGCCGGCTCCACATTTTTGATGCTGCTGTCACTTGATCCGATAATATCGCAGCTTTGGATTACATCCCATATGGCAATCCGGCTGCGAAGCAGCATCTCCTTCTTCTCTTCAATTGTATGTGGAAGCTCCCACTCAAAAATCTCCGCGATGACCTTCCAAAACCTGTTTTGCGGATGTCCATAGTAAAAACCGTTCTCTCTCGACTTCACCGACGGAAGACTTCCCAAAATTAAAATCTCGGAATTCTCATCAAACACAGGCAAAAAGGTGTGTTCTATTCTGCGATATTCTCCCATTCTTTATACTCCTTCCTACAAGCTGCTTCCTTTACATCTGCTTTTTCACAATCTGGTATTCATTACCCATTCGAAAATAAGGGCAGTTTCGAAAGCTGCCGCGCAAAAACCTGCCGTACTCATCCTCATCCAGATTCACTTCACACTCGTAATAATCCTCTTCTTCATTGTAGATATAGTTTATACAATACTCACAATTTGATTTGTCTGACATGTTATCCTTCCTCTCCAAGCAGCCCGCTTATCTCCGCCTTCGTCAAAAGCCTGTATTCTCCTTGCTTTAAGTCTGTATCCAAAGAAACAGTGCCGATTGACACTCGCTTTAAATAAATGACATAGCAGCCTACCGCCTTTAGCATTCTCTTTACCTGATGCTTGCAGCCCTCCGATATCGTAAGGTACCCCGCCACAACCGGCTGTATATCTCTATTTTTCTTTACCTTCTCATATTTATTTCCCGAAATCTCCTGAACTAATTCAGAAAATAAGCCCTGCTTTATAAGCTCCACTTCTGCCTCTTTCGTATAAAACTCTTTGTTTTCCAGAAAAAGTCCTTCCTGAAGCATTTTTACTTTTTCCTCGGTCAGTTCACCAAATGCCCAGAAAAAATATTTTTTGTTCACATGGTGCTCCGGATACATCAATGCATGGTTGAACTCTCCGTCGTTTGTGACAAACAAAAGTCCCTCTGTATCCTTGTCAAGCCGCCCCACCGGAAAAAGACCGTTATTATCCAGCTCCGCAAAATAATCCATCACGGTTTTTTCTTTCGCATCTTTTCTTGCGGTAATGCAGCCTGCGGGCTTATGAAACATATAGTAAACCTTTTCTCCATGTTTCACCGGCACTCCCATATATGCAATCTTATCGTTCTCTTCATCAATCTCAGCCGCAGGCACCAGCTCTGTTCTTCCGTTTACAGACACCTTGCCGTCTTTTATAAAAAGCCGTACCTCCTTTCGTCTTCCGATGGAGGATTCTGATAAAAATTTATCCAATCTCATATTTATTTATAAGGCGGTTTCTGCCTTTTCCTTCTTAATTTTTCTGCCCTCCCATCATACCACAAATACTAAGCCCATAAAAGACCCCGCTAAGGATTTCAATACAGACTGAATATCTTTTCAAAAACTTACCATACTATTTTTATCAATCACCCGAAAGGAGACAAAGAAATGGCAAAGGCAGGTATGAAGCGACCAAGTCCGAGCGAACCTCATGGAACAGAGAGCAATCACAAAATGCATCTTCCCAAAAATGAAGTTCCGCCTGTACCTGAAATTCAAGGAAAGGCAAAAAGCGGACACGAGAAAGCAAATCCGATACAGAAAATTTATCCATAATACAAAACGGTCAAGCCTTCTTCGAAAAGACTTGACCGTTTTATATTATTCTATTTAAAGTAATTCTTTTACTTTATCATCGATTTTACTGATATCCGTGGTCGGCTCATAGCGTTCTACTACACTTCCGCTTCGGTCAATTAAAAACTTGGTAAAGTTCCATTTGATATCCGGTCGATTTTTATAATCCGGATTTTCTCGTTCAAACTTGCTCTCCAATATCTGTGTCAATGGATGCTCCTTGTCAAAGCCCTTGAAATCCTTTTGACTCGTCAGATATTTGTACAGTGGGCTTGCATTTTCACCATTCACATCAATCTTTGAAAAAATCGGGAATGTAATTCCAAACTTAGCATCACAAAAGCTCACAATCTCTTCGTTGGTGCCGGGTGCCTGATTGCCGAACTGGTTACATGGGAAATCAAGTATCACAAAGCCCTCCTCTTTATATTTTTCATATAAATCCTGGAGTTCATCGTACTGCGGTGTAAAACCGCATCTTGTTGCGGAATTGATGATAAGTACCACCTTTCCTTCATACTCTGACAATGATACCGGCTCTTCGTACACATTCAATACATCAAAATCGTAAATTTTCATCTTTCATTCCTCCTGTTAAATTAATTTTTTAATGGATTCTTCTATTTTTTCCGGCGCTGTAGTCGGAGCAAAACGTTCCACTACTTTTCCGTCTTTATCAACTAAAAACTTTGTAAAATTCCATTTAATCTTGCTGCCCATAATGCCCTTTTGCTGAGATTTCAAATATTGAAACAGCGGCTCTTCATTCTCACCGTTGACATCTACCTTTGCAAATAGCGGAAACGTTGTGTTGTATTTCAACTGGCAAAAGCTGTGGATCTCCTCCTCTGTCCCCGGCGCCTGATTTGCAAACTGATTGCAAGGAAAGTCCAGTACAACAAACCCCTGCTCCTTATACTTGTCATAGAGCTTCTGAAGTCCCTCATACTGAGGTGTAAAGCCACATCCTGTCGCTGTGTTGACAACCAAGACAACCTTTCCTTTGTAATCACTCATACTCACAGTTTCTCCTGCGGCATTTTTCACATCAAAATCAAATATATTCATCGTTTTCCCTCCGTTTGGTTCTTTTAAATTGTTCTTGATTATATTTTACACAATTTAATTAGGTATGTCAATTATAAATTTTAATTTTTTTAAGTTTTATTCGAATTCCGTTTCATGCTTCTTGAAAAAGTCATAGAAATATCTCACATTTTCCAGCTCGGACCACTTTGCCTCCGGCATATCCTCAGAATCCAAATTATATATTTTGGCATTCAGCGTTCCAAGCATAAAAGGTGAATGAGTCGCAATGATAAACTGGCAATTCAAAAGCCTTGCAAGCTTATTGATTTCCTCTGCCAGACGCACTTGATTTGCCGGGGATAAAGACACCTCCGGTTCATCCAAAAGATAGAGTGCATCCGGCTCCAGATAATCCATCAACATCTGCATAGTCGTCTCTCCGTTTGAGTACTTTTCCTGCCCAAATTTAATGTATCCCAATTGCTCTGCCGTCTTATCTGATTTCTTCAAGGCTTCTATCATTTCTTTTGGCATTCCCCGCCGGACATGCTCATAGATATAGCCCTCCTCCAAGACCGCTTCCTGCTCTATCTTCTTTATCTCATAGAGAATATCTTCACTTTTGATGTATCTGCTTCTCCCCGGCAGGCATCGCAAAGCGTTTCCCTCTTCATCCTCCCCCAGCCCGTACCTGCATTCCGATACATATTGCATAAAGTATTGAATCATACCGAATTTGTTGTTTGTGGCATGCTCTTTTCCCTCTACCTCTAAGGTGTTTGCTATTATATTGAGCAAGGTGGACTTTCCGCTTCCGTTATCACCGTATAATACTGTGATAGGAGAAAATACGACCAGTCTTTCATCTTTTTTAGCAAATACGTTGTATGGGTAGATGTTTGGGTTTTTTACTTTTTTGCCTGACAGCAAAAAACTGCTTAAGTATATCATAATAATCTGCTACTCCCATTCCTTCCAAATATCAGGTCGATATCCAACAGTCGCTTTCTTCCCGTTTCTCACAATCGGAGTCAGCAAAACCTGCTGATTTTCTAATACTTTTTCGTCCTTATCCTCATCTGCAATATATTGTATTAATGCAAGAGCGTCTTTGTCTTTGCAGTTTGAATTCAGTATCTTATCCAATCCTCCCGCTGCCTGTTTCACACTGATATATTCTCCCTTGCTTAACCCCTTTTGCTTTATATCAATAAATTGGTATTTAACACCCCGCTCTTTAAAATATCTCTGTGCTTTTTTCGTGTCAAAGCACTTGGTTGTTCCGAATATTTGAATGTTCATCTTTTGTCCTTTCTAATTTTATTCTTTCTATTGATTATTATATACTTTCCTAAAAGTGTCAACGTAATTGATGGTTTTATATCTCTTGAAGTTTATAGCGGCAATGAATCCCTTACACACAAAGCCCCCCAGCCGACCAATGGGCTAGGATACTCCGTCACTCCCGGTATCGGCCTTGCTCCCTTTATCAGATATGCCTTCACCTTTTCCCCATACAAAAACGGATCATTTCCGTCTATAATGCCCCATTCCATCATCATCGCGCACCCTCCTGTCACAAAAGGTGTTGCCATTGAGGTTCCCGAAAACACTCCATATCCCCCATTCACTGCAGCCGAGGTGATATCAACTCCCGGGGCAGCGATATCCGGTTTCACAATTCTCACATCATTTGCATATCCTCTTCCTGAAAATGCGGCGTAGCTCCCAACCATTGTATTATATGCTCCCACTGAGATTGCCCTTATTGATGTGGAGGGAATTGTGAGTGTAATATCTGCATTTGGTCTTAAAAAATTTGTTCCGACATTCAATGCACCCTCACTAGGAAGCCACATATTGTAATTTCCCGCCACAATTCTTCGTGGGACAAGGCTGATCGTCCATATGCCGTCCGCTATATAATCTCCTCGAGGTATAAAATCAATATAAATTTCCTGAGCCGTGCTGTAAGGGCTTGGTTCTCCGTAATAAAGCAACAGCTGGGTATTTTCCAAAACAAAGCGCTGCGGACCTAGAATCTGCTGTATTGGACCGACCGTCGTACCTCCCGGTGACCTTATCATGATATCTACATCATCCGAATACGACTTCCATATTTGGAGATTCAGTGTTGTCTCATATTCTGAGACGGCAATTTCCACCGCTTCTATCACGCCCTCTATGAGCATTCCCGACGTGTGACCAGCAGCGGCTCCCTCATTTCCCGTACCGATGCAAATACATGTTTTCCATACATTTGCTGCAAGATTAATATAAGTTTCGAGCAAGGAGGTTCCGTCATGGGAGCCGTATGTATTGCCAAAGCTTAGATTCAAAGAAACGGGCATCTGATATTCCAATGCCTTTCTAATCACATAGTCAATCGCCTGCATAAGCTCCGTCGTTCTCGGAAAAGAGTCTGTGCGGGGTGTTCCAAGTTTCACCACAATCATTCTACTCTGAGAGGCAACACCTCGATATAAGCCGTTTGATGCTCTTCCGTTTCCCGCTGCAATTCCTGAAACAGCCGTGCCATGTCCACTCAAATCTCTGCTTGGCACAATTGCCATCTGTTCCTGCAGCGTTGGGGCACGAAGCGCCTCATTGATTTGTTCCTCTGTATACTCCGTGCCAATGCTATACCCTGCCGGAGGATTTCCGGGAATTGTCTGATCCCACAAATTTAAAAGTCTTGTGGTTCCGTTTGGATTTCTAAAATCCGGATGACTGTAATCGATTCCCGAGTCGACCACTGCTACCAAAATCCCCTGCCCAAACAGGTTATATTCCGAGCCTTGAAGGGCATTCATACATGACGCCGCCCTTCCTCTGTTAACAGCAAAGAAAAGGCGTTTGGGTTTTTCAATATATTCAATTTCAGGGAAATTGGGCAGCTCCCGCAACACGCTTTCCGTCACTGTTAAAATAGCGTACTGGTTCATAAGGGTGACGACGTTAATCGCCTCCGATTGCAGCCGCCCAATGTCTCCTGAGTATTTTACAATTACGTCCCATGTGCGCTCCAGCTCATTGTAACCTACATTCAAATTCAAGGATTTTTCTCTTTCCCGTTCTGTGGCGTCGAGTGCGAGGTTTAAAAGATTTTCAATTTTTTGATTTGTCATAAAAAACCTTTTTTATTATCATATGCACTACTCTAAAATCTTAACTCCATTTCTCAACAGTATCGTATTATAAAACTATAAAATATTAATCATTTGATATAACCAAAAAGAAACTTCCTATCTTTCATTCAACATAGGAAGTTTCTTTTTTATTCATGACAAGTGAAACTGCTCGCAGCTTCATCTTGTTTTCAACTATTTTATAATATCTACCGTAGCACTCGTTCCGAGTCTGTTTGCTCCGGCTTCCGCCATCGCTTCGGCTGTTTTTCTGTCACGGATACCGCCGGAAGCCTTTACACCGATTTCAGCTCCTACTGTCTCTCGCATCAGCTTTACATCCGCTGTCGTCGCTCCGCCTGTACTAAAGCCGGTCGAGGTCTTTACAAAATCAGCTTCTGCCTTTTTGGAAAGCTCACACGCTTTCACCTTTTCTTCGTCTGTGAGCAGGCAAGCTTCAATGATAACCTTTAAAATTGCCTTATCCTTACATGCTTCCTTTACTTTTCTGATGTCTTCGTAAACCACATCATATTCCTTATCCTTCAAGGCACCTACGTTGATTACCATATCAATCTCTTCTGCTCCGTCCTCGATTGCTGCCTCTGTCTCAAAGCATTTTGCTCTTGTCGACATCATTCCGAGAGGAAAGCCTACAACACTGCAAACCTTCACATCACTGCCTTTTAGTTTTTCTGCCACAAAAGCGGTGTAGTATGAGTTCACGCACACCGATGCAAAATCATGTTCCAATGCCTCTTCACATATTTTTGTAACTTGTGCTTTCGTCGCATCTGCTTTTAAAATTGTATGATCAAAATATTTTGCTGTTAACATATTAACTCCTTTCGTTTTTCATATCATTCACGATTTTTTCAACCCGCTCATAGAGAGCAAGAGGCTCTTCTCCTATATAGAACCTGCCGTCCTCATAAAGAATTTTACCATTTACCATCGTCATCTTTACATTCTGCTTGCTGCCGCTGTAAACGATGTTTTTTGTGATATTGTGAATCGGTCTCATATTTGGCTGACTTAAGTCTATCATAATAATGTCCGCAAGCTTGCCTTCCGCCAAAATATCGCATTCATCAAGCCCCATTGCTTTTGCACCACCGACTGTCGCCATATAAAGCACGTCGTTGCCATCCATCGCAGCCGCATCCATTTGTTTTAACTTCTGTAGTCCTGTCACGAGAAACATTTCCCGAAACATATCCAGACAGTTATTGCTCGCCGGTCCGTCCGTTCCGATTGCAAGGTTAATACCCAGCTCCTTCATCTGTACAAGTGGGGCAATTCCACTCGCCAGCTTTACATTAGAGCCCGGGTTAGTCACAACCGACATCCCTCGCTCCTTAAATATAGCCATGTCCTCTTCCGTCATATGGATGCAGTGATAACCGCCTCCTCCATATTCAAACATACCGAGGCTGTCCAAGAATGCGGTCGGTGTCATCTGATACCGTTCCAGACACTCCGCCACTTCCTTTTTGCTCTCCGAGTTATGTGTGTAGACAGGAGCCTTATATTTTTTGGCAAGTGCCGCTATACCCTCCAGACGTTCTCTGTCTGTCGTGTATTCCGCATGGAAGCCCAACTGATAGTCAATCAGCTCATGATAACTTTGGTAAGTCTTATAATACTCCTCCATAAGCTCCACAGACTGGGTAAAATTGTTCATTGAGCCCACCATTACCGTACGGAAGCCACAGTCTACCGATGCCTTTGCAATTGGCTCCGGAGACAGGTACATATCAAAGTTGGCGGTGATACCGCTTGTCAGATACTCCATAATGGCAAGCTTGCTAAAATCATAGATGTGCTCGTGATTTAGCTTTGCCTCCATCGGAAACACCTGATTGTGAAGCCAGTCCAAAAGCGGCATGTCATCCGCATAGGACCGTAAAAAAGTCATTCCTGAGTGGGTGTGAGCATTCTTAAAGCCCGGCATAAGCAGGTTTTTGGAAACATCAATCTCCCTGTCCCACACTATCTCCTTAGAAGGCTTTGAGGAATTTGAGCCTACATAGCTTATTTTATTTCCTTCCACCCACAGCTCCCCCTCGATAACGGAGAAATCCGCCATCGTGAGGATTCTGGCATTATAAAATCTAATATTCATATGCTGCCCCTATCTGGCACCCTTGTCATATGGAATACCCTCTGCGCGCGGTGCCTGAGAATTTTTCGATGTAAATACAAGTACAATTAAGGTCATAATATATGGTATCATTTTGTAAATATAGCTTGGTACCCCAAGGGAAGCTAAAATCGGAATTCCTGAATAGGAAGCCGCTATCGTCTTCATCAATCCAAAGAAAACAGAAGCAAATAAAATTCTGATTGGGTGCCACTGTCCGAATATCAATACTGCCAGTGCCAAGAAACCATAGCCCGCAACGGTTGCATTAAAGTTTGTAGAAGTCGGAACGACAAATACTAAACCACCGATACCGCCAAGCGCACCGGATATCAGAACACCTGCATACTGCATTTTATATACGTTGATACCGACAGAGTCCGCCGCCTGTGGATGCTCTCCGCATGCACGAAGGCGAAGTCCGAATTTCGTTTTATATAGCACAACCGTAGATACAATCAAAATCAAAAATCCGATATAGGTTGTGATATAAGTATTTTTAAAGAACAAGTTTCCGATAACCGGAATGCTTCCAAGCCCCGGAACTGACTCAATACGGAACGTATTGGTAAACTGGATCTGCTGTACTCCCTGTAAAATTCTTGCAAAGAAAATTGCAAAAGCAGGAGCAAAAAGATTTAATGCCGTACCGCTTATCGTCTGGTCTGCCTTCATGTTGATGGAGGCAAAGGCATGGAATAAGGAAAACAGCATACCCGCAGCCGCAGCCACCAAAACTGCAAGAATAAGCTGAGTCTGACCGCTTAAGAAGCCCTGTGTCTGATTAATAAACAGAATACTCACAAAGGCACCCATAATCATAATACCTTCTAAAGCGATATTGATAATACCGGAGCGTTCCGAAAACATTCCGCCAAGTGCAACGATAAGCAGCGGAATCGTAAAAAACATGGTCTGCTGAAATATGGAAAACACTATATTCATGCTTTTTTACCTCCATTTCTCTTTTTGTCAAAACGTCCCATCAGTGTCTTGATGATAAGTGCAAAGGCACTGAAATAAATAATAACCGCTACGATGATATCAATGATTTCTGTGGAAAACTCAAACAGCTGCAAGTAAAAACCTCCTGCTGTGATATACGCGATAAACAAGCCTGCAAGCAAAATTCCAAAAGGACTTGATAAACCGAGTAAAGCAACAGAGATGCCGGTAAAGCCTTCTGATGCCAGCACATCGACAATTTCAATATGCTTTCCTGAGCCGGCAAGATATACAAGCCCGCCTGCAAGTCCTGAAAGAGCACCTGCGATTGCCATTGATAAAATAATGTTTCTCTTTTCATTCATACCCGCGTATTTACTGGCATCCCTGTTAAAGCCTGCCGCTTTCAGCTCAAAGCCGAAGGTTGTCTTATTCAACAGAAAATGGATGACAATGACAACCAGCACCGCAATAAAGAACCCGCCGTTAATACTGGAGCCCGGGAAAATGATATTCAATCCCATTTTAGGGATTTGTGCCGCCTTATCAACTGATATGGACTGGTTTCTGAGACTGTCAAACAGAGCCTTGCTGCCCTTTACCGTAAAGTTTACCAGATACATACCGATATAATTCATCATGATACACGCAATTACAACATTTACGTTAAAATATGCATTCAGCGCTCCCGGAACCAATGCCCACAGAGCACCTGCCACCATACTTACAAGCACTGCCACAAGCCACTGTGCATTTCCGAGAAAATCTCCTCGTATTCCCACTACAACAGCGGCAAAAGCACCTACAATAAACTGTCCCGGTGTACCAATGTTAAATAGTCCTGTCCGAAACGCAAAGCCTACTGAGAGACCGGTCAGAATAATCGGTGTCGCATAGTAAAATACTTGTCCCACTCCCTTTAAGCCATGCGTAAAAGAGCCTGTCAATATTGTCAAAAAGCCCGGCAATGCCTGAGAGGGATTACTGAATATCAAAATAATAAATCCAAATAATAATCCGACGATAACAGCAAAAACAGAGGACGTCAGTCCTACCAGTTTTTTATTCTTTGCCTCATTCATGCTGCTTTCCCTCCTCTTTCTTTGAGCCTGCCATATAAAGTCCCAATTCCTGAATCGTGACCTGCTTCGGATCCAAATCCGCCACAATCTCGCCTTCATAAATAACTAAAATTCGGTCACTTAAATTCATTACCTCATCTAACTCAAGTGAGATAAGCAAAACTGCCCTGCCCTTATCTCGCTGTTCAATGATCTGCTTATGTATAAATTCAATCGCACCTACGTCCAAACCACGCGTAGGCTGTACAGCAATCAAAATATCAGGGTTTTTATCAATCTCTCTCGCAATAATTGCCTTCTGCTGATTTCCGCCGGACATACTTCTGGCACTTGTAATACTTCCCTGTCCGCTTCGTATATCGAATTTTTCAATCAGCTTGTTTGCATATTCTTCTATTTTGTTGAATTTAAGAAAACCACGCTTCTGAAATTCCGGGGAAAAATACTGCTGTAAAACCAGATTTTCTCCCAATGTATAATCAAGAACCAAGCCATGCTTATGTCTGTCTTCCGGAATATGGGACAGACCATGCGTGTTTTTATAGCGGATACTCTTTTTCGTCATATCCTCGCCGTTTAACACAATCTTTCCTGCATCCATTCCCGTGATTCCCGTGATTGCCTGAATGAGCTCACTCTGTCCGTTTCCGTCAATTCCGGCAATACATACAACTTCCCCTCTTCTTACTTGGAAAGTCACGTCATTTACGACACTTTTTGTATGTCCTTCTTTTTTGGATTTGACCGTGAGTCCGCTGATATCAAGCACCACCTCACCCGGCTTTGCTTCCTTTTTTTCTATTTTTAAATTAATTTTACGGCCCACCATCATCTCTGACATGGCTTCCTTGTCCGTATCCTTTACCTCAACCGTTCCGATGTATTTTCCACGGCGAAGTACCGTGCATCGGTCCGCAACCGCCTTAATCTCATTGAGTTTATGTGTGATAAAGATGATTGACTTTCCTTCCTTTGTCAAGTTCCTCATGATGTTCATCAATTCATCTATCTCTTGAGGTGTAAGAACTGCTGTCGGCTCATCAAAAATCAGTATTTCATTATCTCTATACAGCATCTTCAATATCTCCACGCGTTGCTGCATTCCAACCGTGATATCCGAAATAAGGGCGTCCGGCTCCACAAAAAGATTGTACTTTTCACTCAGCTCTACAACCTTCTTTCTTGCCTCCTTCATTTCCATTAAACCATATTTTACGCTTTCCATTCCCAGAACAATGTTCTGCAATACCGTAAAATTATGCACCAGCTTAAAATGCTGATGAACCATTCCGATTCCCAAATCATTTGCATCTAATGGGCTGTTAATTTTCACTTCATTACCCTTTACCTTAATAACACCTTTTTCCGGCTGGTAAAGTCCGAATAATACACTCATCAGGGTAGATTTTCCTGCACCGTTCTCACCTAAGAGTGCATGGATTTCACCTTTTTTAATTTGAAGTGTAATATCATCGTTGGCAATAATTCCAGGAAATTCTTTCGTTATACCGAGCATCTCAATAATGTATTCCATCTGTTCACCTCAATGTTATTTTTAAAAAGGGAATGCCAAATAGCATCCCCTTCTATTGTTACCTAAAATGCTTGTTCAAACATTTTGTCTTCTATTGCAATACACCTAATTATTCTACAACTGAATACTTTACTGCCTTAAGTCCTAAATCATCAACTGTTAAAGTAGAATCGTTTTTGATTTCGATTTCACCGGCTGCAAGCTTTCCGAAAATAGTATCGTAGTCATCTGATGAGAAAGTAGTAAACTTAGAAGTATCCATAGGAAGACCTACACCGTCATTTGCTGCGCTGAACGTAGTTGTCTGTCCGCCGGCAAAAGCACCGTCATATTCAGACTTAATTCCGTCATACACAGATACGGATAATTTCTTCATTGCGGAAGTGATTACGGTAGCTGATTCAGGAGACTGGTCAACGTCAACACCGATTACAACCTTACCGCTTGCCTCTGCTGCTGCCATTACAGAGTTACCAACTCCGCCACCGCAACCAAAGATTACTTCAGTACCTGCACCATACCAGGAAGCTGCCAATGCCTGAACCTCAGGAGTTGCATCAAATCCACCTGTATAGTTGTAAGAAACTTCAACAGAGTCAATTCCCATTTCATTTGCTGCATATTCAGCACCCTGAAGGAATCCGTAACCATAACGAATAACTGCCGGAACTGCCATACCACCCATGAAACCAAGCTTTGTATAGCCTTCTTTTACTGCTGCATAACCTGCTAAGAAACCTGGCTGATCTTCCTGGAATAAAATAGCCATTGTGTTATCTGCTGTCTTATACTCAGAATAATCTGCATTGTGTGGTTCACCATCTAATAAGATGAATTTTACATCCGGATTTAAGTCCTGTTCAATGAAAACTGCCTCTTCAAATAAGTATCCAGGGCAAACTACGATTTTTGCACCGCCTTCAATTGCAAGCTCAATTGTCTCTGCATAGGAATCGGTTGTCTTTTCTGCCGGCTGGTAGTATTTATATGTCTTTCCGCTTTCTTCTGCGTACTGAACTACACCTTCCCAAGCGCCCTGATTAAAGGATTTGTCATCGATTGTTCCGATGTCTGTAACAAGTGCAAGCTCATAGCCTTCTGCTGATGCCTCGCTCTGTGCAGCTGTATCATCTGTTGCTTCTGCTGCATCTGTTGTCTCAGTTGTCGTTGCAGTTGAATCCTTTGCAGGCTCAGTTGTTGTAGTGTTTGAGCTGCCGCAGCCTGCTAGAGAAGCTACCATACAGCCTGCTAAAACCAATGATAAAAGTTTCTTTTTCATAATAAAATATTCCTCCTTAATAGTGTGGGTCGATAAACGACATTTTTATAAATTAATCTCCAAGTCACTTGTACTCAGATTTAACCTATCTCTTCTATGCCGTCCGTGGCATAAAATTGGCTATCTTTAAGTTACCTTATATCTTAAAAATAGCCACGTTGCTATACAAAATCTTACGTCTTGTCATAAAATATTATTTTTCTTTATTTTAACATTGTATCGGTATATAGTCAATACTTTTGTTAATGTATGTGAACATTCTAACATTGTAATTGCGTTTTTTGTTCAAAAATGTTAAAATATTCACATCAAGTTATGATTATACAGCTTTTCAAACCCACTTCAGAAAGAAAGCGGTGACTGTTATGAGTAAAAAATATGAACGCATGAATCACTTAATCAAAACTCTTAAAGATATGCAGGGGGCCTCGGTAAAGGAGCTTGCTGCTAAATTTAATGTGTCCGAAATGACAATTCGAAGAGATCTTGATACCTTGGTCAGTCAGAATATTGTCAGAAATCAGTATGGCGCTTTCTTTTACAATAAGGAAATTTCCGGTGCCGCAGACCTTCCTGAAGATTATTATGCATTGGACAATGCCGTTACTTCCCGCATTGAGGAAAAAAAGCGTATCGGAACCTTTGCCGCTTCCCTGATACAGGAAAATGATATTTTAATCATTGATACCGGCTCTACTACCGAATTTCTTGCAAGGGCGATTCCCTCCGACATAAGGACCACCGTTCTTTGCTACAACCGCAACATTCTAAATCATCTTGTCAATAAAGAGAACTGCTCCATTATTTTTGCAGGCGGCTATTATCATGCCAACACAGAGATGTTTGAGAGTGCGGAAGGTCTTTCCCTTATCAGCAGCACCCGCGCAAACAAAGTATTTATCTCTGCCGCAGGCGTTCACGAGGCATTGGGTGTGACCTGCGCAAACAACTATGAAATTGCGACAAAAAAGGCAATTTTTAAATCGGGTGTCGAAAAAATACTTCTCATGGATTCCGGTAAATTTTCCATCGTGAAATCCTCCTATTTTGCAGACCTTGAGGATTTTGACGTAATCATAACAGACAGCGGCATTTCGTCCGAATGGATCAAACTTATCCGCTCCAAACATATTCCGCTTCATATCGTATAACAATTCAGCCATACTTGTATAAAGCTTTTAGAAATTCAGTTGAAAAACCTTCTCACATATATTATAATCTTTAACTAGCCAAAGAATTTGAACGCCCAGTGAATGAAGGAGAATACAACACATGAGCATATTAAATGTTGAGAACTTAAGTCATGGCTTTGGAGACAGAGCCATTTTTAATAATGTATCTTTTCGCCTCTTAAAAGGGGAACATATCGGATTAATCGGTGCAAACGGTGAGGGAAAATCAACCTTTATGAATATCATAACCGGAAAACTTATGCCTGATGACGGAAAGGTAGAGTGGTCAAAAAATGTGCGTGTCGGCTATCTCGACCAGCACACGGCACTGGAAAAAGGAATGACCATCCGTGACGTACTAAAATCTGCTTTTGCCTTTTTGTTTGAAATGGAAGCCACAATGAATTCCATCTGTGACAATATGGGTGATGCCTCCGAGGAAGAGCTTTCCCAGATGATGGAGGAACTTGGTGTCATTCAGGATTTACTCATGGCACATGACTTTTATGTTATCGATACAAAAATAGATGAAATCAGCCGTGCTTTTGACCTTGATGAGCTCGGACTCGACCGTGATGTAACGGATTTAAGCGGTGGTCAGAGAACAAAGGTACTGCTCGCCAAACTTTTATTAGAAAAGCCTGACATCTTGCTTCTGGACGAGCCGACCAACTACCTTGACGTGACTCATATCGAATGGCTGAAACGCTACTTGCAGGAATATGAAAATGCCTTTATTCTTATTTCCCATGATATCCCGTTTTTGAACAGTGTTGTCAACCTCATTTATCATATGGATAAGCAGGAATTAAACCGCTATGTGGGCGATTATGATAAGTTTCAGGAAGTCTATGCCATCAAAAAGGCACAGCTTGAAGCGGCATATAACCGTCAGCAGCAGGAAATTGCCGATTTGGAGGATTTTGTTGCCAGAAACAAAGCGCGCGTTTCGACCCGTAATATGGCGATGTCCCGCCAGAAAAAGCTGGATAAAATGGACAAGATTGAGCTTGTCCGCGAAAAGCCAAAGCCGGAATTCCACTTCTTGAACGCTCGTGCTGCCGGCAAATATATTTTTGAGACAAAGGATTTGGTCATCGGCTACGATGAACCGCTCTCAAAACCTCTCAATCTCGCAATGGAGAGAGGGCAGAAAATTGTCCTGACCGGTGCAAACGGTATCGGAAAAACAACCCTTTTAAAAAGTATCCTCGGTCTGATACCGCCGATAAGCGGAAAGGCTTCTCTCGGTGATTATTTGTATATCGGTTACTTTGAACAAGAGATGTCCGCCGGAAACTCTTCTACCTGTATTGAGGAAATATGGAAGGAATTCCCTTCCTTTACCCAGTATCAGGTTCGCTCTGCCCTTGCAAAATGCGGTTTAACCACACAGCATATCGAAAGTCTTGTCCGCGTCCTAAGCGGCGGTGAGCAGGCTAAAGTCCGTCTGTGCAAGCTGTTAAACAAGGAAACGAATATCCTGCTTTTGGACGAGCCTACCAACCACTTAGATGTCGATGCAAAGGATGAATTGAAGCGTGCATTAATGGAATATAAGGGAAGCATTCTCCTTATCTGCCATGAACCTGAGTTTTACGAAGGACTTGCAACCGATGTATGGGATTGCTCCAAGTGGAGTTTAAAAATATAATTTAGTTACCCGTTCAGAGCCAAGCAAATTTGATAAGGAGTATGCTTAGGAATTCTCGCATTCCTAAGCATACCCTTTATTAAATTTATTTGGCGGATACGCCACATCTCGAAAACACGTAATGTTTTCGAGATGTGGCTCTGAACAGTTATCTCTCTCAACTACTTTCAACTTTCCAATTCTTGAATTTGGACAAAATCTTTTCCATAGTTCCAGCACTTTCCTATTACCTTTCCGGTAGATAAATATTGGGCATTCTGAAACTCAAATAAAACCGGACTTATTTTTTCATAATCAACTTTCCCTTTTTCATTCAAATATTCTTCCTGCACATAGGTGTGAATCGGTTTAAGAATATAGTTGTTAAATGAACCAACTTCAAATACATCCACAACCTTACACTCCATAGCAAGGGGGGCTTTATCAATAATTGGTGCTGCTTTTAATTCCCCAAAATGGTATTTAAAAACATCAGATTTATCCGTTTTTGCTCCTTTTGCAATTCCACAATAATCTGCTGCTTCTAGCATATCCTGATTAACCAAGTTCACTGAAACCGCATGGTTATTTTTTATTCCCTGATTTGATAGTTCATGGTTTTTATCTACACTAATTAGTAAAATTCCGTGGTCCACGACACCAACATGCGCAATCGTCAGCCAGTTTACTCTGCCATCCACCACAGTTCCGCAAACAGTCACTGGGGTTGGATATAATCCCATGACTGAACCAATATTTTTTTGCATAATAAAATCTCCTTCTTTTTTCTAAATTTTTATGTACATATCCATCTTTTGCAATTCAATATATTATTGTCAACTAAAATATGCTTTTCTATATTCCTCCTCATAATAGTTTTGTTGTATTAAGAATCGATTCATGCTATTATAGTAACACATATTTTTGTTTTAACAAGAATGCACCTTTTTGATATGTAGTACCCCAAAAGATAGCGAGGAGATAAATAATGATAAAAAGTGAAACATATAGTTGTCCTGTAGATGCTGCAATAAGTATCATAGGTGGAAAATATAAGGTTGTTATTTTATATCACTTAGCCGATGGAACTTTAAGATTTAATGAATTGCAGAAACTAATTCCAAATGCCACATCAAAAATGCTGACCCAACAGTTAAGAGAGCTTGAAAGAAGTGGTTTAATCTCACGTACAGTCTATCCTGTTGTTCCTCCGAAAACCGAATATAACTTAACAGATTTTGGCAAAACCCTTATGCCGGTATTAGAAGAATTGTGTAAATGGGGCAAAACTTATATATTTGAAGACAAAGAGTAAAATAAAAAAATCGGCTCTACAATACACAAGGACAGGACTCGAAATAACGGTCCTGTCCTTGTGTAACTATCAATATATTTTATATTTTAAAACTCTCTACAATTCCTCCCAAATCCTCCGTGGAATATTCCAGACTTTCAATGACCTTTGAAAGTTTTTCGGTTTGTCTGTTGATATAGGACACCAGCTCCAGTACTTCCTTGCTGCTTTGCTCGCCCACCTTCGAATTTTCTTCATTTTGTTTTCCCATGACAATGATATTCTCTCTCACTTCATTCATCATGCCTGACTGCTCTGACATCATCTCTAAAATATAGGAAATTGTCTTTGAGATATCCATAATCAGCCCCACTGCTTTCATACTTTCCGTTGAATTTTCAATACTTGTTTTTACCTTTTCCTCAATTGCAGAAATACTTACATTTGTCTCATTAATCTCATTTTGAATTGCATAAATTAACTTGGTAATCAGCATTGTCGCGCTGTTTGTCTCTTCTGACAAGCCTTTAATTTCTCCTGCCACCACAGCAAAGCCTTTGCCTACTTCCCCTGCTCTTGCCGCTTCAATTGTGGCATTCAAGGCAAGAAGGCTCGTCTGCTTGCTGATACCGTTTATTGTGCTGATAATCTGCGTAATTTCCTTTGATTGGGTTTCCAGAGAAGAAATGCTTTTAATTGCCTTTACCATTGCTTTTTCAAGCTCTGCATTTACCTGTTTGGCTTCCTCCTGAACCTTTGCGGGATCATTTTTAAAGACAGTGGCAGACATCGTCTTTTCTTTCATGTTGTCTACCAAATGGTTCAATTCCTCATTTTGCTCCAAACTGTCGGCAATTTTATTTACTTCTTGCTGCGTCTTATAAAACAAAATATTTTGCTCCATTGAATTGTTGGACAAAGTGTTCACCATGTCTTCTATCGTTCTCATGCTCTGTTGAATTTTTTGGTTGGAGCTGGATACTGTTTTCACTGTCTTTTGCGAGGTTTTTAGTGAGCTTTTCACTCTTTTTATCATATTCATCTGGTTGCTGATAAACTTGTTAAACCAGCGTATCAACTGCCCTATCTCATTTGTGGTTTCCATCGGCAGACGTTTTGTCAAGTCTCCTTCTCCCTCTGCTATATTCCAAAGAGTGTTTGTCACATTGTTAAGAGGATTAACAATTGTTTTTTTGCAAATAAAATATGTTACAAAAATAGTATATGCCACAATGAATAAATCCGAAGCTATCTGGTTTCTCAGTATGCCCTGCAATGCATACTGAATTGGGAATGCGGATGCCGCCAAAATTCCAAAGTAGAGAGGCAGTCTGCGGCTTAAATGAGAATAATGGTAAATGTCCTCAATATCCCCTTCACACATCATTCCCCAAACCTCATCCGAATACGGAGGTTCTATCGTGGTTCCCTTTCCTCCTACCATGATATGGCGATAATCCGGGTATCCTGGCCAGCAATCCATATTTTCTCCGTTTGTTATTGTGTTTTGTACACCGGTATGCAACCTCCCCGTCGCCGGGTCCGTAAATACGATTTCCAGCTCCGTGTGCTCCTTTATCTTTACAAAGCCCCAATGCTTTGTTTTAATTCCATCCTTCAAATTATCACCAAGCGAAAATGTCTGATCCTCAAACCGGCTTCTGGATATCGCAGTTCCCTGTTCTATTCCTCTGTTGTTTTTAATCATAAACAGGTAGTTATCGCCGGAATCTTTATAAATATGGGTATCCTCCTCCTGTATCACATTACTCATATCATCATTTAACACACGGGCAAACAATATTTGCATTTCTCCATTTAGCTCAAGAGGCATTGAAAAAAGCAGCGTTACCTCGTCAAAAAAAGGCTTATCCGACAAATCCAAGTCTAACGTTTTTCTATCACAATAAGGTCCATACATATAGTTTTCATTTTTTAATCCTTTTTCAATGTTTGGAAACGCGGATAAATCTTCTCCGACATGTCTCGCGAAGGATGACACAGACACCCTCCCCTTTTTATCTGCCAGAAACACTTCAACCATTGTCTGTGAGCGTTTTTGTGCATCATTTATAATCTCCTGTATTACCTCTTTTGTCCCCTGTGAGGAAATTAAATTTCTTTTTATGATATCAAGCTGCAGCCAGCAGTCCTGAAACCAGTTTTCCAATGCCGCCTTTCGCCCATTTGAAATACCTTCAAAAATCTGTTCTGCCTGTGCTCTCATACCCCGGTTATTAGCATACCTTATTTTTTCTCTCATAGTTTTGTCTCCTGTGTGTTATCTTTTTTGTAATTGCTTATGTAATAAAGGATTTGCCACCGCACATCCTCGCATCGAAGTTTGCCAGCGCAACCGGCATCTTCTTTTCACGAAGCGTGCATAATATTTTTTGCATCATAGAAAACTTGTAGAACTTTCCTAATAATGCAAGACAAGAACGTGTGAGCTTACTCACACTTCGCGCCCGAGCGGGTTGCGATGCAGCTCCTTTCTTTCCGCGAGGTGCGCATAATAATTTTTATATCATAGGAAATTTGTAAAACTTCGTATAATATAAAAAAGGACAAAGAATGCCTGTATGACATCTTTGTCCTTTTATTGGGTTATATTATATTGCAATTCATAAAATATTACAAGCGTTTTTTACCAAAAAATACGCTTCTCTCAGTCTTCCACACTTAAATGCATCTTGGCATGTTATTTCTACTTATACCAGGCTCTCCAAAACTTTCTTAAGCTGACCGACTTCCTCCTCTGACAAGGTTACGCCCTTTCCCATCTTTTCATGCTCCGGTGCCCAATCTCTAATATCATACTTTGGTGCCGCCCCATTCCACGAAATTTTATTCAGTTCTTTTCTCCAGCCTTTTGCATTTTCGGAAAGAACTCCGATTTCTTCTACGATCTCATATTTAAATTCTGTTGGCATTGTTTTATTCCTCTTTCTCTACTTCACCGTTACCTTGCAGGTTGCCTTCTTCCCACTGGCACTGGTTACAGTGATTGTCACTTTCCCTTTTTTCTTTGCTTTGATTTTACCGTTTTTATCAATTGTCGCTACCTTAGTGTTGCTGCTCTTATAGGTAAGCTTATCAGTCGCGCTGATTGGGTTCCTCGTAACAGCAAGTTTTGCTGTTTTTCCCTTGTTTAGAGTGATTTTATTTGTCCCCACTATTAATTTTTTAGTCTTAACTTGAGAATTTACCACTCTTATCTTGCAAGTTGCGGTTGCCCCACTTTTCATGGTTACCGTAACTGTTACATAGCTTTTTTTAGCCTTAATACCTTTTAATACAATTGTCTGACCACTCAGGGACGCTTTTAATACCTTTGTGTTACTGCTCTTTACGCTGGCAATTTTATCACCAGCAAGCTGGTTTGTCTTAAGTTTTAATGTCTTTATTGTTTTCCCTTTTTGGAGGTCAAATTTGGTGGCATTTAGGGTAATTTTTCCTGTCTTAGATTCCGGCGTGGCTGGAGTTGTTGGACTGGTTGGATTGGTCGGCGTACTCGGCGTTGTTGGGTTACTTGGTGTGGCAGGGGTTGTTGGCGTCCCTGAATCTACCGTTTTCTCTAATACATTCGCGGAAAAGGTTTGAGAACGGCGGCTTGTTACGCCTCCAATCGTTGAGACCGTGGAATACGTCACTCTTACAGAGCCATTGGAAACTCCTGTAAGAACTCCTTCTTCATTGATTGTTACATTATTCCCGTCTACACTCCATGAACCTGTGTACGTTGCGTCACTTGGCAATACAGAAGCATTGAGCTGCACGCTTTGTCCTTTGTAAAGATATAAAAAACCATCGAAGAGGTCTACGTTAATCCCTTCATTTGTCAAATTAATAGATTGATTAACGATTGGTGTAGAGTAACCCTCCACGGTAATATTTACGGTTTCTACTGGCTTTCGATTTTCTACTACTTTTATAGTTAATGTATCCTCAGTATTTCCGATAATGTGTTCATTTAAAATTCCTGCCTTTACAGCTATTTCTCCAACCTTTAAGCCTGTCAGTTTCCAACCTCCAGTTACCTCTTCAACTGAAACGTAACCGTTACTTCCGCTAAAGTAATCAATTTCATAATACTGATTAAGATTGTCTGGTGTTATCTTAATATCACTCTTGCTGACCATATAGCTTTCACCTACATTGAGTGCTATCTGATTATTTTCAATTCCTGTAAAGCTGACAGTTGGAGTATATTCTTCTTGGTAGTAGTATTTAACATCCGTTTCATAAACGTTTAAATATTCTTCCGCTACACTACCTGGAACAATATAAACAGTCATAGATATATTTGTTTCTCCCTCAAATATTCTATATGGAGCCTCTAATCCGAATTCTGTTACACTTGCTGGTATTATGACACTTGAAGCACTGCAAGCATAAAACGCATCTTCCTCAATTATCTTGCAGCCATCCTTAACTACAATTTTCTCCATATTCATACAAGCTGCAAAAGCACTTCTTCCTATAACATCTACCGTTTCTGGTATAATAACCGACTTTATATTCTGATTATAGTTAAAGGCACTTCTTCCTATCTTTGTAACCACATACCCATCACCAACTATACTTGGAATTTCAAGTTCTGCATCTAATCCAATATAACCGGTTATGGTTGCTTCATTTTCATTTAGGGTATAAGTATATTCCTCCGTAGCCGCTTTTACGTCAGTATGAAAGATAATAATGGCTCCCAGCATAAGTAGCATGATTCCTAATTTTTTTGTGATTATTTTCATCTATATCCCCCCCCTTATATCCCCTTTTTTCATTATATCATGCTACTTATACTTTTGCCTACAAAATAAAATACATCCCATCCTTAAATTTGATTATGAAGTTAGTTTCTTTTTTCAAACACTTTCTTTCTCATCCTCTTTTTTTAAGCTACCTTTTGGGTCAATCTTCATCTTCTACATAAACAATATTACTGTCTTTCTTTAGTAGCTTTTCATAATCTCTCTTTTCAATCCGAACAAGCAAATCACACTCCTCATGAAACTTCTTAAATACTTTTGAAAATACCAGTTTATAGCTATTCGTTTCTGCTTTCATATAAATGAACTTTGATATTTTCACTACATATTTATCTTTTACTTTTAAGGCTCTTGTCCTTCCCAAAAGCCTCCATTCCCCTTCTCCATTCTTATTGTACACCTTCACATTAGGAAGCAATAAGAAAAGAATAATGAGAAATAATCCGGTGCCTCCAAGAATGGCTCCGATTGGAAACCTCTTATCTGTCCTTAGAGTCTCTCCGGTGTTTTCCGGTATTGTTTTTACTTCTTTAGCCGGTTCTTCCTTTATTTCCTCTTTCGACTCTTCTATCCGTTCTTCTTCAGTTAAAGTAACAGGAGTCGGTCGCGGCGATATTGGAGTTTTTGGGGTATGCGGTACTACTGCTGATTCTTCTGTTGGATTACTCGGCTCTTCCGGAGTTGCCGGGGTTGTCTCTTTTTCATAGACCGAAATCGGTGTGTTTGTATAAACGGTATCTTCATTTTCGGTATAGGATAAATCAATTTTATCCTGAGATAGCGGAAGCTTCGTTCCGTTTAAGATTATATAATCCTTAATGTTTTCTTTTCTGGAATTATCGTTGTAAATTGCATCAACCACCATTCCCTTTTTCTTAAAGTTTTCCTTCCTTTGGTATTTTACTTGATTGGGCGGAACCACAACTTCAATTGCCTTTAAGCGTTTTGCCTCTGCCTCGGAAATACTTTGTATGGTTACATTTCCCGCATGATCCTTTATTGTTACCTGGTACTCACCATTTGTTAAAATATGATAATCTGACGCAAATAACTTTTGTGACTTGGCATAAGGATAACTGCCTGCTACCGTCTCATTATTCTCAATTTGAATGGTTACCGTATCGATTCCACTTAGCTGGTCACTCCCCTGTAAACTTAATAGCCGATATCCTTCACTATCCCAATCACTTGCCGGGGTAGCAACAAGAACCGGAAGCTCCTTATCAATTTTAGTAACCTTCACAACTTCTGTTATGGTGTTTCCTGCCTCATCAGTAGCTGTTATACGAAACTCCTGATTCTTAGTTGCGTCAAAAGTAAAGCTATATTCCCCACTTCCGCTATCTAAAATTTCCTGTTCCATTCCATCCAGCGTCATTGTTGCAATTTTCGTATCCGCATCGGTCGCGACTATCGTAAGTGTAGCATCTGTATTCTGCCATATAGTAGGATTTCCTTCTACCCGGATAGTTGGCATACTTCCGTCTAAATTCTTAACTTCGATTGTATCATTCGAGTATGCCGTATTCTGAACTAAGTCTGCCCCCTTTAAGCGATATATACCATTTCCACGGACCGTAAATGCAATGACTACCTTCGTTTGCCCCTGCTCCCTTACTTCCTCTTCGCCTGATTGCTCTTCTACCTCCTTAAGAGCATCTTGATTGGAAGAATGTGTAGAAATTGGAGCTACTGTTGCTACAATAACCCGCTTCCTTGCAACTTTATTCAAAAGCAGAGTATCTTCCTCTGTTTCTTGATTATCTTCTTGCTCCTGCTCAATGATTTTATACTCCGTATTAGTATCCTGCCATTCACCATTTTCATCTAACCTCTGTAGAATTGCTTCTGCAAAACCACTTTGCTTATCCTCAATTAGGGCTTGTATGATATAGCCTTTTGAAGAGCTGATATACCCCTCATCAGAGGATATTGCTTTAATTTCCAAATCTGGAGCTGCTGGGTCTACATTATCTACATCCAAAGCTTCCTCTTCTTTCATTTTTAACGTATTACCAGCTTGGTCTTCAATTTTGGTTAAATAAAAATTATTTTTATGCGTATGATACATTGCCTTTTCAATAGTTGTTTCTCCAGCGTATTCTTCTACTTTTATATCTTCGTATCTGTCTGTCTCCGCATTGTGCTCCTGTACCGCTACTGTACTAAGCCCAGATATCTCATCAGAGCCATAACTGGTCACTTCAATTCCGGTCGGCTCGTTTACCCACTGTATTGTGTTCCTCCCAATTCCAATAGTATCCGCATCCGGCAAATCCGGGTCACAATTAGTAACATATAAAACATCCGTAATAGTCGTTACAAGACCAACTCGATCCTTTACCACAATGCGATAGTATCCGTTATCTGTTACTGAAATCTCGTAATTTGCTTGGTTTACTTGTTCTTGATGCTCCGCACCACCCAAAAGAATAATTCCGAAAACCTTCACCCAGTTATATTTATTATCTTCACCCTTTTTCCAAACAACCCCATTTTCATACGTCTTCCAATCAACCTGAGTAATATTCGCCGTATACTGCAAATCTATTGTATCAATTCCACTATAAGTATCCTTTGCCCCCAGCGTAATTGTCACAGGGTCTTTTGTCCATTCCGTTGTATTTGGTATCATAGACAACTCGGTTGGTGCTGATTTATCCATTTTTATCGTCACATCTTTTGCATCAGTATTCCCGGCATAATCGGTCGCATAGGCATTGTAATTATTTTCTCCTTCTGTTGTTACATCAACATTTACTTTACTGCCTAATGTTTCATTCCCATTTACGGTAATAGACTTGATTTCTGAGCCTCCCGCGTCCGTTGCCGTAAATTCAAGTAATGAGTCTCCCTTATACCAGCCGCTTTCCTTTAAATCTCCTGTAATCGTATAATTTAATTCTGGTGCCTCCGAGTCAATATTGGTGATATTTAAGGCTGGTGTTGCGGCTGTATATCCCACATTATCCGTTGCGGTTACACGCCAATATCCATTTCTTTCTATATCAGTTGTGAATGTGCCCGCACTTGAAAATGTCTGATAGCTGCCCCAAGTTGAACCATCCGCAGAGTATTCAAGCTTTAGAGAGGAAGTAGCAATTCCTGAATAAGCATCGCTGCCTTTTATGGTAAGGGTAACTTGCTTTACCCAGCTTGTTGTATCTCCTTTTATCAATGCCACAACCGGAGCCGATGCATCTATTTTTAACGAAATACTGCCGGAGCTTTGGTTTCCTACCGAATCGCTAGCAGAATAATTGTATGTAGTCTCCCCTTCTGGTACTGTAACTGACGCGCCGGTTGTAATTGGTGTCGCATTATATTTAAGCCAACTTAATCCGCTTTGCGAATCACTCGCTGTAAATTTGAGAGTCGTGGAGCCTTTATACCATCCATTTGCCAGTTTGGTCTGTGACGGTGTGGCACTAATCGTCGGTGCAGTAGCATCAACGCTAATTGTCACGCTTTTAACATCTGAAGTTAATCCCATTTTATCTACTGCCTGGTAAGTATAAGTTGTCTTTCCCGCTCCCGGAGTAACGACGTAGTTATTTGCCTGTTCTTTTCCATCGACTAGGATATAATCAATACCACTGCCCGAATCATTTCCGGTAAAGGTTATCTTTGCACCGGAGGCATACCAACTATTTGCAGTAGTACCGGTAATCGTATGTGAAACGGTTGGTTTTGTGCTATCAACATCATCTGCCGTTGGTCCTGTGTAACCAATATAGTCACCGATTCTTTCGTTTGTTGCAACTGTTCTTCCATGTACAATATAATTTGTTTCTTTTGGGATATTGGCAACACCTAATGTTATTTCCCATGAATCACCGGAACAGTCAAAACCTGATCCTACATTCCAGCCATCACCGGTTGTGGAACCTGAAAATGTTTTCAATAGATTCTTTGGATAAACAACCGGAATATAATAATCATCCGTTCCGCTTTTTGTAATTCCGCCGACGAAAGCTACATCATCGACACCTGAGTTATCGTTTGGATCTTCAATATTGGTCCATCTGATTTTGACAACAGCATCACTGCTGTAGCAGCCTCCGTTTTTTGTCCCAGATAACAACGTAACGTTTAATGTTCCGTTTCCATATACCTTATCCCATTGTGCACTTACTGAAATTGGCACAATAAAGGCAAATAAAATTATTATTAAAAATATATGCGTCCTTATGTTTTTTCTTTTTTTCATTTCATCCCCCACTTTAAAATGGTAAGTATCTAAATATAATCCCTTGGATTATTGGATTTAATAATGTTACCGTACCGATGCTCATGATAATTACAGCAAGTAACCACATAATTATTTTTCCAACCCGATAAAGTAAATCCATCATTCCCTCAAATAGCTTACCAATCACTCTTAGCCTCATTATTTTCGTTGTTCCCTTCATCCTCTACAACCTTTTTCTCCCCCTTTTACAAAATATTGTTTTTTCCTTGCATCCACAATCTTTCACCCTATCTTTACTCACCCTCCTATCAACCGACGAAACATTGCTAATGCCGGCTCTCTCAATTCTCCATTCAACAGCGTGTTACAACCGACCGTGACAAGCACGCACAAAACAATCCAGCCGCATAACCGTACAATTCGGTATATTCCGTCTGACGTTACCTCCAAAAGCTTGGCAAAAGGCGATATTTTTTTGATGACAACTGTCTTTTCTCCTTCGTTGTCTTGTATCCTTTTCACAATAAAATCAAGCCGCTTCCTGTCCATGCGCTTTTTGACAAGTCGTTTATTGCAGCCCCTCTTTTTTCGT
Source organism: Konateibacter massiliensis (assembly GCF_900184995.1). Lineage (GTDB taxonomy): Bacteria > Bacillota > Clostridia > Lachnospirales > Lachnospiraceae > Lachnotalea > Lachnotalea massiliensis. The sequence continues at coordinate 1,603,188 of NZ_LT860099.1, forward strand.
TTGGGCCTGCAATTAATAATTTCTCCCAATCAATCACTCCTTTTTCTGATTAAGGCAAACTTAACCAATGAATCGCTATTTAGTTTTAATTTTTATTTGGGTAATCTACGCGAAAATGCGTAATACTTGAAAGCTGAGAACCAGCTAGCTTTATATTAGCAGTCTTTTGTTTTAAAATCAACTAATTTTTTTAGAATTTTTTTTTTGCAGACCTATTTTTTGCAGACAAGATAAAACTTTAAATAGCTTTACTTGTCACAAATTGTAACAGTTCAACCATGCCATTCATAATGTGCCAGATATATAAATATATCAAATATCTTACTACATGATCAGCACATTATGAATGTAAGGCATCCGCCCTATAGAAATGATTATACAAAACGCCCTTAGAGTGCAAGCACTCACGGTCATTTTCTATAATCATTTCTGCATGGCTGAACTGTTACCGCAAATTCGTCAAAAAAAGATGCACCTCTTTGCATTCCTGCGTCAAGTGTGCATCTTTTTTAACGAATATTATTGGTTAATTTTGTTTAAAATATTATAACAGAAAGTATCAATCTGGAGTTGGTTTTCATTCGTCCTATTCTTACCCGGATCAGTGAGCGCCAAGGTCGCCAGAATTTCGCAGTCTCCTATCTCCTTTTTAAGCTTGTCAAAGCATTTTTCTGCATCATTTCCCATCTGACAAGCGAAAAGAGCAACCTTTTTTCCTGCGAGATTATGCTCTGCCAAAAAAGTCTTGATTGGAGGAGTGAAACTGCTTGCCCAAACCGGAGTGCCGATGATGACAACATCGTATTCATCTTCCTTGAAGTCATATGACTCCAGCTTTGGTTTTTCCCCAAATGTGACACTTTTTCCGCCCCAGAAAAATTTACTTATCTTTCCTGTCGGATAGTCCTTTTTGGGAATAAGACGGAGTTCCTCTGCTCCTGTCTGTTTACTTATTTTTTCTGCCACAAATTTAGTATTTCCTTCCAATGAAAAATAAACAATAGCTGCCTTCATTTTCTACCTCCAATATTTTTACTTACGCGACCAATATATAAATTCCTTTGTAACCCATATATTCCCACTTGGGATGCTATAATTGTTATTCATTGAATTGCTTTGCAATTCATACCATATCCCATTCGGGGTTATCATGTCTATCAACATTATACTAAATTACTTCGTAATTTATTTGCATCCCCATCCGGGATGGTATAATTGTCTACGACAATTATACCATACTACTGATTTTATTTCACAAAATTAATTGCATAAACATAATATGAAACATAATACGTTATAGAAGACATTACTTTATGTCGGAACAATAAATTATAAAGGGGACATAATATGTGCGGTATTGCAGGTTTTTCCAATCCATATGAGCATTATTCCAATTCTTCCAATTATTATAAAGAAATACTAAACCGAATGAATCTGGTGCAGAAGCACCGGGGACCGGACGATGAGGGCATTTATCTTTCAGACACCTTTGCCCTTGCCCATGTCCGGCTGTCGATTATTGATTTGGCTGGTGGTCATCAGCCTATGACACGTACTTATTATCATGAAAATTATACCATTATATATAACGGAGAGCTTTATAATACCGAGGAGCTCCGAAACGACTTAAAATCCAAAGGGCATGACTTTTTGACTACCTGTGATACAGAGGTTATTTTAGTCGGCTTTTTGGAATATGGACCTGATTTTGTCAAACAGCTAAACGGCATTTTTGCATTTGCAATCAGTGATGAGAGGACCAATGAGCTATACCTGTTTCGGGATCGCTTCGGAATTAAGCCGCTTTTTTATTCCATTATTGACAACACGCTTATTTTTTCCTCGGAAATAAAGGGCATTTTTGAACATCCTTTGGCGACGCCTGAGGTGGATATCGAGGGCTTAAATGAAATATTTAGCATCGGCCCGGCAAAAACGCCCGGCAAAGGTGTTTTTAAACATATCAAAGAGGTACTTCCCGGTTATTATTGCCACTATGGCAAGGAAGGTTTTTGTATGGAGTGCTACTGGAAGCTTGAGGCATGTGAGCACACCGATTCGTATGAGGAAACCGTTGCCAAAACTTCCTTTCTGGTTCAGGATTCCATCAAACGACAGATGGTTTCCGATATTCCAATCTGCACCTTTTTATCAGGCGGCATCGACAGCAGCTTGGTTTCTGCCATTTGTGCAAAAGAGCTTAAGAAAAAGAATAAGCAGCTATCCACCTTTTCTTTTGATTTTGCGAACAACAGCCGCTATTTTAAATCCAATGCCTTTCAGCCTTCCGAGGATAGACCTTGGGCGGAAAAAATGGTGAAATTCTTGGATACGAAACATATTTTTCTGGAATGTGACAAGTTAAGTCTTGCAGACAGACTAACGGATTCGGTGCGGGCACACGATTTGCCTTCAATGGCAGACGTGGATTCCTCTATGCTCTATTTTTGTTCTTTGGTAAAGGAACACAATGCAGTGACGCTGACCGGGGAATGCGCCGACGAGATATTTGGGGGATATCCGTGGTTTCATAAAAAAGAGTGCTTTGAAGCCAATACTTTCCCTTGGACGATGAATCTGGAACCGCGAAAAGCATTGCTGAGAGATGATTTTATTGAAGCCCTTCATATGGAGGATTATGTACGTGCCACCTACGAAAAATCTGTCAGTGAAACACCAAAGCTTTACAATGAGGATAAGACAGAGACGCGCAGACGTGAAATCTCCTATTTGAATATAAGATGGTTTATGCAGACGCTCCTCACCCGAATGGACCGCTGCAGCATGTATTCCGGCTTGGAGGCAAGAGTTCCTTTTGCCGACCACCGCCTTGCAGAGTATGTGTTTAACGTACCTTGGTCAATGAAATATCATAATGAGGTCGTAAAAAGCCTGCTGCGGGAAGCTTCCGAGGGGCTTTTGCCAAATGAAGTTCTCTATCGCAAAAAGTCGCCGTATCCGAAAACCTATGATCCCGGCTATGAAAGTCTGCTTGCCAAAAAACTGATTGAGGTTATTGAGGAGCCCTCCTCACCGATTCTGCAATTTATAGATAAGGCAAAGGTGTACTTTTTTATTAACACACCTTCTGATTACGGCTCGCCTTGGTATGGGCAGCTTATGGCTGCGCCTCAGCTCATCGCATATATGCTGATGATCAACGACTGGCTGCTGCACTATAAAATTAAAGTGTAAGCTCTGCTTACACTTTGCGCCCGAGTGGGTTGCGAAGCAACTCTTTCCCCCTCCACGAGGTGCGCATAACATTTTATATCATAGAAATCTTCTATGATATAAAATTAAAGTGTGAGCCCTGCTCACACTTTGCGCCCGAGTGGGTTGCGAAGCAAACACATTCTACCTCACAATCGGTACCGCCGTCAGTAACGCCACCAAGAAAAATACATTTGTCAGCGTAAACACGCCGATATATCGTTTTGTATCCGAATGTTGAATATTCACATAGTAGCGGTAGGAAATTAAGCTTGCCATAGAAGCAATTAAGGTCCCAAGACCTCCGATATTCAGACCTAACAGCAACTCGGAATAATTGTTTGTAAAGCCGGATAAAAGCATGGCTGACGGCACATTGCTGATAACCTGACTGGATAAAACAGCAAAAAGGATTGTATTTCCCTTTATAATTCCCTGAATGGAGCTTCGAACAAGCTCCATATGCTGAATATTTCCAATAAAAATAAAAAAGGCGGTAAAGGTAAATAAAAGACTGTAATCCGCCTTCATTACTAAATTTTTATCGCTTAGAAAAACTGCTGCCAGCACAATCCAAAGTAATACAGCATAATTTAATAAATGCAGCACTGCCCCGATACAAAGCAGAAACAACACCGCATATAACAGCAGCCGCTTTTTGTCCGAGACCTTATGTATCTCCATATTTGTCTCGATTTTTTTATTATTTCTTGTAATAATCCAAATGACAATCAATAAAAGTACATAGGAAATCACCGTAATCGGAAGCATAACCTTCACAAATTTTGCTATGGACATCTCGGAGATTGTATAAATATATAAATTCTGCGGATTTCCAATTGGTGTCAGCATACTTCCCAAATTAGCGGCAACTGTCTCAAGTACAATCAGACTAATCAGTTTGTCCCTCTTTTTGAGGTTTAGCAAGAGAAGAATCGTAAACGGAATAAATGTGATAAGCGCAACATCATTTGTAATCAGCATACTGGTGAAAAAGCACAGTGATACCATCATACTATATAACTGCCTGTCATTCTTAATAAATTTCAGCATATATCCCGCTAAAAATTCAAACATACCGATAGACTGCAAACCGCCCACAACAAGCATCAGGCAAAAAAGCAAAATCAGTACGCCAAAGTCGATATAGTCGATATATGCCGCGGACGGCTTCACAATAAACACAGATAAAGCTGCCAGCAAAATGGCAGCGGTTAATACAGGTTCTTTTTTGATAAATTCTTTCATTTCCTCTTATGTCCTCTAATCTATCTTTTATCCGGTGCTTTACTACCCCGCCTAGTACGGAAGCACCTTTCTAAAATAATCCACAAAGTTTCTGCCAATTATCTTTTTCACCGTCTCCTCCGAATAACCCATCTGTAAAAATTTGGAACTGACTTGTATCAGCTCTCCATGATTTCGTATGCAGTCAAGCGGCTCTTCCAGTCTGTCGGTCTTTAAAACGGCACGCTCATAGGCTTCGCATAAATCCAGACCATAACCAACGTGCTCCTCCCCTGCAATCTCCATGATGTGTCTTGTGTGCTGGCACATCTTATCAATCGGGTGATTTGCGGGATCAGCACCCACAATATCTTTGTATGCATTTAAGCCGATTACACCTCCGCTTTTTGCAAGCCTTTTTATCTGCCCATCGGTAAGGTTTCGATAGCTATCATGTATATTTCTGGCATTGGAGTGAGTTGCGGCAAAGGGTTTCATCGTGCAGGCAGCCACATCCTCAAATCCGTCGTCATTTAAATGGCTTACATCAAGGAACATAGACAGCTTCTCCATCATCTGTATTGTCTCAATTCCAAGCTTAGACAGTCCCCCTCTGATATCCTCATACTGGCTTGCCTTACAACAGCCTTCACCAAGATAATTTCGCCTGCTCCATGTCAAGCTTGCGCCCCTAATACCCATCTCGTAAAAGGCACGCAGCATGCTGCAATCGCTTGTAACAATGTCAAGCCCTTCAAAATACAAGAGAATTCCGATTTTATTGCCGTTTATTACCGCCTCTAGGTCGCTCTTATTTTTGATCAGGCAGACTTCATCTCGAAGCTCCTCTATCTCCTTAAGTAACGCACTAATTTGGTAGAGAGTAAGCTCAAGCCCTCTTGCCGGAAGCTGTTTTGTCTCAACGAAAATAGAGGAAGCAATCACATTGATACCTGCTCTTTTCAGATTTTCCAGATAATGCTTTTCTATCACATGCCTCTCTCCGTTTTGATGCCTCTGATAAATCTCAGCCGCCAAATCCAGATGAGCGTCTACCACAGGATTTTCCTGATGAAGATAATACGCCCTCTCCTCATATTCATTCCGAAACAATGCCATATTTTTTTCAATCCTTCCTAGAATACCACAAAATAGTGAAAAGTGTTATACTTTTATTCTATTTTTATTCCGGTCGGCTTATGCACTTGCTTTGAAATAGAATCTGAAAAGCCAAGCACCTCTTTTCGGTACTTGGCTTATTTTTACAGCTTAAACTGCTCCATCGAAGCCGCCAGCTCATTGGTCATATTATTTTGTTCATCCATTGATTTGGATACCTGCTCCATCGTCTCCCCGATAAATGACAGACTTGAATTGATTTCCTCGGAGTAGGAAGAAGTCTTCTCCGCGGTATCTACAACAGACTCAACCGCTTTGTTAATCTCCTCCAGAGAAGAATTGATTAAATTGGTCGATCCGTTGATTTTGGTTGACAGCTTGTAGATTAATTCCGCATCATTTTGATAATTCTCTCCGGTTTTAAGGAGCAATTCATAATCGGACATAACATCCTCATCAATATAGCTTAAAATATCCTGAGAGCTCCTTGTCAGGTTATCAAATACTTCCCTTGTCTGTGAAATCAAGGCCTCTACATTGGAGATAGCATCTGCTGACTGGTCTGCCAGCTTTCTTACCTCCTCGGCAACAACCAGGAAGCCCTTGCCATGCTCACCCGCTCTTGCCGCCTCAATCGAGGCATTCAACGAAAGCAGATTCGTCTGGGAGGCAATCTCATTAATTGTATCAGCAAAGGTTGTAATTTCCTCCACAACCTTTCCTGCCTCAATCGCCTGGAGAATTTTTTCCTGCTTCTCCTGATAGGTTGTTTTTGCATGATTCATGGAGTCTGCAACCGTGTTCTTCATCTGGTTTGCGCGAATCTCCATCTCCTTTGCCGCTTTCAAGGAAGTGTCAACCTCCGTGAGAAGCGTATTCTTTATCTCTACAATCTTCTCAATGTTCTCACTTGCCCGCTGTGTGGAAAATGTAAGTTCATTTGCATCCTCTGCCAGCATGGTAGATGTCGACTGAATTGCCGTAATATTGCTCGTGGAATTCTGTGTTGCCGCCAACAGTTCAGTGCTGGAATCTTCAATTGTCACCGAAATCTCCTCCACATTTGAAAGCAGCTTTTTCATATTGGCGTTTGCCTTGTCAAGTGAATCGCCTAATTTAGCAAGCTCATCATTTCCAATAAAATTTAATTCATAAGACAAATCTCCCTTTGCAAACTTCTCTGCGTAAATATATATTTTCTTTAATCGGTTTGAAATCAAAAGATTGAACAAGATTGTGATAATGATAACTGTGATGATAATATTTAAACCTGAGTTAATATAAATTCCGACGCTGCCGTCAAAAACCTTCGTATCCATTCCTACCCTTTTCAGTCCGGCGAGACTCTGACTCATTGCAAAGTTAACCGCTTGACCAATCTGTGCAGTAAAAAGCTGTACCACCACAATCGCTATGATAAATTTGGTTCGAATGGAGTTCAGCCGTGAACGGGATAATTTTTTTCTAATAAAGCTCATATGATATTCTTTTATCTTCTCCTTGGATAAATCTGAAAATTTGTCCATGAATTTCATCCTCCTTGTATGTTTGACCAAGATGTCAAAAGGTGCTCTGCACCTCAATCAATTTTATGATGCCGGGACCAAAAGGTATTTTGATCTTTTGATCCTTGTATCATATTATAATATAGCTCCCAAGCCGTAGCAAGCTAGGAATTATGAACATTCTGTGATAATCGCACCTTGCGCCGGGTGAATTGCAAAACAGCCTCTTCCTCTTTGTAATAGATTTTCCTAAAACAATACAAAAGCACCGGCTATCATTCTCACTGAAATAATAACCGGTACTCCTCTTATTTCTCACTATCTAAATAATGCTTTAACGCACCAATCAGGTTTGCATCATTATCATAATGGCATCTCACAACCTTTGCCTTTGACGGCACCTTCACCGGAAATACGTCGTAAATATAGTCTACCTTTTCCTGTATCATGGAAATCAGCAAATCCTGCTTGCTGATACCTCCGCCGATGGCAAACAATTCCGGATCTAAGATTGCCTGCAAATTAAAAATCTCCTTTGCAATATCCGTTGTAAATCTGTCAAGTGCCTTTAAAATCAATCTATCACCGGCATTTGCCATCTCAAAAATCTTTATACCGTCCATTTCCTCCGGCTCAACCTGCTTGGCACGTGCCGCCATTTGGCATAGCCTTTTGTTGCCGTTTCTCATTCCCCATATATTTTCAAGGCTCTCATAATCATTTCCAAACAGTACAAAGCTAAATTCCCCTGCTGCAAAATGCTTTCCTTTATAAATCTTTCCGTCCTTGATAATACCTCCGCCAATTCCGGTTCCAAGTAAAATCACGACCCCGTCACTGCAATCTTTCAGACTTCCGTTCCATGCCTCCGCAAGAGCTGCACAGTTGCCGTCATTTTCCACCGTGACTCTGACCTTGCATTTTTCCGTGAGCAGCTTGGCGACAGGCGTCTGCTCTATAAAGCCGAAGGAACCTCCAGTTATGGCAATTCCCTTATCACTGTCGATAACGCCTGGCTGGGAAATGGCAATTCCCTCCGCTCTGCCCTGAAAGCCCTCGTATATGCCTGCCAGTCTGCCAATATAACCATCCACTCCATTTTCATAGGAAGTCTTTATTTTTCCTTTCTCCAAAGTTTCTGCATGGCTTGTCATAAGAGCGTATTTTATCTCCGTTCCGCCAACGTCAATAACCAAATATTCCTTTTCCATAATTCTACCCCTTTACTGCCCCTGCTGCTATTCCGTTTATAAACTGCTTCTGGAGTACGGCAAATATAATGATAAGCGGCAGTGCACACAGTACACAGGCGGCAAATAATACATTCCACTGTGCCGGGTTTTCTCTGTCTCCTAAAAACTGTATCATGCCGACCGGCAAGGAGTACTGGGAGGATTTTGAGATAAATACCATCGGGAAAAAGTAATCATTCCAAATCCAAAGTCCCTGTGTGATAATCGTTGATACCGTTGCTGGCTTTAACAACGGAAATACAATCCGTGTAAATCTCGTCCAAAGACTTGCACCGTCAAGGTAAGCAGATTCTTCTATCTCAATCGGCACACTCTTCATAAAGCCCGCATAGAGAAACGTGGAAAACGGCAAACTACAAGTGATAAACATAATCATTGGTGTAAATCTTGTGTTCGGAATATTCAGGCGGCCAAACATCTGCGCCACCGGGACAATTACCATCTGTGCCGGAATTACAAGTCCTGCAATAAAGAAGTAATATAATCCCTTACTAAACGGACGTTTGATTCTCGTAATCGGGTAAGCTGCCATTGTAGCGATGCAGACAACAATAAGAACCGACCCGCCTGTTGTCATAAAGCTGTTTAAAAACTGCATCGGATAATTCATTTGGTTAAATGCCGTGATATAGCTGCTTAGTGTCAACTGGCTGAACAGGATAAGCGGCGATTTCATGTTTGAGGCTTCACGAAGGGAGCTTGATACCACGATGACAAGCGGTGCAACGATAATGATACAAAATAAAATCAATATGATGTAAACTGCCAAAATACTTGGGGAGAGTTTTTCATATTTTTCTACTTCCCGGTCTGTCTTTTTTTTGAAAAATGCCATTATAGCTCCACCTCCCTCTTATTCATAAAAATCAGCATAAATATCGTAATTAAAATAATGACGATAAAGGATATAACCGAAAATGCACTTGCTTTTCCCATCATCTGGTCGGTAAAAGCAATTTTATATATCGTAAACATTAATGTATTTGTTGATTTGCCCGGACCTCCATTTGTCATGATAAAGGAGTAGTCAAATGCCTTTAGTCCCGCAATCACGTTCAAAATTACGTTAATCGTAATAGTCGATGAGATAAGGGGAAGCTTTACCTTTCTGATCAGCTGCCATTCATTACAGCCATCAATCTTCCCTGCCTCCAGCAAGCTTTCATCCACAGTCTGCAAGCCCGCAAGATAAATAATCATAGTAGTACCAAAGCTCTTCCATATTTCGACAATCGCAATCGCATACAGTGCGGTTTTATAATTGCCAAGCAGATTAAGCTTTGAGCCGTCCAAGCCGACAAGATCCATAAGTGAGGAAAGCATACCTGCATCCGGCATATAGACATAGGACCAGATAAAACCAACTACAATCGCACTGAAAAGTGCCGGCAGATAGGCACATGTTCTAAAAAATGCCTTTCCTCTGATTTTGATATTTAAAACCATCGCAACACTGATTCCTAAAAGGTTGCTTCCAATTACAATGATAATCGCATAAATCAAAGTATTTTTGATGGAATTTACCATCGTTCCTTCTTTGAATAGGGTTACATAATTCTTAACCCCGACAAAATCGTAATTATAATTAATACCATTGAAATTCGTTATACTGTAATAAAATAATTGTAAAACCGGGTAAACCCAAAACACACAAAATAGCAACAGTGCCGGAAGGGCAAACACATACATGCGGTTCGGAAATACAAGAGAAATATTTTTACTTTTTTTCTTTCTATTCACACTTTTCACCTCTTTTTTGAAGGAATGGACAAATTGCCCATTCCTTCTTTACTTTCAGCATATTACTCGGTATAAAGCTCTTGGAATTTCAGCTGCATTCCCTCCACAATATCCGAAACTGTTGTACCCTGACCACCGATTGCTTCGCTGAACAGAGCCTCCATCTCGCTCTCTGTACCTGCCGGCCAGCCCTGATTACACCAGTAGAAGGATTTTCCTTCATTGTATAAATCAACGAACGTCTGGAACAGCGGATTTACCTGGTCGGAGCCATAACCATAGGTTGCAACAATATTGCCTGCATCTACATAAGCCTTCCAAATATCTGATTCACCATCAAACCAAAGCTCTAATATTGCTTTCGCTTCATCAATATGCTTAGATCCGGAATAGATACCCGGTCCGCCGCCAATTGCCACAGAAGCATATAAATCTTCTCCTGCATCGTTACCCGGAAGCGGGAAATAGCCTCTTTCAAACTCCACAGTACCTGATGCCTGAATAGCTGCTGCATTGAAGGAGCCGTCAAAGGTCATAGCTGCCTCTCCATCCACAAATTTCTGGATAGCCTGCTGTGCTCCGATTCCCAAAGAGGAATTCTGGATATAACCCTTGTCATATAATGTCTTATACATCTCAAGTACCTTATCCCATGTTCCCTCATCGGTGAATTTTGTCTCACCTGTTCTGAGCTGGTCATCAAATGCTGCATTGTCTGCATAAACCTGATTTGCTGCAATCTGATATAAACCAAACTGCATAACATACATATCTTTGTCACCCATTACAATCGGCTGGATACCTGCATCCTGCAATACCTGACAGCAGTTTAGGAATTCATCCCAATTAGTCGGCACGGAAAGTCCGTTTGCCTCAAACATATCTTTATTATAGTAAGTTCCAAGCATTGTTGCACCGCTTCCGATACCATAAACATCGTTACCGTAGCGGTATGACTCTCTTGCCGCTTCCCCGCCAAGCTCAACTGCCTTTAATTCAGTCAACGGCTCTAGATAGCCAGCCTGTGCAAGACTGATAATTGAGTTTGCTCCTGCATACTTAGGCTGTAACAAAATGATATCAGGCGCTTCACCTGAAGCAAGCTTTGTCTTTAATGCCGTATAATACTGGTCATCCGGTAATTTTGTTACCTCCAATGTGATGTTTGGAAATGCCTCTTGTACAAGCTTCGGCAGTACCTGTGTCTCAAAATCATTTTCTGTTGCTGTTCCCGAATACATCATTGTAATTGTGATGTTGTCCGTTGTCAACGTGCCATCACTTGATGTTGTGGCTTCCTCGGTAGTCGTTGTCGCTGCATCACCCGAGCTGCTCTCCTCAGCAGTTTTCTGACTGCAGGCTGTCAATGATGACAAAATCATTGTTCCTGCTAAAACTAAAGCACCAATCTTTTTCAGTTTCATTGTAATCCTCCCTTTTCAAAAACAAATTGATTTTCTTTACATTTATAATATTATCATAGTTATAGTATACTTTTGTTCGCACTAATGGTATACTATTGTTAGATTGTAACTGTTCAGTACCTTCACAGTTACGTTAACTTTAATGATTGCCGGTGCGGAGGTGCATGATGAAGCTAAAAACAAAATTTCTCATTATATTTTTACTGATTTCCAATATTCCTATCCTTATCATCACAAGCTATACCTACAATAAGTATACGGAATTAATTCATGCCCAGACAACACAGGTTTCCGAGAATGTCTTTAACAATGCGAAGGAGTTTGCGAACTCCTCCATCGCAAATATCAATCATATCGCAGAAATCTTCTCCTTTTACTCAGGCAGCAATGATACTATTATAGAGGATTTGAAAAAATACGCCAAGTCCGATGACGATTATACGCCATACGATTTATTTCAAAGCAACAACAACCTAAAGTTTATCTGTCAGAATTTAATTTACTCCTCCTCTTATATAAACGGAATCTTTGTTTTTACTCCAAGCGGCGCCATACTTGGCTACGGTTATGGCGGCGGCATTGACATTCGGCCGGACTACCTTCCTTTTGACGATGAATGGTATCAAAACACAGTTGCGCTGAAAGGTAAGACATATGTGGACGGAGTGACAAAAAAGGACTTTCTCTTGCGCGGCGAGCCTTCTATTTCGTTTTCACGAGCGCTCTATGATGTATATACACACGAATTTTTAGGTGTTTTGTTTATTGACTGCTCCGAGGGAGTTTTTGATTTATCGTCCGTCAACACACTGCCGAGCCTGATGCTTTTGTCTATTCAGGATGAGAACGGTTATATTTTATATACGAATGTAGATGATCTCGTAGACAATTTTACGTCGAAAACCACACAAAAGAAATCCGTCTCTCTCGACATTGACGGACTTACCTTACATTCAGCCGTCAATTACACGCATCTATATCAGCAATTTAACTATACAAGAACGCTCATTATCGTGATTGGTATTATCTGCGCGGTCGTGTTTTTTGTTATTTCCATCCTGCTCTCTCACTCACTGACCCAGCCAATCACCTACCTAAGCAATAAGATGAGCAACCGATTGGGGCACAACAAGGTAAATCGGGAAAAATATTTAATCCGAACCGACGAAATCGGTATTCTTGCCAATGAGTATAACCATATGATTGATGAATTGGATACCTTCATTAAGAATGAATATCAAAATAAGCTTATCACCTTGGATTCTCAGATGAAGTCCTTGGAAGCGCAGATTAATTCTCACTTTTTGTACAATACATTGGAGTCCATCAACAGCATTGCAGAAATTGAGGAAGTCGAGAGCATCGCCGTTATGTCTCTTGCCCTCGGAAATATGTTCCGTTACAGCATTAAGACCCAAAGTGAACTGGTTACCATTGAGGATGAGTTAAACCATGTAAGAGACTATGTGGCAATCCAGAAAATCCGCTTCGACAATAAATTTGACTTAGTCATTGATTTGCCGGAAGGAATGCCCTCTCTTCGGGTTCTGAAGCTGATTATGCAGCCCATTGTTGAAAATGCTCTCTACCACGGACTTAATTACTGTAACCTTGGCAGTTATATTAAGATACACGGATATGTTAAGGAATCAAATATTTATATTGACATATGCGACGACGGTGCCGGAATGAGCCGGGAACAGGTGCTGGACCTGGAAAACAGTTTTCAGGAAACAGCGCAGTTTACCGAATTAGGACACCGCAACAAACAGAGTATCGGATTGAAAAATATTCACACAAGAATCGCCCTCTATTACGGTCAGGGCTATGGCTTGTCTGTCCAGAGTACACCGGGCGAGGGGACCATTATTACGATTAAACTGCCCTTATTATTCCGTTCCTGAAAGTTTTAATTTATATGATACCAAGGTCAAAAGGTCATGTGACCCCAACACCTTTATGCAAGCACGAGGAGGTATAAAATGTACACATATATTGTTGTAGATGATGAAAGTTTAATAAGAAAGGGTACAATCAAAAAATTGGAGGCATTGCAGGAGACAGTTTGCTGTATCGGTGAAGCCTCCAACGGAACAGAAGCGCTTGCCCTAATTGAGAATACAAATCCTGATATTATTATTACCGATATGAATATGCCGATTATGGACGGCACACAGTTTCTCCCTCTTTTGACCGAGCTCTATCCTCAAAAGCGTCTTATCATCATAAGCGGTTACAAGGACTTTGAATATACAAAGCATGCTATTTCGGCAAAAGCTGTGGATTATATTCTAAAGCCGTTTAGCAAGGAAGAAATTCAAAAAACCGTCCTAAAAGCGGTGAAGCAGATTGCCGACAATGATGAACTCCAAAATAAAATTGATTTAAGCGAATCGGAAAAGGAAAGGGCACGCTATGAATATGATATCCAGATGTTAAAAAACATCGTACTTGGCTACCATACTGCCACGACTTCCATAAGCTCAAGCCGCCTGAAATTTGTGGAGAAAACCCATGATTTGGTTTTAATCGCCATACGTTCCTCCACCCCGCTTGCGGAGGAAACACTGCAAAACTTTCTTTCAGAAAATGGCTTCGGCGATTTGGCGATTTATCTCCAGCATATCCACTGTGACAACCTTGGCTTTCTCATTCTTTTTATGCCTGAGCAGGCAGCCATTTCCGTCAACGATCTGTGCAAGCAGGTGGTAAACAGTCTTTCCTCTCATTTAAGCACGTTAAACATCGATTCCTTTTTCGGTATCAGTAACACCCATTCCGAATTGACGAGTCTGAACACTGCATTTGGGGAGGCCGTCGATGCATTAAATTCCAGAGAAATATGCTCCAGCCAGCAGTATACCTTTTACAGCTATGTATCAAATGAGCCGCTTAGCATGAACTGGGACAGATATGAGGAGTTCTTATTCCGTATTGAATCAGGGATGACGGAACAGGTAAAATTACTATTAGATGACCTATTTCACTATTTTGAAAGTTTAAGGCACTGTACGCTTTCCGACGTAAAATACTATTGCTTTCAACTGGCAGACAGTGCTAAACTGATTATGTCGGAATATTTAGAACAGGTGAACACTGGAAGCGTCTCGGGAAGTATGCAGAATATATTAAATACGATTTTTTCTCTTGAGGAAATCAAGCAGTACTACGCTCAATTTTTTGCCAATATCACCGATATCCTTAAGGCAAAGAGTGTTTATGCCTCAAATGACGTGATTGAAAAAATGCAAATTTATGCAAGGCGCAATTACTATAAAAATTTAAATGTAGAGTTTCTTTCCTCTCTTTTTTACATGAGCCGCAGCTACTGCTCTCATTTGTTTAAGGAAAAGACCGGGGAAAACTTCGTAGACTTTGTCAATCAAATCCGCATCGAGAAAGCAAAAGAGCTTTTAAGAAACACAGACAAAAAAATGTATCAAATCAGCAAATCTGTCGGCTATGACAATGTTAAGTATTTCTTTCGTATTTTCAAAAAAATAGAAGGCATCACACCGGAGCAGTACAGAAAAGGAGAAAGCTGAACTGTGACAACTGAATCTGAATACTATGAGGTGATATCATGCAAACAATAAAAGATTCCATAAAGCAGGCAGATGCCTGCAAAGAAAAACGTTCTTCACTCTCCTTGCCAGAGGAGAAGAAAAAGGAAATAGAAGGCTATTTTCATCTTCATACTACCTATAGCAGCAACACTCTGGATGGAAATTCCCTCACACTGGAGGAGACAAAGGAGGTACTGGAAACAGGACGCCCTTGCAAAGGAAAATCTTCAAAAGACTGCTATGAAGCACTTGGACATGGAGCCGCCTACGATTTTATGCTCTCGCTGGCAAGCCAGCCTGATTTACCGATTACAAAGGAAAATATATTAAAGCTTCACGAACTCTTTTATGAGAAAATTGATTCGGAAAATGCCGGAAAACTTAGAACAGCTCCCCGCCAGATTGCGGGAACCCGTTATCTTCCGCCTCCTCCTGAAGAGCTGGAGCATTTGATGGAACATTTGGCAGATCAGTTGGATTCCTCCAAGTACTCCCTCCATCCGTTGGAGCTTGCCGCGCTGTCTCACAAGCGGCTCCTTGATATTCATCCCTTTGCTCACGGAAACGGAAGGGTTGCAAGGCTTCTTATGAACCTCATCCTTGTAAATACCGGGTACGGCGTGACTTTGATTCCGCTTAGCCTTCGTGATGAATACATTTCTGCACTTGCTACATCCAGAAAACTTTATAATCCTGATCCGATTACCAAGATGATTGCAGAATGTGTGGTAGAGACAAATAAGGAATATTGCCGGCTTCTAGGCAATACAGATAAGTAACTGTGAAGGTAGTAAACCGTCACATATCATTTAAAAAAGGAGGCTGCTATGCTTGATAACGAAGCATTTAACTATGTAACATCCCGTCTGGATTTTTGGGATAAGTTAAACGAAGAAGAAAAAAATATTCTCCAGAACAATACAACAAATGTCGTATTTTCAAAAGGCAGTAAATTATATAGCACAAACAATGAATGTCTGGGCGTTCTTCTCGTACATTCGGGAGAATTACGAGTTTATATTTTGTCTGAGGATGGACGCGACATCACGCTGTACCGGATATTGGAGGGAGAACTTTGTGTTCTGTCCGCCTCCTGTGTCCTAAACAGCATAACCTTTGATGTGGAAATTGAGGCAGAACAGGATACGGAAGCGTACCTGATCAATATCGGTGCGTTCAGCAAACTGACAAGTCAAAATGTCTATGTAGAAAACTTTGCTTACAAAAATGCCATTGAACGTTTTTCCGATGTGATGTGGTCTATGGAACAGATTTTATTTATGAAATTTGACAGGCGTCTTGCTATCTTTTTACTTGATGAGATGGCAAAGACGAACTCCTCCGATTTAACGATTACGCAGGAGCAGATTGCAAAATATGTGGGCAGTGCAAGAGAGGTGGTCTCTCGTATGCTAAAGGTATTCCAGTCACAAGGGATCTTAGAACAGTCACGCGGATCAATCCGTATTCTTGACCGAGATAAGCTGATGGCACTTATTTAAAACGCAAATGCCCCAACTCCTCAAACTGAGGGGCTGGGGCATAATTTAATATCATGCACACCTCGCGAAAGGAATGTAGCTGCTTTTTTCTTCTATCAGTCACTTACCACTATCATTCCATAATTACAAGGTAAATCAAGCTCAATCACATATCCATCCGCCTCTTTGCTTACCACCTTTGCTGTCTGAATCTCTCCCGTAAAAGTATTCCAAATCTCCGGCACGCTTTTTGCCGTTTCCACCTTCACTTCTATCTGATCCGGCTTATCACTGTAATTCATAAATAGTGTATGGCGCTTCCCTTCCTTCAAATACCGATTAAACAGTACACCGGAAAGGTCCTCGCCTCCGTGAAGATATGGATCAATCAAGTAATCTTCATAAGCAGGATGATTATTAATTGTTCCCTTCGTTCCTTTTGTGATGGCAATCGGATGCGGAATCTGCTCATTCAGCACATCGCAGATTTTCTCCTTCTCCTGTGCCGGGATTACCTTCAGACAGCCAAGCTTCTCTATTCTCTCAAAGATTTGTCGCAGTTCTTCATCTTCGTCTTTTTTCATCGCATATACCGGAGTGGTATCAACCGCTACAATTTTGCCGCCCGCCAGCGCATACGCTTCACATAGCTTCGCCATTTCCAGCGGCAGCACCTCGCACATCGGAAGCAACAGCGCAGAAAACGTCTGTCCGTTTAATTTATTGACAATCTTTGAATTTCTTATCTCAAAATTTTCCACTGCATCCTTGTGTATCAGGTCAAAATCCATATTTTCAGAGGACAGCCTATTCAACAATAGCTGCATTTCCCTATCTATATATTTTGCCTGCTCATCCTTTAAGAAAGCACCGTGGAAAAAGGCATGTGTGTAATGCTGATTTGGCAGATAATGCAGCCAAAAACTCTCCATCGGATGATACACGAGAATATCCGCCTCGTTAATGCCGTCTGTCAGCGCATAGTTTAAGCGCCTTATCATATCATTTCCTTCGGACATCTGATTCCACCCTTGCCACTGGAAAAACTGTGAAGGCGGCCAGTCATTTTTTCGATTTCCCCGGTCGGAATAGAAAAATCCGTGATTGATAATGGTATGCATGCCTTGCTGGAACATCCATGTCACAATGCGGCTGTACTCCTCAAAAGTCATATCCCAGCCACAGCCCGCAAACACCTCCACCGCCGTCCTCGTCTTTCCGTAAGAATGTGCACCGCAGGAAGTAAATTTAATATTCAAACTTCCGATACCTTTTCCTAAATGGTCGGCACCGCATATATCCTGATGCCGGTTCTGGCGCATGTAATCACCGCTGTATCTGGCATGCCCAAACAGCGTCTCCTCGCCCAAGAGATGGGCAAACAATTTCAGATTATGCTCTTTGCACCACGCTTGAATCTCTCCAAAATAATTTTTCTGAAACAGTGACGCCAGAACGTCAAAATAATCACAGCGCACGCGTCCGGCTTCTTCTCCCGGAATAATGAGCTGATAGATATTTTTTCGAATATCATATCCCTTCTGTGCCCAAAACTCATCTGAAAAGCTTCGGCTCCACGCAATCGGGTTGCACATTCTCGTCTCATCATTGAATACAGTGGTAATTGCCCCTCCGAAATCATCCTTAAAATACTTATAATATTCATCGTAGGTCGATTTCAAAAACTGTTTTGTGGCTTCCTTATCGAGATAGTTTACCTGTTCATTTCCGCCTGTTTCGTAAGAATCCGTGTGAACCTTTGTGATATAGGCAACTGCATCCTTCTCAGACTGAAATTCAAGCTCCGGCCCGAACATATCATAGATGAAATAGTTTGAAAGCTCATATGGAGCATTTGTTTCCTTCTCAACAATTGTGATGTTATATGCCAGCTTTGTTTTATCCGTTTCTTCTTTGACTTCAAAAAGCCCTGTGCCCTCAAACTTCCTTACCTGACTGCGAAATACTTGGTTTTTTGGTATTTCTACCGCCTCAATCGTCACATACTGCTCACGGTTCCTTTCATCCAGCGTTATTGTCTGATTGCAGGTCCCCGCAGGCCAGTCAATCTCATCGTAGAGCCACATTTTCTCGCCATGCTCCTTTTTATAGTCCAGCACAGTTTTGATATTGTCAAACCACTCCTCATCCAAATATCCGCCAATATAGCCCTCTCCGCCATTTGTACGTGCATGCGGGTTTGTGCATTTCACACCGATATCCGTCTGTAATTTTAACTGTCTTTGCAGCTCCTCTTTCTCCAGTTTATCATTCCAGAACCAGAGAGGTGTCTCCGCCTCATCCAGTGAGCGTTCTTGTTTTGGATTTTTCCAGATTTCTTTTTCCATTTCGTACCCTCCCATAACTTGATAACTTAATTTTAACACATGCATAGTGTATTTTTGTTTGATAATATGGTGTATTTTTGTTTGATTCTAGAATTAAGTTATCAAAAGTACAAAAAGGGGTATTCTCTAAAAGATAAATAAATTTTATTTTTGGGAAAATAAGTATCAGTCAGGATTACCTAAGTGAAAGCAACGCTGATTGTCCATATCGATTAGAAATAGGAAAACCCTGCTGCATCTGCTATAATACAATCAACACCTGTACATAATCGGGAAAGTCTGCTTCACAGGAAACGTAAAGAGTGGATTGACAATCTATTCCTTCCCGTCTGGAAAACAAATAATATATGGAGGACAGAAAAATGCTGGAAAAGATACCAAATGAAACTGAAATGATAACATTAGTTAGTCAGCCCCTATATGATGTATGGACAACTCTATGCGCCATGATTGATGAGCGATATGACATGGAGCATCTTTGGAACAAAGGCGGTAAGTCATGGACGTATGAATATAAATACCGCAGAGGCGGCAAAACATTATGCACACTATATGCAAAGGAAAATTGTATCGGACTACTGATTATTTTTGGAAAAGAGGAACGGGCAAAATTTGAGGCAGACAGAGTGAATTATTCCAAAAGCCTGCAAAGGGTTTATGACGAAGCCCACACCTACCACGACGGAAAATGGGTAATGTTTGAGCCTGTCGATACTTCCCTGTTTGACGATTTTATCAGGTTGCTGCAAATCAAAAGAAAGCCTAACAAAAAATAAGAAAGCGTGAGCTCTGCTCACGCTTTCTTATCTTCTATCACTCCGTAGAATCCAACACCTGATTAATCACACTGATCATAATATCCTTCGTCATCATCCCCGGTACATAGCCTGCCACATTTCCTTCCTTGTCAATCATGAAAGTAGTAGGGAATGCCGAGATATAGTATGATTGGAACAGTTCACCTGTCTCATCAAATACCGTTGGGAACGTATAGCCGTTCTCCTCCAAAAAGGCAGTGATTTCTTCCTTGCTCTCGTCCTGATTATTCGGATACTCCTCCGTCTTTGGATTGGTCACGCCAAGGAAAACCACATCCTCCTCATTTAGATTGTACTCCTGATACAGCTCCTCAATATGCGGCATCTCCTTCTGGCACGGCGGACACCATGTTGCCCAGAAGTTTAAGAACACCACCTTGCCCTTGTAATCGGACAGTGTATGTACCGTTCCATACTGATCTGTCAGGGTAAAATCAATAGCAGGAAGCGTCTTGCTCTCTGCAGAGGTATCTGTCTCGTCTGTACTATTCGCATCGGCAGAATTCGTCTCATCTGCAGCATCTTGATTTGCTGCACCCGATTTATCCGTACCCTCTTGCCCAGAGGCTTCTTCCTCACCTGTGTTAACTGCGTTTTCGCTGCTCTTTTCACTCTCCGTGGTGCTTTCCTGCGTTATACTGATGGAATTTAAGTAGCTGGAAATTCCGTTCATCCATCCGGTGAAGGTCATAATTCCCATAATAACCAAAATAACACCTGCTGCTTTAATCGTATATTTCAGCAGCTTCTGCTTTTCTTTTAAAAAGCTGAGTGCCTGAGTCGTAAACAGTCCCAAAACTAAAAACGGAATCAAAAATCCCAAGGCATATACAAATACAAGCAGATTTCCTGCCAAGTTTGTGCTTGCAGAGGAAGCCAAAATAAGAACGGAGGACAATGCCGGTCCGATACAAGGTGTCCATGCAAAGCTGAACGTAAAGCCCATCACCAGGGCAAGAAAAGGATTCATCGGCTTTTCTCCAAAATTAAACCGAAACTTTCTCTCCTTCTGCAAAAAGGAAAAATCAAAAATTCCAAGCTGAAAAAGTCCCAAGAAAACAATAATGATACCGCCGATTCTGGTAAACAGAAGCTTATGACCGCTAAAGAAGCTGCCAAGTGCCGTAAAGGACATTCCCAATATAAAAAAGGCAAAGGAAATCCCTAAAACAAAAAATAAGGTATGAATAAACACCTGTTTCCTCGCATAGGTGACATTCCCGTTCTCATCTGTTTTCTTGGCGCTTCCAGCCAGTATACTCATATAAACAGGGATAAGGGGAATCACGCAGGGAGAAAAAAAGGATAAGATTCCTTCAAAAAAAACAAGAATAAAGCTGATACTATTTGACGCTACAATATTTCCAAGCATTCCAATCTCCTTCCATTGCTAGACTATTACTACCATTATACTAATTTTACGCATTTTATCTGTGACTTTATCACAGATAAAAATGTGCCTTGGCACATTTTGGCGCCGAATGCAGTCACACAGTGGCATCTTCCTCTTGCATTTGTGTGCATAATATTTTTTATATCATAGGAAATTCTTTTGAATCTCTTATAATAAAAAAAATGCTCCTCCACAAAGGAGAAGCATTCCGATACATGTATTTTGACTTACTGAAGCATGTCCAAAATAGCCTGCTTAGACTGAACACCTACTACGCTCTTTTCCACTTTTCCGCCTTTGATTACAAGTAAAGTCGGAATACTCATTACGTTGTATTTCTGTGCCAAATCCTGCTCTTCATCTACGTTTATCTTGCCAACCTTAGCGTTTGCTCCAACTTCCTCTGCAACTTCATCTACAACCGGTCCTACCATTCTGCATGGTCCGCACCAAGCTGCCCAGAAATCCAATAATACAGGTTTGTCAGACTGCATAACTTCTGCTTCAAAATTGTCTTTTGTTATTTTTAATACGCTCATATTTTATTCTCCTTCGTTCTTCTTAATTTTTAATTACAGTTTTACTTTTCTATACTCTGATTATACACAATTTAATTTTTTATTTCTGTGATTAAGTCACATAAAATTAAATTGTATCATATTTAATACGATATTACTTCATATTAGGCTTAATAAGCTTGACTACATACGTCAGTATAATAAATAAAATAATAGTATCTACCGGCCACATAATCAGGTTCTTAAGAATACGTGCCGGAAGAAGGATCATAAATCCTTTTCCGTACAACATCGAAAGCCACAGGGTGTTTAAGCCGCAATCAATTACAACCTTTTCCACTAATCCCGCAAAGGCAATTCTGGAAAGCTTCACCGGCTTTTTATAGAGAATAATACCGTAGAGAGCTCCTCTTAAAATAGCACTTAACGTAAAGCCCACAAAAAACGGACCGGTCGGCTTTATGATATAATTTAATATATCAAGCATCCCCCCGAAAATGCCCCCGACAACAGGACCAAACATCAATTCCACCGCTCTGTTAGGTATTCCCGAAAATCCAATTTTTATGTACGGTCCGATTGTAATCGTCGTCACATAACCGAGAATAATTGCCAGTGCCGCCATCAGGCCGCAAAATACCACGTTTCTTGTCTCCTTGAATTCATACAAGGATGATTTACTTAGCTGTAATAGCTTGTTCATAATTTTACCTCCTTTGGTGCAGTAATTTCCTAATACTACATAAAAAAGGTACGAACAAACCACGTTATTCACTAACCTCACTATGTAGCAGCGGGATGCGAACTCTGTACCGCAAGCTTTCGCTTTTCGTCCAAATGACAACTCCCTGTTCATATGGCACTTAACGCACAAAATCCTACTCTGCTTTGTTTGAATAGTTACACTTTAATTTCACTATCATTCTATCTAATCTTTGCGAAAATAGCAAGAAAAACCTTTCTTTTGTCATTCTTTGTTTTCATACACTGTAATTTTGTCCTTTACAATCTTTGATTGATACAGAGCCTCATCCGTCTGAACGATCAGCACTGAAGGTGCAATATCCTTCGTCTGCTTTGCTATTCCGATACTCAGTGTAAGCGGCACCCTGTCTCTCCCCTCAAATTGCAGCTCCTCATAGCTCTTTTGTATCTGCTTACATATTTCGACAACACCCTCAACCGTATGATTTCGAAATACAACTCCAAACTCATCACCGCCATATCGAAACGGGATCGCATCTTCACAGTTTTTCTTTAGAATTCTGCCTATCTCAATCAGACAATAATCTCCCATAACATGCCCCAGCGTGTCATTTAAAAGTTTAAAATTATCAAGATCAATCATCGCAAAAATATTGTCGACTTTCATCTTGTCATCTTCCATATCTTTTATCGTATTTTTGAAAGCAACCCTGTTGTAAACTCCGGTCAGTCCGTCAATCTGCAAGCGCTGTTCCAGCTCATAGCGTTCCATTTCCTTTATTTTGCTCGCTGCATTTTTTTCTTTTTCAAACTGCACTATAAGAGCACAGATAACAGACACTACAACTAAGACAATCAATGACGTAATAAAATTTCCCAGTTGAATTCCATTTGACAAAATACTTACCTTATCCTCATCCCATTTTATAAATAGCTCTGCAATCAAAAACATAATAAGGCTAAAAATAGAAGTATTTACGGTCAGATAACCGTTTGCGTATATAACCGTGAGCAAAATAGGTAAGAAAAATACAAAGTACAGAGAGGTAAAGATACCGTGCGCTACAAACACAACAAAAGCTATCCCCACATACACCAAGGATAGAGTATAAATTTTCTTATATTGAGACACTTTTTCTGATGTCAGCACTTTATAAACAATTCTTACCATAATCAAATTGAGGCCCGACGGAATTATAAGGTATTTAATCCAAAACACCAGCATTGTCGTACTGATTTCTTTTGTATAGTACATCAGGAAGCCCAAGGCAATCTCCGTAAAAAACGTCAGAATTACCGTTCCTACTATCGCTTTAAAATGAAGCCACATCCATTTTCTATCTATTTTTTCATATTCCCTTTTTACTGTTTTATAAAACTCTTCCATCCTTTTGCTCCTTTTACATTACGTCATCCCTATCTAAGCTTACCTATTTCGCTAAAAGTGATTCTTATTATACATAAGATGGCAAAAGTTGTAAATCCAAAAGCATAAAAAATCTGACAGAAACAGCCTTCCTTTCTGTCAGATTTTTCTCTTCTCTATTTTCTTTTTGTTCCTACATAAGAGCCCATTCCGCCTCCCACATTAATTACTTCATAGCCCTGCTTTTTCAGCTGACGGCATGCATTGCTGCTTCTTCCGCCCGATTGGCACATAATATAATAGGTCTTGTCCTTAATTAAGTATTTCTCCGGCGCGGCAAGCAGCTTTCCCATCGGGATATTCTTTGCCGTCCGAAGCGTACCGCTCTTGTATTCATAAGGCTCACGGATATCAATCAACTCCACCTTGCCAAGCAGATCGTCCATATCATTTACATGAATCGCCTGACTGTCGTTCATCTTTAAAAAATCAAATAACATTTTAATTCCTCCATTCGTATATTTTTGTTTCGTTTACGCATCAATCTATTATGCGTGTATTATAACAAACGGAGAAAATTTTATTTGTGACTTTATCACATATCAGTTTCAAGCACCTTTGACATACCTTTAATTCGTAACCGCACTGTAAGCCTCGTTTACCTTCTGTGCCATTTCATCCCGCAATACTTCACTTGTAATTTGATTTACCTTTATCATTGCGTTATCATACATGGAGTTAGCGTAAGCCGGCCAGTTCGGATCCTCTTTGTTGATGGCATTCATATTGTTGATGATTTCCTGCACAGAGTTTGCCACCGCTAAATCGTTGTCTGTTGCTCCATCATAATTTGACATCTCTTCTTCACTCGGAACAAAGGTACCTTCAAAACTCTTTGCCGGCAAATCTGCAATAAACTCCTTCATCGCCTGATTCCAAATTTTTAGCGGATAGGAGGAGCCATATAAGCTGTTCATCGCCTGCGGATTATCATAGCCTACCCATACCGAAATCGTATAATATGGTGTTACACCGCTAAACCAGCCATCCTTGTTGTCATTTGTCGTACCCGTCTTTCCTGCTGCCTCTATATTACCGGACCAGCCTGATGATTTCGCCGTTCCTCTCGTCAGAACCCCCTTCAAAACATCAATCATGCCGACAGCAGCATTTTCCTCATATACCCGCTTCGTCACTGTGTTGTCCTCATATATCTCATTTCCATCCTTGTCAATAATGGATAGGATACAGGTCGGCTCTGTGTATTCCCCTTGGTTTACCAGTGCACTGTAAGCACTTGCCATCTCAACCGTAGATACACCGTAAGTTAAACCTCCTAGTGCAGCAGATTCGTAAAAATCGTTGGGAACTATTTTTGCAAAATTCATATTCTGTAAATAAGTCAATGCCTTCTTCGGCGTAATTTCAAGCATAAGTCCCCAGGCTGCACCGTTTTTGGACTGCTCCACTGCCTCTCTAAATACAATCGGACTTCCCGTGACGGTTCCCGATGCCTTCCATGTGTCAATGCTAATATCGGTAATCGTACTGTCAGGGTTATAACCCATTTCCAGTGCCGGTGTATAGACAATAAGCGGTTTAATTGAACTTCCCGGTTGGCGGTAGCTTTGGTAGGCACGGTTTAAATAGGTCGCCACATCCTGTGAACGCCCTCCGATAATCGCCACTACCTTGTGCGTATCGTTGTCAATCGCAGTTGCGCTGCTTTGAAGTGCATAGATTCCGTTATCGCCTGTCTCCTCGCTAAAGCTCAATTCAGAATCAATAGCATTCTGCAAAGCCGCCTGTTTTTCGGAATTCAAGGATGTATAAATCTTATATCCATTCTTATACCAGTCACTTCTGGCTGTCTCATAGCTCTCATTATATTCATCTAAATATGTCTCATAGGCATCCATCGTGTCGAATGCATATTGGAATTCAAATCCGTTTTTCGCCATAAAATAGCGCGTCACGGCATCAATTGCATAACTCGCCGCATAATCATTCGTCTCGATGTTTTGTCCGCTCGTATCAAGCACAATCTCTTCTGCGACTGCCTCCTCGCACTCTGCTTGTGTGATATAATCCATCTCCTCCATGTCTTCGAGGATTTTATCCCGTCTTGTCAATGCATTCTCAGGATTTTTAACCGGATCATAGTAGCTTGGAGAGTTCGGAATGGCACAAAGATAGGCAATCTGGCTCACCGTCAGCTCAGAAGCTGATTTGTTAAAATAGCCCTTTGCCGCCGCTTCAATTCCGTAATAACCGTTTGAATAGTAAATATTATTTACATAAAATTCCATAATCTGCTTTTTGCTGTATTCTTTATTCAATTCCAATGCATAGCAGATTTCTTTTATCTTTCGCTCTACCGTAACTTCACTCGAGATATAAACCTGACGTACCAACTGCTGTGTAATTGTGCTGGCACCATGTTTTTCTTCTCCTCCGGTTCTGACATAGTTATAGAGCACACGAACAATACCTTTCAAATCCACACCGATATTCGTCCAGAAGGTTCTGTCCTCAATCGCAATAAACGCTTCCACTGCTTCAGTCGGTATTTCATCGTAGCTTAAGTAATTCGTATCTTTCTCATTTTTAATTTTTTTGATGACATTGCCCTCGTCATCATAAATATATCCGGTGAGAGAAGAATAAAATGCCTCATCTCCCATTGCTTCTATATTTTCCTTCGCTTCTGCCGTGTACTTTTCGTATTTAGGAAAAAGAGCGATAAACGGCACCAATACACCGATAAAAATTAATACCGTACCGATAAAAAAGCCCCTTTTAAAAGCCCGCATGTATGTTTTCTTCATTTCTTATACCCTTTCATTAAAACTATAAATTTAAAGCTGTTTTCAACTTTTTCAATTATTATATTCACCATATTCACAGCCGGTATTTCGAAACTCAATCTCATCAACCAATACTTTGAAATCCTTTACCTTCTTATAAAGCTTCATCTTTCCAACACCGGTTCCGCCGTTCCACAGTTTGTTGTGGAGCTTCTTCCCGTTTGGCGCTTCATAGTTAATCCAAAGCATCTCATCCCTCTTGCATTTCAGAGTCAAATACAAAATCGAATCCTTATTCCTCGCAACGAGCTTCCACTTATTGTAAATTTCGCCTTCTTCAAATTTAAAATCAACACTGGCACCGGTCCAAAACTTGGAAAAGTTGTATTCATACATCTTTCCCTCGTAATACAGCCCGCCAAGGAGCTTTCTCTCCAAACTAATTCCAAAGGCCTTCGGTCTTCCTCCGCCAAACTCTACAGCCGAATTTGTAAGCTCTCTTCCCGTAATCAGGCTTTTCATATTGCAGCTGCTAATCCAAAGCCATGGCGACGTAAAGTCCTTGCCCCAGTTTTTATCCGCATATCCATAGGATTTTTCTGCAATCACATCATAGATATCTCCATCTGCCTCCACAGTTCCGCTGTACTCCGTTTTAATGCCCTCCGCATGCCAAAACATCTCAAAGGCATTCAGCTTTCGCAGGAGCTTTGATGCACCGTATCCTACATTATATGTTATTTTTTTGTCAATCTTTAAATCCCATTTCATATTGCCGGCATCGCACATGTACTCCGGATGTTTCTTTTCATCCTCCTCGCTCACCTCGCAATAGCCCTCCATATGCGTTTCCGTCAGCGTGCATTCTCCGATTTGAATATCTAACTTATTTTCCACATAGGTAAAATCGGTTATCGGATAAAAATTGTGTATCTGCTTTGCGTCTTTTCCCCAGCTTCCCACCTTAACAAGCGCATAGGATGGTTTTCTGCCATGTTCCCGGCTGTCCGGGTGCTGACCCAAAACAGGATAGTTCTCTCCGAGTGCAGGATTGCAAATAAAATATTCAATAAAAAAAGCTTTTGCCTCGCCGGTTTTCCTGCTGCAGCCGGTAAAACTATGCCACCACCAGTCATATCCTTCTTTGCTCAATCGCCCCTGTAACATATAACTGTTACGGCTTTTATCACTAACATTCATTTCACTCATCCTTTCTACTCTTCCGCCTTCGGCTTCCTAGCATATTCGCTGAAATACTGTTTTGTGGCTTATCACTCTTTATTCCTCTATCGCAACTCCAATTCTTCAAATATACGATTGACAACCGCCTCATATTCATATGCTTTCTGAGATTTTTTTATCTTCTTTATGTACTTCTCATGATTCGAGAACATATGGATAAAATAATGCCAAAACTCCTTCATCTTGAATAGGACATTGGTATCCCCCGAAAGGATTTCCTTATAATCCGCATATATCGTATCATGAAATTCCCTTAGCCGTCTCCTGTCTACCCGCTCTCCTTTTCCAAAACAGTCAGTTACATCCTGCCCTTTCGGGTTCGACATAATATCCTGAATCAGCATCGGATTGAACAATAATCCTCTTCCAAGCATGACAGCCTCTACCTTCGGAAACCTATCCGCCAACTCCCAATATGCCGCAGCCGTATGGATATCTCCGTTGTAGCAAATCGGATTTTTGCTTAAGTTAAGTGCCTCCGAAAAAATATCAAGATTCGGTTTATTATTATAAAAATCACTCTGTACCCGCGGATGAATAATCAACTCTTTCAGCGGATATTTATTATATATTTCTATCAATTCGTAAAATTCTTCCGGCTCATCCTTGCCGATTCTTGTCTTAATGGAAATGTCTGTCACCCTGTTTTCAAATATTTCCTCCAAAAATGCATCAAGCTCTTTTGGCATTGCCAGAAAACCAGAGCCTCTGCCCTTTGCAACCACCGTTTTGGACGGACACCCCAAATTCAGATTAACTTCCTCGTAACCTAATTCCTTCAACATTCCCGCCGTGTGAGTAAACTCCCTCGCACGGTTTGTCATAATCTGAGGAACAAGATAAATCTCCTTGTTATGCTCCGGCAAAACATCGACCAGCTCACGGCTCTTAAAGCTGTCACTCATCGTTGCATTGATAAACGGCGAAAAATACTTATCGATTTTTCCTCCAAAAAAGGTATGATATGCGTTTCTGTAAATATATCGTGTTAAGCCCTCCATCGGGGCAAAGTAAAACTTCATGTTTTGAATTTCTCCTGTCTCTTGTCAAAAACAAAAATACTTCTATATCGGGTAAAACCAAATACTCGCTTTGCTCGTGCTTGGTTTTCTTCCGATATACGCTGTCAGAAGCTAAAACGCTTCTGACATCACTCGAAAGCTCCGCTTCCTCGTTAACATATCGGGTAAAACCAAATACTCACTTCGTTCGTGCTTGGTTTTCTTCCGATATACGCTGTCAGAAGCTAAAACGCTTCTGACATCACTCGGAAACTCCGTTTCCTCGTTAACATATCGGGTAAAACCAAATACTCACTTCGTTCGTGCTTGGTTTTCTTCCGATATGTTACATTATATCACTTTGGGGGGCGCAAGGCTAGGAAAAAGTATGTGCCTGCATGTATTCCTCCAGTATTTGGGCGGCTATTTCTACGAGTTCTGCGCATGGTCTTTTCTTGTAGTACTCGGCAGTTCGAAGCTCTGGCTGCGGACTGTCCTTTTTCTTATCAAGTCCCAGTAATTCCCTGCAAACAATCGAGCCGTTCTTCTCTTCAAACTTCTTTGCCAGATATTGAATCCGCTTATAATGCTCTGTCTTGGCGTTGTGGTCCTTTGGGTCAGTATAGCCATACAGCATTCCGGCTGCCATAAACATTCCGGATACGGCGCCGCACACCTCACGAAGCCTCCCCATACCCCCGCCAAATGAGGAGGCAAGCTTCAATGCCAAATCGGGCTCGATACCATATTCTTCACCAAATGCCAAAAAAACGGACTGAGAACAATTATAGCCCTCCTCAAAGTACTGTCTTGCTATTTTTCCGTGTTTTCTCTCTCTTGCTTCTTCCACCGTCTTTGCCTCACTCTCTTTCTTATAGGATTTACTCCTCATTATACTTCATTTGAAGCTCATGTCAATTAATCTACGATTTTTTAAAAATAACTTAAAAGAAATTTAAAAAATAAAAATTTTTAAATTTGTGGTTGACAAATTTCATTCGAGTGTATATTATAGGGTATAGCAAAGACGCTTGGAAAAATCCACGCGTCTTTTTTTTCGTTTTTATGCATAAAAACACAGCTCTCAAATACTTTAATATGAATTGGAGGTTATCTTATGAATTCTGGAGATACAGCTTTTATGATAATTGCTACTGCATTTGTATTTTTTATGACCCCGGGACTTGCTTTCTTTTATGGCGGTTTGGAACGTAGAAAAAATGTGTTAAACACGATGATGTCCTCATTTTTTATTATGGGCATCGCATCTGTTTTGTGGGTGTTAATCGGTTATTCCCTCAGTTTTTCAGGAAACAATCTGGGAATTATCGGCGACCTGAAATGGTTTGCCCTCAATGGGGTGGATGGCGAGGTCGGACCTTATGCCGCTACAATCCCTCATCTTAACTTTGCAGCATTTCAGATGATGTTTGCCATTATCACACCGGCGCTCATCACAGGCTCTGTTGCCGGACGTATGAATTTTAAGGCATTGTTCCTTTTTGTAATCGCATGGTCCTTTGTTGTTTACTACCCATTGGCACATATGGTATGGGGTACTGACGGCTTCCTCGGCGCAGTGCTTGGCTCCGTTGATTTCGCAGGCGGTAATGTTGTTCACATCAGCTCCGGCGTGAGCGGTTTGGTGCTTTCCATCATACTTGGTCAGAGACGCGGCTACGACAAGCTTTCTTACCGTATCCATAATGTACCGTTTGTCCTCTTAGGCGCTTCTATTCTATGGTTTGGCTGGTTCGGCTTCAATGCCGGAAGTGCTCTTGCAGCAGACGGCTTGGCAGTACACGCTCTTATGACAACAAACACCTCCGCTGCTATGGCAATGCTTTCTTGGATGCTCATTGATATGATAAAGCAAGGAAAACCTACCGTTGTTGGTGCCGCTACAGGTGCTGTACTCGGTCTCGTTGCCATCACACCGGGTGCCGGCTTCGTTCCGATCTGGGCTGCCTTTATCATTGGTGCTGTTGTAAGCCCGCTTGCTTACTTTACCGTATCCGTTGTGAAAAAACGTATCGGCTTTGACGATGCACTGGACGCTTTTGGCTGCCATGGTATCGGCGGTATCTGGGGTGGTCTTGCAACCGGATTATTTGCAAAAACCTCCATCAACGGTGTTGCACGCTGGGACGGCTTGGTTTATGGAGATTACCATCTTTTCCTTGCACAGGCAGTCAGCATTTTAATCACAATTGTAATTGCTGTTGTCGGAACCGTTATTTGTGCATACCTTGTAAAAATATTTGTTCCGCTTCGTGTAAATGAAGATGATGAGAAGAAGGGTCTTGATATCACACAGCATGGGGAAAGTGCTTACCCTTCCTTCAATGGATTGGATTAGGAGAGGAGACATGGCTATGATAAAAATAGATGCAATCGTGAGAGAAGAAAAATACGAGGAAATAAAAGACGCTTTGAGCGAAATCAATGTTCACGGTATTACTGTTTCTCAAGTTATGGGCTGCGGTGTTCAGAAGGGCTATTCCAGCATTATAAGAGGAACAAAGGTGGATATCAACATGCTTCCGAAAATCAAATTTGAAATTGTCGTTTCTTCGGAGGAATGGGTTGAAAAGGTCGTTGACGTGATAAGAAACAGCGCTTACACCGGAAACAACGGCGACGGTAAAATATTTGTCTATGAATTAAAAGACGCTGTCCGCATTCGTACGAACCAACATGGTCCGGCAGCAATTTACTAATATCCTATTAGTTTTCCGCAGGTTCATAAAGTGTAATACACTTTATTTACCATAAATCATACGTTATATTCCTTATAGAAAAAAAGCAGGCCCTAATCCCCTGCTTTTTTTCTGCATCTAAATTAATTGCCTTAGTACATCACACATCGAAATCCGATTCCGTCATTTTCTATCTCCTCACCGCTGGCGTTTCGATATGCAGACCTGGCATTGTCGGGAAAATCTCCCCAGCCTCCCCCTCTTATAATACGAGATGCACCGTCTTTTGCTCCCTGCGGATCTTTGCTTGCGGTACCGGAATAGGAATCTGCGTACCAGTCCAAGCACCATTCCTGTACATTTCCGTACATGTCATACACGCCCCACGGATTGGGCTTCTTTAACCCCACCGGATGAGTCGTTCCCTGTGCGTTGCTGTCAATCCAGCCGTATTCACCCGCACTCTCCTCACTCGCTCCAAAAAACCATTTGGTATCACTTCCCGACCTGCATGCATATTCCCACTGTGCCTCCGTCGGGAGGGTTATATTTCTTTGAGCCAGCTCACTAAGTTTCTCTGTAAATGCAACGCTGTCTGTCCAACTCACTGTATCAACCGGATTATCCGTCCCTTCAAAATGACTGGGGTTATCTCCCATCACCAGATTCCATTGTTTTTGTGTCACCTCATATTTTCCGATATAAAAGGCTTCTGTGATTGTCACCTTGTGTCTCGACTGCTCATCCTCGTCGCCTTCGCCTTCGTAGGATCCCATAAAAAAGCTGCCCGCCTCTATCAAAACAAACTCCATCGATACCCCGGCTGAAAGTTCAATGCGTATTTCCTCCGGCAACGCATTCTCTGCCTTTCTTTCATAGATAAATACCGATGCCCCCACAATGCAGGCAAGACATATTGCCCCGGAAATGACGATGTGTTTTTTCCTTATTCTTCTTTTTCTTGTATGCTTCATCTTATTCTAATTAAAGCAGCCCAAGCCCGTTAAATCACTGCCGCTTGCCAGTTTCATAAATGTAATCGTAGGTAAAACACCGTTTGTTCCCCTCGCATTTGTCATCTGGCTGGCATCAAGGCTTTGGAAGTCATCGCTTGACACACTTACTCCGCTCTTCGTCCATGAATTATTTGTCACATTGGCAGCCGGAAGATTTGCCTCTTCAATAATAATGCCCTTGTATGCGATATTATAGTGCAGTACTTCTCTCGTTCCTGCAATGTCCGTAGAATCCGTTGCACTTACACGCTCCAGCATGTTGAAATTTCCGTGAGAATTGTTGTATGCTGTATTGTAAGTCCACGTAGCTGCCTGTCCCGGCTGATGATTCGCATAAAAACCATGCCCCGCATTGTTTGCCGCCAAGCAATATTTTACAGTATGTACCGGCACGGTAGAAGGAACGGTTCCTGTGCCGTAACCTCCTATTTTAAAGCCGTTGGAATCTCCTCCTGCATTCATATTGTAAGCCCAGCATGTATCAAAGGTGTTGGAGCCCTTTGAGGTGATACAGTCGAATCCGTCATCGCTGCAATTCCATGCACGGCACTGCGTAAAGGTAACTCCGTTTCCGTGCGCACCAAAGCCGTCTGTATTTCCGATTGAGGTTGATGTTGCTCCGATATTGTTATAGGCATCACACTTGATACACTGCCCGGTTCCGTTATTTACAAAATAAAATCCATTTGCTTCATTATTATAGCAATATACCTGATTGAAGGTGGCATTTCCCTCTATTCGGAAGCATTCTGACTGCTTTTGGCTTCCCACCTTTACATTTGTTACATACATGCATAAAAAAGTAACATTTGTTACACCACTGGCAACTCGAAATGCCGCAACCCTCTTTGATGTGGAAACATTAGAGAAGTCAAAAATCGGAGGATTTTGGGAAGAATATGCCCGATAGGTGATGCCGCTCTTGGTGATATCGTGGACATAATTATAGTTACTGTCCGAGCTTGCAATCGTAAAGTCACTGTAAGTGCCGCCCAGCATATAAACGGTATCGCCGCTGGATGCGACTGACTGTGCCTTCGTGATGCTCTTATATGGCGAAGCATATGTTCCTGCGTTACTGTCACTGCCACTCGGTGAGATATAGTAATCTGCGGCTTCTGCCCGCATGCCGGCCCCCAGCAAACAAATCACCCCCAGCACTGTAAAAACAATCCATTTCTTCATTCCCTGAAAACCAATTGTTTTGTGAATCTCTGCGCCATTTTGCATACCTTTTTCCCCTTTCTTTGTAAATCCTTGTTTTGTGCTTGCTCCATTTTCATCGTATCCAATCCTTGTCCCATTTACAATCTTTTTTGTTCGCACTTTTTTACAAAAAAGCGGACAATTCCTGTTATAAGAAAGTGTGAGCCTTGCTCACACTTCGCGCCCGAGCGGGTTGCGTAGCAACTACTTCCACTCCGCAAGGTGCGCATAAATAGTTTTTATATCATAGGAAATTCGAAGGAATTTCCTATGATATAAAAAAATACCTGCAACAGCAGTCAGCTTCTAAAAGCTTTCTCTGTTACAGGTATTTTAAGCATACATCTATTATTTCACTACGAAATGTCTGTGGAACAGCTTATGTTCTTTTCCTTTTATCGAGGTCTGGTACATATGAAGCAATACCGGATTCTCATCTGGATAACGAATGTTAGACATTGCATCTGTCTTATAAAGTCCTTCCATACGTTTCTTCTTTGTTCTTGCTCCGGCAAACGGAGGCTGGCCTCCGCCCATGATACAGCCTCTTCGGCAAGCCATCACTTCAACAAAATCATAGCTTACTTCTCCAGCCTTTATTCTGTCAAGCAGTCTGCCTGCATCGGCAAGTCCGTGAACAACGGCAATTTTTACTTCTCTCTCTCCCAAAGTAATCGTTGCTTCCTTCACTGCATCTTCACCGCGCACTCCCGTGTAGCTGATTTCTTTTATATTCTGATAACTCTTCTCCTTGGCAAGTCGACGAAGAACAGCTTCTGCCACACCACCGGTTGTTCCGAATATCGTTCCACCGCCGGAGGCTACCGCAAACGGCATATCCGCTGCCTCAGCTTCCAATGCCCCAAATCGGATACCTACCTGCTTAATCATACGGATTACTTCCTGTGTTGTGATAACATAGTCCGTATCCTGCATTCCGTCGGTAAAGTTATCCGGTCTTAAAATCTCACCCTTTTTCGCCGTACAAGGCATGATGGATACTACGATTGTCTTCTTATTTTCCTTCTCATCCTTCTCCTTAAAGTGGTCCTTGATCAGTGGTGAGAACATACCCTGCGGAGAGCGGCAGGTGGATACATTATCTGTAAACTCCGGATATTTGTTTTCACAGTATTTTACCCAGCCCGGACAACAGGAGGTAAAGAGCGGTAATTTTTCGTCCTTTTCCAGACGCTCTGCAAATTCTTTCGCTTCCTCCATTACAGTCAAATCAGCTGCAAAGCTTGTATCATAAATCTCATCAAATCCCATGATGCGAAGTGCTGTCACTAATTTTCCAAAGCTGTTTTCACCCTTCGGAATATTGAAGCTGTCACCTACGGCAACTCGAACTGCCGGTGCCACCTGCGCTACCACACGCACATTCGGGTCGCTGATTGCATTCCAAACCTCTGTTACGTTCGTGCGAACGGAGATTGCCGCTGTCGGACAGACAACCGCACATTGACCGCAGCCTACGCAATCTGTCTCTGACAATGTTCTGTTGAAAGCAGGCATAACCTGAGTTTCAGAACCTCTGAATGCGAAGTCGATTGCCCCGATTCCTTGAATTTCATCGCAGGTACGCACACAGTCACCGCACAGAATGCACTTGTTCGGGTCACGCACGATAGAAGGTGAACTCATATCCAAAGGTATCTGCTTTTTATTATTTAAGAAACGAACCGCATGTACGCCGACACGGTATGCCAAATCCTGTAAGGAACAGGCACCGTTTTTCTGACAGGTTGTACAGTCTCTGCAGTGAGAGGAAAGAAGCAGCTCGATAATCAGGCGGCGGTAGGACTGGATTTTCTTTGTATTCGTGTAAATTACCATTCCCGCTCTCGGCTGTTCGGAACAGGAGGCAAAAATACGTCCTCTGTCATCTTCTACTACACACATTCTGCAAGCTCCATAGATGGAAAGCTCTGAGTGATAACAAAACGTAGGCAAATCAATTCCCGCTTTACGAATCAAGGAAAGAATATTTTTTTCGCCCTCGATAGGTACACGTTTCGTATCTATTGTTATATAATCCATAGTCAACCTTCCTCCTAGTTTTCTGTATAAATTGCATCAAACGGACAGTTTTCAATACAAGCACCGCATTTGATACATGTGTCAATATCAATGATAAATGGTTCCTTTACTTTTCCGCTGATTGCATTTACCGGACAGTTGCGCGCACACTTGGAACATCCCTTACATGTTTCCGGATTGATGATGTAACGCACCATTGCCTGACAGTTGCCCGTCTTACAGCGTTTGTCTACTACATGATCCTCGTATTCCTTGCGGAAATTCTTCAAGGTACTGAGTACCGGCAATGCCGCACTCTTTCCTAAGCCACACAGAGACGTTGCCGTAATCGCTTCACCAAGTTCCTCCAACGTATCCAAATCCTCCAAGGTTCCGTTTCCTGCCACAATGCGCTCTAAGATTTCCAGCATTCGTTTTGTTCCCTCACGGCAAGGTACGCATTTACCACAGCTTTCGTTCTGGGTAAAGTTCATAAAGAAACGTGCAACCTCAACCATACAGGTTCCTTCGTCCATAACTACGAGACCGCCGGAGCCAATCATTGCACCGAGCTTTGACAAGGAGTCAAAATCCAGCTTTACATCAAGATTATCTAACACAAGACAGCCGCCGGACGGTCCACCGATTTGTACTGCCTTGAAGTTTGCATCATTTTTTACACCGCCGCCGATATCGTATACGATTTCACGCAGAGTCGTTCCCATCGGAACCTCAATCAGACCGGTGTTATTTACGCTTCCCGTGATGGCAAATGCCTTTGTTCCCGGGCTGTTCTCCGTTCCGATTTCGTGATACCAGCCTGCTCCGTTTTGAATAATCATTGGAACATTGGCGTAGGTCTCTACGTTATTTAAAACGGTAGGCTTTCCAAAAAGTCCCTGTTCTACGGTTCTAGGCGGCTTTGTACGAGGCATACCTCTCTCGCCCTCAATGGAGGCGGTCAGAGCACTACCCTCACCACAGACAAAGGCACCCGCTCCGCGGTTGATGTGGATACGGAAGTTAAAACCGGAGCCTAAAATATTTTCACCCAGCAATCCGCTG
The DNA here is from genome assembly GCF_900184995.1 of Konateibacter massiliensis. Lineage (GTDB taxonomy): Bacteria > Bacillota > Clostridia > Lachnospirales > Lachnospiraceae > Lachnotalea > Lachnotalea massiliensis. The sequence continues at coordinate 1,639,922 of NZ_LT860099.1, forward strand.
TTTTCTGCTTCTTCTATTGCGATTTTCAAACGCTTGATTGCCAGCGGATATTCCGCACGCACATAGATATAACCTTCCTGAGCACCTACCGCATATGCGGCAATCGCCATACCTTCAAGCATCTTATGAGGGTCACCCTCCATAACGCTTCGATCCATGAATGCACCCGGATCGCCCTCATCACCGTTACAGACAACGTAGCGAATTTTCTCCTGCTGTCTTGCTACCTGCTTCCACTTATAGCCTGTCTGGAAGCCGCCGCCCCCGCGTCCGCGAAGGTTTGATTCACTTATTTCATTTACGATATCCTCCGGCTTCATCTCAAACAGAGCCTTTTCCAAAGCGCTGTAACCGCCTGCTGCTATATATTCTCCAATATCCTCTGCATTGATATGTCCGCAGTTTTTCAGGACATGTCTTGTCTGCTTTGCATAGAACGGAATGCTTTCCTGTTCTTTGTATACGTTTCCGTCCTGCTGGTACATCAAATGTTCTACCGGTTCACCCTTCAGAACAGTCGTGTTAAAAATCTCCTCGCAATCTTCTTCCTTCACTTTTATGTAAAGATAATTCCAAGGCTCAATTCTCACCAACGGTCCCATTTCACAGAAGCCATGGCATCCGCTTGGGTGAACGCCGACATGTGCTGCTTCCTCGGCAAATTCCAGTGTAACGCCTTCTACCCCTTTTGCCATCTCTTTCAGCTTGTTGTAAATTTTTCCTGAACCACCTGCAAGACATCCTGTTCCGGCACAAATTAAAATACGGCAATTTTCTTTTTTCATCTTATTTATTGCCTGTATTCTTTCCTTCTGAAGGTCTTCTCTTGTCTCTAATTTCATGCCTCTGCCCCCCTCAGTTCTCCGATCAGCTCGCTTACTTTTTCTGGTGTCATCGCCGGATATACCTCGTCATTGACAGTAAGCACAGGGGCTAGTCCACATGCTCCCAGACAGGATACGGTTTCCAGTGTAAACAGCATGTCCTCTGTTGTATGTTTTTCTTTTGTCAGGTTTAGCTCTTTATACAGTCTGTCCAAAATCAATGAAGATTTTCTAACATGACAGGCTGTGCCATCACAGACACGGATTACATATTTTCCCTTTGCCTCAAATGAAAAATTTTCGTAAAACGTTGCGACACTGTAAGCCTTTGCCTCGTTAATTCCCAATTGTTTCGCAACATAACTTAACAATTCGGCTGGTAGATATCGATAAAAAGTCTGAATATCCTGAATAATCGGAATCAGTGCTCTCTGTGTTCTACCGTGTTGTGCAATAATTTCATCTGCTTTGCCATAATACGATTGTTCCAACATTTTATACCTTCCTTCCCAAAATATATGTATATTCTACTATATTATTAAGAAGAAATAAAGTCTATTTTGTTAAAAATATATCAATTTTTCTCTTTTTTTCGCCGATATTCTATATTATTTTACTAGGAATAGTGTGTTAGGAACAACTACCTTCACTCTACGAGTTTACATAACAAAGGCACTCATTTCTAAACAAATGAGTGCCTAAAATTCTATCTTTTTATTCAACTTGTCTTACTCCGCCTTACAGAGTGTCTCTAATATATCATTCAAAGCATTGCCGCTGCTGGAATGGCAGCGTACTACATCAGTATTTTTCTTTTCCGCTTCCGCCAATGCGGAGCGTACCATTTTATGGGAAACCGTATTGGTAAACAAAATAATGACATCGGGACTTCCAATCTGCTCCCCAAATTTTCCTGACATCTTTGTGAAAATTTTAGCTTTACACTTGTACTCTTTGCAAATCTTTTTATACTGACAGACCATACGGTCGTGCCCTCCGATAATTACAACGCTCATAAATACCCCTTTCTATCTATCTTTTGTTTTGCCGCCGCCTTTCGGCAGCGGTCAAATTGTGTTACAGCGCTGCCAGTTCTTTTCCGAGCTCGCCGCACTGTGCCAGCACATCATCTCCCGGGTCATTATTGCATATCAGCCCTTTTCCACCTACAAGGATGGCACCGGCTTCCTTCATTCTTGCTTCCCAGTCTCTCATCCATTCTCCGTCACCCCAGTCATAGGAGCCAAATAGCGCCACATGCTTGCCGGATACGAACTTGGTCACCTCTTCCACAAACGGTTCCATCTCGTCTTCCTCAAGCACTTCTGAGCCCATTGCCGGACATCCCAGTGCAAATACCTGCGCTTCCTTTAAGGCATCCGCTGAAGCTCGTGATACTTCCAAAACCTCAACCTCTTTACCAGCCAAAGTTACTCCCTGACCGATTGCATTTGCCATTGCTTCTGTATTACCTGTCTGTGACCAAAAAATTACACTAATTTTACTCATCCTCTTATCCTCCTAGAATAGTTATAAGCCGAACCATATCCAATTATGTCCAGTATGCTTGCCCCCTGTGAAACCAAGCGTATCATCGTTTCCTTTGCCTCATTGAATTGCTCAAATATCTTTTGTTTCTCCGCTGCATTTTCATACACCTTCCAATAGCCGACCAGCAAAGGTTTTTGTCCCTTGTTTACAATAAAGCCATAGACATCCTCAACCGGATAGCCAAGTGCTAACCCAAGCTCATGAGGGAATGTATCTCCTCCTCCCATGTACTGCTCGTACTTTAATCTGAGTGCTATAAGAAATCCGTATAAGTCACAATACCCATAGCCAAGCAGCTTCAGCAGCTCTCTTGCTTCCTTTTGAAGAAGATACTCTGTCAATTCCGTCTCGCGGTATAATAAAAAGGTTATCTTTTCTTCTCTTTTGCATAGGATAGAAAATGAAATTCCACTGTCCTGAAACAGTTCTATGACATGTTTTGCATTGCTCCTATGAACAATCAGCAAATTGGATATCTTGATACCGCTCAGTAAGGGAGCGCACTGGATGGCTATCTGTATTTCCAAATCTCTCATATTCATATTTTTGATTATCTGCAATACATCGTGGCTCATTTTTCCTCCTCTGGTTAGTTATACCTAACTTACGTTTATATTATCTAATTATATTGATTTTGTCAATATAATTAATGATTTCATTTTATCAATAAGCATTATTTCTCGATAAAAAAAAGTGATACTAGGATTTCATTCCCAATATCACTTTTTCTATTCATAACAAGCAAATTTGCCTGCAATTTTATTTGTATTCAACTACTTGCATACTTCCCCAGCACAATCGCATTGTCTTACTATGACATTTTGAATATTCTGGTTATCCAGATAGCCACACACTCTTAAGCCTTCTTTAATCACGCTGTTCCAGCTCTTGGCTGAAAAATGATATACCGTGCTGTCATCCAGCTCAATCGTGCACACATCCTCCAGCTCACATTTGTCAGAGCATGCAACTTTATACATGTTTTTCCGGCTGATAGCCCCGATTTCCTCTAATTTATTAATCATGCGATATACCGTCGCACTTCCGATGTTTCTGTCGATGCTGGACGCCTTATAATAAATTTCTTTACAGCTTGAGCACTCATTTTCGAGAATAACCCCCAGTAGCAAAAGTCTTTGCTTGGTTATTCTGCAGCCGTTTTCCTTCAGCCGCTCTATGATAATATCCCGCTGCATTTGGGTTCTTAAATAGCTATCGCTGTCTTGCCTTACCTTACCTGCACTATTTTTATTCCGGGCCATAAATTCCTCCCATCTATCAACCAGCGTGTACGCTATTTGGCTTTCGCCGTTTTTTTCATATCAACTTTTAGTGTCTTACTCTGGCTGTACGGTCTGAACAGTAGGTAAACAAAACCAATAATCAATAAGAATGCAACTACGGTTCCGATACCGAATGCTCCGGTTGTCACAAGTGTTCCGATTTGGAATACACACAAGGACACCACATATGCCAGCAATGTCTGGTATCCGACTGCAAACCAGAACCATTTTGTATTGTTCATTTCTCTCTTAATCGCGCCCATCGCCGCAAAACAAGGTGCACAAAGAAGATTAAACACAAGGAAGGAATATGCCGCAATCGTTGTTAAGCTTGCTGCAAGGCTTCCCCATATTTCGGTTCCGTCCTCTGCCACTTCCGCAAAACCAAACAAAACACCAAATGTTCCGACTACGTTCTCTTTGGCAATCAGTCCCGTTACCGCTGCCACTGCAAACTTCCAGTCGCCCCAGCCAAGAGGTACAAAAATCCAAGCGATTGCTCCGCCAATTTTCGCCAAAATACTATGATCTAACTCTAAAGTATCCAACATTCTAAACTGTCCGTCCACAAAACCAAAGCTCATCATGAACCACAACGCAATTGTGGAAAGAAGGATGATAGTACCTGCCTTCTTAATAAAGGACCAGCCTCTCTCCCACATACTTCTTAAAATATTTCCTACTGTAGGCATATGATAAGCCGGAAGCTCCATAACAAACGGTGCCGGATCTCCTGCAAACATCTTTGTTTTCTTCAAGATAATACCGGAGCAGATAATTGCCGCAATACCGACAAAATATGCACTCGGTGCAACCCAAGGTGCTCCGCCAAACAATGCTCCTGCGATTAATGCGATAATAGGGAGTTTCGCACCGCAAGGGATAAAGGTTGTCGTCATAATTGTCATTTTTCTGTCACGGTCGCTTTCGATTGTTCTGGAAGCCATAATTCCAGGAACACCACAACCGCTTCCGATTAACATAGGAATAAAGGATTTTCCGGAAAGTCCGAACTTACGGAAAACTCTATCCATAATAAACGCAACTCGCGCCATATAGCCGCAAGCCTCCAAAAATGCAAGGAAGATAAACAGCACAAGCATCTGAGGAACGAAGCCCAGTACCGCTCCGACACCGGCTACAATACCATCTAAAATCAAACTGTTCAGCCAGTCTGCTGTACCGATTGCAGATAAAATATAGTCAAAAATAGCAGGGATACCCGGTATAAAGAGAGCTTCGATACCGAATAAGTGCCAGCCATCACCAAACACGCCGTCATTTGCCCAGTCTGTCGCCCATGTACCGACTGTCGTCACGGATACATAGTATACGCAGAACATAATAACTGCAAAAATCGGAAGTGCAAGCCATCTATTTGTCACAATCTGGTCAATCTTATCAGATGGGGTCAGATTTCTTGACTTACTCTTTGTCACACACTCGTTAATGATAGAGGAAATATAGGTATATCTCTCATTTGTGATGATGCTTTCCGTATCATCGTCAAACTCTGTTTCAAGTTTCTGGATATCTGCTTCCACATCCGGAATGCTCTTCATCTGACTCTGAATCTTGTCATCCTTTTCCAAAAGCTTGATTGCAAAAAATCTCTTTTGCTCCTGTGGAATATCATTTCCTAATTTATTCTCAACGCTTTGAATTACCGTTTCAACGCCCTGTGCAAACTCATGAACCGGAACCGCTGCGTTTTTACTCTGCGCAAGCTTTACCGCTTTTTCCGCTGCTGCCTTAATTCCCGTACCCTTTAAGGCGGAAATCTCCACTACTTCACAGCCCAAACGTTTACTAAGCTTATCAATATGTATTTTCTCTCCGTTTTTTTCCAGAATGTCCATCATGTTGACTGCCATGATAACCGGAATACCAAGCTCCATCAGTTGGGTGGAAAGATACAGGTTTCTCTCGATATTTGTACCGTCCACAATATTTAAAATAGCATCCGGTCTCTCGCCAATGAGATAGTTTCTCGCTACCACTTCTTCCAGCGTATAAGGAGATAAAGAATAAATTCCGGGTAAATCCATGATGATAACCTCTTTATTACCCTTTAGCTTTCCTTCCTTTTTTTCAACGGTTACGCCCGGCCAGTTACCAACGAATTGATTGGATCCTGTCAACGCGTTAAATAATGTTGTTTTTCCGCAGTTTGGATTACCTGCAAGTGCGATTTTTATTGACATCTCAAAACTCCTTCTGCTCTATGGCTATTGTTCTCTCCAAATTACTCATATTCTTGTCATTTTGGTTAGTCCAGACTAACCCCTTAACAAAAATTATTCCACTTCGATCATCTCTGCGTCAGCTTTTCTAAGAGATAATTCATATCCTCTTACTGTCACTTCAACCGGATCTCCAAGTGGGGCCACTTTTCTTACAAAGACTTCTACGCCTTTTGTAATTCCCATATCCATAATTCGTCTTTTCACAGGTCCTTCGCCTGTTAATTTTTTAACCTTTACCGTCTCGCCGATGGTTACTTCTTTTAATGTTCTCATAAAGGCTCCCTTCCTTCTTTATTGGTTCTGTCAATCATTCCGCTTTAAACAAGTATCTTGTTTGCCATGTCTTTACCAATTGCAACTCTGGAATCCTTCACATTAACAATCATATTTCCGCCTATTTCGGAAATAACCGTCACAGTTCCCCCTGTCACAAATCCAAGGTTCTCCAAAAATCTTCTTGTTTCTTCTTTTCCGCCAACCTTTTTTATAACGCTCGGTTCTCCTGCTTTTACCATTGTTAAAGGCATAGTATCATCCTCTTTCTCTTTTAAAGTTGATAATGATTATCATTTTCCTACTATTTAGTATATTCTAACTAGCATTAGTTGTCAAGAACTTTGTATAAAATTTGAAATAATTTTACTTTTATGATATACTTGAAAAGGTTACTCGAAACAAAGTTTATGATGAGATTTGGGGTATTAATATGATTAATGAATCTGCTGAAAATTATTTAGAAACGATTTTAGTATTAAGCAAGCAGCTGCCTGTTGTTCGCGCTGTTGATGTTTCCAATGAACTTGGCTTTAAAAAATCAAGTGTGAGCATCGCGATGAAAAACCTCCGTGAAAAGAATCACATCACGGTTACCGATGCAGGATTTATTTACTTAACGGATTCAGGAAAAGAGATTGCCGAAATGATTTATGAACGCCATCAGTTCCTTTCCGCCTGGCTGATTAAGCTTGGTGTGGATGAGACAATTGCTTTGGATGATGCTTGTAAAATTGAACATGTGATTAGCAAGGAAAGCTTTGAGGCAATCAAAACGTATGTTAAATTGAATTAAACAAGATGAAGCTAAAAACAACTTCATTTACCATGAATAAAAAACCAAGTATCTCTCCTTTTTAGGAAGACACTTGGTTTTTTATGCGTTCTCTATTCTTATTCTGTCAACAGATTTTTCATGCTGTTTACGCTGACTACCAGCGTAGACGTATTGTGAAGCAATGCCGATGCAGTCGGTTGGATAAGTCCGGTAACTCCGAGAAGAATCAGACCAGAGTTAAAGCCTACAATGAAACGATAGTTGCTGCTAATCCTCTTCATCAACGAGTCACTGATCAACTTTAACGTGACAATCTCAAACAGATTATCCGCACTTATCGTGATATCTGCTACCTCTCTTGCAATCTCTGCCCCATCACTTATAGCAATTCCCACATCCGCCGCCGCGAGCGCCGGAGAATCGTTGATACCGTCTCCAACCATAATGACTTTTCTGCCCTTGGCGCATTCTTCTTCTATAAATTTCGCTTTATGCTCCGGCAGTACCTCAGAATAATATTCGTCCACTCCCACACGCTCGGCTATCGCCCTTGCAGTCCTCTCGCTGTCTCCCGTCATCATGACGATTTTGCGGATGCCTGCCTTTCGAAGAGAGTTAACCACTGCCTCTGCCTCCTCGCGAAGCGGATCTTCTATACAGATGACCGCCGCAAGTTTATTCTCAATTGCCAGATAGAGATGAGAGTGCTCTTTGGGCAATTCCTGAAACTTCTCTTCCATTCCTTCCGGTATCGTGCATTTCTCATCCTCAAATACAAAATGGTAGCTTCCGATTACCGTTTTCTTTTCATAGAGTGTCGTAGATATTCCATGTGCCACAATATATTCCACTTTGGAATGCATTTCCTCATGCTCTAAATTCTTTTCCTTCGCCGCATGTACAACTGCCTTTGCAACAGAATGAGGGAAATGTTCCTCAATGCAGGCGGCAATACGAAGCAGCTCATCCGGCTCCTCACCGTTAAAGGAGATAACTGATACAACAGAAGGCTTTGCCTTTGTGAGCGTTCCCGTCTTATCAAATACAATCGTATCCGCTTCCGCAACATATTCCAAATATTTTCCGCCCTTCACCGTAATGTGATAGAGACTTGCCTCGCGAATCGCAGAGAGTACGGAGATCGGCATGGCAAGCTTTAAGGCGCAGGAAAAATCCACCATTAAAATAGACAATGCCTTTGTCACATTTCTTGTCAGCAGATAACAAAGTCCCGTGCCGAGTAATGTATAAGGAACAAGCCTGTCCGCAAGATGCTCTGCCTTGCTCTCAAGCGATGATTTTAATTTCTCTGACTCTTCAATCATGGTGACAATCTTTTCAAATTTGCTGGAGCCGCCGACCTCCTCAATCTGAATGGTCAGCTCTCCTTCCTCTACAACTGTTCCTGCATAGACAAAGCCGTCCTTACTTTTTCTTGCCGGAAGAGACTCACCTGTCAGGGAAACCTGATTAATCATGGCTTCTCCTTCCACTACCTTGCCGTCAAACGGAATCAGATTGCCCATATGGACAACGACCTTGTCTCCGACACGAATATCAGTATATGGCACGAGCACTTCTTTCCCGTCAGCTAAAAGCCATACCCTTTCTACGTTTAAGGACATACTTCTAGCCAAATCATCGACCGATTTCTTATGTGTCCATTCCTCCAAAAGCTCCCCGACACCAAGCAAGAACATAATCGAAGCTGCCGTTTCCAAGTCACCTCGCACAACCGATACGCCGATTGCCGTTGCATCCAGAACCGCAACCTCCATCTTTCCTTTGGCAAGAGATTTTACACCCTGATAAATATATTTCAAAGCGTTCACCGTGGTATAGAGCGTTCTGATCGGCGCCGGTACAAACAGCTTTCGGCCAAAACGCATCAATACCTTAAAAATAAGCTTTTCCTGATATTGCGCATTTAAGGCTCTTCCCGAATTTTCAATAAGCCCTGCCGGCGCCTGTACGTTCTCATATTGAAACTCCTTCAATGCCGTTATAACCTGCTCTCTGTCTCCGACATAGTTGATTACAGCGTCTCCGGTCCGCTCGTACACCTTGACAAAGGTTACAAACTTCATGTTGTGCATATAGTAAAGCAGCGTATCAGCTTCTTGAAAGGTCATTTTTTCTTGGACCGCATGAATACGAAGGCGCCCCTTTATTTCGTGTTTTATAATAAATCTCATGGCTTTCTCCTTTCAAAACAGAATATATTGTATAATAAGAAATTCCTATCATACAACAAACACCTGCAACCATGCAGGTGTTATTCGCCGCTCAATTATTCTGCTGTATCGCTGTCTCCCTGAATTTCCTGCTCTGCAGCTCTCTCTTCATTAATCTGCTTTGCTTCCGCAAGAATATCCTCAGCATTTTCCTGAATGTCGTTGGAGACCTTCATCACACATTCCTTCGCTCTGAGTGCTGCCGCTGTCGTATTGGTATAGAATTTCTTTGCATCCTTGCTGGATAAAACCTTGATACCAGCCGTTCCAAATAACACACCTGCTGCAAAAATTCCTGTCTTCTTCCAATCAATGCATTTTAAACAATCCAACATATTCATTCCTCCGTTATCTTATTTGTGTTTATACCCGGTATAAAACGTCATAACAAGGCAAAAAAGCATAGCCGTTGACCAAAATTTATGTTTTTTCATCCCAAAACGCCTCCTTAGTGACAATTTATATTATTATACCACATCTTGCAACAAACTTTCCATCTGTTCCTATTCATTTTTGTAATATTTTCGATAATTTTTAGAATTAATTTATTGTTGGTCGTTTATCAGCTTTAATATATAGTTTCTCTTTTGATGGAAGCTCTCCGTATATCTTGCATCGTCAGTACTGTCTTCCATGTAGGACTTTGTAAAATCCACTTCAAAATCTGCCACTATTTTTCCCGGATGCTTAGACATTACAAGAATACGGGTTCCCAAAGCGAGTGCTTCGTCCACATCATGTGTGATAAAAAATATTGTTTTTCCTGAAATCCACCATATCTTTCGAATCAGACTCTGCATCTGCTCTCTTGTCAGAGCATCCAATGCACCAAACGGCTCATCCATCAGCAAGATTTCCGGATTATTGATTAAGGCACTGGCAATGGCTGCCCTCTGCTTCATGCCTCCGGATAATTCATACACCTTTTTATCCGCAAACTCTGTCAATCCGACTTCCTCCAAATATTCCTCCACCGCTTTGGTTATTTCGTTTTTGGGCACCTTCTGCATTTTCGGACCAAATGCAATGTTCTGGCGAACCGAAAACCATTCGTAGAGAGGCGGCTGCTGGAACACAACACCCCTGTGAGAATCGACTCCTTTTATTTCGTTCTGGTTTAACTTCACGGTTCCGGTCGTCGGGGTGATAAAGCCTGCCAGTATATTTAAAAGCGTACTCTTTCCACAGCCGCTCGGTCCCATGACGCAGACAAACTGTCCGGAATAAATGTTAACATTAATATTTTCAATTGCAGGGACGTTTCCTTCTCCCTCGTCATAGAACAAAGAAACCTCTTCCATTGATAGCAGTTCATTGTTTGTTTCAAAAAAGTTTTCGACGCTCATACTCATCCCTCTTTTATTCGTTGGATTTTAATGCTGCCTCCACATAGGACGGATCAATTGCAGCTTCAAAGGCTGACAATTCAGGAGAAGTACCGATATTTCCCTGTTCCTTGTGAAAATCAGAAATTGTCTTCAATGTCTCTGCAAGCTTTCCTTTGCCGGCTGAGGTACCAAGGTAGTCGTCGGTCAACTGTTCTTCACCAGATACCCATATATTATCATTGACCTGCCCCCTCGCATTTTCCTCCGTTGCACCTTCCCACTCTGCCACATCGGCTACAGACTGGTCTGCGTTGTTTTGAATTGCGCTATATACGTTGAGCAATGCTTTTACATACTGGTTTACTAATGTAGGGTATTTTTCTGCAAATTCTGTTCTTGCCACTGCGATTTCCGGAATGCTGATTCCCTGCTCTGCAAGCTCACCGTCGTTTGTGAGGATTGTGCCGTCCTTTAACACCTCATCAAGTGCCGGACTCCAAATGTAGGTTGCATCGATATCGCCTCTCGTCCAAGCTGCCGCAATATCTGCACCTCCCATGTCAAGCAAGGTAACGTCAGACGCGGTAAGTCCTGCAATCTCCAGCGCTTTTAACAGAGCATAATGTGCGGTTGTTCCAAATGGAACACCTATTGTCTTGCCCTTTAACTCTTCCACTGAACTGACCCCAGCATCATTTTTAACGGCGAGTGCCTCAATATTTCCACCGGAAAGGTAGCTGACAAAAACAGCCTTGTAATCAATTCCGTTTGCAAGTCCAAGCGCAATCGGGGAAGAGCCAAACGATGCCACATCCACATCACCTGCTACCACCGCATTGTTGATATCTGTTCCCGCGGAATAGTTTACCGCATTTACCTTGACATCAATGCCCTCCAGAAAATTTTGCTGGATTAAGATTGCTGATTCTGGTCCTCCCTCAATGATTCCCACATTGATTACGTCAGGATAAGTTTCGCCTGTAATCGGGTCAACGTTTGCATCCGCTGATGTATCTGCTTTGCTTTCTGCCGATGCCTCTGTCGCTGTTTGTTCGGCAGAAGTGGCTGCCTCCTTGGTACCGCATGCCGCCAGCTGGCTTCCTGCTGCCAGTATCAATCCGGTTATTAATAATGTTTTCACTTTTTTCATTGCTCTCATAATGTTTCCTCCTCTAATTTCCGTTAATTTTTGCCCTTCCAAAATACAATTCTTTTCTCTAGATAAAGTAAAACTTTATCCAATAGAATTCCCGTGATACCCATAATAATAATGCCTACGAATATAACATCACTCCTCAAATATTTGCTTGCGTCCAGTACCATCCAGCCAATTCCTGTTGTGGCGGCTACCATCTCTGCGGCGACCGAGGTTGCGTAGGCAATACTCATAGCATTTCTGAGCCCTACAAAGATATCCGGCAGTGCCGCAGGAAATATAACGTAACAAAATATCTGGCTCTTGTCGGCGCCTAATGTTCTGGCACGGTTTAGATAATCCTGCTTCACTCTCGTCACACCTGCCACACAAGAAAGGTAAATCGGTGCAAATGCCCCTAAATACAGCAATACAATCTTGGAACTGTCTCCGATACCCATCCACAATATGATGATTGTGTAGTAGCCAAGCGGCGGAAGCGGTCTGATAAATGCGATAACCGGCTCAAACACGGCTCTTATCTTTTCCGAATAGCCGCTGAACAGTCCTAATGGAATTGCCGTGACTACCGCTATCAGATAGGCGATGAACAATCTTCTAAGACTTGCAAACAGATGCTCCCACAATGCATAGCCCTTATATCCGTTTTGAAGTAAATCCACAAATGTATTCCACACCTGAAGCGGTGTCGGAAACAGAATACCGGATATTTTGTCATTCCATGTGGCGATGACCCAGAAAATAAAAATGACAACGCCTGTCAGAATGCTGATGCCGAAGTTTCTTTGCTTATGTTTAATAGCTCTCCCTCCTTTTCATAGTATACTAGTATGATTAGTATGATTTGATGTGAGTACTTTAAACCAATTTTATTCAAAATGGAACCCTCCATTGTTGCTTATGGGGTATTTAATTTTTTCATATGCCAGGAAATCAAACTGCAATTTCCTGGCATATGAAAAATATTATGCACACCTCGCAAAATAAAAGTTATTGCTGCGCAACTTGCTCGGGTGCGGAGTGTGAGCAAAGCTCACACCATTTTAAATCCTCTCCGTCATACCTTTTATCACGTTCAGTACAAGATGGTCAATCTTCTTTGCCTTGTATTTTAAGCTCTCGACATATCCCACCTCAAAGCTTAGGTCTTGGTCAGATATCGGAATTCTGTGTATCCTTCCGCTTTGAATATAGAAATCATGTTCCGACATATGCTTCGGAAAAAGAGCCACATAATCATTTTGCGTAATCATGCTTTTAATAGAATCCAAATTGTCGGTCCTGAAAATAATATTCGGAAACTTATTCGCTCCCAATATATTTGTGAGTCCGCCGTTGTACTTTTTGAATTCATCCTGATAGGCAATATAGGGCAGCTTCCTAAACTCTTCACAGGAAATGCTGTCCGCCTCCCAATAAGGAGAGTTCTTTCCCACGTAAAGCATATATTCATCCCGAAACAGAGGGGTATATTTTAAATCTGTATTTCTCTCCAGTCCGTCATAGTGAATGAGTATCCCAAAACCTGAAATGCCGGACGATACGTTATGTGCCACACGGTCGCTTTCTGAGGTTGTCACGGAAAGCAAAATATCTGCCGCAGCTTCATTTAAATATTGCAGCGTCTTCGGAATAATCCAGTCACAAATACAAGGAATACAGGTTATATTTACTTCACCCGTGTTTTTCTGCTCTTTGACCAATCCCGTTATCTCGTCGAGCGATTTGAATATCTCCTCAGTCTTTTCAAGTATCCTCTCACCCGTGGCGGTAGGGGTTACGCCGGTATTCGTCCTCCTTAAAAGATCGATTCCCAGCTCCTTTTCCAGATTGCTGATGGCGTAGCTGACAGAGGACTGCGACATATAATTTTTTTCCGCCGCAATGGATATGGAATTGTATTTTACCGCTTCCTTAAAGTAATATAGCTGTTCAAACTTCAAAATATACGCCTCCTTTTATACTATTCATATATGTTTAGTATAGTATAGTTTTACATACGCGTTTCGTCAAGCAGCTTTTTATATTTTTTGCAGGACAGCACACTGGATTATCATAGTTTTTGATACCCCATATCTGCAATTAACGCTATTCAATCTTGGTGAAATCATATATAATCTATTTCATATCTGAATTGTATGAATTAAATAACAGTTAACATATACTGTAGGGTTGCAAATTAAAATAATAAAGGAGCTTATGAAATGAAAAGACAACCAAGCACTCAAAAATTAATTGTATTAGGCATCGACGGCATGGACCCGCTTACAACCAAACGATTGGTGGACGCCGGGCGATTGCCTCATATTAAGAAGTTTCTGGAAAGGGGGGCTGCCAGAGAAAATCTGGATATGCTGGGGGCACACCCTACCATCACACCGCCTTGCTGGACCACCCTTGCCACCGGAGCCTATCCGGGAACACACGGCATCACCTGCTACTGGCGGCAGTCTCCGGACAGCCTTGATGCGGTTGTCTATAATATGGACTCCAGAAATTGTAAAGCGGAGCCGGTCTGGAATACCACAGTGGAAGCCGGTTTAAAAACACTTATCTGGCACTGGCCGGGTTCTTCATGGCCTCCAACCTCCAAAAACCAGCTTCTGAGCGTTGTGGACGGCACGCAGCCCGGCTCTGTCAATATGGGTGTGGCACAGATGGATTGGGAAAAGGTAATTTATGCTTCTTCCGATATAAAAAATATTAAGTTCATCCCTCACACGCAGAAGGCTGCCGGAGTCGGCTGTAACATTACCGATATGAAGGAGGCTCTGTCCATCGATGATGCGGAAGAGGATTTGATGATGGAGCTTTGGTGGGGAGATGAGGCGCGAAAAGGCGGTGAAATCCGAACCTACATTAAGGATTTAGGCGACACCGAAATGATGATTGGGGCAAAGGTTGCCTACGATATGATTTTCTCTCCGATTACTCCGGCATCAGGCTGGAAAGCTGCACCGGAAGGCGCTTTGGAATTTACCATTCTCGTCTCAGCCGGTAAGGAAACACGCTACGGACTGATTACCAAAAATCAAGACAGCATCTACGATACCGTCAGTCTGTACCGCTCCAAGGAGGATAAAGAGCCGTTTGCTCTTATCCCACAGGGCAAAATGGTGACCGGAAGCATCGACAACACAACCAAAAACAACGTCACCAAGCCTTGCCACCGCTCCTACAAGATTTTGGAGCTAAGTCCCGACGGAACGACACTTCGGCTCTGGATCAGCAATGCTTTGGACACGACCAACAACATGCTCTGGCATCCTGCCTCCCTGCACGAGAATATCGTGGAGAAAGTGGGACACATCCCTCCTGTCAGCCTGATTGGAGGAGAAGATTTTGAATTGGTAGAGCAGATTTTTGAACCTTCTTGGGATATTTACAGTCAGTGGCAGGCAGATTGCCTCATTCATCTGTTAGATGAGGAAAATTATGACGTTGTTTTAAGCCATCTCCACAATGTAGACTGTGCCGGTCATCAGATTTGGCACTTAGGCAAAACCTTGGAGCCTTGGAAGCACACAAACGAGAAGCTATATCAGGGCTTAATTGAACGCTTTTATGAGCAGACCGACCGATATCTGGGCAGATTTCTGCCATATCTGGATAAGGGCTATACTGTTTTAATCGTCTCCGATCACGGGCTTTTAGTCGGCGAAAACGTACCGCCAATTCTTGGGGAGTATGCGGGACTCAACACAAAGGTCATGGAGGATTTGGGATATACCGTCTTAAAGAAGGATGCCGACGGCAATAAGTTAGATGAGATTGACTGGGAAAAGACACGAGCGGTTCAGATTCGAAGCAATTATATTTATGTCAATTTAAAAGGCAGGGATAAACACGGAATTGTGGACCCGGCGGACAAATATAATTTGGAGGAACAAATCATATCTGACTTGTATCGTTACAGAGATGAGGCTACCGGAAAGCGCGTTGTCGGTATTGCACTTCGCAATAAGGATGCTGTGCTGCTCGGCACAAACGGCGAAGAATGCGGCGATATTTTCTTTACGATTGAGGAGGGCTTCAACCGCCTCCATGGGGACGGTCTCACCACCGCCCAAGGGTATTTCAACACCTCCGTATCACCGGTCTTTATTGCTGCCGGAGCAGGAATCAAACATGATTTTATAACAGAACGTGTTATCCGACAGGTGGATGTCACACCTACGATATCAGCGCTGCTTGGCACGAGAATGCCTGACCAATGCGAAGGGGCACCGATTTATCAGATTTTGTCGGATGCGTTTTGATAAGTTAATAATAAAATCACTTCTTCAATTTGGCAAATATCAAAATAAGCAAATCTCCTTTTGTCGGAGATTTGCTTATTTTATATTACTTATAATATTTGCATTATTTAATATTAAATGCTCCAAAGCCCGGATAAACGCTTCCTGCTCCAAGCTCCTCTTCGATGCGAAGAAGCTGGTTGTATTTTGCCACACGCTCGCTTCTGCTTGGTGCACCGGTCTTAATCTGGCATGTATTTAACGCAACTGCCAAATCTGCAATTGTGGTGTCCTCTGTCTCGCCGGAACGGTGTGAGGAAATTGCTGTGTATCCAGCCTTATGCGCCATCTTAATTGCTTCTAATGTCTCGGATACGGAACCGATTTGATTTAACTTAATCAAAATGGAATTACCGCAGCCTGAATCGATACCTTTTTTCAGACGCTCTGTGTTTGTTACGAACAAGTCATCGCCTACAAGCTGAACTTTATCGCCAAGCTCTTTCGTCATGAGCTGCCAGCCTTCCCAATCTTCCTCATCAAGACCATCCTCGATGGAGTAAATCGGATATTTCTCACAAAGATCTTTCCAATGTGCTACAAGCTCTGCGGAAGTAAATTTCTTCTTGGTCTTCGGAAGAAAATATTCTCCCTTTGTGCCGCTCTTCCACTCACTGGAAGCTGCGTCCATCGCAAGCACGAAATCCTTGCCCGGCTCATAGCCTGCAAGCTTCACTGCCTCTAAAATATAGTCAATTGCTTCCTCGTCGCTTGCGAGATCCGGTGCGAAGCCACCTTCATCACCAACGGAGGTAGCAAGTCCTTTCGATTTCAATAATCCTGCCAGCGCATGGAATACCTCAGTACACCAGCGTAAGCCTTCCTTAAAGCTCTCTGCTCCTACCGGCATAATCATAAATTCCTGAACATCCACTGTGTTTGCCGCATGTGCACCACCATTTAAGATATTCATCATCGGAACCGGAAGTCTGTTTCCGTTCACACCACCTAAGAAACGATATAACGGAATGTCCATTGAGGTTGCTGCTGCTCTTGATACTGCAATTGACACTGCAAGTATCGCATTTGCACCTAACTTAGACTTGTCCTTTGTTCCGTCCAAATCAATCATAATTTTGTCAACTAAATAGATATCAGAAGCATCTACTCCAACGAGTGCATCATTGATAGCTGTATTGATGTTCTCTACTGCCTTTCCTACACCTTTACCGCCAAATCTTCCTTTATCTCCATCTCTTAATTCCAAAGCCTCAAATTCGCCTGTTGAAGCACCGCTTGGTGCAGCTCCTCTTGCAATCGTACCGTCAGCCAAATGTACCTCAGCCTCCACAGTAGGATTTCCTCTCGAATCAATAATTTCTCTTCCTATTACTTTTTCAATTTCTAAATAATTCATTAACGACACCCTTTCTTTGGATTTCATTCCGCCCTAATGTGTCAATTAGGGCGAAAAGAATCTAAAATGATTTATTCACGAAGTTAGCTTGAACTAACTAGTTAAAATTTAGCACATCTTTTGTGAAAAAGCAACATTTATATTTTATTTATCTTACAGTACTAAGGAAGGTGCCGTGTATACACGTGCTGCCAACTCCGAATCCAAAAGATACAGACTCTTTGGATCGCTTCCAAACAAGTCATATTTTTTAATAATATCCTCTGTATTCTTCTCCTCCTCGTTCTGTTCCTTCACAAACCAATCCAAAAACTGCATTGTTCTGAAATCCTTCAGCTCATAAGCAGTTCCGTAAATGTCATGGATTTTTTCTGTCACCTTGAGCTCATGCTCCAAAGCTGCCACTGTAGGCTGACGAAAATCTGTGTAGGTGACATTCGGTGCTTTTATGTCGCTTAATTTTACCTGCGCACTGTTGTTTAACAGATAGGTCATAAACAGCATTGCATGGTCACGCTCTTCCTGCGTCTGGATTCTGAACCAGTTTGCAAAGCCATCCAGATTATTATCTGCATAATAATTAGAAATATCCAAATAAATGTATGCCGAATATAATTCGAAATTTATTTGCGCTGTTATTTTATCTACAATTTCTTGGCTAAGCATATACACTGCCTCCCATTCTTTTTATCAACTGCCTCTTAATAGTTTTCAGCTTTAATCTGGAAATATGACTTTGGATGGTCACATACCGGACAGACTTCAGGAGCTTTTTTGCCGACTACAATATGTCCACAATTTGCGCACTGCCAAATCATCTCGCCGTCTCTTGAGAATACAATGCCTTCTTCGATGTTAGCCAGAAGTCTTCTGTATCTTTCCTCATGCTCTTTTTCGATTTTTCCCACTGCTTCAAATAAATATGCAATTCTGTCATAGCCTTCTTCTTTTGCTTCCTTGGCAAAAGTTGCATACATATCAGTCCACTCATAGTTTTCGCCGTCTGCCGCATCATTCAAGTTTGCAATTGTGTCCGGAATTCCGTCCTTTAAAAGCTTAAACCATATTTTCGCATGCTCTTTCTCGTTATTTGCTGTTTCTTCAAATAATGCAGCAATCTGAACATAGCCCTCTTTTTTAGCCTTTGATGCGTAATAGGTATACTTATTACGTGCTTGTGATTCTCCTGCAAAAGCAGCCATTAAATTTGCTTCGGTCTTACTACCTTTTAATTCCTTCATTTTACCACTCCTGTTCTTCACATTTTATTTGTCAGTTACTTTTCCGTTTTAAACAGAATTTACCAAATTTTCACAAATAACTGTATTAATTTGGATACTTTTTATTCTAACATTTTATTGAATGTTTTTCAACAAGCAACACCTACGATTTTTTCCGACCTTACCCCGCAAAACGAATATACTCTGTCATCTCTTTCTCCAGCTTTTCAAACTGCTGCTTTGCAATCTCATTTTCCACCTTAAAGTGTAAAAGCTGCCTCAAATATCCCTGCTCCTCCGCAATTTTAAGACTGATGGGATAAACCAGCTCAAAAACGAGAGAGATATGTCCCACCACATAGTCGAGCGGACTTTTTTTCAGCTTGTGCTCCACTGCCCTGTGGCTCATGTAGCCATCCATAACATCCGCTGTTACAACAGAATTTCTGATTTCCTCTTCACTAAAATCATATACCGTCTCCAAAGGTATCTCAACATTCACCTTTAAAATATCTATTTTATCCGCATCACGAATCAGATTGCAAAACAGCATTGTTCTTTCATCAAAATCCTGCGGCAATAGGTAGGCATTGTGATACCAGATTGCTTTTCTGATGATAGTATCATACCGCTCGTCTTCTATAAACCTGCGGATAAGTCCGTCCTCAAACAGCAGCTTTACTCCATATTGGGCATGATTAATAGATTTTGCATCCATGAAGGTGCCATAATTTTTAAGTTGCTCAAATCTTCCGATATCATGCAGCATCCCGATCAGCCATGCAAGCTCAATCTCTTCCTCACTCATCTCAAGAGATACCGCGATTCTTTTACAGAGGGCTGCCACGCGGTAGGTATGATCAATCTTCAGCTTGATTCTTGGGTCCTCGTCATTATAATTTTTCACATATTCCTGAAATGTTTTTCGCACGTTTTCTTTCTCAATCAGCATTTGTATCACCTCATTTACTTTTCAAAATCTAATCCAACAAAATTGTGAAAGGTCCGTCGTTGAGCAGCTCGACCTTCATCTCTGCCCCGAACACGCCATGCTCCACAACCTCAACCTGTTTCCTGCACTCCGCGATAATATATTCATAAAGCTCTTCTGCAAGCTCCGGATTTCCTGCACCTATAAAAGAGGGGCGGTTTCCCTTCCGGCAATCTGCATAAAGGGTAAATTGGGATACAATCAACAATTCGCCTCCTATATCCTTTAACGCGAGATTTGTCTTTCCATTTTCATCCTCAAAGATACGAAGACCTATCATCTTCTTTACAAGGCGGTCTGCCTCCTCCTTTGTATCCTCATTTCCCACTCCGACAAAAACCAAGAAGCCCTTTTTAATCGAGCCTGTTACCTCTCCCTCAACTGTTACCTTTGCATGCTCTACACGCTGTATTACAAATTTCATTTTTTACCTCACTTTTCCTATCCATAAAACTGAGGAAGCACCGGTGCTATCACTGCCTCGAAGTAACCGGAAATCTCCTCCGGCGACTGCCTCATCTTGTTTTTTATCCACCACTGTACCAATACAACAAAGCTTCCCGAAATATGTTCTACAAGAAAATCATAGGGAATTGCTGCTTTTTCCTCCTCTACTCCATCCAACATGCTGGATGTAATGAGCTCGTTTAAATACTGCTTAAAATAAAAGAGGAACAGCTCATTGCTCTCACTGTTTAAAAGCCCTATAATATTCCTTTTATTATCCCTTAGATGATAGAGAATATGTGTGAGCATAGAGCTGCTGTCCTTCGCTGTCAGCGAAAAATCATGAGTCGTCTCCATATCCAGACTCTTCGAAAAAATATGCTCAAACAACTCGGTACACATTTCCTTCAGCAAATCATCCTTTGTCTCAAAATGAGCGTAAAAGGTGCTTCTTCCGACGTTTGCCTTTTCTATAATTTCCTGAATCGTTATTTTACTGTATCGCTTCGCAGAAAGGAGACTCCCAAAAGCCTCAAAAATCGCCTCCCTCGTTTTCTGCTGTCGTCTGTCCATACTCTCCTCCTAATCAGATAAATAAGTGTGAGTTCTACTCACACTTCGCGCCCGAGCGGGTTGCGTCGCAACTGCTTCCTATCCGCGAGGTGCGCATAAACAGTTTGTTCTAAATATAGGAAATTGCAAAACAATTTTCTATATTTAGAACAAATTTATAGAATTGTTCAGTAACATACATTCCGCAAGAACTGTCCGTTGTATCCTTGCTCATCTTTATATTATAATTTTATCGAACAAAGTGTTCATAAACTAAATTGTATCCCAGTATGTTAAAAATTTCAAGTAGTTTGGAGGTATTGATATGTTAAAACAGTTGAGTGATAGTTTCTCCGGTATGAAGCTGACGCTTCTCTCTGCCGTTTTTTTAATTTGCAGTATTATTTTGATGATTGGAAAAATTTCATTGCCTTTTGACCCTGCGTGGGGAGCCGTGATAATTTCCGGTTATCCGCTGCTCTACCTTGCTATGACAAGGCTCATCCGTCAAAAATGGATTTCTTCCGCACTTTTGATTTCCATCGCCATGCTTGCCTCTCTCGCCATCGGCGAGATATTTGCAGCCGGTGAGGTGGCATTTATTATGGCAATCGGAGCAATCTTGGAAGACAAGACAGTAATCCGTGCCCAAAAGGGGCTTTACAGCTTGATTTCCCTGACCCCGAAGGAAGCAAGAAAAATAACCGTTCAAAACGAACAGGCCACACAGGAAATGATTCCCGTGTCCCAGATTGCGCTGGATGATATTCTTCGCATTCTGCCCGGCGAAACTATTCCGACGGACGGAATTATCTTATCCGGCAACAGCTCCATTGACCAGTCGATTATGACTGGGGAATCTCTTCCGGTCGATAAGGAGGCGGGGGACAGCGTTTTTTGCGGCAC
The DNA here is from genome assembly GCF_900184995.1 of Konateibacter massiliensis. Lineage (GTDB taxonomy): Bacteria > Bacillota > Clostridia > Lachnospirales > Lachnospiraceae > Lachnotalea > Lachnotalea massiliensis. Next base: position 1,661,366 of record NZ_LT860099.1, read on the forward strand.
ATTAAATTCTTTTGGCACAATCGATATCCGCGCAACCCATGTAGGGGAGGATACATCACTGCAAAAGCTGATCCGGCTTGTGCAGGAGGCAGAGGATAAAAAAGCTCCCATGCAGCGCATCGCAGATAAATGGGCGGTATATCTCGTTCCCATCGCCTTGCTTATCGCAGTCGGCACCTTTGTCGTCATGCAGCTTTTAGGCTATGATTTGATGATTTCCTTAAACCGCCTTGTCACGGTTCTTGTTGTATTTTGTCCCTGTGCATTGGCACTTGCAACCCCCACAGCCATTATGGCAGCCATCGGTCAGGCGACAAAGCACGGTGTTATTATCAAATCCGGTGAGGCATTGGAATTGATGGGAAAGGCAGATGTCATTGCCTTCGATAAGACGGGCACCTTGACAGAGGGCAGGCTGACCGTGAGCGACATTATTTCCTTTGACCCGGAATTCTCTGAGGACGAATTGTTGCTGCTTTGTATGTCTGTGGAAGAAAAAAGTGAGCACCCGCTCGCCAAAGCCATCGTTGCGCATGGCATGTCAAAGGGCGTACGCTCAAAAGAGGTGACTGATTTTCAAATGTTTCCTGGACAGGGCGTCCGCGCAAACTTTTCACAACTGCTTCTGCAATGCGGAAGTGAAGCCTATCTGGAAAAATGTGATATTAAAATACAGGAAGGTTTCAGACCGGAGCTTGAAAAACTGCGGCTTGCCGGAAAGGCAGCTATTTTCATTGCTATTGAGCAACGCTGCATCGGCGTGATTGCATTGACTGATGTCCTTAGAGAACATGCAAAAGATGTGATACAAAAGCTGAAACAAATGAATTTGGATATTATTCTCCTGACCGGCGACCATATCCAGTCAGCAGGCTATATGGCAAATCAGGCGGGAATTGCACATATGAAAGCAGGGCTTCTTCCTGCCGGGAAAGTCGAACAGATACAAGACATGCAGGAGAAGGGCAAAACTGTCTGCATGATTGGTGACGGTATCAACGATGCGCCTGCCCTCAAAGCGAGCGATGTGAGCATTGTCATGGGCGGCATGGGAAGCGACATCACGATTGAAGCCTCCGACATTGCCCTGATGAGCAGTGATATCACCAGAATCCCTTATTTAAAGCGTCTCGCCAATTCAACGGTAAAAACCATACGAGGAAATATTATTGCCTCCATGTGTATCAATGCCATTGCCATCACACTCTCCGTGCTTGGACTATTAAATCCGGTAACCGGCGCTTTGGTTCACAATGCCGGTTCCGTACTTGTTGTGCTAAACGCAGCCCTGTTATATGACCGTAAGTTTCTATGACAGGGCGGGTTGTAAAGCAACTACTTCCTATCCGGAAGGTGCGCATACAAATTCAACAGCAAATCATTGCTGAATTCAAGCTTTGCCATTATCATCTGCTTTTCGTGTTGTTCCGCTTCAAGCTCCGCCTGCAAAGCTGCAATTTTGACTCTTAGCTCTTCAAATTCACCAGCCTCCATCGGCACGATTTCTTCAGCCTGCAGCACTAGCTCCTCTGAAGCCGCAATATAAGCGGCAGCTTCCATAACAGGCTCATTTTTACTTGCCTGCTTTTTATTATGATTGTTCTGGTTCTCGTTTAGAGAAGGCAAATACCCTTCTGATAATGCTACTACCTTGCTCTCCTTTCGCATATAGCTTCCCTCCGGAAGCTTCATCTGTTCCTTGACAGACAGGTTTTTGACATTTTCAATTGCAATATTGCCTGCCGGAAAGGCTATTGGCAATTTTGCCTGTCCTTTTGCCTTTAAGATACGGTTTTCCCTCTCAAGCTGTTCAATCTGCTCCTCCATCTGCTTGACTCTCTGTTCATTTTCCTCTAATAAGTCATCCACATATTGAAGAACATCCTGCTTGTTATAGCCGCCCCAAAATTGGCTTTTTAAAATAACTTCTTCATTCACCGTTGTTTTCCTCTCTTTCGTCTGCGTTTTTCGTTTTATTTCATTGTCTCTTTTTATTTTTTCCTATATAATGATTAGGGGTAAAAGCCCTATTTTATATCATAGGAAAGTTCTCCGAACTTCCCATTGATATAAAAAGGCACTTCGTGCCTGAATGCGCACCTCGCGGATTGAAAGTAGTTGCTGCGCAACCCACTCGGGCGCGGAGTGTGAGCAAAGCTCACACTTTGTTCTACGATTGAATTTGAAACGGAGGTTTCTATGAAACATACAATATTTATCTGTTTATCTGTTATCGCACTGACTTTTCTTCTGTCCGGCTGCTCGGATGATACATCGTCCTCTGTGCCGCCGGATCTGAGTAAATGTCTGAATATAGGCAATGCTCTGGAAGCGCCAAAAGACCAGCCCTGGGACGTTCCTATGAATATTTCTTACTTCAAGGTAATCAAGGAAGCTGGCTTTCAAACAGTCAGACTTCCCGTCCGCTTCTCCGACTATGTTGATAAAAGCAGTACGGACTATATTTTGGATGAAACCTTTATGACCCAGATAGACGCCTACATTGATGAGGCACTCGCACAAAACTTAACATTGATACTGGACCTACATCATTTTACCGAACTTATGGAAAATCCTGATAGCAATAGAGACTGCCTGATTGCCATCTGGGAGCAGCTTGCCACACGCTATAAGGATTATCCTGCCACCCTCGTCTTTGAGCTTGTAAATGAGCCTCAGGGCAGCTTAGACAGCAATCAGTGGAACAGTATGCTGGCTGATTTGGTAAAAGCCATCCGCGCCGTTGACAAAACACACTACCTCATTGTCGGAGGAGTTAATTATAACTCTATCGATTCCCTTAGCACCTTAGTGCTCCCTGCTGACAAACGACTTATCGCAACCGTGCATTACTATGAGCCAAACGAGGTAGCCTTTCAAGGAAACGAGTACCACGAAGGCTTTCAGAATTTAAGCGGCATCACTTGGGAAGGAACCGCAGAGGAGGTTTCCTATCTGCAAAACAGACTGCAAACTGCAAAGAGCTGGGCAGATCAAAATAATGTTCCTCTTTTCCTCGGTGAATTCGGCATCAGCAAAACCGCACCGGCAAGCACACGCGTAAACTGGACAGCAGCTGTTGTGCGAGAGGCTGAAGCCCTCGATATAGACTGGGGCTATTGGGAATTTGCCTCTGGCTTTGGGATTTATGACTTGTCCGCCTCCGCTTGGGATGAGGACATGGTAAATGCCCTTTTGCCGCAGCAGTAAGTCGCGAGGATGTGCCAAGGCACATCCTTTTCTATCATAGAAAAATCTATGATAGAAAAACTATTATGCGCACTCCCGCAAAAGGAAGATGTCGGTTTCACCGACTGCGCTCGGCGCAAGGATGTGCCAAGGCACATCCTTTTCTATATACAAGCCGCCACTTTACTCCTCGTAGAAGGGGAAAAATTCCTCTGTCAGGTTTTGCGGGGTATAGCTTACAAAAATATAGTCAAAATCATATTCCTCGATAACCTCATCAATGTCACCGGCATAATATCTCGGATCTATCATATAAACCTTGGAACAGCCCAGCGAAAAGAAGGACGCTACCGGCACCATAAGCGAATCTTTGATAAACAATACCTTCGGTCCATCCGTATTATTAAAATTGCTGACCTCCACAAAACCCGGATTTCCATTCATATATGTAAAATATTTATCGTTTGTCGCATCGTAAATATCGCCTTCTCCCGATAACAGGGAAGTGAATGCAAGTGACTGTTCGAATCTTCCCTCTGCCTTTGTCTCCACAGAGCCGCTTTGGGCATAGAAGTAAAAGTTTGTATCAAATTTCGGATAGATAAACGTAAAATCCTCAACCTTTGAATAGAGCTTTCCTTCCTTTCGACCCATTGAGCCGATATAGGAATCTTCATAGGTAATCTGATTATAATTTTCTAAATTGGTATACTGCTCCTTATTCGCAAATTCCAAGCCATAATCTTGTTCCAGCACATCTACAAATTTTGTGAACGCCCAAAATGCCGTCTCAATCTTCCAGTGGTGGTCCGTCTGATAAAAACTCTCCGGCACATATCTTCCGTCTTCCTTCATAAGCTGTCTGAAATCCAGTGTATCAACACCTCGCTCGGCAAGTGCAGACAAAAAGTTATCGGCAGTCTCATTTGCATAATTGTAGGGAATGCCTTTTTCAAACTCTGTCACACCCGTGATGTATTTATCCGGAGTCATCACATACATCACCTTGCTGCCCGTCGCCTCTGCCGCTTCCTTCAGCCTCTCCATTCGATCAACAAGAGTATCGACCTCATTTGGTCCCGAAGTAAAATAGGTATAATGAAGGCTTCCGTCCTTCGCCTTCACAACCTCAAAATTATTGATTTCCTTCTTGCCTAAAAGTTCCTGCAAATAGCCATAGCTCTCAATATAAGCGTATTTATCATACACCTCGTCCGTTATTGTGCTGTTTGCCGCCGCAATAAACTCCGGCAGCGCTGTAAATCTATCATCGCTTTCTGCCCAAACCACCGCGCTTTCCTTTAATGTTTGGTAGGCGGTTTTCCAATTCAGGAAGGACAGAGTAAACAAAATAACAACAAATAAAACTGCTGTAATTCCTTTTTTAGCAAAAAAACGTTTCACGATAAGCCCTCCTTCTTAGAATTGAAAATAGATAAACGGATTATAGCTTCCCTTTACCATATAGGTAATACAGATTAAAAACAATATAATCATGCCGATGGGATACAACACACTAATGAGTCTGACAAGCGGTGCTTCCTCGTAAAGGGTATGTCCCTTATCCCCCTGCTGCATGTCCACACTTTTTCGCACCATAATTCCCTTTGCCATAAACTGATTTAAAAAAGAAGCAACCGGCAGACTGAAAATAAATGCTGCAAGAAAGAAAACTCCAAATTCCTTTAAAAACAAAAGCGTATAATCGCTGTATATACCGTTTGAAATAAAGTTAAACATGCATGTGATATAACTTCCTGCCTCCTGAAGCGAATCCGCCCTAAAAATGACCCAGCCGATTATAATAACCAGCATCGCATAGATATGGCGCACTGCATTCGGAATGTTGCGCTTGTCAAACTGAAACATTTTTTCAAGTGCAATAAACACAAAGTTAATCACTCCCCATACTAAAAACGTCCAATTTGCCCCGTGCCATACACCCGTTGCAATCCAAACAACTGCGAGATTTCGAATGAGCAAATCCTTGTTGACTACTCTCGAACCGCCAAGCGGGAAATACAAATATTCGCGGAACCACATTCCAAGTGAAATATGCCACCTTCTCCAAAATTCACTGATGGATTTTGAAATATACGGATAATTGAAGTTTTTATCCAGCTTAAAGCCAAACATAAGCCCCAGCCCGATTGCCATATCGGAATAACCCGAAAAGTCAAAATAAATCTGGAACGTATAAGCAATCGCTCCGAGCCATGCAAGGCTTACCGGAATATTGCCCATATTGTGTATCTCGAATATGCGGTCCACAACAATTGCCATATTGTTGGCAAGCAATACCTTTTTCCCAAGTCCTACGATAAAAAAGCACACTCCCGAGGAAAACTTTTTCAAGCTCTCCCTTCTTTCCGTAATCTGCGGCTCAAAGGTCTCATATTTCATAACAGGCCCTTGTGTCAGCTTTGGGAAAAAGGATAAATACAGCGCAAAATGAAGCGGGTTTTTCTGCATCTTTACATCTCTTCTATAAACATCAACAACGTAGGATATTGCCTGAAAGGTAAAAAATGATATACCGATTGGTAGAGCAATATTGATAATATCGGTCTTTCCTCCTGTCGCATAACTTATGTTCTTCGTGATAAAGGTCAAATATTTAAAAATAACAAGCACAGATAAATTAAATGCAACCGCCGTGACAAGCCAAAAGGTCGAAAGACCTTTTCTCTTCTTTGCCTGACCGATGAATAAGCCTAATATGTAGTTTACTGCAATTGCTGCAAGCAACAGCAGAATATACTTTGGTTCTCCCCATGCATAAAAAAACAAACTGCAAACAATCAATATCAGATTCTTTATCGTTCTTGAAAAAAAGAATACATAATACAATAGGAGTACTGCGGGAAGAAAATAAAATAGAAATGGTAAGCTTGAAAATGTCATAGTCCCTTCTCGTCCTCCTCATGAAATATTTGATAAAGCTTTTTCTTCATTTTCTCATAATTTGTCTTTGCCTCGGAAAACCAGACTGAAAAAACTGCTAAAAAGAATAAAGCAAGCACAAAACCCAATATACGAAAGAAAATAACCGAGTTATTTAATGTTGTATATGCAGTTGATGTGATTTTCTCTACGTCCCCTGCACTCGGAACACCCACGGCTGCAACATCTGTACTGACATGCTCCAAAGAAATCACCAGTTTTCCTGCATTCACACTCTGCTCTGTTTTTGCATAGATGGTAATCTCAGGTTCTGTACAGCCGCTTTGTATCTCCAAGGCACCATCGGCACTCAATGTAACTCCGTCAATATCCTCCTCCATAAAAAAGGATAAATCCGCATCTTGCAGCTGACCCTCTAAGTCCGCAGTCGTTCCTTCATACTGCCAAAGAACAGATCCGGTGCTTGGAAGCAACACTGTTTTTTCCCCGGAAAGTGTAATCAAAAAACAGCTCTCCCGCATCAGCTCAACACTTCCTTCCAAAAAGGCAATGTTGCCGATCGAGTAAGAAACCTGCTGTTCCTTCTCCACAACCGTTGTGATTCCCCATGATTGAATGGTTTTCAGGGAAACATTCTCTCCCTCCTCATCAAACAACTGGGTAAACGGAACATAGATTGTTCCGCTAAAATGAGCCGGTATGGCGATTGTTCCGTACTCCGCGGATAAAACCTCCGTCTTTTTCGTCTCATCATTTTCAGCTACCGCAAAGGATTTTTCAAGCATCATCACGCTGGTATCTGCGTCAACTGTCAAGGTTAAATTAATTTTCACATCATTATCACTGTTATTCACATAGTGAAAACGTATTCCGTCAAACGTTCCGATGTTTCTCTTTTTATAATCATAAATATAAACAGAATAGTAATCCTCATCCAATCCTGTTGTGTCTGCCGTCACATCAACCTGATATTCCTCTCCCTTGCCGCTCGTCTCCTTCGTCACAACGGCACCGTCGCTCCATTCCTTCAGTCCGCTTTCGGTCGGTGTGATTGTCGTTTCATCCGCACTGCTTATGGCAAACACCGTCTGTGGAACAGACATAAGCAAACAAAGTTCCAACAAAAGTATAATAAAATAACCTCTTATGTTTTTTCTCATTTTCCTACCTGTCTCCTATAAATAATTCAGTTCATCAAAGCTCTCGTACTTTTTCAGTGTCCTGTCAATTCGTTTACGGTAAGAAAGCTTTTCTTCCTTGTCGGTCTCATAATCGCCCATCCAATTCTTCAACACAGAGCGAAATTCTGCATTTTGAATAACCTCATCTGTATTTTGTATCCGGTAACAGCTCCCATATTTAAAGCTTCTCTCCTCCAATATACACTGGATTGTTACACTGCCCTCCACGATGGTAAGCTCCTTCGGCACTGCCTCCCCACGCAGAAAACAGATTGTCAGAAACTCATAGTTAAAATCTCTCAGTAAAAGAGTTCTCCCCTCCGCTGTCTTGACACGGCTATACAGATTAATGCGCGGAAGCTTTCTGCTGAAATAATCTCGTCCTCCGGCTCTTCGGCTGATGTTAATCATAATATCATCCACGGTACTGAGGCTCGCCTCGATTTCCTTCGGAAGGGAAGGCTCTCTGTCATACACAATCTGCAGCATCTCAAGGTTGTTCTCCTCGCTGATATCCGTCAGCTCAAAGCCATACCTCCACTTATCCTTGGCACTCATAACATTGGCAACCCTTGCCTGAAAACTTGTTTCATAGAGCTCTGTCGCAAGCTTTATCGTAACCTCTTCCTGCGGTGATATCCATTCCGGAAAATCAAGTGTCACTGCAATACCTTTTTCCGAAATATTATCTGTCTTGGTGCGGACAACATGGTCTCCATAAATAATCAGGCAGTCTACCTCCACATCAAAGCGCTCAAACTGGCGGTGCGGACGTCGTCCAAACATGAAGAACAATGCCATCATAAGATTGAACAGATTAACCAGCAGCCAGAACATAATAACGATGAACACAGGTGTCCCCCGCTCAAAGGTTTCCACGACGCATCTTCCAAGTCCCCACACACTTAAGCCCAGCAAAATAAGAAGAACAATCGAGTTTTTAAAGCTGTACCAAATGCCGTTTCCTTCCAGCTTCTGCTTCGAATCCTTCTTTGTCACGACGAATTTACTCTGTGATATGCCAAAGGTCTCCAGTAAAACCGCCGGCAAAAGACTTGGAAAAAGTATGGTTTCATAAATATTGGTAAGCCGCGTATTGCGGATATTTCCTGATAAAAGCCGAAGTGTTGTGTTATTGAGCAAATACATCGGAAGCCAGAACAAAAGAACCTCACCCAACGTACACTTTACAACAATCACATTGAACACTGCATATAAAATAGGTGACATCAGATAAATAAGGCGCTTTAGGGAGCCATACCAATAGGTGATAGAAGTCAGATAGCTCATCTTCTGCTTAAAATTAAGTCCCTTTCGAAACAGGATATTTACCTTTCGTCCCGTCTGGATACAGCCTCTTGCCCAACGCTGTCTCTGTTTAATCAGACTCTTTAAATCCTCCGGCGCCATACCGCATGCATAGGACTCACTGATGGCATAGCACTGATAGCCCTTGCTCTGAATGACCATACCGGTTGCAAAATCCTCGGTGATAACACCCGTGTAAAAGCCTCCCGCATCCTCGAGTGCCTCACGGGATAAAATTGTGTTTGTTCCGCCGTAAATAACGGTATTGCTGGCATTACGCATTACCTGAACGTCGCGGTAGAAATAATCCTGCTCATTCGGAATACGGTCCTCCGAATACAGGTTATATTGAAACAAGTCTGGATTGTAAAAGGTCTGAGGTGTCTGTAAAAAACCTATTTTTTCCTCTCCCAGGAAATAAGGCATACAGTTCATCAAAAAGTTATGTCTTGGCATCATGTCGGCATCAAAGGTAACAATAAAAGGTGAACTTGTCACACTCATTGCATGATTTAGGTTACCCGCCTTAGCAAATTCATGAGTATCCCGGACTAAGTGCGTAATACCCATCTTTTCTGCTAAAACACCCATTTCATCGCGATGTCCGTCATCGCATAAATAAATATGTACTTTGGATTTATCAGGATAGTCCATATGCAGGCATGCATTTATGGTCTTATATAGAAGTTCAGGCGGCTCATTGTAGGTGGAGATAAAAATGTCCACATCGGGATATTGAGAGTTATCCACTTTGGGTTTCTCCGGCACCTGGATATTGGTGAGTTGTCCGAAATGAATCAGCATCTCAAACAATCCGATAATCTCAACAATAAGCAGGCTTAAACCGCATATAGTTGAAAAAATGCCATATTCAAACGGAATGGTTCGAAGGATTCTCCATAGAATATAAATAATAGAACTGAATATTGTAAAAAACACGAGTGCTTTTCTAGTTATTGGCTTCATCTTTTTCTTTTCCCCCTATTCGTATTTTATATTGCGACCAAAATAAAATCCCCATTTTATATCCGCCGCAGCAAATTTATCCTTAAAGTAACATCAATGTATATGTACTGGTATTTTTTTACAAACTGCATGGTCCATTATATCTTCTTTCCATTGGTATTGCAAATAATTTTATACATCTTTTTGTTGTTTCTTTTGACTTTTTACTCCTATTTACGCCTTTTTATTTATTTTTTATATTTATTTTATACCCACTTTATATTTCAAGCTTTATTTTGTTCTTTTTCCCTTCTCTCATATAAAAAAAACCTCGGATAAACCGAGGCTTTTTTTTATGTCAATATTATTTCAAAACTAGTTTTAATTAGCAAACGCCCTGCGCAATCATAGCATCCGCAACCTTCATAAAGCCTGCGATATTAGCACCTATTACATAGTTTCCTTCTACGCCGTACTCTTTTGCTGCCTCGTCCAGATTGTGGAAGATATTTACCATAATCTGCTTTAATTTTGCATCTACTTCTTCAAATGTCCAGCTTAATCTCTCGCTGTTCTGTGTCATCTCAAGCGCTGATGTTGCAACACCACCTGCATTTGCAGCCTTACCTGGCGCAAATAAAACACCGTTTTTCTGTAAGTACTCAGTTGCCTCTAAGGTTGTAGGCATATTAGCACCTTCAGCCACCGCAAGACAGCCATTTGCTACTAAAGCCTTTGCATCGTCTAAGTTCAGCTCGTTCTGTGTTGCACAAGGAAGTGCGATGTCACATTTCACTGTCCATACGCCTGTTCCTTCATGGTACTCAGCACTTTTTCTAGCCGCTGCATACTCGGTAAGTCTTGCACGTCTTACTTCCTTAATTTCTTTTAATAAATCGATATCAATTCCCTCTGAATCATAAATCCATCCGGTTGAATCAGATACCGTCACTACCTTTGCCTTTAACTCGTGTGCCTTCTTAGCTGCATAGATTGCAACATTACCGGAACCTGAAATTGCAACGGTCTTTCCTGCAATGTCAATCTTGTTTGCCTTTAACATTTCATCTGTTAAATATAACAAACCAAAGCCTGTTGCCTCTGTTCTTGCTAAAGAACCGCCGTAGGATAAGCCTTTTCCTGTCAAAACGCCTTCGTATGCGCCGCGGATTCTCTTATACTGTCCAAACATATAGCCGATTTCTCTTCCGCCTGTTCCGATATCTCCGGCAGGAACATCAGTGTCAGCTCCGATATATTTGTATAACTCTGTGATAAAGCTCTGGCAAAATGCCATAACCTCTCTGTCAGATTTTCCCTTAGGATCGAAATCGGAACCGCCTTTTCCGCCGCCGATTGGAAGTCCTGTCAAGGAGTTTTTAAACACCTGCTCAAATCCCAAAAATTTGATAATACCGATGTTTACAGATGGATGTAATCTAAGTCCGCCCTTGTAAGGTCCGATGGAACTGTTAAACTGAACACGGTATCCTGTGTTTACCTGAACCTGTCCCTTATCATCTACCCAAGGAACTCTGAATTTAATCTGTCTTTCCGGATTGCAGAGTCTCTCTAAAAGTGCTTCTCTTCTATACACCTCTTCGTTTCTCTCTACTACCACTCTCAATGATTCCAATACTTCTTTGACTGCCTGATGAAATTCTGCTTCACCTGGGTTTTGCTTTACAATTAGCTCAATGACTTCGTCAACATATGACATACGTTTTTCCTCCTTATTAGCAAGACAATCTACAGCTGCGGCGATTCTAACGCCCTAATCCAAAAACGATTATAACGCTTTAGCGTAACAGAGTCAATATATTATATCAATTTCTTGTCTAAAATTATATCAATATTTAATATTCCCTTCCTATTGTTTTCTATGATGCCTCTCTCCATTTTAATAACAATGAAGAATTGATGATGACAAAGACAGAGCCTGCATTATGTACCAGTGCTCCTAAAACAGGATTTAAAATGCCTGTAATTGCCAGCACAATCGCGGCAAAGTTTAAAAGCATGGAGAATGCAAGATTATATTTAATCTTTTTCATCATTTTCTTGGAGAGACTCAGAAGGTGCGAAAGCTCTCCCATATCATCATTGACCAGTGCAATATCCGCAGCCTCAACTGCAATATCACTTCCGATTCCTCCCATTGCAATTCCTACATAAGCACGCTTTAGCGCCGGAGCGTCATTGATTCCGTCTCCTATCATACACACCTTTTTGCCCTGCTCCTCATAGTAATCAATCCATTTTAATTTGTCCTCCGGCAGGCAGTCTGCATACACCTCTTTGATATTTAGCTGCCCTGCAATATTTTTTGCCGCATTTTCATGGTCTCCGGTGAGCAAGACAGGCTGGATTTTCTTTTCCTTAATTTTTGCTATCGTATCTGCCGCCTCTTCCCGCATCGTATCCGTCAACGCAATAAAACCTGCGTATTTGCTTTCAACGGAAATATAAATAATGGTACATCCACGATTTACATATTTCTCAGCTTCTGTTTGATTGCTTTCTTCCATTAAAATACTGTTTTCTAAAAGAAGCTCCTTGTTTCCGGCAAAAATCTCTTTGCCCTCCACAATGCCCCATACACCTCTTCCCGGCAGCATACGAAATTCGGTGGCTGTTTTATCTTCCTGTACTTCTTCCTTCTTATAGCACTGTACAACCGACTTTCCAAGCGGATGCTCCGACCTTGCCTCCACACCGGCAGCATACGCATACAACAATTCTCTCGGAATTTCTTCAAGACAGCTCTGAACCGCTGCAACCTCCGGCTTTCCGTAGGTCAGCGTGCCTGTTTTGTCAAAGGTGATTCTTGACACATCTGCCAGTCTCTCAAGGGCGTCGCCCTCTTTTACCAAAAACCCGTGCTTAGTGGCATTTCCAATCGCTGCCATAATCGCTGTCGGGGTCGCGAGCACCAACGCACATGGGCAAAAGACAACCAAAATGGTCACCGCGCGGATGATCTCTTCCGTAAACAGCCACGTAAGTGCCGCCGCACTAAGTGCTATCACGACAATCCATGTCGCCCAACGATCCGCAAGCCCAACAATCTTAGCCTTTCCTGCATCCGCTGACTGTACAAGACGTATCATTCTTTGAATGGAACTGTCATCTCCAACCTTCGTGGCTTCCATGTCAAAGGAGCCAAATTGGTTTACCGTACCGCTTGATACCTCGTCCCCGACGTGTTTATCAACCGGAAGCGCCTCTCCTGTCATAACCGCCTGATTGACAGAGGTATGACCTGATTGGATGATTCCGTCCACCGGAATCGTCTCACCCGGCAAAATACGGAGCAAATCTCCAACCTTGACTTGCTCTGCCGCAATCACTGTCTCCGCTGCTCCATTTATGACTCGCGCTGTTCTGGGCGTTAAATGCACGAGCTTCTCAATACCTGCCCTCGCTTTTGCAACTGTGGCATCCTCAAGCAAGGCACCAAGCTGCATAATAAATGCGATTTCTCCTGCCGCAAAATGTTCACCGATTAAAACCGAGGCAATTAAGGCAAGTGATACAAGCACATCTGCTTTGATATCAAATTCCGTCACCAGCCCGATAACTGCCTCCAATATAATTGGCAATCCGCATAAAATAATGGCAATCCATGCACTGTCAAAGGGCAATGGATTTATGCCCGCAATGCTTAATATCAGCGCAAATCCTCCTAATGCCAGACAGACAATATCCTTTTTCATGCCGCCCCACTCTAAAAATTGTTCTAATTTCTCCATGTTTATCCTCCTTATACCCATGGGGGTATAAGGATATAATACCCATAGGGGTATGAGTTGTCAAGTTCTTTTTCATACTCTATAAAATTTCCGGCAGCCATACCCGCATCTCATTCAGTCCTCTGTTTCCCCACGCATAATAAGGAATCAGCGTTATCTTGCATTCTTCACCTGCCGGTGCCTCATAGGAATAGAGCTCCTTGCCGGATGAAAGCCTTTCTCCCTCTATGACAATTTTTTCAATGTCTCCCAAGTCATCGGACTCTATGGTCTCTGTCTTTGTGTTTTTCTTCACCCGCAAGCCCAAAATATCGGCATCATTATCTGCACCTTCCGCACAATAGATAAAAGGTCCTTTGGAAAAAGCAACTTTGCCGCTGTCTGCGCTTACATTGCTTTTCGCATAAATGTGTTTTACACTCATGTCAAAGTTCACCGTTATCTTATCCTCCACCGTAAATTTACCGGTCACATAGGCATAACCGTCCTTCACCTCGTACTCTGCCTTTTGTCCGTTTTGCATGATACATGTTTCCTTGCTCCATGCAGGCATTCTGATTGCAATGGTCATATCCATTGCCTCTCTCTCCGGCTCAAAGCGATACGTCACCGTATCTCCGTATGGAAAGCTTGCCTCTGTCACTATTTTTCCATGAAGCTCCTCGGTTAAGTCAAGTGTTCCGCCCATAAATAAGTGATTGTACGCAACTTTGTTTTCTGCTGTCCATGCATATCTTCCAAGAGAAGAGATAAGGCGTGCCACATTCGGCGGACAGCATGCACATGCAAACCACTTTGGGCGTGTAGGCTTCACATGCATAAGATTGACCGCCTCTCCCGAAATCCCCGGTATTACCTCAAGCGGATTGACATAGAAGAAACGCTGCCCATCCAACTGCATTCCCGCTAAGACACAATTATAGAGCGCTCTCTCCATCACATCCGCATATTTGCTATTCATTTCTAGCTCAAGCATTTTCCTTGCAAAGAAAATCAAACCGATGGAAGCACAAGTTTCCCCATACACGCTGTCGTTCGGCAAATGATAGTCCTTTGTAAATGCCTCTCCTTCGTATGCCGAGCCAATCGCCCCTGTCACATACATTTTACTGTCCGTAATGTTATCCCAAAGCGTCTTGCAGGCATTTTTTAATGTTTCATCCTGCTCCACCTTTGCAACTTCTGCCATTCCGGTGTAGAGGTAAACCGCACGAACCGCATGACCTACCGCCTTTGTCTGCTCTCGCACCGGTGCATGACTCTGCGTATACTCTGGGTTTTCTCCCTTGCTTCCCCATACTGTCCAGCCCCTCGCCTGACTCTCCTTTGCAAAATATTGACTGTCTACTCCTCGCACATCGATAAAATGCTTGGCAAGCTCTTTGTATTTCTCATTTCCCGTATACTCATACATTCTCATCAAGGCAAGCTCCACCTCAGGGTGCCCCGGATAGCCTTTTGCTTTTTCTTCAACGAAGTGCTTATAAATATGGTCTGCCATTTTGCACATAATATCTAACAACTTCGTCTTTCCGGTATTATCTGCGTAGGCAACCGCCGCCTCCATCATATGTCCCGCACAGTAAAGCTCATGTGCCTCCTCCAGATTGGTCCATCTTTTGCCCGGCTCCTTCACCGTAAAATAAGTATTTAAATAGCCATCCTCCTGCTGGGTGCTTCCAATCAGCTCAATCACCTCATCCATGCGGCTCTCCAGCTCCTTATCAGGATATTTTACAAGTGAATACGCAGCGGCTTCCAGCCATTTTGCCACATCGCTGTCCTGAAAAACCATGCCGTAAAACTCCTCCTCGCATTTCCCGTCCTTTCGCATTTTGGCTGCACTTTTAAAATTCTCAATCGCATGGCTCTTTTCCGCATCCGTAATCTCATCCTTTAGCACTTTTTCCTGATAAGGAATCACTACCTCTTTCACAAGTTTTTCATATCCGCCAAAGAATTTATCCTCGATGGTAAAACGTTTCATACAGTCTTTCATTTCTTTTTCCTCCCATTCATATTAGGTGTTTAAAACAGATAGACATTTCTTTCAAAAAGTCTTATGATATAGAAACAGTATGCTTTATTAGCGTACTATTTTCAACTTCCAGAACAATATAAAAGGTGGTGAAAACTTATATGCGTTATTTTATTACAGATGCTCATTTTCCTATCTCCTACATTACCTGCGGCAATTTAATCAGCCGTGAAAACTTCTGCCACAACCGGCGTACATTGGAGGAGCACGTCTTGATTTTGGTAAACGAAGGAACTCTATATATTGCACAATCCGGTGTAAAATATGAGGTCGGTGCAAAACAGTATATTTTCTTAAAGGCGGGGGAAGAACATTACGGCTACCAGCCCTCAAAAGGTACTCTTTCCTATTATTGGGTTCATTTTACGACAAAGGAGCCGGTCTTGGTACAATCCGATATCACACCTGACTTTTTGGAAAGAAATGCTTTTGCAGATGAAATTTATCTTATGCCGGAATGGGGCAGACTTTCTCTGACAAAACGTGTTTTTGTGCTGTTTAACCAGCTTCTTGACCTTTCTCGGCAGGAACAGCTTTATTCAAGCCGGATGACAGACTATGCCCTAAGTCTTCTTATCTTGGAAATATCACAGGAATTTATGGATATGAAGGATCACAAAAGTCAGAATATTCCGCCCAATATAAGCCGGATTATGGAATGGATAAAGGCAAACTATTTCAAGTCTGTGACCATCGCACAAATTGCAAAAGATACGGGCTATAACCCTGATTATCTATCTTCATTGTTCAAAAGAACAACAGGAATAACCCTGACACGCTATATCAACAAAATACGGATTGAAGCAGCCAAATCGCTTCTTGCAAGCTATCATATTTCCATCAAGGAAGCCGCTTATTCCTGCGGATTTTTAGACGAAAAATATTTTATGAAGGTTTTCAAACAAATTGAGGGAATGACACCTTCCCAATATAAAAAGGCTTTTACCAAAAAGAAAATCAACTAGAGAAAAGCCCAAATTCATAGAATTTTCCTATGATATATCAAAAACCCGGACAGGCATATCTGCTATACCATATCCGGGTTTTTCCTATTTCATATTTGCAAACCGCTCTACCGCTTTGGTAAAGCTTTCAATCGTCTTTTCCGCATCTCCGTGCTCAATTCCGTCACGGACACAGTGGTTGATATGTCCCTCCAAAACCACCTGTCCAACCCGATGAAGGGCTGATTTGGCAGCATTGATTTGGGATAGCACATCCTCGCATGGAACATCCTCGTCCACCATTCTGTCAATTGCCTGAACCTGTCCGATAATCTTATTTAAGCGGCGATGCAGGTTGTCTGCATCCATACATTGTCTCACTTCTCGCACCTCCTTATACCTATAAGGGTATGTGCTTATTATGATTTAGATTGCATCGATTGTCAAGCTTTGAGAATTTGATACTCTACTCCGATACCAATCTCTTCTCGCCTGTAATCTCCTGTATCGGCTGAATATCCTGCGTCACTTCGAGAACACCTAAGTATTCTCCTGCCTCGTTTCTCACAGCATAGTAGCGGATAAAAACGTATTTTCCTCCCATCTTAATCCAGAAGTCTTCTTGATCTTTCTTTCCGTCCTTAAAGTCTTGTACAATGTTTTCTACGATGTGCACACTTGCAGGCGGATGGCAGTTTGATACGTTTCTTCCGATAATCGCCCTTGTTCTAGGAAATGTTCTCTCTTTTCCCTCCGAGAAAAACTTAACCTCATCGTTTTTATCCACAAAGGTAATGTCAAACGGCAGTGTATTCAGCATACATACGAGTTCTTCCAAATTAAATACACCAGAAGGAAGCTTTATGATGCCTTCCTTTACTTCCGGTTCTTCCTGCTCTATCTTTGGCTCATCCTTCTTTGTCTTGTCCGGCTTCCATACCGGCACATTTTCGATGAGATAGCCAAGCTCCGCACTCTCGATTCCGATTGACTCCCATTCGTCCTGTGTAAGCTGCTCCAAAAGCATTGGAACCATGATTTTTTCCTCTTTAAAAATCATCTCCGCCGCTTTATTGAGTGCTTCCTCCGCCTTCGGAAGCAAAACATCAGCCGGTGCATTCTGTACAACCAAGCTCTTTACTTCCTTTATCTGAGCTCTTATTTCATCGTCCACACCCCACATTACCTTCGGCGGTGCCGTGATGCCGTACTTTTCCATATACGGGAAAAAGAGATTTTCTTTTCTCTGGTAATGCAGCGCAATCTTCTCAAGCTTTTCGATTCCGGCAAGCAACGCTTCCTTTTTCTCTGCTTTTACAAGGTTTGGCTTGATTTCTTCCTCCATGATACGCTCCAAATATCTGTTTTCCGCCTCGAGCGTATGAACAGGATGTCCCGGAATTTTAGCCGGATCCTGCGGATGGTGGATTTCCGCAATCGATCCCTTAAATACAGCGGCATGTACGTCACAGAGTTTTTGAACCTCCTCAACCGGAAGTCCACCCTCCATCAATGCCGTTTCCGCATCCGTTATTTCCGTAGCAGATACTCCGTCAAAAGCTTCTTCAAACAGCTTCTTCACCTCTTCTACTGATTTGCCTTCATGGAGCTGCTTAAGAATGTCCTTGATTACCTGCTGCCGCATTTCACGGTTATTAATAAATTCGCTCATGGTTTCCTCCTTAATTCTGAATTTGATAGCCCTTTTCAGATAATGTTTTTTCGATTAGTGCCATATCAATCTTCTTCATCGCCGCACCCTTTGGTATTGTCATGAACCTGCCCGCTGTATTCAGCATTCCCGGCTTTGTAATATCTTTAAAGCCAAGTTCAGACAGGATATCCACTATCTCCGGGTATTCCTTGGTCAACTCATAAACTGATTTGTTTAAATCCAATGTTTTTTCCATTCGCATACCTCCTTATCATTCCAAATTATGGGGAAAATATAAATAAAAAGTGTAGATCTTTCTATAATATAAAATAGCATTTTGGTTAGTTGTATCTAATCAAAATGCTATCATAAATGTGATATACTGTCAATCGGAAACGCTTATAATACTATATTGGCATTTCAATAAGCGATGTTTTAGCCCCAAACTTCCTCCGCAATTTCCTTAATAAATCTTATCTTCTCCCACTGCTCTTCCTCGGTCAATATATTTCCTTCTTCAGTGGAAGCAAAACCACACTGCGGGCTTAGGCAGATATGATCTTGCGGAATGTAGCTTGTTGCCTCCTTTAATCTGGAAATAATCTGCTTTCTGCTCTCCAAATTTCCGATTTTAGAGGAAACAAGTCCAAGTACCACAAGTTTATCGTCCGCCACCTCTTTTAACGGTGTGAAGTCTCCTGCGCGCTCTGTATCGTATTCCAGATAGTAAGCCGATACATTCTCCTTGCCGAACAGTGTCTTTGCAACAGGCTCATAACCGCCGGAGGTCGCCCAGGTCGAATGATAATTTCCACGGCAAACGTGAGTTGTCACAATCAAATCGCTTGGCAAATTCTCAATTGCAGAATTATTTAGGTCAAGATACAGCTTCTTGATTTGTTCCACATCATATCCTTCCCCTGCCATAACCGACCAGAAATTCTTGTCGCAGAGCATTCCCCACGTACAGTCATCAAGCTGAATATTTCTGCAGCCCAGCTCATAAAATGCAAGAATTGCCTCGCGATATGCCTTTCCGATGTCCGCAAAAAGCTCCTCCTGATCCGAATAATATTTTGCAATCTCCTTCGCATTTTCTTCACGGACAAGCTCTGCGTAAAACTGTGCCGGTGCCGGAATCGTCTGTCTTGCCACAACATCATCCCCCGCAATCTCCTTTAAAAAGCGATAATGCGCAAGAAACGGGTGTCCGTTGAAACGAACCTTGCCTGAGAGCCTTGCTGAGTCGGCTCTTGTCTCCTCACCGTGGAAGAAATATCCATGCTCCATAATGACATGCTCCACTCCCTCAAAGCCCCAGAAAAAGTCCAGATGCCAGTAGCTTCTTCGAAACTCTCCGTCCGTAACCGCCTTTAAGCCTACCTCTTTTTGCTTGGCAACGAGCTTTTTAATCTCTTCATCCTCTACCTTTGTCAGCTCCTCACTCGTTATCTTTCCGTTTGCCAAATCCTCCCTTGCATCCTTCAGTCTTTGCGGGCGTAAAAAACTTCCCACAATATCATATCGAAACGGAACCTTCGTTCTTTTTTGTGTATTTTCAAAAATAGTACTCATCATCAATTCCTCCTTGCTATTTCAATGTTTTCATCAGTATAGCACGAGTCTGTCCGATAGGATAATACCTAAAAAATATGATGAGCCATAGTTTTAAACTATAGCTCATCAATTTGCTTCCTTATTCTTCTATATCTGCCGGAGGCTCTTCCTCCTGTGGGAAATATAACTTAATTTTATCGATTCGTTTTTCTTTTACACTTACCAGCTCAAAAACTAGGTTCTTGTACTTAATTCTTCTTGTATCCCCATCCTTCGGGATAAAGCCCAGCTCATCAATCATAAAGCCGGATATGGTATCATAGTATTCCGAGTCAATTTCCAAATCAAATCTATCATTAATATCATCCACTGACACAAGTCCGTCAATCAGATAAGTATAGTCATCAATCTTGTTGATTTGCGGGCCATTTTCATCATATTCATCTGCGATGTCGCCCATTACCTCTTCCACTAAGTCTTCAATCGTTACAACTCCTGAAAATTCTCCATATTCATTAATCAGAATAGCAAAATATTTTTTCTCATGCTGCATTTCCCGGAAAAGCTCATCAATGTTCTTATTTTCGGGTACAAGATAAGGCTCATGTAAAATTTTTCCTATATCAATATGTTCAAAGCCTACTCGCTTTGCTTCTCTTAAAATATCTTTAATATATAATACACCGACAATATTGTCGACTTCCTCTTCATAAACAGGTATTCTGGAATATTTCATTTCAAATAATTCATCAAAATACTCTTCCTTTGGTTCTGAAATATCAATGGCAAACACATTGATTCGCGGTGTCATAATTTCTCTTGCAAGCTTATTATCAAATTCAAATATTGAATTAATCATGTCATGCTCGATGTTATTGAATACACCTTGCTCTTTGCCTTGTTCAATCATTGATTGAATTTCTTCTTTTGATACCCTTTCTTCCAGATTCTCTGCATTCATGCCAAAAATTTTCAGGGTTATATTCGTAACAAAAGTAAGCAGCCTGATAAATGGTGATGCTCCCTTTGATACTAACACAACAGTTCCTACACAGAACATACTAAATGTCTCCGCCTTTTGAAGCGCCACTCTCTTCGGTACAAGCTCGCCGTACACCAAAGTGAAGAAAGAGAGTATTACCGTTACAAGCACAAAGGAAATCTGTGATGTGTAAGGTATTTTCAAAAACTCTAAGGCTTTTGCTAAATGCGCCGATATACCGGTTGCCGCTGAAGCACTGGCAAAGAATCCGGATAAGGTGATTGCAACCTGTATTGTCGACAGAAGTTTCGTCGGTTCTCCCAGCAATTTCAAAATCTGCTGTGCCTTCTTGTTTCCGTCCTCTGCTAGGTTAGAAATTTTTGTCTTGTTCACTGATACCAAAGCCATTTCTGCTCCGGCAAAAAATGCATTAATCAATGTTAATACAACCAATACTAAAATCTGCATAATCATATTAGTCGCGTCAGGGTCTGGGTCCATAATTTTAAATCCTCCATATAATAATTTTGTGCAATAGTATATCACAAATCATGAAAAAAATCAATTTTTTTCCAAAATCTTTCAAATAGCCTTTAAATTTTTTCGTCTGCCGGAAATACTATGCCCGCCTTCTCTCTTGCAATTGTCTGAATCTCACTTACCAGAAGGCTGTGCTTTAGCATCTCATTGCATTTTTCCATATTATTCCCATTTATCATCGCTTCAAACTCCAAAAATTCATTTACCATGCGGTGCTCGTAATCATTCTCATTGATGAGAGTGCTTGTTCCGTCATTTCCAAAAATCTCAAAGCCCTTACACACATTAGCAGGTGTATTCTGGTGAATACAGCCCTTATCGCCCTGAATATTATTGGCAATCGGCGCCTTGCAATCCTTTGCCCCAACCAAAGTGCACTGAAACGTTCCATAATCCAAGATGAGAATTCCGGAGGTATCGATTCCTCTTTCCATATTCGGGTAATATGCCACTTCCTTTGGCCGTCCAAACAGTCCCGCCACATAGTGAATATTATAGCTGTTGATATCCATAAGCGCTCCGCCGGAAAATTCCGGATTGAAAGCAGGCAGAACATTTCCCTTTTTAAACTCGTCATATCTCCTTGAATACTGAGAATAATTGCACTGTACAATTTTGATATCACCAAGCGTCGGAAGCAGCTCCTTCACCTTTTTATAGTTTGGCAGATAGCAGGTCGTGATTGCCTCAAGAAGAAACAATTGTTTTTCCTTTGCCAATTCACTAAGGACAAGCGCTTCCTTATAGTTGGAAACAAACGGTTTCTCCACAATAACATGCTTGCCCGCCTCCAGCGCTTCCTTGCTGAATTGGAAATGCAGATGATTCGGCGCTCCGATATAAACCGTGTCAAAGTCGCCCTTTAAAAATTCCTCATAGTTTGTATAACAAGCCGGAATGTGATACTGCTCTGCAAGCTCCTGCACCTTTGCCTCTGAATTTTTTGTCCCGCTGATTGCCATCAGCTGCGTATCCTTTAAGTGCGGTGTGATACTCAAAAAATCCATTACAATCATTCCGGTTCCTACGATTCCTAATTTCATGCTATCACCTTTTTACCTTTCTATCTTATGAATGTTATTATACTTTTTGACACGGGGAATAGAAATCTAAAATAACCGGTTTTCCATTGTTTTGGTTAATTTTAAATCTTTTTTCAGAATAATATTCCATTTCAAAAAACCCGTGTGAACAATCGTATTGATACCCCTGTTCCGCTCTGGCTTTTGCAAGAGTACTCGAGGCATCTGCAAATAAATCTCCCCCATTATCTTCATCACATTCTTGTATCCATGCAATAGCCATTTCGCATGGAGCAATGTCTCTGTACTCATATCCATCAGGTACCTGTGTATTCGGCTTAAATAGTACCCCTGAAAGATAGGTATAAGAACAGTCACCCGGTTGAAAATCCCCTTGCCAGCCTACTGTATCAAGATTTAACGTATATTTGTCTGGTAAGTTCAACAAAAAATCGTTATGCCCATCGTTTTTCATCATTTCCAATAGATCCGTTATCGTAGGGTCATCTATTGTTGTTGGTTCTTTCACATTAATACTTTTTCCTATCACTCTTGCACCTGAAAATTGAATTACCTCAAATTTAACAAGTTTTACCCCCATATACACCCTCCTTGTATAAATAATCTGTGCTACCAAAAAAGTCCTTGAAAACGCAAGTTTCCAAGGACCAAATTTCTGTTTATATCCTATTAAGCTAACTTGCTTTTTGCAAGCTCTGCAAGTGTTGCAAAGCCCTCTGCATCGTTGATTGCCATATCGGATAACATTTTTCTATTCATTTCAACTCCAGCTAATTTTAAACCATACATAAATTTGCTGTAGGATAAGCCATTGATTCTAGCTGCTGCATTGATACGAGCAATCCATAACTGTCTGAACTGTCTCTTTCTCTGCTTTCTGCCTGCGTATGAGCTTGTTAATGCTCTCATAACTGACTGTTTTGCTACTCTATACTGTTTTGATCTAGCTCCTCTGTAACCTTTAGCTAGCTTTAATACTCTGTTATGCTTCTTCTTAGCGTTCATTCCGCCTTTAATTCTTGCCATTTGTCGATTTCCTCCTTTACTCTATTTTAATCCTATAAATAAGGTAAGATTTTCTTTATGTTCTTTACGTTGGTTGCATCTGTCATTGTTGCTTTTCTAAGATTTCTCTTTCTCTTTGCAGACTTCTTTGTCAGGATGTGGCTCTTATATGCCTTCATTCTCTTTAATTTTCCTGTACCTGTTTTTTTGAAACGCTTAGCTGCTGCTCTGCTAGTTTTTATTTTTGGCATGATATTTCCTCCTTAATTGTCATAGTTAAAATCTATATTATTGTCACTCGGTGACGATAATCCATTGTTTTCTTACAGTTGCTTATCGCTTTTCCGTCAAAAACATCATCATGCTTCTGCCTTCTAATTTAGCTGGCTTCTCAACAACTGCAATATCGGATAACTTCTCCGCAAAATCATCTAAAATATGCTTACTTGCACCCATATGAGCCATTTCACGACCTCTGAAACGTAAGGTTACCTTAACCTTATCACCTTTTTCAATAAACTTTCTGGCCGCATTTACCTTTGTATTCAGGTCATTTCCGTCAATGTTTGGTGATAAACGTACTTCCTTAATATCTATGGTTTTCTGCTTTTTCTTCGCTTCTTTTTCTTTTCTTGCGAGTTCGTATCTGTACTTACCATAGTCAATAATCTTACATACCGGCGGTTTTGCTGTCGGAGCAATCTTAACTAAGTCAAGCTCTGCTTCTTTTGCAAGCTGCATTGCTTCCTTTGCTGACATAACTCCTAACTGTTCTCCGTTTTCCCCGATCAAACGAATTTCTTTGTCTCTAATCTGTTCGTTAATCATTAATTCGCTAATAACTGTGCACCTCCATGAATTTGCAGCAAGTTTGCTTGCCGTCACATAAAAAAATGAATAGCTAAACAGCTATCCACTTATTTTAAGAGCATTAATAAACTACATTAACTTTCAAATATTAACCGTTAGTCACCATTGTGCTAAGGTGAGAGTGGATACTCTGCTTTCTTTTATTTTCACAACATTAGTAATGTTACCATATTCCACTGTCGAAGTCAACTATTTTTTGAAATTTTCTGCTTAGTGCTGTGACTTTTTATCTTCCCATAGTCTATCGTATATGGCTCTATTTTAATTCCAAATTCCTTTTCATACTTGCGTACAAGCGGAAGCTCTTTTTCCGTCACGATAAGCACGCTCATTCCCTCTTGGCCGTTTCTTCCCGTTCTCCCGGCGCGGTGCAGATAGTCGTTCGAATTTTCCGGAATACTGATATGAAAAATAGTATCGATTTCCTCAAAATGAAGCCCTCTCGCTGCAATGTCCGTTGCAATTAAAAGCTGAAGCTTGTTTGCCTTGAATGCGTCAATTACTTTTTTTCTGTCTTTTTTGATGTTGGAGCCGTGGATGCAATCCGCATTGTAGTGGTGGTATTGAAGCTTCTCCGTCAGCTCCTCAATGTCCGACACCTTGTTGATGAATACCATCGCTTTCTTGGGCTTCATGCTGTTTGCAAGCTTTCGAAGCATCTCAAGCTTGTCCCTTCTATCCACAACAAAATAAATATGCTTAATATTTTTCGGAATGGAAACCTTCTTACTCTTTCCAAGCTGAATAAGAAGCGGCTCTTTTAAAATTGTGCTTCCCGTCTCAATCGCTGCTTTTGACATGCTCGCGGAAAACATTACAATTTGAGTATCGCGCATGCAGCACTTAACCACCGCTTTTACTCCCTCTATATTATTTCTGTCCAGCATTTTATCGGCTTCGTCGATGACAATTGTTTTCACTGTGTGAGCTGTTATTTTTTTCTTCTTAATTAATTCAAGAATTCTTCCTGTCGTACCGATGACAATCTGCGGCTTCTCCTTCAGCTTTTCAATCTGTCTTGCAACGTTTACATCGCCTACAATTGTTGCCGCCGAAATGTTATAGCCTGAATTTTTTGACAGTGTCTGCACTTGTCTGCTTACCTGCATCGCAAGCTCATGGGTCGGCACAAGAACAATTGCCTGCAAGCCTTTTTCCACCTGTATAAGCTTCTTATAAATAGGAAGCAGGTATGCCAATGTTTTTCCCGAACCCGTTTCAGACTGAACAATAAGGTCTTTCTTTTCATCTGCCTCAAACACCTTCTGCTGCACTTCACTTGCAGTTACAATTTTTTCTTTCTTTAGGGCAACTATCACTGCCTGATCTAATCCAAATTCTTTGAAATCCATTCTTTCCTCCATAATGAAAATTTTACGATATAAAAAGGACCTGTCCCTTTCGATAAGTAAGTGGACCAAGCCCTTTCGATGTCATATTAAATCCGCAGATTATTTACCGCAGCATTTCTTATACTTTTTACCGCTTCCGCAAGGACATGGATCGTTTCTTCCCACTTTAGCACCTTTTACAACTGTACCGGAAACCTTCTGTGCCTTGTATAACTCTTTACGTTTCTCCGGTGTTAAAAGAGCATCCCACTCAGGAAGGTCATACAACCATTCTGCCTTCGCTTCCACCATGTTATAGTATAATTTTTCACAATCATACTCCAAGCTTACCTTCGTATCCTCTGTCATCTCTTCGATTGGATTTTCCGCCTTTAAGCTTTCGTTGATTCCGTCCAGGAAACCAACTATTGTCATAATATCTGTGTTATATTTCTCAGCTAATTCTTTTACTGTTCCTTCTACAACATCTGCAGGATTTGCCAAAAGCTGTTTGTAGATGCCCTGCTCTATTTTAAAATAATCACCCCATAGCTGATCACTTTCTTGCTGGCTCATATCCTGTGAATATGCTGTTTCTCTCCAAGTTTGTAATAATCCCATTTTTTTACCATCCTTTATCTTTATACCTTACTGTAATTACGATAGCTATAGTATAGTATACTTTTATATTTTTTTCAATTTTTTTTTATTTTTGATGAATAAGATCTGTTTTTTGAGCAATACTATAATTAATCTTACTGATATACAAAATTATATCAAAAAAGATTATTGCGTATGCTCTTGGTGATTATCAAATCCCCCTTTGTTAATCACCACACCAAAGAAGAAGAAATACTTATCCTCCCCTTTTGTATCCCCCTTGCGGCAAAGGCGTCGCGAGGGGGATATTTGTTTTCCTAACCTTATTTTCCATAACCCCCAAGAATATAAAGAGCAATGGTGTCGTAAACACCTGTGGATTATTTACCAAAGCTTGTAACATATATGCCACGATGCCGGCGCACCCAATTACTGCTGCCGGTTGTATGTTTCTCTGCCTGATACAAGAAACCATGAGTGAAATTTGCATTCCCATATAGGATACCATTCCGAGTATTCCGGTTGTCGCCAAAAACTGCAAGGGTTCATTGTGTGCATCCCAAAAAACAGTTGTAAATGAACTTCTAATTTCTGCTCCATAATTCTCTTCCATTGATTGCTGAAAGCTGTTTGGTCCATATCCAAATATTTGCTGTAAGAAAGGCATATCCTTAAAATTTATAAGAGTACGCTTCCATATATAACCACGATTGGTTCCAAACGAATCTTCCAATGGAAAAATAACTGCCGCTATCACTGCCATAGAAATAATCACAGCACCTAGCAAAATTTTATTTCCATAGCGGTTTAAGTATTTTACATATTTGCTGTGCAGCAGTAGCCAAAAAACCACTAATGCCGCTAACTCTAAGAAAAGTATCTTCCAGCTTATCATAGTATATTGCAAAAAATGTATTCTCAAATCACTTATCCATAAGTTCTTTATTCCGGTAAGCTGATTCAATACCTCTGTTATTTTCACAAGAAAACTCCCACAAAAGAAACCAATACAAAGCTCCCACCATTTTTGAAGTTTTGAGGTATCATGCATCGAAACAGCAAGGAATACAAGATAGGCCGGACCTACTGCCAACAGCCAGCTATCTGCCCTTGTTGCTATACAAGAATAAATTCCCATCACGATCGCCACAAAATAACATATTCTTGACAATTTTTCTTTGGCAAGATAATAGAAACCCATCATTAGAGTTGTTACAACTCCCGCATATTCTGCACACATATTGATGTTTCCAAGAGTACCAATAAATATTTTATGCTGAGCAGCTTTCAAGTGATCATACATATGAAGCAAGTCAATTCCGCAGAAATTCAAGATAATAAGCATGAATACAATGTAATTTGCAATCAAGAATACCCACAAGACCAACTGACTCGATTTATAAAATCTGGACACCATAAAATAGACGCCGATACATAACAAAAGAAAAAGTCCACCCAGCCTTCTTCTTTCATTCCCCCAGAACGCCTCACTCCCTATCGGGCTTAGCAGGCATGAAATAATGACTGTCACAAAAAAAATGATTGCAAATGCATCTGTCAGACTTATTCTTAATTTTCTATTTCCTTCCTTTCTCTCCCAAAAGAAAGACGGAACTACAAAAACAATTCCTATTGCAAGAAATCCTATTGTCAAGCTCTGAAAAAGAGCATTTTTAACAATTAATATATCCAAATAATAGTTTCGGTAATATAAAGGAAATATCCCTATCATAATAACTAAAAAAATGATTGTAATTCCTTCCATCATCAGCTTAAATAAATTTACCCTTTTTTCCTTTTTCGCCATTTCTTCCTCGTTTTCCATTCTCTGTATATAGATATAGGGAAACTGCATATGCAATTCCCCTATATCTGTGTTTCTTCATATATTCTATGATTTATTTCTTTACTGTTACTTTAAAGGTTGCCTTTGCACCACTCTTCATCGTTACTGTGATTGTAGCTGTGCCTTTTTTCTTACCGGTCACTACACCATTTTTATTCACAGATGCCACCTTAGAGTTAGAAGATTTAAAACTCTTTACAGAATCTGTTGCAGGATACATTGACTTAATTGCAATTGTAGTTGTCTTTCCAACTTTTACAGTTGCGCTTGACTTCTTTAATTTTACAGTAGGATTCTTTACTGTTATTTTTGCTGTAACTTTCTTTCCGTTAGAAGTCTTAGCTGTAATGGTTGCTGTTCCTGCTGATTTTGCAGTTACTTTACCCTTATTATTTACAGTTGCTACCTTTGTATTAGATGATGTCCATGTAATCTTCTCAGTAGCAGTAATCGGGTTTCTTGCTACACTTAATGTAGTAGTCTTTCCCTTCTGAAGTGTTACTTTCTTCTCGCTTATAGAAAGACTCTTTGTCGTAACAGCCTTTTTCTGAACAGTGATTGTAGCACTTGCTGTTGCACCGCTCTTCATGGTTACTGTGATTGTAGTCTTACCAGCCGTCTTAGTTGCTGTTATTTTTCCGCTGCTATTTACAGTCGCTACTTTTGTATTGGATGATGTCCAGCTTGCCACTGTATCATTTGAAGGAAATTTAGTTGCTACCTTTAATGCTGTTGTACTCTTTCCTGCCTGTAAAGTTGCAGACTTAGCATTCAATGTGACACTTGCTACCGTCACTGTAGCAGTCGCTGTTTTTCCATTTGCTGTTGTTGCGGTAATCGTTGCTGTTCCTGATGCTTTTCCTGTCACTACACCAGCTGCATTTACAGTTGCTACTTTTGCATCAGATGTTGCAAAAGTTACAGTCTTATTACTTGCTGTAGCCGGTGCAACGGTTGCTGTCAAAGTAGTTGTCTTTCCTACTGCTATTGTCACTGCTTTAGAAGATAGTGCCACACCCGTTACATCTGTTGTTACGGTTACCTGAGAGGTTGCTGTTTTTCCATTTACTGTTGTTGCTGTAATGGTTGCTGTTCCGTTTGCCTTCGCTGTTACAATACCGTTAGCTGCTACGGTAGCTACGTTGTCGTTAGATGAAGCCCATGTTAAAGACTTGTCTGTTGCATCAGCAGGTGCTACTGTCGCTGTTAAGACTTCACTCTGGCCTGCTTTTAATGCAAGACTTGCCGGCTTTACTGTTACGCCGGTTACTTCTACAACCGGTATCGGAGCTGCAACTACTGTTACTACACAGGTTGCTGTCAATTCTCCGTTGGACGCTACCGCTGCTGTAATCGTTGCGGTTCCAACAGCTACTGCTGTTACCTTTCCATCCACTACCGTTGCTACTGCTTCATCAGAAGTTGACCAAATTACAGCTTGCTCTGCTTCTGCCGGTAATACGGTTGCTGTTAGTGTGAATTCTGAGCCTACCTCTAATTCCTTGTCAACCTCACTTAATTCTATACCTTCTGCGGGTGTTGCCTCTTTCGGAGCTTCTGTAACTGTTACTACACAGGTTGCTGCCAATTCTCCGTTAGACGCTACCGTTGCTGTAATCGTTGCTGTTCCAGCAGACACTGCTGTTACTTTTCCACCCACTACTGTTGCTACTGCTTCATTAGAAGTTGACCAAGTTACATCCTGCACTGCGCCTGACGGTAATACTGTTGCTATTAATGTAAACTCTGAGCCTACCTCTAAGCTCTTTTCGCTCTGATCTAACGATACATTTTCTGCTTTTGTTCCCTGTCCTGGTGTCGCTTCACCTTGTCCCGGTGTCGCTTCTCCCTGTCCTGGTGTTGCTTCTCCTTGCCCCGGTGTCGCTTCTCCCTGTCCTGGTGTTGCTTCTCCCTGTCCCGGTGTCGCTTCCCCTTGTCCTGGGGTCGCTCCTTCCTGTCCAATCAAAACATTTGGTGCTGCTGAAACATTCATTCCTGCTGAAGATATGCTTAAGCACATCGCAAGTATTACTGCAAGCACTCTTTTTAGGCTAACCTTTTTCAATTTTAATTCTGTCATCCTATTTTGTTCCTCCTTCTTTGGCTTATAAATTTTTTATAGTTACAATATGTTTTCCCTGCATAAACACATCAATATTCTAATGTATAAAGGAAAATCAATTGTTATCTATCACCTATCCGCTAGTCTCAATAACTTTTACTGATATTTATTACTTCTATATATCTTCTTGCTTTTCCAATTATAACCTAATTAGTTATTATTTTCAACACCTAATAGGTTATTTTTATAAAGTTAAAAATTAAAACCACAAAAAATAAGCCACTTACAAATTTTTATTTTGTAAATGACTTATCTTCATTCATAATTAAATTTTCTATTCCCCGTTTTAATAATTAACCAGATTTCTCAAATCCTCCATCAATCTGATTAACGCTTCCTTTTTGTCATCTGGGCAAGCTGCATATAGCTCCCTTAATTCTACCGGAATGTTATCTTCATCGGAAACTCCATTAACGGTATAATCAAGGCTTAAGCCAAGTATTTTACACGCTCTCACAAGATTTTCGATTGATAACCCTGTGATGCCACGCTCTACCTCGCTGTAATGCTTGACCGAAATATTTAACTTTTCTGCCATCTGTTCTTGCGTAAATTTAAATTTATTTCTCTGTAGCTTTAAACGTTTGCCTATTTCCACCTTATAATTATCACTCATACAGTTCACCTTTTCATAACCTTTTGAGTTAATTATAGCCAAACCAGCATAGTTTAAAAACAAAGTTAATCGTTCTGTAATTCTAAACGTATTAGGTTTATAGAGCAAATTCACTTGGCTTGTCATCCTTAGATACTATCGCTCAAAAACCTTCCCTTTTTTCATCCGCTCAACACGCCCTGATTTCTTTTAGGTAAAACTCTCTGCCACTGATTATCTCAAACGCTTCACCCTTGCACTCCGGACACACTTTTGCGTGTTCCAGTAATGGATATACTTTTCCGCAATCCCCGCAAATTCCATTGGCTGTGAGTATTTCTACTTCTAATTTGGTGTTTTCAAGCACGGTACCATCTACCGCGGCGGGAAAGCAGGCATGAAGATACCTTGGAACTACCGAAGATAGTTCTCCTACTTGCAGGACAATGGCCTCCACTTCCGAGAGTTGGTTTGTTTCCACCACTCTCAACACCTGTTCAACAATATGATACATGATACCTAGTTCGTGCATCGCTTATTTTTTCCCTCCAAGTACTTGTTTGGCGGTTATCTTTACTTTACGCTTAATTACATGAGGTAAAATTGCCTTTTTCATGCCTAAGAATTCTACGCCTTTACCGTCATAAACACGTTCCAGGGTGATTGCTCCAAACTTACATTTTGTCGCACACATACCGCAGCCTACACACATGTATTCATCCACTACGGTAGCACCGCAGCCAAGACACCTCTCCGTTTCCTTTTTCATCTGTTCCTCGGTAAGTGCTGTTCGAATGTCACGGAATGTTTTCTTGGCTTCCTGACCGTCAATCCTTGCCGCTCTCTGTCTAGGAGTTGTATCAAAGCTATCGATAATAACTGCTCTCTTATCTAATTCGATATACTGGCGACGGCTGCGTCCAATCAATAAATCCTGTCCGACCTGGACAAAACGATGAATCGAGATAGCTGCCTGTTTTCCTGCTGCAATGGCATCAATTGCAAAACGAGGTCCGGTCACCGCATCTCCGCCTGCAAACACATCCGGCTGATTCGTCTGATAGGTTGTTTCATCTACCTGAATTGTATTATTCGGATTTAAAACTGCCTGACTGTTCTCCAACATACCGCACCAGTCAATAGACTGACCTACTGATAATAAAACATAGTCTGCTTCTGCGATTATCGTATCGTTTTCATCATACTTAGGACTAAAACGCCCACTTTCATCAAAAACACTGATACAGCGCATCAATTCAATTCCGGTTACCCTGCCGTTCTCTCCGATAATACGCTTTGGTCCCCAAGAATTATTGATTGTGATATCTTCACTCTCAGCCACTTCAATTTCTTCGTCAAGAGCCGGCATTTGTTCTCTGTTTTCCAAACAGAACATGCTGACTTTTTTCCCGCCGGCACGAACTGCCACACGAGCTACGTCGATCGCTACATTACCACCGCCGATAACTACTACATTACCGGAAACGGTTTCTTTTTCATTCTGGTTGACACGAGAGAGGAATTCTATTCCGGAAATCACGCCTTCATAGTCTTCTCCTTCTATGCCTATTTTCCTGCCCTTCTGCGCTCCGACTGCCAGATAGAAGGCCGCATATCCGTCTGCTCTTAACTGATCCAGAGTGATATCTTTTCCTACTTCTATACCGGTTTTAAAGGTAACGCCCAACTCTCTTAAAATATCGATTTCTGCTTCCACAATCTTTTTCTCGAGAACGAAAGAAGGAATTCCAAGGGTCAGCATTCCACCGACAACCTTTTCTTTTTCAAATACCGTCACATCATATCCATCGATAGCCAGATAGTATGCGCAGGACAATCCGGCAGGACCCGCTCCCACAACGGCAATCTTTTTATCGCTGTAATTATGACGCTTCTTAGGAATAAACCGAGTCTCTTTGCTCAAATCCTGATCTGCAATAAAGCGTTTGATGTCATCAATTGCGATAGGCTCATCCAGATTCCCTCTGGTACAGGCATCTTCACAACGCTTGTTACAGACATATCCACAGACTGCCGGAAATGGGTTTTCCATTTTAATCAGTTCAAGAGCCTCTGTATACTTGCCCTGAGCTGCCAATTTTATGTATCCCTGCACCGCAATGTGAGCCGGACAATTGGTTTTACAAGGAGCCGTACCGGTATCCACAACTTCTTCACGGTTGGTACGGTAATCCGCATTCCAGTCTTCTTGCATCCACGCATTGTTTCTTGGAGTATAGGTCGTCGTGATATCTTCTGTAACAGCTTGGCTGGAGCAAAGCTTCTGTCCCAGCTTCATGGCATTCATAGGACAATTTTCCACGCACTGGCCGCACGCAACGCATTTTTCCTTATCCACCTTTGAAACATAGTTGGAACGTACCATATCCGTATTCTTATACATCGTTCCGGAACGAAGGGACAGACAGGAGCATCCACAGCAGTTACAGATAGCATGAGTTTTACCGGACCCGTCAATATTCGGAATTTGGTGCATCAGACCATTTTCCTCCGCACGCTTAATGATTTCAAAGGCTTCATCTCTGGTAATTTCCCTTCCGCGTCCTGTGCGGATATAGTATTCTGCTGCATGCCCCATCTGGATACACATATCTTCTTTCAGATGACCGCAGCCCTCTCCCATCGCTTCTCTGTCTGTACGGCAAGAGCAAGGAGAACAGGAAAAAATTGTATTATCATTCAAATATTTAGAAACTTCTTCATAGCTTGCCCTGCGGCTGTTGCCTTCGATAGCCGACTCAATAGGGATTACCCTCATCAGACCAATTCCCGGCGGAAACATACCTGCACTCATAGGCCCGCGGACTCTTCCGTATGCCTCCATGGCATAGGCTACAACCGGATATTTCTTCACAACCTCAAGATTGTTTACAATCATCTCCATAATACCTGGAATCCAGCTCTCTGCATGCCAGAAGGTATCCTCTCCATCGATAACATTTACAAAACAAGTGCCGTACACTGCCAGCTTCATCATCTGCTCATGGCAGTATTCTTCGGATTTCCCCATAATCTGGGCTACTTCCTTGGCAGTTCTCTTCGTATAGTATCCCATGGCTAAGCCTACTTCAGCCATGTCATCATCAATACCTGCCTCCAAAATAACATATTCCGGATCGTCCCACTGATATCCGTTCTTTTTTGGATCCTTTCGGCCCAGCATATTTGCCAGAGCCATCACCTTTTCATTGTACTTACATTCATAACCTTCCGGAAAATACATCTTCGTAATTTCTTGCTCCACAGCTCTACTCTCCTTTAACCTCTGTATACAACCACTCCGTCCACGCTTCCACACCTTCTCCTGTTTTAGCGGAAATCGGGAATATGGCAATATTGGGGTTTATTTTTTTGACTCTTTCCACGCACAGATCCAGATTAAAATCAAACACTTCCATGGTATCTATTTTGTTGATAATCAAAGCATCCGATATCTGAAACATCAATGGATATTTCAATGGCTTATCATCTCCCTCAGGAACGCTTAGTATCATTGCATTTTTCGTGGAGCCCGTATCAAATTCAGCTGGACAGACCAGATTTCCCACGTTTTCCAGAATTACCAAATCGGTTCCCTTGGCATCCAGTCCTTGAAGTCCCTGTCTGGTCATATCGGCATCCAAATGGCACATTCCGCCTGTATGTAACTGAATTACCTTTACGCCAGTTTCGGAAATTGTTCTTGCATCTACATCAGAATCGATATCTGCCTCCATAACCGCAATGCTAAGTTTGTCTTTCAAACGATTGATTGTATTTACCAAGGTAGTCGTCTTTCCTGCCCCCGGCGAACTCATCAGGTTCAGTAAAAAAGTATTCTCGCTTTTTAACTGGTCCCTGAGGAGCTGTGCATCTTTGTTGTTATCTTCAAATATACTTTCCTTGATTTCCAAAATTCGAATTTCTTTCACTCTTGTTCCCATGCCTTTCCCTACTTTATTCCGCCAATGCTGATATTGTCTGATATTCTTTTAAGTCTGTATACAACTCACCCTTATAAGGATTGCGTTTTGTCTTTTTCCACTTATAAATCATATAAACCACTACAGCAATGTTAACTGCCAATGATAAAAAGCTAACGATAAAGTATATGGTAGGATTATAGGTAGAGTTTACACGCCATTTTCCAAAATCTTGGAATAACGGGAAGGTCTGTGCAAACATACACCACAGTGCCAATGTCTGAGCGCGGTGCTGCAGCCATGCTCCCTTACCAACTGTAAATGCACACAAGGTCGGTGCCAACAGCAGTGCAAATCCACAGTACCATGAATGATGAGGCAGACAGTTATATGTATAAGCGAAGTTCCATAAATCATATGCAAGAATGTAGAACCACAGCATATCCGGCCAAATCATATCGCGGCTGCCATCGTTTTTGGTCTTTTTCCTAATCTTAATACCAAACCAGCCTGTAATAATCACAATATTCAAGATTCCGGCAATTCCATTCATATAGTTCCAAGAGCCGCCCATCAGCATGACAGGTGCATCAGCGGTCATATCCTGAGCCATTACAGCATACTTGCTGCCCACTTCAAAATCACGTACCACCGCTTCTAAAATGTTGATCGCCAGTATCAACGGTGGGAAGCAAAGGGCTATCTTATTGTCAGCCAATGCCCATTCCTTACCTGTTTTCTTGTTGGTTCCGCGTACATGGCGGATACACCAGAAACCGATACAACCGGCTGTTGCCGAATACACCTTCGCCAAATGAAACCAGTCTGTGTATGTCGTTTCTTTCAGTACCGTAAACCACAGCACCGAAAGTACGGCTGGTAATACCACAAAACCCAAAATTCCAGCTACTTTAAATCTGCGGGTAACTTCGTTCAGCAAAAACAGAATGACAAATACACCAATCCACACCAGCCAAACACTTAGAAACCCTGCACCCTCCTCATAATTAAACTGAAACATAACCTTTTCCTCCTTTTAGGAAATATATTTTTTATTCTGGTCATACCAGTGGTACAATTATAATTTTATTCTATAAAATTTCATTTGGATTGTCAAGCATTTATCAAACTTGTTATAAATTTGTCGTAACAGTTCAGCCCTGCAGAAATGATTATGCAAAATGGCCGTGAGTGCTTGTACTCTAAGGGTCTTTTGTATAATTATTTCTATGGACTGAACTGTTACAATTTGTCTATTTAGGCATATTCTATTGATTTTTATTTGATAGTATGATATTTTGTAACTGTTTAGAGTCACGCAGTGTTTTCGTGATTGACTCTGAACAGCTACGATATTTTTTGTTATCTGATCATACCAGTTTTGGGAATTATATTGGACTTCAGAAAGGAATACAAATGGACTTTACCAAATTAAAGGCCCCTACATTAAAAGAACTTTTTGTCAGGGAATTTGAGACTATGATTCTTTCCGGAAAATTGAAAATTGGTGAGAAACTTCCACCCGAACGCGTTCTGGCTGAACAGATGCAGGTCAGTCGCGCTGTGGTAAACAGTGGAATTGCCGAACTTTCCAGGAAAGGTTTTTTAAAAGTAAAACCCCGTTCCGGCGTATTTGTAATGGATTATCGCCGCTATGGTACTGTAGAGACACTTCTCTCCATCATGAATTATAACGGCGGACATCTGCGCCCGGACGAGATTCGCTCTATCTTGGAAATTAAGATGATTGTAGATAAACTGGCCGTAGAATTGTCAGTGGACCGACATACCGACGAGGATATTGCTTCCCTAGAACGCTATTTAGATAAGATGCAGCGTCAAAACGATAACAGTTCAAAAGCTGCTGATGCCGCCTTCTCTTTTTACCATGAGTTGGCCATGACCAGCCAAAATACGTTGCTTCCCTTAATTTATCGCTCTTTCCGTGTTCCCGTTACCCATCTCTGGATTAGATTCATCCAAAAATATGGAAATGAAGTTGTCTGCAACAGTGCACGGAAAATCTTAAACGAGGTGAAAAATCACGATAAAGCTGCAGCCGTGGCATCCGTGGAGAAAGCAATCTCTGCTTCCATCTCCGGCTCCAAGGAAATATACGAGGTTTAAACTTTTGTCATTGCTATCATACAGCCAAAAAGTGCCGCTGGAATTTACCAGCGGCACTTTTTTACTTCTCTCTCACGTTTGCAATTTCTTCAAATCTCACTACTCTGGAACATATACGCTCAGCCAGCTCAGGGCTGTGTGTTACAACCAGAAGTCCCAAACCTCTTTTTTCAATTATATTCAGCATCATATGCCAAATCTGTGCCTGCGTTATTACATCCAGCATGGTACTCATTTCATCCGCAATGATAAACTGCGTTTGCGGGCCTAACGCTCTTGCCACACAAAAACGCTGCATTTCTCCCCCTGACAATTCGTTGGGATAACGTGTCAGCCATTGTTTTTCAATTCCGATTTCTTCTAAGAAAACCTCGTCAGGGCTCCACGCCTCTGTTAGCGTTTTCTGCATCTTCCATCTTGGATTAATCGCTTTTTCAGGGTGCTGATAAATCAGCTGCACAGGGCAATACCCCCCTTTCGGAAGGGCTTTTCCATTAAAAAGCACGCTGCCGGAAGAAGGTGTCAAATAACCTGCCAAAATCTGAGACAAGGTGCTTTTGCCGCAGCCCGAAGGGCCAATCAGCGCCACCCGTTCCCCTGCTTTAACATCAAAATTCACCTGATTTAACACCATATTATGTTTTGTATATTGAAAACTGATATCTTTTGCTTCAAGTAGCATGAATACAGCACACCTCTCCTCCTCGTAGCGGGCGCATAGAAGGACTTTGTTCACAATCCGTCGTTCTTTTGGAACATCTTGGGGCAAACAGGCATCCTTCCGGCAGCTCCCCCGCATATGGCTGCGAGCCTTCCATAGGTTGAAATCCGTTTTGCGGCATAGCCCTCCATAATGCCTTGGTATACGGGTGGCGCAAAGCATCCATTCCTGCTCTGAAATCTTCTGCCGCAGCTATCTCAACCGTTGTCCCCGCATAAAAAACAGCGATTCGGTCTGCATAAGCCAACGCAAGATCAATATCATGGGTAATCAGCATAACCCCACGCCCTTCATCCGCAAGTGAGCGAAAGTGTCCCATAGCTGTCTGTGCAATTTCCTTGCTCAAACCGGGTGTTGGTTCATCCGCTATAATCAGCTTTGCATCGCCGATTACAGCAGTGGATACCAGAACACGTCTCGCCATTCCTCCGGAAAGCTGAAACGGATACATTTTTTTCACCGTATCTGCCAGTCCATATTTCTTAAATACAGCTTCCTGCTTGTCCTTGCTCCCGCCGTTACCTACTACTTGCTTACCTACCTGCATAAGCGGGTCCAGGTACCCGACCGATTGCGGAACAAGTGCGATTTCTTTTCCCCGAAGCAGTTGCTGTTGTTCTCTGGTAAGTTTTTCACCGCAATACAGCATTTCTCCATTTACCCTTGCATTGTCCGGCAAAATCCCCAATATAGCATGAGCCAGCAGACTTTTCCCGGCTCCGGATGAGCCGACAACGGCAAGAATTTCTCCTTCTTTAACAGCTACACTTAAATTACTGATTACACTCATTTCCTTTTGTTCTAATCCCTGCCCGTACATAAGAAACGAAACCGACAGATCCCGAACATCAAGTATATTGGCTGTACTCATCTTAATTCCCCCTTACTCCTGTGCACTGGCAGGGTCCAGAAGCAGTTTAATCTGCTCACCCAGTTTGTCAAACAACATTACAACGATAACCAGCATTGCTCCCGGAAATAAGACCAGCCACCACATTCCGGTGGCAATATGTTTGAGTGCCTCCGATAAAATAATCCCCATAGCAGGCGCATCCACCGGGAGCCCGAATCCCAAGAAAGTCAATCCAGCTTCGTGTAGGATGGCATGAGGAAACAGTAAAATTAACCCAATTATGAATTGAGGCAGAACATGGGGAACAATATGA
Organism: Konateibacter massiliensis; assembly: GCF_900184995.1. Taxonomy (GTDB): domain Bacteria; phylum Bacillota; class Clostridia; order Lachnospirales; family Lachnospiraceae; genus Lachnotalea; species Lachnotalea massiliensis. The sequence continues at coordinate 1,699,709 of NZ_LT860099.1, forward strand.
CGCAATGCAACCTGTACCTTACTGACACCAAATTTTCTGGAGGTTTTAACATATTGTGCGTTTCTGACCTGCATGACCTCACCTCGAATTACACGAGTCAGATTGGGCCAGTGTGTTAAGGCAACACCTATGACAACACCTTTCAGCCCTCCTCCCAGCATAAAGGAAATCAGCATAAGCAAAATCAGATGCGGAACCCCCATGAACAAATCCACGAAATAGGAAACTGCCTTATCTACCCATCCCCCCGCGGTTGCCGCAAGCAATCCCAGCGCAAGCGCCATAAGAGCACTGACCGTTGCTGCCAGCGTACCGATGAGAATACTGGTGGACAGACCTTTCACCGAACGATAAAACATATCTCGTCCCAGATAATCCGTTCCAAAGGGATGTTGGAGGGACGGAACCAGCTTTTTCGCGGAGTAGTCAGGCGCATAGAGTTCCGGGTTCATAACAATTCCGGCTACAGAAATGATTACAAGCAGCAATACAATGGCACATGCCAAGACCACGGTCTTTGTTCTCCGATTCATTTTGTACTTAATTCTGCAATATTTCATCCTAGTTTTCCTCCCTCTCGAATCTGAGGATCCAGTATTCCGTAAAGAAGGTTTGCAATCAAATTGCCGGCAAATACAAATATAACAGAACATAGTGCTATACCGAGCAGTAAGGGAACATCCCCCTTTAAACCGGCGGCACTTACAGCGCTGCCCAATCCGGGGTAGGAAAATACATTCTCTGCAAGCACACTTCCTCCAAACAGCTCACTGAACGATGCAAACTGCAGCGTTACGGCAGGAATAGCAATATTTCTTAGTCCATGCCTTTTTATTATGCTCCATTTACTTTCCCCGCGTGCCCTGGCAAATAGCACATAATCTGTTTTTAAAATATCGATAATCTTTTGTCTGGTATGTAATGCTATACTGGAAATTCCGGTAATACTCAGCGTGAAGGCAGGCAATATCAGATGATGAAGCCGCTCTAAGAAAGTCACCTCACTCGATAGCTTTCCGATGGGTACGGACAGCCCGATGGGAAACCAACCCAGTTTTACGGAAAACAGCATCAAAAGCAATAACCCAATCCAGAACGTGGGTGTGGAGGACAGTACAAAACAAAAGGTTTTCACACACTTATCAAAAAAACTCCCCTGCGTCGCTCCGGATATAACACCCAGAAAAAATCCAAGCACGCCGGATATCAGCCACGCCACCGCCATCAACGTAAGTGAAGCAAGAAAACGACTGCCTAAAATCTGCGCCACCGGCATTTGATAGGTAATAGAAGTTCCCATATCTCCATGCATCAGGTTAGAGAGCCATGTAACGTAACGTTCGACCGGCGTCTTATTCAGCCCCCAATGTTTGGCGACATTTTCTCTTTGTTCCTGAGATACATTGGATTCGGCACCTACATATGCATCCACCGGATCAATGGGAGAAGAAATAACTAATAAAAATGTAACAATGCTAACCCCGACTAATAAGAGTATCATCCGAAACATAGTATTGATTACATGCTTTAAAAGTGGATTCATTGAATTTATCTCCAGTCTTTTGTAAATGTCCATTCATTTAAGTTCTGAATAACCGGTGCTCCGTGGCCATGAGGATGAATTCTTTGTGTGCCAAGGTCTAAACCGTCTCGTACAAAATATGTATGATCAATATTGACCAGCCAGATATAAGGAAAGTCAACATTTGCTCCAGTATCACCGTCATACTGCGCTTTTTTACAGAGCTCAATCGCCTCATCCTCTGAAGTAGCTGCAATCATTGCCTCCAGATATTGGTCGACCGTAGAATTGAAATACATAGCAGAATTACTTAAATTTACCACATCAACTCCTGAAAAAGAAGAATGAAACGCATTGTAAACGTCGATGAAGCTGTAATCTCCGGTGCCGATACAAGTTGGCACATTTCTGACAATCTGCTTGCAGGTTGTCCAGTCAAGAGCGTCGGCAATTATATTGATTCCAAGAGGCTTCGCGCTTTCACTGAGAGCAACTGCTAAATTATAGCGTTGTAAATCATCGGTGCGGCCGGTGATATGGAATTCACACTTAAGTCCATTCTTTTCACGGATACCGTCGCCGTCCGTATCCACCCATCCTGCTTCTTCCAACAGGGCTTTTGCCTCTTCAACCTGCCCATCCGTGAGTCCTGGCTCCTCATTTGCCCATGGCAAGCCTTCGAAGCGTACCCAACTAGGGGTCCCGATTCCATTGAGGGCATTATCAATAATTTCCTGACGGCTGATGCCGATATTCAATGCTCTTCTGACCGCAGGATCTGAAGTAACGTCATTACCGACCGTTTCACCTGCCGCATTTACAGTTTCCGGAATGCAAGGTAAATTAAATCCCCGGTTATCGGAAGTTTTGATTGTTTCAATATGCATACCTTCAACAGGCTCTTTTGCATATTCCGGATTTACCATAACCAAATCCAACTGACCGGACTTTGCGGCAGCAAGTGCCGTCTCCTCATCAATACTCAAGAAAGTAATTTGCTTAAACTGCGATTTCGTTCCGTAGTAATATTCATTTGGTTCTACAATAAGCTGCTGCCCCACGTCCAACTGCTTTACCTTGAAAGGTCCGGTTCCAATCGGATTCGATGCATAGGTATCGTTATATGCATGTTCCGGTACAATTCCAAGTAATGCTACCGTGCGGGTAAATGGAGAATACGCCTTATTCAAGGTAAACTGTACCTGATTGCCGTCAATAACTTCCGCTTTCTCGAGCATTGTCAAATCCACGCTGGAACCGCTGTTCTTAGCCGTATTAAATGTAAATACCACATCTTCCGGCTTCAGTCCCTGCCCGTCAGAAAACTTGACGTCGTCTCTAATCGTAAACGTATAAATCAGTCCATCCTCACTTACTTGATAGTCTGTGGCTAAGTCGCATTCTGTCTTTACGTCTGTGGTTATTTTCAAAAGCGAGGTATGAAACAAACCATATCCATAAGTACCGTAACCCATGCATGGGTCAAAATTACCGTCATCAAAACCACTGCCAACCGAAATGGTAAGAGAATCTTGTATCTCTGAAGAGGAAGCCTCAGTTGCTGATGTAACGGATGCCTCTTTTTTATTTGTATTGCTTGTGCAACCTGTCAATGTGGTTAATGCTACTGTTGATAGAAATAATAGCATCGTTAGTTTTTTTGTATTCATACACCCTCCATATTTTGTTTTACTTTTTGAAATCAAATGGTTATAATTTCAAACAGGTTTCATTATACATGACATAAATGTTCAATACAAGCCCTATATTTCTTGCCCCAATTTCCGCCCCAGCTTCTTCTAAACACAGCACAATACAAAATCTATTTTTTTTTAAATCACCATTATATAAAAAAAGCTGATAACACATTACTTATATTTACTACTAATAAAAAATGACTCAGAAGCGAGTCATTTTTTATTGTACTATATTTTTTATAATATTAAAAACTACTTTCCATTATATGTATAATAATCTTATGTCATAATCTATCCGATGATTTCTTAATTTTATTATTGTATTACATCTGATAGGATACATTAATATCATTGTCGGAACCGGTAACGGTTCCCTTTAACCAGCATGTACCAGTGAAAATACCACCATATCCGGTTACATCAAATTCTAATTTCCCATAGCTTGAACTTCTAGTCAAAGAAGTATTGTCATATGTACCGCCTATTACTAAAATCCATTTATCATACACGGAAGTACACTTATTTCCACTTACATCCATGTAAAAATAACAATTTAATACTCCGGACGTATAGGACACTTTCCATGAGGTGGTAGATGCTGCAGCTTTTAAGAGTAAGCCAGATGTTGTGCTTTTTTCTACCTGCTCAATGGAAATAGTATACTCCTCTCCATTCTTATCAATACCCGTATAGGATTGATTTGGATTTTCTTTAAGATTCTCAAAACTGATTGTCCCAGCGGCTGTTACACCAGTCGTATCTGAAACATCTGTTGGTTCGGCTGCGAAAGCAGGTAAAGCTGAAAATGCAAAAATAGCCATTGTAGATACTAAACCTAAAATTTTTCTCTTAATACTTTTTGTCATAATTCTTTTCCTCCTTCAATGTAGATAGTTTTGATAGTTTTTATATAAGCAAAATAATAGATTATTAACACATAAAAATCACCCCCCTTACAAAGTGTTTTATATATTAGTTCATTCTCCCCACATACACGTTACCTTTTATTAAAAAAATAAATTATTAAATGTACAATAAGTGTAATTGCTAAGATTATTCCAAAAAAATTAATAATCAATAGTACGGTCATTTGACTATTCGTAAAGCCGCTTATTAACAGAGATATTATAATGGAAGCAAAAAGTATTATTATCCATACAATATTATTTTTGTATTTTACTTTCTTTGTTGTTTCCTTAACTAAGGGTACTTCTTTTAAATTATCGATATTATCATCTAATAAAAAATCAATAGAAACCCCTAGGATTTTGCTAAGCTGAATTACATTATCGGTATCAGGTAATGATTCATTTAATTCCCATTTTGAGATGGCCTGACGAGAAACTGTAATTTTTGATGCCAGCTCTTCTTGAGACATTTTTTTCTCTTTTCTCAAATATTGTAATTTTTCTCCAAACGTCATATGATTAACTCCTTTTTTTGATAACTAAATTATAGTAAATGTAGCAGTTGCACACCACCATTTCTATATGGAATTTACGCAACTACAAGTTGCAACTATCATTTACAGACAGTATTCTCGATTTTCTTATCGCAGGTATCCGGAATTTCAAGATTATTCTATTATATTTTAAAATAGCAGACTCCTATCTAGGAATCTGCATAAAAGTAATCTTATAAACTTATTTCTTTACGGACTAACATCTTTGGATGTGTTTTACCTACCGCTCATACTTCTCCTCACAATACTTACACCGGTAAACTTCCTTCTCTTTATCCGTCAATATGAAAACCTGCTCCAATTCCTGCTCGATTGAGGTAATGCAGCGAGGGTTTTTGCATCTAATCACATTCACAACCTCATTCGGAAGTTTCAGTTCTCTTTTTTCCACTATCTTAGCATCCTGAATAATATTCACTGTGATGCAGTGGTCGATAAAGCCGAGGATATCCAAATCAAGCATATCAATGCTGCATTCCACCTTCAGAATGTCCTTCTTTCCCATCTTATTGCTTCTTGCATTCTTGATGATAGCGACACAGCAATCCAGCTTATCCAGATTTAAATTATGGTAAATCTCCATACTCTTTCCTGCCTGAATATGGTCAAGTACAAATCCTTCATTAATACTTCCTACATTTAACATAGCTTCTCCTTCTCTGTGCTCGTCTAATCCACACTGATTTCCAATAAGATCAAGATAAGTGCCATTCTGGCATATACGCCGTATTGTACCTGCCTAAAGTAAGCGGCTCTCGGGTCGTTATCCACCTCCACAGATATCTCGTTTACTCTTGGAAGCGGATGAAGCACAAGCATATCCTCTTTTGCCAAATCCATCTTCTTCATATCGAGAATGTAGCGGTCCTTCAAACGTACATAGTCCTCCTCATTGAAAAAGCGCTCCCGCTGTACTCTTGTCATATAGAGTAAGTCAAGCTCCGGCATTACCTCCTCGAGACGCTCCACTTCCTTAAACTTAATGTTATTTTGAACCAGAACATCCTCTCGGATATAGTCAGGGATTTTTAATTCTTCCGGTGAAATGAGAACGAAGGTGATATTTGTATAGCGAACCAGTGCATCAATTAAGGAATGTACGGTTCGTCCGAATTTCAGGTCACCGCAGAGTCCGATTGTCAGGTTAGAGAGGCGTCCCTTTAAGGAGCGTATCGTAAGTAAATCCGTTATCGTCTGGGTCGGATGCTGATGCCCTCCGTCTCCCGCGTTGATAACCGGTATAGAAGACTTTGTCGCAGCTACGAGCGGAGCCCCCTCCTTCGGATGCCGCATCGCACAGATATCTGCATAGCAGGAAATCATTCGAATGGTATCGGACACACTCTCGCCCTTTGCGGCGGAGCTTGAGGAGGCAGAAGAAAAGCCTAGCACGTTTCCGCCTAAGTTCATCATGGCCGCCTCAAAGCTAAGTCTCGTTCTCGTGCTTGGCTCGTAAAAAAGAGTCGCAAGCTTTTTGCCGTTGCAGGCGTGCTTATATTTATCCGGATTATTTTCAATATCATTTGCAAGGTCAAGAAGCTGCTCAAGCTCCTCAACAGAAAAATCCAACGGGCTCATTAAATGTCTCATCAAGCTTCCTCCTATTTATACTCTAACAAATCCTCAACAGTTTTTCTTTTTGGTGCGTTTGGATGTTCCGTTTCATATCCGATGGCAATCAAAGCTGCAACCGCTCTATCCTCTGAGAGGTCGATTACCCTTGCAATCTCATCCTCATCGAATATTCCCATGATAACGGAGCCTACTCCCAGCTCATGTGCCGCAAGGCAAAAGGTCTGGCTTGCCACTCCTGCATCAAACATCTGCCAACTTCCTTCTTTTTTCGTTGTATAAGAACCATCTCTCTCAAAACCGCTGCGGTTTTTAATATAGGTCACAACGACTAGTGTCTGCGTACCTGCAAGAATTCTTTTGTTGCCTTCGCTTACATATTCCATAATATTCTGTTTTATTTCATTGTCTTCAACTACAACATAGCGGGAAATTTGAGTATTTTTCCAGGAAGGGGAAAAAGAAGCTGCTTCTACGATTTGTTCAAGAATGGGGTGACTCACTTTCTGGTCGGTAAATTCACGGACACTTCTTCGAGATTTGATGCATTCGATTGTATTCATCAGTAATTCCTCCTATTCATATATAAATTGTTATTTTGATATTGATTAAGCTGTCAAATGGGTTTTTGGCACCTTAATTTTGGCTCTCTAAAACTTCTCGTCTTATTCTATACTAAACCTTTCACAAATTCAACCATTCTAACTAAGAAAAGACCTATTATTTAATTTAATAACAAAAGTAATTGGCTGCTTATAATCTGAGTTCGGTATACTTTTGGTTATTGCGGGTAAAATAAAACTATGTGAAACCATAATTGATATGAGGAGTCGTTGGCTTTGAAGAAAAACTTTATTCTATGCGGAATATGCGGCTGGTGCATTGAGATACTGTGGACCTCCTTTGAAAAATTCAGGAGGCGCGAGATGAAGCTTGTAGGAAATACCTCTATCTGGATGTTTCCCATCTATGGTATGGCTTCCTTCCTCTCACCTATTTGCCGTTTCCTGAAAAATTCCAATATTTTTATCCGCGGGCTTGTATATATGTCATTTATTTTTACAGGGGAATATCTGACCGGCTATTTTTTAAAAAAGCACAATGTATGCCCGTGGGATTACAGTAAATCCAAATATAACATCAACGGACTTGTTCGTCTTGACTACGCCCCGCTTTGGTTTATTGTCGGATTGTTTTTTGAAAAATTAGTCAACCGCGGTGCAAAAAGGAACACCTAAAAAGTAATCTATACTTTTTGGTGTTCCATAATAGTCTAAATTTAATTGCTTAAAAATCTTCTTGCACGAATCGGTGTTCTGTAGTTCATGTTTGAAATCTTGATACCGGTTCTTGCTGAACTGGCATGAATTACTTGTCCGCCGCCAATATACATTGCAACATGGTTTACAGAGCTTCCGTTGCCATAGAAAATTAAATCTCCCGGCAATACACTGCTTAAATCAACCGATGAACCCATCTGTGACTGGGAAGAGGATGAATGAGGCAATGATACACCATATTTTGCAAGAATAGATAATACAAATCCTGAGCAATCTGCTCCGTTTGTCAAGCTCGTTCCGCCCCAAACATAAGGATTACCAAGGAACTGCTTTGCATACTCAACAATAGATACACGAACGTCTGAAACGCCCTCGCCATATTTTAATTCAGTAGCTGTAACAGCCTTTGGAAGCTCATAAGAAATATCTACGAACTCCTTGGAAATAAAGCCTTCATCGGAATCGACGGTAACCTTAACCCATTCGCCGTTATCTTCCAGCACTTCTAATTCTTCTTCAATCGGAATAAGAGTAAGAACCTTTGCATCTGTACTTGGCTCCATACGCACCTTCAATGTGGTGGTATTTACCGTAGCCATCACTGTCTTTACTTCCTCAGCCTTTGCGTTAGCTTCTTCTCCTGTCAGCAAATACTCTGCTTTTACATAACCGGTTACTTTACCGGATTTAATCTGATACCATGCACCGTCCTCTGAAACCTCAAGAACTTCACTTCCTGCATTCTTCGGAAGCTTTCCTACAATTTCAGAATCCTCACTTGCTTCTTCTCTGATATTTAGGTATGTGTCTACATTTGCCACACCTAAATTCGTATATCCCTTTACAACAGATACAATCTCTTTCTCTTCCTTGGTCAATGCTGCGATGTCTGACGCTACCGTCTCGCTATCCTCTGCACTTATATAATAATTATCTAAAGCTGCCGTCACTCCGGCAGTTGAAATATTTCCTAATCCTGACGCATATACACTAAAGTCAAACCCAGTTGCCAACACTGCACTCAATACACAAATACTAGCTGCTTTAATTACTGTCTTCTTCATTAAAAACCTCCGCTATACTCCATCCAGCCCATCAATATAATTTAAAATTAATAGTTACAAATTTTCTATATATCTTCATTAAAATTTCATCAAATAGTTGTTACATAATTATTAAATTTATTACAGGCATATTATAACAATATTATAGCGGATTGTCAATAAAGTATTTCCGAACAATTAAAATATCTTGTTCCATTTTTTCTTTCAGTGTCTCAACAGAGTCAAATTTCAGCTCCGGTCTCTCATACCAAAGCAAGTCAATCTCTATTATTTTTCCGTATAAATCATCTTCATAATCAAAGATATAGGTTTCCACTCCCCGAAGCAGTTCCTCGCTGACAGTAGGTTTGCTGCCGATATTCGTAACACCCTTATAGCATTTTCCGTCAATGACGATTTGAGTGGCATACACACCGTAAGGAGGCAAAAGCTTTTCCTCCGGCGGAACAAGATTCGTCGTCGGCATACCGAGCGTTCTCCCCAGTTTTTTACCATGAACCACCTCTCCGATAACCGGGTACGGGTATCCCAGCATATCGCGTGCTTCCTCTATTTTTCCGGCTTCGATAGACTTCCTGATTCGGGTGCTGCTTATCTCACTGCCTTCATATGTAAGTTTATCGACTACCTCTACCTCAAAACCGTATTCTTTTCCAAACTGCTGAAGCATCCGGTAACTGCCCTTTGCCTGATAGCCAAAGGTACAGTCGGGGCCAACCGCAATATAGCCGACTTTCAGCCGTTTTACCAGTATTTCTTCAATGAAAGCCTCCGCCTCCATATGGGCAAACTCTTTTGTAAACTCACACTCTATGACATAATCGAGTGAATATTGACCCAATATTTTTTTCCGCTCCTCTTTTGTCAAAAGGACAGCAATATCGAACTCACGCAAAAAAGCCCCCACCGGCTTGTCAAAGGTAAACAAAACGGATTGGAAGCCCTCTTTCTTTTTTTCTGTTACTTTATGAATCAATTTCTGGTGACCTGCATGCACACCATCAAATTTGCCAAGAGTAATCGCTGATTTTCCCTCTAGCATAATATCTTCAATTTTATTTCTATATTCCATGATGACTATTCTCCCAAAAACATTTTTAACGGAGCAAATCGCTTATTCTTTTCATCGTACTCGTATACACCGACAAACGTCTCTGCCTCGTCATAAACGCGTATTTTACTATCGTTCAGGGAAAAAACTTCTGAATTTTTAATGCATTCCTTTTGAAACGGATTTCCGTTGTAAATCAGCTTGTTATATTTCTCATCTATAATAGCCTTTGGATATGCACGAAACGCATAATCAATTGGTATAATTTTCTCGTTTAATAAATCTTTTTCTTTTAATACAACAATTTCATCAATTTTCAGGCTATCCGCTATAAGAAGTCCGTTTGCCTTTGTGCGAAGCAGCTCTTCCATACAGCCAAGGCACCCCAGTTTTTCCCCGATATCGTGACACAGGGTTCTGATGTAGGTTCCCTTGGAGCAGGAAACTTCAATCACCACTCGTGGAAGCTCTATCTTTTCTATCCGTATATGATAGATTTTAATCGGGCGTGCTTCACGTTCAATGACTTTACCTTCTCTTGCCAGCTCGTAAAGCTTTTTCCCGTTGACCTTAAGCGCGGAATACATAGGAGGTATCTGGTTGTAATCACCGACAAAGCTGTCAATAGCCTGCCTTACCTCTTCCTCCGTACATCCGACCTCACGCTGCTCGAGTATTGTTCCCGAAGTATCCTGCGTGTCAGTCGACTGCCCAAGCAAAAGTGTGGCACGGTAGGTTTTATCCTTATCCTCCAGCATATCACACAGCTTTGTGCCTTTGCCAAGGCAAATCGGCAGTACACCCTCAGCATCCGGATCTAAGGTGCCGGTATGTCCGATTTTTTTCTGCTTTAGGATTCCGCGCAGCTTCGCCACCACATCATGGGAAGTATAGCCCTTTTCCTTGTAAACATTTAAAATTCCATTATACATTGGTTAACCTCAACCGTATTATTTTTCTTAAACTGTCTGTAATTGCTCAACAGCTTTACCGCTGCAACTGCTCTTCAATATGTAAGGTTAGATTGTTCACTACGTCGTGAAGTGTTCCTGCCATCGCGCAGCCCGCTGCCTTCTTGTGACCGCCCCCGCCAAAATAGCTTGCAATCTTACTAACATCCACAAGATCGGAGGAGCGAAGACTTGCCTTATACTCATGGTTACCTGTCTCATATAGGAAGATGGCGCATTCGCATCCTTCCGTCACGCGAAGCTGGCTGACAATTCCCTCCAAATCCTTCGAGGTTACACCGTAAAACAACATGTCTGCCTTTCGAAGTGCACTCATAATCACTTTTCCGTCGAGCAGAAGAATGCTTTCCAGCAATGCTCTTCCTAATATTTGATTTTGAACATAAGTCTTCTTATAGAAGGTTTCTTCTATGATTCTGGAAAAGTCAATTCCCTTTGCGATAAGCTTTCCTGCGATATTCATCGTAAGCTCTGAGGTATTCGAGTATTGGAACACTCCCGTATCGTGGACAATGCCGGTATATAATGCCTCCGCAACTGCGTTGCTCACCTCATCTTCCTCGAGAAGTGTGTATACAAGTTCACAGGTGGAGCTTGCGTCTGTCACAATATGATTGATATTGGCATAGCCTTTGTTGCTTATGTGGTGATCAATGCATATTGTCTTCTTCGCACTGTCAAAATATTTTACTGCCAAGCCAAGTCGTTCCTTATCGCCGCTGTCGAGAGCGATGAATAAATCGTATTCTTTTTCCTTTTGGTACAGACTGTCAATCTTGTCCGCATTTTTTATAAAGTGAAAAACCTCTGAAATCTCTTCCAGATAAATATCAACCTCGATATCTTTGTGGCACTCCCTGATATAATTGTATACACCAAGGCAGGAGCCTGCGCAATCGCCGTCCGGTCTGACATGACCTGCGATTGCAACAGTTTTTATTCCTTCAAGCTGGTATGCTAACTTATCCATCATCATTCCACTCTTCCTCCCGGTAACGCTACATTTCAAACTGTAACCCCCGCAACACCTGCTATTTGTTTACGTCATCAATCAGCTTTGACATATTGATTCCGTACTCAATTGACTGATCTAAAATAAACTTAATTTCCGGAGTATTTCTCAAATTTATGGTTTTGGCAAGCTGGGTTCTGATGAAGCCCTCGGCGCTCCTTAATCCGGCAAGCGTATTCTTCTGGGATTCCTCATCCCCCAATACGCTGATATATGCCTTGCAGCTCTTTAAATCAGGCGCAACCTCCACCGCAACAACAGAAGTCATCGGGTTGATACGAGGGTCCTTCATTTCTCCGCGTATGATGTTACTCAGCTCACGCATTACCTCTCCGTTGATTCTTGTATTTTTAATGCTGTTTTTTCTCATACACTATCACTCACTTTCACTGCTATCTAGGAACTTCTACCATTGTGTAAGCTTCCACAATGTCTCCCTCTTTTAAGTCGTTGTATTTTTCCATTACAAGACCACATTCATAGCCTGCCTTTACTTCCTTTACATCATCCTTAAATCTCTTTAATGAAGCAAGCTGTCCTTCGTAAATCAGAACGCCGTCACGGGTTACTCTTACGCTGCATCCTCTCTGGAACATACCGTCCAGTATATAGGAGCCCGCAATCGTTCCGATTCCGGATGCCTTAAAGGTCTGTCTTACCTCCGCATGACCGGTTACCTTTTCTTCAAAGATAGGGTCAAGCATACCCTTCATGGCAGCTTCCACGTCCTCAATCGCATCATAGATGACACGGTATAGTCTCAAATCTACCTTTTCACGGTCTGCAATTGATTTTGCTGTTACGTCCGGTCTTACGTTAAATCCGATGATAATTGCATTGGAAGCGGATGCCAATATAACGTCTGATTCGTTAATCGCACCTACGCCACCGTGGATAATCTTTACGACAACCTCCTCATTGGAAAGCTTTAACAAGCTCTGCTTGATTGCTTCCACAGATCCCTGAACATCTGCTTTCACGATAATTCCAAGTTCTTTTACGCTTCCCGCCTGTATCTGAGTGAATAAGTCATCCAAAGATAATTTTGCCTTTGTATCATCAAGCATTCTCTCTCTTCCCTCAGAGATAAAGGTTTCCGCAAAGCTTCTTGCCTCTTTCTCATTGTCGGTAGATACTAAGATTTCACCTGCATTCGGCACATCATTCAAGCCTAAGATTTCAACCGGAGTAGACGGAAGTGCTTCCTTTACACGCCTCCCCTTGTCATCCATCATAGCACGAACTTTACCATGACAAGAGCCTACTGCAATCGCATCACCTATATGAAGTGTTCCCTTCTGTACGAGAATGGTTGCAACGGTTCCCTTTCCTTTATCAAGTTTTGCTTCAATGACAATACCTCTGGCATTTCTCTTCGGATTTGCCTTAAGCTCCAGAATATCTGCTGTCAAAAGAATCATTTCCAGAAGCTCGTCGATACCTTCTTTCGTATGAGCGGAAACCGGTACGAAGATGGTGCTTCCACCCCAGTCCTCGGATATCAACTCATGCTCTGCCAATTCTTTTTTTACTTTATCCAAGTTTGCACTTGGCTTATCAATTTTATTGATGGCAACGATGATTTCAATTCCTGCTGCCCTCGCATGGTTAATCGCTTCTACCGTCTGAGGCATTACACCGTCATCAGCCGCTACAACAAGAATTGCGATATCGGTTGAGTTGGCGCCACGCATTCTCATTGCGGTAAACGCTTCATGTCCAGGTGTATCCAAAAATGTAATCTTTTGAGTATCTGACACATTGACAACATATGCACCGATGTGCTGTGTAATTCCGCCTGCTTCCTTCTCAATTACCTTTGTCTGTCTGATTGCATCAAGAAGTGAGGTTTTACCATGGTCTACGTGTCCCATAACACAAACAACCGGCGGTCTTGCCACTAATTTGCTCTCGTCTTCCTCATCTTCCTTCAGAAGCTCTGCAATAACATCAATTTTTACTTCCGCTTCCGCAATAAAGTTATACTCTAATGCAATTTCCTCAGCCGTGTCAAAATCAACCTCCTGATTAATGGTAACAACGGTTCCCTGTAAGAATAATTTCTTTACAATGGCTGACGGCTGCTGCTTCATCTTTTCAGCAAGTGCTTTGATGGTAATTACCTCCGGTAAGGTGATTGTCTTGATTTCATCTTCCTTCTTCTCCACTACCGGTGCAACCGGCTTTTCCTGCTGGAAGTTATTTCTCTGCTTGAAATTGGAATTGTTTCTATTGTTCTGATTTCCCTTATTTCTTGCGTTATTATTCTGCCCATTTCCCTGCGCATTATTTCTATTGTTCTGGTTATTGTTTCTGTTGTTTGGTCCGTTATTTCTATCTCTTTGTGTATTATTATTGATTGGTCCGTTGTTTCTGTTACTTTGTCCCTGTGCATTGTCCCTGTTACTTTGTCCCTGCACATTCGGCTGTACGTTCGTTCTGTTGTTCTGTCCCTGCTGTACATTAGCCTGGTTGGTATTTCTGTTATTTGTATTCGGTCTCTGTCCCTGATTCACATTTGTATTATTTCTATCATTGGAAGGAGTGTTCTGACCCGGTCTTACATTCTGATTAGGTCTTGTATTCTGATTCGGTCTTGCATTCTGGTTTGGTCTTGCGTTCTGATTTGGCCTTGTATTCTGATTCGCTCCGCTATTTCCACCGTTTCCTTGTGGTCTGTTCGCGCCCTTATTGGAAGAAAAATTATTCTTGCCGGCATTCGCTCTGCTATTTTGCGGATTATACACCTGTGTAATGTTGGAAGGCTTCTTTACCTCGGCTTCATTCGCCTTAATTTCCGGAGCACTCTCGCTCTTTTTTCCTCCGGTAAACGCTGCCTCCACCATCGCAACGGCGTCGTCATTTAATGTACTCATGTGGTTTTTAACTTCTATGTTTTTATCTTTCAACAAATTAACTATCTCTTTACTTTCTTTATTTAACTTTTTCGCCAGTTCATGTACTCTCATACTTACTACCTCCTAATTACTTTGATTTGTTTCCAGTTGCTTCACTATAGCCTTCGCGAATCCTTCGTCAAGTACAGCCAAAGAAGCTCTCACTTCTTTTCCCATCGCATGACCTAAAGAGTCCTTAGCACCAAAAAAGTATAAAGGCACTTTATAGTAAGTACACATATTGCTAAACATTTTTTTGGTATTATCAGATGCATCCCCTGCGATAATAACTAATGATGCACCACCTGATTTGACTGCCTTTTCAGTTGAAAACTCTCCGCTTGCTATTTTTCCTGCTCTTGTTGCCAGTCCAATTAGAGAAAATATCTTATTTTGCATCCAGTCTATCCAACTCCTCTTCAAGGCTATTATAAATTTCCAGTGGTATTGTGCATTTTAATGACCGCTCTAAGCCCTTATTTTTTTTCGCTTTCAAAAAGCACTCCTTCGAAAAACAGATATATGCACCACGGCCATTTTTCTTGCCCGTCGTGTCTATCACGATTTCGTCCTCTGAAGTCTTTAAAACACGAATCATCTCTTTTTTATTTTTCATTTCATTACACCCGGTGCATTTTCGCATGGGTATCTTTTTTATTGTACTCACTCTATCACTTCCCTAGGTGTTATTGTTATTTTTTATTCTTCTTCCATTACCTCAAAGTTTTCGCCTGCCTCTTTTGCCTGCGTCTCACTCTTGATATCTATCTTAAAGCCTGTTAATCTTGCCGCTAATCTTGCATTTTGACCTTCTTTACCGATTGCCAGTGACAACTGATAATCCGGTACCACTACGCTTGCAGTCTTTGCATCCGCATCTGCTATAACGGATACTACCTTAGCAGGGCTAAGTGCATTTTCAATTAATATCGCCGGATTTTCACTCCAGTTGATGATATCAATTTTCTCGCCTCTAAGCTCGCTCACAATCGCATTTACTCTCGCACCGTTTTGTCCTACGCATGCTCCTACCGGATCTACATCAGGATTGTGGGACCACACAGCAATTTTCGTTCTGGAACCTGCTTCTCTGGAAATACTCTTAATTTCAACCGTTCCGTCCTTTACCTCTGTCACTTCTGCTTCAAACAATCTCTTCACCAGCTCAGGGTGTGTTCGAGACACCAAAACCTTAGGACCTTTTGTTGCATCCTTTACTTCCAAGATATATACTTTAATTCTCTCTGCCGGTCCGAATACCTCGCCCTTTACCTGCTCATTTTCATTCAGCATGGCATCTACTTTACCTAAATTAATACTAACATTCTTGCCAACATATCTTTGAACGATACCGGTCACGACATCTTTTTCTTTTTCGTAATATTGGTTAAACAAAACTTTTCTTTCTTCTTCACGAATTTTTTGAAGAATTACGTTTTTCGCATTTTGTGTTGCAATTCGACCAAATTCTTTGGATTTAATCTCCACATTGACAATATCACCAAGCTCATACTTGCTGTCAATTAATTTTGCATTGGCAAGACTTATCTCTGTTACATTGTCTTCAACTTCTTCCACTACTACCTTTTCTGCATATACGGAAAAATTGCAGTTATCTCTGTTGATATTTACCTTCACGTTATCTGCTTTTCCAAAGTGGTTTTTACAAGCTGTAATAAGGGAATTCTCAATCGCATCAAGTAAGGTATCCTTGCTGATGTCTTTTTCCTTTTCCAGTATATTTAACGCTTCTAACAGTTCATTATTGTTGTTCATCTTCTTATCCTCCTAATCTAATCCTTCTAAAAATCAAATGCGAGTCTGATCAATGCAATATCAGTCCTTGCTATGTTCATCTCTGTTTCATCCTCAAACACTAAGGTTACACTATATTTATCATAGGCTTTTAATATTCCTATAAATTCCTTCTGCTTATCAATTGCTTTGTATGTTCTGACTTCCACTTCTTCTCCGAGGCTTCTCTCAAAATCTCTTTCCTTCTTAAGTGGTCTGCCAAGCCCAGGTGAGCTGACTTCAAGTATATATGCAGTGTCAATAAAGTCTTTGTTGTCAAGCACCTCTCCCCACGCACGGCTTACGATTTCGCAGTCGTCCACGGTAATGCCGCCTTCTTTGTCAATGTAAGCTCTCAAATACCAGTTTGAGCCTTCTTTTACATATTCTACATCAACAAGTTCAAAACTATTCTCTTCTATAATCGGAAGAATCATTTCCTCTGCCCTTTTTTCATACTCTTCTCTTTTTGACATTATACATCGCCTTTCCGTCACCATTAAATAAGAGTGGACTTACGCCCACTCTTGCTTTCATCAACTTATATCAATTGTTATTATAGCACCTTATTTTATCAATTACAAGGGGTTTTGGTTTTTTTTCACATTTCTGGTTACAAAGTAGGAGAATGTGAAATTAGAGGTAATTTCCTATACCATAAAAAAAATACCTAAAACCTACGTAACGTAAATTCTAAGTATTCTCGGGTTGGGCTGTTCTATTGAACAGTTAGTAGCCCGTAGGGGAATCGAACCCCTGTTTCTGCCGTGAGAGGGCAGCGTCTTAACCGCTTGACCAACGAGCCATTTGCTTGTCTCCGAAGAGCACTTGTATATAATATAATAAAACTTTATAAAAAGCAAGCACTTTTTTTATTTTTTTTTAGAAATTTGATTACAGCTTGGACATGCGCGGTAAATCTAGGCTTACATGGCCAAACTGTAACTTATTTTTCTGTATCAGAAAATTCCTGCTACATAAAAATCACTTTATACCCCAGCGGCTCCAGCAAATCTTTTCTTTTGGAGGATGCAAGAATCTCTTCTCCCTCCCAAGCTTCATATTCCTGCGCCGTCTGTGAAATATTAAAAAGAATAAGAAGCCTTCCTTTTGCGCTCTTTCTGACAAACGCAAATATATTTTGGTTGGTTTGTTCCCATAATACCTCATAGGATGTATTCTCATCAATGTATTCTTTTCTTATCTCGATTAAACGTTGAACAAATACACACAGCTTAGGATTTTGTCCCCAAACCATAGGGTTTCGATACTCATTTTCCGTAATTCCGCAAATCCCTTGTTCGTCTCCGTAAAACAAGCTAGGTACTCCTTCAAAAAGCATAAGAAGAATACATGCCAGCTTCCACTTACCTTCATCCCCTCTGCAAAGAGATAAAAATCTAGGTACATCATGACTGTCCAAAAGATTCAACTGTCCCCTTACAATGTTGGTCGGGTAGCGAAGTCTCATCTGCTCTAGCTGCTCTGCCAATGCTAAGCCATTGTTATTGTCATTGATTAGATAATCACGGCAAATTCTTCGAAATTCATAATTCATTGTGGAATCAAACGCATCTCCTCTTAACCATGTCTGCGCATTTTCCCAAACCTCTCCAATCAGTATGGCTTCCTTATTTTCCTTCTTTACCGCTTTTCTGAATACCCTCCAAAAATCCCGGTCGATTTCGTTTGCAACATCCAGTCTCCATCCGTCTACCTGATACTCTCTGAGCCAATATGCTCCTACCTCGGCAAAATACTTTTGAACCTCTTCGTTGGAGGTATTGAGCTTTGGCATTTTAGGCTCATAAGCAAAGCAGGCATATCCGGGTATTTCCTTTCCTGACTGCGGTCTGATAACCGGAAGTTCTAATTCGTAAAACCAATCAAAATATTTTGATTCCCTTCCTTTTTCTATGACATCCTCAAAAGCAAAAAACTGCCAGCTGCTATGATTAAATACCCCGTCTATAACAATTCTCATCTTTCTTTTATGAATTTCATTCACCAGATTTTTAAACTCTTCATCCGTGCCTAAACACGGATCAATATGATAATAATCAAGGGTATCGTACTTGTGGTATTCTCCGGCGGTAAATATCGGGTTCAAATAGATACAGGTAAAACCAATTTCTTGTATATAATCAAGATTTTCTAAGATCCCGTTTATCGTTCCTCCCAATCTTGACTTGCATACTGTTCCGTTTTCTAACACAATCTCTTTTTTGTCTTTTGGCGGTATCTTTTTTCCGCTTGCAAAGCTGTCCGGAAATATATTATAGACAACTGCATTTTTAAACCACCCCGGCACATCCGGTATCTCGTTTTTCAATATGTAAGGATATTGATAATACTCGCTCCTTCCCTCCAAAATCACCCCGTCCAGATTGAAATCTGCCTGTTCCTTTGTAAAGCGGTCGGAATAAAAATAAGTCCATTCCAATTCGTTTTCCAATTTAAAATAATAGCAGACACGTTTATACGGAGTTGTAAAGGAAACCTCATAGTAGTCAAAATACTCGTCTCTTGCGATAACGTCCATCGGCACCTGTTGAAACATAACCGGTGTGGTGTTGCTCGCTCTGTCTCCATAATACAAAATACAAGAAGATAAGTTTTCTTTCTCTGTTCGTATTCTGATTGTTAATTTATTTTCTGAATGGGCAAACGCATATTGCGATAACGGAATATGCAATATCGCTTTCCTATTTATGTTTTTATTTTTCATTATCCTTTGACACCTCCTGCTGTCAGTCCTGATACCATGTATTTTTGAATGCAGAAAAATAGTATCAGTATCGGAATGGATGTTAGTATGGATGCCGCTGAAAATAACGGCCAACTCCTGCTGTAATCATTTGATTGAAGCTGATATAACCCTCCTGCAAGCGTGTAACTGTCTTCCCTCATCAAAAAAGTGGTTGCAAAAAGGTACTCATTCCACACAAAAATCAATACCATAACTGCCGTAACTATAATGGCAGGTCTGGCAAGAGGTAAAATTATTTTCTGTATAATCTGTCCCGGGCTTGCACCGTCTATCTTTGCTGATTCTTCTATTTCTATCGGAATGGTATCAAAATACCCCTTCATATTCCAAATTCCAAATATACACATGCTTCCCGCATAAATCAGTATTAATCCTATGTAGCTGTTTATCAGATACATACTTTTAAATAAATAAAAGATAGCAAACATACTTAAAATTTGAGGAAATGCATTGAGCACAATTAACAGTTTTAAAATTTTCTCTCTTCCCTGAAATCGAAAACGAGAAAAGGAATAAGCTGCCGTTACCGAAGTCCCCATGGCAATCACCATTGTTCCTACGCTTAGAATAGCTGAATTCTTAAGCCATATCAGAAACGGTTCCTCCGTCAGTATCGCCTTATAATTTTTAATCGTTATATTTTCATACCAAATCAAATCACTTTTAAACGCCGTACTCCCATTGCTGATAGAAAGGAAAAATGCATAGCCAATCGGTATCAACACAAGTATGCACAACAAAATGAAAAAAAGATTTAAAATAGTAAGCCCTGCCATTTGTTTTACTTTTCTTATTTTCATATATTCTCCTCCTTAATACCGCGATTGATAAACAAAGAAAAGAAAATAATAAAGCAAAATATTACCATGGAAACTGCCGAGGAAAGCCCATAATTATTTGACACAAATGCATTCTGATATGCGTATGTAATTACAGTTTGCAGAGTAGCTCCTGTAAGAGAGCCCTTTTGCATGGTAAGCAGATATATAATATCAAATTGCTTAAATGTAGTGAATGTCGTCATAATAATGGCAGGTGCCAAAATCGGCCAAATGCAGGGTATCGTAATATATACATTTTTTGCCCACCAGCCGGCTCCATCCAGCTTTGCACTTTCATAATAACTTTGTTCCACACTTTGCAATGCTCCGTCCATCATCATAATGAGAAAAGGTAATGCCATCCATAAATTTAATACCATACAGGAGAAAAAAGCCGAAACATTTTCGGATAGAAACTCCACCTTGGGAAACCCCATTGCTGTAATAAATTGGTTTAAAAGCCCGTATTCCGTATTATACATACCAACTCTCCACAGAAGAATTGATATATATGCAGGCATTGCCCACGGAAACATCAGCAATGTCTTATACAGCCTTGCCAACTTCAGTCCCTTTATGTTTAAGCCCAGCGCTATAAAAAATGCAATTACAATCTGCAAAACCATATTGAGAGCCGTCCATATAATTGTGGTAAGCAATGCAGACAAAAATCCAGAATCAAGTTTTGTAAGTGCGCGGGAATAATTATCAAGGGCTATAAAACCATAATTATTCCAATGATATAGATTCATATTGGTAAAAGAAATATATAAGGTAAAAATAATCGGAAAAACGACTACCATACCAATTAATAAAAAAGAGGGAAAACTATATCCCCATGGAAGAAATCTGTTTTTCTTTCTCATATGATGTCAACTCCTATTTGTCTTTCAACTCATCAGCCCCCGCATCCCTCTTTCCTGAGGGATGCGGCTGCTTTTTGCACTGAATACAGACCGTTTTACTGCATATCACTGATTGCAGTTTCTGCTTGTGCCTGGTACTCTTTTGCTGCCTCCTGTACATCCTGACCCGATTTATTGACTGCCGCCAGAAGAGATTCGGAAGGTCCCCACATCACACTCATCTCCGGAACATTTGGCATCGGTTGAGCGGTTTCTGCCGTTCTCTTCATCGCAACTATCATTTCATCCTTTGCCACCTCTGTATAATCATAAGATATCTGGTTGGCAGGTGCACATCCTGATTCGAGTGCCAGTTCAATTCCTATCTGCGGTTTTGCAATCTCTCTTAATACTTTTCCCAGTGCATCCTTCTTATTTTCAGCGGCATATTTCATCACTCCTATGCCCTGCACTCCCGAATACGGAGACAAAGCGTTGCCATTTGGCAATGTAAAATCGGATAATGATTTTATTCCAAGATTAATTTCCGCTTCCTTGATACCTGAAATCAACCAAGGTCCTCCGATAATTGCCGCTGCTTTTCCTTCATTAAACAGTGTTGTTACCGTATTGTAATCTCCGTCAGCCTCCAAGGCTGCAAATTTTTTATTATATTCAATTGCCTCTATTGTTTTTTCATCATCTAATCCCGGCTTAGACTGTTCATTTATAATGTATCCGCCAAATCCGTTGATAAACGGCGCAACATTATAAGCTGTGGAATGCTGGTTCACCAAAGCGTATGTTCCCGCCGAGGTATCCGTGTTGCTCTCCATATACTCGTAAAGCTCTTCGGTTGTAGACGGTACTTCTCCTTGCCATAAATCTTTATTGTACAAAAACAGCAGTGTTTCAAAGTATACCGGCAAAAGATACTGTGTATCCTTGTAAACACCTGCCCGAAGTGTCATCGGAAGCATATCGGCATAATCGCTCTCGTCAAGTACATCCGTTATAGGTGCTAAAATCCCCATTTCAGCAAATGTACCCAGTGAGTCATGGGCATACAGATACATATCCGGCCCGTTTGCCTCATCGTTTCCATATAACTTCATCTGATCGGTCAATCCGGTCTTTCTCTCAAATTTAACGGAAATACCCTCACTGTTTAATGCTTCATTTACACCATCTTCCAATATCTCCATGATGGCATCATTTCCGTCATGCCAAACGACTACCTCCGTCTGACTATTACCGCTTTCTTGCGTTGTTGCTGCCGAAAGACTTTCTTTTTCACTCCCGCATCCGGCTAAACTCATTACAGCCATAGCCGCACTCAAAACCAATGCAATTTTTTTCTTCATCTTTTTTCACCTTTCATTAAAATTCTTTCATCCTTAACTTTTACCAATCAATACTGATTTCTCCTACCCCTGATGAAGGTACGGTATAACTGTGATTATTACCGCTTTGCCATACTACATTACCGGCTCCGTCCTTCTTGATTGCTTTAAACTCAATTTGTTTTCCTACCGGTAGAGATACTGTCAAATTCCAATTCGGGTAATTCGGGCAAGTTGCAGGTCCTACCGCCGCACTCGGACTCCAATTGCCAAGCTCTGCGCAGTTACCTGTAATATAAACGTTTTGTCCCCAAGTCGTCGTTGCATTTTTAATTGTAAATGTTACCGACACCGTTTCCGGATTCTCCGCCTCTTCATCTACCGCATAAATCTTAGCTTGATTACCTGCTAGGGTAATGCTCACCTTCTTATCTGCTGATACCGTAATCTTATCATTCGGATTCATAACATTTACCAGCGTAGTTCCCGGTGTAATACTGCTCTCGGCACGTATGGACATCGTCACGGTTTCCGTATCGGAAGAATTATGGAAGGCACAGATTAACTCCTGACCTTTATTTTCCCCGCTGTCCATCCTTCTGGAAAACGCATAAGTATGCGTCGCAGTCCACATTTCTCTCTGGGTTCCGTATCTCAGTGCCTCATATTCCTGTCTCAGCTCGTTCAAGTCTGCAATCAACTGATATGTATTTGTCGAAGTATCAAAATAATCCTTTATTACATTGCCGTTTTCATCCTTTGTCACCATTGACCAGCGATTCCATGTATCGGCAATACCGCTGATTGACGCTCCATTGGCATTTCCCCGGTTTTGCTCTGTTCCCTGAAAAACAACCGGAACTCCTCTTGCCGCAAATATAAAAGTCAGCGCATTGTGCAGCTTTGCAACATCGCCGCCTGCTTCGGTGAGAAAACGGTTTCTGTCATGGTTATCAATAAACGTAACCATTTCGTTTACATTTGTTCCGTAAAGATTATCCTGATCAAAAATTGACTGAATTGAAATTTCGGAAGTATTATTAAAATTCTGTCCGTATGCAAAATCATTTACAATGGCTTGGAACAAAGGAAAATCAAGCATTCCTGTTTCTGCATCGTCCCCCACCCAGTCTTTTATAAAATCCACATCCATGTCAAAGTTTTCACCGAAGGTAGTTACCCCCAAGTATTCCTCAAGCTCATGAATATCGGATGGCTTCATGCATTTCGCCGCATCAACTCTGGCTGCATCTGCTCCTGTATAGGTGAACCATTCTTTAATTGAGTCAAATACTGCCTGCTTTGCCTCCGGATTATCAAAGTCAATATCATCTAAGCCTCCCAAATCGCCTTCCTCCAGCATCTGAGTACTGGCACTTGTATGAGGATGCTCCAAATCAAAATTAATATCTCCTTTGTTGTGATACCATAAAACATTGTTAAACGGAGATGCCGGCTCTACCTGAGAACCTTCTTTCAGTCCCGTATTTGAAATATAATGAGCTGAGCTGCCGGTTCCCTGCAGGTAGTCTCCGATATGGTTTGGAACCACATCTAAAATTACCTTTATTTCATTATCATGGCAAACATCCACCAATTCCTTTAATTTTTCCTTACTCTCGTTCGGATCACTCGTTCCAAAGTATCGGCTGGCACGATTTGGATCATAGACATTGTAGCCATGATAGGCAGTTGGCCATTGCTTTCCGCTTGAATCCGGAACTCCCCATAGCTGCGGATCGGATACAG
This sequence comes from Konateibacter massiliensis, assembly GCF_900184995.1. Taxonomy (GTDB): domain Bacteria; phylum Bacillota; class Clostridia; order Lachnospirales; family Lachnospiraceae; genus Lachnotalea; species Lachnotalea massiliensis. The sequence goes on from NZ_LT860099.1 coordinate 1,723,559, forward strand.
GAGATATCCAAATTGCAGTGTATCCCATATCTTTTATGTAGGAAATTTTATCTATGATACCCTGCCAATCACCCCCATGCATGTATCGAAAATCATCCTGCGAATTTTCCGTATAGCGAAAAGCCTCACCTGTTGCATTATTTGATGAATCTCCGTCATAAAAACGATCTACCATAATCTGATAAATTGACTCCCCCTGAAGACTATCTGCTGCATTGACCTTCATCTGAGGCAATAACGTTAATGTCATGACAATACAAAGAAATAAACTTCCTGATTTTTTCATTAATTTTTTCAACTCTTATCCCTCTCCTTCTCATAAGAAAATCATAGGTTTACTTTTTTTCTTAAAACACCGGTATTTATATGCAAATTATAACAATAAATCACTCCGTAGCAAATGTTTTCTATACATATTGCTTGATTTTTTTAGGTAATCGTTATACTATACCCATAAGAATTGAAGAGAGAAAGGGATTTCATATGGCTGTTACGATAAAAGATGTTGCAAAGGAAGCCGGGGTTTCCGCTGCAACGGTTTCGAAGATACTAAACAATAAGCCTTATATTTCAGAACAGACAAGACGGCATGTAAAAGAAGTGATGGAACGGCTTGACTATCATCCGAATGCACAAGCCAGCAATTTTAAGCATAAACGTTCGAATAACATTATATTTCTTGCAGTCACCGAATTACATACGGCTTTCCATAATCCTCATATGTTCGAAATACTATGCGGTGCGGAAAGCGTAATAAGAAAAAAGAATTATAATTTATCTTTTGTCGGTGTCTCAAGTCAAGAGGAGGCTTATACTACCATAAGAGAAATTGTAGGACGAAATACGGCGGACGGATTGCTGATACATGGTTCTGCGACGTCAAGACAATTGGTGGAATTCTTTGTGAAAAATAATTTTCCTCATATTATTATCGGAAGACCTCCTTTTGCCAGTACCTCCTGCTGGATTGATATAAACAATCGAGTGTCCGGGCAAATGGCAATGGAATATTTAGAAGAGTGCGGATATTCAAAAATTGCCTTTATAGGAGGTCCTAAAAGTGATGAAATATCAAGGCACCGGCTGCAAGGCTTTGTATCCTATATGAACATCAACGGCCTTTCCATAGAGGATGAATTTATTAAATACGGAAAATATACAAAGGAAAGCGGATTTTCTATGATGGAAGAACTGTTGCGCTATCCTTCTCTTCCGGATGCTATTATATGCGAAAACAATCAAATTGCAATGGGGGCGGTTAAGGCTATCACAAAAAATAATTTGTCTATACCAGAGGATATCGGTCTTATTACGTTTGATGACTATCCCTTATCGCAAATTATAGACCCGCCTCTGACAGTCATTGATATCGATGTCTATGAGATGGGCAATCAGGCGGCGGACATACTGCTTCGCAAGATTAAAAATCCTGCTCTCCAGGTGCAGTCTTTTACTACGCTTCCCAGACTGATTGTCCGTTCTTCCACCATGAAAAAAGTGTGAGCTGTGCTCACACTTTCTTGATGGGTTGCGTAGTGACATCTTCCGCTTGCATTCGTGCGCATAAGCAGTTTATTTTCTCTTGATCGGAATTAATAAGTCTAACTGTATAAAGTCACTTATTTCGCCATTATAAAGAGAAAAGGCGTTAATATGTTCCTCCAGACACCCTCCCATTTCAAGGGGTTCTCTCCAGTCAATGTCGTATTCTTTTGAAGCCTTCATTTGATCCATAAATAACTTCCATTCATGAAAATCTCCCATTTTAATGCAATGAGCCGCGTATAATCCGCCTTCAAATTCCTTTTTAACAAGTGGCAGCTTAACATCCATTTCCTTAGGCACCGATACCCAGAACTCATATCCATAGTTCTCACATTCCTCATTTGGTGACGGATTATTAAATCCATAAACTCGAAAATCAGGCTTAACAACTGTCAAGTTGTTCTCTTTGATAAATGCAGCTAATCGATTGCCGGATTCCTCTTCCGGATTTTCACCGATATACTGACTTGCTGCTACCGTAGTTGGCGGAAGATATAAGATTCTGATATCCATCTTGCTTTCAATCTTCTCATTTGCGTTATTGAGTGCGGACATTGCACACTCCTCCTTTAAACTAGATTTTGGAAGAAGAAGAGTATTTGTAATTTCTATCAAGTCCTGATCTTTTATTATATCCAAACGTATATGTTTTTCCAGGCTTGCATTAAGTCTTATTGTAAAGGCATTTAATATATCACGTACAATTTTAAGTGCATGGATGTCTTCATCCAGTTCCGCCATCTTTTGGAGTAAAATACGCAATGTCTCTTGCTGGCAATCATCGTTAAGTATGACTGCAATCTGCTTTAAAGGGATATGGAGCTTTCGCAAAATAATAATCTGCTGTAATCGGCTGATTGCAGTTTCATCATAAACCCTATATGCGTAATCCTCTTTCTTTGCACTTTCTATCAAGCCTATTTTTTCATAATACCTTAACATACGCGTTGATATATGAAACACTTTTGATACTTCAGATACAGTCATCAATTCCATTTACTCATCTCCTTTAAACTGATTGTAAAGGGCGACACAGTGTTCAAGTCAATACATTATTAAATAATATAAGCTGATTGATTTTCTCGCTGCTTCGTTCCGATAGCCGATGAAGCGCCATGACATAAATCGCCTTTTGCAAATCTGTTGTATCAAACTCACCATGTGCTTTTATCATATTTAAATATTTTTTAGACAACCGATTTGCATATTCGTACAAGATAACATAGGTCCTTGCAAAATCATAAATCGGATTACCAATTTTAGCATTTACCCAGTCAATGATACAATAGCCGTCTTCTGTATACATCAGATTTAGAAAATGATAATCAAGATGGCAAAGAATATCATCGTCAGCTATATCTGATATATATTCGATGGCACGCTCTTTTTGAGCGTCCTCCACGTTAAGCATTTCTATCGACTTCAACAAAAATGGATTAAGTCTCGGCAAATTCGTAACCCCTTTTTGATGAATTTTAAAAAAAATAGAAAATAAATCTTCAAGACCATTTTTATACTTTTCTTTACGAACTCTATCCGCAAGTGTTATTCCACTTATATAATCCATTTTTATGCTATGAGAAATTTCAGATGAATAATATTTAACCGTTGGCAGCCTTAGTTGATTGATTGTAGTTTGAATTTTCATTTCATATGCAATCCAATCCTCTGGATAGTCTTTATCAAAGCACTTATAGGCAAAACCATTCCAAAGATACACCTTAGCCATTTTACCTTGTCCAATTAATACTCTTTCTTTTTTAAATTGTTGTTCCATAGTCCCCCCTCAAATACCATCTTCCCATCATAGAAAACAGATAGGGTAATCGCACTAAGTGAGGCTGCCCTATCTGTTTTCTATCAAAATTATAATACCTTATTCAAAAAGTCAATTGTACGTGCATTTTTCGGATTACTGAATATATCTGCAGGTTTTCCTTCTTCCACAATATAGCCGCCGTCCATAAATATTACACGGTCGGAAACCTCTCTGGCAAATCCCATCTCATGTGTCACAACTACCATCGTCATTCCGTCTACTGCAAGCTGCTTCATAACCTCAAGCACTTCTCCGACCATTTCCGGGTCCAAGGCACTTGTCGGTTCGTCAAAGAGCATAATATCAGGATTCATCGCCAAAGCTCTTGCTATTGCAACACGCTGCTTTTGACCTCCCGATAACTTGGACGGATATACATCTGCCTTATCCTCTAAGCCTACTCGCTTTAGAAGCTCAAAACCTCTCTGTTTTGCCTCTTCCTTGCTGTACTTCTTAAGCTCCACCGGAGCCAGCATGATATTCTGGATTACTGTGAGATTGGGGAAAAGATTAAAGTGTTGGAATACCATTCCGATGTTTTCCCTCACCTTATTAATATCCGTCTGCTTGCTCGTGACATCAAATCCATCCACAATAACCGTGCCGCCTGTAATTTTCTCCAAACGGTTTAAGCATCTTAAAAATGTACTTTTTCCGGAGCCGGAAGGTCCAATCAGGCATACTACCTCACCTTCTTGTATCTCGACATCCATGCCCTTTAAAACATCTAAATGACCAAAGCTTTTTACAAGCCCTTTTACACTGATTTTACTTGCCATATGACATCCTCCTCTCCAAAGCCTTCGCTATTTTAGAAAGAGTTGTTATCACAATTAAATACATAATTGCAATAACTCCCCACATTTTGAAAACTTCAAAGTTTCTGGCAATAATGATACTTCCCGTTTTGGTAAGTTCCGGGAATCCGATAACCGATAAAATGGAGGTATCCTTCAGCGTAATGATAAACTGATTGATAATCGACGGTATCATGACTCTGATTGCCTGTGGAAGCACAACCTTCCGCATGGAAACTCCGTAAGGAAGTCCGAGACTTCTCGCTGCTTCCATCTGTCCCTTATCAATCGACTGAATACCCGCTCTTACAATTTCCGCCATGTAGGCACCTGCATTTAAGCTCAATGCGATAATACCTGCCACCAAAGCATTCAGCTTGATTCCCGTTGCCATCGGGATACCAAAATAAATGAAAAATGCTAAAACGATAAGCGGAACGCCTCGCACTAGATCTATGTAGATATTGGCAATGACATGCATCCACTTCTTTTTGGATACGTTCAGCATACCAAAAAACAAACCAATCAAAGACGCAAATATCAGAGATAAAAATGTAAGTTCAAGAGTGTTTCCCATCGCCGACAGCAAGGTTACATAATTCTCTTTCAGTAATTCTATTATTGACATATCTTACCCACTTTCTTTCATATCAACATGAAACACATGACCTTTTGACCTTGGTATCATATAAATATACTTAAGTGATAACACGTATGTCTCCACACGTGTTATCCATTTAAATATAATTACATTCGCATATTACTTCGTATACTTATCAATAATTGCGTCGTAAGTTCCGTCTGCCTTTATGTTCTCAAGACCCTTGTTGAACATTTCAAGAAGCTCTGCATTCTCTCCTTTTTTAACGGCAAAGCCATAGGAGCTTCCTGCTTCTCTGATGTCGCCCGGCATCTCAAGCTTCGCACCCTGCTGGATGTTGTAAGCCATTACCGGATAATCCTCAAAGCATGCCACTGTATTTCCTACAATAACATCCTGATACATGGTCGGTGAATCAGAAAACTCTGTAATCTCAAAGCCGTACTGATCTGCGATTGATTTTGCAAAGTCAGCACCGTTTGTACCTGTTTTTACCGCCACCTTCTTGCCTGATAAATCCTCATAGGAAGCCACGTCTGATCCCTGTGCCACACCCATGGTTACATCCGCCTCATAATAAGGGGTTGAAAAATCATAGGTATTTTTTCTTTTATCTGTAATTGACATTCCGGCAATAACACCGTCAGCCTGTCCGGCCTCCACTGCAAGGATTGCCGCGTCAAAGCCTAATGAATTTATTTCATACTCAAAGCCCTGGTCCTTCGCAATCGCTTCCAAAATATCCATGTCAATTCCCACAAAATTATTGCTTGCATCCGTAAATTCAAACGGTGCAAATACGGTATCCGTAGCAATCGTATACTTTTTTGCTGCTGCATCACTTCCCTCAGCCGCAGTTCCTTCCTTTGTCCCACCGGAACACGCTGCTGCTGTAACTGCTAATGCAAGCGTTGTCACCAGTACCAATGCCTTTTTTAATTTTTTCATATTTCTTCCTCCTTCTGTTTTCTTTTTATGTAAGCAGGACTATAAGCCGGGTCATGTCGTGAATGATCATCTATCTAGAATCTATGTTGCCATAGATTTCAAGCGACCTACCTAAAGCCAGCGGGCAACTGTATGCTTATATTCGGTCTTGCTTCGGATGGGGTTTACATATGCCTGTCTTGTTACCAAGCCAGCGGTAGTCTCTTACACTGCCCTTCCAACCTTACCGGTTAAACCGGCGGTATATTTCTGTTGCACTATCCTTGGAGTCACCTCCACCGGACGTTATCCGGCATCCTGCCCTATGAAGCCCGGACTTTCCTCACCTGCGGTCTTTCGACACTTGCAGCCGCGATCATCCATCCTACTTACAAAAAAATATTTTAACATACCGAAGGTTTTTACACAATAGTAAATTAACGTGTCAGCTTTCTTTCAGGTAGATATCCTCCTTGGCTTTCAGCGCCAAATACAAGGTATCATTCACGGGAGTCGGCACTCCCGTCTTCTTTCCATACTCGATAACGGTTCCTGCAAAATAGTCAATTTCTGTTCTTCTCTTTGCCTCAATATCCTGAAGCATTGAGGTTTTTCCCTCCGGAGTAAAGTTTACAATGACCTCCTCAATCTGGTCCACATCCTCCATCGTCAAGTTTACCTTGCAAGCTTCTGCGATAGCAAGCACCTCCAGCATCGCACTGCGAAACAGGGTAAGAAGCTCCTTATTCTGTCCAAAATATTTGAATTTTGCCTCCGCAACCGCCGATGCCTGATTCACGCCTACATTCAGCATCCACTTTCTCCAAAGCATACGCTTCATATCAGGGAAAACCTTCGAACAGATACCGGCATTTCTCAAATACTCGTCCACCTCAGCTACCTCACCGGAGATAACCGTATTATCCTCATAACCAAGCTGAACCACACCGTCATCCGTGTTTACAATTCCGTCCTCTGTCCGAAGCGCATCAATCCCCATCGATAGCCCGAGCAGTGTGCGGGCTGTCGGATATGCCTCCCGAATGCGGTCACTTGCCGTTATTCCGTTTAAAAGCGGAAGCATAATTGTGCCGTCCTTCACCAAATTCTTTACATCTGCAATCGCTTGCTCCAAATCATAGTTTTTTACGGCAAAAATAATCAAATCCATCTTTGTCTCTTCCTCAGAAGAAATCAGCCTCGGCTTAAAAACAATGCCATTTACCCGAAGCCCTTGTTTTTCCAGACGTTCTCTTCGGCTTTTGTTTGCCACCACATAAAATTTATCACCATAGGTGAGATGCAGGTATTTGGCATAAACGCCTCCTACCGCACCGCTCCCGATTAATGCAACCTTTTCCATACTCATACTTATCTGCCTTCCATTTGTACCTTACACCTATAATCTTTATACATTAAAACAACTTCCGCCTACGAATTCACGCAAAATCGAGTTATTTGGAATCTCTTCACTGCCAATCGCCAGAAAATAATCCAAAAACTTCAGCAGTCTTTTCGCTTCCGGATACTCCGGCTCAGTTTTATCAATTCCAAATAAAAGCGGCTCCGCATACAGCTTAAGCACCGCCAGCTCATAAATCAGGGCAGAGTTAAACATGACATCTGCCTCTTCCTGATAAGGGAATATATTTCTTTCTTCACCTCTTCGAACCGAATACCACATATCGATTGTCTGCTTCGCGGAAGTCCCTCTTGTGCGGGCGTCTCTTACCATTCTTCGAATCAATCTTCCGTCCGTACTCGGTATACGGTTATGCTCGTCAATGTTAAGCTGAGTCAGTGCACTGATATAGATTTTAAATTTATTTTCCTTCGGAAGAGAATAGGAAAGCTTGTCATTTAAGCAGTGGATTCCCTCCAAAACAAGAATATCATCCTTGCCAAGCTGCTTAAAGTTTCCTCTGTATTCTCGCTTGCCCGTCTTAAAGTTAAAAGTAGGCAGCTCCACTCGCTCTCCTCTAAGAAGTGCTGACATATCCTTATTAAAAAGCTCTATATCAATGGTTTCCAAGGCTTCAAAGTCATATTTGCCAAATTCATCTTTCTTGACGTCTTCCCGGTTGATAAAGTAGTCATCTACCGCAATCGGGTGAGGCCTTAATCCGTTTACCTCAAGTTGAATGGACAGACGATGTGAAAACGTCGTCTTTCCCGATGAGGACGGCCCTGCAATCATAACAAATTTGACATCCGGTTTGTTTATGACCTGCTGGGCTATCTCTGCTATCTTCTTCTCCTGAAGTGCCTCTTGAAGCAGTATCAGCTTGCTCGCCGTGCTGGATACAATCCTGTCATTTAAGGCTCCGACGCTTCCGATTTCCAGCTTCTCGCCCCATCTCATGGATTCTCTTTGTACCTCAAACAGCTTCTCCTGCGGCTTAAAAGGAGGTACTACTGCCGGAGCCTTACTTGTCGGAAGCTGGAGCACCAAGCCTCCCTTATATAAATACAACTCGTAATATTTAATCATACCGACATTTTGCACCATATAACCGTAAAAATAGTCTTCAAAATTATCTAAGCTGTAAATATTGACTTTCGACGGTCTTCGATATCGGAATAATCTCTCTTTTTCTAACATTTCATACTTATTAAACAATTTAATCGCATCTTCCGTATGAATGGTTCTCTTTAAGATTGGCAGCTTCTGTGCAGAAATCTCCTGCATTTTCGCCTTTATCTTGCCGACAAATTCCTCATCCAGCACAATATCTCCGGTTATTGTAAAATAATAGCCGCTGCTCACGGAATGGTGAATTCTCATGTCCTTGATATTCCCTTTACCTGCCACCTCATAGGCAGCTTTTAATAAAAGCAGCACCGCACTTCTTCTGTAAGTCATATTGCCGATGGAATCACCTGTCGTGATGAAGGAAATGCTGCATGGCTCCTTCAGTCTCTTGTGAAGCTCTCTTAGCCTGTTTTCTATCATCACAAGGACAATCTCCTGCTCCTTCTTCGGCTGATATTCCTCCGCAATTGTGGTAAATGCAGTGCCATAAGGATATTCTCTCTCTTCTCCCTCAACGTTCACTTTTATCATTTCATTTTCCATCGTGCTGCCTCCTTTACTAAGCTATATAATTTGAAAAGGGTCACTTCTTTCTTCCGCATATACGTTTATTCCTGCAAATTTATTCCGAATAAATTCCTCCATATATTTGACAAAAATATGCTCAATTCCGTAATGCCCCGCATCGATTATGACAAGGTTTGACGCCGCCGCATCAATACCCTCGTGGTGGTCGATATCACCGGTAATCATAACCTGCACCTCTGCGCGGATTGCACTCTGAATGTAGCTTTTTCCTGAGCCCGGCATAACTGCCACTCTTTTTATTTTCTGGTCAGAATCGCCGAACACCTTTACATGATTAAGAGAAAATACCTCTTTTACATATTCACATAATTCATATATCTCCATCTCACGCGGGAGGAGTCCAATCTTTCCAATGCCGTGCGCCTCATCTGTCTTTTCCAGTATTTCCTGATTGGCAAGTTTTAAATAATCGGCCGCCAAATCAGCCATCACCGTGACATCAAAATTTGTGTGCATCGCATAATAATTTATATCATTTTGAATAAGGCTTCGGATTCTTCGTCCGATAAACTCTTCATCTGTAATGTTCTTTACACCTTTAAAAATTAGGGGATGGTGGGTCAGAAGCAAATCTGCTTTTTTATTTATCGCATCATTCACCACGTTATCTGTCGCATCCAACGCAATGTAGACACAATTAATCTCTTTTTTCGCAGAACCGATTTGAAGTCCTACGTTATCCCATGCTTCCGCCAAATTTGAAGGTGACAGCTCTTCCAATATCTCTATTAAGGAATTACACTTCATAATATGTCAGAGCCTCCTTTATATATTCTAATTCTTTTTCCACTTCGGCAAGTCTTAATCCTTCCTTTTGCTTTGGATGACTTGCAAGTGTCTCAAAAATATTTGTGTAGGTCACAAACTCTTTCTCCAAAAATATCTTCAACACCGGATTTTTATTTTCCAACAGCTTTTTTCCGTATTTGTAAAATACAGTTTTCTCATAAGAAGGAGTTTTTTCTTTTATCACTTTCATCATCGGATAGAATTTATCATCCTCCAATATCATATTTTCTTCCACAATCGCATATCCACGGTCAATTAAAAACCTCCTGACCAGTTCAATTTCCGATTGAGGCTGTAATATCAATTCCCGAAAATCCTCCAGCTTTTTCTCTCCGTCTGTTATGATTTTTATGACGAGTCCGCCTCCCATTCCGGCTATGACAAGGGTATCTCCTTCCCCCTCCTGCAATGCTGTCACTCCGTCCGAAAGTCTCGTTGTTATGTAACTTTCCAGCTTATGCTCTGCAATATGCTCCTTTGCCCTCTCGATAGGTCCTTTGTTGATATCCATCGCAATTGCGGATGGTATTTTTTCTGTTTTAATCAAATAAATCGGCAGATATCCGTGGTCGGTTCCCACATCCACCAGACGGTTCCCTCTGCTTACCATGTCTGCCACAGCAGACAGTCTGTTTGATAACTGCATTTTGCCTCCATATATCCATTTGTATTATCGTGCAGACTATTCCAAATAATCCTTCAATTTCCGGCTCCGGCTTGGATGTCTTAATTTTCTGAGTGCCTTTGCCTCAATCTGTCTGATTCTTTCTCTAGTCACATTAAATTCTTTTCCTACTTCCTCCAAAGTCCTGGCACGTCCATCATCCAAGCCAAAACGAAGACGTAACACCTTCTGTTCCCGCTCTGTCAGCGTATCCAGCACTTCCATAAGCTGTTCCTTCAAAAGAGTGAACGCTGCCGCCTCGGAAGGAACCGGAATGTTATCATCCTGAATAAAATCTCCAAGATGACTGTCCTCCTCCTCACCAATCGGGGTTTCCAAGGAAACAGGCTCCTGGGAAATCTTTAAGATTTCTCTCACGCGTTCCACCGGAATATCCATCTCCTTTGCAATCTCTTCCGGCAGCGGCTCACGCCCCATATCCTGAAGAAGCTGTCTTGACACACGGATTAATTTGTTGATTGTCTCAACCATATGAACAGGAATTCGTATTGTTCTTGCCTGATCAGCAATTGCTCTTGTGATAGCTTGTCTAATCCACCAAGTGGCATAAGTACTGAATTTATAGCCCTTCGTGTAATCAAATTTTTCTACCGCCTTAATAAGTCCCAGATTTCCTTCCTGAATTAGGTCGAGAAAGAGCATTCCACGCCCTACATAGCGCTTCGCAATGCTTACTACAAGTCGAAGATTAGCCTCAGCAAGCCTTTTTTTTGCTTCCTCGTCGCCTTTCTCCATTCTTTTAGCAAGCTCGATTTCTTCCTCGCCGCTCAGAAGCGGAACCTTTCCAATTTCCTTCAAGTACATTCTGACCGGATCATCAATTGAAATTCCATCCGGCACAGACAAATCCAGAACATCCAGCTCTGTATCTTCTTCCTCTTCAAGCAGGAGGGGCTCCTCTTCCTCCTCTTCTGTCATTTGAAGTACGTCAACATTATTTTTCTCAAGCACATCCAAAACCTTTTCAAACTCTTCACTAGACAGCTCTACATCAGAGAAAAAATCATTGATTTCCCTATATTCCAGAACATTTTTTTTCTTCTTGGAAAGCTCCAGAAGCTCTCTCATCATGTCACTTAAATTCAATACGTTTTCCTGCATAGTATTCACCCTTCCATAATCTTTTATATTTTAGCCCTAATCTAAGGAAATATGCAATGTTCGAAGTTTTTCAATCATTTTCTTTCCCTCTGTCAGTTTTTGCATTTCTGCAATAATATCACCAGAGTTCATATTGGAACTTTTATAAATCAAACTGTTTTCCTTCACTCTCACAAGCGTTTCCTGCAAAGCCTTTTCCTTATCACCTTTTGTTTCTACTGCCTTCGGCTTTGTGTTAAACAACGCCGCCACCTGCTTATGCTCTTCCTCATCTGTAAAATGATTGATAATTTTTGCAGGGTTTACCTCATCTTTTTCAAGCTGCTCGAATAAAATAGCTGCCACCGTATAATACAACTGCTCCGTAAAATCATCCGGTCCGATATACTGCTTAATTTTATCGTACAAGCCCTCTTCTTCTATCAAATACGTAATTAAAATTCTCTGGGATTCCCTCATTCCCCCGTCCTTTGGCTTCGTATTGCCTGCTGCCTGCTTCGGCTTCTCGCGCACCGGCATTCCGCCTAGCTTGATTGCAACACTTGTCACAAGACGTCTTAAATTCTCATATCCCGTATTGTACTTCTCCGCAACCGCCTGAATGTAATTTTCCCTCGTCAGCTCCTCCTGAAATTCCAAAATCTTCTTCGCAATCTCATGAAAAAACTTTGTCTTACTCTCGGGATCTTTCATATCAAAGCCCTGCTCCAAAATTTCAAGCTCAAACATAAAACTGTTTGTCGCCTTCTCAATTCTTTCCTCGTATGCCTCTGCACCAAGGTTCTTAATAAATTCATCGGGGTCCTTATACGGCCGCATATCAATAATCTTGACTGTAAGCCCGACCTCCTTCAAAATCGGGATGGCACGCACTGCCGCATTCCTTCCCGCTCCGTCACTGTCGTAGGTGATGTACACCTGCTCCGTGTAGCGCTTCATCAGATTGGCATGTCCCGGTGTCAGTGCCGTTCCAAGGGAGGCAACCGCATTCGTAAAACCTGCCTGATGAAGCGCAATCACATCCATATATCCTTCGCAGAGCAAAAGATAGCTCTTTCTCGCAGTTCGCGCAAAATTAAGCCCGTACAGATTCCTGCTTTTGTCAAACGCTCTCGTCTCGGGAGAGTTTAAGTATTTGGGACTTCCATCTCCCATGACTCTGCCGCCAAAACCAATCACCTTGCTGTTTACGTCCATAATCGGAAAAATAACCCTGTTCCAAAACTTATCGTAAAAGCCTCGCTTTTCATCTATATTAAACAAGCCTGTCTCTTTCAATATCTCATCGGAATAACCCTTGTCCTTAAAAAACCGATACAAATTATCACTATACTTGCTTGAATATCCAAGACCAAACCGCTTGATGGTATCCTCGGTCAGTTCACGTTTGGTCAAATACTCATGCGCTGTTTTTCCTGCATTCTGTTTTAACTGGTAATAAAAATATTGTGCCGCCTGCTTATTGATATCCAATATTGTGGTTTTTAAATCCGCCTGCCGTTTTGCTTCCTCGGAGTATTCTATCTCCGGCAGATCAACACCCGCGCGTTCCGCCAAAAATTTCAGTGACTCCTGAAAGGTATAATTTTCATATTCCATAACGAACGTAAAGACATTTCCGCCCGCTCCGCACCCAAAGCAATAGTACATCTGCTTGCCCGGGGATACCGAAAAGGACGGTGATTTCTCATTGTGGAAGGGGCAAAGCCCGAAATAAGAGCTTCCCTTTCTCTGCAGTCTTACATAAGAAGACACCACATCCACTATATCATTTTTCGCTCTGACTTCCTCTACTAAATCTTCTGGATAAAACATAATCCTGCCTCCAACAATCTATCTAAATCTTAATACACATTCCATGATTTTGGCATAAAATACTGGGCAAATTTCGACATCGCATACTGGTCTGTCATGCCCGCAATATAGTCACACACCACGCGCTCTATATCCTCATTCTTTTTCTCTATCATATCAATGTATTCCTGTGACATATCCTCATTGTGCTTCATATAATGCTCAAACAATGCGACAAGCATCGCCTTTGCCTTCGTCTCTTCGCCCTTTGCCTCCGGATTTTTATAGACGTTCGCAAACATAAAAGCACGAAGCTCCCTCATCGCCTCTCCGACCTTATCCGACATGATAATATCCGGCTTTCCCTCGCTGTTTTTCACAATGTCGTGGATAATCGTATTCAGTCTCTCCCGCACGGAAAATCCAAGAATTTTGCGGTACTCTAAAGGCAAATCATCCTCCGTCAATATTCTTCCTCTGATGGCATCATCGATATCATGGTTGATATAGGCAATTTTATCCGCTAATCTGACAACTTTTCCCTCCAGCGTAGAAGGATTTCCTGCTGTGCCGTGGTTTAAAATTCCGTCTCTCACCTCTACAGTCAGATTTAGACCTCTTCCGCCCTTCTCCAGCTTTTCTACAATTCTGATACTCTGCTCGTAATGTTTAAACCCGTGGCTGCATACAGAATCCAGTGCTGCCTCTCCGGCATGTCCAAATGGGGTATGTCCCAAATCATGTCCGAGAGCAATCGCCTCCACAAGCTCTTCGTTTAGCCTCAGTGCTTTTGCAATCGTTCTTGCCGTCTGGGAAACCTCCAGTGTATGGGTCAGCCTCGTCCGGTAATGATCACCCTCAGGCGATAAAAATACCTGTGTTTTCTGCTTGAGACGTCGAAAAGACTTGCAGTGCAATATCCTGTCCCTGTCTCTCTGATAAACAGGACGGATATCGCAAGCTACCTCCTCGATATCTCGTCCTTTTGAATTTTTGCTAAGTGCCGCATATTTACTTAGGTAATCAGCTTCCCATTGTTCCAAATTTTCTCTTATTGTCATGGTTTATCACCTTTCCTTTAACATCACAGCTTAACATGCTTCAATTATCTCTCTATTATATATATTCTACAAAGATTTGCAAAATCCTTTTTCATATCACAGGAAATTTCGCAGAAATTTCCTGTGATATGAAAACTATTTATGTGCACGAATGTGAACGGAAGATGTCACTACGTGACTATATTCAGCGCAATAAAATTATTTTGTTTCTTTTGTTTTCTTGCTCTCTGACTTGTTTTCTTCTTCCTTTAGCTTTTTTATATGCTCCTGTGCTCTTTTCTTTAGATCTACAGGCTTTCCGTTTCTATCTGTATAATCCATTTTATATGCCGCCTTTCTTATAGCATTTTCTATATTATCGAATATATGTTTTGATAGGTATTCTTCTTATTATAGTTTAATTGTCTAATTACGTCAACTGACATAGACTGTGTCTTCACATAAGTATGCATAACAAAGGTGTGAGCGAGTTAGCTAGTTGCGCATAAATATTGTTTCCTATAATATAAAATAAGAGAAACATACAACACCCTTGTATGTCCCTCTCATCTTCCCGAAAATCGCTTTACTGTCTCGGATTTTATTCCTTACGCAGAAGTCATATCATCATACAACTTCTCATATTCTTTCGCAGAGGTCTTCCATGAAAAATCCTTCTCCATTCCTCTGTCAATCATCTTGTTCCATTCTCGTTTTCTGTTATAATAAACCCGCATTGCATATTTAATTGTAGCAAGCATCTCATGTGCGTTGTAATTCTGGAAGCTAAAGCCGGTGCCTGTACTTTCATACTCATTGTACGGCTCGACGGTATCCTTCAAGCCTCCTGTCTCTCTTACAATCGGTACGGTTCCGTAGCGCAGACTCATCAACTGGCTCAATCCGCAAGGCTCAAACAACGACGGCATCAAGAAAGCGTCACACGATGCATATATTTTATGGGACATAGCTTCTGAGTAAAAAATATTTGCCGATACCTTGTCAAAATATTTCCAGTCATAATGCCGGAACATATTTTCATATTTCGGATCTCCCGTTCCCAATACGACTAATTGAATATCGAGAGAACAAAGATCTTCCATCATATATGCAATCAAATCAAAGCCTTTTTGATCTGTAAGTCTCGAAACAATTCCAATCATGAACTTCTTGGAGTTTACCTCCAATCCGAGTTCTTCCTGCAATGCCAGTTTATTTTTAATCTTTTCTCTTCTAAAATTCTTTAAATTATACTTCTTCGCAATATAGCTGTCTGTCTCCGGATTGTACTCTTCATAGTCAATTCCGTTTACAATTCCATGCAAAACATTTGAGCGAGCGTTGATCAGACCATCTAAATGCTCCCCATAAAAATTTGTCTTAATTTCCTCCGCATAGGTATTGCTCACCGTTGTAATCATGTCCGCATAAACCAAACCGCCTTTGAGCAGGTTGGCATCCCCATATGCCTCCAATTTGTCCGGTGTGAAGTAATACATGGACAAGCCTGTGATATCTCTTGTCGCCTTTAAATCCCATATTCCTTGGAATTTTAAATTATGAATCGTCATAATTGTTTTTATATTTGAATAAAATTCATCCTTGTAAAACCGGTCTTTCAAATAAACAGGTATCAATCCCGTCTGCCAATCATGGCAATGTATGATGTCTGGCCGAAAGTCAATCAGCGGCAATGCAGAAAGAGCTGCCTTAGAAAAAAAGGAAAACTTCTCAATGTCGGTAAACATTTCTCCATAGGGTTTGTCGCCGGACAGATAATACTCATTATCAATAAAGTATATTTTTACACCGTCATATTCCGTTTCCAATACCCCCACATATTGGGTCCTCCATGCTAAATCCATATAAAAATGGGTTACATAGCTTAGGCTGTTTATATACTTTTCCGCTATACATATGTATTTCGGTATAATTACTCTTACATCGTACTCTGTTTTATCAAAATATTTCGGCAGCGAACCTACAACATCCGCTAAACCTCCGGTTTTAATAAAGGGGACTGCTTCTGAAGCCACAAACAAAATATTCTTCATAATAATACCTCCAAGCCCTGATTAATAAATACATTATATTGAATTACTCCATAATTCAATCTTATATCCCATTCGGAGTTATAATGCTAGTCATAGTATAACATAAATCAAGGGCTCATTAAAGTATTAAAGCTGTCTAATTTGGGAAGTTGTCCTTCTTTTTATATTCCAGTCTTATTTTGTCAGCTATTAAGGCAACAAATTCTGAATTTGTCGGTTTTCCTTTTCCTGTATTAATGGTATAGCCAAACAAGGAATCAATCGTATCCATTTTTCCTCTGCTCCACGCTACCTCAATCGCATGACGGATTGCCCGTTCTACACGGCTTGGCGTAGTCTGATGCATTTTCGCAATCGTAGGATAGAGTATTTTTGTGATGGAATTAAGCATTTCCATATCATTTACTGACATAATAATAGCATCTCTTAAGTATTGATACCCTTTGATATGTGCAGGAACACCGATTTCATGTATCACATTTGTAACGTCTGACTCCAGATTTCTTGTCACATAATCCCGTTTATTTTCATAAGCATTTACTTTTCTGACTTCCTGTACATGCTTCGGTGCAACATTTTTGGCATTCTTGATTCGATTCAAAACAATTGTATTGTCAAAAGGCTTCATGATATAATAATCAGCCCCTAAATTAAACGCATCCTCGGTAATCCTTTCCTGTCCTACTGCCGTAATCACAATAAAGGCAGGGCGTTTTTTCATTGTTGAATCTCTGTTTACTTTGTCCATCAGACTTAATCCGTCCATTTTAGGCATAATAATATCCAACAATACTACATCCGGTTCTCTCTCCTTGATAATATGGTAGGCTTCTTCCCCATTTCTAGCCTTTCCGACTACCTCAAGCTCCTCATCACTGCTGATAATCTCATCGAGCAGATCCACAACTCTCGAATTATCATCCGCGATCGCAACGTTTAATTTACCCATCAAAAACTCCTCCTTAGATATTTCTTTCCCTTATTGTTGTTTTTTCGAAAAATTACTTGGTACCGTTTTCATTTTTTGTCAAAAAACTAATTGTATTATATAAATATTAATATTGTTTCGCAACTCATATTTGTCGCACTATTCGACAGCTTATTAATACGAATTACAAAGTAATTCGTATCGTATCCCATTCGGGGTGATATAATGTCTACGACATTATATCACAAATCCCCCTTTCATGAAAGACCTCGTTATGGATTTAGGTCTTTTGCCTGCAGCATATTTTCAATAAATATTCCAAATCCTTTTGTCGAGTCTTGTATAAACACATGGGTTACGGCGCCTATGATTTTATTGTCCTGTATAATCGGACTGCCGCTCATTCCCTGCACAATTCCTCCTGTCACACGCAGTAAGTCCTCATCCGTCACCTTCAAAACAATACCTTTATTCACATTGTTCTCCCCCGTATTGACCTCAACGATTTCTACCGCGTAGTCCTTTACGACTCCTTCCACATCACAGCGAATACTCGCCGGACCAAGCTTTACCTCCTGCTTTAAGCCTACCTCCATTGCACTGTCTTTGTCATATTCCCCCAGTATTCTTTCCGATATGCCAAAAATCCCCTCTGTCGTATTGCTTTTGATATCACCTAATATATTGCTTGAATCGTAATCGATTGTTCCTGTCAGCTCTCCCGGACTTCCTTTTTCCCCCCGGATAATGGAGACAATATTTGTCTCATAAAGATTTCCTGTTTTTAATTCCATCAGTGTGCTCGTATCCACATCATTTATCCCATGTCCAAGCGCTCCGAACTCTCCGTCCGCATTGATAAAGGTGAGTGTTCCTATTCCTTGCGTATTGTCTCTGACCCAAATTCCCAGCTTATATTCGTCAGGAGTTGTCTGTGCCGGTTCAATTTTCACATCAATCAGTTCTCCGTTTCTTCGAATATTTAGTATGATGCTGTCGGCTCCGTACTCATTTACCATATCAATCAATTGGCTTTTACTCCCTATTTCGACACCATTTACCCCAACAATATAGTCTCCTGATTTGACAAGCTTATATGCCGGTTCATAATTCAGCCCGTCCACCGCACTCACTACACTTGTTCCGATTACAAGAACTCCGTCAGTCTGGATATAAATTCCGATAGGAATACCGCAGGGAATGACATATTCCTTTTCGATTACGTCAATTTTGACATCTTTCACGCTGATTAGCCCAAACAGCTTGCATGCCATGATAAAACTCCCGCTGCTGCCAGACTTTAATGTAAATGGCTTTTGCATGTCGATTTTGATCTGATTCGCTGGAATATCAGATTCCGCCATCTCCGACACTTCTACAGCACTCTTGATAAAACCATTTACAGGCAATCCAAAATTAAACTGTTGCTCCTCATTTGCAACAATATTTATCTCATCCGGCAGCGCTTTTTTAATGGAATGATATGCTACACCGGTTAAAAATGTAAAGAACAGAAGTATAACCGCTATAAATATTTTGTCCACACATTTGTTATTCTTCATGGTACCCTCCATTAAACTTTATAAATGAAATATTGCCTTATGAGAAATTCGAAAAACTTCCCATATATAAAGTGTGAGCTCGCTCACACTTTGCGCCCGAGCGGGTTGCGAAGCAACACTTCCACTCTGCGAGGTGCGCATAAATAGCTTTTTATATTTAGGAAATCAGAAGAAATTTTCTAAATATAAAAAAAAGGATATAAACTCTATATATCCTTTTTTAGTATTTGTTATTATAAAGTTTTCACACTAGGCATTTTTTGGGTAGCATCTAACTTTCAACGCCACAAGGTGCTTTTGGTGGATAAAATCACAGAAAATCCAAGTTCTTCCAGAAAAGATGCTTCTATGACGCCGAAGGCTGAAGTGTAACATTTTTTGTACGAGTTGCCAATTCTTTCATTTCCTTTGCATTTTGAAGCACAGTATCCGTTATTTTGGCTCCTCCGAGTATTCTTGCTAATTCCTGTATAATTTCGTTTTCATCTAATTTGCGTATCAAGGTAACTGTCTTGTTTTCCTTTACCTGCTTTTCGATTACATAATGGCTGTCTGCCATCGCTGCTATCTGTG
The DNA here is from genome assembly GCF_900184995.1 of Konateibacter massiliensis. GTDB lineage: Bacteria > Bacillota > Clostridia > Lachnospirales > Lachnospiraceae > Lachnotalea > Lachnotalea massiliensis. The sequence continues at coordinate 1,742,895 of NZ_LT860099.1, forward strand.
GAAGATGCGTAATGCAAAGCACCTGCTGTGTTCTTCCGATAACTGCCATTTTTTCAGAAACCATCTGCGCTGTTCTTCCGCTTATTCCGACATCAATCTCGTCAAAAATAAGTGTTCCCGTCTCATCCTTATTGGATAAAACAGTCTTGATTGCAAGCATAATTCTCGACAATTCACCGCCGGAAGCCACCTTGCCAAGCGGACGAATTGCCTCACCCGGATTTGTGGATATCATAAATTCAATCTCATCATATCCGTTTTGGGTATAATGGCTTGTTTTAGAAAATTGAATTTCAAAATCTACATTCAAGAAATTAAGGTCAATCAGATTTGCTTTTATTTTGTCGACAAGCTCTTTTGCATGTTTTTGTCGAACAGTCGAAAGTAAGCCGGAGAATTTCTCTAAATTTTCTTCTGCCTGCGCAAGCTCTTCTTCAAGTCCCCGGATATAGTCTTCATATTCGGACAACTGGGAAAGTCTGTTTTCCTGCTTCTTCTTATAGTCTAAAATATCCTCAATGGTCTTTCCGTATTTTGCCTTCAAATGATTAATCAGATTCAGACGACTCGTCGTCTCGCTAAACTCTTCATCCGAAAATTCCATCTCCATCATATAGTCTGCAACTTCTCGGTTAAAATCATTCAGCAATGCATCAATTTCATTTAATTGTCCACAAAGCTCTTCGATTTTTTTATCATAATCCACAATTTGAGAAAATTCCTTCAATGCTCTGCCGATATTTTCTCCTGCTGCCGCTTCCTCCTCATATCCTGTCTTAGCATGTATATGGGATATACCTTCGACTATTTTTTTGGAATTTGACATTTTTCTATGTAATTCTTCAAGCTCCTCATCTTCACCGACTTTAAGCGCAGCTTCTTCTATCTCATCCAGTTCAAATTCAATAAAAGAAAGCTCTCTCTTTCGCTGTTCCTCATCAAGAGATGATTCCTTTCGTTGCTTTTTCAGTTTTTCGTAGCTGTGATATGCCTCCGCTATCTGCTGCTTGATTGGCTGGATTTCCGCCTTCGCAAACTCATCCAAAATAATCAGATGGTTCTTATTATATAGAAGAGATTGATGTTCGTGCTGACCGTGAATATCAATGAGTATTTCCGCAACACTCTTCACCGTATTAATCGGAACCGTCTCACCGTTTATTTTACTGATACTCTTTCCGTTCATCAGCTTTCTTGTTATGATAATCTGCCCGTCCTCCGGCACTTCTATTTCAAGCTCCGCAATCTGGTTTGCCTGCTTTTTTGTATCTAGCTGAAACACAAGCTCCACAAGGGCAAATTCTTTGTCTTCTCTTATGATTTCTTTGGATGCCTTCGCTCCCAGCGCAAGATTAATTGAGCCGATGATAATAGATTTTCCCGCACCGGTTTCACCGGAAAGGATATTCAGCCCCTCCGTGAAATCCACCTCACATTCGTCAATCAATGCTAAATTTTTAACATGTAAACTAAGTAACATAATGTCCACTCCTCGTCTAAAGTATCCATTTCCTACAGTCTCTTTATTTGTGACAATTCAGCCATGCAGAAATGATTATATCAAATGATCGTGAGTGCTTGCACTCTAAGAGCATTTGATATAATCATTTCTATAGGGCGGACGCCCTACATGAATAATGTGCCAATTGTGTAATAAGATATTTGATATGTTTGTACATCTGGCACATTATGAATGGCATGGCTGAAGTGTTACCTTTATTTACCTATTATTTTTCTCATTTTATCCATAAGCGACAAAATTTCCTCGTCGCTTCTCGTTGCACAAAATATCGTATCATCTCCCGCGATACAGCCAAGCACCTCTTTAAACTGCATTGCGTCAAGCGCTGCCGCCACTGCCATAGCCATACCGGAAACTGTTTTGATAACCAAAATATTGGAAGCTTTTGTCATGCCCACAAAGCCGTCCTGCAAAACCCGGATGTACTTTTCGCTCATCCAGCCTTCCTGACTCTGGAGCACCACATATTTCTGCTTGTTTCCATCCGTTGATACCTTTGTCAGCTTAAGCTCCCTGATATCTCGTGAAACCGTTGCCTGTGTCACGTTAAAGCCCGCCTCATTGAGCTTTTCCGCCAGCTCCTCCTGTGTTTCAATATCATATTTACTAATTAATTCTACAATTTTGGTATGACGTTCTATCTTCATATAACCTCTCCTTTTCCTATTTGGAATCTCCCATTTTATTTCGCAATGCTTCTAAAAAGCTGACATTGCTCAGCTTGATAATCTGCGTAATCTTTGTCGATTTTGTAATTTCAATATAATCACTTGTCTCCATCTTCACACTTGTGTCACCGTCAAACGTGGCTACCACTTTTTCTACATCAATCTTCCTGCCCGGTCCAATCTTAATAACCACCTTATCACTTGCGGGCAAAACAATACTCTTTGCATTTAAGGTATGCGCGCAAATTGGCGTTACCACGAGTATATCTGCCTTCGGATCGATAATCGGTCCCCCAGCGGATAAATTATAGCCCGTTGAGCCTGTTGGGGTGGATATAATCATGCCGTCTGCACTGTAAGAAACCAAATATTCATCATTTACATAAATATCATAATCCAGAATTCGAAGCCTTCCATCTCTATTGATGACGATGTCATTCAGTGCTCTGTTTTTAAACAAAGACTTTCCATCTTGAAACATCTCACCCTTTAGCATCAGACGTTTCTCCAGCACATACTCGTCTGCCATAAGCTTATCGAGCGCCGGATAAATATTGTTCTGTTCAATTTCTGCCAGATATCCCAATGTTCCCAAATTGATTCCCACGAGAGGAATATTCTTCGTGGCGATATCTCTTGCCGCCTGTATCAGAGTTCCGTCCCCGCCCAAAACCATGACGCAGTCTACATCGCTTGGAATCAGCCCTGCGTCGGTAAACATATAATCCTTTGACTGAGGTTTTAAGCTTTCCTCCTGAATAATACATTCCCTGCCATTTGCCGCAAGATAGTCCCGAATGGATTTGGTAAGCCGCAGTCCCTCATCTTTTTGATAGTTTGTAATTATGTAAAATTTATTCAAGACAATACCTCCTAGAGAGTTTCATGCGCCATGTCAACGACTAATGCCGCGTCCACCGTCATTTCTTCATGCAATGTGCCGTCTGTATGATTTTGCAGATAGAGCAGATATTCAATATTTCCCTCTGGCCCTTTGATTGGGGAAAATTCCAGATATAAAATCTTAAAGCCGATGCTGATGGCATATTCCATCACCTTTTCAATCACTTCAAGATGCACACTCTTTTCCCGCACAACACCTTTCTTGCCTACCTTTTCTCTTCCCGCCTCAAACTGAGGCTTAATGAGACATACAATCTGTCCGTTATCCGCCAAAAGATTTTTTACCGGAAGCAATACCTTCGTCAGAGAAATAAATGAAACATCAATCGAAGAGAAGTCAATCTTTTCCGGAATATGCTCCTCGGTTACATAGCGTATATTTGTCTTTTCCATGCAGACCACACGCTCATCCTGTCTGAGTTTCCAATCAAGCTGGCCGTGTCCCACATCGACCGCGTAAACCTTCACTGCGCCGTTTTGGAGCATACAGTCTGTGAAGCCTCCTGTTGAGGAGCCGACGTCCATACAAATTTTATTCTCAACACTCACGCCGAAGTTCAAAATTGCTTTCTCAAGCTTCAAGCCACCACGGCTCACATATTTCAGCGTATTCCCTTTTACGGAAATATCCGCCTTCTCGTCAAACATCGTGCCTGCCTTATCTTCTCGCTCTCCATTCACAAACACATTGCCCGACATGATAATCGCCTTTGCCTTCTCTCTGGAAGCCGCCAGACCTCTGTTCACTAATAAAACATCCAAGCGCTCTTTCATTGCCTTATCACCATAACTGCCTTCCTATTTATCCATGCATTTAATATAAGCAGAAATGATTTTTTTCAAGATTGAATCTTCATCTATTCCCACTTCTTTTTTTAATATTTCCACATTGCCATGCTCCACATATTCATCGGGAATGGCAATAATCAGAACATTTGCTTTCATCTGACATTCTGATACAAATTGCAGAACCTTTTCGCCAAAGCCGCCGTTTTTCACATTTTCTTCCAATGTGACAATCAGCTTATGATCCTTTTCAAGCTCCAAAATTCCTGCTTCATCAATCGGCTTTATAAATCTTGCATTGATAAGACTGCAATTGTACCCGATATCTTTTAAATGCTCCCGCACCTTCTCGGCAGTCTTCACCATACTTCCTGCCGCTACAAGTGCAATGTCTGATTCATCGAAAATAATCTCGCTTTTGCCATATTCCACGGGTGCCCTGTATTCACGCAGCCCGTCATATGCTTCTCCTCTTGGATAGCGTACTGCAATCGGAGCGTCAAAGTCAACCGCAAACTTCATCATATCAGACAGCTCCCACTTATTTTTAGGAGCTAGGATGTTCATGTTTGGTATGCTTGTCAGATAGGAAATATCAAATAACCCCTGATGCGTCTCTCCGTCACTTCCCACAAGCCCTGCACGGTCAATCGCAAACACGACATGCAGGTTTTGGATACAGACATCATGAAGTATCTGATCATAAGCTCTCTGTAAAAACGAAGAATACACTGCAAATACAGGCTTTAGACCGCCTGCTGCAAGTCCCGCCGCAAAGGTAACCGCATGCTCCTCCGCAATTCCGACATCGAAGAAACGCTCCGGAAACATATTCCGAAAACGTTTTAATCCGGTTCCATCCGGCATTGCAGCCGTAATCGCAACAACCTTCTCGTCCCTGTCTCCTAATTTTCTCATAACGGTCGAAAAAATGTCAGAGTAATGTGCCTTTGTCCGCTTGCTGGACGGAAGCCCTGTCTCTATCTCAAAAGGCTCTGCTCCGTGAAATCTCGCCGGATGGCGCTCGGCGGGAGCATAACCATTTCCTTTATTCGTCTTAACGTGAATGATAACCGCCTCATTCAGTTTTTTTGCCTCATTAAACACCTTGACCATCCGGTCAATGTTATGCCCATCCACCGGTCCAAGGTAGGTAATGCCCATATTTTCAAACAGCATGCCGGGTATGACAAGCTGTTTAATACCATTTTTCGTCTTTCGGATCTGCCCTACCATCTTTTCACCGTACACCGGTATTTTGGACAGCGTGTCCGCAACTCCTGTCTTAAAATCGGTGTAGGCATCCGCCGTTCTGATATTGCTCAAATACTGGGATATCGCCCCTACGTTCTCCGAAATCGACATATTATTGTCATTTAACACAATGATAAAATTGCGCTTTAAATGTGCGGCATTGTTCAATGCCTCATATGCCATGCCTCCGGTCAATGCTCCGTCTCCGATTACCGCAACGACATAATTGTCCTTATTTAAAATCCGGCTTGACTCCGCCAACCCTAGTGCCGCAGAGATAGAAGTAGAGCTATGCCCTGTGTCAAAGCTGTCACATTCACTCTCGTTTCGTTTGGGGAAGCCGCTCATTCCGCCATATTTTCGCAGCTCATCAAAGCCAGCCTTTCTTCCCGTCAGTATCTTGTGCGTGTAGGATTGATGCCCCACATCCCAGACTATCTTGTCATTCGGAAGCTGAAAAGATAAATGAAGTGCCATTGTAAGCTCCACAACCCCCAGATTGGAGGCGAGATGCCCGCCTGTCACACTAATCTTATTAATTAAAAATTCTCTTATCTCCTCCGTCAGTAAATCAAGCTCTGCCGGTGTCAGTTTTTTGATATCATTTTCGTGATTCATTTTCTCTAATATCATACGACATTATCCTCTATTTTTCTCTGGTAATTAACATGTCAATTAAGTTATTTAAAAACACATTTTCATGCCCCAGACCGTTTAGCAATAAAAGTGCCTGTTTGGAAATTTCCTCCACGTCCTGTTTCGCTTTTTCAAGCCCTTCAAGACTTACATAAGTGATCTTGTTATTCTTCTCATCACTGTTAATCGGCTTTCCAAGCACCTCCATCGTGCTCGTTACATCTAATATATCATCCTGTATCTGAAAAGCAAGTCCCACACTTGCCGCTATTTTCTCTATGACTGCTACCTCTTTATCGTCCGCACCTGCCAATATTGCACCAATCATCATAGAGCCCTCCATAAGAGCGCCCGTCTTTAACCGGTAAATAAAATCCAGCATATCTTTCTCAATCGGCTTTCCGTCATTCTCTATGTCCACAGTCTGACCGCCTATCATGCCGTAAATCCCTGCTTTCATCGCCAAAATCTGAAGTGCTTTTCCGATTCGTTCGTATTCTTCTCCTGTTTGAAACGCCTGTGTCGCCGTCTCAAATGCAAGGTTTAACAGACCATCACCTGCCAGTATACCCATCGCTTCGCCATATACGGCGTGGGTCGTCTTCCTGCCCCTTCTGTACTCATCATTGTCCATAGCCGGCAAATCGTCATGTACAAGCGAATAGGTATGTATCATCTCCATAGCAGCCATAAACGGCTTAATCACATCTTTGCTGCCGCCAAACAGACGATAGGTTTCCTGCATCAGCATCGGACGTATCCGCTTTCCTCCTGCCAGTATACTATAGTTTACCGCAGATAAAACCGTCTTTTGAAAGCCCTCTTCCTTCGGCAGATAGCTTTTTATAATTGCTTCAATTTCTTCTACGTGTTGTTGTAATTCTTCTTTAAAATTCATTTAACTCACCATTATCATCAATTTGCAGCATTTGCTTTTCTACTGTATCAATTTTATCGTTGCAGTATTTTAACAAATCAATCCCCTTATGATACATCTGAAAAGAATTTTCTAACGTGATATCCCTGTCCTCCAGCTTTTCTAATATTTCATCTAAGCTCTCAAACGCTTCTTCAATTGTAAGACTTTTCTTTGCCATCTCACTCTCTCCTTTGACCCTCGGTAAAGCTCTTATCACTCTTCGTCTCTTTTACCTCGCTCACGATGATGCCGTTTGCCACCGTGATTTCCAAGCAATCGCCCTTCTTTACCTTGTCTATGTCATTTACAGTATTCCCTTTATTGTCGGCCACATAAGCATATCCCTGGTTTAATTTATTTACGGGTGACAATCCGTTTAATTTTTCCATATATATTTCCAACTGAAAACGCTTTGCTTTCAGTATATTTTCCATTTTCATGCGAAGCCTGTTCTCAAGCTCCATCGTCAACTGACGCTTTTCCCTTATCTGGTTTGCAGGGCTTAAAAGCTCCAATCGAAGCCGCAGCCGCTCTACCTTGTTTCGATATTCGTTAAGCCGCCTCTCAAACGAGGTGTCAAAGCTCCTCCGATACCGGAACAGGTCCTCAATAAAGGAATCATATTCAAACACAGCAAGCTCTGCCGCTGCCGAAGGGGTCGGTGCCCTCAAATCGGCAACATAATCCGCAATCGTCACATCTGTTTCATGACCCACCGCCGATATAATCGGGGTTTTGCATTCAAAAATGGTTCTTGCGACTGCCTCCTCGTTAAATGCCCACAAATCCTCAATAGAGCCGCCGCCTCTTCCGGCTATAATTACATCCACACCTGCCTGATCAAGCACCTCAATGCCCTTTATAATGCTGGCCGCCGCTCCTTCTCCCTGCACAAGCGCAGGATATAGGATAAGCTGAACATACGGATTTCTTCGGCTTGCAATATTCATAATATCTCTGACCGCCGCCCCCGTAGGAGCTGTCACAATACCGACTTTCCTGACAAATCTGGGAATAGACTGCTTATACTCCTGAGCAAACATTCCCATCTCTTCCAACCCTCTTTTTAATTTTTCATATTTTTCATAAAGGAGACCGGCACCATCCAAAATAATCTCTTTTGCATACATCTGATATTTGCCGTCTCTCTCATAGACGTTTACGCTGCCCAGTGCTACGACGGTCTGCCCCTCCTTCATCTGGAAGGCAAGCCCTTTCCGCTGTCCGGCAAACATAACACAGGCAAGTGTCCCTGTCTCATCCTTCAGGGTAAAATAAATATGTCCTGTGGAATGATATTTACAGTTGGATACCTCGCCCTTAATATAAATTTTACTCAGGGCAAAATCCTGTGTAAACATATTTTTGATGTACGAATTGACCTGACCTACACTGTATACATTATGCATAACAATCTCCTAAGCAAGCTTTGCCAAAATACCGTTTATAAAAGCAGGAGTCTCATCTCCTCCAAATTTCTTCGCAAGCTCAACCGCTTCATTAATCGCAACATTTACCGGTACCTCTTCATCAAACTTCATCTCATATACTGCCAGACGAATCAGGGTCAAATCAACCTTACCCATACGGTTTGTCTTCCAGCCCTCTGCCACCGCATTGATGGAAGCATCGATTTCCTCCAGCTTCTCAACAACATCAGCGTATTTTTTCTCGATATATGCCTTGTCCTTTTCTTCTATAATAATCATTTCGATATCCTCAAAGAACATCTTGACCTGTTCCGGCATCTGCTCGCCCTCATGAAACTCTATTCTAAATAAAAGTTCAAATATGTGCTCTCTTAATTCCCTTCTTTTCACTTTTGCACCGTGTCCTTCCTTATTTTAATAAAATGTGCCTTGGCACATTTTGTGCCGAGCGCAGTCGGCTCAGCCGACATCTACTTTTTGCGCGAGTGCACATGCTTTTCTTTTATACAGCACGATTTTATCGCTGTATAAAAGGGGATGTCTAGCTTAAGACATCCCCTATACGTATAATCTACAGCGAAACTATACCGTTTCACCTGTCATGAATAAAAAGATTTATCTTGTTCTCTCCATATTAACTCCGGCTATTCTGATATTAACCTCCATAACATTCAGCCCTGTCATATTCTCAATCGCTGTCTTTACCTTCTCCTGCACAACCTCTGAAGTCTTTGGTATGCTATAACCATAATCCAAATTCAGTGCAAGTTCAACTGTCACTGTGTCATCAATCACTTCCACCCGAACTCCCTTAGAAAGATTTTTCATTCCAAGTTTGCTGATTAGCTCGTTCGTAATATTACCTGCCATCGACGCCACGCCTTCTACCTCAGTCGCTGCCAATCCGGCGATAATTGCTACTACTTCATCCGCAATCTGAACTTCCCCGATGGTACTGTTTGCCTGTATTGTATGAGTATTTCTAACGTTTTCTTCCATTTTATCACAGCCTCCTAAAACCTTTATTAAAATAGCGTTTCGCCGCTTGATTTTCTTCTGATACACGCTGCTTCGAAACTTCGTTTCTCGCATCGCTCACTCAAAGCCTACGGCTTTTCGTTAACTTATCAAGAAAATCAAATGTCGGCTTCGCCACCGCTTGATTTTCTTCTGATAAGTTACATTATAACCAATTTTATGGTGTTTTGCAAACTAATAATGTATTATTTCTTATTTATTATTTTTACGCGGGAATTTTGAAGTGCCATTACTCCGGTGGGAGCAATGGCACGTTTGAATTTATGATAATTGAAGCTGCTTACAGCTTTATCATGTTTTATGAACGAATTAGACTATTAATTTTTGACATATTCAAGCTTGCTCACTGAGATTTCGTAAGCAACTCTCTTCTCTGAATTGGCTTCATCTATTTTTTTTGTGTATTCGCGGCTTTGGATTCTACCCCAAACCTGCGCATGACCGCCTATTTCAAAGGTGGAAGCAAATCTTGCATTTCTTCCCCAGCAGATGCATGGGATGTAGTCTGATTTGCCATATGGTCTGTTTACCGCAATCAGGAGATCTGCTATCTCTCTTCCAAGCGGCGTTTTACGGTATACCGGCGCCTTGCAGATATAACCGTCCAAGAAAATTTGGTTTGTTTTGATGCTGTCCTCCACGTCTTCAACAAACTCAATTTCTCTCGCAAATACTGATAATACTAATCTGTTTTTCTTTTCTTCATGCCTGTTATAGGAACGAAACTGTCCCTGCACGCAAATTGTTTGTCCTCGGTAATCATCTTTGATATCCAAAAGCCTCTCTGATACCATGAGTGGGATTACGTCCGCAGAATCACTCAGTCTTTTGACCAAAATATCCAGCATGTAAAAACCCTCCCCGAACACCTCATGACTGAATGTGAAGCCCGATACTATCTCCCCAATTACCGAAACCTGATTGTTTTCAATTACCTTATCCGCCATTATTAACTTTCTCCCTTCTTTTTAACGAAGTATCTCTTCTCGTATATTATCCATAAATATATTTATTCTCATTATTTCCGATTTAGAACGAAATATCAATAATTTTTTTATTTTGTATAAAAAACGTTTTAAAAATGCTTGTAATCTCACGAAAATATGATAAACTGTTAAAGTTGCCATTAGTGCGAGTTTAGAAAGAAGGATTAACGATTTATGAATCAAAAGAGAGAAAATGTTAGAAATATAGCAATTATTGCCCATGTTGACCACGGCAAGACAACTTTGGTAGATGAGCTTTTAAAGCAAAGCGGAACCTTCCGTGCCAACCAGACGGTTGCTGAGCGTGTTATGGACTCAAATGATATCGAGCGTGAGCGCGGAATTACCATTTTAGCCAAAAACACTGCTGTTTATTATAAAGATACGAAAATTAATATCATCGATACACCGGGACATGCTGATTTCGGCGGCGAGGTAGAACGTGTCCTCAAAATGGTAAATGGTGTTATTTTGGTTGTAGATGCCTATGAAGGTGCAATGCCTCAGACAAAATTTGTGCTTCGTAAAGCGCTTGAGCTTGATTTGCACGTTATTGTGTGTATCAATAAAATTGACAAGCCAGAAGGCAGACCGGACGAAGTAATCGACGAGATTTTAGAATTATTTATGGATTTGGATGCTTCCGATGAGCAGCTTGACTGCCCGTTTATCTTTGCATCAGCAAAATCTGGTTTTGCAATCAAGGATTTAAATGACGAACGCAAGGATATGTTTCCTTTGTTTGAGACAATTTTAGACTATATTCCTGCCCCTGAGGGTGACCCTGAAGCAGAGGCACAGGTATTAATCAGCACAATCGACTACAATGAATATGTAGGCCGTATCGGTATCGGTAAAGTGGATAACGGAACAATCAAAGTAAATCAGGAAGCTATCGTGGTAAACCATCATGATCCTGAAAAACAAAAGAAGGTTCGTATCAGTAAATTATATGAATTTGACGGCTTAAATAAGGCGGAAGTTCAGGAAGCTACTATTGGTGCTATCGTTGCTATTTCCGGTATTGCGGATATCCACATCGGAGATACCATTTGTTCTATAAACAATCCGGTTCCGATTCCGTTCCAGAAGATTTCGGAACCTACGATTGCAATGCAGTTCCTTGTAAATGACAGCCCGCTTGCCGGACGAGAAGGTAAATTCGTCACCTCAAGACATCTGCGTGACAGATTGTTTAAGGAATTAAATACCGATGTAAGTTTAAGAGTAGAGGAAAATGAAAGTGCCGATAGTTTTAAAGTATCAGGCCGTGGAGAACTTCATTTATCCGTATTAATTGAAAATATGCGTCGTGAGGGCTATGAATTTGCTGTTAGTAAAGCAGAAGTTCTTTACCAAACCGACGAACATGGTAAAAAGCTTGAGCCTTTGGAGATAGCGTATATTGACGTTCCTGAAGAATTTTCCGGAACTGTTATTGATAAGTTAAGTCAAAGAAAAGGTGAACTTCGTGCTATGGGTGCTGCAAACGGCGGTTACACAAGACTTGAGTTCTTAATCCCTTCCCGTGGTTTAATCGGATACCGCGGTGAGTTTATGACAGATACAAAAGGAAACGGTATTTTAAACACTGTATTTGACAGCTATGGCTCTTACCGTGGCGAGATTCAATATAGAAAATTAGGTTCATTAATTGCTTATGAAGCTGGCGAATCCATTACTTACGGCTTATACAGTGCACAGGAGCGTGGAACATTATTCATCGGAGCCGGTGAAAAAGTCTATGCCGGAATGGTTATTGGACAAAATGGTAAAGCGGAAGACATTGATCTTAATGTGTGTAAAACAAAGAAACTTACCAATACTCGTTCTTCAGGCGCTGATGACGCATTGCGTTTAACAACTCCTAAAGTATTGAGTCTTGAGGAAGCCCTTGATTTTATTGATGTGGATGAACTTCTTGAGATTACCCCGAAAAGCCTTCGTATTCGTAAGAAATTCTTAGATGCTAATATGAGAAGACGCGCTTCCAGAAACTAGGAAGTCTGAAATATCAAAAAGGAATTTGGCTGAACAAACTGCCAAATTCCTTTTTGATTCATGACGAGTGATTTCCTTAAATAGATAAAAACTGCCACTTCTCTTCAAGAAGGTGCAGTTTTTGTCATCTTATATTTTTCGTGTCGATTCCTCAACAACCAGCTCAGCCTTAAAAATCTTGCTGGTTGGCGTAATCTTCTTGTGAATCAGGTCAAAAAGCATATTGATGGACTCATATGCCATCTCCTCCACCGGCTGGCGGATTGTCGTGATAGACGGATTGTAATAGTTTCCCATTTCCAGACCGTCATAGCCTGCAACGGAATAATCTTCCGGTATTTTCTTTCCCGCCTCCGTAATGGCGCGGCATGCTCCGATTGCCAAGCTGTCTGAGATAGCGTAAAGCGCCGTAAATTCCTCTTTTGATGCCAGCAGGTCTCTTGTCACCTCATAGCCGTTTTTCATCGTATACGTCTCAATATCCTCCCGCATGAAGCGGACCAAATTGGGATTGTATTCGATGTTATTGTCGCTTAATGCCTTTTTGTAGCCCTCCAGACGAAGCTTACCGATACTTGCGTCATCCATCGATGCCGAGATAATCGCAATCTTTTTGTGACCGCTCTGAATCAGATACTCCGTCATCTTATAGCTTTCCTTAAAGTCATCCACCGCCACAGCCGCAAAGTTCTGGTTTGCAATCGTCTCCGTCACTCCGATTGTACTGAGTACAAAGGGCACCTCAACCTGCTCAAGCTTTTGCGCCGTGTGGGAAAAATGACCTCCCAAAAAGATGATACCGCGGAGTCTTTTTTCCTTTACAAGCTCAATCGCCACATCGATTTCGTCTTCCTGCTCCTCTACTCTGTGAAGAACAAAGGAATATTTCTTTTTCTGGATCGCTGATTCAAATATTTTAATCATGCTGCTAAAGAAGGGGTTACTGATACCCTTAATCAACACTGCAATCGTTCTGGAGTCAGAGCGTTTCAAATTCCTTGCACTGTTGTTGGGTATATAATTATTCTCCTTTATAATCTGCATAATCTTAGTTTTTGTCTCTTCGTTTATGTCAGGATGATTGTTGATAGCTCTTGAAACGGTGCTGATACCAACACCACACATCTTAGCTATATCCTTGATTGTAATCGTTTCCATATTTTTTCCCTTTTCTATTATTCACCTGTGTGAATTATAGCAATTAAGTTCGAAAAATGCAACTAAAACCGTTTTAGCCTTACAGTCTGCCGTATAACTTTGTCATACGGTGAATTCTTTTTACAATTTTTTCATCAAAATCCGTTTCCTTTAATCTCCACTTCCAGTTTTCCCCTAAAGTAGACGGAGTATTAATCCTTGCTTCACTGCCAAGCCCAAGATAATCCTGAAGCGGAACGATACAGGTCTTTGCCACACTTCCCATTGCCAGGCGGATAAAGTCCCAAGGAATCTCTTCTGGCTTCGTGTCGGCATTGTTTAAATAATCAACGGACAATTTCTTGTCTGCCTTAGAAATCGTATCATACCAGCCAAGTATCGTGTCATTGTCATGCGTTCCCGTATATACAATGCAATTGCTGTTGTAGTTATGAGGAAGATAGTCGCTCTCCTCACGTGAGTCAAAAGCAAACTGAAGCACCTTCATACCCGGATAGCCCGTAGCCTTTAAAAGTGCCCTCACACTGTCTGTCAGGAAGCCCAAATCCTCTGCAATGATATCCATATCACCAAGCTCTTTGTTGAGTGCCTCAAACAGCTTAACACCCGGGCCCTTCTTCCACTCTCCCTTGATGGCATTTTTTGCACCGTAAGGAATGCTGTAATATTCATCAAAACCTCTGAAATGGTCTACTCTCACGACATCATAGAGCTTAAAGCAGTATTGTATTCTCTGAATCCACCATGTAAAGCCGGTCTTTTTGTGGTAATCCCAATCATAAAGCGGATTTCCCCATAGCTGTCCGTCTTTTGAAAAAGCATCCGGCGGACATCCTGACACCGCAAGCGGCGTATTGTCTCTGTCAAACTGGAACAGACTTCTGTTTGACCAGCAGTCCGCGCTGTCAAATGCCACATAAATCGGAATATCACCGATAATCTTGATGCCTTTTTTATTTGCATAAGTTTTCAAACGGTTCCACTGTGTAAAGAACAAATACTGGATGAACTGATAAAATTCAACTTCTGCCGCCAGCTTTTCCGCATATGCCGCCATTGCATCCTTTTCTCTGAGTTTAATATCTTTTTCCCACTCAATCCAGCTAATTCCCTGAAAATAATCCTTAAGTGCCATATACAAGGCGTAATCCTCGAGCCAATATTCATTTTCTTTTACATATTTGATAAAATCATTATCTTTTGCAATATCACTCACACTATGCGCCTTTTTTAACAACTCAAATCTTGCGAGGTAAAGCTTTCCGTAATCGATATATCTTTCATTATCCCCAAAATCACAGGAATCACACTCTTTTTTTGTCAGATAACCTTTTTTTATCAGCTCATTTAAGTCGATAAAATAAGGGTTTCCCGCAAAGGTTGAAAATGATTGATAAGGTGAATCTCCATACCCGGTAGGGCCTAAAGGCAATAGCTGCCAATACTTTTGTCCTGCCTTTTCCAATTTATCTACAAAAGAGTAAGCCTCCTTTGAAAAGCAACCGATCCCGTATTCTGACGGCAGACTCGCAATCGGTAATAATATTCCACTTGCTCTCATAGTTCCTCCAATCCTATCCCTTAACTGCTCCGGAGATAACACCCTTTACAATGTATTTTTGGCATGTCAGATAAAATATGATAATCGGAATTATCGCAAGTACAAGCATTGCCATCATTGCTCCCATATCAACTGCACCATAGCCGCCTCTCAAATATTGAATCGCAACAGGAATTGTCTTATAGTTGCTTCCAATTAAGAGGTATGGAAGTAAGTAATCGTTCCAAATCCACATGGTATTTAAGATTGCGACGGTGATCGCCGTAGGCTTCAATATGGGAAGTACTACCCTGAAAAACGTGTGTATCGGAGTACATCCATCAATCATCGCCGCCTCCTCAATCTCAAGAGGCATTGATTTTACAAAACCACTGAACATGAATACGGAAAGTCCCGCACCAAAGCCCAAATATACTACTATAATACCGATTGGATTGTCCAGATGCAAGATATTTGCTATTTTTACCATTGGAAACATAACCATCTGGAACGGTACAATCATGGAAAATGCAAACATAAAGTAGAGAGCCGTTGTAAATTTTGACTTTACTCTCGTAATCCACCAACCGGTCATGGACGTAAATAACACAATCGCTGCTACCGAAAATATTGTAATAAATAGTGACCAGCCAAACGCCTTAATAAATCCGATTTTTACAATTCCCGCCACATAGTTATCAAGTCCTACAAAAGTTCCCGACGTAGGAAGCTGGAAAGGTGCATCACTGATATATAACTTTCCCTTAAAGGAGTTGTAAAATACAATGAGAATAGGTGCTAAAAATGCAAGGGATAAAAAGGTCAGCAAAGCTGTCAATCCGTAATTATTTTTCGTTCTTATACTAGTATCCATTAGCTTTCAACCTCCCTCTTTCTTGTTAGTACAAGCTGAGTAATTGCAATTGCTGCAACCACCATAAAGAATACAACCGCCTTCGCCTGACCAACTCCTTCAAAACCTGTTCTGCCATAGAAGGTATTGTAAATATCGAGCGCCAGCATCGTCGTTTTTTTGGACGGGGCACCGGCTGTCAACGCAAGGTTCTGGTCGAAAAGCTTAAAGGAATTTGAAAGTGTCAAAAACAGACAGATTGTGATGGATGGCATTACCATCGGTATCGTAATCTTAAACAGAGTCTGTATCTTATTTGCGCCATCTATTTTTGCTGCCTCAATCAAATCACCTGAAACATTTTGTATTCCTGCTATATAGATAATCATCATGTAGCCGATTAATTGCCAATTCATTAGAATAACTAAGCCCCAAAAGCCATATTTCTCACTAAACGTCAATGTAACCTGAAATTTATATAAAACGCCGTTAATAATCAACTGCCATATATATCCCAATACAATACCGCCAATCAAGTTTGGCATGAAAAATACTGTTCGATAACCATTCGTTCCCTTGATTTCTTTTGTCAAAAGCAAGGCAAGTAAAAAAGCAAATACATTGATTGTAACTACTGCAATCACGGTAAATCTAACCGTAAACCATAAAGCATTTATGAATTCTGCATTCGTGCTAAATGCCTTTATATAGTTGTCAAATCCGACAAATTTTGCATTTGTGACAGTTGTAAATTCACAAAAAGATAAATACACACCTAAAATAAATGGCACTATAAAAGCAATGGTAAAAGCGATTAATGTGGGTAGTGCAAAAATCGGAAAATATTTTTTTAATGTCTTTTCCATAAAATCTCTCCTATCTAAGTCTAAATGGTGAGCCGAGCAAGGCTCTGACCCACCATTATAGTAAATATGATATCACTCATATATTATTTTGCTGCTGCTCTTTCTGATGCCCAAGAATCTTTTACAACTGTAACTACATTATCCCATGTGTTGCTTCCCTGTGCATACTCTAACAGTGCACTTCCGAAGTAGTTTTTGAACTCTTCACTTGGGAATGCTGCAAATGTCCACGCTACTGATGTTGTGCCGTTTTCCATCCATGAAAGCACTTCTCTTGCTAACGGATCAGATGGTTTTTCATCATCAGCAAAAGTAGTAAATGGTGCAATAAATCCTAAATCGTTTGCCACAAAGCTCTTTCCTGTCTCACTTGAGAATAACCAGTTCAAGAAATCAATGGAAGCCTGCTGCTTCTCTGGAGATACCTGGCTGTTGATTGCAAAATAGTTCTCTGTACCAACGCAAAGTCCCTGATTCTCTTCCCCTGCAACACCTGTGTAGATAGGTAAGTATTTGATGCTTTCTGCCTTTACGATGTTTCCGTCAACTCCGTTAATCTGAGACCAAGCCCAGTTACCGTTCTGAACCATTGCACATTTTCCTAAAGCAAATTCTGCCATGGAATCATCTACTGTCTTAGCTCCCAACAGGGTAGGTGCAACAGTTGAGTTGTTGATGTATAAATCAAAAATGTTCTTGTAGTTATCTGCATATTTGAATTCGATTTCATCTGCTGCAAGTCCTGCCAAAACACTGTTCTCGAAATCTTTGTTATCTGCAAATTCATAATACAGCGGTAAGTTAGCTAAGTGTGTCTGCCATCTCCACTGGTTACCCTCTGCTAAAGAGGTATTTGCAAAAACTCCGTCAATACCTAAGTCTGCTGCATGTGCTGTCATATCTTCTACAACTGCCTTTAATGTAGCAAAATCTTTAATCTCTGTCGCTGCGGAAATGCTCACTGCCTTATCGGACAGTGCAAAATATTTCTGCATAATCTCATCGTTATAGATGATACCATATCCCTCTACTGCATATGGAATACCGTATACTCCGTCACCTTCTGTAACTGCAAGACTCTTATCTGACAAGCTGCTATATAAATCAGTAGCGCTTAAATCTGCACAGTAATCTTTCCATGACTCATATCCTACCGGTCCGTTAATCTGGAAAATAGTCGGTGCATCTGATTTTGCAATCTCAGATTTCAATGTTGTCTCGTAGGTTCCGCTCGCTGCTGTTACAACCTTTACCTTAACTCCGGTCTCTGCCTCGTATCTGGTTGCAATTTGATCATATACGTCCGCGATTTCAGGCTTAAAATTCAGGAAATAGATTTCTCCGGCTGCCGCTGTAGCTGCCTCATCCTTCGTCTCATCTGCCGCTGGTTCGCTTGTAGATTCCGTTGTTGTCGCGTCACTTGTGCTTGTGGATTCATTTGCCGAACTTCCACAGCCTGCAAGCAAAGCTGCCATCATAGTTGCTGACATGGCAAGTGCTGTTAATTTCTTAAACTTCTTCATATTTGTTTACCCTCTCTCTCTCGATTGATTGCTCTGCGTCAAGTCCCTTACTTAACGCCGAAAACTATGTAGAAACATTACTCAGATTTACCGTATCTGCTAGTATGGTAACGCTTTCGGTAGCGTTATCGGTAACGTTTTCGGTAACCTTGAATTAATATTACCATAACTATGTTTTGATTGCAATAGTCTTTGCATAATTTATATCTTTTATCCAGAAATTGCATTTCATTTTTATGCAATTTATACAAAAAAGTACTTGCGGGATTTAAAATAGAAAATCCTGCAAGTACTTTCCTCTTCTCTTTAGAAACGTTTCTTCACCGCCTGTTTACTATCTAATCCGGAACCGGTTGATAATGGCGTTTAAATCCTGCACCATACCATGAAGATTTGAGATATTTGCCGATACCTCTGCCAAAATGGTAGACTGCTCTTCTGCATTGGCTGAAATTTCTTCTGTGGAAGCTGTATTTTCGATGGATACATCTGCTACCTCCTGCAATAGCTCAATCACATTGTTTTTCTTGCGGTTGGTTTCCATATTCCCACGAACTATTTCTTTGATGCCCTCTCTCTGCTGCTGCAAGCCTTCCCCAATCTTCTCAATGACATACTCTGCCTGCTGGACTGTTTCATCAATTTTTTCAACACCTGATTTATTAATTCCGATGAAATGTACCGCTTCTTCTGACTGGCTCTGCATCTGAGCAATTTTGCCCCTAATATTGTCCGCCGCTGCTGCCGTCTCATTGGCAAGCGCTCTTATTTCTTCTGCCACTACCGCAAAGCCCACCCCGTGCTCTCCTGCTCTGGCTGCTTCAATGCTGGCATTCAGTGCTAAAAGATTTGTCTGGCTTGCAACATTTGTTATCAGTGATGTTATTTCTCCTATGTCCCCAGATGTATCGGCAATGTTCATTATTATTTTCTCTATCTCGGCAGAATTTTCCTGATTTTTCAAATTCGCTGCCTTTAGGTGGGAGACTGATGTTATTCCCTCTTCCTTATACTTTAAATTGCTTTCTGCCACAGATTCAATTCTTCGGCCTTCCTCCGCCGCATATTTTATGTCCTCACCCAAAGATGTGACACTCTGAACGGTATCAAGCGTTTTGGTATTCTGGATTTCTATTTGAGCTGCCATATTAGTAATTGCTGTTGTTACTTCCTCCGTACTCTTAGATACTATATTGGAAGACTGATTTAAATCTGTTGCAAATTGATTGAGCTGTTGGCTGGATGTCGTCATTGACTGTACAATTTCGTTGAAGCTATCCAGCAAACGATTTACGGAATCTGCCAGCAGCTTTGTCTCATCCTTTGACTTTACCACAATTTTTTCCTGTACCAAATCTCCCTCTGATACCTTATGTAAGGTGCGCGCAATCAGTTTAATCGGCTTTGTTATCCGGTATGCCAGGACAGCTACCAAACCCATCGCAAAAAACATGATAACCGGTATTGCTATTAAATTATTTTTTAGGATGGCACTGCTGCCGCTGTAAAAATCTCTGTCATATATCACAGCGCAAACAGTCCAGTCCCAGTATGGAAAATATCTAGAAACAACTGTTTTGCTGTCTTCTATACTGCTACTCTCGCTACTCAGAGAATAATTAATAATTCCTCCGCCTGCTTTCGCCAATTCGACTAGCTTTTGAACAATATAATCCCCCTCTGTAGATTTTAATTCGTTGATATTACCTTCTAAAAAAGGATGCGATACAATATCTCCTTGGGAATTTACAATAAAAAAGTAGCCTGACTCTCCTAAATCCAAGATATGCTGTGCATTTTCAGAGGACTCTGTCGCCGAAGCCACAGCATCCGTCTGATCTGTTGTTGCTGCTGATGTGGCGTCAGCTTTTATCTCTGCCGAAATCTCATTTAATGACTCAATGGACTGAATGGATGCACTCTTTGCATTTTCCTCGGTCATCCAGCCCTCCTGTATGTAAACATAATTGCGGTTCACCTCCGACATGGCTGTTTCCACCGCATTTTCAAGTATGATTTTACTCGATTTTTCAATTTCATTTCTGGATACAATGTAATTAAAAACCGAAATGCCAATCAATACGATAACAATAATAAATGCTACCAATACTCCAATCTTTTTTCCGATTTGGTCAAACTTAAACATCTTAACTTTTTCCTTTTTATCTATGGTATCTTTTTATTGTATCATAGGTACCATTTTGTAATTCTTAATTATTTATAAAATATTTTCTTCTTTATTTACTTTTGAGGCAAGCAAGAAATGAAATATGTCAGTTAGAAAAGTTATTTATATATTGACTTATTGAACGCTGTTCAGTATAATTTATTTGAACAGTGTTCAGGAGGTTAATATGAAAAAGACACCAAACATGAAAGAAAACATCATCGAAGTAGCAACCGAATTAATTGAACAAAACGATGGGGAAATCAAGAATATTACTACCCGCATGATTGCGGAAAAAGCCGGTATCGGATTGGGGCTAGTCAATTATCACTTCAAAAGTAAGGAAAATCTGATTACCATTTGTGTCCAGCGAATTATCGGAAAGGTAGTCGCAGGCTTTCATATGGAAAAGGAATATACCACGGATCAGGAACGCCTGACTGCCTGGGCGACCTATGTTTTTGATTTTCTTTTTGAGCATCCTGCAATTTCCCGCATCTCTATTTTAGGGGACTTCGAACATTATACTTTGGGCTGCAACTCTCTGTCCACGCAGAGGGGCTTTATGCTTGCACTTACAAAGGATATTGAGGAGAAAGACAAACCGCTATTCTCCTTTGTTCTTACATCTGCCATGCAGACAGCTTTTCTAAGCGGCACTGCTGCTAAGAGTCTGCTCTGCTATGATTTTACGCAGCAGGCAGACCGGGCTGCTTATATAAAAACATTGGTCAATCTTCTCTTTGAGGGAATGAGGAAGGAGCACTCTTTATGAACAGAAAAATAGGAATGACCGCATCCATTGTCAATGTGATTGCGGTCGGAGGATTCGCATTATCAATGCTGCTTGGAAATTCTTTTACCAGCTATTTGACTTCAATCTTCATTGCGTTCAGCTTTGTCATTATGATGTGTACATTTTCTTTTTATACAAAAGAAGAAGCTAAGGTGGCTGGAAGCTCGGCTGTAGGTTTTGCGGTTATGTATGCAGCCATCAACTCTTTTATTTATTTCACACAGATAACAACCGTAAGGGCTGGCGGTCTGTCAGAACAGGCATCCGCTATCTTGGATTTTGAGCAGTTTGGATTATTTTTTAATTGCGACATGTTAGGCTACGCTTTGATGTCGCTAGCTACCTTTTTTGCAGGTCTGACTATCGACGCTGCCTCCAAATCCGATAAATGGCTGAAAGCACTCTTGTTAATACACGGCGTCTTTTTTATTTCCTGTTTTATCATGCCACTGCTTGGATTGTTTCATGCAGGCATGGAGGGAGGTGCGCAGATAGGAACCTCTGTCTTAATCTTTTGGTGTGTATATTTTATACCGATTGGAGTGCTGTCATTTTGGCATTTTTCTGGATGTGAGAAATAAATTTATATGATATGAAAAACGCCGAAAACCTGCAAGAACAATTACTCTTGCAGGTTTTTGGCATTTACTCTTTACTATCCAGCTTTAACTTTCCTACTTCAAAACATCAAACAGTCCCTTCACCGTAGGATAAATCTGTTTGAATTTATGATACTTCTCGTCATACTTTGAGACAAGCTCCGGTGTCGGCTCAATCGTATCGACTACCTTTACGATTTTTTCTGCCGCTTCCTCCACAGAAGCATATTCTTTGTTTGCCACTGCCGCAAGCATGGCACTTCCGAGTGCAGGTCCTTCTTCGCTCTCAATGACATCTACCTTGAGATTTAGCACATTGGCAATGATTTTTTTCCAGAGCGGACTTTTTGCACCGCCGCCGCAGATTTTTGTTCTCTCGATTTGAATGCCGAGTGACTTGGCAACCTCAAACGAATCGCGGATTGCAAAGGCAACACCTTCCAGTACCGCCTGCGTCATATCAGCTCTTGTCGTGTCCATCGTCATGCCGATAAACGTTCCTCGCGCGTCCGGATTATTGTGCGGGGAGCGCTCTCCCATCAAGTACGGAAGGAAGTACACTTGATTTTCACCAAGCTTTGTAATCTCTGCCTGCTCCTTCGCATATTCCTTTGTCCCGATGATGCCGTCCATCCACCACTTGTTGCAGGACGCCGCACTCAGCATACAGCCCATCAGATGATAATTTCCGTCCGCATGGGCAAACGCATGCAATGCATTGTTTGCATCTACGCCAAAAGCCTTGCTGGAAATAAATATGGTTCCGGATGTTCCGAGTGAAATGTTACATCTTCCGTCGCCGACCGTTCCGGTTCCGACAGCCGCTGCCGCATTGTCACCTGCTCCGGCAACAATTTTACAGTTTTCCGGCAAGCCAAGCTCCTTTGCAATTTCAGGCTTTAGGGTTCCTACCGCGTCATAGCTTTCAAAGAGCTTTGGCATTTGCTCCTCTGTAACGGAGCAGATTTCAAGCATTTCGTTCGACCAACATTTATTTTTTACATCCATCAAAAGCATGCCGGAGGCATCTGAGTAATCACTGCAATGAACACCGGAAAGCATATACGCAATGTAATCCTTCGGAAGCATAATTTTGCTTATTTTTTCAAAATTCTCCGGCTCATTTGCCTTCACCCACAGAAGCTTTGGTGCCGTAAAGCCCGCAAAGGCAATATTTGCCGTGTACGCGGAAAGCTTCTCTTTTCCAATCACTTCATTTAGGTAGTTCGTCTCTTTTCCTGTTCTTCCGTCATTCCAAAGAATTGCAGGGCGAATCACATTATCCTCACCGTCTAAAATCACAAGTCCATGCATCTGTCCGCCAAAGCTGATTCCAGCCACCTGACTTTTGTCAACCTGAGCTGTCAATTCCTTAATTCCCTCTGTAACACCCTTCCACCAGTCTTCCGGCTTTTGCTCAGACCAGCCCGGGTTTGGAAAATAAAGAGGATATTCTTTTGATACCACATTTTTGATTGTTCCATCTGCTTCCATTAAGATAAGCTTAACTGCAGAGGTTCCTAAATCTACTCCGATATATAACATAGCTACCTCCTATGCGAATGGGTTTTCTGTTTTATAAAGCATCGTTTTTGGTTGATTAAAGCCGATTTCTTCTACCTCTACACCGATGTATTTGAATACCTCATACAGTGCCTTTCCGTAATGTCCGAAGGCAACAGCACCATGGTGAGGATAGTTTCCTTCAATCAATACGTGACGGTAAAATCTTCCCATTTCAGGAATTGCAAATACACCGATACCTCCGAAGGAACGGGTTGCAACCGGCAATACCTCACCGTGGGCAATGTAGCCGCGAAGCTTTGCATCTGCAGTACTCTGCAATCTGAAAAAGGTGATTTCTCCCGGCATGATATCTCCCTCGAGCGTTCCCTGTGTCACTTCCTCCGGCAAACTTCTTGCCATGATAAGCTGATATTTCATAGAACAGAAAGATAATTTGCCCGAAGCTGTGTTTCCGCAGTGGAAGCCCATAAAAGTATCCTGTAAGGTGTAGTCGTATTTTCCTTTGATTTCTGAATTGTACATATCCTTTGGAACTGTGTTGTTGATATCAAGCAGAGTAACCGTATCGTCCGATACCACTGTTCCGATAAACTCGCTTAGTGCACCGTAAATATCTACCTCACAGGATACCGGAATTCCCATAGCTGTCAGACGGCTGTTTACATAACAAGGCACAAAACCAAACTGTGTCTGGAAAGCTGGCCAGCATTTTCCTGCAATCGCAACATAATCCCTGGAGCCTTTGTGTGCCTCCACCCAATCCAATAAGGTAATCTCATACTGTGCAAGCTTTGGAAGAATTTCCGGCTTCATGTTGCCCTCGCCAAGCTCCTCCTCCATGCTCTTTACCACTGCCGGAATACGCTCATCCCCTGCGTGCTTGTTAAACGCTTCAAACAAGTCAAGCTCTGAGTTTTCCTCTATCTCAACGCCGAGGTTATATAACTGCTTAATCGGTGCGTTACAGGCAAGGAAGTCCTGCGGACGTGGTCCGAAGCTGATGATTTTTAAGTTGTTCAGTCCGATTATTGCCTTTGCAATCGGCTCAAACTCCTCAATCATTTTTGCAACGTCCTCTGCGTCGCCCACCGGATATTCCGGTATGTATGCTTTGATATTTCTAAGCTTTAAGTTATAGCTGGCATTTAACATTCCGCAGTATGCATCGCCACGCCCCTGAATCAAGTTGTCGCCTGTCTCTTCCGCTGCTGCCGCAAACATAACCGGTCCGTCAAAATACTTTGCCAAAAGAGTTTCGGGTGTCTCCGGTCCGAAGTTTCCGAGGTAAACAACAAGTGCATTACAGCCTGCTTCGTTCACATCCGCCAGCGCCTTTTTCATGTCCGTCTCACTCTCCACCACGACTGGACATTCATAGATAATTCCCCTTTTGCCATACTCTGCTGCCACTGCCTTTCTTCTTCCCTCTGACAATGTCATCGGAAAACAGTCACGGCTTACTGCTACAATTCCCAATTTTAATTCCGGCATATTCTTCATTTTTCCTTCTCCTTTTCGTGTGCGAAAACTTTATTCCTTGGTATTAGTTTACTCACTAAACTAATTGTGATATAATTATAATACGAAAGCGCTATACAGTCAAGATATATAAGAAGGAGAACTCGACATGATAACAGGAAGTAAGGAACTAATCCGCGATATCAACACCTCGCTGGTCACAAACTTAATTATAGAAAAAGGACCGATTTCGCGCGCCGCTATCGCAAAAGAACTGGGACTCACGAAGGCAACCATCTCTGCGATTGTTCAGAATCTTTTGGAGCGTAAACTTGTGGAAGAAATCGGAACGGCAAATGTCACCTCGGGCCGAAAACCTGTGCTTTTGACCTTCTGCTATGACTGTGCCTATGCCGTTTCAGTCGATGTTTCCTCCAGCCATATCAGCGTACTGTCTGCCCATTTAGGCGGCGGCGACTGCTCTTTGAAGCAATATCCTTCTTCTAATAAGAAGAAAGATATTATTCCTCTTCTGATTCAGTATATTGAAAAGCAGATTGCAGCCGTGGCTCAGTCACATTATGGCATTGTCGGTATCACCATCGGCATTCACGGTATTACCAATCACAACAAAGTAGTCTTTACCCCTTATTCTCCCTACACAGACATTGACTTTGCCACGGAGCTTGCAGATTATTTTCACGTTCCGGTTCTTGTAGAAAATGAAGCAAATCTCTCTGTCCTTGGCGAATATACCTTCCATTATCCGATCAAAAATATGGTCGGTATCAGCGTTCATTCAGGTATCGGTCTCGGCATTATGATAGATGGCAGCCTCTATCACGGATTAAACGGCTATGCCGGTGAGTTCGGCCATTCTATTATTGAGGTAGACGGTCTTTTGTGCCCTTGCGGTAACCACGGTTGTTTTGAGCAGTACGCCTCAGAGCGTGCACTTTTATCAAAACTTGCCGCTGAAAAAGGACTTTCAATGATTACAGCGGACGATTTCGTTAAACTTTATACAAACAAAGAGGAATATTCTGTCGAAATCATAAAACTGTTTGTTAAATATATGTCCATCGGAATTCGAAATATTATCAATACGCTGAATCCGGAGCTCATTGTAATTAACAGCTCTTTCACAATGAACTTTCCTCATATTATAGAGGAGATTCAATCCTGCCTGACAAGTAACATTCATAAATCTTGTCCGATTGTACCCTCAAAGCTTCAGGATATGTCTATTTTACTGGGCGGAATCTGCATGAGCCGCAATGCGTTTCTAGCTGATATGTATCGTTAATCTTGCCTCTCAGCCTCCATACATACTCTCCTTGTACTACGGGCATACTAACCTGTATGCTTGTAGGTACTTTCTAACATAAAATTCCTTTTTAAAGTTTATTTTTTGTGTAGTTTTTTTAAGCAGAAATCATTGACACTATTTTAACAATGTTGTATAATGAGTTTGTTAAAAAAATATCAATTTGATTTATTTATTATACTATTAACGGTATGAAATCATTCATGGAGGTTATGACTTATGGCAAAAAAAGAACAAGTATCAAACGAACCTGCAACAAATTTAGTAGACAGCGTTGATGCTCTACTTGCAAAAATGGAACAAATGAGAGAGGCTCAGAAGATATTTGCTACTTATTCTCAGGAGCAGGTGGACAAAATTTTCTTCGCTGCTTCCGTAGCTGCTAACATGCAGAGAATCCCATTGGCAAAAATGGCTGTTGAAGAGACAGGAATGGGTATCGCGGAAGACAAGGTTATCAAAAATCACTATGCTGCTGAATATATTTACAACGCATACAAGGATACAAAGACCTGCGGTGTTATAGAAGAAGATAATGCTTTTGGAATTAAAAAAGTTGCTGAACCAATCGGTTTGATTGCTGCCGTTATTCCGACAACAAACCCAACTTCAACTGCAATTTTCAAAACTTTAATTTCCTTAAAGACAAGAAATGCAATTATTATTTCCCCACATCCTCGTGCAAAGAACTGCACCATTGAGGCTGCAAAAATCGTACTCGAAGCTGCTGTTAAGGCTGGCGCTCCAGAAGGAATTATCGGATGGATTGACGTACCGTCACTGGAACTGACAAACGAAGTTATGAAGAATGCTGATATCATTTTAGCAACAGGCGGTCCTGGAATGGTTAAGGCTGCTTACTCTTCCGGTAAACCGGCTCTTGGTGTTGGTGCTGGTAACACTCCTGTTATCATTGATGATACAGCAGATGTTAAGCTTGCCGTAAGCTCTATCATTCACTCCAAGACATTTGACAACGGTATGATTTGTGCTTCCGAGCAGTCTGTAACTGTACTTGATAAAGTTTATGATGCAGTTAAGAAAGAGTTTGAAGTGAGAGGCTGCTATTTCTTAAAGCCTGCTGAAATTGAAAAGGTAAGAAAAACTATTATTATAAATGGCGCATTAAACGCGAAAATTGTTGGACAGAGTGCTCATACAATTGCAAAGCTTGCCGGCGTAGACGTACCGGTAGCTACTAAGATTATCATCGGTGAAGTTGAATCCGTTGACATCGAGGAAGAATTTGCACATGAGAAGTTATCTCCGGTTCTTGCAATGTACAGAGCAAAAACCTATGATGAGGCAATTGCAAAAGCTGAGCAGCTTGTAGCTGACGGCGGATACGGACATACCGCTTCTCTTTATATCCACACGGCTCAGAAAGAAAAAATGGCTCAGCACGCTGCTGCTATGAAGACTTGCCGTATTTTAGTAAATACTCCTGCTGCACACGGCGGTATCGGTGACCTTTACAACTTTGCATTAGCTCCATCTCTGACACTTGGTTGTGGTTCTTGGGGCGGAAACTCTGTTTCTGAAAACGTTGGTGTAAAGCACTTACTGAATATTAAAACAGTTGCAGAGAGGAGAGAAAATATGCTTTGGTTTAGAGCACCTGAAAAGGTATATTTTAAAAGAGGTTGTATGCCGATTGCACTTGATGAGCTTGGCACAATAATGGGTAAGAAAAGAGCATTTATCGTAACCGATACTTTCCTTTTCAAAAATGGATACACAAAAGCAATTACAGATAAATTAGATGCTATGGGCATCGCACATACTTCTTTTTATGAAGTAGCACCAGACCCAACACTTGCTTGTGCAAAAGAGGGTGCGAAAGCAATGGCTTCTTTTGAACCGGATGTAATTATCGCTCTTGGTGGTGGTTCTGCAATGGATGCTGCAAAGATTATGTGGGTACTTTATGAGCACCCAGAAGCAGACTTTATGAAAATGGCTATGACATTCATGGATATTCGTAAGAGAGTATATACCTTCCCTAAGATGGGCGAAAAAGCTTATTTTGTAGCTATTCCGACTTCTTCAGGAACTGGTTCTGAGGTAACACCATTTGCTGTTATTACCGATGAAGAAACAGGCGTAAAATATCCTCTTGCTGACTATGAATTAATGCCTAACATGGCTATTATTGATACAGACAACGTAATGGACCAGCCAAAAGGCTTAACAAGTGCTTCCGGTATTGACGTTATGACTCATGCAATTGAAGCCTATGTATCTATCTTAGCTTCTGACTATACAGATGGTCTTGCATTAAAGGCGATTAAGAATGTATTTAGTTACTTGCCTTCCGCTTACGAAAACGGTGCAAATGATCCGATTGCAAGAGAAAAAATGGCTGATGCTGCTTGTATGGCAGGTATGGCTTTTGCAAATGCCTTCCTTGGAATTAACCATTCCCTTGCTCATAAGCTAGGTGCTTTCCACCACTTACCACACGGTGTTGCAAATGCTTTGGTTCTTTCTGAAGTAATTCGCTACAATGCGGTAGATATTCCTACTAAAATGGGTTCTTTCTCCCAGTATCAGTATCCGCATGCAAAAGAAAGATATTGTGAAATAGCACGTTTCGTTGGTATTGTTGGAAAGAATGATGATGAAACATTAGAAAAATTCATTCAGGCACTGGAAGACTTAAAGGTGAAGATTGGTATCAAGAAAACAATCAAAGATTATGGTATCGAAGAAAAAGATTTCTTAGCTACTTTGGATGAAATGGTTGAGCAGGCATTTAATGACCAGTGTACCGGTGCAAACCCAAGATATCCGTTGATGAGCGAACTGAAAGAAATTTATTTAAAAACATACTACGGAAAATAAGATTTTAGATTAAAACTTTGTTAAAGAACAAAGCGATGTATAAGATGAATAAAAGGAACTCGCTCGCTATGGGTTCCTTTTATTTATAGACTAGAATTAAGGTGTTTTGTGTTATTTATCTGTATTTTATATCATATTGTATATTTTTTTGTTAAATATATACAATTTCGTTAAATTGTAGTATAATATTTATAAACTAAAACATATTAACATTTATATAAAGGAGGACTTAATTATGACACTTGAACATGTAGTTGCAAAACGAAGTAATAAAACAGTTTACCAATCCGGTGATACCGTTGTAAAGGTATTTGATGAGAATTTTCCAAAGTCTGACATTTTAAATGAAGCACTGAACCAATCTCGAATAGAGGAAACCGGTTTGAACATTCCTAAGGTTTTGGAGGTTTCCAAAATCGACGGTAAATGGGCAATTACAATGGAGTACATCAAAGGTAAAACATTGGCTGAGTTAATAAAGGAAAATCCTGCAAACGTGGATACCTATCTGGAGCAGTTCGTAGACTTACAGTTAGAAATCCACACAAAGAAATCTCCTCTGTTAAATAAACAGAAGGAAAAATTTGCAAGAAAGATCCAGAATTCAAAGCAGATTGACGCTTCCACAAAGTATGAACTTCTCTCAAGACTTGACGGAATGCCAAAGCATACCAAGGTTTGCCATGGAGATTTCAATCCAAGTAACATTATTGTGTCCGACAAAGGTAATTTTGTAATCGACTGGTCTCACGCTACCCAAGGAAATGCCAGCGCAGATGCAGCAAGAAGTTATTTACTCTTCACTCTTCAGGACGCAGAGCTTGCCAAGAAATACATGAAGCTGTTCTGCCAGAAGAGCGATACCGCAATTCAGTATGTACAGCAGTGGCTTCCAATCGTTGCCGCTACTCAGCTTGAAAAGGGCAACCCAGACGAGAAGGAAATGCTGACACAGTGGTTAAACGTAGTAGAATATCAAGGGTAATCGAATAGATACTCCATCATATGAAAAGTGCCCCTCTCCGTTAGGAGGGGGCACTTTTTTCTTCCTTGTTATTGCTCTGTTCTTAGTTTTGCTTTGCCACAACCACAGTCTCCAAGCAACTCTCTCCCTTGGTTATCCTGTATTTTACTGCCGGAATAACAGTCTTTGCATAAATAATGTTCGTATTCGGGTCTGCGTATATGACTTCTCCTGCCACCTCGCCAAATTCCCCTGCCGCTTCTTCATTTCCTTTTGCTGCCTGCATCTGTTTTCCGGACACTTCAATTTTCCCAAAAACCTCACATCTTACACCGTGATATTCGGCTCCTGCCTTCCCCTTATCCGTGTATGTTACAAGCTCCTGCGATGGCTCTGCCGGAACGGAAAATCCACAGTCGTAGGCAATACATGCTATCTCACTCTCTATCTGATGCTTTCTGATATGTCCGTCCTCTGTCGGAATAATCGTGGTTTCCACCGTAATTCCTACATACGGGGACCAGCGTGAAATCACTTGGTCTTCCTTAACCTCAAAGCTCTCGCTGATTCTTCTCACATATACATACCCGTTTATGACAAAGGCAAGCATACTGTCAGGTGCCGCTTCGTGAAGCTCAAAGGAGGATTTGGCAACACTGAAGCCAAACTTCGTATCATAGGCAAACTTGCCGTATTTCGCCTGGGTCTGCCCATGCCCGAAGGGGCTGTATTTTCCGGGTGTGTAGGCAGTTGTGTGTCCCTTGTATGCAGCGATAAGCATATCCGCCTCCTTCAGCAGCTTTCTCTCCTCCAATTTTGGCATCGGTGCCGCCTTTACACTCCAAAATGGGTGATTTTTTGGAAGCATCAAAATAGCAAACGTCTTTAAGCTCCAATACGGAGAACCCGGACCGTTGTACCGCTCACCCATAATTAAGTTCGGGTAGCCATAGCCGATTGTCAATACATGGTCTCTGTCAAAAATCGGGAAAGAGAGCCAATGGTTTAGATGTCTCGCAATCAATCCCTTCATAATCTCCATCGAAACCGGATACACGTCTGCAATCATGCAGGCACACCAAAAGCTCACCTGTGAAAAGCGATAGGTTAAGGAGCGTCCAAACGGCAATGCCGCCCCGTCCTCATCAAACCAGTACAGGAAGGTCTTTCCAAACAGCATCGCCCTTTCCTTATATTTCTCGCTTCTCTCTTTGTCTTCCTCTCCCATCACCTTCGCGTAGAACAGACAATAAAAATGAATGGCAAAGGAGACATAATAATCCTTTTGTTCAGAGTCGCCGTCCTGATACCATCCGTCTCCCAGGTAAAATTCCTCGACCCCGTTTAAATAATATTCAAGCTTTTCTTTATCATAAGGCATTCCAAGCTTTTTCAGCGCAACATTTACCAAGACAGCAAACAAAATCCAGTTGCAGATTGGAAGCTGATATTCATTGATACCGTACAGCCATTTTGCCAGATTTTCTTTTTCCGTCTCGCTCAAAGGGTCCCAAAGCTTTTCAGGGGTGAGAATCAAGCCATATGAGATCGCTGCCATCTCCACAAACTTCTGGTCGAATTTTCTAAATCCTCCCCAGAACTCTTTATGCTTTGGATTTGTTCCGTTGATAAGTCCCTGCCTATAAATCTCCTCAAAATCGACATTGTCTGTGCCGCCTGCCCATAAGGGAACCAGGCCCCAAAGAGGTCTTGAAAAAGCCTCCATAAGGATTGCCGCCTGCTCATAGCTCGTTGCCGTATCTCCTAAATGAAGCCCTGCCTTTCCTTCACTGTAATATAGCTTTAAAGGGTTTACAATACTTAGGAGTAATTCTTCAAAATTCTCTCTGCTCTCTAATCTCATCTCATTTTCCTCCTATCACATAAAACAAGGCTGTCACAAAATGATTTC
Organism: Konateibacter massiliensis; assembly: GCF_900184995.1. Taxonomy (GTDB): domain Bacteria; phylum Bacillota; class Clostridia; order Lachnospirales; family Lachnospiraceae; genus Lachnotalea; species Lachnotalea massiliensis. Next base: position 1,774,572 of record NZ_LT860099.1, read on the forward strand.
ATTTTGCAGCAGCCCTGTACATTTCTACCAATACAAATCCCAGTCCTTATGCAATCTGGTCAACGCTTCCATATAAAAATAGTCTCCCCACGAATTGCATTCATCTACACCGTAGTGATTGCAGGTGTTGTAAGGGGAATGGTTGGAATAAGTGCTGTGAAGTACCAACCCGTTTGACTCCTCCATGCTCTTCACCGCATAATTCTCCTTTAAAGACTTCATCATACGTCTTGCCAGAGTCGTATAATAGTCTGCCTCTTCTTGCTCCAAATACTTTGCCATTTCAAGCATCCCGCAGGATACAATGGACGCGGAGGAGGAATCTCTTGGCTCACCCGAGCCATCCGTAAACTCCAAATCCCAGTACGGAACCATATCCTCCGGAAGATGCTCCAGATAATACCTTGTCACATTGCGGAAAATATCAATATATTCCTTTTCCCCTGTGTATTTGTATGCGAGTGCACATCCATAGACACCCCAAGCCTGCCCTCTCGCCCAAGCTGACCCGTCGCGGTAGCCCTGACAGGTTGCACCGTGGTGTGGTTCTCCTGTTTTCATATCAAAAAAGAAGGTGTGCCACGTCGAATAGTCCTCACGGATTACATTTGCGATGGCGGTATGAATATGCTTCTCGGCAATTTCGCGGTATTTATTGTCGCCTGTCTCCTCGCTCGCCCAATAAAGCAACGGAAGGTTTAGCAGGCAGTCGATGATAAGCCGATAATTTTCCGGTTCATCCATAGAGCCCCAAGCCTGAATAAATTCACCGATGGGATGATATCTTGTGATAAGCTGGTCTGCCGCCTTGATTGCCGCTTCCCTGCCGTTTTGACTCTGGATAAGCTTATAGCCTGCCACACAGGATGGGGAATATAAAAATCCCATATCGTGATGATCCACTGCTATTTTTTCATTAATGCGATGTAAAAAGCTGTCAATCTGAATTTTTGCTGCTTCCTTCAGCCTTTCATCCTTGCAAAATTCATAGGCAAGCCAGATTTCTCCTGTCCAAAACCCTGTTGTCCAATCATCATTTTCGATTGGCTTATAAAAGCCTCCCTCGCTGTATGCCTTCTGAAACTGTTTCGTAAATTCTCCTAAGTTTTGAATAATCTGCTTTGAGCAAAAGTCAAGTGCCTCTGCAACTTCCTCATCCGTAATCTTTGGTTTATTTTCAAACATCTCTCTGCCTCCTTGCTTTCTCTTATCCCTTAATTCCCGTCGAGGCAATACCCTCCACGAAATACTTCTGCAAGGATAAGAATACGATTAGAACCGGTATCAATACAACAACGGACGCAGCCATAATCAGACCGTATTCTGCAGAATACTGGGTGATAAACATACGAAGTCCTATCTGGATTGTCTTCAACTCATCCTTTGTCAAATAAAGCATCGGTCCCAAGAAGTCATTCCAGGTTCCAACGAAGGTAAAGATGGTCAGCGTGGACAGCGCCGGTTTTGACAGCGGAAGCATAATTTTTCCGTATATCTGGTACTCGCTCATACCGTCAATTCTCGCCGCCTCACACAATTCATCGGGTACACTCTGGTAAAACTGTCTCATCAAAAACACACCGAAGGCGGAGAATGCCTGTAAGCAGATAATCGCTAAATGTGTGTTATTTAACTGGAAAGAACGCATCATCATAAACTGCGGCACCATGTAAACCTGCCAAGGTACTGCTATCGTTCCTATGTAACCTAAGAATAATGCATTTTTTCCTTTGAAGTCAAGCTTTGCAAATGCGTATGCCGCAAAGCTGCTCGTGATAAGCTGTAAAATCGTAACAATAATGGTCAGCTTAGCGGTATTTTTAATAAATACCAAAAGCGGTATCTTGGTCCATATTTTCACATAATTGCTCCACTGTGGCTGACTCGGTATCCATTCAATCGGAAATACGAATACATCCTTATTAAATTTAATAGAAGCGGAAAGCATCCATACAAATGGCAGCAACATAATTAATGTAATAATAATTAATGAGAGATATAAAAATACTCGGTTTATTTTGTTTTTCTTTTTTGTTCCCACGGTTCAATTCCTCCTGTCTAATAATTTACAAATTTCTTTTCGCCCCTAAACTGAATGACTGTAACAATCAATACAAGCAGGAACAGAACCATTGAAATTGCACTCGCGTAGCCCAAATCCCAATTTTTAAATGCCACGTTATAGATATGGTATACGAGCACGAGCGTTGACGTTCCCGGTCCGCCCTGTGTAATCATATAAATCTGGTCGTATACCTTAAAGCTGTTAATCGTAAGCATGATGACAACGAAGAAGGTGGTCGGAGAAAGCATCGGCCATGTAATATTCTTAAATTTCTGCCAGTTGTTTGCTCCGTCAAGTCCTGCTGCCTCATACAGTTCACCTGAGATTCCCTGCAGACCCGCAAGGTAGATTACCATGTAATATCCCATACTCTTCCAAACACTGAATAAAATTACCGTAATCATTGCCCAGTGCTTATCTGCTGCCCATCCCGGAAGGTTTCCTGCTGCAACACCTAATTTGTTCAGCATCATGTTGATCGGACCGCTTGCCGGGTTAAAAATCATGTTCCACACGGCAGCTACCGCAACAAGGGAAGCTACATACGGGAAAAAGCTCACGGTACGGAAAAAGTTTCTTCCCTTTACCTTCTGGTTCAGCACTACCGCCAAAGCAAGTGCACTTATGAGCGTAAGCGGAACCGTTCCGATTACATACGCGATTGTATTAATAAGTGCCGCCTTAAATCTGCTGTCCGTAAATAGTTTTATAAAATTATCAAAGCCCACGAATTGCATTGGGTTATTTCCGTCCCAATCCAAAAATGCCAGTATAAAGGCAAAAATGACCGGCCCCAGGGTAAAAACTGCAAAGCCCAAGAAATTGGGAAGGATAAAGGAATAAGCAACGAGATTTTTTCTCATCTGCTTTGACATCACGATACCGCTTTTTTTCTTTTCATTCATATTTCTCACAAAGCCAATTAAATATGGCTTCTCCTCCTTTAATTTCTCTCTGTATCATCAAGCATTTCTGCATATTTTCTTTTTCACTTATACATCGGTAAACCTGCCTCTTATCACATAACTCCTCTTTTTTACTACGTTCTTCTTATAAATTTGGACGGACAATCTGCCCGTCCAAACAATTGTATTAATCGTATTAATTATTTTAATTTTTAAAACAATTATTAGTTTGCAAGAACAGCCTGAATCTGCTCGTTCATCTCTGCAATACCCTCATCAATTGTAACGTTTCCTGTCATAATGTTGTCATGAGCATCATTTAAGATTGTCTCCATCTCTGAACTCTTCTCATGTACAGGCATCTCTAAGTATGTATTTGCTGTATGCAATGCAACCTTAGAGCTGTCATCTGAAGGATATCCTTCAATAGAAGAAATTGTATTGATAACCTGATCGCTCATAATTGCCGGGAATGTTCCGGTACTAGCAATGATTGCTGCACCCTCTTCACCTGTTACAAATTTAACAAAATCAAGTGCTGCTTCTTTGTTCTCGGAAGCCTTGCTTACTGCCAATGATGTGATGGTTGCTAAAGTAGAGCCCGGTTCAACACCGTCTGCATGAGGATATTTTACAATTCCCCACTCAGTTGCCTGTGACTCACCTGAATCGATTGCTTTGATTAAAGTTGGAATAAACCATGTACCCATGTTCATCATTGCAACATTATTCTGATAAAATGCTGCGGAATAATGTAAGCTTGAAGTCTTTAATGCTGCATAATCCTGAACGATGCCGTCCTTCTGCTCACCTAAAACCATTTCATAGTAAGGCTTTAAGAACTCATAATTGCCATCTACGATTGTATTTTTTCCATCTAAGATACCAAATAACTGAACAGCACTTCTCCATGTATGATAATGTGCACCGTATACTTTTTCAGTTCCTGCTTTATCATTTGCTACTGCTCGTGCCAGCTCATCATATTTCTCAAATGTCATATCGTTTGTCGGATAATCCACTCCTGCTGCATCAAATAAAGCCTTATTGTAGTAGACAACCCAGAAATCACTTCTAAACGGCAATGCATATAACTCGTCATCCACCTTAATCTGGTCGGTAATACCGCTGTATGCGCCCAAATCAATGCCTTCCGCCTGAATGTAGCTATTTAACGGCTCAAGCTGATTTTTGTCAACGAGTGTTGCATATCCCGGAATATCCTTGATTGTTGCAACGTCAATTGTGCTGTCTCCGCCTGTAAGCTGTGTTGCCAATACTGTCATATAATCGGTAGATCCTAAATCGAGTGTCTTGATTGTAACATTTGGATGTGCTGCCTGATATGCATCAATAAGCGGCTGATAGTATGTTGTCTGGTCCAAATCCCACAATGCCCACGTAAGTGTTACTTCCTCCTCTGTTGCAGCATCCGTTGTTTCTGTTGTAGCGGTATCTGCTGCCGCAGTATCAGTTGTTGTGCTCTCTGTGGTCGTTGTCTCGGCACCTTTGTTTGAAGTGCTGGATCCACAGCCAGCCATTGATGTAACCACCATAGCAGCAGCAAGCATCAATGCAGAAAATCTTTTCATGTTTCTCATATTCTTCCTCCTTTAAATTGAATGTGCTTTAAGTATACATAATTTCTTTGAGTAAATACATGTAATCTTTCAAGAAATAATTCACTATTTCCTCTACTTTTTTCCATACCAATCTTCAATTTTTAAAAACCTATAAAATTTTATTATTTTATTTAAAATTTTACGTTCTGCCTATCTTTATTAGGATTTGTAGTATAATTAATATAGAAATTACTCGAGAAGGAGTTTTATACTATGTTCAAAAAACATCTGACTTCCATCAAAGCACGTATTGTTACAATTACGATTACATATGCTTTGCTTATATCAATTTTGATTGTATCTGTATTTTTTTATATCTTTCAGGCATTTTTGCAGGAAAACTTAGTCCGCTCCACAGAATTTAATTTGCAGTTCGTATCGGACTCCGTATCCAATGATGTAAACCAGCTTATCTATTTTGCAAGATGGTGCTGTTCAAACGATGTGATTAACTCCTATCTCACCTTCGATGAGGAGGACGATAAATCCATCTCCTTGTCCACCTTTAACCGTTTGAGCGAGGAGTACCGAAATACCAAAGCATACAAATACATTGAGCGGGTTGTCATCTCCAAAAATAATGGAAAATTCCTGCAGCTTGTATCCACCGTCTCAAGCAGCACAATGGATGCCGCCGCTATTATAAAAGAAAGCAGTTTTTTTAATCCTCTGCTTGAAAACGACGGCTTTCAATGGATTGGCATCGTAGATAATCCTTTTACCTCCTACACCCGGGGAAATTCAAAAATCATTCCGATTGTACGCCCTATTTTAGACAAGCATGGCACTGAGGTTGTCGGCTGGGTCTACTTGGGAATATCCGCCGACATCATTACGGACTATTTTACAGAATATAATTTACCGGAGGGCAGCTCGCTCTATATCACGATAGCGGATAATGTCTACCAAATTAAGGATGATACGATTACATCGGTTGAACCCTTCGCTATAAAAAAGTCTCTGGAAAACGTTGCAAACAGCCGTGACACACTTGTTTACATCGCTGATACAACTGACTCCAAAGACCGCACGATTGTCTCAAGCCCCTCCTTGCTAAAGGGCTGGTATTTATCCCAGAGCATTTCAAAGGCAGAACTATATCAGCAACGACAGTTTTACCATTTCTTTATCTATCTTATTTTACTTCTGCTGATGGGACTTGGTTTTGCTCTGCTGCTCTATTTTAACCGCACGATTAACAAACCGATCGGCAAGATAAGGAAAAAGCTCGCCGCCATCTCTAAGGGAGATTTCACTTATGATTCTTCTATTGAATGGGAGCATGAGCTTGGGGAAATCGGAAGAGGAATCAATCGTCTGTCGCAGGATATCACCGCGCTCATGGATAAGAGGATTGAGGATGAAAAGCAGCAAAAGGACTTGGAATATCAGATTTTGCTGAGCCAGATTAACCCGCATTTTCTCTATAATACACTGAATTCGATTAAATGGATGGCGACGATACAGCAGGCGGAGGGCATCGCAGAGATGACGACGGCACTCGCAAGACTCATGAAGAACATTTCCAAGGGGACGACACAGCTTATCACAATAGAGGAAGAGCTTGCTCTCTTAAAGGACTATTTTCTGATTCAGCAGTATCGTTACGGCGGCGCCGTGACCATGGAGTACAACATCGATGAGGCTGTCTACCCTCATAAAATACTTCGCTTTACTCTGCAGCCTCTTGTTGAAAATGCGCTGTTTCACGGCATTGAGCCAAAGGGCGGAACAGGCAAAATAACAATTACCATAACAACTGACTATGCAGATAAAATTGACATTTTTATTATGGATAACGGTGTCGGCATGACAAAGGAACAGATTGAAAAAAGCCTTTATTTAGAGGTTGACAATATAACCTCCGATTTTTTTAAGAAAATCGGAATCAGCAATGTAAACCGTCGGCTTCAATATGAATTCGGCAGCAGCTACGGAATCACTATAACCAGTAAACCGGGGGAGTATACGAAAATGCATATCAGGCTTCCTTATACGACATCCGAAAGGAGTTTATAAATGATTAATTTATTAATTGTTGATGATGAACCACTTGTGCAAATCGGAATTAAATCTATGCTGAATTGGAGCGATTTTGGCATCAATATATGTGGCACTGCCGGAAATGGGCAGGAAGCGCTCACCTATATTGAGGAATTTGCACCGGAGATTGTTCTGACGGATATCAAAATGCCGGTGATGAACGGTCTGGAGCTTATACAAAAATGTCGTGAACGACACAAGGAGCTGCCTTTGTTTATTATCCTGACCAGCTATGAAGAATTTGCCCTGATTAAGGAGGCAATCAGATATCAGGTTCTCGATTACCTCGTCAAACTTGAGTTAGATGCCAAGATCCTGACTGAGACGATTGAGAAGGCACTCCAAAAGCTCAATCACATTACGAAACTCTCTCATATGGAGGAGCTTAATTTGGAACTGCCAAGCATTGACGTGCTGCGAGATAAATTTTTTATCCGTCTGCTCCACAACCTCTTTTCGGACAAGGAGGAGATTGAGCTTCGTATAAAGGATTTAAACATCAATCTGCATGCGCCTTATTTTGCCGTCAGCTACTGCAAGATAAACGGATTTGACACGGAGGGCATGGCAGCTGCACAGCAGTCAAACCTTTATGACAGCACGCTGCAAATGATGAAGGAAATTGCCCATAAACATATGGAATGTCATCTTATCTCGCTTGATATGAAACACTTTTGCTTTATCTTTTTGCTGCCTAACAATAATTCTGAGGCAACTGAAATGATTTATGATACTCTTCAAAACAGTTCTGAGATGGTTTATAAATATTTTAATGTAACGGTGCATGCAAGCGTCGGACGGGTCTATGATTCTATTCTTATGATTGCGGACTCCTATCAGGACGCCAGACAGATTTCCTCCTATGCAGATGAAGGAAGTCCGATTCTCTTCTTTGATAAGATATTAGATGACGCACCAATCAAAAATGCTTTCAATATCGCTCTTTTTAAGGAAGATATCATCGAGGCGTTTGAGGAGATGAATACGGAGTCTCTGCAACATATCTTTTCACAGCTATGTGATTTGTTTGCTGCCTATCCTGCTGCCTATTTACAGGCAATTGATGCCGCCTGCAATATTTTATACCTTGCCATCTCACTTCTGCCGCAAGGCGAAAATATCGTGTCAGAAATATTTTCGGACACACCGGACGGCTACCGCTGTATTTACCGCTATAAGAGCGTCCCGCAGGTCATTGAATGGCTGACCAGACTTCAAGACGGACTGTGCAATATTTTGCAGGAAAGAAAGTCCTCCTACAAAAACCACATTATCCTCAATGTTCAAAAATATATTAATTCTCACATCGAGGAAAAACTAAGCTTAAATGATATTGCTTTCGTGTTTGGCATCAGCCCGAACTACCTGAGTGCCTTATTTAAAAAGAATTCTGAACTTGGCTTTACGGACTATGTAAACACAACCAAAATTAAGCGGGCAAAGGTGCTTTTGAAGGATTCGAATTTGAAGGTTTACGAGGTAGCAGACCAGTTAGGCTTTGAGAGCGCATTTTATTTCAGCAAGGTATTTAAAAAGGTGGAAGGCATATCACCAAGAGAATTTATCCAGCAAATATAACTAGGAGGAATTGATTCATGTTTTATGAGCTTGCTTTACAATACAACAAACAGCTTACAGAGTTTTCACCTTTTTTAACAGTGAAAAAAAGGCCGGAATGGGAACTACTCTCCCCTGCATTAAAGAAACGTCTGATTCATCTTGGCGAGAAGTATGCGGACTTTTGTTTCGAAGGGTTGCCTGCCACCTCCTTTATGGCTTTTAGCCGCACAGGAAACCGTGTGGATTATGAGGAGATATATTTCAACAAAAGAAGGGCGTTAAATGCTCTTGTCATGGCAGAACGTGTGGAAAACACAGGTCGGTTCATGGACGATATCGTCAATGGCATTTTTTCACTCTGCGAGGAGAGCGGCTGGCAGCTTCCTGCACATAACAGCTATATCAGGGATACACCACAGCTTCTTTTGCCCGATGCTTCCCTTCCTGTTTTAGACTTGTTTGCCTGCGAAACGGGTGCTTTGCTTGCCACCTTATCCTATCTGCTGGCAGATAAGCTCGATGCCTTTAGTCCTGTTATTACAAAACGAATTGCAGATGAGTTGGATAAAAGAATTTTTGCACCGTATTTTACCTGTCATTTTTGGTGGATGGGAAATGGCAAGGAACCAATGTGCAACTGGACTATCTGGTGTACCCAGAACATTTTGATTGCCGCATTTCTCTCTGGCTTATCACCCACCCGAAAACAGGAAGTACTTTTAAAGGCATGCAAGAGTGTTGATTATTTTCTAAAGGATTACGGAGACGACGGCTGCTGTGATGAGGGCGCTCAGTATTACCGCCATGCAGGACTTTGCCTGTTTAATACGATGGAGGTATTAAACTCTGTCAGCGGCGACTATTTTTCAAAACTTTATTTTAATACCAAAATCAGAAATATTGCTTCCTACATTCTAAATGTTCATGTGGATGGAGAATATTATATCAATTTTGCGGACTGCTCTCCGATTGCCGGACGTGCCGGAGTTCGGGAATTTCTTTTTGGAAAGCGCATCCAAAATACTGAGCTTATGAAGTTTGCGGCGCAGGACTACAAGGCAGATGAAAATACGCTTCTGCCGCAGGAAATCAATCTTTTCTACCGCATGCAGGCAGCCGTTACGGCAGAGGAAATTCTCTCCTACGATACAGAGGGGGATATTTTACGCGAGGACATTTATTATGAGAGCGTGGGGATATTTAAGGTACATGATGCTTCTACCTGCCTAGCCGTAAAAGCGGGTGATAATAATGACAGCCACAATCACAATGACACCGGAAGCTTTACCGTCTACAAACGCGGAAGGCCTATGTTGATTGATGTCGGCGTGGAAAGCTACAGCAAAAAAACCTTTTCGCCGGAGCGCTATGAGATATGGACGATGCAGTCCTCCTACCACAACCTGCCGGAAATCGATGGCGTGATGCAGAAAAACGGCGAGAAATACCGGGCGATTGATGTTATGCCCTCCATTGAAGCTGACAAAGCCTCCATCTCAATGGATATAGCTCCTGCTTATCCGCTCAAGAGCTTAAAATACTATAAAAGAAGCGTTTCCCTTATAAGAGATGAAAAAATCGTTGTACAAGACTGCTGGGAGGGTTGTGACAGCGTTGTATTAAACCTGATGACCTATGAAAAACCCGTTGTACAGTCAAATGATTATATTTTAATTGGAGATCTTGGCTCTGTTACAGTTGAAGGTGCCTGTTCAATTGAGGCAGAAGAGATACCTATTACGGATAAGCGGCTTCAAACCGCTTGGAAACATAGTATTTACCGCCTTAGACTTACTGCTGTGGGAGAGTCATTACAGATAGCAATTCAATAAGATAACATACCTTGCCGCGAGGTGAACCTAAAAAACCTGCTGCAGATCAATTTCCGATTTGCAGCAGGTTCTTTTTTTGTAACTCATCTTCTATTTCGCCTTTTATGCGGCGTATGTCATAAAATAATTCTGATTAATTTCCCTGTATCTTCGTCTTCACCCATTTCATTGCCTGAATAATAAACAGGTTTGCAAGTGAAAGTCCATAAATTGTAAACAACAGATTTGAAGTAAGAGGAGCAATCTCAAATACAGAACTCAATGCAGGTATTAAAAGTACGGAATTCAGTAATAAGAAGCCAAGGAAGAACGCACCGAATAAATACTTATTATTCACAATGTCCTTTTTAAACAAAATCGCTCTCTTGGACTTACTGTTAAAACCGTGAACCAGACGAGACAAGCAGAGTGTGGCAAATGCCATCGTGCTTGCTGTCGCTTCTGTACCGTTGTTTAAACCGATGTAGTACGCAGTCATTGTCATCAATCCGATTACAAAACCTTCGGATAAAATTGCAAGTAAAAAGTCTTTCGTCAAGATTGACTCATTTTTAGGTCTCGGCTTCTCCTTCATAACGTCCATAGAGTGAGGGTCTAATCCGAGTGCAATCGCCGGTAAGCTATCTGTCAGCAGGTTGATAAACAACAAATGCACCGGTGCAAACGGTACGGAAAGTCCAACAATGGAGGCATATACAACAGCTAAAATAGCTGCTGTGTTTCCGGATAAGAGGAACTGAATGGACTTCTTAATGTTCTGGTATACGTTTCGTCCGTTTTCCACAGCTTTTACGATAGTCGCAAAGTTGTCGTCCGTCAGTACCATACTCGCTGCGTCTTTCGCTACCTCTGTTCCGGTGATTCCCATCGCAACACCAATATCTGCCTGCTTCAATGCCGGTGCATCATTGACACCATCACCGGTCATAGCAACAATATTTCCTTTGTCCTGCCATGCCTTTACGATTCTAATTTTGTGCTCCGGTGATACTCTGGCATATACCGATACATCCTCAACGAAATCAATGAGCTCTTCATCGGAGAGACCTTCAATCTCAGCACCTTCCACTGCCTTATCGCCTTCACCCAAAATACCAATCTGCTTTGCAATAGCCGCAGCCGTTATCTTGTGATCACCCGTAATCATAATCGGACGAATTCCTGCCATCTTACATTCTGCAACAGCCGCCTGTGATTCTTCTCTCGGCGGGTCCATCATAGAGGTCAGACCCAAGAAGGTCATGCTCTCTTCCTTCACATTACATGCTTGCTCTGCCTCAATTTCCTGATAAGCAAACGCAAGAACACGAAGCCCTTCAGATGAATAGGTGTGATTCATGCGCAATATATTTTCTTTGTCTTCCTCGGTGATGGCACGAACACCATCTTCTACCTCAATGCTTACGGTCTTTTCAAGAATAACGTCTACAGCGCCTTTGGTGATGCTGACTGTCTTTCCCTCTATCTGATGAACCGTAGTCATAAGCTTTCTATCAGAGTCAAACGGTATCTCGCAGATACGAGGGTATTTTTCTCTGACTTCGGTTACGGTTCCTAATTCCTTCACACCCTGACTGTTTCCGCGCTCTGCCAAATCAACGAGTGCGATTTCGGTCGGATCTCCAATTTCAACGCCATCCACATGAGTTGCATCGTTACAGAGCAAGCTGTAGGTCAGCAGTTTTCTTTCAAGCGGCAAATCAAATGTTATATCTTTTACATATTTATTTGCGTTATTTTCAAAAATATTGATAACTGTCATTTTATTCTGGGTCAAGGTACCGGTCTTATCCGAACAAACAACGGATACACTTCCAAGTCCTTCTACCGCCTGCAGCTGTCTGATAATCGCATGTTCCTTTGCCATCTTCTGCGTACCGAACGCAAGAACAATTGTAACGATGGAACTTAATGCCTCTGGAATTGCGGCTACCGCAAGAGCTACCGCAAACATAAATGCATCAATAATAGGGTCTCCCTTTATAACACTCATACCAAAAATCAATGCACAGACAATCAAAATACCGATGGAAAGCTTTTTGCCGAACTGATCTAAGTTTACCTGAAGCGGAGTCTTTCTCTCTGCCGTGTTTTTCAACAGTGTTGCAATCTTACCAACCTCTGTATCCATTCCAATATCTGTAACAAGGAATTTTGCTCTTCCGTAGGTTACAAAGCTTCCGGAATAAACCATGTTGATTCTGTCGCCAAGAGGCACTTCCTCTGCAATCTGAATATCCTGCTTATCCACCGCAAGACTTTCCCCTGTCAGTGCACTCTCATTTACTTTTAAGCTGGCATTTTCAATAATTCTACCGTCCGCACAAATATAGTCACCTGCCTCCAGTAATACAACATCGCCTACCGTTACTTCCCTTGACGGAAGAATAACCGTATCCCCATTTCGAAGAACCTTGGCATGTGGTGCCGATAACTGCTTTAAGCTATTTAATGACTTTTCTGCCTTCTGGTGCTGCACGGTTCCGAGAATGGCATTAATCGTAATAACAATTCCGATTACAAGCGCACTTTCCACATCTCCTAAAAATGCTGAAATAATAGATGCAACAATCAGTATGATAACCAAGAAATCTGCAAACTGCTCTAAAAATATTCGCACAACAGATTTTTTCTCTTTTTCTACCAGCTCATTGAAGCCCTTTTCACTTTGTAATTGCTCTGCTTCCTTTGTTGTTAATCCGCTCCCACCTTTTCCAAGCGTATTTAACACTTCCTCTTTTTCTTTTCGGTAAAACTCACTCATAAGTGACCTCCTCATTTTTTCTGCAACAGGAATTGCACAAATGTCTTTTTTATCATAACCAAATATGCCTTTTTATCATAGGAAATTCATGGAAACTTCCCAGCACATAAAAAAGTAGCAAAACCTATGTTGCACGTTTCTACGTTACAACAAAAGTCTTGCTACTTAGTTACGATACGGATTGCTCACTGGCAATCGTATTGACGACATCGTACATATCTGAAAGGATACTAGCTACTCCCTTTTGTGTGAATATAATATCAAAGTAGCGTTCAAATGTCAAGGGGCAATTCGCCCAAACTTTTCTGCTTATTGAGGCTGTTTTCCGATGTAAGCTAAGATACCGCCGTCTACATAAAGAATATGTCCGTTTACAAAGTTTGAAGCATCAGAAGCTAAGAATACAGCAGGTGCTGCTAAATCTTCTGCCTCTCCCCAACGGTTAGCAGGAGTTTTTGCCAGGATAAACTGGTCAAACGGATGCTTGGAGCCGTCTGGCTGAACTTCTCTAAGTGGAGCTGTCTGAGGTGTTGCAATATATCCAGGTCCGATACCGTTACACTGAATGTTGAATTCACCATACTCAGAGCAGATGTTCTTTGTAAGCATTTTAAGTCCGCCCTTAGCTGCTGCATAAGCAGAAACTGTCTCACGTCCTAATTCACTCATCATAGAGCAGATGTTGATAATTTTTCCGTGTCCTTTTTTAATCATTGACGGAATAACTGCCTTAGAAACGATGAAAGGTGCATTTAAGTCTACATCAATTACCTGTCTGAAATCTGCTGCTGACATATCGCACATAGGGATACGTTTGATGATTCCGGCATTGTTTACCAAAATATCGATAACGCCAACCTCAGCTTCGATTTTTGCTACCATTTCATTTACCTGATCTTCATTTGTTACGTCACATACATAGCCGTGAGCTGTGATTCCTGCCTCTTTATATGCCTCAACACCCTTGTCTACTAATTCCTGCTTAATATCGTTAAATACGATGGTTGCTCCTGCATCTGCGTATGAGCTAGCGATTGCAAAACCAATTCCGTATGAAGCACCGGTTACAAGTGCAATTTTTCCTTCTAATGAAAAGCTATTTAATACTGACATATTCATTCCTCCTATAATCATTTGAATTTTAGTTATTGGTTAATTTGTTTTGAAAAAATATATTTTCCTGTATTTATTGAAAGCAATGCATGCTTTTTCAATCAAATATTTAGCGAATATCTTTCATCGCTACGGCATCCATATCATCAAAGTCCTGATTTTCTCCAACCATTCCCCAGATAAAAGTGTAAGCTCTTGTAGCGGAAGCTGAGTGGATAGACCAGCTTGGAGAGATAACCGCCTCTTCATTTCTCATAACGATGTGTCTTGTCTCTGTCGGCTCGCCCATGTAATGGAATACCAGTGCATCTTCAGGTAATTCAAAGTATAAATATACTTCCATTCTTCTGTCATGAGTGTGGCAAGGCATTGTATTCCAGACACTTCCCGGCTTCAGTGATGTCATACCCATAACAAGCTGACAGCTCTCAACCTGTCCCGGAAGAATGTATTTTCTGATGACTCTGTGGTTTGCTTCTTCCATTGTACCAAGCTCTACGGTTACACAATCCTCTGGCTTGATTAATACGGTCGGATATTCCTTATGTGCCGGTGCACTATTTAAGTAAAATTTAGCCGGATTTTTCTCATCAGCACTCGCAAAGGTAATATCCTTTGAGCCCATTCCGATGTATATTCCGTCTTTATACTCTAATTCATAAACCGTTCCGTCTACTGTGATAGTTCCTTTTCCGCCGATGTTAATAACTCCAAGTTCTCTTCTCTGTAAGAAATATTCTGCCCTGATCTCGTCACCTGCAGTTAACACCAAAGGCTTCACCGGTACAGCAGCTCCTGTAATAATACGGTCAATGTGGCTGTACACTGTCTTGATTTCGCCCGGTACAAAGAGGTTCTGAATCAAAAACTCTTCTCTTAGACGGTCTGTCGTGTAATGTTTTACATCCTTTGGTGATGATGCTGTTCTAAGTTCCATTTTTCTTCTTCCTTTCTTTTCTGTGTTTTGAGATTAATCTATCAAAAGGTGCGCTCTTGATAGATTAATCTTTTGGATACCTCTAGTATAGCATACAAAATTATCAAATTCTTTGCACTTATTGGCTAAAAACTTGAAAATCTTGAACTTATATACTATAATGAACTTATATTTACCATAGCATACAAAAATATTTATGGAAAGGGGAATTATTGTGATAGAATTTACCTCGTGTAGGAAGGCGATTGCAGACTGCCTTCAGAACAAGCGGTTTGCCATTGCACATTTATATAATGAAGAAAAACCGATGGCAATGCATATTCATGACTGCTATGAGATTTATTATTCGATATCGGGCGGCAAGCGCTTTTTGATTGACAATAAATACTATGAAATCAGACCGGGTGATTTGTTTGTTATTAACCAATATGAGAGCCACTATATCGACCAGATTGACTCAATGGTTCATGAGAGGATTATCATATCCATCCACCCGGACTATATGAAGCAGTTATCCACCACAACCACCAATCTGGACTACTGTTTTTCACATCGCTCGAGTGACTTTATTCACCGCATAGAGCTTACCAAGGAACAACAGCAGCGTTTTATCTATTATGTCCATAAAATAGCAAGTCTATCCGGCTTTGGAAGCGATGTCTTGGAGCAGACGGCTTTCAGTGAGCTGCTTGTCATGATTAACAGCCAGTTTCGTGTTCAGTGTGATTTGGAGGAGAGCAAGGACAGCTATCAGTATAACAGTCAGGTAGCAGAGATTTTGGAATATATCAATAAGAATATTAACAATGAACTTACGATAAAGTCACTCGCGGATAACTTTTATCTAAGCGAGTCTTATATATGCAGAATTTTTAAGGCTGAGACGGGTACCACAATCAACAAGTATCTGACTGCAAGAAGAATCAGCATTGCAAAATCACTGCTGGATGTAGGCTTAAGTGTGACCGAAGTATGTGAAAAAAGCGGCTTTCATGATTACAGCAACTTCCTGAAGGCATTTACGAAAGCAGTCGGAATTTCACCGAAAAAATATTCGCAGTATAGTTCGAGCTGATCGAGAAATATGAGTGAATTTTTACCATGACACAAAAAAACCTGCCTTTGAGGGCAGGTTTTTTCTATTCATAATAACTACGAATTCGCTAAGCGAATTTCACACGTATTAGATAATCTCAAGCAATACTTCCATTGCAGCATCACCTTTACGCTGGCCAATCTTAACGATTCTGGTGTAACCACCCTGAGTGGTACGAGCTGCACACTTAGGAGCAACTTCATCAAAGATTTTTGCAACCAGGTCTACTTCTTTTGTGTTCTTTTTCTTTCCAGCTGAAGAGGTAGAAACCTCTGTTACAGGGTAAAGAACTTGAAGCATCTGTCTTCTTGCATGTAAGCGGGAAGGCTTATCTTTCTTAATTGTCTTTTCAACTTCGTCATAAACTGTTACTTTCTTACCGTCTACAACTTCTTTCACTCTCTTGCCATCAGCATCTTTGCGAGCTACTTTAGCCTTTACGGTTACTTCTTCAAAATTATCCTTCTCTTTGATTCCCAATGTGATTAAGTGCTCAGCAATCTTACGGATTTCTTTTGCTTTTGCTTCTGTTGTAACAATTTTGCCGTTGTTTAAAAGGTTAGTAACCTGATTTCTAAGTAATGCTTTTCTCTGACTTGAAGTTCTTCCAAGTTTTCTATATTTTGCCATCTCTAATATACCTCCATTTGTGGAACATTTAGTTATGCTTCTTCGGACTTACTAACTAAATGCTGTTTATCCATAAATTGTAACATTTCTGTGACTTTGTCACGATTTTTATTCGTCGCTCGGATTCAACTGAAGACCAAGCTCCTTTAATTTTGCGAGAACTTCTTCCAATGACTTGCGTCCAAGGTTACGAACCTTCATCATATCTTCGGAAGTTCTGTTTGTCAACTCTTCAACAGTGTTGATGCCTGCTCTCTTCAAGCAGTTATACGAACGAACGGAGAGTTCTAATTCGTCAATATTCATCTCAAGTACTTTTTCTTTTTCATTGTCTTCTTTTTCAATCATTACTTCTGCTGTTTTCGCATTTTCTGATAAGTCAATGAAGAGATTTAAGTGCTCACTTAATACTTTTGCCGCTAAACTTACCGCTTCATCCGGAACTAAAGTTCCGTTTGTGAATACATCTAATGTAAGCTTATCATAATCTGTAATCTGACCTACACGGGTGTTCTGAACCGTTAAGTTTACACGCTCAACAGGAGTGTAGATGGAGTCAATTGCAATTACGCCAATTGGCAAATCATCATTCTTATTCTTGTCAGCGCTGATGTAACCTCTTCCCTTATTAATGGTAAGTTCCATAAATAATTTGCTGTCTGCTCCACCGTTTAAGGTTGCAATTACTAATTCCGGATTAAGAATTTCGATATCTGAGTCAGCCTGAATGTCAGCAGCTGTCACTACACCCTCGCCTTCAAACTCAATGTAAGCGACTTTGGCCTCGTTTGTATCACTGCTATTTTTAATAGCCAGACTCTTAATGTTCATAATAATTTCTGTAACATCCTCTTTAACGCCCGGAATTGAACTAAACTCGTGCAAAACACCTTCAATTTTAACCTGTGTTACAGCCGCTCCGGGTAAAGAAGAAAGCATAATTCTTCTTAAAGAGTTACCAAGAGTAGTACCATAACCTCTCTCGAGTGGTTCTACAACAAATCTACCATATTTTTTGTCTTCTGAAATTTCAGCAATCTCAATTTTTGGTTTTTCGAAATCGAACACTACAAAGCCCCTCCTTTTTGGGTTATATAGTATTGAGGGTGAAAAAAAATAAAATCATTAACCTTAAAGTGCAATGCACTTTAAGGTTACGATGTCTTTTAACCCTGTAAATATGCAAGATAAATCTGCAAACAAATTCACTTGCAATGGATGAAAATGAGCCTTATTATTTAGAATATAACTCGACAATAAGCATCTCATTTACCGGAACATCAATTGCTTCTCTGCTTGGAAGCTCTTTTACTGTTCCTTTCAAGTTTTCCTGATCTACATCAATCCACTCAGGAACTAATCTTGAACCGGTAACCTCTAAGATATCTTTGTATCTCTGAGAACCTTTTGACTTTTCTCTGATTTCAATCGTATCTCCTGCTTTTACTAAATAAGAAGGAATGTTTACTCTCTTGCCGTTTACTAATACGTGCTTGTGGTCAACAATCTGTCTAGCTTCTTTTCTAGTTCTAGCTAATCCCATTCTGAATACTACGTTGTCTAATCTAGTCTCAAGTAAAACCATAAGGTTTTCACCTGTCATACCACGCATTTTATCAGCTTTTTTGTAGTAGTTACGGAAAGGTTTCTCAAGTACACCGTATATAAATTTAGCTTTCTGCTTTTCTCTGAGCTGAAGACCATACTCACTCATCTTCTTGTTTGCTCTTCTAAGTTCTCTATTTGATTTTTTATCTATTCCTAAATAAATTGGTTCTAAACCAAGTGATCTACATCTTTTAAGAACAGGAACTCTATTTACTGCCATTTCAATTACACCTCCTATTAGACTCTTCTGCGTTTTGGTGGACGACATCCGTTATGTGGAACCGGAGTTACGTCTCTGATACTTGTTACTTCAAGACCGCATGCCTGAAGTGCACGAATAGCTGCTTCTCTTCCTGATCCTGGTCCTTTTACCATAACATCAACTGTCTTAAGACCATGTACTAATGCTGCCTTTGTAGCTGTTTCAGCTGCCATCTGAGCTGCATATGGAGTAGATTTCCTTGAACCTCTAAATCCAAGACCACCGGCACTTGCCCATGATAAAGCATTTCCTTCAGCATCTGTCAATGTAACAATTGTATTGTTAAAAGATGACTGAATGTGTGCCTGTCCGCGTTCAACGTTTTTCTTTACACGCTTTTTTGTCACTTTTTTGGTAACTTTTTTAGCCATTTAAACTAACCTACTTTCTTCTTATTCTTATTTCTTTTTATTTGCAACAGTTCTCTTAGGACCTTTTCTTGTTCTTGCGTTAGTCTTTGTTTTCTGACCACGAACAGGAAGTCCTTTTCTATGACGGATTCCTCTGTAGCATCCGATTTCCTGTAATCTCTTGATGTTTAATGCGATTTCTCTTCTTAAATCACCTTCTACTGTCTGACTTTCGTCAATAACAGCAGCGATTCTCTTTACTTCTTCATCTGTTAAATCTCTAACGCGGGTATCAGGATTAACCTTTGCCGCTTCTAAGATTCTGTTTGAGCTTACTCTACCAATTCCGTAGATATAAGTTAAACCGATTTCAACACGTTTTTCTCTTGGTAAATCTACACCAGATATACGAGCCATGTGAATATTCCTCCATTTTCTTCTGAGTAATAACGTTCCCGTAGCCCATTGCTTTGCAATGTCTGAAATGTGTACGTCCGTTTTATTACCGTCATTAATATTGTCCCTAATTGGGATACCGATTGGTATCCAACTACGATTAGATAGATCGCAGTCTTTCCGGTATAAATACCGGTATTAAAAGCAATAACCGTGAGTAATCTCACATTTTAATTGCACATTTGGAATGAAAATCATTCCTAAATCACAGGCAGGCAAGTATGTCTGTAATCTATAATATTAGTCTGAACAACACCACCTGGTGGTTCATCCTACAGCCGCACAAAAAAATAAATTACTCGAAGTAAAATTACTTCTAGTTATGCACAATCCAATTGGATTGTAGACAAACAAAAATAAGTCTGATTAGCCCTGTCTCTGTTTGTGTTTAGGATTTTCGCAAATTACTCGAATGCTTCCTTTTCTCTTAATAATTTTGCATTTTTCGCAAATAGGTTTTACTGATGATCTAACCTTCATGGTAAAATCCTCCTTTCCAGCACAGCCCAATAGCACCTCCTAATGGACGCACTTTTACACGGGCACTTTAAAAAAGTTCGCTTTGTATTATAACACTATATTATATAAATAGCAAGTGTTTTCTATTTATCTCTCCAAATAATTCTTCCTTTTGATAAATCGTAAGGGGAGAGTTCTATCGTAACTTTATCTCCCGGTAAAATACGAATGAAGTTCATTCTCAACTTACCGCTTATATGAGCTAAAACCTTATGACCATTTTCAAGTTCTACTTGAAACATCGCATTTGGCAGCTTTTCAATAACAGTTCCTTCAATTTCGATAACATCTGACTTTGACATCTTTTTTTCGTCTCCTTCCATGGCATATTGAACCATATACATCTATTAGGCTAATCAACCTCATTTATTCTTTTCAAACAATAAAGCTTAATGACCCGTTTTACTTCTTCATTTTGAATTTTGTTGTTCTCTATTAGCTTTTTCTGTAACTCTTCATCGACATGCTTCACGATTTGGATATGCTTTTTATTTTTTCTTTTCGGATTGTCGAAAGTGCGGCTTTTGCCGTTTACTAAATATACATATTCCTTCTCAACCCTGATTATTACATACAGTCCGTCTTTATCGTGACCCGCCTTTGAAGCAGCTAACATACCAACTTCAAATCTCTCCATATATTACTCCTGTATCTGCAATTAGACATTCGCAGCTCATTTTATAGTGTGTTCTCATACATGGTTAATAACTCAGGCTCACCCGTTGTTATTAATACCGTATTTTCATAATGAGCTGATAAAGAACCGTCCTCTGATACTACGGTCCAGTCGTCGTCCAGCCACTCTACATCATAACGACCTATGTTTATCATAGGCTCTATGGCAAGTGTCATGCCCGCCTGGAGCTTTAAGCCTCTTCTTCTCTGTTTGAAATTTGGTATTTGAGGATCCTCATGTAAATTAGAACCAATGCCATGACCTACCAAGTCTCTGACTACTCCGTAGCCAAAGCTTTCCGCATATCTTCCGATAGCTTCCGAAATCTCAAAAAGATGATTACCTTCTTTTGCAAATTTGATCCCTTCGAAAAAGCTTTGTTTTGTCACCTCAATTAACTTTTTGGCCTCTGCACTTATCTCTCCGACCGCGTGCGTTCTCGCCGCATCGGAATGATATCCTTTATAGATTACGCCTGCATCTAAGCTGACAATATCCCCATCTAAAAGAATCCTGTCCTTGGAGGGAATTCCATGCACAACCTCATCATTAACTGAAACGCAAATAGAAGCAGGATATCCGTTATAATTTAAAAAAGAAGGAATGCAGCCGTAGCTTCTTATAATTTCTTCTCCTAAATTGTCAATATCCTTTGTGGATATTCCCGGTTTTACTGCCTTCTCAAGTTCCTTATGAACGATAGCAAGTATTCTGCCCGCTTCTCTCATAAGTTCAATTTCTCTATCAGACTTTATTGTTACTGCCATAACTTATGCTCCTAATATTTCCACAATGGCATCGAATACCTCTGCCATATCTTTTGTACCATCCACGTCAACCAATACATTTTTTGCTGTATAGTAATCAATCAATGGCTGTGTCTGCTCATGGTACACATTTAATCTTTTATTTACCGTATCCGGCGTATCGTCATCTCTAAGTACAATTTTATCCCCACATCTGTCGCAGATTCCTTCGACCTTTGTAGGTATGTATACAGTATGATAGGTCGCTCCGCATGAGAGACATGCTCTGCGGCCGGACATTCTGTTCACGATATTCTCATCCGGAACATCTACATTGATGGCATAGTCAATTTTTTGATCAAGCTCTGCCAACGCTGCATCTAAGCTTTCCGCCTGTGGGATTGTTCTTGGAAATCCATCCAAAACATATCCATTTGCACAATCGGGATTTTTAAATCTGTCCATTACTAAATCTACCGTTAACTCATCCGGAACTAAAAGTCCCTGATCCATGTATGTCTTTGCTTTCTTGCCTAATTCAGTTTCATTCTTAATATTGGCCCTGAAAATATCTCCCGTTGAGATGTGAGGGATATGATATTTATCAGCTATTCTTTTCGCCTGTGTACCTTTGCCCGCTCCCGGAGCTCCTAGCATTATTATTTTCACTAACATTTCCTCCAATCAATTAAATTATTACCATTTAATGGATAATTTATACTTTAGAAAAAATTGCTCATAAATAAAACTAAATTCATTGCATTTCATATATTACAATAGTGCACCACAGTATAAACCGTAGAACACTATTGTAGTTATCCGGAAAATTCACTTCCTATGATTAGTCATTTAAGAAACCTTTATAGTTGCGCACAACCATTTTGGATTCTATTTGTTTCATTGTATCGAGAACAACACCCACAATGATGATAAGTGATGTACCGCCGAATGAAACCGAAGCGCCGAAAATACCGGAAAATGCAATCGGTATAACAGCTACGATAATAAGTCCTACCGCTCCAATAAATATGACATAATTTAAAATTTTATTTAAGTAATCAGTAGTTGGTTTACCTGGGCGGATACCCGGAATAAAACCACCTTGTTTTTTCATGTTGTTTGACACTTCCATCGGATTAAAGGTAATGGATGTGTAAAAATATGCAAAGAATATTACCAATACAATATAAACCAAAAGGCCGATACTGTAAATTGGCTGACTAGGATTAACCCAGTTGGAGGACGTCAATCCTTTCAGGATTTCAGCTCCTATACCGGTTCCCTGGTTCTTACCTATTAAAGAGGCAATCACCACTGGAAACTGTAAAAGTGAAGAAGCAAAAATAATCGGAATAACACCAGCTGTATTCACTTTTAAAGGAATGAAAGTAGATTGTCCGCCAACCATCTTTCTTCCTTGCATTTTCTTAGCATATTGAACAGGAATTCTTCTTTGTCCACCTTGTAACAATACTACAAAAACTATGGTCGCAATTACAACTGCCGCAATAATCAGCAGTGCCATCGCGCCCTTTGCAAGACTTGAACTGGAAGCAACAAACTGCTCGTACAATGAAATAAAATCACTTGGTATACGTGAAATGATATTAATCAAAAGAACAATGGAGATACCGTTTCCCACACCTTTTTCTGTAATTCTTTCACCAATCCACATAAGGAAAGTTGAGCCGGCAGTTAAGGTTACAATAACCATAACCACATTAATAAAGTTATATTCTTCCAACAGACCCTGTCTGCCAAACCCGATTCCCATCGCGCCGCCTTCCAATAAAGCAAGGCCAACTGTCACATAACGGGTAATTTTTTGTATTTTCTTTCTTCCGTCTTCACCATCTTTTTGCATTTCTTCCAACTTAGGAATTGCAATTGTCAAAAGCTGCATAATGATAGAGGAAGTAATGTAAGGTGTAATATTTAATGCAAATACTGACATTTGCAAAAATGATCCTCCGGTAACGGCGTCAAAGAAATTAAACGCGTCACCGGATTGGCTTGCAAACCAATTTGCAAAATAAGTCCTGTCTACTCCGGGAATAGGAAGCTGTGAACCTATTCTTACTACAACTAACATTAAAAACGTATATATAATTCTGTCTCTTATATCTTTAATTTTAAATGCGTTCTGGAGTGTTGCAAGCATTATTAGATCACCTCAGTTTTTCCACCAAGAGCTTCAATTTTTTCTACAGCACCTGCACTAAATGCATTTGCCTGAACAGTAAGCTTCTTAGTTAATTCTCCGTTTCCAAGAATCTTAACACCATCTCTAGGATTCTTTACGATTCCTTTTTCAAGTAAAGTTTCAACTGAAACTACTGCATCATTGTCGAATACTTCAAGAGCACTGATATTGATACCAATGATTTCTTTTGTATTACGGTTAGTAAATCCTCTTTTAGGAATTCTTCTGTATAAAGGCATCTGACCACCTTCGAAACCTGGTCTTGTGCCGCCTGAACGAGCCTTCTGGCCTTTGTGACCTTTACCGGCAGTTTTTCCGTTTCCTGAACCGTGTCCACGACCTCTTCTGAAATTATCACTGTGCTTGGAGCCTTCTGCTGGGCTTAAATTTGATAAGTTCATCCTGACACCTCCTTCTCTATTTATTAAATCTCTTCAACTTTAACTAAATGTCTAACGCGCTGTATCATGCCTCTTGTTGCCTTGTTGTCCGGAAGCTCAACAGTCTTGTTAAGCTTTTTGAGACCCAATGCCACAACAGTAGCCTTCTGCTTAGGAATGGCACCGATTGTAGACTTTACTAAAGTAATTTTTAATTTATCAGCCATTTTGAATACCCTCCTTAGCCTAAAATCTCTTCCACAGTTTTTCCGCGAAGTTTTGCTACCTCTTCTGGAGTTTTCAATTTACTTAATCCTTCAATTGTAGCAAGTACAACATTTTGTTTATTATTGGATCCCAATGATTTTGTACGGATATTCTTGATTCCTGCTAACTCAAGTACGCTACGAGCAGGGCCACCAGCGATAACACCGGTACCTTCTGGTGCTCTTTTCAACAACACTTCTGAGCTGCCGAATTTTCCGATAAAATCATGAGAAATACTGCTGTTATCATCTAAAGTTACGCTGATCAGCTTCTTGGCTGCATCTTCTTTTCCTTTGCGGATAGCTTCAGGAATTTCAGTTGCTTTACCTAAGCCTGCACCAACGTGGCCTTTTCCGTCACCAACTACTACTAATGCTGTAAATCTAAAATTACGTCCGCCTTTAACAACCTTAGTAACACGCTTGATTGATACTACTTTTTCTTCCAGTTCTAATTGACTAGCATCAATGATTGTACGTTTCATCTGTTCTCCTCCTTCTTAGAATTTTAATCCAGCTTCTCTAGCTGCATCTGCTAATGCTTTAACTTTTCCGTGGTATATGAAGCCGCCTCTATCAAAGACAACAGTTGTAATACCTTTGTCTAATGCCTTTTTTGCAATAACAGTACCTAAGTATGCTGCTGCATCAACGTTATTAGTCTTCTCTAATTCAGCCTTTACATCCTTCTGAAGAGTAGATGCTGAAACAAGAGTATTGCCAACTGTATCGTCAATAATTTGAGCATACATATGATTATTACTTCTAAATACAGCTAAACGTGGTCTTTCGGTGGTTCCACTGAAACGATTACGCAATCTTAGATGCTTTTTCTCACGAATTACCGTTTTTGATTTTTTGTTAACCATTTTTTCACACTCCTTAATTATTTCTTACCAGTCTTACCAACTTTACGTCTAATAACTTCATCAGCATATTTAATACCTTTTCCTTTGTAAGGCTCAGGTCTTCTCTTATCTCTGATTTCAGCTGCGTATTGGCCAACTTTTTCTTTGTCGATACCTGTAATTGTAATCTTGTTTCCGTCAACAACGGAATCTAAACCTTCTGGGTCTTCCATCTCTACTGGATGAGAATAACCTAAAGCTAATGTTAATTTCTTGCCTGCTTTCGCTGCTTTATAACCAACACCATTGATTTCAAGAACTTTTGTGTAACCATCTGTTACACCGACAACCATATTAGAGATAAGTGTTCTTGTCAAGCCGTGTAATGATTTCATTTTCTTTAAATCACTTGGTCTTGTTACAATGATTTCTGTACCCTCTAATTTGATATCCATTTCTGCTGGTAACACTCTCTCAAGTGTTCCCTTTGGACCTTTTACAGTCACTTTATTATTTTCTGCAATATCAACAGTAACGCCTGCTGGTACCGCGATTGGCATTCTTCCTATACGTGACATGCCCGTACCTCCTGTATTCTGAATGAATTGAGTTTATTGGTTTTGTTTTTGTTGCTAAATTGCTAAGAATTTAGGTTTGTGGGGAATTCATCTTGGTGCCCGGGGGGGCTGTGAGATGAATTTAGAGTTCCGCTCGGCTAAGACTTTGTCGGCGCCTTACGGCTTGCCATAGTCTAAGTCTCGGGAACGGCTTTCGTACTAAACTCGCTCGGCGTCGTAGACTTGAGCTCGCTAAGTACTCAATGCCTACCACACAAACGCTAATACTTCTCCGCCTACGTTTAACTGTCTAGCTTTTTTATCTGTCACAACACCCTGGTTTGTTGAGATAATTGCAATTCCTAATCCTCCAAGTACTTTTGGAAGCTCTTCTCTGTTTGCGTAAACGCGAAGCCCCGGTTTTGAAATTCTCTTAAGGCCTGTGATGATTTTTTCGTTCTTATCTTTTCCGTATTTCAATGTAACACGGATTGTCTTAAAGTTTCCATCTTCAACGATTTCAAACTTTTTGATATATCCTTCTTCCAAAAGAATTTCAGCAATTGCTACCTTCATTTTTGAAGCAGGAATATCTACTGTATCATGTTTAGCAGTGTTTGCATTACGGATTCTTGTAAGCATATCTGCGATTGGATCACTCATAGTCATTTTAAGGTTGCCTCCTTCCGTTTTTTACCAGCTTGCTTTTTTAACGCCTGGTATTTGTCCTTTATATGCTAATTCACGGAAGCAAATTCTGCAAATTCCGTATTTTCTTAAATATGCATGTGGACGACCACATATTCTGCAACGGCTGTATTCTCTTGTTGAGAATTTCTGCTTACGCTGCTGTTTCACCTTCATTGAAGTCTTAGCCATGAAGTTTCCCTCCTATCTATTTTGTAAACGGCATATTGAATAATGTCAATAATTCACGAGCTTCTTCGTCTGTGTTAGCGGTTGTAACGAAAATTACGTCCATACCTCTAACCTTATCTACCTTGTCATATTCAATTTCAGGGAAAATTAGCTGTTCTTTAATTCCTAGTGAGTAGTTACCTCTGCCATCAAATGCATTAGGGTTTACACCTCTAAAGTCACGTACACGAGGTAATGCTAAATTCACAAGACGATCAAGGAATTCATACATTTTTTCGCCTCTTAATGTTACTTTACATCCGATTGGCATACCTTCTCTGATTTTGAAGTTAGCTACTGATTTCTTTGCTTTTGTAAGAACTACCTTCTGTCCGGTAATAATCTCTAAGTCTTTTACTGCTGAATCTAAAACCTTTGCGTTATCTTTTGCTTCACCAACACCCATGTTAATAACGATTTTATCAAGCTTAGGTACCTGCATCACATTTTTATAACCAAATTTCTTAGTCATAGCATCTACGATTTCATTTTTGTATTGTTCTTTAAGTCTACTCAACGTCTGCGACCTCCTCTCTTATATTAGTCGATAGCTTCGCCTGTTGATTTTGCTACACGAACTTTTTTGTCGCCTTCAATTTTAAAGCCGATTCTTGTAGCCTTTCCTTTATGAACATACATCACATTAGAAAGATCAATAGGAGCTTCTTTTTCAATAATTCCGCCAGCCTGGTTAGCTGCGCTTGGCTTAGAATGCTTTGTCACTTTGTTAATTCCTTCAACAATAGCAGTACTATTTTTGATATTAACAGAAATCACTTTGCCTTCTTTATCTTTATCTTTTCCAGCGATCACTTTAACAGTGTCGCCCTTTTTAATTTTCATCGTTGACATCTTGGCACCTCCTTATAATACTTCGGGAGCTAATGAAACAATTTTCATAAATTGTTTTTCTCTTAACTCTCTAGCTACTGGTCCAAAAATACGTGTTCCTTTTGGGTTTTTGTCATCTTTGATAATTACAGCAGCATTTTCATCGAATTTTATATAAGAACCGTCTTTACGACGAGCACCTTTTACTGTACGCACAACTACGGCTTTAACAACGTCGCCCTTCTTTACAACACCCCCTGGTGTTGCATCTTTAACGCTGGCAACGATGACATCACCTATAGCAGCATATCTTCTAGTAGATCCGCCTAATACTCTAATGCAAAGTAATTCTTTTGCACCTGTATTATCAGCAACTTTAAGTCTACTCTCTTGTTGTATCATCTAGGTTACCTCCTTTAAAATATGTGCAAAATACTATTTTGCTCTTTCAATAACTTCAACAAGTCTCCATCTCTTATCTTTAGATAATGGTCTTGTTTCTGCAATTCTTACTGTATCGCCAATGTTGCATGAGTTTTCCTCATCATGAGCCTTTAACTTAGAAGTTCTCTTCATGATCTTCTTGTAAAGAGGATGCTTAACATGATCTTCAACTGCTACAACAATTGTTTTATCCATTTTATTACTTACAACTTTTCCTGTACGGGTTTTTCTTAAATTTCTTTCCACAACATTAATCTCCTTTCGCCAAGATATATATCAACCAGTAATTATTTAGACATCTCAGTGATGATAGTCTGAATTCTTGCGATATTCTTTCTAACTTCTTTGATTCTGCTAGTATTATCTAACTGATTGGTTGCGTTCTGGAATCTTAAATTGAAAAGTTCCTTTTTAGCAGCTACTAATTCATCGTTTAATTCTGCAGCTGATTTTGCTTTTAAACCTTCTACATACTTATTAATTTTCACTGTTATCACCGCCTTCTAAGTCTGCGCGAGAAACTACTTTACATCTACATGGTAACTTGTGAACTGCAAGACGTAATGCTTCTCTCGCAATTTCTTCAGAAACTCCTGAGATTTCAAACATTACACGGCCTGGCTTAACAACTGCTACCCAGTATTCTAATGAGCCCTTACCGGAACCCATACGTGTTTCAGCTGGTTTTGTGGTTACTGGTTTATCTGGGAAAATCTTAATCCAAACCTTACCACCACGCTTGATATAACGAGTCATAGCAATACGCGCTGCTTCAATCTGGTTTGATCTGATCCAACATGGTTCTAAAGCGACAATACCGTATTCACCATAGGAAATCACATTTCCTCTTAAGGCTTTACCTTTCATGCTTCCACGAAATTGTTTACGACGCTTTACTCTCTTTGGCATTAACATTATTTATCGCTCCCTTCCCTATTTCCTTTAGTTGGAAGTACTTCGCCTTTGTAGATCCATACCTTTACGCCTAATTTGCCGTAAGTAGTATCTGCTTCTGCGAAACCATAATCAATATCTGCTCTCAAAGTCTGCAAAGGAATTGTTCCCTCACTATAAAACTCTGTACGTGCCATATCTGCTCCGCCAAGACGTCCTGAAACTGATGTCTTAATACCTTTAACGCCAGCCTTCATTGTTCTTGACATAGAAGATTTCATTGCTCTTCTGAAAGAAACACGGTTCTCTAACTGTAATGCAATGTTTTCAGCTACTAACTGAGCATCTTTGTCTGGTCTTTTTACTTCTTTGATGTCTACTACTAACTTCTTAGAAGTGAATTTCTGAACTTCTGCTTTAATCTTATCGATTTCAGCTCCGCCTTTACCGATTACAACACCTGGTTTTGCTGTGTAAATAATAACTTTTACTCTATCAGATGCTCTCTCAATTTCAATCTTAGCAACACCTGAGCTATATAATTTATTCTTAAGGTACTTTCTGATATTGTAGTCTTCTACTAAGTAGTCTGCAAAATCAGCTTCAGCGTACCATTTTGAGTCCCAATCCTTGATAACGCCGACTCTTAAGCCATGAGGATTAACTTTCTGTCCCATTCTTTCCCTCCTTATCTTTCATTAAGCACGATAGTGATATGACTGATTCTCTTCTCAATTCTGTATGCTCTACCCTGTGCTCTTGGTCTGATTCTCTTCATTGTAGGACCCTTTTCTGCATAACATTCTGCAACATAAAGGTTTTCTACATTCATTCCATTGTTGTTCTCAGCATTTGCAATCGCTGATTTTAATAATTTCTCTATTAAACTAGAAGCATATCTTGGATTGTAAGCAACAATACCAAGTGCTGTTGTAACGTCTTTGCCTCTGATGGCATCTAAAACAAAGCATGCTTTTTGAACAGATACTCTTGCATAAGATAATTTAGCTTTTGGTCTTGTATCTTTGTTGTTTGCATTTCTTTCTCTTTTTATTTGGGATCTATGTCCTTTTGCCATGATGAAACCTCCTTTCAAATTACATTTATTTAACGAACGCCTGATCTTTTCTCGTCTTTTCCATGTCCTCTGTAAGTTCTGGTTGCAACAAACTCTCCGAGCTTGTGTCCAACCATATCCTCTGTAACATATACCGGCACATGTTTTCTTCCGTCATGAACTGCTATTGTATGTCCAACCATCTGTGGGAAAATAGTAGAACGACGTGACCAAGTTTTAATAACTGACTTGTCGCCTTTTTCGTTCATTCCGTCTATTTTTTTCAATAAACTTGCATCTGCAAATGGTCCTTTTTTAAGTGAGCGAGCCATAGGTTCTAACCTCCTTACGATTTCTACTTTTGGTTACTATTTTGTATTTAAAGTTTTACCGTCTCTTCTTCTTACGATTAACTTATTGGATGCTTTCTTTTTCTTTCTTGTCTTTAAGCCAAGAGCTGGTTTACCCCAAGGTGTAACCGGACCTGAACGACCGATACCAGTTTTACCTTCACCACCACCGTGTGGATGGTCATTCGGGTTCATAACAGATCCACGAACTGTCGGCCTGAAGCCCATGTGACGCTTACGTCCCGCTTTACCAATATTGATAAGGCTGTGGTCACCGTTTCCAATAACACCGATTGTAGCTTTACAAATGATTGGAACCATTCTCATTTCACCTGATGGTAATCTAAGAGTAGCATACTTTCCTTCTTTCGCCATTAACTGAGCGCTAGTTCCAGCAGAACGTACTAACTGTCCGCCTTTACCTGGATACATTTCAATATTGTGTATCTGTGTACCAACCGGGATATTTGATAATGGTAAGCAGTTACCTATTCTGATTTCTGCGTCTTCGCCGCTTACTACTTTCATTCCGTCTGTTAAACCTTCCGGTGCCAAGATATATGCCTTTTCACCATCAGCATAGAAAATCAAAGCGATGTTTGCTGTTCTGTTTGGATCGTACTCGATACCAGCTACTGTACCAACAATTCCTTCTTTTCTTCTCTTAAAATCAATAATTCTATATTTTCTCTTTACACCGCCGCCACGATGTCTAACTGTAATTTTACCCTGACTATTACGACCTGCTGTCTTACTCTTTGATGTAAGCAAGGATTTCTCTGGTGTACTCTTTGTAATTTCAGAGAAGTCTGAACCTGTCATATGTCTTCTGGAAGGTGTATATGGGTTGTATTTTTTAATACCCATTTTAGTCACTCCTTTCAATTTCCGATTATTTGTTGTCACGCTTAATTTGCGTATAGTTTCCTAGATGATTTTTATAATCCTTCAAAAATCTCTATATCTGCACTTTCTGCAGTTAACTGAACGATTGCCTTCTTTGTTTTAGAAGTCTTACCAGATGTTTTACCTCTTCTTTTGGTCTTTCCATCCTGGTTCATCGTGTTTACACTCTTTACCTTTGTTCCTGCAAACATTTTTTCTACAGCTTCTTTAATCTGAGTCTTGTTAGCTTCCGGATGTACTAAGAAAGTATATTTCTTCGCTTCCATTCCCTGCATACTCTTCTCTGTAATAACTGGTTTGAGGATTACATCATAATATTGAACACTTGCCATTATGCATACACCTCCTCGATAGTAGCAACAGCAGCCTTTGTCAAAATAACTGTGTTATATTTCAAAATATCATATACATTGATTGTGTTTGTTAAAGCTGTCTGCACTGTAGGGATATTCTTAGCTGAAAGAACTACGTTTTTGTCGTTTTCATTTAAAACAACTAAAGCCTTTGATACTTTCAGGTTATCCATTACAGCCTGGAATTTCTTTGTCTTGATTTCATCAAATTTGATTTCATCAACAACGATCAATTTGTTTTCATTTACTATTGAAGTCAAAGCTGACTGAAGAGCAATTCTCTTCTCCTTCTTATTCATCTTGAATGAATAATCTCTTGGAGTTGGTGCAAATACAACACCACCGCCAGTCCACTGTGGAGATCTTGTTGAACCCTGTCTTGCATGTCCAGTTCCCTTCTGTCTCCAAGGTTTTCTTCCGCCACCTGAAACTTCTGAGCGAGTTTTCGCCTTCTGTGTTCCCTGACGCTTATTTGCAAGCTGAAGAACTACTGCTCTGTGTAATAAATGTTCATTTACTTCAACACCGAACACAGCATCGTTAAGTTCAATTGTTCCAACTTCCTTGCCTTCCATATTGTAAACAGATACGTTTGCCATCTGTGTTTTCCTCCTTTCTTACCAAGCATTAATTTGCTTTTACGGTCTCTTTAATTGTTACTAAAGATTTTTTAGGTCCAGGTACAGCACCCTTAACTAAAAGTAAGTTATTCTCTGTATCCACTCTTACAATTTCAAGATTCTGGATTGTAATCTTCTTGGATCCCATGTGTCCTGGCATTTTCTTTCCCTTAAATACTTTACTCGGGTCAGAAGCAGCACCATTGGAACCTGCATGACGATGGAATTTAGAACCATGAGCCATAGGTCCTCTGGACTGTCCATGTCTCTTAATAGCACCCTGGAAGCCTTTACCCTTTGAAATTGCAGTAGCATCTACTTTATCTCCTGCTTCGAAAACGTCTGCTTTGATTTCGTCTGCAACTTTATACTCTGCTGCATTCTCAAGCTTGAACTCTCTGACAAATCTCTTGCTTGCCACACCAGCTTTTTCAAAGTGACCTTTTTCTGGCTTATTTACACCATGTCTGTTTCTGATTTCTTTCTTGCCGCTCTTGTCAACAACAGTTGCTTTTTCTTTCTTGTCAACAAAACCAACCTGCACTGCGCTGTATCCGTCGTTTTCAACTGTTTTAACCTGTGTAACTACACATGGTCCAGCCTGCAATACAGTTACCGGAATTAACACGCCATCTTCGTTGAAGATCTGAGTCATTCCTACTTTAGTCGCTAAAATAGCTTTTTTCATTTTCTTACCTCCTGTTTTCTCTACAGCGGATTACCGTTTGGTAATCATCCTAGAACAGTTATATAAGTGGAACTTTCGTTGCTTCTATATTAACCCTTCAGGATACTTCGTCTTATTTTTGTTTCATTTTGATATCGATATAAACACCAGCCGGCATTTCCAATCTGGATAATGCATCAACCGTCTTCTGAGTAGGTGTTACAATATCGATAAGTCTCTTATGAGTTCTCTGCTCGAACTGCTCTCTGGAATCTTTGTACTTGTGAACCGCTCTAAGAATAGTTACTACTTCCTTCTTAGTAGGTAATGGTACAGGTCCACTCACCTGAGATCCGTTCTTCTTCACAGTTTCGATGATCTTTTTAGCTGACTGATCGATTAGCTGATGATCATAAGCCTTCAATGTGATTCTCATTACTTGACTTGCCATAAAAAAAGTCGCCTCCTTTTCGCACTTAATTAATCGAAGTACGACAAGCGGTGACTGTACACTCTTCCGTGTGTATCGCGAGATACATGCACGTTGTTTCCATATTGAATGGACAATTTAGATTATACAGTGACTTGTCGCCAGTTTCTTAACTTGACATTCGCTCCACGGAAAACCTGCCCCAAAGGCAGCAACCTCACGCTTCAACGCTATCAATGTCACAACATTACATAGTATACACGAAACAAAACCCATTTGCAAGGTTTTTTTTATAAAATTTTCGATACAATAAAGCCATGCAAAAATTTTACCTAATCGGTGCGTGGGAGCTCGCTCACAAAGCACCAATTAGGTAAATATTTTTATAGGGCGCAGCCCGAAATGAATAATTTGACGCAGTCAAATTATGAATTGCATGGCTGGACTACAACATTGCATCCCCAGATCATAAATCACATAACCAAGCCATCCATTCCACGACCACCCCTCTACTCCTCCGGCTCAATAAACCGATCATCCACCTTATAAAGCTTACCTACCGCTTTAAAAATCGCAACAAACCCTTCCCCACGCTTTGTAAGCCGATAGCTGTCACCGTCCTGCGTAATATTCCCTGATTCTATCTGCTCCCAAAACCTGCGATCAAGCATCTCATACTTTTCAACAAACACTTCCTGAAATACCCCATCCAACTCTTCCTCGCTATAACTTCTATCCTCCTGCTCCAAATAAGACAACAAAAAAACAGAAAGAGAACGGTCAAGTGATACCACCACCAACGAAAGCCATACCATATTAATACTTATAAATAGTACAAAAGAAATAAAAATATCCTTATAATCAAAGACTGCCTTCTTCCAAAAATGCTTTAAAAGCAACTCCGCCCCAAGCAGGACAATTCCTGTAATAATCAGAATAAAAATGGTCTTATAAAAATAAACTTCAATAAAGTCAAACACGCCGATTTGTATCACCGCGATATATAGCAACCAGCCAAGTAAAAATGCCGTTGCCTGAAACAATATAAATTCCATTAGCTTTTTCATCTATATCACTCTTTCTCTTTACAGGCAACAATAAAGTTTTCAAATTCCGTTATCGTATAGCCTTGTTTTTCAAAATAATCCTGCTCACCAATCCCCCATATATAAACCTTATCGTCTGACAGTGCAGGCAGAGTTTCCTTCTCCTGAAACTCAAACTGTCCAAAGGATGAAGTCTCCAGCCAGATTGCCGGGTAATTCGTATAAACAACGGTATCAACATATTCCGGTGCAGGAATTTGGGAGGCAAACATCACCTGAGAATGAAATGCCTTATCCGTTACACATATCGTATTTTCCGTAAGCTCCATCGCATATTGAACCGCTTGCGTAATCCCCCCATTAAACTCTTTTGAGATTTCTTCCTGATAGCTTGTGTAATAGGCATGTTCAAAAAATCCGAAGCCCACAAGATAAATCAATACAATCACATAAATCAAACGAGGCGTTATATATTGGCATAGCTTATAAATTCCGATTCCCGCGAATGCAATCGCCGGTATATGAAGTAAATTCAACTTATTGATATCACATTTATCCACGACAAGTGCGGCAAAACTTCCTATTATAAATTGAAACACGAAAAATCCAAACGGATTATAAATCTTATTTTTGAAACTCGTCACAAAGCACCATATAGAATAGAACATTCCCACAAAAACAAATACCAGTCCGAATTTATAGTGAAGCCCAAATCCCGGAACCGTATTCCATATGTTTCCGTCGTCCTGTAAAAACATCACCTTATAATAGGTATAAAGCTTTCCCATAAAACCGCCGGATGCCAACTCTCCGCTTCTAAAGTAAGCCACCTTCGGAATAGACAAAAATCCTGTTTTTATCTCCGAAATAAATCCGTAATTTACCAGTAAAAAGAGTAACAGCGGAAGTGCGAACAAAAATACAAGAAATGCCGAAGCTACACTTACAAAAGAAAGGTGTATCTTCTTATAATATATGGCGTAGCCTACCTGAAAGAGTAAAATAAACGGAAGCAGCGTCCATAAAAATGCATAACAATATAATGACAAACCGTAAAAAACGGCTGACCATAATAAATATCGTTCTTTTTCAAGTCCCAAGACAAAGAAATACAGTCCAAACAGTAAAAATGCCGGCGTTGTTGCGGAATCAAGTCCCCACCTAGTCATCACGATGTGCCAAGGGCTGATTGCAAATAAAAGCAATGTAATCAATGCAATCTTATCATTCGTCACCTTCTTCATCAAAAGATATAAAACAAAAAGCGATAAGATACCCAAAATAGCCTGTGACAGACGGATTGTCCACATATTCAAGCCAAACAGCTTAATCCATGGAATACTGAGCCAGCTATACAGCGCACTCATCCCACTTCCCCATGTCGTATTGTATACAGGGAAGTGGTAGCCAAAGCAATCAATTCCATAATTCGCCAGAGAGTAGGCGTCATAAGCACTAAACGCCTCGTCCTGTGAAACTCCTCCCGGATAACTACCCAGGTAAAGGAGTCTTGCCAGACTCCCTATTATCATCAATGCTATCACAACAACAGATTGATGTTCCTTTATTAATTTATTTATCTTTTCCATATTTTTCTCTTTACAATCTTTATTCTGCTTCCCAACGTCCTGATGCACCGCACGGAAGAACCAGACCGCTCTCCGTGACAGGCAGTCCAACCTCCTGTGAATCTACATGACCATGAAACTTTTTAAGTTCCACCGCAAGCATATAGGTCAACACCGCAGGCGCCAGTCCCGTTGTATAGGAATTAATCAGGAAAAATAGAGGCTTATCAGAAAGTACCTGTGCGCACAGTTTCACAAGAGGGTGAATGGCATCTTCAATTTTCCATATCTCCCCTTTCGGACCTCTGCCGTAGGAAGGAGGATCCATGATAATCGCATCATATTGATTGCCCCTTCGGATTTCTCTCTCCACAAACTTTACACAGTCATCCACAATCCAACGGATCGGTGCTTCACCAAGTCCTGACGAAGCGGCATTTTCCTTTGCCCAGGAAACCATTCCCTTGGAGGCGTCCACATGAGTAACAGTAGCACCTGCTTTCGCCGCCGCAAGAGTGGCTCCTCCCGTATAGGCAAATAGATTGAGCACCTTAATCGGGCGATTTGCATTTCTTATTTTTTCACCAAACCAATCCCAGTTGGCTGCCTGCTCTGGAAATAAACCTGTATGTTTAAAGCTAAACGGTTTCAGATTAAAAGTAAGTCCCTTGTAACCAATTGTCCACTGCTGCGGAAGGTCAAAGAACTCCCATTCCCCGCCGCCCTTGGCACTTCGATGGTAATGTCCGTTTTTCTTCTTCCAGCCCTTGTTCGCCTTCGGGGTATCCCATATTACCTGCGGGTCCGGGCGGACTAAGATATATTTTCCCCATCTCTCCAATTTTTCTCCGCTTGCGGTGTCTATTACTTCATAATCTTTCCAACCGTCTGCAATCCACATATCTGTTACCTTCCTAACTTTTGATTGATAATTTCCAAAGCCTTTTGGAGCTGATTGTCTTCATCGTGGGCGATAACCGCCTGTGTCCTTAAGGAATCATCCAGCTCAAGCTCTACATCCGGCTCAATGCCAATACCGTGAATATTGTAGCCGTTTGGCGTGTAGTACTTGGATATGGTAAGCTTCATCGCCGTTCCGTCTCCCAGTTCGATGAGTCTTTGCACAATTCCCTTTCCAAAGGTTTTTGTTCCGACCAATGTACCGATGCCGTAATCTTTTACCGCACCTGCAAATATCTCAGAAGCACTTGCACTGTTTCCATTAATTAAAACCGCAAGCGGCTTATTAAACTGATGTGCCTCATCCGATTTGTACTCATCCTTGTTACCATATTTATCTTCGGTGTAAACAATGAGTCCCTCCGGAAGTATCTGATCTAAAATGCTGTTTACAACATCCAGATTTCCACCCGGATTATCTCGTAGGTCCACAACAAGTCCGTCCACGCCTTGATTATTTAACTCTTCCAAAGCACTTATAAACTGTGATTCCGTAACCGTATCAAACTCCGCAATAGCAATGTAGCCAACGTTACCCTCCAGCACCTCATAGCTAATTGTCGGAACCTCAATCTGACGTCTCTCCACGGTAAGATTCAGCTCATCGCTCTCACCTTCTCTTACAATAGTAAGATCAACAGTCGTTCCTTCTTCACCCTTAATCATCGCAACCACTGTAGAAAGTTCCATACCGGTAACCTCAGTCCCGTCTACTTTATATAAAATATCTCCGGGCAAAATTCCTGCCTCAAAACCCGGTCCATTCTCAAAAGGCTTTACCAATGTAATGATTCCCGTATCGGCATTCTGTGAAACCGTAACACCAATTCCATAGTAAACTCCGTTTGTACTCTCCATCATACTTTTAAACTCATCCTCTGTATAATAGACAGAATATGGATCTCCTAAACCATTTACAAGACCTTTATACATTCCTTCTACCAAATCGGCTTCATCCACATCCTCAAGATAGTACTTATCAATAATCTGTTTGATGACATCGATTTTGGTGCCGGTCAGTGTGCTTCCTACTTCCTCCACCTCACTGCCGGATACGTTTTGAACCAGACTTGCCACCTTTAAATCTGCGCCTGTATATTTGTAAATAAACAATACAAGTGAAATTACAACCACGGCACTAAGTACACCGCCTAAAAAGCCTTTCAAAAATTTCTTATTATCTTCCATGCTGACCTTCCTTATTTTCGTTATTAGCCCACATAATTATGAGGATTTACATAACTCCCGTTTAAACGGACTCCAAAATGCAAATGCGGTCCGGTCGATCTGCCTGTTGAGCCGACTGCTGCAATTGTATCTCCCTTGGACACGTTCTGACCTGCTGTAACATAAAGCTCCGATGCATGCATATAGATGGTATACAAGCCGTCTCCGTGGTCAATCATCACATAATTTCCCATCGAAGAATTATACCCCGCACCGGCCACAGTTCCTTTGTAAGCTGCAACAATCGCACTGCCCGTTGATGCCGCGATATCAATTCCGTTATGAAATTTATTTACACCAAGTACCGGGTGTAAACGATTACCATATTCGCTGCTGATTGTTTTACTGGCGGGACACGGCCATGTGAAAGTTCCTCCATCATAGGTTGTTGTAATATTGACCGATTGACCCGTACCACCTGTATTTTTTTCCTCTTCTTCCAGCCTTTTAATCTCAGCCTTTTTAGCTTCAACAGAAGCTTCCAGTGCAGCTATCACGGCGTTTTGTGCCTTAATATCCTCTTCGTAGTCATCTGCCAGCTCCTGGGCAGATAAAATATTACTTTCGTATGCTGCAATCTGCGTTGATTTTTGATCAATCAACCCCGCTACCTCTGATTGCTTTTCTTCTGTTTCCGCCTTTAACGCAGACAACTCAGCTTTCTCATTTTCAAGCGTCTCCTTCGTATCTGCAATATAAAGCTTCGTTTCCTTAAATTTATCAAGCATTTCTCTGTCATAGTCCGCTATCTTTATAATATATTCAGCGGAATTCAACAACTGTGACAAGGATTTAGACTGTAGAATCATTTCAATATATGCCGTATTTCCGTTTTCATACATATATTTGATTCTTTTCTTCATCGCCTCATACTGCTCGACTTCATCTTCCTCTGCCTGAGCAAGCGCGTCTGTTGTCTCTTCGATTTCCTGCTCCTTTGTCTCCATCTGCTCTACTATCTCTTCTATGCTGTCCAGAATACCAGCAAGCTGATTATCCAGTTCCTTTACATAGTTTTCCATATTATTCTTTTTATCAGAGAGAGAGTCAATCGCTTTCTGCGTATCTGCCAAACCATCCTTTAAATCATCAGTCTCGGAATTTGCATTCTCAAGCTCTTCTTCAAGCTGTTCTTGCTCCCTCTGAGCCTGTTCGGAGCTTTTTGCGGAGGATGCCTGCGCCATTATATTATTTTGAAACACCAGATTAAAAGCAAGTATCAAGGCGGCTATCTTTATATACTTCTTCATAGCAACTCCTATACTCTCAGATGTTTGCGTATTGTGATAAAGCTTCCTAAGAATCCGATACCCACACCGATCAGCAATGCAACCGGGATAAGCGTCTGGAAAACAGTATTAACCGGTAAGAAATTTAAAACTCCCTGAAGAATTTTAAATTTTTCACTTACTAATTGTATGATATTTCGGTACATATAAAAAAGTGCTATCAAAGGAATTGCCGAGCCAACCAGTCCAATCAAAATCCCCTCGACAATAAACGGCGCCTTTACAAAGAAATCCGTCGCTCCGATGAGCTTCATAATGGATATTTCCTCTCGTCTGACCGCAATACCGATTGTGACTGTATTACTGATCAAAAATACGGAAACACCTAATAATATGATAATAATTGCAAGTGATATGTATCCTACCAGTACATTAAAGTTGGCAAGTGTATTCGCTACAATTTCCGAGCGTTTTACCTCACGAACTCCATCTAAAGATTCCAGATAAGTAACCAATGTCTTCTGCATAGAAACATCATTCAAATATATCTCATAACTGGAAGCCTCCGCCAGCGGGTTGTCATCCTGAAAGCTTGACGCCGCATCCTCATCACCGCCAAAGTAATCTTTCTTAAATGCTTCCCACGCTTCATCTGCAGAAACATAATTATATTTTGATACCTCAACGCGTTTTCCAATCTCGTCTCCGATTTCCTTAATCTTGTCATCTGATATTCCTTCATCAAAGAATACGGTAACGGAAACTCCTGTCTCTGCCTGTTTTACAATGTTATTGAAATTCGCCACAATAGCATAGAATAAACCAAAGAGAAAAATACACGCCGCCATCGTTGCAATGGAGGCCAATGAAAACATCTTGTTGCGGACTATATTTTTAAAGCCCTGTTTTAAACTATATGCAATCGAACTAATCCTCATAAATATACCCACCTTTTTGCTCGTCACTTACAATAACGCCCTTGTGCATGGTAATAACACGTTTTTGCATCGCGTCAACAATCTCTCTGTTATGAGTTACTACAAGAACCGTCGTTCCCCTTTGATTTGCCTCTTCCAAAAGCTTCATGATATCCCATGAATTTTTCGGATCAAGATTACCTGTCGGCTCATCTGCTAGCAAAATAGAAGGCTTGTTGACCAAAGCCCTCGCAAGTGCCACTCTCTGTTGTTCTCCTCCGGACAGTTCCCTCGGATTCGCTTTGTATTTCTCCGCAAGACCTACCATAGAAAGCATGGCAGGCACCTGACGCTTTATTGTCTTAGTCGGCACCTGAATTACACGCTGTGCAAATGCCACATTTTCATAGACATTTCGATCTTTCAGCAATCTAAAATCCTGAAAGACAACACCGATGTCCCTCCTGAATTTAGGAACCTGTTTTCTTTTCAGCCGTGCCACATTTTTATTGTTTACCGTAATCTTTCCGGATGTCGGCTCAAGCTCCTTTAGAAGCAACTTGATTAAAGTTGATTTACCGGAGCCGCTTGTTCCGACAATAAAAACAAACTCACCCTTTTCAATTGTAAGACTTATCCCGTTAATTGCCGGCGTACCCGTCGAATAAGTCTTACTCACATTTTCTAATTCTATCATCTAACTTTCCTCTCAAACCTATCACTGCATTAATAATCCAACGTTTCCATATACTTCATATACTTCACTACCATAAGAGCTATCTTAAAAGTTATGGCATCTTCAAACACGCGAAGATCAAGCCCGGTGCTCTTTTGAAGCTTGTCCAGACGATATACCAAAGTATTTCTGTGAATGTAAAGCTGTCTTGAGGTTTCTGATACATTTAGGCTGTTTTCAAAAAACTTATAAATAGTTGTCAGTGTTTCCTCATCAAACTCATCCGGCGATTTTCCGTCGAAGATTTCTTTGATGAACATTTTACAAAGCGGAATTGGCAACTGATAAATCAGTCTTCCTATTCCAAGCGTGCTGTATGCAATAATATCTCTTTCGCTGAAGAATATTCTGCCTACATCAAGTGCCATTTTGGCTTCCTTGTAAGAACGTGACACTTCCTTTATCTCATTTACAATTGTTCCGTAAGCAATGTGAACCTTGCCTCCGTTTGCGCTGAATAAGTCTAAAATGCTTTTTGCCACCTTATCCATCTCGTCATAGCCTTCATTGGCGCCAACCTCTTTTACCACGATAACACTTTTCTCATCCACCGCAGTAATAAAGTCCTTTGTCTTGCCGCCGAAGAGTCCTCTAACAATTTCCAGGCCGTTTAATTCTTTCTCATTGTTCATTTCTACAATAAACACGGCTCTTTTTACATCCGTGTCGATATGCAGCTTCTTTGATCTGTTATAAATATCGACAAGCAGCAAATTGTCAAGCAGCAGGTTTTTAATAAAATTATCCTTATCAAACCTCTCCTTATACGCAATTAACAGATTCTGAATCTGAAATGCAGCAATTTTTCCTACCATATAGCCGTCTTCACTGCCGCCGTTTACCAGAAGAACATATTCCAACTGGTGTTCGTCAAACACTTTAAAAAATTGGTATCCTTGGATAACCTGACTGTCTGCCGGTGACTCCGCAAAAGAAAGTACAACCTCCCCATACCCCTCTGCTTCATGAAAGGTAGTAGCCAATACATTTCCATCCGTGTCCATTATGCACAACTCTACTTTTGTAATTCCTTTTAGCCCTTCAATTGTATTTTGAAGTATTTGATTCGATATCATTACACTCCACTCCTTTAACATTAGTATAATTTTTTAATATACAACTTCCACAACAAATAAATTTTATATTTTTTATTACATAACAGCCTATTTTATATTTTAATGCAAAAGTGCAAAAAAATAAAGAGGAAATACGTGGTTTTTATGCATTTTCTCTCTATTTTTGTCTAAATCCTTATTTTTTCCTATTATGCATAGTTCACAATCATTACTTTTTTCCTATTATTGTCCTAACCGGAACTCAATAAAGCCTTCTCCAAGTACCTCTCTCGCATCGCTTACGATGACAAAAGCACGCGGATCAATCTTAGCAACAATCTCTTTTACCTGCACAATTTCTTTTTTAGACACAACACATAACAGCACTTTCTTTTCTGCCGCAGAGTACATGCCCGTGGCATTAAGCCCCGTTGCCCCTCTTCCGAGGGAGGTCATAATTGCATTCGCCACCTCATCATACTCATCTGTTATAATGTAGGCAAGTTTTGAAAACTTAAGACCTTCAATAATACCGTCTGTCACCCACGACAGTACAACAACAGATATAAGCGCATATAACGCTTTATTCAGACCAAAGATATAAGCTCCTACTAAAATAACCGCTCCGTCTATCACCTGAAGCACCTGCGCTATCGTATAGTGCCTTAAATAGTGTTGGATGTATGCCGCTACCATATCGGTTCCTCCGGTGGTCGCCCTTGCCAGAAAAACCATTCCTGTCCCAATTCCGCATATCACACCACCAAAGATGGCAGCCAATATATAGTCATCTGCCATAATCGTAATTTCCGGCAAAACATAGAGCCATACTGACAGCATCACCGTGGCATACAATGTTCTTGCAATAAAGCGGAACCCCTTTATCTTTATTCCGATTAAAAAAATCGGTATATTCAAAACAATGTTAATGAGCCACAGCGGTATATTACTGAACGCCTTCGCAATAATCGCAATACCTGTAAAGCCTCCCGTAACCATAGCAATCGGGTCGTAAATCGTCTTGATTGCAAAAGCTATCAGACAGGTTCCCACTGTCATCAACAAATAATCAATATAAACCGGTCTGTTTCCGGATACCTCCATACTTAATCACCATTTTCACTCTCGTATTTTTTTACCTTACTCAGTAAAAGTTTCTTTTCAATCAGCCTTTTCAGCCAGCCGCTTTTTGTTTTTG
This sequence comes from Konateibacter massiliensis, assembly GCF_900184995.1. Lineage (GTDB taxonomy): Bacteria > Bacillota > Clostridia > Lachnospirales > Lachnospiraceae > Lachnotalea > Lachnotalea massiliensis. The sequence continues at coordinate 1,817,416 of NZ_LT860099.1, forward strand.
AATCACTCATCTGTAATTCATCGCCAACACCGATCCATACTCTTGCACTTATCTTATTCTTGTTGGCAATCACAAATTTTTCCTGAAAAGGAGAAGGCAGAATCGATATAATCACATCCGGTGCAACACTGTTTAATTCGTTTACAATGGAGTCCCAGTCATCCTCATAACCGTCAATCGCAAATTTGCCTGCTATGTTTAAACCGGTATGGCGTTTTGTAATCGCCTTCATATACCTGTCAACTTCCTGTTCCTTTTCCCCCAGAATAAAAATTGTCTTTTCCTTTTTCACGACATTTTGAAAAAACTGAATAAGAAATTCACCGTCGGAAGCCTCACTAAGCTTCTGCTTGTCTTCCAAGCCAGCCGCTTCTAAGATTTCTGCATCACCTGCAACGGTCAAATCCATTTGTTCAATGTATTCCTTGAATTCATCATCATCCACTGCTCTAAGCAATGTAGGAATTTGTATCACACTAATAGTATTCATACAATCTTGTTCTAAATATTCATCGATCAAGCTCTTACTTTCCAAGGTTAAGTAATTGTCGACCATGATACCTAGTATACGTATCTTATTTTCCATACCTTCACCATATCAGTTCCAATGAATCATTACATTTGGTTCCTGCCACATTTATCCTATCCCTATTTATTTTTATTCAAATTCACTATTACAATTCAATCTAGTATATCAAACTTGGTAATATTTTTCAATTCTTAAATTTTTATTAATTACCCCATGCCTAATTAATTTAAGACTATTGGATCATTGCTTTCTTATTCCCTATATAGTATAGTGGTAATATGTAGTTATATTTTATAAGGAGGTAATTGTTATGGATATTCCTTCCCTCTCAATCGCGTTAAGCCAGAGCAAGGTTATGAGCGATGTCTCTATGGCAATGCTTGGCAAATCGCTTGACATGGTAGAAGATTTATCAGCAAACATGACTGATATGATTGATTCTGCCGCCGCACCGGCTCTCCCTATTGACGGACTCGGTGCTAACATTGACATTACACTCTGATAATCAGAGTGTAATGTTTAATAGTTGCTGTGAACACCGCAGGTGTGAACAGCAATATTTAATGTATTATCCAGCGTATTCTTCTCTATCGGCTCTTCTATATTGTAGTTATCTTCTGAATTTCTCCCTGCTGCCTCTGAATATCCCATATATGCCAGACAAACAATCACTCCGATTATAAGCGGAATACTGATTGCCTTTTTGATGGAGAACTTATCCTCTCCGTTTCGAATCCAGAATACAGCTCTCATGTGCTCTTCCCGCTTGCAATGCTTTATAATCCAGATATAAACACCGATTGCCATCACTGTCGTCACGACCGCAATCATTCCGTAAAGACCAACCACTATCATCAGATACTCCTGTGTTATCTGAGCCTGAAGCTCCTGCGATGTCTGCCCTGATGTAAATGCCATTGCCCACACGCTGCTGCCGTTTATAATAAAGTGCGCTATCATGGTCGTATAAATGCTTCCTGTTGCCTCAATCAATAACGCAAAAATAATACCAATTACAAAAGCATAGGAAAACTGGTTGAAATTCAAATGCATCAGTCCGAATACAATTCCGCTCAATACAACTCCATACAGTACGCTGCTCTTTCGGTAAGTATGAAATAAAACGCCGCGGAATACAAATTCTTCACTGATCGCCGGAAGGATGGCAAGCAAAAATAAATTTACCAAAAAAGGATTTCCCGTCATTTCTGATGTCAGAGTCATTACCTCATTTTCGGCAAAAAGCATAGACAACGCATTTAAAAACGAAACAAGAGGCATTATTAATACCGTAAACAACGCTGTCATCATGATAGTGGACACATCTATTTTCTTAAACCTGATTAGCTTAACTGGGTTTGTCTTCGTTGCAATTAAATAAATAATAACCGGAATCAAAATCAAAAACTGGCTTATGATAAGGCTCTGATTCGACGATAAATTGCTGTTTATTCCCATTATGTGTAATATACTAAACAGTAATGTAGCACTTAGATGAGCAAAAACCATAATAAGAAACAAAATATCTGATTTTAATGTATGTTTCATTCTCAATTCCTCTTTTTTTACTATTTTATATCATCAAAAATTCCAAGGAATTTCCCATGATACTAAAATAGGAAGTTCGGATTGAACTTCCTATCTGTCATTCTTAGCCGTTAATCATAAAAGATACAAGCTTATCAATATCTTCCTTCTCATATGCGATAATCTCTAATTCAGCAATCTCACCATCTGAAAAAATATTTGCCATAGAAACATACTGAGAAAGCTTTGATTTTAAGTTCAATCTGTCACCTTCACCTGTTACTAGCTCTACTCTGCCGACACAACTGTCAACAACCTTAAAAAATTTGTCTACGTCTTTAATATTTTGAACCTTCATAAACACCTCTCCTTCCTGCCACGCTATATAAGCAGATATTATTCGGATTTTGTAACGAAACCGTTACTTGATTTTTCCTACTGTTATTATATCTCAAATACCCATTTATGGAAAGTGCTTTTTTATATCCTAGGATATAAAAAACTATTGATGCGCACCTCGCGGAGTAGAAGTTATTGCTTCTCAACCCACTCGGGCGCGAAGTGTGAGCTTTGCTCACACTTTTTTACTTAATTGCGATTGCTTCCACTTCAAGCAAAACATCTTTGGGAAGTCTCGCTACCTCCACACAGGATCTCGCCGGAAATACACCGGTAAAATACTTCGCGTATATTTCATTGATTTTTCCAAAATCATTCATTTCTTTGATGAAAACAGTTGTCTTTACAACATTTTCCATATTCGTTCCCGAAGCCTGCAATAAATTAGACAGATTTTGAAAAACCTGTGCTGCCTGTGCTTCCACATCCGCGGGAATTTCACCCGTTTCCGGCACTACCGGTATAACACCGGAGGTGTACACCATTTGGTTTACCTCGATTGCCTGTGAGTAAGGGCCGATTGCTGCCGGTGCCTTGTCTGTGCTGATTGCTTTTTTCATGTCTCATCCATCCTTTCATTCTCTATATTGTAACTGTTCAGAGCCAAACAAATTTAATAGTTACCCCTATTTAAATTCCTTCGGTACATAAATCACATACCACCGGTCTTCATATAGCTTCGTATAGTTCTCACTCTCTCCAAGTTCCACGGCTGTGCTGTATTTATCCTTATTCCAAAAGCCGCTCTTGTCCCCCTCCATGTCCGCAAGTACAATGACAGGAAGATTTTTATCTGCTACCGCCTCCGACAGACGGCTGTCAAAGTTCTCCATTGTAAGATATTCAAGGTCTGCCCATGAACTGTCAAAAAACGGCTTCATATCTGTGATCACATAGCCTATATTAAAGCTTCCAAGCTGTAATAATTTATAGTCCTTATACGGTTCCAAAAGGGTCACAAGTCTGTCAATCAGCTCCGCTCTCTCCACCGACGTCTTTAATCCCGCAAACTGCTCCGCTTTGATACCCTGAACCAAATACTTGTTATCGCTCTCGTGGTAAGTGAAGGTTGTCGCATAGTGATAGCCTGCTCCAATCGGGTACATAACAGAAAAACCTACGGTTATAATACTAAGCACCATCGCGGTCGGAAGCACCCACTTGTTTCTCCACTGCAGCTTCCTAAGCTGTGTCAAAGTCTTATATTTTGTCTCCTTGACCGACAGCTCCTTCGCAAATCGTATCAAAACACAGAGGATAATTGCAATCGGAAGTCCCATATACACTCTGTAATACGCCGCTCCCGTGTCTGTTCCAATTGTCAGTACCCCCTCTGCGATAACGGCACTCAGGCATATATCGCTGAACAGAATATCCTTCTTTGCATAGTAAAGTGTGGCTGCTGCTCCAAGTGCAATTGCACCAAATGCGACAAAAACATGGACATCAAGGTAGTCTGCCCGAAGCCCCGCGAGAAGTCCCATGATTGAGATGATTACTGCTCCAACAATGCCCATTACCCGCAATCCCAATCCGGATTGCTGTGTCCCAAAAAACATTTTTCCGACCACTACAATGACAATTGCAACTCCAATCAAAATAGCGCCGAACAGAAGCCAATTTCCTGCTCCCTGAAGCATCCCTCTGTAAAACAGTGAGACAATACGTACCAGTCCATGCGAAGACTCTCCACCGCCTCCTACCGCGGTCAGCATAAGAATATCGTCTGTGAATTTGTCAAAGCCCAATATTCCGATTGCCGCCAAAAGACTTAAAATTCCTCCTATTGCACCGCTGAGAACAAACCACAGACTTTTAAAAATTGCTCTTTTAAACTGAAACTCCGGCACAAAATAATGCCAAAATACCACAACTACAAGCCCAAGCTGCAAAATATTCGGAAGCCTGACAAAGGTGTTGACTGCAAAAATAATACCGCTCACCACAAGCAGTTTATTGCTGTCCTGCTTTAACGCTTTTATCAAAAGAATGATACCGATTGTCTGAAGCAGCATACTGATAGCATTCCAGTTCAGGCAATGCACCCATGTCAAACCGAAAAAACTGCCTGCAAGCACTGCTCCAAGCAACGGAATACGCGGCATATAATCCTTTAGAAACAGATAAATTAAAATGGCAGTCGCCGTATAGCATATCCAGCTTGCCACATTCAGGGCAAGCACCTGATGGCTTGGCATAAGATGATAAATAATTCCTCCTACAACCTCGCCAAATAAATAAAACAGTTCATTTACTTTAACGCTTTTATCAAATATATAGCGGTATTTCGTAAGGTAGGAAGCGGTGTCCTGCACATCAATGCCTTTGGTTATAAACGGGAAAAACCATACCAAAAGAACAATAAATAAAATAATGCAAATTACCTTTTCCAGCCTAATCCATATATCTTTTTTCATTTATTTCTCCTCTTTTGACCATATACGAAGGGCAGGTATCTTTGTATCAGCCCATCTATCGGTACTAATATTACTACAGACAGGAGTATTTTGGCAACCTTTTCTAATATATCATGTGTAAAGCCAATGTAAGTAAATGCATAGCCCACTGCCGCAAACACAATCAAATGAAGGGCAAACACACCGATGCTGTGTCTTCCGATCAGGGCAAGCAGCCTTGCAAAATATCCCAGATAATTTTCAATAAGCTTTGAGACAAACATAACGCATATCGTTCCCAGGCTTCCGACAACCAGATAAAGCAACACTGATTTTCCAAAGTCCCGGATAGACATATTGACGCTTCCGTTCAAATAAGAGGCAGCGATAAAAAGAACGACTATGCCTGCAACGGCAGTCGGTTTCTTATAAATAGCTTCAAAGCGTCCCTCTCTCGCAAGCATTCTCCCTGCATGCAAAAAAGCCACACTGATGAATGCCGTATCAAGACTCCACGGAAGCAGTATACTGGAAAAATATTTTAAAAGAATACCGATTAAAACACTGATACCCAGATAAACAAATTCTTTTTTCTTATTCTGCCCTGCCTTTATCAAAATAAACTGATAAATCACAAGACTCAAAAACAGACCTGTTAAAAACCATAGCGGAGCATTCAGTGACGTCATAAGATTAATGTTTTTTTGCGGCACAGATACCATGACATCCCCTGCATTGGCGTACAGTGCATTTCTGGAATAGAACGCACCGATTACCGGCATAACCGCCTGAAGAAATGGCTGTCCTTGAATCAGGTTTTTAACCGTGAACATCCCTGCTAACACGAATTGAAAGCAGGCATACGGAACCAGCAGACGTCTTGCCTTGCCTTTCACAAAGCGGGCAAGGGGCAATTCTGTATTCTCCTTGAACGTGTAGCCCGAAAGCACAAAAAATACAGGCATATAAAACATTCCGCCTAAAAACGTAACCACTCCCAAATCGAGCATAACATGATTCATCAGCACAACAAATATGCCCATCGCTTTTGCTATATCAATCCAACCAATTCTCTCTTTTGCCTGCATGTCTTCCTCCGTTATTCCTTTCCAGCCAATCCTGCCTGCACCTTCTTCCCAGCAACGTTAGCAAGCTTGTTGCCGAGGGGCTCGATATATTTCGTGACAAGCACTGCCGCGCAAAGAACCATTGCCGCAGTCAGAATAATATTAACCAACATAAGCACATTGTAATCCAACCGTCCGTTTAAGCGAACCAAAAACCATGCGGAAAAAGTTGCAATAATCGGAAAATGTACAAGGTAAATGCCAAAGCTGTGTTTTCCTAAAAATTGTAGTACTTTCCCTTCAAAGAGCTTCTGTGCCATACGGCTGTTCAACAGCACCCAGAACAGCAATGTACAGCCGATTACATAAAAGATAATAACACGCGGCTCACCTAAATAGCGGTAGAAGGTACCGTCCAGATTTGTTCCTCCTGCAGGATATGTTGCAAAAATCATGCCGACTACAGTCGATAAAAACAGAATGAATTTATTCTTGCAAAATTTATTCAGAAATACCGATTCACTGTGCATCAAATCGCACAAAAGCATTCCAATCAGAATACATACATAATCGTTTCGCATGCAGAGTAAAATCAACGCAATATACAAAATATCCCGGTATTTCCATTTCCCCGTCACATACAAAATCAAATAAACAAGGAGGGAGCCTAAAAATTCATATTTTATTATCCAAAGCACATTGTTATAGGTGCTCGCCTGTTGAAAAAAAGCCGTAAAAAAGGCTTCCTTCAACATTCCAAGAAAAAGTGGCTCTGCCGCATTAAAGTTCATAAACCAGTCCTCTGAATGCGAGATAACCGCTGCTGCCCCATTGTGGTATGCTCCTGCCTTCATCAGAATATAGGTGATAAACTCAATAAAAAGAATCGGCACAATCAGTCTAAAATACCGCTTTGCCGCGGAGGTTACGAGATAATTTTTGTCCCGCGTCTGAAAATATCGAATGCATATCACATAGCCGCACAGCAGAAAGAAAATTCGAACCGCCACCTTGCCGTTATATAAGATGTTCAGCGGGGTAACCGCTATCAATGCGTCAAGATTGCCCGGCAGGTTCGCCTCGGCTATCTCTGTGCTATACAGAGCATAATAGAAAGCGTAGCCAAAATGGCAAAGAAATACCATAATTGCTGCCGCTCCCCGAAGTCCTTCCAGATAAGTTAGTCTTTTCTCACCCATTTAAACAGCTCCTAACTCCTTTTTCCCGCTTATATGCCGGTAAATACTGATTCCTACATCGATAATCAAAAACAGAATAACAAAAGAATATAGATAGGTCTGGATAATCACATTGGATGTTCCTTCCTCGACCATGTATTTTGTCAAAAACAGTGTATATGCCGCATAGGATACAATCTCATGCAACAGAGGAATATAAAACTTGTTAAGCCTAAACATAAAATAAACAACTGCAAAAATATCTGCCATATAGCCGTATCTTTCATGCATAAACGGCAGAAAATATACGGTCAGCATGGCAAAAAACAAAAACATCGCAATCAAAAACTCATTTGTAACGCGGTAACTCTCTCTCTTTTTTGCCATCACATACAGGATACACATCAAAATGCCAAGTATTAACACCTTGCCTGCTGTTGAAAACGGTCCGAGGAAGGAGTCTATGCCATAAATATAATATATATTCGGCCAGTTCAGGCTAAGTGCCCACACGTCCGTACCTCCCTGTGCAATATAAACAGTCAGAAGCTCAATAAGAGGACGTCCCGCAATCCATGCCGGAATAATGCCGATCACATACACAAGCGGCATCAAGAAAAAGTGTTTAATCTGCACTTTATTTTTCACCCATAAAATGATAAGCACTGGGAATACAAACAAGGTTTGCAGCTTCAAGGCAAAGGCAATGCTGTAAAAAAGCATGGCACGAAACGGCTTATCCTTTATAAAATAATAAATACAAATTAATAAAAGCATTGTATATATGACATCGCATTGTGTCCAAAGAGCGCTGTTATTCACCACGGTCGGCAGCATAAACACGATCCCGTAAGCTGCGATTGCCCTCGTTTTGCTCTTCGTTCCCTCATACACGATTTTGCCGGCAAAAACAGCCGCTATCACATCAAGGATGCACATTGCCACCTTGTATGTAATCATCGGATTAAAAGGCAGAATTGAGACAAGGTAGAGGAAGTACATAAACGGAGGCGTATAGTCGTAAAAATCAAGCGCCAACGCTCCAAACCCGTGCTCGTAAAACATTTGAAGCCACGGCTCCCAGTAGCCTGTATAATCCTGTGATACAACGTGAATGACTGCTTTTCGAAGCATAACTCCCGCAAACGTGGTTCCCACAAGCAAAAGTATCTGCAAAAAGGTAAGTCTGAATTTCCCTATTTTAAATTCTTTGTCCAATAAATCTCTCAGTAAGTTATCCATTTGCCGCCTCCTTCTTCACTCGCTTCTTAATCTCACCGGTCGTCACATAGGAATAGATATCAAGTCCCGCCAAGATAATCAGACCAAGCTCTACAAATGCATAATAAGGGATTGGACCGGCAAAGGTCTTGGAAAGGTATTCCATATAGGCAGAAAAAGAAAGCATAATATGAATAAGAGGATAATAAAATCTCTTAATTGTTGTGAATGCATATAAAATAGCAAAAATATCTGCTAAAAATCCGTATCTCTCATGCATATGAGGCAGAAAATAAGCAGTCACCATCGCAAAGAAAAAGCCAAGCAGCAAAATAAATTCCTTGCTCATCTCATATTTTCGGTATGCAAGGTAGAATAAAAGCAACATCAAAATGCCAAGTATCAGCCAAATTCCTGCTGACTCATATTCCTGAATAAAAAATCCTGTTCCATAAATCTGATAGATATTCGACCATTTTAAAGAAAGGGAGTAAGCATCCTGCGTTCCCTGTGCCACATAAATATTAATCAGCTCAAGAAGCGGTCTTCCCGCCAGCCAAGCCGGTACAATTCCCGCAATATACATCACGATTATCCATAAAAAATGCTGGAGCTTTAGCTTGTTTTTCGCCCACAATAAGATAAACAGCGGGAATATAAACAACGTCTGCAACTTAAATGCAAACGCAATTCCGTAACAAATCATCGACCAGTTCGGTTTATCCTTGAATATAAAATAAATGCTGAGAAGCACAAAGGTTGTATAAATCACATCACACTGCGCCCATAGCGCACTGTTTGCAATCAAAGTCGGCATAATCATAAAAATGCCGTAAACACCGATTGCCCTCGTCTTGCTCTTTGTCACATCATAAATAATGCCCGCTGCAACTGCCGCTGCAAAAAAATCAATCGCACAGCAAATCCCTTTGTAAGCAAGCATCGGGTCCAAGGGCAGACGGCTGATCACATACAAAATATACATAAAAGGCGGCGCGTAGTCATAAAAGTCTGTTGCCAAAGCACCAAAGCCTCCAGCCTGCAACTCCTTAATCCATGGGCCCCAAAAAATAGTCCAATCATCCGTCACGATGTTTCGCAGGACAAAGCGAATGAGGATACCAGCCGCACTCATGCCTGCAAGCAATAAAATATCTAAAAAGTCAAAGGTTATCTGACCAATTTTTATTTTTTTGTCCATTAATCCTCTTAAAAAATTATCCATTACTGCTCCATATCCTCTTTCGTGCTGTTATTTAAAGTGTCATTCACCATTTTCTCTTGCTTGTCCCTGCTCAGCTTTTCGTCAATCGCTATCTTTTGTGCCAGATCATTCAGCTTGTTTTCGAGCTGGGAATGTTCAATTGTCTGCATAAATGCTTTGATAAGCAAAATAAAGATAATGACAAGAAAGACAAAATTAACAGGTGCCTGCATCCCGATCAAATTCGTCGGTATTGTAACAAGCATTGGAAAAATACTGATTAAGATTAAAAGAAACGATAAGATAATCCAAAAAATCGCATATTCAATTTGCAGCTTGGAGTATCTGATTTTTCTGACGATATATAAAGTCGTCAGCAATGACGCAAGTATTAATATAATTCGAAATGCCAGTGACATATCTGTTCTCCTTTCATCCTAGCTTATTTTCTCTTTCGAAAGCTCTGAATAAACATGATGGAAATCAGCATTCTGAGCATATACAGCATCGAACGGCTGAAATTTAAATAGCTCTCACCGCCTAATCGCTCATCCATCTCCACCTGAACCTCCGAGATTGTGGCTCCCTGCTTTAACAGATAAGAAATCGTATCCGGCTCCGGGCCATAGTTCATATTCAAGGCAAACTCTTTTATCATCTGCTTGTTGAACATTCGCATACCGGAGGTTGGGTCCTTTATCGTTTTTCCTGTCGTCAGCCGCATCGCAATCGATATCATATTGCTGCCTAACATACGCATGGAAACCGGCTTTTTCTTCGTTACAAAGCGCGAACCAATCACGATATCATAGCCCTTTTCGATTTCCTCTAAAATTTTATCAATATATTCTGTTTTGTGCTGTCCGTCCGCGTCAAACTGAATGGCATAGTCATAGCCCTTTAAATAGGCGTATTTAAGCCCTGTCTGAAACGCTCCGGCAAGCCCTAGATTGACCGGAAGATTAATCAGATCAAAGCCGTGTTCCAAGCAAACCTTCGCCGTATTATCCTTTGAGCCGTCATTTACGACCACATAGTCATACTGGCTGTATTTTTCTTTAATCTCATCTACAACTTGAACGATATTCATCTCTTCGTTATAAGCTGGTATAATAATCAGTTTCTTCATAGAAATTCTCCTGTTTTCACATATATAAAGCCTATCTTACAAACTGCAGCAAAACTCTTGCGGTCCTGCAGCAATCCGTAAACCATGCAAACCTGATTTTATTTTCCTTAAGTGCCATATGTCCCTCTTTCAAGGAACGGATATATGCTTTTAAACCGTTTGTGCTAGTTCCCCCGTGGGACATTTTAATCAAAACCTCCGGAATGTAGGACAATATCACCTGCTTATCCTTTAAAATCCGAATCATATACTCATAATCCGCAGACACCTTATAATACGGTTTGTAAACTCCGTATTTTTCATACACCTCTTTTTTCAAATAAAGAGTCGGATGTCCCGGCATCCAGCCGAAACGGATATTCCCTTGTCCCTGCTTCCAGGTGCGGACTACCTTTTCACCTTCCATATAAAGCAGGTCTGCGTGAACACCGTCCGTCTTTTCTTTCTCCATGATGTTCACCATTTGGGAGATTACAGTCGACTTTGTAAACTCATCAAAGCAAGTGCCGATGATATCACCGCTTGACAGCTTTATGCCCTTGTTTATGGCGTCAAAAATACCGTTATCCTTCTCAGACATCCATTTGATAGCTCCTGCCTCCTGCTTGTCCAGCTCCGTCAAATACTCCACAGTGCCGTCGGTGGAGCTTCCGTCCACGATAATATGCTCTATATTTTCGTAATCCTGCTGCTTTACCAGAGCAATGATTCTCTTTAAATTATCTAAGTCGTTGTAAGTTGTCGTTATAATCGACACTTTCGGAGTCGCTGTCATTTCTTATTTATCCTCATATACTTTCCTGTACAAATCCATGTATTCTTCAAATCTGTCATTTTTATTATATTTCTGTGCTTTTTCAAGGCACTTTCCAAATTCTTCTCTGTGGGTACAGACATATTCAATCGCTTCGCAAAGCTCATCTATATCGCCCTTTGGCACAACCCTTCCACATTCCTCATCGACAGACTCCACACTGCCGCCTGTCGCAAATGTAATGACAGGGGTACCGCAGGCAAGTGCCTCCAGGTTCGTCGTCGGAAAATTGTCCTCAAGCGTCGCATTGACATACACGGATGCAAGGGAATAAAGCTGTGCCAGCTCATTGACATTCTGCGTCCTCGTAATGCCCGTTATGTTCGCCGGAAGCTCCTTTTTTTGTTTTTCACTCAACCCTACCAGCATAATCCGGTAATCCTTTGGAAGTCTCTTAGCAAGCTCGATAAAATATTTCAGCCCTTTCCTTGCTTCCCACATATTTGCAACACCGAGTATGATATGCTGTCCGTTGTCATACTGTTTTGTCAGCTCTCCCTCTATCGGCTTAAACTGCTCTAAATCGATTCCGTTATAGATTACCTCGACCGGATAATCTTTTAGGAAAGATTGGTTTACATAATTTTCAAGCCATCTGCTCGGCGTTACAATTGTCATGTTGTTCAACCCGCCAAAGAGCTCCTTTTTTCTTTTATAATTATAAACAGAATTATCATGCAGTAAACCGTAAGGATAAGCACTTTTATACTGCTCACAATGATGACATCCTGTTTTCCACTTATCGCACTGCACATAGTCAAAATAGGCGCAATGTCCCGTAAAGCTCCAGCAATCGTGAAGTGTCCAGATAACCGGCTTATCAAGCCTTTTTAGGTATTCAAAAAAAATCTCGATATTTAGATAGAAGCCATGTACATTATGCAAGTGTATAATATCCGGACTGAATTTGTCAATCTCTTCCACCAACTTTTTCGTGCTGTCGGTTGAGGCAAACCCGTGCGCCCCGGTTGCAAACTGATACAGCACATGACTGTAAAAATCAAGTTTTGAATTGACATGAACTGTTTTAATCCCGTCCGGTGCGCTTCCTCTTCCATAGGCAATCCGACATTCATTTCCACTGTTTTCAATTACGTTATATAAATCCAAGGCAATTCTGCCTACACTTCCCGTACCACATACTGTATTTACTTGAAGTATTTTCACTATTGGCATCTCCAATTCTATTTGATAAAAGCTACTACCATGCAGTCAAAATTTATGGTATAATGCTTTCATTAGATTTTAATTTATCAATCCATTTGAAAGCAGGACATACTATGATAATAATACAACCTTCCGGCGGTTTATGCAATAGAATCAGGGTAATAAATTCCGCATATGAGTTGGCAAAGAAGCGCGGAGACAAGCTAACCGTGCTCTGGCTGAATAACGCCGAGCTCAATTGCCCGTTTGAATCCTTGTTTCAGCCGGTATCCGAAATCAAGATGATTAACATCTATTCAAACTTTAATCTGAAAAAGCTGTTTTTACAGCTTTCCGCAAACCAGCGTTTTGACAATACAGCAATTGAGAATAATAAGAGGGACGGCGTTTTAAACAAAGACTTTTTCGATTCCCTGAAAAAAAATGTTTTTATCTCTACTTGGGAACATTTCTATCCGTCAAGCGACTATCGTTTTTTTCAGGCATCAGACGAGATACAGTCTAGAATTGATAAAATCACCTCTCAATTTGGGAAAAACAGTGTGGGCGTTCACATCAGAAGAACCGACCATACCTGGGCAATTGAGAGCAGCAAAACAAACAACTTTGTCACCGCCATTGAGCAGGAGCTTGCCGTCAATCCTGACGCAAAGTTCTATGTCGCAACCGATGATATAAACGAAGAAAATTTATTGAGAGAAAAATTTCCTGACAGCATTATTTCCAACCAGAATAAAACACTGTCGCGAAACAGCGTTGCAGGCATGCATGATGCCCTGATTGATTTGATTTGTCTGTCCAAAACGACAAAGATTTTCGGAAGCTATTTCAGCTCCTTCACCGATGTTGCGGCAGATATGCATCAGATCGAGAAGATTGTGATTAAATAAAATAATTAAAAAGAATGTGACCTGCACTTACTTGTGCCTTGCCACATTCTTTTTTATCCTTTTATTTTAAAAAATACAAATGTAATGAAAAAACAGCAGCGGTATAGTTTAAATTTAATCAGCTTGATATAAATTTTCTCAGCCAGAGAAAGCCGCGGCATATCATAGGTCCGTATCGCTTCCCTCACCTCCGGCATATTAAATATTTTTTTCAGATTTTTAATAACCGTCCGAAAGCCTGATTTATAATTTTTCATAATCTCACTTTTGATGCCAAGAATGGTAAGGCAGAGAAAATCATTTGTAATCTGGGTAAAGAAGTCATATACATTTTTCTGTATAGAGATATTCAGCAATTGATTCATTGTCTCCGCAATCTTTACCACATAATGCTCATCATGTCTGCCTGTCATGGATTTCTCATTAATCCAATAGTGGTACGGAAAATAGTCCTCTATCATGCATACCCGCTTCGCATCGCAGAGTACCGGAAATGTGAGCTGCAAATCCTCACCGATTGATACGGTGTCGCTGCAATATTTCATATTATCCAATACAATCTGCCGCCTGTAGAGCTTTGTTACTCTAGCTGGCTGTATCGTTCTGCCAAAAAAGCTTCCGTCGCTCAGTAGGGTTGGGTATATTTCCTTTTCAATATCTGCCCTCTCATAAACCTTTCCTGCAAGCTTAGAGCTTTCTGTCTTTGTCTCTGCTGTGCCGTCCTCAAATTCATAGACAAGTCCGCAAATGGTCAAATCGGCATCACTTTCCTTCGCCCGCTCATACAGAGTGGCAAACATATCCTTATCCACCCAGTCATCGCTGTCCACAAACCCCACAAATTCTCCTGTTGCACGATTGACGCCTGTCTTCCATGCAGAGGTGAGACCACCGTTTTCTTTATGTACAACCCAGATACGAGGGTCGCTGTTTGCATATACATCGCACATTTTACCGGAGGAATCCGTGGAGCCATCATCCACAAGAATAATTTCAAGCTCCTCCATCGTCTGCTCCTGTATACTCTTGACACATCGATCCAAATATTGTTCTACGTTATATACCGGCACAATAACGCTTACCTTCGTACTCATAAAAGCCTCTCCTTACTCTTTTTCATAATGCTCCATCATCTTTTCCTTTAAAACAGGTGCCGAGTAGGTCTTTAACAATCTTTTGTAAAGACTTGGTGTCACCTGAAACAGAAAATATCCAATCCTTGTCTTAACAGGCAAACTTCCGTATTTTTTTATCCGTTTTTCTGCCTCTCTCACCTTTCTTTTCAACTCGCTCTGCTCCTGCGCTGAATCTGGCAATAGCTCTCTGCATTGAAAATACAAATCAATCACGCCATCCGCATAGGCTCTGATTGCCGTCGGAAGAATATTATGCAAACCTTTTTCTTCCAAAAAATCAAGACGCTGCTCCACAGACCATGCCCAATCAAGACGGTTTCGGTTAAATTTCTTTCTCGTGATACTCTCCCCATCCACAAAATATCCATATAAAAAGCGGTCTACAAAAACCGTCTGTTTTGCCTCATAATACAACTTATGTGTTGTTGCCTCATCCTCGTGAATCCGGCCCTTGGGATAGCGGATTGAGGTAAACAAGTCTCTTCTATAGAGCTTATTCCAAGCCACCACAAAGAACGCTCCGTCCGGTGAATACATATTTTCTATCGTCTGAATATTTGAATAGACTTGACGCTCGCCTGGTTTATGGCTCTGAGTCATGCAGCCATCTTTTACATATTCATATTTACATATCGCAATATCGCTGTCTGTGTCAGCAACCGCCTTGTAGAGCGTCTCAATAAAGTCCTCCGCTAAAAAATCGTCCGAATCCACAAAGGCGATAAACTCCCCCTTTGCAATCTCAATTCCGGCATTTCTCGCACCTGATAATCCTGCATTTTTCTGATGAATCACCTTGAGTCTCGCATCGCTTTTTGCATATTCATCACAGATATTCGGACAGTTATCCGGTGATTCGTCATCCACCAGAATAATTTCTAAGTTGGAATAGCTCTGCCTTAGAATGGAATCCACACATCTTCTTATATAGTTTTCTACGTTATAAACCGGTACCACAACGCTAATCAGCTTATCCATCGTCATAAACCCTTTCTATTTTCATATCTGTAAACATAGGCAGCCAAGTCCCTCCTGAGTGAGGGATGCGAAGGCTTAATGCGGACTTGTCCGCTTTTTTATGACTTATGCCCGCCCTCTCAGAAGCGCAAGACACCACTTCCGCACATAGATTAGTATATACACAGCATTCTTTTTCTTCCTTAAAAAGAAATAGTTGATTATCGCATAATCAATCTGTAATTTTCCAATACCCTGATTTGCCGCCTGTATATAAGCATCTTGCATATATTTCTCAATCGTATCAAGTTTCTCCTGCTTCGTTAGCGTCTTATCATATGCCATTCCTTCTATCTCATCCAAAAATTCCAGAATAAGCCGCTTATGAATCACAGCGTTTCCTGCCTTGATTTTTTCCTTATCACCAGACTGCCCTGCCTGCAAAAGGAGCTTCTCATAGTTCTCCTTCACCGCCTCACAAAGTTTCACGGCGATTTCGTACTTATCCTTTCGCTTTTTAGTGGAAAGATTGTCCTGACCATTCTTTTGAATGTAAAAATAAAGTGGCTCACTCAGCAAGACAATTTTATCAATCCGCTTCATATAATCAAGATTGAACAGCAAATCCTCCCCCAGACTCAAGTTTTCCTCAAATACATTCTCCACAACTTCTTTCTTAAAAAGCTTATTCCAAGGCATATTCAAATAGCCGCACTCATAGAGCCTCAAGAATTCATCCGGTCTATCCTTTAAAACAAGCACAGATTGCTCGGGCACCTTTATAATATCCCGTTCCAAAAAAAGATGGTGATATCCACAGATTGCCATCTGTGCGCCTGACTTTTCCACATTTCGAAGCAAACACTCACACATATTTTCTGCAATATAATCATCGCTGTCCACAAACTGAATATACTCTCCCTTTGCATGGAAAAGTCCTGTATTTCTGGCTTTGGATACACCCTCATTTTCTTTTTGTATCACCCGAACACGCGAGTCTTTGACTTCATAAGCCCTTCCGATTTCCACCGAAGAATCGGTCGGCCCGTCGATAATCAGCAAAATTTCAATATCAGAATAAGTCTGCGCAAGCAGGCTGTCCACACATTTATGCAACGTTTTCTCACTATTGTAAACCGGAACGATAATACTTATCATTGCTCTCTCCTAACGCATCTCTCTCACTTTTTTACAAACCGCTTCCCTCTTTTGATAATAAAGCGTATCGGCGGGAACCTCTCCCTTCACCACACTTCCGGCGGCTATTACACTGTTGTCACCGATCCGGCTTCCCTTTAAAATAACACAGTTTGCTCCAATCCATACATTTTTTCCGATTACTACCTTTTCCTTAGTAAAACCTTTTAAGGAATTGCGGTAATCATGGTCATGGTCGACAATCACGACATGATTGGCAATCTGACAGCCGTCACCGATGGAAACTTCCTCCATACAAGTAATCGACACGCCATTATTTAAAAAACACTTATCGCCGATATTTAGGCTTCCTTCCTCTGCACGCAGCGTCACGTTCGTCCGGGTCACCAGCTCTTTTCCGATTACGAGCTTTGCTTTTGGCGAGATACGCAGTACAAAACCCTTGTCAAGCGCCTGAACCCAGCTTATAGATAAGCGGTGCCGATATTTTATTTTCCAAAATACAATCTTTGGAAGACTCACAAATGCCCTCCACGCAAGCTCTAACTGCATAGCCGCACCTCCGTTATTTTATCAATCAGCTCTTCTTTATATTTCCAAGAGCATTTTTCACCTTTTCTGCAAGAATTTCCCTCTCCGTTCTTGTCAAAATAATAAAGTAATTTACAACCAGCGCAAGCACACCCGTCGGTATTCCCACCGCAAACAGACGAAACCAACTATCAATGGGGATAAGCATCTTGGACAGCACCCCCAGTATAACAATGCTTCCGATTGAGACAAAGCCAAGCCCGATATCACTGTAAAAACGATACCATTTTACTCCAAGTGATTTTGCCGCAAACATCGGTGTAAACGTCAAGTTTCGAAGCAAACCGATTGCGGTACTCACCCCGGCAACCGCATAGATTCCTAAATTTGTATTTTTTAAAAGAATAAATACAATAAGCGTTGTCATCATACCGGATAGCAGCATGACGATTGCATTTTCCTTCACTCTCTTTGTGATGATGAAAACATGGTAAAGCACCTGTATGCTCATGCTCACATATAGTGTGCCAATCGTTAAAATTGTCAGCTCAAACAGTGCCTTTGTATCCTTCTTCGGCATCCAAAGCTGATAAAATTCCATTCCGTAAGCGGTAAGAAATGCCAATGGAATACTGAGCAAAAAGATAAGCATACGGTTACAGCTTTTTATTACCTGCACCAGCTCCTCCTTATTCCCCTTTGCATAGGCAATCGTAATCTGAGGATTAAAGATACCGATAATACCTCCCATAAAATTACTGCTTATCATCCCAGGAATCGTCTTTGCGATGGCGAGCAGTCCACCTGCTGCCCCCGATATAAAGATATTGGCAATAAGTACATCAAGCTGCTCCAAAAGCACTTGCCCAAGCCTTGTGATGGAATTCCAAAGCCCTAGCGAAACAAGCTCCCATATTTTCCCTACGTCAAAATCCTTTGTGCTGACCTTTATCTCCGGAAGCAACCGTTTTGTAAATTTTCGATTTGCAAATGCCAAAAAGATAGTACACACAATTGATGCCACTCCGGTATACCATAAATACGGTCTGAAAAACACGTAAGAAACGAGCAGGATAGCGGCACGAATCAGCTCTGTCTGAATCATCTTAATCGCAAGTAAGTCTAAACGGTCTTTGGCATAAGTAGCGACACTGAAAATCGACGCAATAATGCTGATAAAAAAATTTAAGAAAATAAAGAAAAACAGCAATTTTACGTCCGCAACCAATCCAGACTCTATATCCAGAAGATTGTCCAGGAATAAAACTAAAATAACAGAAGGGACAACCAAAACCGCACTTATAATAATATTGGAAAAAAAGACCGACGAAAAATATTTGTTAGCCTCCTTGTAATTCTTCTGGTGTATATTAATCGTGATAAATCTACTCGCCATTGTGTTCAACGCAGATACCAATATCTGTGCATAGGACACAAAATCATTCGATATCTTCACATAACTGTATGCCGCCTCCCCAATCTGATTTACAATATAGGGCGTCAGAACAAAACCAATTCCAAGACTCACGAAGATAGAAATCATCTGAGCTGATAAATTTATGACCAATCTTTTTTTATCCATGTATAACTCTCCTTGCTAAAATGCGCAGGGTAAACCTCTATCCCCTGCGCATTGATTTTAGAAACAATGTGGCTTTAAGAAATACACATAGGTTCCGTATAAATTAATAAATATAAGAATTGCAAACACTGCTTTATGAAATACTTCCGTACTTATATTTAGCTTGCATTTATTATTCTTGAACACAAACATAAGTGGCAGGATAAACGGGATATAATATCTTCCCTGCACTCCGCTGATATAATTTGCCCCTACCTTCGTAAAGGTGACATACAAGCCTGTCCAGATAAGGCTTGCCATCCCAAACGCCATCACGCCAAGTAACACCTTCCATTTAGCAGCAAGTACATACTGCCTGTCTTCCTTTGTCTGAAACAAAGAAGCACCCAGAATAAGCAGACTTGTAAGTGCTGCAAATACCGTTGGAAAACGTCCTACATAGCCATATAGCAGCCATGTCGAGGTACCAAGCAGATAGTCGAAGGCTGAGTTTTTAAGGCTGCGAAGTAAAACCTTTGTATAAGCAAGCGGCTGGGAGAGAACATACTTAGCCTGATCCTCAAGATTAGCTCCCTGCGCCCTGATATCGCCAAGATATGCTGTGTTGCTCTGCAAATCAGCCGTTGCACCCGTTGCCTCTATCGGCGACTTATAAATCGTAATGAGAAGCAATCCCACAATGACAACCACTCCCGCACGAAACAGACCGCTCCTTAGCTTGCCGTCAAATTTTTCCTTTGGCAGAAAACAGAGCAGAAGCATCATCACCATGTAAATAGTCTTTGACCAAGTTCCCACAACAAAGCATAAAATCATCGCAAGTGCTGTATACCATTCCAGCTTCTTTTCTTTATCCAGAATTTCATTCAGCCATATTACAAAGCCCAGAAATACCAATGCGGTGATAACCGCATCATAGGCATAGACCGACGCGAGAAACAGCGGTGTCGGAAGCAGCCCGATTATCGCAATGTATATTTTCCCAACCTTGGATATACGGATTGCAAGCGCCATGATGATGGTGTAAAACAATAAATTTCCCAGTTTTCCAAGCATATAGGCGGAGGCAAACGAAAGATTTAATACCCTTGCCATCGCAAGCATAATGGACTGCGGAAGGTATGCTCTCACGTTATACTGCACAAAACGCTGCTGGTTTTTTATATCTGCCACAGAATAGTCATTTCTCTCCTGCGCATATGCCGCTATCAGCTTTTTCTCTTCCAACGTATCAAAGCTTGGCATGATTCTTCCCTTCATCTGAATGGAAGCCTCCGTATATTCAATTGTCTGTCCAAAAGAAGCCCGGTAAGCATTCTCATAATGCACATACTCGTCCCAACTTAACTGATTCGTTCCATCAAATACAATGATAAAAATTCCAAATAAGAGGGAAAATATCGCAAAGGCAATTTCCAGCCTCTTTTGAAATATTCTCCTATTGAAAACCAAGAAGGCAATTGCAAGCATTCCTCCTATCAGAAAGATAACCCTTAAATGGTTAATCTGAAATTCGTTACTGATTGTTATAATCATGCCTTGAGGAGTAAATGCACTGCTTGTCTTAAGATTCACAACCATCTTATCGCCCGTTTCATTTACATTGGTTGTCCCTTGCTTCAGGCGATAATTGAGCGTATCATAAATAGTATCGCTCTCCTTCTCACCATTTACAAGATTTATCTCATAACCTAAATTTGCTTCTGTCGGGTAAGCGATGGAAAACTTTTTTACATAGTATTCCTCTCCCATGTCTATCGTAATGTTGGTCGTGTAAACCTTTCTGGATAATGTGCCATTGTCATCAATTAAGCTAGGATCAACCGTCTCCACATATTCTTCGCCGTTAATTTCTGCCAGCAGCTTTGCATTTTCTTTATTTAACTCAATTTCCTGAATCTCTTCATCCGTGAGAGGAACCAAGGTTTCTCCCTGCTCAATTCCAATCGCTTCACTGCTCTGCCCCAAATCAAAGGCTGCTGTTTTATTTGCATGGAAAATAGAGTGCCAGTTAAAGCCAAGGCACTCTATCAAAAAAGCTAACGCCACAATTCCAAGAACAATAATTCCGTTTTTTACCCATTTCGTACTTATTTTATCCATAATGCTTCGTTCACTTTCTGTTTCTTCTTAGTTCCCAATGTGAAAAATACGGTGACAAAGATAGCCAGAATAACCTTCAAATCAAATACCAGTGGATGGGTATAGTTGATATAAATATAGCTTGACTTGATATTTCCCGTAATTGCATTGCCATCTACACTGGTGCTTGCCTCTTCAACCTCTGTCTGGTTTGCAAGCAATACCGGAACAGTGTCCTCGCTTCCCGTAAAGGAAAAACGAATTGTCAAATCTCCGTTACACTCTTCCATCCCCTTAAAAGGCAGGTAGACAAATTGTTTATCCAAAATATCCACGAGTGGCTGTTCACCTGTTCCAAGAAGGATTGTGCCATCACCGTTGTAAACCTCATATACTATTTTACCGTCTGTAAACTCGGCGCCTTCCTTGGATATCCACACCTGTATTCCCGCCATCGGCTTTGTACCTGTGTTACATTTATATTCCACTACACTTCCCTTATCCAAAGGAAGTGTAAAATCAGAGTTTTCTTCCATATTTACATCAATATCATAAAACGATTCATTCGGAAAAAGATAGCTGCCTATAATTCCAAGAACGGATACCACGATGCAAAAAAGTATAAAAATTCTCCCGTATTTCCCTAATAACCTCTTATATGGCTTCATTCTACTCACCCAATCCGCTCTCCACAGCTTCCACAAGTGCCTTTAACGCTGCTTCCTCGTCCTCACCATCACAAATCAGTTCTATTTCATCTCCGCATTTTACACACGCACCCAATACACTCAATACGCTCTTTGCATTTGCAGTGTTTCCCCAATAGCTGAATGTAATAAGACATTTAAACTGCATTGCTTCCTTACATAAAATTCCTGCCGGTCTTAAATGTAAGCCTGTTGGATTTTTAATAATCACTTTCTGACTCACCATTGCGCCATACCTCCAGTTATAGAATTACTTTGTAATTCGCCATTTATTCCCATTCGGGGTTATAATGTCTAACGACATTATATTGAATTACTTCGTAATTCATTTGTTATTCCCATTCGGGGTTATAATGTCTAACGACATTATAATTGAATTACTTCGTAATTCATTTGTTATTCCCATTCGGGGTTATAATGTCTAACGACATTATAACATTGTTTTTGTTATAAGTTTCGCAAGCTTGGAAGCTTCTTCATCAATTACCTTCTGGTCTTTCCCTTCAATCATAACACGCACGAGCGGTTCTGTGCCGGATGGACGAATCAGTACTCTTCCCTCACCGGCAAACATTTCCTCAATACTTTTGATTGAACCTGCAATTTCAGGATAGTCCATGTATTTGTCCTTTTTGTGGTTCGGAACCTTAGCATTGACTAATGCCTGAGGCATTACCTCCATAACGGATGCAAGCTCGGACAGCGGCTTCTTTGTCTTAACAACAACCTCTAATAAATGAAGGGCACTGATAAGACCGTCACCGGTTGTATTTTCATCCAAGAAAATAATATGTCCCGACTGTTCTCCGCCGAGGTTTGCACCTATCTCTATCATTCTTTCCAAAACATAGCGGTCTCCGACCTTCGTCTGCTCGATATTCACGCCATTTTTCTGTCCCATGAGCATAAAACCTAAGTTGCTCATAACAGTGGCAACTATTGTATCTTTTTTCAGTCTTCCGGTCTCTTTCAAATAGTTACCGCAAATTGCCATCAATTCATCGCCGTCTACAAGCTTTCCGTTTTCATCCACCGCCAGAAGTCTGTCGGCATCCCCGTCAAAAGCAAGTCCAAGTGCCGCTTTCTCATAGACAACTCTCGCCTGCAATTCTTCCATATGGGTTGAACCACAGTTGGCATTAATATTTGTACCGTCGGGCTTTGTATGTATTGCAACAACGTCAGCTCCCATTTCCTTCAGTGTCTCAACTGCTGTATAGTACGCAGCACCTTCCGCACAGTCCGCCACAATACGAATACCTGTCAAATCTACATCTACAACCGATTTTGCAAAATCCACATAAGCTTCCTTTGCATCCTCTCTGTACTCCACTCTTCCTATCTCTGCTCCAATCGGCATACTTACATTATTCATATCATTCCGAATCAGTGCCTCAATTTCATCCTCGAGCGCATCGGACAACTTATAACCCTCTGAGTTAAAAAATTTAATTCCATTAAATTCCATTGGATTGTGGGAAGCAGAAATAACAACGCCCGCATCCACCTTGTATTTTCTCGTCAAATATGCAACCGCCGGAGTAGGAACAACACCTAAATACACTGCATTTGCGCCAACAGAGCAGATGCCTGCCATCAGTGCATTCGCTAGCATTCCCCCTGATATTCTCGTATCACAGCCTACAATAATCGTAGGTTTATGTGCATTCTCCTTTGTCAGAACATAAGCGCCTGCCTGTCCAAGCTTCATGGCAAGATCTATCGTCAATTCGCTGTTTGCAACTCCTCTGACTCCATCTGTTCCAAATAATCTACCCATTTTTTCTCTCCATTTATTTTTAATTAAGATTTGAGGTTTTGCTCGTACCCGTATTGTTTCTTGTCAACACTATATTGACCGCGACCTCATCTGCCAGTTCAGCTTCTATTCCATCTGCGAGTGTCACATCAACAGGTACGGTCTTGGTTCCAGTCTCCCCTATACCTGCCAAATCAATACTTACCGTCAAATCATCTGCTGTAATCTCACTTATCTTGTCCGGCAGCCCTTTTATTGAAACAATAAGATTATCATTGTTTGCAAAATTCATCGTATATTTTGATGAAAGGTTTAAAATCTGTATATTACTCTTTGCTACCTCAATCTCTTTTGTTTCCAGCTTTTCAATAATGGCAGTTACAAGTATAAGTGCCTCGCTGCTGTCTACTAATCTTACGGTGCTTGGCAGTTCCCCGGTTATATCAATGCTCTGCTGGACATTATCTGTCGCATTGCTTATATCCACCACATCATTTTTGATATCCAAAGAAGAAATTGCCGACAAATATTCCGGCTCCCCTGCTATCGTGATTGTATCTGGGGAAGAAACTGTTTCTATATATTGATAGTCTGCTGCGGGTGTTCCCTTTACACTAAAGCTCACACTGATTTCTTTTGTTCTGAGCAAGTCAACCGATACCGCTATATCCTCATTTTTATATTCCAGGCTTGTCGCCTCTATTACATCTCCGTCACTGTCATAAAACTTCGGTGTATAAGTATTATTTATCGTATCAACGCCGCTGATACCGCTTACGTCTATCGTAACTGCAACTCTGCTGATTTTATTTACAACGGAAGCCGCTCCCGTCACCTTCAGTACACTCGGATTCACAGTAATATCACCCACTGCATAGCCCTCCTCCAGTGTACCTGAAATACTCGTACTGATTGCAAACTGCTTTGTGGCAGAATCCTCCACACTAATCTTCAGGGTCCTGGTCTTCGGCGTAATTTCCTTGATTTTATCACTGTTTTTTACCGCCGTCACCTCAATCGGAACGGTATCTATCACTATCATTTCTGCCATGTCCGCAACCGCTTGAAAATCAGATGCTTTCATCTTGGAAAGTGCAGATCTTCTGCCCTTCACCGTTATACCGATAACATCGCTGTTATCAATAATATCATATACCTTTCCCTGGTCCTTGATAATCGATTCATTTTCCACCGTTACCTGAATATTATTGAAAGATTTTGACTCCACAGGGTCAATAATATTTACAACAACCAACCATAGAATAATTGCAAACAGGATCGAAATGATTTTGAGTCCCCAGTTATGAGTTAGATTTCTTTTCATTCTTAACCCTTCCTTTCGTTTTTCTAAATCTTCCGCCCTCTGTACTCTTATCCTGAAAATCAAAGAGTCTTTTCCTCAGATACTCTGCATCCACACTGCGAGTCAGCTCACCGCCCATCGCAATGGATACCTTGCCGGTCTCCTCCGAAACAATAATGGTCATAGAATCGGAAACCTCGCTGATGCCGACACCTGCGCGATGCCTTGTTCCAAGTTCTTTGCTAAGCCCCATATTGTCGGATAAGGGCAAATAACAAGTCGCCGCCGCAACACGATTCCCCCGTACGATAATAGCTCCGTCATGCAACGGAGTATTATGCTCAAATATATTGATTAGTAACTGGCTCGAAATAAGTGAATCTACTGCAATCCCTGTATTTTCATAATCTGCCAGACTAATATCCCGCTCAATCACAATAAGTGCCCCTGTACGGACACTACCCATCTCAAAAACTGCTTTTGTAATTTCATTTACCGTCTTATCACTGAAACGTTCTTCACCGTTTCGCTGTGTATCAATCGGAAAAAGACTTGTCAATATATTCTTTCTTCCAAGCTGTTCAAGTGCCTTACGAAGCTCTGGCTGAAAAATGATAATAACGGCAATAATGCCGACGTTAATTGTCTTACTGGCAATCCACAATATCGTATTCATTTCAAACACGGCTGCAAATAAGATGAAAACCATCAGAAATATAATGCCTTTAAAGAGCATCCATGCCCTTGTATTCTTTACCCACAGCATGATTTCGTAGAGTACAAATGCAATAATAAATATTTCTACAAAATCAGTAATTTTAATATCTGGAAGGGATAATCCATATAAGTAGTTATCTATAAAATTTTGTATCGCGCTCATCTCATCACACCCTTCCGCTTTTATTTCAATTTATCTAATTCTTTCTCCAAGTCTATTTCTTCCGTCATGGAAAGCGCTGTTCTCTTCGTATGTTTTCTCTGCGAATTAATTCGTTTTACTTTCTTTTCTCTTGTTGTGATGCTCACCTTCGGCACCGCTTTTACATAGTAATAATATTCGTCATCCTCAAACTGGACATGCTCCACTCTGGTATAGTCCACATTAAAGGTCATAAATTTCACACCAAATGCGAGAGCAACCGAGAAAATCATCCCGATCAGCATTCCCAAAATACTATAGGAAATGTTCATCATATAATCACATACAAGCATGATAAGTACATTCGTCATCGCACCGAGACCGATTGCAATACTCCAAGAATAATCAACCGACATTCTGCGAATAAAATATACTACTAAGATGGTTACCGTAAATGCCAGAATATAAACTAGCATATCCTTATTATTTATAATGTTATCAATCAGATAGGTATAGGTCTGCAGCATGTCACTTGCTTCTGAATTGTTAATTACGGAAGAGTTCTGCTTTACAGAATACATCAGGTAATACAAAACAACACCGAACGATACCGGAAACGCAGATAAGGGGGTTCCCACCAGCCCTGCCGCCAGAGGAATCACGTAAGGTATCCGAAGCATAAATGCAATCGGAGTCAGCAAAACCAGATAGCTTTCCTTGGGGGAAAAACGGTAATACAATAAAAACATAAGCAGGATTAGTGCCAATGCCACAACTGCGACCGGCAGAGATGCCGCATAAAAATGCGCTATCATAAATATCGCTGCCAATATGAGCACCGCATTAAACGGCAGAAACGTGGATGCCAGAGCAATGATAATAACAAGAACCGGGTTCTTAAGCTTTGTCATAAATCCAATATTAGCATTTATCGTAGTCAAAGTAATAAAGGTCACAATACATTTTATAATCGGCCTAATATAAAAATCATATTTGCCGTAAAGCATTTTAAGCTTTTCTCTAAATTCCAGTAAAACGGTCATGTTCAGTCTTACCTCCTAAGCTTTTTCTACTGTCATTTTTATAGTCTTCTTTTTCATATAATCTGCTCAGCCTTTTCAATTGCCCATAATATTTTTTCACACCCATTTTCGCCCTTTTATAACGTATCATATAGACAAAATAGGCGGCAGTCAAGTATACTGCCATAAAAATAAGATAGTATTTCAATATAGTTCCACTGAATTCAAGCAAATCCATCTTATGAATATTTTCCATTAAAAACTCTGCATGATAGCCCGCCCACATAGCTGCAATAATACAAAATGCAATCGTTGTACTGATAGCAGTTTTTAACATATTTGATGTAACAAAATCAATTCGGAAAAATTTCGAGACCGGTATTTCTTCTTTTCCCTCTCGCGCTTCATACGCTGCCATCCTCGTCATCAATTTAATTCTATCTTCATTTAGCATATGTCACCTCTTATGCGCTTTCTTATAGACATCAGCTTGATTATAACATATTAAATACTTAATGGAAAGTTTTTTATTATCGCAAAACTCCCCACAACTAGCGATAAGTTGCGGGGAGAAGATTATCTTCTATCTAAAAATCGCATTCTTTCTTTTTCTTTCTCTGCCTTTTTCACCTCTGGCATAATTGCTTTCGGCTTCTGAATCGCTTGGTTCATCGAGTTGGCAAGCGTTGCTTTGCATTTTGCACAGTACTTGCCTGTCCGAATCATCGTTCCACAGTTCTCACACTCGATTGCCACCGGTGAATCCTCTGTAAACGTAAGTCTTTCCTCTCTGACCCATTGCTTAATCTGCTGAATGCTCACTTCATTTTCCTCAGAAATCATTCCCATCGTTGCCTTTGGATGTTCTCTTAAATATTCTTTTACTTTCTGGAACTCATCCTCAGCCAGCGCGGCACAGGTAGGACAAATTTGTGGTCCCCCGATATAGTTAAACAACTTTTTACATTTTCGACAATTTCTAACGTCCATTTACTTTCCCTCCTAAATTCCTTCACCAATACTGATTGTAATAAAATATATCTCATAAACACCCATATTTTCAAGTAATTCCGCCACGCTATTTATGGTTGCTCCGGTCGTATAAATATCATCCACCAGTATTACTCTTTTTAATTCTACATCATTGTTCATAGTTTTAAAAGCTTTTTTCAGATTCTTTATTCTTTGTTTATCATTTAAGCCCTTTTGGGGGAGTGTTTTTTTCTCACGTTTTATGCAATCAGAGAGCACCGGAACTCCTAACTGCTTCGACAATTCCCGGCACAAATCTTCTGCCTGGTTAAATCCCCTGCTTCTCATTTTCGACTGATGTATCGGAATAGGAATCAATGCATCCGCATTCCAGCTCTCAATTTTTCTTCTATGCCTCAATACAATTTCGTTGGCATACACCCTCGCATATTCCCTTTTGTTGTTGTACTTAAAATTATAGATGGATTTGCGTATCTCATCTCCGTAAACCCAAAGTGCAAGCCCTCTTGTATAGATATGCTCTCTTTTTGAACAGTCATAGCAGTATTCCTGTTCCTCTGCAAGAAGCTGCTTGCCGCATTTTTTACAGGACGGCTCCTCAATATACTTTATTTTCTTTTTACATTCAGGGCAAACCTCCGCCCTGTCAACCTTTGGTATTCTTCCGCAAATCGGACATGTATGCGGGTATAAAATATTTAGCACGCCCTCCGTTATTTGCACTAGCCATTTGATATCGTTCACATGAAGCCTTTCTCCCCAAATATCTCCACGTCCTTTTTATAACTCTAACTCCAGTACTCGGTCACATAAGCCGGAATACCTTTTTTGTTCACTCTCGTTTCCGATCATAGCTTGGAAGGTGTCTTCACTTCCTACAATGGTAACGCATTTTTTTGCTCTTGTCACTGCCGTATAGAGAAGATTGCGGTTCATCAACATTCTAGGCCCCGTCAAAAGAGGAATAACAACGGCCGGATATTCGCTTCCCTGAGACTTGTGTATTGTGATTGCATATGCCAGCTCAATTTCATCAAGCTGCTTAAAGGAATAAATAACGCTTCTTCCCTCGTCAAACTCTACAACCATCTCTTCCGTAAAATGGTTAATTTCCTTTATGATTCCCATATCACCATTAAAGATACCCATTCCCTTATTCACTGCAATTTTGTATCGGTTTCTAACTTCCCATTCCATCTGGTAATTATTCTTAATCTGCATAATCTTATCGCCTTCGCGAAACAGCCCTTGTCCATATTCTTTTTCCTGCTTGGATGCAGACCTTGGATTCAGGTATTCTTGCAGTATTTCATTCAGCCTTTCTACTCCGAGATTTCCTTTTCGCATAGGTGTGAGGACCTGAATGTCATAGGAGGTTGCCTCTACGTATGGAGGCAGCTTGCTCTGAATCAGCGCAAGGAGAACACGAATGATGACATTTGCATCATCCCTTCTTAAGAAAAAGAAATCCTTGCTCTTATTATCCGCTATAACCCGCTCTCCCTTATTAATCCTATGAGCATTCACAACAATGTCACTTTGTACGGCTTGTCTGAATATTTTATTCAACATAACAACCTGAAACTTTTCAGAGCGAATCATATCCTTCAAAACACTTCCCGGCCCCACGGAGGGAAGCTGGTCCACATCTCCTACCAGAATAAGTCTTGTCCCGACTGATACCGCTTTCAAAAGGGAATGAATCAGATAAATATCCACCATCGACATCTCGTCAATAATGACAACATCCGCTTCCAAAGGATTTTCCTCGTTTCGGTCAAAACCTCCCACGCTGTCTCCCTCGGGTGCCCCTGACACCTCCAGCAGTCTGTGAATGGTCTGTGCCTCATAGCCTGTTGTCTCGGTCATTCTTTTTGCCGCACGCCCTGTTGGCGCCGCCAGATAGATGTTCAATTCTTCCGCTTCAAAATAGCGGATAATCGCATTGATTGTGGTGGTCTTTCCTGTTCCCGGACCTCCCGTCACAATAAGCAAACCATTTCGAACCGCTTCCACAACCGCTTTTTTCTGCAAATCGTCCAGCTCGATATCCGAGGAGAGTTCTATTTTTTTCAACCGTTCATATATATCTTCTTCATCTGCATCCGTTTGTATATTTAAATCATGAAGCATCTTAGCAGTATTTAGCTCCATGTAATAATACCGCGCTGCATAGACATGCCGAACGCTTTCTTTTTCCTTCACAACGAGCTTTTTTTCAATAACCATATCCATGATATATTTGGCAATATGCTGCTGTTCTATATTCAAAAGCTCTGCTGCTCTGTTTAACAGAACGTTTTCCGGCAGATACGTGTGCCCCTCTCCGATTGCCTGTAGCAACACATACAAAATGCCGCTTTTAATGCGAAATTCAGAATCAACGTGAATACCCACTTTTCCGGCTATGTCGTCTGCAATTTTAAATCCAATTCCTGTAATATCATCTGCCAATCTATAGGGATTTTCTTTCACGATAGGATAGATATTCTGACCGTATTGGCTGTAAATTTTTACCGCCAGCGTCGTAGATATTCCATACTGCTGCAAAAAAATCATCGCTTTTCGCAAATCTCTCTTATCCTCTATCTGCTCAGCGATTTCTCTTGCTTTTTTTTCACTGATTCCCTTCACTTCCACCAATCGTTCCGGCTCTTCCTCTATAATCCGGAAAGTATCGGCCTTAAATTTTCTCACAATTCTTGCCGCGAGTGCTACACCGATTCCTTTAATCGCCCCTGAGCCCAAATAACGCTCAATGGCAATCATATCCTGAGGTGCTTTCACCTCATAGTTTTTTATCTGAAACTGTTTTCCGTAGCTGGGGTGGTCGACATAATCCCCCTCCGCTTCTATCAGCTCTCCTTCACCGATATAGTGAAACATTCCTACACAGGTAATCTCCTCACCGTCATTCACAAGCTCAAGAACCGTATAACCGTTATCATTATTTCTATATATGATACGTTCCACATAACCTTCAATCGTTTTCATTCTTTTTCCGCCTATATTTAACGGATATACCTGAAAGCCGATAAGCGGCGTTTCGAAATATATCCGTCAGTTATTTTTACCAGATGTTTTATTTTCTGCTAATCATTCTATTTAATTTTATAGGTTATAATTAATCTTCATCTGATCGTAGAGTGTTTGAGCAATTCCAAGCTCTCCTTTTTCTGTAACCATTGATGCGAACTCCTGCGTCATCGTATCTTCGAAGTAGTCCAATGTACTGACTCCACTCGAATCATCCTCATCATCAGGAACCATTTTTTTCATCTCTTTGAATACCTGCTCCACAAAGTATGTCTCAAACTCCTTGCATACATTCATTAACTCATCATCAGATGCCGTAGCGTAATCTTTGCTTAAGCTATCCTCTACTTTGCTGCTTGAAGCAGTGCTGTTTAAATACTGTGAACCATAGATTGAAGAAATTCCATCCATTTTATCTTCCTCCTAGTGCTATCTCAGGTTGTTCGCCTGCTGCATCATAGTATCTGCTGACTGAATTGCCTTTGAGTTCATTTCATATGCTCTCTGCGCAACAATCAAGTTAACCATCTCATCTGCAATCTCTACATTAGAAGCTTCCAAATATCCTTGAACTACCTTGCTCTTCGTAACATTTGCATTGGTTGCCTCATTGATTGCTGCTCCTGAAGCATCGCTCACCTGATATAAGCTGTCACCCTGTTTTAACAGACCTGCCGGATTACTAAACTGATATAAACCAACCTTAACATTCAAATTGGTTGTTGTTCCATCGGCATTTTTATAAAATAATTGTCCCGATGTATCTACGGTTATATTCGCTGCATTGTAGGTAGCCGGTACTGAAATCACATTTCCTGCACTGTTAAGAACAGGATAACCTTCACTTGTTGCAAGAATAATACCGTTTGCTCCCAAGCCAAACTGGAAGGAACCATTACGGGTATAATATGTATTTCCATCTTCACCTCTCACCGCAAAGAAACCGTCTCCGCTAACAGCCAAATCGGAATTTGTTCCTGTCTCGGTCAAAGCTCCCTGTGTATAATGGGATGTAATGGATGAATTTCTGACACCCAAACCAACCTGTGCACCAATCGGCTTATTCTCCCCGTTTGCAGATGTTGTCTTTGTTTGGATTGTCTGATAAAGCAACGACTTAAACTCTGCTGACTCCGATTTGTAACCTGTTGTATTAACATTTGCTAAATTATTTGCAATTGTATCAACTGCTGTCTGCTGTGCAGTCATACCACTGGCTGCTGTCCATAATGTTCTTAACATTCTCTATACACCTCTCTATTTCTCATATGTACAACCTATTTATAGTTTTCCGACTGTATTAACCGCCTTGTCCAAGGTCCCGTCAATTGTTGTAATTACCTTCTGATTTGTCTCATATGCCCTTGTAATCTGTATCATATTTACCATCTCTGACACAACATTCACATTAGACGCCTCAATAAAACCTTGACGTACCCTTGCCGTGGAAGCCTGTGCGGTTCCGCCTTCCACGAGATTATACATATTTTCTCCATACTTTTCCAAGTAATCATAATTTGTAAAGTCTGTCACTGCCAGTTTATTCACGACAGCTCCGTCCTGATAAATATTACCAAGGGTATCGATGGTTGTTGTTTCATTCAAATTAAGTCGAATCGGATTATTTCCGTTTCCTAATACGAAATCGCCATCCTTCGTCACAAGATACCCTTGTGTATTCACAGTAAAAGAACCGTCACGAGTATATTTTGTAGATGTCTCTCCCGATTTATTTGTAAACGAAATACTAAAAAATCCATTTCCTTCCAATGCAATATCATAAGTATTGCCTGTCTCCTTAAAAGATCCCTGGTCATAGTTTGTATAGGTCTCCCCAATCTGAGCCCCCATACTCATCGTACCAATTCTTTTATTTACATAATAACTGGAAGCATCCTTTATCTTCACACCATATACATCTGCAAAAGATTGTGCTGTTGCCCCTTCCGCCTTGTAACCATAAGTAGATGCATTCGCCATATTATTCGTGATGACATCCATTCGGTTTTGTTCATTAAGCATGCCTGTATAGGCCGTATATAACCCCTTTACCATGTTGTGCCTCCTTCTTATTCGTCTCTCTTTCCGCTTAAGAATTCTACGAATTTTCCTGTTCCAATCGCCACTGCTGTCATCGGGTCCTCTGCCGTAATTGTATTAATTCCTGTTTTTTCTTCAATCAGCTCTTCCAGACCTCTCAAAAGGCTTCCGCCTCCTGTCAGTACAATTCCTCTATCTGCAACGTCAGCCGCCAATTCAGGTGGTGTCTTTTCCAATACACTGTGAACTGCTTCCACAATCTGTGCTGTGGTCTCTCTTAACGCTTCCTCTGTTTCCTCAGAAGTAACATTTACCGTCTTAGGAAGACCAGTTACGAGATTACGTCCTCTTACATCCATAGAATCCACTTCGGCCCTGCGATATGCAGAACCAATTTTAATTTTAATATCCTCAGCTGTTCTCTCACCAATTAACAAATTATGTTTCTTGCGCATATAGCGGACAATCGCTTCGTCAAAATCATCTCCTGCAATTTTAATGGAGGTGCTTACTACTGTTCCTCCAAGAGAAATAACCGCAATATCAGATGTTCCGCCACCGATATCAACAATCATGTTACCGCATGGTCTTGAAATATCAATACCTGCTCCGATTGCTGCTGCGATTGGCTCTTCAATAATAGAAACCTCTCTTGCTCCTGCCTGATAGGTTGCATCTTCCACTGCCTTTTTCTCAACCTCTGTCACTCCGCTTGGGACGCAGACACTGATTCTTGGCTTACGGAAGGTTTTCTTTCCCAATGCCTTCTGAATAAAATACTTCAGCATTTTTTCCGTAACGGTATAATCCGAAATCACACCCTGTCTCAGCGGTCTTACCGCAACGATGTTTCCCGGTGTTCTACCAAGCATAAGGCGAGCTTCCTCACCAATTGCTTTAATCTTATTTGTATCTCTGTCAAATGCCACTACTGACGGCTCTTTTAACACAACACCTTTTCCCTTTATATAGACAAGAATACTTGCTGTTCCTAAATCAATTCCAATATCCGTATTTAACATAATGATCCCCTTTCGAATAGGCTGCTTCTTTCACAATAATAAAATTACTTTTGTCTGTAAAATATAATATAGACTGCTTTATCATTTACCCCCGATATCAATATGGGTTCTCTTCGTTTTCATCAATATCCATAGTATTTCACATACTTATTTACATTATAAACAATAATTAAAATTTTTTAAAGTCTTTTCTTATATTTTTCACTATTTTTCTATTCTAGCCTATGTTTGTGAAGATTCTTTGTTCAAAATTATGCCAAATACTCCTTCCTGCAGAATCTTTACCGTTTTTCACTATTTTTTAAACATTTCGTCAAAAAATGAACACATTTAACCTGTATACTAATCTCATATTAGCAAAGAGCTAATATGATTTTTCATAACTCATGCACAGCAGTTGCCGGTAAAATACTGCTGTGCACTCCCTCAAATATGTTACTCTTCGGAGTGTTATAAGGTGTCAGCGTCATAATGCTGGCACTTTTTTTATATCAATAGGAAAGTTCTCCGAACTTCCTATGATATATATCGGTTGTTTTTTTTATTACTGTATAGTTAGGCTAAATATTTTTTTATATACTTTCCTGTATATGATTTTTTATTTACCGCAACTTCCTCCGGAGTACCGATTGCTACAACCGTTCCGCCGGCATCTCCGCCTTCAGGTCCGATGTCAATGATATGGTCGGCTGTCTTTATCACATCCAGATTATGTTCAATCACCACCACAGAATTGCCTCCCTCAGAAAGTCTTCTTAAAATCTCAATCAACTTATGCACATCCGCAAAGTGCAGACCGGTTGTCGGCTCATCCAGAATATAAATCGTCTTTCCCGTCCCTCTTTTGCTTAGCTCTGTGGCAAGTTTGATTCGCTGTGCCTCTCCGCCGGATAAAGTGGTGGATGGCTGTCCCAGACGAATATAGGAAAGTCCTACATCATTTAGTGTCTCAATTTTTCTGTGAATGGAAGGAATGTTTTCAAAAAATCCCAACGCCTCTTCCACTGTCATATCGAGAACATCATAAATGCTTTTTCCTTTATATTTGACCTCAAGTGTTTCCCGGTTATAACGTTTTCCCTGACACACTTCACAAGGAACATATACGTCAGGTAAAAAGTGCATTTCAATTTTAATGATTCCGTCACCGCTGCACGCCTCACAACGTCCGCCCTTTACATTAAAGCTGAAGCGTCCCTTCTGATACCCTCTTGCCTTGGCATCGGGGGTTGTGGCAAACAAATCTCTTATCTGATCAAAAACACCGGTGTAAGTCGCAGGATTGGAACGAGGCGTTCTTCCGATCGGTGACTGGTCAATATCAATTACCTTATCAAGCTGCTCAATTCCTTCTATCTTCTTGTGCTTACCTGCAATAGTTCTTGCCCTGTTTAGTTTTTTCGCTAACTCCTTATATACAATCTCATTGACAAGTGAGCTTTTTCCGGAACCTGATACACCTGTGACACATGTCATTATACCAAGTGGAATATCCACATCAATATTTTTCAGATTGTTTTCCTGGGCTCCTCTGACTTTCAGGTAGCCGGTTGGCTTTCTTCTCTCTTGCGGAACCGGAATTTTAATCCTTCCGCTTAGATATGCTCCGGTAACAGAGTTTTTATTTTTCATAATTTCAGCCGCAGTTCCCTGTGCTACCAGCTGTCCGCCGTGCTCACCTGCTCCGGGCCCAATGTCAATGACATGATCTGCGGCAAGCATCGTATCCTCATCATGCTCCACAACAAGCAAGCTGTTTCCCAGTTCCTTTAAATGAAGCAAAGTTTTCAGCAGCTTGTCATTGTCTCTCTGGTGAAGCCCGATACTTGGCTCGTCCAAAATATAGGCTACGCCTACCAGGCCGGAACCAATCTGGGTTGCCAGACGGATTCGCTGTGCCTCTCCTCCTGACAGGGAGCCCGTTGCACGCGCAAGTGTCAGATATTCAAGTCCTACATCAATCAGGAATTTAATTCTCGCCTTGATTTCTTTTAATATCTGCTCTCCTATCATCTCCTGCGTCTTCGTCAACTCCATATTGGCAATGAAGTCCTGAAGTTTTTTGATAGACATCGCCGTCACTTCATGAATATTCTTATCACCGACAGTCACTGCAAGCGATCCCTTTTTCAAACGCTGCCCGCCGCACTCCTTACAAGGTGTAATTCGCATATAAGTTTCATACTCCTGCTTTGTGCTCTCCGAAGCAGTCTCGCGGTATCTTCTCTCCACATTTCTAACGAGTCCCTCGAACGCCACATCATAAACGCCTTCGCCTCGCTGTCCCTTGTAATGCACCTTGACCTCTCTGCCGTTCGTTCCGTTGATGAGCATGTCCTGAATATTCTCCGGCAAATCCTCAAACGGTGTATGCAGGTCAAACTTATATTCCTTTGCCAGTGCGTCTAAAATAGCTCTTGTGTAGCTTGATTTGTCCGTACTGGACTGCCAGCCTAAAACAACAATTGCACCGTCAGCAATACTTACACTTTTATCCGGTATCATCAAATCTACATCAAATTCCATCTTATATCCAAGTCCATAGCAAACCGGGCATGCACCGAAAGGATTATTAAAGGAAAAGCTTCTCGGCTCTATCTCATCAATACTAATCCCGCAATCGGGGCAGGAAAAACTTTGGCTGAAATTGATTGGCTCGCTGTCTGTTACATCAACAGTCATCAAGCCTTCTGCCAGCTCGAGCACCGTCTCAATGGAGTCGGTGAGTCGCTTTTCAATGCCTTCCTTTACCACAAGTCTATCCACGATAATCTCAATATTGTGTTTTTTATTTTTATCCAGCTTGATTTCCTCGGTGAGTTCATACAGATTTCCGTCCACACGCACTCGGACATAGCCGCTCTTCTTCGCCTGCTCAAACAGTTTGGTATGCTCACCTTTTCTGCCTCGCACCACCGGGGCAAGAAGCTGTATCTTACTTCTCTCCGGCAAAAGCATAATCTGATCGACCATCTGGTCTACTGTCTGCTTCTTTATTTCCTTCCCGCACTCCGGGCAATGCGGAATACCGATTCTCGCATAGAGAAGTCGGAAATAGTCATAGATTTCCGTTACCGTACCGACTGTGGAACGCGGATTGCGGTTGGTAGATTTCTGATCAATCGAAATAGCCGGGCTTAAGCCTTCAATGCTTTCCACATTCGGCTTTTCCATCTGGCCTAAAAATTGTCTTGCGTAGGAGGACAGTGATTCCATATATCTTCTCTGCCCTTCCGCATATATCGTATCAAAAGCAAGAGAGGATTTTCCCGAGCCGCTCAATCCGGTTAATACAACCAGCTCGTTGCGCGGGATGTCGATATCCAGATTCTTTAAATTATGCTCGTTCGCTCCTCTTATTTTTATATATTGTCTGTTGTTCTTTGCCATCTTACACCTCTTTATTTAACTTTTATAGGTGAAACCAAATACTCGCTTCGCGAGTGCTTGGTTTCCTGCTGATACTCGAAAACTCCGTTTTCTCATTAACATATCAGGTGAAACCAAATACTCGCTTCGCGAGTGCTTGGTTTCCTGCTGATATGTTACATTATACCACCAATTGTTTATTTTGCAAACATTTGTTCTTTTAATATTTAAAAATAGAATAAAGAATGTGTAAAGCACATTCTCTGTGCGGAACGGGCTGAGCAGCAACGACTTCCTCTTCGCACGGTGTGCATAGTATTTTTGATATCAAAGGAAATTTCCTTTGATATCAAAAACGGAAGCCTACACGTTTATAGTATAGCTTCCGCCCAATATAATCATTCTGATTTTCTTTTTTTCAATTTTATTTTTATCAAGAATATAGTTAAAACAAAAATTATCACGGCACCGAGTATGGCACTGATTTTTATTGTACCTTTTATATACTGTTTTATCGGATTAATAAAGTTTGTATAAACTCCGCTTACTCCTGCTTCTTGAAGCTTCTTCCATCTCGACAGACTATCCACCGTATGTGTGTATGTAGTGATTCCACTTTTCTCTAACTTACTCACATTTTCTTTTGTTGCATATGCCTTAGGCAGTGTTACAACCTTGATATTGTTTTCCAAGCACCATTCAAGAATATTATCTATTCCGTTTTCTTTTAACTCACTTTTTATATTATATAAGGTAAAAATATAGTTTTTAAAATCAAAACTTTTCTGAATTTCCTCATAGTTTTCATAAGTGTAAAACTGAATGACAAACTGTCTGCTTGCTTGTGTATATCCAAGACTTTTCGACGTATCCTCAATCACTTGCAGCATATCATATATGCCTGTCTCATACTCTTTGGTATCCGTTACAAAATAAACATCCGGATGCTCCATCGCAAATTGAATAATTTCTTCTATTCCGACAGGAGTATACGTTCCGTATACCTTTGTTTCCATAAACTCTTCATAGGTTGGTATATTCTCATCCGAAAAGTTATCACCAAGATCATCACTCCACTCATGGCGAGCCACAAGTCTTTTGTCCTTCGTAAATGATAAATCTACCTCCAGCACTCGAAATCCTTTTGAATAGGAATATTCCATCGCTTCCATTGAATTAGTATAAGCCTTATCATCTATCCCTCCAAGTGCATGAGCTATATAATGATATTTCTTATAGTACGGCTGCTGATATCGGTACACAAGCAGTAACGTTATAAATATAAAAATTCCGATTACCGAAACAATTATGTACTTTTTCTTTGGCTTATAGTTCATGGCTTCCTCCTCGTACGAAGCCTACTATAAATGCCCTATATGTAATTTATGTGTAATAGATTATCTCGGTATCCAGAAAGAAAATTCAACTCCCCCATTTTTATTCTCAACATGAACACTTCCTTCATGCAATGAAATATTCGCTTTTACAATTGTAAGCCCCACTCCGTAATTATTGCTTTCCCTTACTCTGGATTTTTCCATCTTATAAAATACCTTCCAAATATTCTCTATCTCGCCCTCCGGAATGTGCTTCCCCGAATTATATACTCTAAACCAAAAACCCTCCTCATCATTTTCAAATGAGACTTTAATTGTCCCCTCATCCTCTGTGTGACGAATTGCATTCTCCATATAATTAAACGCCGCTCTTTCCACCAGATGATAATCGCCTGAAATAAGGAGATTTTCATCTCCTTCTATTTGAAAACGAAGTCCGCGTTTTCTGATTTGTTCTGTAAAGCACATTTCTATGCTGTCAATCAACTGCTTTGCCTGAAAAACAGTCTTATTAATCTCACGCCCTACTTCCTCCATAACCGAAAGCTCCAGCATTTCTTTTACAAGATAATTCATTTTATTGCACTCTTCAATAATAACATTACAATACTTTTCCATTTTTTCCGGTGTTTCTGCCACTGCAAATTTCAAGCCTTCTGCATATCCCTTCACCGCGGCAATCGGAGTTTTTAACTCATGAGACATATCTCTCACAAGTTCTTTTCTGTCATCAATATCTTGTTTTAACCCCTCAATACTTACGTTCAATTTGTCCGAAATTTCATTGATTGTATTTGCCAGTGTTCCCAACTCATTTTTAGATTTTATCTCTAGTTTTTCATCAAAATTAAGCCTTGCAATTTTTTTTGCATGCTCATTAATTTCCAGTATCGGTTTTGTTACACCTCTTGAGAAATAAAAAATAAATACGGAACCAAGAACAATCAAAATAAGCGCTGTTCCCTCTACAAGTTTATTTGCCGTGGTTATATTTTCATAGACACTCTGGATTGACCTCGTCAATATAATATATACCTCTTCGTCTCCGTCTAAGAGCTTGGTAACACACACTAACCTTATAATATTGTTCTCATCATTACTTCTCTCCGAATAGTAAACTCCGTCCGTCTCCATCGCTTTTTGACCTGCGTTGATTGCATTCACTGCCCACTCAGAAAGTGTTGTACTTTTACTCCTTTCAGGCTTAGAGGTATATAAAAGATTGGAATCCTTATCTGCAATGCGTACCCATATGCCCCATGTTCCGTCAATCATTTCAATATAGTCCTGCAAAGAAGCCTTATCCGTTTGATATTCTTTTGCAATTTCTTCACTGGTACTCTTCATGCGTTTTTTGCTTTGGTGCATATAATATTCTTTAAAAAGCGAAACATTGATAATAACATTTCCCGCCACAAGAATAAGCATGAACAGCATAAACGCCAAAAACAAACTTTTTCTAATTGACCTCAAAATAATATCCCTGCCCTCTCACAGTTTTAATATAATCTTGACATACTCCCAGCTTGGCCCGAAGCATTTTAATATGAGTATCCACAGTTCTCTCATTTCCCTCGTAATCAAATCCCCATATTGTCGTAACAATTTGATCTCTATTTAATACAACCTCTTTATTTTTTACAAGATAAAGCAGAAGCTGATATTCTTTGTTGTTTAAACGCACAAACTGATTATTTACAAATACCTTCCGTCTCAGCTGATCGATGGACAAATTCCCTATCTCCAATCTCTCTGTCTGCTCGATGTTATTTCTTCTGAACTGTGCATTCACCCTGGCAACAAGGACTTCATAGCTAAATGGCTTTGCAATATAATCATCTGCACCGCTTGTGAGGCCTTCCACCTCATCCTTATTTTCACACAATGCTGTGAGCATAATAATCGGTGTATTCGAATACTCTCTTATTTCACGCAGAACTTTCCAGCCATCCGTTTTGGGCATTAAAACATCTAAGATAACTAAATCAATGTCCTCCGTTTCAAAGAAAAGGTTCAATGCCTGTTCCCCATCACTTACAGTCAACACACTGTATCCTTCTTTTTCTAAAATATCTTGAAGTAAGTCTCTTAAAACCATTTCATCATCTGCAATCAGAATTGTTCCCTTGCTCATGTGCCCTCCATTCTTACCCTCTGCTTTTGTAATTTGTAACTGTTCAGAGCCAAGCAAATTCGATAAAGAGTATGCATTAGGAATGCTCGCATTCCTAATGCATATCTTTATCAAATTTATTTGGCGGATACGCCACATCTCGAAAACACTGCGTGTTTTCAAGATTGGCTCTGAATCGTTACTGTAATTTTAAAAATAAGCATAAATTCACATTTTATATTATTACATCGCATTGTGTATTGAATGTGTAAAACAAAGTATTTATTCTGTAATTATTCTAATGCCAATAACATCTGCTTCAATTCGGTCATCTTGTCTCTGAGCTCTGCCGCTGCCTCGAAGTTCAACTCTGCTGCCGCCTTCTTCATCTGCTTTGTCAGCTTATTAACCAGCTTCTCAAGCTCTTCCTTACTCATGGACTCCGGATCCTTCGCCATTTTCAGCTCCTCTTTTGCGACCGCTTTTGAAATGCTGATTAACTCACGCACCGCCTTTTGAATGGTCTGAGGAGTAATTCCATGTTCCTTATTATACTGCTCCTGAATTTCCCTTCTTCGGTTCGTCTCACTGATGGCAGTATTCATAGAATCGGTAATATGGTCCGCATACATGATAACTCTGCCTTCTGCATTTCTGGCTGCACGTCCTACTGTCTGTATCAGAGAAGTCGCGGAACGCAAAAAGCCTTCTTTATCCGCATCTAAAATAGCAACAAGCGTAATCTCCGGAATATCAAGTCCTTCTCGCAACAGGTTGATTCCGACCAGCACATCAAACACATCCAGACGCATATCCCTTATAATTTCGGAACGCTCCAGCGTGTCAATATCGGAATGCAAGTACTTTACCCTGATGCCGACCTCTCTCATATAATCCGTCAAATCCTCCGCCATTTTTTTCGTCAGAGTCGTGATGAGTATTTTATTTTTCTTCTTTACTTCCTTATTCACTTCGCCAATCAGGTCATCAATCTGTCCCTCAATCGGCCTTACATCAATCTTAGGATCGAGAAGTCCGGTTGGGCGGATAATCTGTTCGGTTCTGAAAAGCTCATGTTCCTTCTCATATACCGATGGCGTCGCTGATACAAACAGCATCTGGTTAATTTTTTCTTCAAACTCACTAAAATTCAGTGGACGGTTGTCCTTAGCGGACGGCAGACGAAAACCATAATCCACCAGAGTTGTTTTTCTGGACTGGTCTCCCGCATACATTCCTCGGACCTGAGGAATCGTAATATGTGACTCATCCACAATAATAAGAAAATCATCCCGGAAATAATCAATCAGCGTGTGAGGCGGCTGGCCCGGCGCCAAGCCCGACATTTGTCTGGAATAATTCTCAATCCCCGAACAAAAGCCTGTCTCCCGAAGCATCTCAATATCAAAATTTGTTCTCTCTGAGATTCTCTGCGCCTCCAGCAGCTTGTCCTGACTTTTAAAATATTTGACCCGTTCCTCAAGCTCCTCTTCAATTTCCTTCGTCGCTATCTTAATCTTTTCCTGCGGTACTACATAATGGGATGCCGGAAATATACCGATATGCTCAAGCGTACCTTTTATCTCACCTGTCAGTACATCAATTTCTGTAATCCGGTCAACCTCGTCCCCGAAAAATTCGATTCGCACTGCCAAATCGCTGTAATCTGCCGGAATAACCTCTAATACATCACCTCGCACACGGAACGTACCTCGTTTGAAATCCATCTCATTTCTCGTATACTGTATATCAATCAATTTGCGAATCACTTCATCTCTATCCTTAATCATACCCGGTCTCAAAGAAATCATCATCTTCTCATAATCGACCGGAGAACCAAGTCCGTAGATGCAGGAAACACTGGAAACAATAATAACATCTTTCCGCTCAATCAGTGATGCCGTAGCAGATAACCTTAATTTATCAATCTCGTCATTGATTGCCGAATCTTTGGCAATATAAGTATCTGTGGAAGGTACATAGGCTTCCGGCTGATAGTAATCATAGTATGACACAAAATATTCCACCGCATTCTCCGGAAAAAATTCTTTAAACTCACCATAGAGCTGTGCCGCCAAGGTCTTGTTATGTGCAATAATCAGCGTTGGCTTCTGAATTTCCTGAATAATATTTGCCATCGTGAAGGTCTTACCTGAGCCTGTAACACCCAAAAGTGTCTGAAACTGATTTCCCTCTCTAAATCCGTTTACAAGCTGTCTGATAGCCTCAGGCTGGTCACCGGTGGGCTGATATTCTGAATGTAATTTGAACTCCATTTTATTTTACCTCCAAAATGATTGATAACATTGATTAAGGTGCCATTCTAATCAACATTGTAATTTACAATACTCCGTTTTCTTCTGTTACGTTACATTTTATCATACTCATCACGAAATGTATATATCAAGCCGAACTTTTGTTCTGTTTTTCAACTAGCAGTCATTAGATAAAAATGAACCCGCCGCACCGGATTATCCGGCACGTTGAGCTCATTTTGTATTACTACTCTTTTATAATCGAAAACTCATCATAAACTTCCCATGTATCGGTATTGTATGTGGTCACTTTAAAGCTTGTCGGTGTCACATCAATTCTGGATGCCTGCGGATGTCCGGATGCTTCCGTTTTAACTGCATTGGGATTTCCGATTGATTCATGAAACAGATTTCCGCTGCTGGAACTTAATGTAAAATAAACAATTCCGTCAGGATTTGTCACTGAGCTTCCATCTGTCTTCTGAGATATGGAGGTTCCCTTCATCACATGAGTTCTGGAAAACAATTGATCATGTCCGTTAAGCACAACATCCACACCTGCTTCTTCCAAAAACGGAATAAGTTCCTGCACTGATGCGGCATCATTTTGATTTTTTTCTACCGCACTAAAAGGAGGAAAATGGAAAACTGCAACCTTCCATGT
Source organism: Konateibacter massiliensis (assembly GCF_900184995.1). Taxonomy (GTDB): domain Bacteria; phylum Bacillota; class Clostridia; order Lachnospirales; family Lachnospiraceae; genus Lachnotalea; species Lachnotalea massiliensis. The sequence goes on from NZ_LT860099.1 coordinate 1,860,862, forward strand.
TGCGTCTGGATACTGTGCTGACGCCTCTTCCACAAACTTCTTGTGATAGTCATCGTAATCACTTCCGTTATTGCTGTTAATCATTAAAAACAGTACTCCGTTGTAGCTAAAGTAATAATCATCATTCGTGACATCTGCATCCGGCTCAATTTTATTAAAGTTCGGCAGATTAAAATGTTCCTTGAAATGGCTTCCGCCTACATCATGATTTCCAATAGTCGGGGCAAATGCCAGTGAATAAAGTCCCACATGATTCAGCAATGACGCATAGTCATCATTGCTATCGTTGATTCCGACCTGGTCTCCGGTGCTTAATAAAAATGCCACATCCTGAATCTGTTCTTTTATTTTATTGATGGTGTTATCAAAAATCCCCATCTGGTCAAGCCCTTCATCATCCGTACCAATTCCCATTTCCGGGTCACCGACAGCGGCAAAGCTAAAGCTTGTATCAAAGGAGGAGGTCTTGTATGTATAAATCGGCGACCATCCCTCACTGTTGCCAACTACATAATAGTAGGTCGTGCTTGGTTTCAAGTTGGATACCGTAGCCTTGTTTACATAATATCCTTCCTCTGTCTTTGATTCCTTTGTCTTTGCGGCTGTTGAATTGGAGGTGTAAAATAAATTGCTCTCCATCGTGGAAGCCTCCTGCATCAATACCATTCCATCGCTTGCACTCTTCGAATACCATACAAAGTTTCTCTCGGCTTCTGTCTTGCCTACCTCAACGGAAAGATACTTTAATCCGGTTTTTTCAACGACCTCATTTGCGACAGCAGGCACTGTGATAATCTCTCCCGATCCTACCGCTAAAGTCTCCTCTGCTGCTGGCACTTCAGCTTCCGCTGCCGGTTTCTGCACAGTTGCCTCGGCTTGTTCTTCAACAGATGTATTTTCCTCTGTCGTCTGCTCTTTTGCCTGTTCAACAGGCTGTTCTATATTCACATCGTCTGCCTTTTGTGAACAGCCCACCATGAAAGTCAATAAAAAACAGAGCAGTATTGCTGTTAATCCTATTCTTTTCATAATACTTATCTCCTTTTTTAATTTACCATATATATAATATATGATATCTTGTACCAAAATATAAACTCGGTATCATTATATAATACCATAAAAATACTATCAATATACTTAAGAGATTATTACGAAATATGAAAAGTGATTTTTACCAGCAATTTATATGTATCCTATCTTCTATCGAATAATCTTTCTGAATGCTATACACAGCATCATCTGCTGGTTTTCCGATAGCAATATAACAAGGCATCTCATAATCATCCGGGAAATTCAAAACACTTTTTACATATTCATTTTCGTCACCTAAAGGTATACGTAATGCACACGCATACTCCTCTGCTGCAGCCGCCAAAAATATATTCTCAATACAACACCAAATAGAAGCAAAACCATTAAGAGCCGATAAATCTTTAGGCTGCAACAAATTCTTTTTTTGCTTAAATAACGGAATTACTATGCAGCTTGCATTGAGGAGCATTTGATACTGCTTAGGAATTGCATCCTTATACATATTTTGTTGACATTCATCGTTTAATCTCCATGACTTCATTATGAAGTCCACACGTTTAGCTGATACTTTTTTCGGAATCTTTTTGATCAACTGTTTCATATTAGCTTTATCATCTATTACTATAAAATGCCAATCTCTCATATGATCATTTGTCGGAGCTTTCATCCCTGCCTCAATAATTCTATAGATAGTATCCCTATCAATAGGTTCATCCTTGAAATCTCTTATCGTTCTTCTATTATTTACTACGCTATAAAAATCCATAAATAAATCCTCCCCTCAAACATGATAATTCGTTCAATTTAGAATGTTTCTATTTAGAACTATATTAACACTGCTATTATATAATGTCAACAAGATGACGCCGTTTACAGCTTCACTCATCATAAATCAAAAAACCGCAACCCCTTATATAATAAGGGATTACGGTTTTCATTTTAATTAATATAATTTAAAAGCTATTAATTAAGCAATAACAGTAGCAACACGACCTGAACCTACCGTACGTCCACCTTCACGGATAGCGAATGTAAGACCCTGATCCATAGCGATTGGATGAATAAGTTCGATTGTCATTTCTACGTTATCACCAGGCATACACATTTCAACACCTGCTGGTAAGTTACAGATACCTGTTACGTCAGTTGTTCTGAAGTAGAACTGAGGTCTGTAGTTGTTGAAGAAAGGAGTATGACGTCCACCTTCATCTTTTGTTAAAACGTAAACCTGAGCTGTAAATTTTGTATGGCATTTGATTGAACCTGGTTTAGCAAGAACCTGTCCTCTTTCGATTTCGTCTCTCTGAACACCACGAAGTAATGCACCGATGTTATCACCAGCCTGAGCATCATCAAGAAGCTTTCTGAACATTTCGATACCTGTTACAACAACTTTACGTGTCTCTTCTTTGATACCAACGATTTCAACTTCATCTGATACGTGAAGCATACCGCGCTCTACTCTACCTGTAGCAACTGTACCACGTCCTGTGATAGAGAAGATATCCTCGATTGGCATTAAGAAAGGCTGATCTGTTGCTCTAACTGGATCTGGAATCCATGTATCTACTGCTTCCATTAATTCCATAATCTTATCGCCCCATTCTCCGTTAGGATCTTCAAGAGCTTTAAGAGCTGAACCCTGGATAACTGGTGTGTCATCGCCTGGGAAATCATACTCGCTTAATAAGTCTCTGATTTCCATCTCTACTAATTCAAGTAACTCAGCGTCATCAACCATATCACACTTGTTCATGAATACTACGATGTAAGGAACACCAACCTGTCTTGAAAGAAGGATATGCTCTTTTGTCTGAGCCATAACACCGTCTGTAGCAGCAACAACAAGGATAGCACCATCCATCTGTGCAGCACCAGTGATCATGTTCTTAACGTAGTCAGCATGTCCTGGGCAGTCAACGTGAGCATAGTGTCTGTTTTCTGTTGAATACTCAACGTGAGAAGTAGAAATTGTGATACCTCTTTCTCTCTCCTCTGGAGCCTTATCGATGTTAGCAAAATCAACTGCTGCGTTTCCTGCAACTCTTACTGATAAAGTCTTTGTAATTGCAGCTGTTAAAGTTGTCTTACCATGATCAACGTGACCAATGGTTCCGATGTTACAATGCGTTTTATTTCTCTCAAATTTAGATTTAGCCATTTTTAAAATGTCCTCCTTATAAATATATGTGCCCTTTTGGGCATTATTTTTTAGTTTTAATCTATCAACAAATAGGCTATCTTAAATTATATTTCAAATTCAAGATATTTTCAAGCCTATTTTATTAATTTTACACAGTTATTTCTAGCTTTGACAAATCCTGCTATTATTTTACACGATTCGAAATAATTTTTTCCTGAACTGACTTCGGAACCTGCTCATATTTATCAAAGAACATTGAGTAGTTTCCACGTCCCTGAGTCTTGGAACGTAAGTCTGTCGCGTATCCGAACATCTCTGACAATGGAACGAAAGCCTTGATCAGCTTTCCGCCGCCGATGTCTTCCATACCTTCAATACGTCCACGGCGGGAATTGATATCACCAATTACATCACCCATGTACTCTTCCGGCATAGTTACTTCTACTCTCATGATTGGCTCAAGAATTACTGCTCCACCCTTGTTCATTGCATCCTTGAATGCTAAGGAACCGGCAATGTGGAATGCCATCTCACTTGAATCGACTTCATGGTAGGAACCGTCATAAACAACAGCTTTGATACCTAATACAGGGAAGCCTGCAAGGATACCAGCCTTAGATGCCTCTTCGATACCTTCACCAACTGCTGGGATGTATTCCTTCGGAATAGAACCACCAACAACCTCAGATTCAAACTTGAATACTTCTTCTGCGTTTGCATCCATAGGCTCAAAACGAACCTTACAATGTCCGTACTGTCCACGTCCACCAGACTGTTTTGCATACTTACTGTCTACTTCAACAATCTTTGTAAAGCTTTCCTTGTAAGCAACCTGAGGAGCACCTACGTTAGCCTCTACCTTGAACTCACGAAGAAGTCTGTCTACGATAATTTCAAGATGCAGCTCACCCATACCTGCAATGATAGTCTGTCCTGTTTCCTGATCTGTATGAGCTCTGAAAGTAGGATCTTCCTCTGCAAGTTTTGCTAAGGCTTCACCCATCTTGCCCTGACCAGCTTTTGTCTTAGGCTCAATAGCCAATTCGATAACTGGTTCTGGGAATTCCATGGACTCAAGGATAACTGGATGCTGCTCATCACAAATTGTATCACCGGTAGTCGTAAACTTAAAGCCTACAGCCGCCGCGATATCTCCTGAATATACTTTACTCAGTTCTTCTCTCTTGTTAGCATGCATCTGAAGAATACGTCCAACACGCTCTTTCTTGCCCTTTGTTGCATTTAATACATAAGAACCTGAGTTCAATGTACCGGAGTAAACTCTAAAGAATGCAAGCTTACCAACAAATGGATCAGCCATAATCTTAAATGCCAAAGCAGAGAAAGGCTCTTCATCTGATGAATGTCTTACTACTTCATTTCCGTCCATATCAGTACCATCAATAGCAGGGATGTCTGTAGGTGCCGGCATAAACATAAGAATTGCATCAAGAAGTTTTTGAACACCTTTATTTTTGTAAGCAGAACCACAGCAAACAGGGATTGCTTTACATTCGCAAGTACCCTTTCTTAATGTTGCCTTTAATTCTTCTTCAGAAGGTTCTTCTCCTTCTAAATACATCATCATTAAGTCATCGTCTAACTCACAGATTTTTTCAACTAATTCTGCTCTGTATAACTCTGCATCATCTTTCATGTCATCCGGTATTGAAGTTACGCTAATATCATCACCTTTGTCATCATTGTAGATATAAGCCTTCATTTCAAACAAATCAATGATTCCTTTGAATTCATCTTCTTTACCGATTGGCAGCTGAATAACGATTGTGTTCTTGCCTAATCTTGTTTTAATCTGTTCCACTACACTGTAAAAATTTGCACCTAAAATGTCCATCTTATTAACAAATGCCATTCTTGGTACATTATAAGTGTCAGCCTGACGCCATACATTTTCAGACTGAGGTTCTACTCCACCTTTTGCACAGAATACACCTACTGCGCCGTCAAGTACACGGAGTGATCTCTCAACCTCAACTGTAAAGTCAACGTGTCCCGGTGTATCAATGATATTAATACGATGCTCTAAAGCGCCCGGCATAGCCTGTGCTTCCTGTTGCATTGTCCAGTGACATGTTGTAGCGGCTGAAGTAATGGTAATACCTCTTTCCTGTTCCTGCTCCATCCAGTCCATAGTTGCAGTACCTTCATGAGTATCACCAATTTTATAGTTAACACCGGTATAATAAAGAATACGTTCTGTTGTTGTAGTCTTTCCGGCATCAATATGGGCCATAATACCGATGTTTCTAGTTCGCTCTAATGGATATTCTCTTCCAGCCAACGGATTTTCCTCCTTACTTCTTCTTAAAAATTGTTTCAAACAAGTGAAGCAATCATTACTTCACTTGTTCTTATCACAAAGAGTGCATTTACACTCTTATTTTATACAAAAATTGTATAATGTTTTTGGAAAAAAGATTAGAATCTGTAATGTGCAAAAGCCTTATTTGCCTCTGCCATTTTGTGCATATCTTCTTTCTTCTTAACAGATGCTCCAGTGTTGTTAGCAGCATCTAAGATTTCATTTGCCAATCTTTCTTCCTGAGTCTTCTCACCTCTTGCGCGTGAGTAAGTTGTAATCCAACGAAGCGCTAACGCTTGTCTTCTGTCAGGTCTTACTTCGATTGGTACCTGATAAGTTGCTCCACCGATACGTCTTGCCTTTACTTCAAGTACTGGCATGATGTTATTCATAGCTTCTTCAAAAACATCAAGAGCTGGTCTCTCTGTCTTTCCTGCAACTCTTTCAAAAGCTCCGTATACAATTTTCTGCGCTACACCTCTCTTACCATCTAACATAATGTTATTGATAAGCTTGGTAACTACTTTGTTATTGTATAATGGATCTGCTAATACGTCTCTTTTTTGAGTATGTCCTTTACGTGGCACGGTACTTCCCTCCTTAATTCATGCTTGTTATTCAACAAGGTTTTTAATTAAATCATCGGTACTCACATGTGTCGTTCTACTGTGTTCGCGCTCGGTACTTCTATATATATATCCTGCAACCTACAGGGTAATGCTAGAATGCCGGCACTTAATAGTTCTGTTTGTGATTACAATAATTCTATTTAGCGGCTTTTGGTCTCTTAGCTCCGTATTTGGAACGAGCCTGTCTTCTGTTAGCAACACCTGCTGTATCAAGTGTACCTCTAACGATATGATATCTTGTACCTGGTAAATCTTTTACTCTACCACCTCTGATAAGTACAACACTATGCTCCTGAAGGTTATGTCCTTCACCTGGAATATAGCTTGTTACTTCGATACCATTTGACAAACGAACTCTGGCAATCTTTCTAAGAGCTGAGTTAGGTTTCTTAGGAGTAGCTGTCTTAACTGCTGTACAAACACCTCTTTTTTGTGGTGCTGAAATATCAGTGGACTTCTTTCTCAAAGAGTTGTAACCCTTCTGAAGAGCCGGTGCTGTTGATTTCTTTTCTGATGTCTGTCTTCCTTTTCTTACTAACTGATTAAATGTTGGCATTCTTTTCACCTCCTGTGATTTTCTTCTGCGGTTGCTGTTTATTCAGCTTAAATGCGCGCATAAAGAAACCACTTTATGCATGCTAATCTAGTATAAAGTTTTCTTTGCCCGCTGTCAAGTTATTTATTTTAAAAACAATAAATTTTTCATCAGTTATTTGCTAGTTCCTCAAATATTTCTAACACATTTTTGTCAAAATTAATTTCTTCTTTTCTGATCTTGTCCCTATAATGTTCGAATTGTTTTGTATGCTCATCAAAATTCTGAAAAATATCCTTTATCAACTCAATAATTTGGGGGGCACTCTGAGCGATATCTTCAAATTTATATTCCTCCGGTATTGAAACATCCTCATAATATGCCGCACTGCCCGCCTTATTTGTTATAATACAGCATCCCCTGAGAGCTGCTTCGCGAGGAATTCTATCTTTACCCGGATGATTTCCAAAATCAACATAAACCTTTGAAGCATCCATTAAGTTAGCCACTTGCTTAGGAGTCATATTCTGGATAGGCAACCATGTTATGCCAGAAGCTTGTCCTATTAAATACAAGACCTTTTCCAGACCCTTCTTGGGGTTAAATAAACAATAATTATTTCTGACAGACGCTTTCTTTTCTTCCTCAAAATCCATTCTTAAATAATCGGACAGGTAATAAATCTTATTTTCCTCTATATTCAGCCGTTTCATTACAAAGTCCTTCGCATAATAGGACTGAACAAAGTGCAAAAGTTCTTCATCCCCAAGTCCAAATACATCAATAAATTCTTCATTCCTTAAATCCTTTTGATACATAAGTTGAATGTTATCATAGTAATTGTCTACGCTTAACCACCATATTATCTTTTTACTTTGCGGTAGATAAAAAATCAATTCTACTGCCACTTCAGGCATAATTACAATTGCCTCTTCATCATTTGCTTCCTCAAGGGATAATGTATAAAGATTGTTATAAACTTCATAATTTGGATGTACCGGCTCCGTAGTTTCCACATTCTCTGCTTTATTAGCATAGTAAAGCATCTTAGCATTATAACCAAATTTATTTAGCTTAAAACAAAGCTGATGCAATAATTCCGGCCCACCGCTTGCAATACAAGATGGTGCTGCAACAAATATTCGCTTTTTCATAATATTCACCTTTCTCCTTTACAAACAAAATAAGGCCGCAAGCAGCTTCTCTTGTCATGCATAAAATCAATAAGCATATCATTCGATATGCTTATTGATTTTATTATACCATAAATACTAAGGTTGCTACTGTTTATTATAAAAAATTAACGATTCATCTCACTCTGTTCACCGATGTTCTTATGGCTGTCAATAATTTTATTCAGCTCCTTCAAATCGGTGGACGGCAAATCTCCTGATATCGTGTTCTTTACCGCACTTGCGGCGTTGCCGTATTCGAGTGCCTTCTGGCAGTCATCATATTGAAGCAGACCATACAGCGCTCCCGCAACATAGGCGTCACCGCTTCCGATACGGTCTACAACTTCTATGTTTTCATACGCAGGCTCTTCATAGTACTTATCCGCCTTTGCATCATAGATTGTGGATGAGAAGTTATGTTTCTTAGGGCTGATTACCTTTCGCTCGGTAGATGCCACCACAGATATATTGTAATCTTTCGTAAATTCCTTCATCATTGCCTTTAAATCGCCTGATTTTTTAAACGTTCTCCTCGCAGTCTCTTCCGAAACAAACAGGATATCTACATACGGAAGTACTTCTTCAATATATTCCTTTGCTTCAGCTTCTGTCCATAGGTTTGCACGAAAATTGACATCAAAGGAAATCATTGCCCCTGCTTTCTTAAATCTCTTAATCATTTCCAATGCCACATCTCTCGACTGTTGGGATAATGCAAGGGTAATTCCGCTTGTGTGGAACAGTCTTGTGCTTTCATATGCACTGTCCGGTATCTCTTCCAATCGAATCGAGTTGATCGAGGTATATTTTCTGTCATACACAACCGATGCCTTTCGCGGATAAGCTCCGTTTTCATAATAATAGATGCCAAGACGCGCTTCCTTGCTCTCATCATAAATAAGATAATCATCACTCACATCACAGAAACGGATTCTGTTTTTTGCATATGTTCCGATTTCGGTCGCCGGTATCTTGGAAATAATACCTGTCCTAAGCCCTAGAAGTGAAATTCCTGAAACAACATTAAGCTCTGCTCCGCCCACACATTTTTGAAAGGAGTCCCCTCTGACAATTCTCTCGTTATCCGGTGCTGATAATCTTAGTAAAATCTCTCCCAATGCCAATGCATCAAATTCCTTTTCTTTTGAACTCATAAAATCTCTCCTTCTCCCAAAGCAAATATTGCGGTACAATTCGCACATGCTTCGTTTCATATTGCGGAACTCGTTTTGTAATATGATACTTATAATAAAATTATAAAATGTTATACCGCATATGTCAAGGAACAAAAAATTAACAATCTTTCCTATCTATAAGAAAGTGTGAGGTGTGCATGATATAAAAAAGGGACAAGACCCCTGAGGAATCTTGCCCACTCTTTTTATATCAACTATATTTTAATTATTCTGCAATATCTGCATACATGAAGTACCAGTATCCATAAGCTGAATGCCACATTCCTGTGATATTTGAGCTCTGTAACCAGAAGTCATTATAATATGCAATCGGAATGCATCCCGCATCGTTCATGATAGTATCTTCTGCTGTATGAAGTGCTGCTGATCTCTCTGCAGGATCTAATGCTATCGCTGCTGCATCAAATGCTGCATCAAAGTCTGCACTTACATAGTTACCATCGTTATTTCCGTTTGTACTGTAGAAAACATTAAGCATGTTAGACGGATCGCTGTAATCTCCAACCCAGCCGTTACGTGCGACTTCATAGTCACCGGAACGACGCATCGGTGTAAAGCTTGACCACTCAACGATATTTACTTCAAGAGTAACTCCAAGCTCAGCCCAAGCCTGCTGTAAATACTCAGCTACTACTTTATGATATGCTGTATCATTTGTTGTATAAGTGATAGTTGGGAAACCTTCGCCGTTTGGATATCCAGCATCTGCAAGAATCTGCTTCGCCTGCTCAAGGTTTGCATCAAAATTTGCTGTATCAATATATGGCTTTCCGCCATTTGCGTTCTCACTGAAATCGCCGCCTGCCGGATCACTCCAGCCCGGTCCGAATAAGCTGCCTGCTGCTGTGTAAGTTCCCTGCATCAATGTGCCTGCAACATACTCACGATCAATTGCAAGACTTAAAGCCTTACGAACTTCAGCATTGTCAAATGGTGCTACCTCAGCGTTTAAGTTTACATAGTAGGTTCCGATAATCGGCTCTACATGGAATTCCTCATTTCCTTCAAGGCTTGGGATTTCTTCTGTAGGAACGTCTTTAATCATGGAAACATCACCTGTTTGGTATGCACTGTAAGCTGCATTACTGTCTTCCATTAAAACGAATTTAACTGCATCTAATTTAACTGCATCAGCATTCCAATAGTTAGGGTTCTTGCTGAATGTGATATGAGAACCTGGTACCCACTCAGTCACATATAATGGACCGTTTGAAACATAAGTTTCAGGAGCGGTTGCCCATGCATCACCGTTTGTCTCAATTGTAGCCTGCTGAACAGGGCTTAATGTTGCAAATGCTGCAATACTGTCAAAGTAAGGGCAAGCTGCTGAAAGCTCTACTACAAAAGTCTTGTCATCCGGAGCTGATACTGCTAATGCATCAAGATCTCCATTGATTGCTTCTTCATAACCCTTTACCATGCTAAGAACTGTCTCAGCATAAGGAGCTGCAACAAGTGGATCACATACACGTTTCCAGCTATAAACGAAATCGTTTGCTGTCAAGTCTGTGCCGTCTGACCATTTTAATCCGTCACGAAGGTGGAATGTCCATGTGAGACCATCTTCTGATGTCTCCCAAGTCTCAGCCTGGCCCGGTGCAATGTTTCCGTCCTGATCTACTGTAAGTAAGCACTCAAAAGCATGTAAAATCATATTTCCGCCGTCAACTGCGGAATTCAATGCCGGGTCAATTGTCTCTGGATCCGGTCCAATCTGAACTGATAACACTTTTCCGCCTGTTGCAGCAGTGTCCTCCGCCTGAGCGTCCTGATTACCAGTAGTTGTCTCTGTCGTTGTGCTTCCGTTTTCTGCTGTGGTGCCGTTACTTGAAGAACCACAAGCTGTTAAGCCGGCTACCATTGTCATAGCCAATGCAACTGCTAAAAACTTTTTTTTCATAAATACGCCTCCTAAAATTTTATTTTTTATCTATGCATAACTACCTCTCGGTAGGAATTGCTGAGATTAATACTACGAATTAATTTTATCAATGTGATGACAGGCAGCATAATGGCCTTTGCTTATTTCCTTCCATACCGGCGTCGATGCTGCACACTCCTCAGTCGCATATGGACATCTTGTTCTGAAATGACATCCGGATGGCGGGTTCATCGGACTCGGCACATCACCGGTTAACATAATACGTTTGCTGGCTCTTGCCGTCTTAGGATCCGCTATCGGAATAGCTGAAATCAAGCTCTTCGTATATGGGTGAAGGCTATTCTTAATCAACTCATGGCTGTCTGCAAGTTCAACCATTTTACCCAGATACATAACACCGATACGGTTTGATATATGTCTCACGATAGATAAATCATGGGCAATAAACAGATAGGTCAATCCCATTTCTGCCTGTAAATCTTCAAACATATTGACAACCTGTGCCTGAATGGAAACATCCAATGCAGAAATCGGTTCATCACAAACAAGGAACTGCGGTTTTACCGCCAACGCTCTCGCAATACCGACACGCTGTCTCTGTCCGCCCGAAAACTCATGCGGGTAACGGTTTGCATGCTCGGAGTTCAATCCGACGCGCTGTAATATCTCAATGATACGGTCATAGCGGTCCTGCTTTGACTGAGCAAGCTTATGAATGTCAATCGCTTCCCCTACGATATCACCTACTGTCATTCTTGGGTCCAAGCTTGCATACGGATCCTGAAAAACAATCTGCATTTTCTTTCTATATGGCAGCATATTTGGTGCTATTTTATTTTCACTGTCAAAAATGACATCATTCTCAAACGTAATCTTACCTGCGGTCGGCTCGTATAAGCGCAGTACACTTCTTCCTGTTGTTGTCTTACCACAGCCGGATTCTCCAACAAGTCCAAGTGTCTCTCCCTTATCAATCGTAAAGGATACATCATCCACAGCTTTTAAATATTTTTTATTTTTTCCGATACCACCTACCGGAAAATACTGCTTTAAATTTTCTACCTGAATTAATTTTTCACTCATTGCTGCTTTCCTCCTTCAAATTCCTTTTTTTGATTCAGCCAGCACTGAGTATAATGCTCATCATCAAAAGTTGTAACAGGAGGCATTTCACGCAGACATACTTTCATACAGCTATTACATCTCGGTGCAAACGCACAGCCCTTAGGCGGATTTAACATATCAATCGGCGTGCCTTCAATCGGAACAAGCCTCTCATATTCCTCTGTATCCAAACGAGGTACACTCTTTAACAATCCCTTAGTATATTCATGCTTCGGCTCATAAAAGATTTGATCTGTTGTGCCGTATTCGATAATTTTTCCTGCATACATAACTGCAATTTTCTCACACATGCTTGCCACAATACCCAAATCATGTGTAATCATAATGATAGCCATGCCTAACTTACTCTTCAACTCCATCATAAGCTCAAGAATCTGTGCCTGAATTGTCACGTCGAGAGCGGTTGTCGGCTCATCTGCAATCAGAAGCTTAGGCTCACATGCAAGTGCAATCGCAATCATAACACGCTGGCGCATACCGCCTGACAGCTCATGAGGATACTGCTTTAAGCGGCGTTCTGGCTCATTGATACCAACCAGCTCCAAAAGTTCTTTCGCTCTTTCTTTCGCCTGCTTTTTATCTTTATCGGTGTGCAAACGCACTACCTCTTCTATCTGATTTCCAATCGTCCATACCGGATTTAAGCTGGTCATAGGGTCCTGAAAAATGATAGAAACCTCGTTGCCTCGGATTTTTCTCATTTCTCTTTCCGTCATGTCATTGATACGATGACCGTTAAAGTCCAACGTTCCACCAATCAATTTACCCGGATGCGCGGTAAGCCCCATAAGGGAATACGCCGTTACCGACTTACCGGAACCACTCTCTCCAACTATACCAAGTATCTCTCCCTCTTTTAATTGAATGGAGACTCCATTTAAGGATTTTACTTCTCCTGCCTGTGTAAAAAAAGAAAGACGCTCATCTTTTATATCAACTAGGTATTCTGCCATAATTATCACCCCTTCTAATTCTTCAACTTAGGATCAAATGCATCTCTTAATCCATCGCCAAGCAAGTTAAAGCTTAAAATAATCAAACTGATCAAAATTGCAGGGATAAATAAAAGATATGGATAAGTATTCAGTCCATTGATTGCCTCACTTGCCAAACTTCCCAAAGAAGGAAGCGGAACCGCTACTCCGAGTCCTAAAAAGCTCAAAAAGCTCTCTGTAAAAATAGACGCCGGAATCTGAAGTGTTGTTGTAACAATCAATGTTCCAATACAGTTTGTCAACAAATGTTTTTTAATAATTCTTCCGTTTTTTGCACCCAATGCTCTGGCAGCGGTTACATAATCGCTTTCCTTCAACATCAATATCTGGCTTCGCACCATACGTGCCATACTAACCCAGTATAACAATGCAAATACAACGAAAATACTGATAAGGTTTACACCGAGTGTGTTAACCCAGCCAAAGCCCGGAAGCTTCATCAATGTCTCAAGAGGTGCCTTCAATGCAAAGGATAATAAAACGATTAACAAAACGTCCGGAATCGTGTATATAACATCGACGATACGCATCATAATCAAATCTACCCAGCCGCCAAAGAATGCGGCTACGGCTCCATATACGGAACCGATTACAAGAATAATAGCAGTTGCTACAAGTCCTACAATAAGTGAAATACGGCTTCCCATCATAACACGGATTGCATAATCTCGTCCCATCTTATCTGTTCCGAGAATATGAGGAAAGACCTTCTCTCCTGCATCAATCTGTGCCTGCTCCTGCGCGGAGTACTGCATAGGGCTTAAACTATTTGCACCCTTAATCTGGGTCTTATAGGAATATGGATAAAAGCTCGGTACAATAAACGAGCAAAACATAATAAGCACAATTACTACAATACTAGCCATTGCAATTTTATTTTTTACTAATCTCCTAAAGCCGTCTTTCCAAAAGCCAACGCTCTCACGCATAACGACTAAACTTTCTTTTTCTGCCTCTGAAGCCGGAAGAAAGTCATCTGGATTTATTTTTAACTGAAAACTAACTGGATTCTCTTTCATGTCTGATTTCTTCTTCCTTTCCTTAGTCTAGCTTAATTCTTGGATCTACAAGCTTATATAAAATATCAACAACTACATTCATAATTACCATTATCGTCGCAAGGAAAATTGTCGTACCCATAATAAGAGTGTAATCACGGCTTGTGATAGATCCTATAAATTCACTACCAAGTCCTGGAATTGTAAATATTTTTTCTACAATAAAACTTCCTGTTAATGTGTATGCTGTCATCGGTCCTACATATGTGATAACCGGCAAAATCGCATTACGGAGAGCATGTTTAAATACACCGACTAACTGGTTAAGTCCCTTTGCACGCGCGGTTCTCATATAATCCTGTCCCAAAACATCAAGCATGGAGGAGCGCATCAAACGCATAATATATGCGGTAGGATAAAGTGACAATGAAATCACCGGCATAACATAGTGCTTCCACGAGGTTAATCCAAATGTTGGAAACCATTTAAGCTTAACTCCCAAAAAGTACATCATAATTGTACAGATAACGAAACTTGGCACCGCGATACCGCATGTTGCGATTACACTTACCAGATTATCTAAAAACTTGCCTCGATTTAAAGCTGCAATACAGCCAAGCGGAATTCCTACAAGCAGGGATACGATAATTGCCACACCACCAACTCTTGCGGAAACCGGAAATTTCATAGTAATGATACCCATTACGGTACGACCACGCTGCTTTAAGCTATCGCCAAAGTCACCGTGAACAGCATCCTTTATGTATGTAATATATTGTTCATACAGCGGCTTGTCTAAACCATACTTAGCCTCCAAAGCTGCCTGTGCCTGCGGACTGATTGCCTTCTCAGATAAAAACGGTCCACCCGGTACCAGATTCATTAAGAAAAAGGTAATAGTAGCTACAATCCATATTGTAACCACTGCCATAAAAATTCGTTTTATAACATATTTTATCATCTCATCGACTCCTTAATATTATAGTCCTCAAAAAAAACAATGGTGTCCCCATCTTCGTATAACACCATTGTTAATTACTATAGATTTAGATAATAGCAGTTTTACACGCATTTGTCAAATTTTAATGCCCTGAAATTATTGGTAAAACGGCATTTTGGGTGTCATAAAAATGCACTTACTTTCATATTTATTCAACTTTCTCTATGTACCGTTTTAAAGCACAAAAGTAGTACTTTTGTTTTACAACTTTTATCTTCACAAAAATAAGCCTTAAAATTATAAATTCTCAAATGATAGAATAAAAATACACTTTTATTTTTTAATAAAATATTTTATTTTCTTTAAGTTTTTTTAATTATTTTCTTAACTATACAAGAAAGTGTGAGTTCTGCTCACACTTCGCGCCCGAGTGGGTTGCGTAGCAACTACTTTCACTCTGCGAGGTGCGCATAATATTTTGATATCATAAATTGCTTTGCAATTTCCTATGATATCAAAATAAGGTCTCTGCGTATTTGTAACACGCAAAGACCTTATGACAAAACAATTCTTTTCTCTACTCTTCCTCAGATATTGCAATAAATTTCTTATCGTCAAAATCCTCAGAAATATCTAAGTCTTCAGAAAACAGAAGTTCTTCTTCTTCGTTCACATCCGTGTCAAGCTTTACAGAGCGATAACGCTTCATACCTGTTCCTGCCGGAATCAGTTTACCAATGATAACGTTCTCTTTCAGACCAATCAACGGATCAATCTTTCCTTTGATTGCAGCCTCTGTAAGAACCTTTGTTGTCTCCTGGAAGGATGCTGCCGACAGGAAGGAGTTCGTTGCAAGAGAAGCCTTTGTGATACCAAGCATAACCTGCTTTCCTTCTACAAGCTCTTTTCCGTCTGCTGCCAGTTCTTCATTGATATCATCGAAGTCCAATGTATCTACCAATGTTCCCGGTAACAGTTCAGAATCACCGTTGTTCTCAACCCTTATCTTCTTTAGCATCTGACGCACAATTACCTCAATATGCTTATCGTTAATCTCAACACCTTGCAGGCGGTAAACTCTTTGTACTTCCTGGATCATGTAATCCTGAACAGCACGCACACCCTTAATCTTAAGAATATCGTGTGGATTTACACTACCTTCTGTCAACTCATCACCGGCTTCTAAAACCTGACCGTCCTGAATTTTAATTCTGGAACCGTATGGTATCAGATAAGCCTTTGACTCTCCTGTTTCATTGTTTGTGATAACAACTTCACGTTTTTTCTTTGTATCCTGTATAACAGCAGTTCCGCCAAATTCTGCAATAATTGCAAGTCCCTTCGGCTTTCTTGCCTCAAAAAGCTCCTCAACACGAGGAAGACCCTGTGTGATATCGTCTCCGGCAACACCGCCCGTATGGAAGGTACGCATTGTAAGCTGTGTACCCGGCTCACCGATTGACTGAGCTGCAATAATACCTACTGATTCACCAACCTGTACCGGCTCGCCTGTCGCCATGTTGGCGCCATAGCATTTTGCACAGATACCGATATGGGAGCGGCAGGACAGAACCGTTCTGATCTTAATCTTTTCAAGTGTGTTGCCCTTCTGGTCAACGCCCTTTGCCATAATCATAGCAGCACGCTTCGGTGTTACCATATGATTTGCTTTTACTAACATATTGCCTTCTGCATCATAGATGTTTTCAGCAAGATATCTACCTGTAATTCTCTCCTGAAGGCTTTCAATCTCTTCTTTTCCATCAGTGAAGGCAGATACCACCATACCCGGAATCTCCTTGCCTTCGCAGCAGTCTGTTTCTCTTACAATCAAGTCCTGTGATACGTCAACAAGACGTCTTGTCAAATAGCCGGAATCGGCTGTACGAAGTGCTGTATCAGAAAGACCCTTACGCGCTCCATGAGCTGACATAAAGTATTCCAATACGTCAAGTCCTTCACGGAAGTTTGATTTGATAGGCAGCTCGATTGTACGGCCTGTTGTATCAGCCATCAATCCACGCATACCTGCAAGCTGCTTAATCTGCTTGTCGGAACCACGGGCACCAGAATCAGCCATCATAAAGATGTTATTGTACTTATCAAGTCCTGATAACAGCTTATCTGTCAATATATCATCCGTTGTCTTCCAAGTCTCAACAACTTCCTTGTATCTCTCTTCCTCTGTGATAAGACCACGTTTGTAGTTCTTTGTGATTTTATCAACTGTATTCTGTGCTTCCTTAATCAGCTCTGGCTTTTCAGGCGGCACTGTCATATCGGAAATGGAAACTGTCATCGCTGCCTTTGTTGAGAATTTGTATCCCATCGCCTTGATATCATCAAGTACTTCAGCAGTTTTTGTTGCTCCATGCGTATTAATTACTTTTTCCAGAATCTGCTTCAAGCCCTTTTTACCAACATGGAAGTCGATTTCAAGCTTCATATCATTTTCCGGATTTGTACGGTCTATAAATCCTAAATCCTGTGAAATAATTTCGTTGAAAATAAAGCGTCCCATCGTTGATTCCACATTACCGGTCTTGTAGCTTCCGTCTGATGTTTTTCTAGTCATTCTGACTGTAATTCTAGAATGAAGTGTTATTGCACCATTCTCATATGCCAGAATTGCTTCATTAACATTTTTAAAGAACTTTCCTTCACCAAGTGCTCCCGGTCTTTCCTGTGTCAGATAATAGATACCAAGTACCATATCCTGTGAAGGAACGGCAACCGGACCACCATCGGACGGTTTTAACAGGTTGTTTGGTGATAAAAGTAAAAATCTACATTCTGCCTGTGCTTCTACTGACAATGGCAAATGCACCGCCATCTGGTCACCGTCGAAATCGGCGTTGAACGCAGTACACACCAACGGATGAAGCTTAATCGCCTTACCTTCTACAAGGATAGGCTCAAATGCCTGAATACCCAATCTATGAAGGGTAGGAGCACGGTTTAACATAACCGGATGCTCTTTGATTACATCTTCCAGTACATCCCATACCTCAGGCTGTAATCTCTCCACCATCTTCTTTGCATTTTTAATATTATGAGAAGTGCCGTTTGCTACAAGCTCCTTCATAACGAAAGGTTTGAACAATTCAATTGCCATTTCCTTCGGAAGACCGCACTGGTAAATCTTAAGCTCCGGTCCTACGACGATAACGGAACGTCCTGAATAATCAACACGCTTACCAAGTAAGTTCTGACGGAAACGTCCTGATTTACCCTTTAACATATCGGACAGAGATTTTAATGCTCTGTTACCCGGGCCTGTTACAGGGCGGCCACGTCTGCCGTTATCAATCAAAGCATCTACCGCTTCCTGAAGCATTCTCTTTTCATTTCTTACGATAATGTCCGGAGCACCAAGGTCAAGCAGTCTCTTCAAACGGTTATTTCTGTTAATAATTCTTCTGTATAAATCATTTAAATCGGAAGTTGCAAAACGTCCGCCGTCCAACTGAACCATCGGGCGTAAATCCGGCGGAATAACAGGAACTACATCCATTATCATCCATTCCGGCTTGTTGCCTGATTCTCGAAACGCCTCCACAACCTCTAATCTCTTAATGATTCTGGCACGTTTTTGACCGGTTGCTTCCTTTAATCCACGCTTTAAGTCAGTTGATTCTTTTTCAAGATCAATCGCCTGTAAAAGCTCTTGGATTGCCTCAGCTCCCATTCCAACTCTTATCTGATTGCCATATTTTTCTTTTACATCCTGATATTCTTTCTCTGTCAATACCTGTTTGTACTGTAGTTCAGTCTGTCCTTTATCCAATACGATATAGGAGGCAAAATATAACACCTTCTCCAGTACTCTCGGTGATAAATCAAGAATAAGTCCCATACGACTCGGGATACCCTTGAAGTACCAGATATGTGATACAGGCGCAGCAAGTTCAATACGGCCCATACGCTCTCTACGAACGTTTGCCTTTGTCACCTCAACTCCACATCTATCACAAATGACACCTTTATATCTAATCTTCTTATATTTACCGCAATGACATTCCCAGTCTTTGCTAGGTCCGAAGATTTTTTCACAGAACAATCCGTCTTTTTCAGGCTTCAGTGTTCTGTAGTTGATGGTTTCCGGTTTTTTTACAACACCGTCTTCCTCAAACCACTTTTTCCATGCTTCACTATTTTTATCAGCAGGCTCCGGCATCCTGTGTGACCAGGAACGGATTTTCTCCGGTGATGCCAAGCCGATTTTGATTGCATCAAAAGTCATCGGCTGATAAGTTTCGTTATTCATTGTTTCTGGCATTATATGGCGCTCCTCTCTACATATCGTCAAAAGCATTATCGAAGGCTAACTCGTCTTCCATTTCTTCTTCTTCGTCTTCCTCTTCCTCAACATCAACAAGTTCATTGCTGTCCTCGTCAAATTCCTGGCTGGTGAAGCCCATGCTGCCGAAAGACTCAGAATCCGGTACATACCCTCTCTCCTCATCCAGAACAAAGTTCATGTCCGTATCGCCATAATCAGTATTTTCCATAATTTCCACTTCTGTCTGGTCTTCTTTCAGAACTCTTACATCAAGTCCTAATGACTGAAGCTCCTTCAAAAGTACCTTAAAGGATTCCGGAATTCCCGGTTCAGGGATATTTTCACCCTTAATAATGGCTTTATAAGTCTCAACACGACCGTTTACATCATCTGATTTCACGGTTAAGATTTCCTGTAAGGTATAGGATGCACCATAAGCCTCGAGCGCCCAAACCTCCATCTCTCCGAATCGCTGTCCACCAAACTGTGCTTTACCTCCAAGAGGCTGCTGGGTAACAAGTGAGTAAGGACCGGTAGATCTCGCATGAATCTTATCATCAACCAAATGGTGAAGTTTCAGATAATGCATGTGTCCGATTGTTACTGAACTGTCAAAATACTCTCCGCTTCTTCCGTCACGCAGGCGAACCTTTCCGTCTCTTGTAAGCGGAACACCCTTCCACAGCTTTCTGTGTTCTCTATTCTTATCCAAATACTCAAGAACCTCCGGCAATAATTCCTCGCCGTGCTTTGCAACGAACTCTTCCCATTCAAGGTTTACATAATCATTCGCCAAATCAAGAGTATCCATAATATCATCTTCTCGCGCACCGTCAAATACAGGTGTTGCAATGTTAAAGCCTAATGCTTTGGAAGCCAAACTTAAATGGATTTCCAATACCTGTCCGATGTTCATACGGGAAGGTACGCCAAGCGGGTTAAGCACGATGTCCAAAGGACGACCGTTTGGCAGGAACGGCATATCTTCTACCGGCAATACGCGGGAAACTACACCCTTATTACCGTGACGTCCAGCCATCTTATCTCCAACTGAAATCTTTCTCTTCTGAGCAATGTAAATACGAACTGCCTGATTTACTCCAGGAGACAATTCATCCCCGTTTTCTCTTGTAAATACCTTAGCATCTACAACAATACCGTATTCACCGTGAGGTACCTTCAAGGAAGTATCACGAACCTCTCTCGCCTTTTCGCCAAAGATAGCACGAAGAAGTCTTTCTTCTGCCGTAAGCTCTGTCTCTCCCTTTGGTGTTACCTTACCAACTAAGATATCACCTGCACGAACTTCCGCACCGATACGCACAATACCTCTTTCATCCAAATCCTTGAGAGCATCGTCACCTACACCCGGAACGTCTCTTGTGATTTCTTCAGGTCCGAGCTTCGTATCTCTTGCTTCTGCTTCGTATTCTTCTATATGAACAGACGTATAAACGTCTTCCTGTACAAGTCTTTCACTTAAAAGGATAGCATCCTCATAATTGTAGCCTTCCCATGTCATAAAGCCGATCAACGGATTCTTTCCTAATGCGATTTCTCCGTTTGCTGTGGATGGTCCATCCGCGATTACCTGTCCCTTTTCCACATGCTCGCCCTTAAACACGATTGGCTTCTGGTTGTAGCAGTTACTCTGGTTACTTCTGATAAACTTAGTCAGACGATATACATCTCTTGTTCCATCATCATTTTTCATTGTGATTTCTTTTGATGTGGAACGCTCAATCGTACCTGACTTTTTCGCAACGACACAAACACCTGAATCGACTGCCGCCTTCTCTTCCATACCCGTACCGACTACCGCAGCTTCTGTTGTCAAAAGCGGCACCGCCTGACGCTGCATGTTTGATCCCATGAGGGCACGGTTAGCATCGTCGTTCTCAAGGAAAGGAATGAGTGCTGTAGCAACAGAGAATACCATCTTAGGCGATACATCCATATATTCAAACAAGTGTCTTTCATATTCCTGTGTTTCATCTCTGTAACGACCGGATACACTGTTGTTCATGAAATGTCCCTGCTCATCCAACGGCTCATTTGCCTGTGCTACGTGGATATCATCTTCCTCATCCGCTGTCATATAAACTACTTCTTCTGTGACAATCGGATTCTTGATGTCTGTTCTGTCTATTTTTCTATACGGCGCCTCAATAAAACCATATTCATTGATGCGTGCATAGGTTGCCAGCGAGTTAATCAAGCCGATGTTAGGACCTTCGGGTGTCTCGATCGGACACATTCTTCCATAATGGGAATAGTGAACATCTCGAACCTCGAATCCGGCTCTATCTCTTGACAAACCACCAGGACCAAGTGCTGATAAACGTCTCTTATGAGTCAGCTCACTGAGCGGATTATTCTGATCCATGAACTGGGAAAGCTGTGAGGAACCAAAGAATTCCTTCACCGCAGCAGTTACCGGTTTGATGTTAATCAAGGACTGTGGAGATACACCCTCCAGATCCTGTGTGGTCATTCTTTCTCTGACTACACGCTCCAGTCTTGATAAACCAATGCGGTACTGATTCTGCAACAATTCACCAACCGCACGGATACGTCTGTTTCCTAAGTGGTCAATGTCATCATCTTTGCCAATTCCATATTCCAAATGAATATTATAATTAATGGAAGCTAAAATATCTTCTTTTGTGATATGCTTCGGTATCAGCTCCGGAATGCTCTTTACAATCGCTTCCTCGATATCTTTGCTATCACTATTTTCTTCCAGTATTTTTTGAAGCACCGGATAGTATACTAACTCTGTAACACCTAATTCTTTCGGATTGACATCCACAAAGTTTGTGATATCAACCATCATATTGGAAAGAACCTTAACATTTCTCTCCTCTGTCTGAATCAAAACGTAAGGAACCGCAGCATTCTGAATGGAATCTGCCAGTTCTGCCGTAACAGTAGTGCCTGCTTCCGCAAGAATTTCACCGGTCGTTACGTCAACCACATCTTCTGCCAAAATGTGATTTTTGATACGGTTTTTAAATGCAAGCTTTTTGTTAAATTTATATCGTCCAACCTTCGCGAGATCATATCTTCTCGGATCAAAGAACATACTTGTGATTAAGCTCTCTGCGCTGTCAACTGATAACGGCTCACCCGGACGAATCTTTTTGTATAATTCCAAAAGACCTTCCTGATAGCTCTCTGCCGTATCCTTTGCAAGACTTGCCATAATTTTAGGTTCTTCGCCAAACAGGTCAATAATTTCCGGATTGGTGCCTAAACCTAACGCTCTGATTAATACGGTAATCGGAACTTTTCTTGTTCTGTCTACACGAACATAAAACACATCATTGGAATCAGTCTCATACTCAAGCCATGCACCTCTGTTCGGGATTACGGTCGATGAATATAATTTCTTACCAATTTTATCGTGTGCGACTGCATAGTAGATTCCAGGAGAACGAACCAACTGACTAACGATAACACGCTCAGCACCATTAATTACGAAGGTACCGGTTGCTGTCATTAACGGCAGGTCGCCCATAAAAATCTCATGTTCGTTAATTTCATCTTTTTCCTTGTTATAAAGACGAACGCGTACTTTAAGAGGAGCTGCATAGGTTGCATCTCTCTCCTTGCATTCTTCTATTGAATATTTCACATCGTCTTCACACAGCACAAAATCTACGAATTCAAGACTTAAATGTCCACTGTAATCCGCAATCGGAGATATATCCGCAAAAACTTCCTTTAAGCCTTCGTCAAGAAACCACTGATAGGAATCTTTCTGAACTTCAATTAAATTAGGCATTTCTAATACTTCTTTCTGCCTTGAATAACTCATACGGACGCTTTTGCCACTTTTAACAGGACGGATTCTATTTTTCTCCATTTGACGTTTCACCCCTTGTTCTTGATAAGTTGTTATTTATTTTCAATTTCGCCTAAATAGGCATACGATGCCACAATAGTGCATTTTCCATAATAACATAATTGAAAATGTGTGTCAAGCACTTTTTCTTTAGATGTCAAAAGACCCCCGACATATTCGGGAGTCTTTCGTATAAGTATCACTCTATTATTTAAGAGTAACTTTAGCGCCTTCTGCCTCAAGTTTAGCCTTGATGTCATCAGCTTCTGCTTTGGAAGCAGCTTCTTTAACAACCTTAGGAGCTCCGTCAACTACTTCTTTAGCTTCTTTCAAGCCTAAGCCTGTAGCTTCACGAACAACCTTGATAACCTTAACTTTGTTTGGTCCAACTTCTGTTAATTCTATGTCGAACTCTGTTTTCTCTTCTGCTGCTTCTGCTGCTCCGCCTGCTGCTGCAACTACAACACCTGCTGCTGCGGATACACCGAATTCCTCTTCACATGCTTTTACTAAGTCGTTTAATTCTAATACTGTTAACTCTTTGATTGCATCAATAAGTTCTGCTGTTGATAATTTTGCCATTTTATTTACCTCCGATTATTTTCTTTTTATAGTTTGTTATTACGCTTCTTTTGCTTCTGCGATCTGATTAATAACGCGAGCAAAGTTTGTGATAGGTGATTGGATACTTCCAAGTAATTTGGAAAGAAGTTCTTCTCTTGAAGGAATTGTAGCAATCTTGTTCATCCCCGCGCCATCATAGTAGTTATCTTCTACGATACCGGCTACGATTTCCAATGCAGGAGCTTCCTTCTGGAATTTAGCGATAATTCTTGCCGGAGCAGTCGCATCTGTCTTAGAAATTGCGATTGCATTCGGTCCTTCTAAATGCTGACCTAATACTTCACACGCTGTTCCCTCAAACGCCAATTTCATCATGGTGTTCTTGCAAACCTTGTAAGTAATGCCTGCTTCTCTTAACTGTTTACGAAGCTTTGTGTCCTGCTCAACAGTGATTCCGCGGTAGTTAATTAACACAACTGTCTGTGCGTCCTTAATGTTCTCTGAAATCTCTGCTACGACCGGTTTCTTCTCTTCTATCTTTGCCATTAGCCTTGCACCTCCTTATAATATTAAGCTTGTGCTGCCTGAAAAAAAATCTCTTCGTCCGAGGACAAAGAGATTATATAAAGTCACTTTCATTATATAAGCATCCTCGGTAGGCATTTTCTCTTTACGCCTTGCGGCACCTACTGTCTTCGGCAGTCAATTGCTTTTTATATAATATCAGCCACTTGCTTGTTTGTCAAGCACTTTCTAAACTTTTTTGATTTTTCCCTACATATTTGTAAATCCACATTCCCAAATCAAAAATCAGGAAAAGACTGGCAAAGGTATAAATGATAACCGGAACATTGACATAAGCCGACAAAATAACAGAGTATGCGCTAAAGGATACCAACACCTGAATAAGCGGAATGTAAAATTTCTTTACATATATAAATGCAAAAATAACAGAAACCACATCTGCCACATAGGCATAACGCTCGTGCATAAAAGGTAAAAATGCCATGGATATCAGCACAAATATAAGGAAGAGACACACAACAAATTCCTTTGATACCTCCACTCTGTTTCTGGCTATATAATACATAAGCACCATCATGAAGCCAAGTGTGAGCCAGATTGCAGCTTTGGAGTAGACGTCAATAAATTCTGTCGTTCCTGTCACCTGATAAATATTCGGGTATCCGAGACTTAGCTGAGGTGACTGCTCCGCCTGAACCGCATAAATCATCAGCAGCTCCTTTAACGGTCTTCCCGCTATCCACGCCGGAAGTATTCCGATAACATACATAAGCGGCATAAACAGGAAATGCTTTAAATCTATTTTTTTCAGTGCCCATAGCACGATGAGCGCCGGAAATACAAAGAGAGATTGAAGCTTTAACGCAAACGCGATGCCGTAGAAAAACATTCCCTTTGCAGGTCTGTTGTTCATCAGATGATAAATCGCCGCCAAAATCGCCGTCGTATAAATAACATCACACTGTCCCCATAGCGAACTGTTGTTTGCAACGGTAGGCAACAGCATCATAATGCTGTAAATTCCGATTGCCTTTGTACGATTTTTCGTAATGTCATAAATAATAACACCGCTCATGATGGACATCACAATATCAAACGCAACCGAGACAAGCTTGATACTATATAACAGATTAACCGGCAGATAGCTTAACATCAAAACAACAAATACATAGGCTGGCGTATAATCGTAAAAGTTGCCTGACAGACCCTTGAAGCCGCCCATCTCTTTCATCTGGGCAATCCACGGCTCCCAGCTTGCATAATAATCCCATGTCTCGTTATCTCGCATGCAATAGCGCATCATAAGAGTTACATAAGTAATACCCGCAAAAAGCAAAATATGCAAAAAGGTCAGCTTCATTTTTCCTATTTTAAACTCTTTGTGGAGCAAATTAATTAAATACTCATCCATTTTAGACCTCCTCACAGCTTATGCTGTTTTCATTCACATATTGATAGATATAAATGCCAAAATCCAGAATAAGGAATAACAACATAAAGGAATAAAGCCAAAACGGCACCATTCTATTGTCAGACAGACAGGATTGATATGCCCCGTAGGATACAATCAAATGTATAATCGGTATGTAAAGCTTTTTCAAATTCACTATTCCGATGATAATTGCCAGCATACCGGCAACATAGCCATATCTCTCATGCATATACGGCAAAAAGTAAACCGTAACCATAGCGATATAAAGAAATATATCTACCATATGGGAATCGCTTACCTTATATATCTTATAGGCAAGATAGAACATAACACACATCACAATACCTACCGCAAACCACATCGCAGCCGGACCATAGTAATCATAATACGGCTCAATTCCAATCAGCTCATATACGCCCGGCCAGTTCATTTCCAGATAAACCTGCTCCTTTGCCTGCGTCATGTAAATACCGATTGTGTCCCCAAAGCTCTTCCCCGCCAGTACAGCAGGAAGAAGGCTGATAAAATAGATAACCGGAAGCCACAAAAAATGAACTATCTTTATTTTTCTCTTTGACCAAAGTATAATGTATGCCGGCAAAAGAAAGATTGCCTGCATTTTAAAAGCGAACGCTATGCCAAACAGTATCATGGAAGGCAAAGACTTCTTCTTTATGAGACAATAGAGCGAAAGAATGAGGAAGGTCGCATAAATCGCATCACACTGTCCCCAAAAAGCACTGTTTACTACTACCGTCGGAAATATCCATGCAGCGGCATATGCAAACATGGTACGCAGCTTACTATTCGTAAGCTCCAGCACAATGAGTGCCACACCTGCCGCCATCGCAATATCAAATATACAAGAAACCAGTTTTATCCCCGTCAGCGGATTGATATTGGAGACCGCAATAAAATACAAAATCACCATATAGGGGGGATTATAGTTATAAAAGTCACCTCGCAGAGCACCGAAACCGCCCGCCTTCAATTCATTGATCCACGGCTCTAAAAACACAGTAAAATCACCGGTCACCGTTGATTTTACGCTAATTCGCATCATCAAGCCGGTAATTGCCATTCCGAACAGGAATATAATGTCCAAGACGGTAAACTCTACGTTTTTAATCTTAAACTTTGAATAAATCATATTTCTTAAAAATGTATCCATACTTTCCTCCATCATTCGTTTTCCCAACAAAATGCCTGCTTTGCAACTAAGCTGGCGGGCATACGGTGTTATTATATAACACATTCTCTTTATTTTATATTAAATTTTCTTTAATTTTTTGTTACAACTCTGTATCACATACTTTTTTGTGATATGATAATCGAGGAAAATATTTACTATAATAATTGAGGTATCAAGCATATTTCAATGCTTTAATCCTATAAATATGAGGAGAGTTACAATGAGCGAAACAAAATTCAAACTTTTTCAGAATGCTTTAAACAATTTACGCACTTCAAACAATTATTACAAAATACTGTTAGCCGTCATTTTTTTGATTGGCTTTTTTGTCCGTTTTTATCACCTCGGCTCCCTGCCAACCGGCATTAATCAGGACGAAGCATATGCGGGTTATGAGGCTTATTCCCTCTTAAACTACGGCATGGACTCCCATGGCTATGCCAATCCGGTCTATTTTGTTTCATGGGGGAGCGGCATGAATGTTTTATACAGCTATCTTACCATTCCGTTTTTACTTTTGACCGGCAATCACTTGACCGCTTTTGCGATCCGGCTTCCGCAGGCTTTTTTTGCCTGCCTTTCTATTGTTGCCTTTTATTATTTATTAAAAACACTCTACGCTGAAAAAGGAAAAATATTGCTCGGTACCTTTTTGTTTGCAATCATGCCTTGGCACATTATGCTTGCACATTGGGGGCTCGAATCAAACCTTGCACCGGCATTTCTGCTCTTCGGGCTTCTGTTTTTTATAAAAGCATCTGAAAACTCGAAGTATTATATGCTATCGGCACTCTTTTATGGGTTGTCCCTTTATGCCTACGCACCGCTTTGGCTGGCTGTACCGGTTATTTTGCTGCTGCAGTTTTCCTATTGTTTCTATTGTAAGAAATTTAAATGGGACAGATTTTTTGCAATCGCTCTTGTACTGCTGTTTCTCATTGCGGTGCCCCTTATGCTGTTTCTTCTTATTAATTATGGTTTTCTGCCCGAAATCAGGACCGGATTTTTTTCCGTCCCTAAGCTTTTGGCATACCGCGGAGGCGAGATTTCCATTCACAATATTAAGACATCACTTTATTCCTTTTATACTTTATTCACCGCACAAGATGACGGGCTCATCTGGAACTCCACATCAGAATTCGGGATTTACTACAAATTCAGCCTGATATTTGTTGTCCTCGGACTGTACTCCATCGGCAAAACTGCTGTTTTAAAAATAAAGAGCAGAAGCTGGCATCCGTTTACCTTTGTTTTCATCAATATTTTGGTCAGCGTTTTATTCGGACTGCTGATCAGCAATATCAATGTAAACAAAATCAACATGATACATGTTTCCCTTATCCTCTGTTGTATACAAGGTATCGTGACCGCCTCAGGCTTTTTTAGAAAATCGATTTATCCTTATGCTATTTTTGCCTATGCAATGAGCTTTATTGCGTTTCTATCATTTTATTTCTACCAGTATAACAATTATATTCAAGAGCCGTTTCAATACGGCGTGACAGAAGCCGTGCAGGCCACCTCAGAAAAATCCGGCTCTACCATCTATGTGCAGCCTGATATTTTCTATTCCACCGTGCTCTTTGCATCAGAACTTCCGGTTACCGAATATCTGAAGACGGTCGTATACGATCCGAACCTGCCGGAAGACTTTACACCGCTCTCCTTTGACCGCTTTGTATTCGGCTATGATGTGAATGAGCTTGACGAGGATTGTATCTACATTATCAACAACGACAAAATAAATATTTTTACAGAAAACGGCTTTACAATTGAGACATACGGAAATTACTCAGTTGCTTCTTATGTAAACCAGTAGGAGAACATCATGAGACATCTTAAATTAAATCAATTACTTTATTATTTTATTATTACGCTACTTTCCTTTTTGGTTTGCTGCATCACCCTAATGGCAGTCAATTTAAAAAGTACCGGATTTTTCAGTACTTTTTTATACGGCTACAAGCTTCCTGTTTTTCTCCTCGCCTGTGCCTCTTTTTTATTTATTTTACTTTACTTCCTGTGCAAGCCATTGTTTCAGCTCAGCGAAAAGCAGATGAAGCTTTTATCGGGTGGTATCCTTCTTCTTATTTTTGTACTGCAGGTCATTTTTGTTCTGAAAATGAAAGCCTCTCTGCGCTATGATACTCTGAAGGTATTTGACGAGGCTATCGCCCTCTTAAATGGCGAAACTCTCTCTCCCGATTACTCTTCGGGATACTTTGCAAAGTATCCCAACAACATACCGATTTGCATTGCTACTGCCCTGCTTTTAAAGCTGCCAAAGCTTTTTGGGGTTCCGGCACAATCCTATATGCTCTATGTTCAGTTGGTCAATGCAATGCTGATGAGTATTTCCTATCTTTTCTCCTATAAGCTCTTATGCAGAGCCACAAGCCCAAAAATAGGAAGTGTCTTTCTTTTCCTTGTACTGTTCAACCCTCTTACTTATTTGATTGCACCCTTTTATTATACACATACCTTTTCGATGGCGTTTTCGACCGGAGCAATCTACTTTTTTGTACGATGTATGCAGGAAAAAGAGAATACCAGGAAGCGTTTCTTATTCGCATTTTTGACAGGACTGCTGATCGCTGTGGGCTTTAAGATACGTGCTACCGTGCTTATTATTGCAATTGCTATTTTGGTCTACCTTCTCTTGAATATAAAGCGTTTAAGCAGAAGGTCTTTACTCACCTTTGCTGCCTTTGCCGCTGCTGCTTTAATGGGACTTGGAGGCTATGCCCTAGTTGAAAAAAATTATGTAAAATTTAATTACTATGATACAGGATATCCTGCAACACATTGGGTTATGCTCGGGCTGCAAAGCACGGGCGGCTACAATGCTGCGGACGATGCCTATACAGAAAGCTTTCACACAAGGAAAGAAAAAACTGAGGCTACCGAGGTTGCTATCATTCATCGTATTACGTCATTGCATGTACACGGTCTGCTTGACCTCTGGAAACATAAGATGGCTCTGACTTGGAGTGACGGTATTGATGATTTTATAGACAATATCAGTATGACCCAGAACTACGGTATCAAAAATGATTTGATTTCCGGCAATCAAAATGATATTTTAGTTACCTACTGTCATGTTTATCACTTTTTCGTCCTTGCCCTTCTTTTTATCGGCACCCTGACACTTTTTATACAAAAGTCGGAGCATTATCTGCTTATTGTCAGTCTCAACCTGTTGGGCGGTATCCTTTTCCATATTTGTTGGGAAGCAGGTGAGGTGTACAACATCTCTTTTTCCTGCTCGATGCTTGTACTTGCTGCCTATGGTTTCTGCTACTGCTTTGAAAAGTTAGACACTCAGAAGCTCGGACGCTGGAGTGTTGTTTTTGTGTCGGCTTCCGGCCTGCTTACACTCCTGTGCCTTGTGTATACAGGAAGCAGGCTTACCACAATGCCAATCACGCATTACGAATATGCCGCTAGGCAAGATTTAGCAGAGCCAGACAGTTTAGATAGCTCTTATGGGCTTATAGACGATACTCTGACACAGACCTTTACCCCAAATCGCTCCTTTAATCAAATCGGCGTAAAAATCAGAAATAGCTTGGGAAGCCAAAACTGCTCCTCGTATAAATTTCAGCTATTAAACAGTGACGGAAATATTTTATATGAGACAACGATATTGGGAATGAAGACTGCTGATAAGGATTATTACCGGGTTGATTTTAACACGATTGTTCCAAGAGAAAACGAAGTTTTTCAGATTAAGATTATTCCTGATATTGTAAGTGATGTACATTATCTTACTTTCCAGTTCTATGATACAGGAAATTATGACATATACGCAGGCGGCGTGTTGTATCGAAACAACTCTCCTACCGATGGTGATTTGACATTCTACGCGCTCAATCAATTTGAGAGTTCTTTTTTAAAGAAGTAAAGCCTCTTCACCTTGTAAAACATTCCGTAACAAAAGAAATATCCTAGGAAATTCGGAGAGCTTTCCTAGGATATACAAAATAAAAGCTGACCAAAGGTCAGCTTTTATTTTGTATTTATTATACTAATTTAGCAGTATTAATTCTTACACCAGGTCCCATTGTAGAAGTAACAGTAACACTCTTTAAGTACTGTCCCTTTACTGTACTTGGTTTTGCCTTGATGATAGCATCAAGAAGCGCATGGAAGTTGTCCGCTAATTGTTCTTCTGAGAAAGAAGCTTTTCCAATTGGCACATGGATAATGTTTGTTTTATCTAGTCTATACTCAACTTTACCAGCTTTGATGTCGTTTACTGCTTTGGTTACATCCATAGTAACTGTACCAGCTTTTGGGTTTGGCATTAAGCCCTTAGGTCCGAGAACGCGTCCCAAACGACCAACAACACCCATCATATCCGGAGTAGCAACTACTACGTCGAAATCAAACCATCCTTCATTCTGGATTTTAGGAATTAATTCCTCTCCGCCTACGAACTCAGCTCCTGCTGCTTCTGCCTCAGTTGCCTTGTCTCCCTTTGCGAATACCAAAATTTTCACAGTCTTACCAGTTCCGTGTGGTAATACAACCGCACCACGGATCTGCTGATCTGCGTGACGTCCATCACAACCAGTTCTAATGTGAGCTTCAACTGTTTCATCAAATTTAGCTCCAGCAGTCTTCTTTACAACCGTAATAGCGTCTGCTGTATCATAAAGATTTGCGCGGTCTACTAATTTAGCAGCCTCAACGTATCTTTTTCCTCTTTTCATTTAAATAACCTCCTAGTGGTATTATCGGGAGTTAACCCTCCCACAAATATATTGTCAACGTTTACTTATTCTTCTACTGTGATACCCATAGAACGTGCTGTACCAGCGATCATGCTGATTGCAGCTTCAATGCTTGCTGCATTTAAATCAGGCATTTTCAACTCAGCAATTTTCTGAACTTCTGCCTTAGAAATCTTAGCAACCTTTGTCTTATTCGGAACACCGGAACCAGATTTAAGGTTACAAGCCTTCTTTAATAATACTGCTGCCGGAGGAGTCTTTGTAATAAAGCTAAAGCTTCTGTCAGCATATACAGTAATAACAACAGGAATGATTAAGTCTCCCTGATCAGCTGTCTTTGCATTAAATTCTTTTGTAAACTGAACAATATTTACACCGTGCTGTCCAAGTGCTGGACCAACCGGTGGAGCTGGTGTAGCTTTACCAGCAGGAATTTGTAATTTGATATAACCTGATACTTTTTTTGCCATAATGGCACCTCCTAAAATCTTCTCAATTTTGTCTGCTAAGTTTTTTAGCATTACAATATTGAAAGTATTGTGGTAATTACGGGGGATTCCCTTCCACTTGTTACATTCTCTTCACTTCTGCGAAACTTATTTCTACCGGCGTTTCGCGACCGAATAGTTCAACATTGATTATTACAATCTGCTTATGAGGATTCATAGCCTGAATAACGCCAACTGTATCCTTCCACACACCTCCGGTAACAACAATGCTGTCACCTTCCACAAAGTCTACAACCAAGTCTTCAGATTTGATTCCCAATGGTTTCATCTCAGCTTCAGTAAGTGGTACAGGCTTAGATCCCGGACCTACAAAACCTGTAACTCCTCTGGTATTTCTTACTACATACCAGGTATCGTCATTCATAAACATATTGATAAGTACATACCCTGGAAAAAGCTTTTTTTGAACGTTTTTCTTTGCACCGTTCTTAAGCTCAACTACATCTTGCATCGGTACTCTTACTTCGAGTATCTGTTCTTCCAGATGTCTGTTCTCAATCGTTTTTTCAATGTTGGCTTTTACTTTGTTTTCATAACCTGAATAGGTATGCACAACATACCAATTTGCTTCTGACATAAAATCACCTTTGCCTTAAATAAGATTCTTTTCCTTCTTAACTTGGAAATCTAACGTTATTTTACTAATAAATCAACGCCGTATTTGATTATTGTATCTAATAATGAAATAATCAAACCTAAAATAAGTGATATAGCTACTACAGCCGTTGTCTGTTTTGCAAGTGATTTTTGATCTGGCCAAATAATCTTATTAAACTCAAGTTTAAGACCTTTATACCAATCTTTCTTTGGAGCCTTGTCTGCGTTTGCATTTTCTCCCATTTCATTCACTCCTTTAGCTAATCAGTTTATTTTGTTTCTTTGTGTAATGTGTGTGATTTACAGAATTTACAATATTTCTTTGTTTCCATTCTGTCAGGATGAGCTTTCTTATCCTTTGTCATGTTGTAATTACGTTGTTTACATTCCGTACATGCCAATGTTATCTTTACGCGCACAACTTCCACCTCCGCTTATTAAAAATATTTCACTGCTAATTGTAAGCACTGATATTTAGGCATAAAAAAAAGACCTACTTCCATCGCTAGTCTAATATATCATAATAATCCGCTATCGTCAACTGTTTTTTCTGCTGCTTCCGTAGCATTCATGATGCTTCAAAACCGTTATGCAATATTTCACGCCTGCCAGTCATTAGACCGGCAAGCGGAGTTTAATTGTCATTTACGATATTTTTTGCAGCTTTTCAGAGTGTTCAGCTACTACACGCTTCAGCAAATCAACATCATCGATTGTTGCATCCATTTTATCTGCATAATTTCTGTAACGCAAATATGTATCCGTGTAGCATGCTTCGATGTTATCCAAACGAGGTAAGAGTACATTTTCCTGGAAGAGCTCCATATTATGCATTCTTTTTTCTATCGTCTGCATTTTATTATCCATGGACTGCATTTTGTTTTCTAGGGATTGCATTTTACCTTCCAATCCCTGCATTTTGCTATCCATTCTGTCTTCCAATGCCTGCATTCTGTTGTCCATTCTGTTTTCTAACGCCTGCATTCTGTTATTCATCATTTGCATTTCATTTTTAATAGGCTGCAATTCAGCCTTTAGTTTTGTATCCATCATTCCGGATATTGCCAGCAGCAATTCATTATCCGTCACGTTTTCACCCCCACCTCTTTGGTCTCACCGTCTCTTCTTCATGAAAATATTTTAGCATAGCCAAGATGCAAAGTCCATTTTATTCTTTTAAAATATAAATACTTTTTCGTACTAATTAGCGCTCAAGCAGTTTTAACACACCCGCAAGGCTATTCTGACCCTGTGCCTGAATTGCCTGTGCCGCTTCCGATAAAATCCGGTTCTTGGAATAGTCCATCATCTCCGCTGCCACATCAGCATCTCTGATTTGAGATTCGCTGCTCTGAACATTTTCGGAGGTGTTTAAGTTGTTTGCGTGAGCATACTCCAAGCGGTTCTGCTGTGCTCCCAATTTCCCGCGCATTTGCGAGACGCGATAAATTGCCTTCTGAATGCTTGTGATTGCCTCTCCTGCTGTTTGAAAGCTGTCTGCTTGAATCCTATCAATGCCAAGCGTTTCGCTGTCCATCTCATCAATCGTAATCAATATCGCTTCACCTGCATTTGCACCTGCCTGAATCCAAATATTATTCTCTGCATCATGTTCTACAATATATCTGTCATCATAAACAATATCCACTCCGTCTAGATTAGTATCTGTTGCCGTTGCAGCAATACCGTATTGAAGCGAATAGGAGGTGCTTGTTCCGTCGGCAAGCATATCCCCTGTCCATATCATACTGTATCCCAAATCAGCCCCTCGCGTGGATGCACCAAGATTGGATGTCAGATTGCTGTAGTAGCTCCATTCTCGAATACTGTAATAATGCCCGACCGAAATGGTATCCGGTTTATTCGAACCGTCAATCACAATCCGTTCCGAGAAAGCCAGTGCCTGCTCACTGTTCACAATGGAGAAGCTATCCGGTATCGTGTTATATACATCGGCAAGTCCAAGACTGGTATAGCCTGGATCTGTCGAATAAACACAGTATCGTTCCATCAGGTCACCGTCTGTAAAGTACTGCTCAACCCGGTCATTGTTATTATATGCAGTGTCGACATGAAACATAAAATCCACTGTGGCATCACTTCCTGAGTTATTGATAACCTCATAAGAAATATTATAATATTGCTCCGTATCTGATACATTTTTCTCCTGAAGCTGAATTATCTGTCTGACGCTGATCCCTATATCCGGCGCTGTCAAAAGTCTGCTCCATGTCTGGGTTGACCCATCGTAAGTATAATCCGATACCTCCATACTTGACAGCTCAATCACCTGAGAATTATTGATACGAATGGATGAACAAGAGGTTCCTCCACTCCCATAAATTAAATTCCAAGAAAGCGCTCCATATTCCGACGTTGGAGACGTTCCGGCGGACAGGGCAAGCTCACGTCCTGTTCCACCTGCCGTGATAGGCGAGTTCCCAAGCGATACACCTCCAAGTGAAATCTCAGAAAACGGGATATCATCATAGCTATAATTACCATCGCCTACTGTCATATCCGTTCCCATAAAAAGAGGCTTTTTATTAAACTGCGTGTTCGTCGCAATGTGGTCAATCTCCTGTACCAGCTGATCAATTTCATTTTGGATGGTGGCTCTGTCACTCTCTTCATTTACATCATTCGCAGCCTTGACCGCCAGCTCGTCCATCCTCTGCAGCATCGCATGAACTTCATTTAGGGCACCATCTGCCACCTGAAGCAGAGAGATTCCCTGCTGAACATTTTCTGCCCCCTGATCCAGACCTCGTATCTGGCTTCTCATTTTCTCAGAAATAGCAAGTCCTGCTGCATTATCCGCGGCTCGGTTAATTTTATATCCCGAAGAGAGCTTTTCAGCGGTATCAGACTTTGTATTATTTACTCTTTTTAGATTCAAATTAGTATTTTGCAGCATAAGGCTGATTACGTTGCCCGCCATGTTGAATACTCTCCTTATAATATATGATATGTGGCAAGTTTCCTATAATAAAAGAAGTACCTTCTTACTATGTGGTGAAATTTAGCAAAATTCCCCATATATGAAACATGATACCATTTATCCTGATAGGAATCCATGGTATCACTTGTAAAATTTTTATTAAAACGCTTAATACAGTGTCTTTTTCCATTTTTATATTTTCCTTAATGACAAGCCTCTAAAAATATATTATAATGGTAGTATATACCTATTTGACAGTTGATTGTTGCATTACGTACTTTATGAAAGGAGACCTCGTTATGCTCTACGATTTTTATAACTACTACTCAAACTCAAATACAAACAAATCCGTAAGCAGGTATGACGCTCACAAGAAAAGTGAGTTAAAAAGCCTGTACAGCGCCATTGTCAGGTTAAACAGAGAATCTCCCCTCTATCTTATCAACATGAATGATGAGCTGCAAAACAATCTGATTGACATTAAAGAACATGCACGTACCTTGAAGAATGCAATATCTGCTATTTCGGAAAACGAAGATGATGTTACCTCTAGAATGTTCAATGATAAAATCTTAACCTCCAGCAATGAGGAAATCATCAGCGCACATTATCTCGGCTCTCAGGAGGATATTGAGAGTGCCCCTGTTTTTGATGTCGAAGTGGAACAGCTTGCTTCAAATCAAATTAATACAGGTGACTTTGTTTACTCTGACAGCAGTAGTATGTTTGCGGGCACCCACTCCTTTCAGGTAAATATTGCAAATATGAACTATGAATTTCAGTTTATTGTAAAGGATACCGATACGAATAAGGATATCTTAAAAAGGGTTTCCGGCATGATTAATCGTGCCGATATCGGAGTATCTGCCTCTATTGAGTTCAATGAAAGCGGTGACAAATCACGGATTATCCTAAAATCCACTGCGACAGGAAGCAATGATTTGAACAATGCAATTTTTAGAATTTCTGATTATCATTCTGAGCATCTGTCCGGTTCCGTGGAATATTATGGGCTAAATCAGGTTTCACAGCCACCAAATGATTCTAAATTTTATATAAATGAAATCCCACGCACCTCTTCCTCCAATATTTTTACAGTAAATAAGGTGTATGAATTGAGTCTCCATCAGACCACAAACTCTGGGGAAAATGTGAGGATTTCTTTCCAGAATAACAAGCAGTCTACCTATGATAAAATCAGCGCATTTACCGAGGCTTATAATCAGTTTATTGACCTTGCAAAGGATACCAGTTCTTCTACCAAGAAAAGCTCTAAGCTTTTAGCCGATATCGGTAATATTGCAAATTGCTATAAAAACGAGTTAGATTCAATGGGCCTTATCGTTCAGGAAGACAGCTCCATTATGGTTGACCACGATTTACTTGTCAAGACAATTGATGAGGAAGAAGCTGGTGACGGCACTTTTGCTTCCC
Organism: Konateibacter massiliensis; assembly: GCF_900184995.1. Classification (GTDB taxonomy): domain Bacteria; phylum Bacillota; class Clostridia; order Lachnospirales; family Lachnospiraceae; genus Lachnotalea; species Lachnotalea massiliensis. The sequence continues at coordinate 1,897,894 of NZ_LT860099.1, forward strand.
TGCGAAGCTTTCGAAATCCATTGAATCGAAAAATTGACAACATCTTATTAAACCCAGTTGAGTATGTTTCCAAGACTATTGTGTCTTATCCGAATATACCGCAGGCTCATGTTAATGCGTATGCCGTTTCCTTGTACAGCGGATTGATGTTTAACAATTATTGTTAATATGTAACTGTTCAGAGCCCAGCAAATTTGATAAAGATATGTTTAGAATGCTTGCATTCTTAAGCATGTTCTTTATCAAATTTATTTGGCGGATACGCCACATCTTGAAAACACTATGTGTTTTCAAGATTGGCTCTGAACAGTTACGCTAGTATAACTAATATAATTGGGGGAGGATTTATGCTTAGAATATACGTATGCTTTAGATGTGGTTCTACTAGAATTGTATCCAACGACCATGACAGCTCCTGTCTAAGGTGTGACATTCCTATGTCTTTAGCTCCTATTACCTATGAGGAGTTTGTCAATCTTGACGGTCCGGAAAGGGAAATTTTGATTGGTAACTGGATGTTAGAAGAGTCCAAAGAACCCACAAATACCAAGAATGTAAATTAAAATAAATTTATATTCTTGGTATTTGTATAATTACGATGTAACGTCGCCGACACATCTACTTTACTGTAACTAAAATTAACTCACAATTATCGCCTGATAATTTCTGCACATTATATTTCTTATCTCTGCTTAATATCTCCATATACTCAGATGTATAATCCATCAGTAATACCTTTGCAAATTGTTGTAAACGTATAATTAATTGAGGTATTTCCTCTTTTTCAAAAAATTTAAGCAAATCAAGTATTACTACCATATCAAACTGCTTCGGTTTCATTTCTGCAAGTTGATGTACCGCCTTATAGACACTCTCTTCCAGTTTTCCGACCCACGGATAGCCTAGCTCAACACCCTCAATTACATATTTTTGTTTCAACTTTGCTTCATTTGGCTGATATAATGCTCGCTGACGATATAAAAAGCATCCTACATCCAGAACTTTCTTCATTTTAACTGTTTCTAACGTTTTCAAAAGAAGCTCGCATTTTCCCCTGTTTTCATCGGTGTAATCGCCATGAAGGAGACTCTCATCGTCCCAGACCATCATAACAATATCTTCCAAACGCTTTTCAATCGTGTAATGCTCTTTTACTTTCTTATAACCATTTTCCGCAATTTGCTTTCTCTCTTCCTCATGCTCAAGATAATAAGCAACCTTCTGTATCAAATCATCCAGACTCTCATAGATAACCAAATCCTCTCCCGGCACAAAGTATTCTAGCAACTCACTCTGATAATTGGTGAGAACAAAACCTCCATTCCCCATAATATCATAAATTCTAAGCGGTATTCCGGTCTCGATTGTCTTAATCGTCATATTAATATTAATCTTACTGGACTTGAATATTTTAGGCATTTCCTCCCTAGAGTCTGCAGGACCTTTATTGTTAACATGCGGCATAGAAGACGTGTCACTGAGTGTCCAGAGGTCAAAATTAAAGTTTTTAGCAAGTGTATCGACAAACTTATGTCTTTCCACCTCCGCACACTTCTTTCCGACAAATTCAGTCTCCACAACATCTCTTCTCGGAACTGCATAGTCCTCTCCCAATTCATTCCATTTTGCATATTGATAAAATTCTTCTGCCAGCTTGTCCGTGATAAGATTTCTCATTAAATTATATCCATAGATATTTACCTGTGCCTGTATCACAGCGTCCAGATATCCTCTCAAATAATCCGGAAGCTCTATCTTATCATAAGCATGTTTGTCCTCGTATAAGGAGCCTACAAACGACACCTCTGATGAAAAGCGCTTTTTATCCTCCTCACTTACAGAAACTTTATCCCAGAAGCGCACATTTGTCCCCAGCGGCATATAATAAATCCGTTCAGACTTATCACGAAAATTCTCATATAAGGTATAGTCAAAAATAAAAATATAATTACACTCATTTGATACCGTATCAGAATTTAATTGAAAGCACGGGCTGTCCACCAACCATGAGATGTACTTGATATGGTGTACATTGCAGACTCTTGATATAATCGGCATAAAATTAGTCGAAAACACGCAATCATATTTTGTCTGCAACAGCTCCTCCGACAAGAGCTTTAAATACTCTACATCATAGTCCCTATTTTCAATTTTCTTCTTAAAGTATTTCACTTCATGCCCTAGCGCCATCAGACTCAGTGCCAAATCAGGCTCATATATATTTCCCCAGGAGCACACTAATATTTTCATATTTCATCCCTTCCTATTTCAATACCGTAATTAATAAAAACTCACAGCCTCCGGCTGAGAGCTTCTGACACTTATTGTCCGCAATGCCTGTCAATACCTTCACGTATTCTTCCTTATAGTCGATGAGCAACACCCTCGCCAGCTTTCTGAACTGTTCCAGAAAAATCGGCAAATCCTTAACGTCTAAATACTTCAATACATCAACAATGATTACCGTATCATAAAATTGCTCCGGCAGGCAGCTCATCTCGTATATATTGTTATAGATAGAACTGTCTTTTGACTTTTCTAATGAATCGATTATTGCTACTCCATCTATTTGGTAATCATTTAAATCGTCTGGTTTTCTTACATCTGAGTAACCCAAAAACAAACCTGCATCTAAAATACGATGCATCTGAAGCTGTCCAAACATCGACACTAATACGGTATATTTTTCTCGACTTTTTAAACGCTCAGCATCATAAACTTCAGCCTCATCCTGCCATACGATTTTAATCATTTCCTCAAGTCGTTTCTTATACGTATGCAGTTCCTTAACCTTCTTGTAGCCATTTTCCGCAATACGCTTACGCTCTTCCTCATGTTCCAGATAATAAGCTATCTTCTCTAATAGGTCATTCATATTCTCATAAATAACCAAATCCTCACCCGGCACAAAATATTCCGGCAGCTCACTTCTGAAATTAGTCAGAACAAAACCATGATTTCCCATTATATCGTAGATACGAAGCGGAATCCCTGTCTCAATCGTCTTATTTGTTATATTAAGATTAATCTTACTATATCTGAAAATTCGAGGCGTTATCGTTCTCGGATCTGCCGTTCCCTTATTATTTACATGAGGCATCGAAGCCGTACTGCTTGTCGTGTATAAATCAAGGTTAAAATGCTTTGCAACTTCCCCTATAATTCTATGTCTCTCCAACATACTGCACTTAGGTCCAAGGTATTGCGTTGTCACAATATCTCTCTTAGAGCACTCATATCCCGGTATCTCGTCAGCAATGCGAGTGCACCCCCAAAATTCTTCAATCACCTCATCTGGAATCGTCTCATCAAGAAAATTATAACTCCAGATATCAGATTGTGCTTCAATCATTCCATCCATATATCCTCGCAGATAATCTGGCATTTCAACCTCATCATACTTATTCTTATTTTCATACAAAGACCCTACGAAAGAAACATCTGCCCTCAATACCTCTTCCTCCTTTTCGGAATAGGAAATTGCATCCCAAGGCTCTATGTGAGTCCCCAAAGGCATATAGTAAACATTCTCTGATTTATTCTGAAATTTTTTATATAAGTTATAATCAAAAATAAAAACATAATTGCATTCATTGCCAAGCACCGTTGAATTTAATTTGAAAGACGGACTGTCCACCGTCCACGAAATATATTTGGTGTGATGTATTTTGCAGACATTTGAAACAAGAGGGGAAAAATTGATTGTAAATACACCGTTATATTTGATTCGCAGCAATTCCTCTGATAATTGCTTTAAATGCACTGTGCTAAACTCTCGCCCTATTCGCTCGACCCCTGTATCAAGCACATGGACCTCATGCCCCATAGTCTCCAATGCGAGTGCCAAATCAACCTCGCCCACCACATCAGTCTTACACACTAATATTCTCATAAAAACCCTTTCTTAGCTACATCTGACTGTTTTTCCACAATATTGTTTCAAAAAAATAAAGCTGGCATACACCAGCTTTATTTATTTAACTTAAATTACTGAAGAAGTGATAAAACACCCTGTGTCTGTGAATTAGCCTGAGCTAACATAGACTGGCCAGCCTGCATAAGAATGTTATTCTTGCTGTACTTAACCATTTCAGAAGCCATATCAACGTCTCTGATTCTTGACTCAGCAGCCTGAGTATTCTCTGAAGAAGAATCTAAGTTAGAGATTGTGTACTCTAATCTGTTCTGAAGAGCACCAATGTCTGAACGCTGCTCAGATACTGTCTTGATTGCTGCCTGAATAGAATCAATTGCATCGTTAGCATCGTCATGAGTTGTTACATTCAAAGCATTTACAGAAAGTGTAGTAGCATCTGTATCAACTAATGCTAAGCCGATGCTCTGTCCTGAGTTTGCTCCAACCTGTAATGACAATGTAGAGTCAGTTGTGAATAAGTCTTTCTCATTGAACTGTGTTGATTCTGCAATTCTTGAAATCTCGCTTGCTAACTGATCAACCTCAGACTGGATAGCTGCTCTATCTTCAGACTGGTTTGTATCATTGGCAGCCTTAACTGCTAACTCATTCATTCTCTGTAACATAGAGTGAATTTCGTTCAATGCACCTTCTGCTGTCTGGATTAAAGAGATACCATCAGCTGCATTGTCAGATGCCTGATCAAGTCCTCTAATCTGGCTTCTCATCTTCTCAGAAATAGAAAGTCCTGCTGCATCATCTGCTGCACGGTTGATTCTGTAACCTGAAGATAACTTCTCTGTTGATTTAGCAAGAGCTCCAGTTGTAACGCCTAACTGTCTGTTTGTGTTTGCTGCTGTCATATTGTGCTGTACTACCATAGTAAATTCCTCCTTGAATTTGATGCAACATCCATGTTGCATATTATTATGTATTATGCAAATTACTATTATGCTAAGTAATTAGCTATAGTAATCTTACACCGTTAGTGATTTTTCGTCAAGAATTATTTCTTCCTTAACTACTTGTATATTATATCGGTATGTCCTTTTGAAAACTTTATACCTATTTGAAACTTTTTTTATTTTTTTACTTTTTTTTGTCGAGAAACTGAGGCTGAATATAATTGGTCTGCTGCATCGTGTTATAGTATTGGCTTGTCACTTTTTTGTTTGCCTTAAAAGATTTTACTTCCTGCTTAAACAAGGCAAACTGTTGGGAGATAACCTGACGGTTTTTCTCCTCGCCGTTTTGCACCTCCACACTTTTATCCGTAATCAGTGCAATGTAATGCTGCATTTCCTTTATCTCATCCTTATGTGCTTCTGCATTGTTTACAATCTCGGGCTGAATGCGGTTATACAAAGCTTGGAATCCATCATCCAATAAATTGAGTTCATCAATCAACAGCTGTTTTTCGTCAAGGCTCGCTTCGTATTCCACCATATTCTTCTTTATATTTACAATAATCTCAGCCTGTTTTTCATTTACAGCTATGATTTTATCCAGAATTGTCGTTTTCTTCTGTAAGCTGTCTATCATAATCTTTATATAATTAACATTCTGTTCCATCTGTCACCTCTGACCGCAAAACTATTTTGCCAGTTTCATTACCTCTTTCCATGTATCACGCATTGTTCGCAGGTGCTCGAGTGCTTCCTCTAGAATTTCTTTATCCTTATGTATGTTCGCATCCAACAGTCTCTGATTGACGTAGGCATAGACATTGTCAAAATCCTGTGCAACCGGATATTTAAAGTCCAGACTCGCACGAAGCTCTGTGATAATCGCACGGCACTTCTTAATATTATTGTTTGCTTTTTCTATATTGTCCTGTTCAATACCCAGAATTGCGATGTTGCAAAACTTGATAGCACCTTCATAAAGCATAAGAGTTAAATCAGCCGGTGTCGAAGTCTGAACCTGGTTCGTTTTATATGTAGCATAAGCATTTGGTAAAGCCATAACATTTTCCTCCTAAACAATCAACTGCTTCCTAATAAACTCGTCAGAGAAGAACTACTGGACTGCAGCTTAGCAAGAGCGGTTTCCATCGCGGTGAACTGGCTGTAATATCTGTCCTCCATCGCTGTAAATTTATCCTCCAGCTCTTCTATTTTATCCTCATAATCCTCAATGTCGCTTGCCATTCTCTTGTCTTCATATACCGTGTATACACTTCTGATGCCGGTAATGGATTTCATCTTCTCTGTCATCTTACTATACAGTGTATTTGAAAGAGACGTAAAGAAGCTTGTAACCGTCTCCGGATCTGACGCAAGTGCCGCCATAAGCTTATCATCATTTCCCGATACAGTGGAGTCTGTTGAATCTCCATCGATATGGTAAGCACCTCTCTCGTTGGCACTGGTCGAGAAATAGGAACCTGTTGAAATACCGAAGCTTGCAAGTGTATAACGTGTACCGTTTACCGTAACAGCGGAGGACATAGCAGTTTTGATTGCACTCGTCACATCGCTTAATGTGCTGTCTCTTCTCAATAAGGCATCCTTAATCTTTGTCTCCCATTTTTCAATCTGATCGTCGCTCATTGCCGCTCTCTCTTCATCCGTCAACGGCTCATAGCCCTTGGCGCTGTCCGCATTGTAAAGACTGTCCATCTCGTTCACAAGCGCGTTATATTGGGTAAGAAAATCCTTAATCTTGTTATAAACCCCGCTGTAATCGGCGGATGTTGTGATAGATACCGTTTTATCAACCGTATTGCCGTCTGAGTCTGTTGTCGTTCCTGTCACGCCTGTTGCTGTAATCGTAAGCCCGTTGATATTGAAGGTATTTGTGCTGGAACTAAACGATGCTCCGTTCAATGTGATTTTTGCATCCTGTCCGTCTATCTTGACTGCTCCCGAAGAGGTGCTAAGTCCCAGGGCATTCAACGCATTTGCTCCATCGCCACTTGAACTAATTGTAAAATCAGCACTTTCACCGCTTGTTTTGGAATTTACGAATATTCTCTTGTTCGTAGCATCAAAGCTGGCATTTACACCTGCAGACTTAAGCTGTGATATCACACTCGCAATCGTCGTATCATCTGTCACTGCAATTGATGTTGTTTTGGAACCCACCTTAATGTCAATTGTTCCTGAACCGGATGCAGAATAACCGGTCAGTTCACTCAACTTCGTACTTGTGCTGAGAGTGGAGCTAGAATCTGAGGTCGATATCTGCGCACCTGTCATATAACCGGATTTCGCCATCTGCTTTACCGCCAGCTCCTGTGTTCCGTTTACTGCCGATGTGCTTGCCGTAATAGTTGCAACCGTGGAATCAGAAATACTGGTTGCCTTATCCGCATAAAAGTTTGAGAAACGCATCTCGCTTAAAGTACCTGTGTACAAAGCATAAATCTTTGCATTCAGAGTCTTCCATGCATCCACTTTCCATTCCAGAGAGGTCTTTTTCTTCTCCACCGCTTCAATTTTTGTTCTTTGCGCTTTCATTAACTGTGATACAAGGGCTTCTGTATCCAGACCGGAATACATACCCGTCATTCTTATTGCCATATTGTTTTCCTCCTATAGCTTCTCATCCACTAACAATCCTGCCACTTCCCAAACCTTGGCAATCATCTCAAGTGTTTTCTCCGGCGGAATTTCCTTTAGTACTTCCTTCGAATCTTTATCAACAATCTTAATTGTAACCCTGTTTGTCGCCTCATGGATGCCAAAAACAGCCTCCGTATTTTTGTTCAGCTTTGCATTTATTTCGCTGATTGACTTTTTCATGTCACTGTTCGGCTTGTCAATCTCACTACTGCCTTCCGCAGCGAAATTAATCATTTCCGCCTCTGAAGCCGCTGCAACCGAAGAGCCTGCCGTTTTCTCATTTACAGTCACTGTTGATTTCTCGCTTACTGCTGGCTGAACCGGCTTAATATTAACTTGAGTACTACTTCCCTGGTACCCCTTGCTGTTAACTGAATCGAGTTCCATATCATCACCTCCGTGTGATTTATGACTAATAATCTGTTATTAACTTTCATTATTAATTATATCGGCATTTTTTGTCTATTCTTAATAGCGGGGAGAAAAATATTATTTTTGGAATAACTTGTTCAATTCTTCCAATCCGGCTGCTTCCACAGATTTTTTGTTTTCTTCCTGAATCTGAAGATATATTTCCTTACGGTAAATCGCCACGTCCTTTGGTGCGGAAATTCCAATTTTGACCTGGTCTCCCTTGATTTCCAGTACGGTTATCTCTATATTGTTATTTACCACAATTGCTTCGTTCTTTTTTCTGGAGAGGGCAAGCATCTTATTCACCCACCTTTTCTTGTTTTGTCTGTAAAATATTATAAATCGGAAACTTTACAAGATAATCTTCGTTTTCCACCGCAATCTGACAGCCTTTTCTTGTCTCCGCATTGATGATAATAGGTGCTTTCAGATTTGATGTCATATCCTCCAATTTTGCAGGTATTGTCACCGTAACCAAAACAAGCATCTCTTCCGGCTGCAGCTCCCCAAGAGGGGCAATCAAGTCATCATTTACAACCGGATTATAATCCGGCTTCACAATCAGCGGATTGATAACCGGCAGCGCAATTCCCGGCTCTTCAACGGATTGAAGCCACGAAATTCCAATCTCGTCTTTTTTTTCTTCATCGTGTATAATAAGAAAATTTTTCATGTCGGGAAAACCAATAATCCCATTTTCAAAATAAATCTTTTTTTCCTCGTTTACTCCAATAGTGCCAAACAATCTTGTCTGTATCGTCATACCCTTCTCCTTTTCGAAATCCGTTTTACCTATAATAAGTATTATAGCATTTCATCTTCAAAATAAAAAGATAAAATGCTGTTATACTTTGTCATCTATAGGAAATCCAACAAGGTCTGCTTGATTATTTTACTGGATGCCGTGAGTGCGGCATTGTATGCCAGACTCGCTGCTTCCTGCTCAATCAAAACATCTGACAGCTCAACGCCGATGTTCTCCTCTGATAAGGTCTGTAGGTTCGTCTGCTGCTTTAATGCACGCTCCTCAATCAGAGCAAGGCGGCTCAACTTACTTCCCACTGCTGTAGAAGCATTGGATATATCCGCTGCATATCCCGCAAAATTCGTAATACTATCCTCTGCAAGCTTCTGAAGCTTGTCCTCTGCATAGGTGCATTCCTTTTCCACAGCATCAAGCATCGACTGGATATACTCTGTCTTGTCTGCATATTGGGAATCACTTAACATAGCTTCAAGCTTTTCTTTCTTTGTCTCTGCCGCAATTGACGCTTCCAACGCTGCAATCAAGTCATCTACGTCTCTTCCGATTGACTGGTCAAATACATTCTTTGCCTCGGTATTTACTGTAATCGTCTGGTTAAAGTTAACCGTGTATTCGATGTTCTGTGCTACGCCTTCATTCACGTACTCTGCACCTGTCTCCAGATTTGTACAGTCAAAATAATGCTCCGGTCTCAACTCGCCTGCATTAAAACCTGTTTTCTCATAGGTAAAGCTGATTGCATCTTCGCCACAGCTTTGAAGTGACTGATATACTCCGGCACCCAAGATAAGTTCTCCGGTCTCTTTAATAAAAGTAATCCCGCCGGCAGCCGTATTCAAATACGTAGCGTCTTCTGAACCCGTCTCCAAGTTTACTGCAGTTACCGGAATGGTGGCAGTTGCCGTAACTTTATTTCCGTCTACGGAATAGTTAAAGGTTCCTACCGTCGTTCCTAATGAATCGGTGATTGTGACAAGACCTGATGCATCTGTCGTAGCCGTATAAGGATCTCCTGATGTATCATTTCCTGTAACAGTGGCAGTTCCGTCTGCTTTCACCGTCACCTTTACACTTCCGGTAGCTGAACCTGTCACCGCAACAGTCAAACTCGTGCTGAGTGTACCGGAAGAAGAATAGGACACACTTGTCGGTCCGCTTGTATTTTCTGATAAATCACTGTAAGAAAGGCGCAAACGATACAAAGTGTTGTTTTCAATTGTATTTGCATCATATTCTGTTGCTGTCGAAGTTAATATATCGTCAGCGTTTACATCCACCGCACCGGATACATAGCTAATCTTTTCCACATCACTTCCGGAAAACTTCTCCGTAATACGGTAGCTCGCCGTAGTGCTTGCTGTTTGAAAGGAGAGTGACATATTCGTCTTATATCCGGTCAACAAACTTCTGCCTGATACGTCGGCATTACCCTCATCATAAATCTGCTCACGAAGAGACTGATACTCATTGAGCAGCGTTTTTTTCTCATCCAGTGAATACTGACCGGAGGAAAGCTTAGATGCAAGCTCCTGAATTTTACTTACGCAGCTTTCAATATTTTCAAGTGCTGTCTGTGTACTTTCCAGCCAAGATTCTGCATCCGGTATGTTTTTTGAATAATACTGATTAATAGAACTTAAGCTGCTCTTCAAACGCAGTGCACGGATTGCTACAACAGGATCTTCCGAGGCTCTCGTTATCTTCTGCTGAGTAGAAACCTGTGTGGAAATCTTATCATATAGTATCTTATTTGTATTTAAATTATTCAACGAATTATTCGTCATTATCTTATTGGTAATTCTGATACCCATCTGTTAAACCTCCTTATACCCCTGTCTCATTAATTAACTTGTCATATATTTCATTCATAACAGAAAGTAACTTAGCAGACAGATTATAAGCTTCCTGATATTTTACAAGGTTAACGCCCTCTTCGTCGCTGTCTACACCCGATACCGAAAGTCTCTGATTGCTGACAGATTGTAAAAGAGTACTATATTTCTTGGCAAACGTTGTTGCCTTCTCACCATCTACCGAGCTGTCAGATGTGAGGCAAACCAAGAACTGCGTTGCATTTCCACCTCTAAAGGACAGCGTAGCCGTATCACTTTGAACTTTAGCCAATGCAGTCAGAACATCTCCGCCTGTCGGGCTGTTCACATAATCAGTTGTTGTTCCAAGTAAATCCGGATTCGACAACATGGCGCTTGATACCTTTAAGTTTCCTGCTGTTAATCTATAATAGCTGTCATTGCTGTCGGTTCTCACCAACGAGTAATTATCTGCATCTTTTCCTACAAGTGAACTACTTACTTCTCCTTTAATCTGATATGTGTAAGTATTTGTTGCCTGATTATAAGTGTAGCTTTCATAATCATATTCTACACCATTGATATAGACACTGCCCGTCGCCTGCGGTGTAGCTGTCTCATCGTTATTTGACGCAATTTGTACGGCTGTCGTGTTTGTAGCACTGTCATATGCCGCCACATCAGTTACCGCACCGGATAAGGCAAAGTCAAATTCACTTCCCGTAACAGAGGTTCCTGTATAGAGAATACCGCCTACATTGCCGGAAGAATTAAAGCCGGTTACCAGAACACTATTAACCGCTTCCGCAAAGCTTCTTGCAAATTCATTAATCTGAGACATATAATAAGGAATTCCACAGTAGTCTACGCTTTTTCCGACAGAAGCATTTTTCCCAACCAAATCCGCAGGTACGGAATCCGGGTCGCTCATCGTAAATGTATATTCATATTGACCGGTAGCCTCATTATAAGTAGCCGAGAAGGAATCATAGCTGTATTCCTTTGTTCCCAGTTTGATTGTTCCTGCATCATTTAAGTTAATCTGGTTTAAATTTGCATAAGTGGTGCTGGTAATCGTTACAGTCGCAATTCCGGTACCTGCGGCATTGGTTGTTGTACTTGCAATCTTTCCGCTGAAGTTATTTCCGTTATTACCATCTCTTAAATCAATAAGTGCTTTCAATTTACCGCTGGAACCAGACGCCAAAACATTGAACTGATTTCCGTTTTCCCACTTGATATCATAAAGTCCGTCCACATCAGACTGATTTACTTTTTCCTCACGCGCCACACAAGTCAACTGATTGTAGCCGTCGTTGTCAACCAACGTCTGACCGCAGATTGTAACCCTATAGTCCGTCGCCCCTGTTTTGTAACCAAGAGAGCTTTTGATATCTGTCTCTGTTACCTCCACCGGAACAATTTCAGACAGCTCATCAATCAAAAGCGCTCTCTGGTCTCTCAGGGAATTCGCATTTCCGCCTGCAAGCTCAGATATGTTAATCTGCTGGTTTAAGCTGTATATTTCCTGCGCAATACTATTAATCTTGTCAATATATGTCTTTACCTCTTCGTTCAAATCCTCCTGAATCTTCTCAAGATTGGTGGACAAATCATTGAAGTAGTCTGCCAGAGTCTGCGCATCGTTTACGAACTGTGTCAATGTGGTTGTTTCAGGATTCTTTGCCGCTTCATTCAAAGTGTTAAAGAACGTGGACAACGCACTTGTATAGCCGGAGGTCTTATCTGTCTCCTTAAACACATATTCAAGCTGTTCCATATAATAATTCTTTGTACTATATTCACCGTAGCCTGTATTGGTGTTCCAGTATTTTTTGTCGTAGTAGCTGTCTCTGATCTGAATAATGTCCGTCGCCACTACACCGGTACCAATCTGTCCGTATGTGGTGTAAGACCTGAGCGCCTCAGATGCACTCTGCTTTACCTGCTGTCTTGTATATCCGTTTGTCTCTATATTGGCAATGTTATTGCCCGTTGTATTAATCGCTGCCTGATATGTATATAAACCAGAAGTAGCTACCGTTAATCCTAAAAATGTTGATGGCATTTATTTTCCCCTCCTATCAGCTTGCTAATGACACAATGATGTGTTCCAACATCTCGCTGACTACATTCATATAACGAGAAGCTGCATTGTATGCATTTTGATATTTAATCATGTTACTAAGCTCTTCGTCAGATGAAACACCGATTACCATCTGTCTGTCATCGTCAAACCCTGTCGCCGTTGTCTCCAGTGAATCGGAAATACTCTTATAGACAGAGCCCAGATTTCCGACTGATGTGTAGAGCTTAGAGTAGTAATCCTGAAATGTAGCTTTTGACGTTGCATTCGGATTGAGCGCCACAAGCTTCTCACTCCAAACATTGTACAATGCCTGTCCCTTTTCAAAATCAACCGAGCCGTTTGCAGTATAAAGCGGTAATTTTCCTACATCGGTTAAAACTTCTGAATTAACTTCCAAGTTATCCAGTGTGTACAGCGTCTTCGGGTTGCTAGGATCTTCTTCATTGTAAACATAAAGCTTCTCCCCCGCAGCGTTTGTATACACGGTATAGCGTTCTGTTCCTGCTCTGGAAAACAGCTCTGTTCCGATTGTTCCGTCAGCTGATTGTCCGCAGTTTTCCTGATCAAGCACCTTGTAAGTGCCCGCCGCAAGAACATTACCGTCCGCGTCGGTCCATGTCTCGGTTGCATCCACTGTCTGCGATATGTTCGGAGACAAAATATCATTAATCGCCGTTACAATTGTATGTATCAACTGGTCAAATTCTGCCATTGTATTTGTCATACCAGACATTGCCGTAAAGGTGTTGTAATAATTTGTTGCAGCTGCATAGGCTTTCTTTCCGTCCGTGTAAACCGCCTCACTTGCGTCGCAAGCATTCCCGTATTTATCCCAGCTGCCTGTTGCCCAAGTTCCGTCTGAATTCTGATAACTGGACGAAACCGGTATCTTCGTATAAGTAGCTACGTCGCTTCCTCTTTGTAAAACAAGCGCCTTTAATTTTCCGACATCCGTGTCTGTATCCGTTGAAATTGCACGACTCATATCAAAGACCGCAGCGTTTTTATAGCTGACCCATGTAGGAGTAGCAAAACCAGTCTCTCCATCCACCGTATAACCTAATTCTGCCAGATAGCCCTCACCCACCAACTGATTGCTTTCCGCTCTCACCGTAACAATTCCGTTGGAATCTTCTGAGTAGCTGATATTAATCAGTCCGGCAAGCTCATCCAGAGCAAGGTTTCTTGTATCGCGAAGGTCATTTGCATTCTCTACACCCCCGGATTCTATCCCGGATATTTGTTTATTTAATTCGTAAATCGTGCTGGCAAGCTCATTAATCCTGTCAACCGTATCGATAATCTGATCATTCAAACTGTTTTGATATTCTTTTAATAAATCATATACATTCTGCGCATCCTCCAAAAAGGAAACTGACCTCTGTTTTAACAAGGTCTGATAGGATGTATCATCCGGCTGCCCCGCTAACTGATTGAATGCCTCGTTCAGGTTGTCCAACGAATCGCTGAACTCCGAACCTCCTAATGTTCCCAATATGGATTCAATTTCATAATAAGCACTATAGCCTACAGCATAAAAATTGGCTCTTCCGGATTCTAACCGGTAAGCCATATCTAAAAAGGTATCTCTTACCTGTCGTACCTGTGCAACAGTTGTGCCGATACCAACCTGCTGCTGGCTTACAGCACCGTACTTAATCGTATTATATAATGTATCTGATTGTACAACCTGTTGTCTTACATAACCTGTCGTTCCGATATTCGCCAGGTTGTGCGCGGTTGTATTTAATGCATTCTGACTCGCTTGTAAGCCAGAAACACCAATGTATAGGCTGCCCATTCCACCCATCGTTCGTCACCTCATCATACTTTCTTATTGTTTCGCATCAAAGCCGCTTGTATTAATAAGTACGTCTCCTTTGTTATAGGCATCCTTGCCATAATTAGCTGTTTCTGGTGCTTTTCTCATACTTTGGTACAGACTTATCTCAAATCCGACCATCTCCAGAGAATGTTCTAACAGCATTTGATTATTCTCATTGATTGCCGCCATCATCCTAACCGTCTCACCTAGCTTATCATGCAGCTCGGCAAGCCTTTCTTGTTCTGTCGGCTGACCCTTCAGCATCTCAATGATAGTTCTCAGCTTTAGTTCTTCAACATCCTTGTTGAACACGATTGCAATATCTTTCATTACTTCTGCTCTGGTTTGCTCCAACTGCTGGATGTTCTCCACAATCGGCTGCTCCCGTTCCGTAATTTCATGTAGTTTTTCAATGTTTCCCTCTACAATTATGGTTGTCTTTTCCTTGGATAGTTCAATCAGCTGCTCATATGCGCTATCTTCTTTCTCTAAGACATCCATCAAAGTTTCCATTAAACTTGCCACTTGACATCCTCATTTCATTTTCTAATTCCGTTTTACCGGTTTAGTACATAAGTTTCTCATAGCTTGCAATCACCTTACTTGCAAAATCATCTGCACTTACATTGTAATCACCTGACTGAATTTGAGATTTTATATTATTTACCAGTTCTTCCCGCACATCATCGGCTTCTGCCACTGCTTTTTTCGCAATCTGGTAATCAAGACCTTTTTGTGAAATTTCTAACTGGTCGTTCTTGCCTTTCGGTGCTGTCTGCTGTACATTCTTTGTCTTCTCTGTATTGTAAATCTGGCTTATTTGATTATAGGCTTCTATACGCATAATAACACTCCTTTCTGCATTTCAAATAATTCTTACTATATTTATCGGCCGTTTGATTTAATACTTTAGGTTTTTTTTAATTTTATTTTAAGAAATCACTAAAAACGGCTCTGCTAGCACCGCAGAGTCGTTTTATGTAAACCAGTTATTTTACTTTTTTTAATATAACAGTTGCAAAGCTTTCAAGCTTTTCATTTTCCTCGCCATAAATAATCTTATATTCTCCAAGCGGCAGTTCCATGTTCACCGACTCTCTGTTAAAATTCTGGACAAAGAGATACATCGCCGCTTCAGATTCCCTTGTCGTCACCTCGACTCCTCTTGGGATATCAGAAATCGGTACTTCCAGCTTTTCCTCTCTGACCACCGCCTGAACAAGGTCATCGTAAAAAGCGCCTTCCATATCTGCACAGATGTAGTACGCCTTTCCTTTTTTGTATTCATTGCAAGTCAGAACCGGGAGCCCCTTGTAAAAATCATCTTCGTACTCCATAAGCACCTTTGCATCGGACACTCTCACCAGCTCGCACAGGTTTTTACAAGTGTAGCGTTTATGCAAAGCAAGCGCATTGTTTTCTACAGGAACTCCGGCATTTTCCTCACCGTCATACAATCCATCAATCTCCGTACTTCTCAGACCAAATACATCCATAAGTCCGTTTGGTGTACCGCCCAAGAAACAAGAATCGGTATCGTCCACAATTCCTGACCAGAATGTCATTATTGCAATTCCGCCATTCTCTACAAAACTCTTTATTTTGTCAGCAATTCCGGCACGAAACAGATAGAGCATCGGAATGAGCACGATACGATAGGCCTCCAAATCATCCTCCATATCGATGATATCGACATCCAATCCTTGTCTTCGAAGTGCCCCATACATTTTGTCCGCAGTTTCCTTGTAAGGCATCCCGATATTTCTCGGTCCCTGTGAGTCTGTAATTGCCCATCTGTTTTCCGTATCATACAAAAGTGCTGCCTTTGGATATTGCATCGTTCCCTTCAACTCGGAAAGAGCTGCCATATCCTTTCCGATGCGGCACACCTCTTGATAAACCCTCGTATCTTCACCGCCATAGTGGTCAATCACTGCACCGTGGAACTTTTCTGAGGCTCCCCTGCTCTGTCTCATCTGGAAATAGAGCACGCTGTCAGAGCCGTGCGCAATCGCCTGCATGGATGCAGCGTGCAGCATGCCGGGTTTTCTCAGCTTACTTACGTCCTGCCAGTTCGTGGAAGACGGGGAGGATTCCATAAGCAGGAACGGCTTTTTCAAAAGACTCCTCATAAAATCATGCTGAAGTGCCGCATCCAGCGCCACGTCTGTCTCCGGTCCTCTGTGCCATTCCGGATAGCTGTCCCAAGAAGAAAGTTCAATGACATCCTTAAATTTTCTATAATTTAACCCTTCATAATCTCCTATAAAATTAACGGTAACCGGTTGCCGACAACCACCGTCGTACATTGCTCGTTTTTCCTCTGCGACAAAGTCAACGGTCTGTGCCGTCACAAAGCGTTTCCAATCGAGGCTCAGCGCATGCAGCAGCATTTCGCCGTTTGGAGACGGGCTTTCAATCTGGTCAAAGCTTTGGTAGGTATGGCTCCAGAATGTGGTGTTCCATCTCTTGTTCAGCTCGTCTATCGTCCCATAGCGTTCCTTCAGCCATTCTCTAAACTGCTCCTGACAAAGCGGGCAATGACAGTCTCCAATGTACTCATTTGAGAGATGCAGCGCCAAAACACCCGGATGACTGCCGATTTCTTTTGCCAAAACCATATTTATCTCTCGTACCTTCCTGCGGTACGCAGGTGAGGTATAACAGTGATTTTGGCGTCCGCCAAAGAGGTTTCTCTCACGCTTTTCATTCACACGCAAAACCTCTGGATAGCGTTTTGCCAGCCATTGCGGTCTTGCCCCGGAAGGAGTGCCAAGTATTGTATAAATTCCGTTTTTGTACATCTTGTCAACTATGTTGAGAAGCCAGCCTGTTTCGTATTTTCCTTCCTCCGGCTCAAGCTTGCTCCACGCGAACATTCCCATTGTCACAAGATTGATTTCTGCCTTTAGAAAAAGCTCCAAATCCTTTTCCAGTATCTCCGGAAATTCCAGCCATTGCTCCGGATTGTAGTCACCGCCGTGTAGCAGCTTATCAAGTTTTATTTCTGTATTCATTTCCATTTTTGTTCTCCATATCTTCTTATCGCTTACATTGTAGAATCTTTTATTAAAACATTGTAGCCAAGTGTCAGCTTATCATAATCTGCGTTTTTGTTCATGGCATCTAACAGCTTCTTGGAAGCAACGCCTCCCATCTCTGTTACGTCAAACTCAAGGCAGGTCACAGACGGATAGCAGTTTGCCAGCAATCTGCTGCCGTAGCAGGAAGCAACTTTTACATCCTGCGGAATTCTTACCTTGCTCTTATGCAGAGCATTCACCACACTCAGGCAGATATTATCGTCAAGGCATAAAATACACTCAACGCCCTTTTCCAAAAGCTCTGCCACATCTTTTTCCACGACCGAGGGATAAACTGCTCCCGTATAGAGCAAATCTTCGTCCAGCAATGCTCCGGCTTCCCGGTACGCCTCCCTGATGCCCTTCAAACGGCTCTGGGTTACAATATGTCCGCCATCACCGCAAACGCAGGCGATTTTCTTAATATTCATCCGTAGCAGTACGGATGCCAAATCCTTGCAGCCACCCTCCTGATCAAAATCTACCTGGATAACATTTTCTTCTGCCCAGCTTCCGATTACAACAAAGGGAACGTTTTGTTTTTGCAGATAGCGTATTGCCAAATCATCCTCCATTGTTCTGGTCAGGATTGCTCCATCTATTTTATGCTGCTCTACTAAAGCCTTTAACTCCTGTATGTTGGCAGAGGTAGCCTTCACAATCATTACACCGTAGCCCCATGCCGAAAAACTATCATAGATGCTCAGCAAAATTTCCTGAAAATAAGGTGTTGCCGCATGTCCTGTCTCTCCGGGCAAAAGTACACAAATATTTTTCGATTTTTTCTCTGTTTTTTCATTTGTATTCGGTACCAAATGATGCTCCTCCAAAAACTGGAATACCCTGTTTTTTGTTTCCTGCCCAATCCGTCCCTTTCCTGAAATGGCGCGAGAGACGGTCGTAGGCGACATTTCTAGTTCCTTGGCTATTTCTTGTATTGTAATTCGTTCATATCCGTTCTCTTTCCCACACTGAAACTTCATCCTTTACCTCCGCCAAATTGGTTGCGCATTTTTATTTATTGCGTTATTTTTTTGCGCCGTAATGCTATTTTATCATAGTTTGTTTTAAATGAAAACTCTAAATTATATACAAACTTCTCAGCTTTCTCTTGTCTGATTTACACAAGCAGGGTGCGCAATAATATTATATTTGCGCACCCTGCTGTAATTTGACGTATTGCTGCTCTATTCTATTTTTGATTCTATTCCTTTTTCAAAAGCTCATGCAGCGCTTCGATATCCGTTTCTTTGAGTTTTATATTGGAACTCAGAGTTTTGCCCTCTGGTGTGGTTACATTAATTTCAATTATCGTTCCCTCTTTAATCGCATCTCGTCTCACCGCCTCCAAAAATTTCGGAAACTTGGGATGATTTTGCACAAAGGTGTCTTTTGCTTGTTTCATTTTAAATAATGATGCTGGATTAATCATTTGGGTTCTCCTTTTGTCTTATGAGCCGTAATAATGGTATAGCTATACGCATTTACGGTTATTTCACATTCATCTATATCGATATACCAGTTTTTACCTCTCCTGGTTATAACAGCGTTTGGCTTTTGAATTTCGTCACTGCACCATACAACTACATCCTCCACATCCAAGGAAAGATTTTTCTTAATTCGCACGATACCTAAATCAGTTGTATGTAATTTATCCAAGTTTTGTATCAGTTCGTATTTATTGTTTTGCATATTATCCTTTCGAGCCGCTGCTTTTGCAAACTGCTTCATCAGCACCTGCGTTGACCAGTGATACATATCCATTGTTTCATAGTTTCTGTATTCACATTCCGAGGCTACTAAAACCATGAGATAGATATCATACCACAATGCTCTGCGCCTCTGTTTTTCGGTTAGCGCCCCAATCCCATATCCTTTTTGAAAAAAGGTATTATCGGAATAGGTTCGAAATCCTACCTCCATCAAAGGATCTGCCCAAAGGCTTCTCTCCCAATCGATCAGCCCTGTAACTCTGCCATTTAAAACAAAAATATTGCCATCCCAGCAATCCCAATGTACCAGCTTTGGCTCTGTCACCTCTTTAAAAATTTCCTTATCCTCCTCCAAACAAGCCCACATGTTATCAATTGGTATTTTCAAATCTACATTGCCGTGCTTTGCGTCATTCACTCCGGCTTCCAGCATCTTTCGAAAAACCGGATACCACTCTTCCCCTTGAAATTCAGGTTGACCGGGATACCCGAAACAAGAGCAGCATATCTCGTTTATTTTTCTGTTGATTTCTCCCGTTTCGGTATAGATAGTCTCAATCTGATCCGGTGTAAGAGAGCTTTTGACCGCATTCAGACTCTTGCCCTCCAATTTTTCCATAAAAAAATACGGAGTTTCACAAATTGTACAACTGTCATCATAGCCAATCACTTCCGGAACCGGAATCTCTTCATATCGTGCCGCCGTTTTCATCGCTTCCACTTCGCTGAACATAATATTTTTTTCGTAAGTCATAATTCGAATTTCTTTTGACGGAGCAATCTTTAATATAACCTTTTGCTCATCACTCAACGTTATTTCGTAAGCCACATTGAAGTAACCCTCCGTCAATTCTTTATAGGTTTTCAGCTCAAGAGGCGAAAAATATTTTTCTACCATTTGTTTGATTGTACTCTTATCCTGCTTATTTTTCGTCAAGCTTTCCATCATATGCTCCTTTTCTTTTTTAGTATAGCATTATGAAAATATTAATTCAATCGGTTTACTGCCTCGATAAAAGCCTCCGGTTTAAAGCGGTGTATATTGTGATTACCGGACAGTTCCACAAACTCGCAGTCACCAATAAGCTCAGCTGCCTTTCTTGCCTGCTCATCGGAGGATGCTGCCATCAATATCCCATCCTCCGTGTACAAAGCCTTCACGTGGAGAAAAACAGTCGGAACCTTTATATCAGACAACAGTTTTTCATGGGGAATTCCACTGTGCCAAGAGTAATCATAAAAGTGTTCTCCAAAGAGAAAGTCATACTCGTTTACAAATAGGAATATGCCGTTTATAGACTCCGGCATAAAAAAGTATTGTACCGGCTCGGTTGGATGCTTTTCATGATAACGCTGGGCATAATTGGCAATGCCGTTCATCGATGATGTCATATAAAGCTGTCCCCATAAGCAATGTCTCATATAATATGCCTCCCAGCATTCTGTCTGTTCACCTGAGATATAGTCATGTATGTTTTTGTAGGTATCCTGATAAGCAAAGGATTTTTCAAAATAATTTTGCTCCGTGGAAAATACCGGAGGATCTTCCAGCACCGCACCGACAACCCTGTCACCGCCGTATGCCGCTACATAAGCCGCCAATATTCCGCCGGAAGAGTGACCGGATACCACGGCATCTTCGCCGATCACATGGTCTAGAAACCAAATCAAGTCATTACCGTTTTCCTTCAAATAATATGTTTCTTCATCATGCGAAGATTTTCCGTGCCCATAGCAGTCCACCGCAAAAACATGCCAGTTCTCACACAGTTTTGGCAGTACACGGACATAGTCCTCCCATGCACCAGTCTGACCGTGTATCAAAAGCAGCGCTTTGCCATTGTCAGGACCCTCTGCATAGT
The DNA here is from genome assembly GCF_900184995.1 of Konateibacter massiliensis. Taxonomy (GTDB): domain Bacteria; phylum Bacillota; class Clostridia; order Lachnospirales; family Lachnospiraceae; genus Lachnotalea; species Lachnotalea massiliensis. The sequence goes on from NZ_LT860099.1 coordinate 1,918,938, forward strand.
TAATTGTTTCGCCATTTGGCAATATAACCTGCTTTTCCGTATAGCCTGCCTTCCTCGTTTTTTTCAAGTCCGTCTGCCAGTAATGCGTGCATTTGTAACAGTAAACCGCTGCCGCTATTACTCCGATTATAATAATTAGTAAAACAACCAACCCTATGATTTTCAATGTTCTCCCCCTCTTCATCATTCTTCACCTGTGTCCTCTTGAAATATTCCGACATTTATGCTGTTTAGCATCGCTCTGGCAGCCTGCTCAAACTGTTCTGCCGGAACCAGCGCAATTCCTCTTGTTCCGGGATTGTCATCTCCCAAGACTACAAAGGTATCTCCTGCTTTCAATCGCATTTTATCTCTTGCCTGTTTCGGAATAACCACCTGACCGCGCTCGCCTAGCTTTGTTATGCCAAACATATACTTTCCTTTCGGCGGAATTCCCAATTTCTCCTCATCTGCATCATAATGAAGCAGGTCATCAACAGATACCTGATACAGCTCTGCCAATTTGTCACAGTTAATAATATCAGGGACAGTTTCCCCCGTTTCCCATTTCGCCACGGCCTGCCTTGACACTCCTATTTTATTTGCTACCGCCTCAATGGATAGCCGGCTATTCTGACGAAGATAAGCTAAATTTTTACCAATTACAATTTTCTTACTTTTCATACTTATCATACCTCCTGTTAATTTCAGTATATCACAGGAAATATTTTACACAACCAACCAAAGATAACTAAAAATGTTAAAAGCACCTTCAAAAGATTATTTTTCTTCTAAAGGTGCCCTCTGTTCTTTATCCAATCTACGCCTTACCGCAGACCATTTCTTCTTTCTGTTGTTTTACGGTCGCCACCGTTAAAAAAGTGAACGCGGTAATAAGTGGAAGTGCGCACAGCCAAATACCCGGCACTGCCCATTTAATCACTGCAACACAGCCAAGCCCTGCACCTAAATGGAAGGAGACAAGTGTAAACATGTAAAACTTAAACTTTCTCAGCTCTGCCGCATCCTTTGTTCGGCAGTACTCCGCCAAACCACAAACCGTCTGCCTTAAATTGTTAGTTGAGAAAATGGATGCACTATTATAGCCCTTTGCCCCGCTGAAGGTTCCCCACTGCAATCCTGTCATTGCAAATATTGGGTAAAGCGCAACAATCGAGTTCATTTTGGCGGGCAAAAATCCGGTAATCAAAATGCCTGCCAGCTCTGCAAGAATCGTAACATACCTCATATCAGCCTTGATATATTTCGGCAGCAAAAACGCTATAACCAATGTGCATATGTAGACAAGAAGGGCAAATACATGTATCAATAAATCACCGGCATTTCCACGTACCCCGCCTACCGTCAGATATATCATGTTTGCTGTTTGGGAGGAACCGAAATTTCCGCCCCGCTGCAGCAGCGCATATGCACCCAAAAATCCTCCGACAACCGACATATTATAATGTAAAATTAAATCTATTTCATCTTTTATCCATTTCAACATAATTAAATCTCCAATGTGCACAACAGAATATCTTCTTATTTGTAACACAGGAATTGCTAAGGGATACTCCCGAAATAACCAATGGGACCCTATTTCTCATTCAAGTTAATTTCTATCCGATTTTTCCAGCTATGATTAAGCGCCTCTTCCTGTAACGACAATTGTAACTTTTCATCATTACATCTACCCAAGGCTTCCGTTATGTTATTTACAGCCTCTGACACAGATTTGCTTCTATATACACCATCTATATCCGGCAGATTCGGCATGTCTGAAGTAATCACTTGCTTTCCACAGGCAAGATACTGATACAGCTCACTCGGTACTTTTTTCTGATGCCGTCCAAAGAACGGAAGAATCGCCACATCAAAACTATTAATCAAGTCCGGCAGTTCCTCATAAGTAGTTTGAACATAATGGAGATTTTCAAATCCATCTAACCAGACAGGATAGTCTCCATAAATATATCCAGCGAATATAATATCGCAATCAGAGTAAACTTCACAGATACACTGCACCATGGCAAAATAAATCCTGTTATCAATGGTGCCGGCAAAACCAATTCTTATCCTGTCTTTTGGAATACTGGTAACACTTGGGAGGAATCGGTCACAATCCACACCTCCCTGACAGAACAGGATCTGATGGTTCTGGTGTTGGTAGACCTGATAGTAAAACTCTAAATCCGCAATTTCATCAGAGCTTTGTCCTGTAAGTTGTCTATACTTTCCCGGAATCTCCCCTGTCACATACAGAAGTTTCTTTTCCTGTAAAATACGTTGTTTCTCCTCTTCCGAATATTTCTTCTGAGAATCAATCACTACAACATCACCTTCAACATATGGCTCTATCTGCTCAGCAATCGTTGGCATTTTATATATAGTCGGACAATGATATTCTTCAATCATATCAGAAATCGGCTTGTATTTTTGTATTACATCTAAACATCTCTTTGCCGCACCAGAATCCATATAATCAAATCTCTGACGTAATACAAATTGTCTTTCCAACTGATATTTTTCCGGTTGATTCATTGCCTCCCTCAGTCCACTCAACATAGTCTGAAAATCAAAGACCTTTTCTCCCGGCATATAATCTTCCACATGAGCAAAAACAAATCCTCTGTCACTAGTATACTCTTCGTAGTCCGGGATCAGATAAACAACAGGTCTGTCCAACAGCAAAAAATCATACGCAATGCTTGAGTAATCACTAATCATCACATCAAAGACATTTAAAATATCATAATATCGAATGTCATTATGAAAAAGCATTTCATCCGTCAGCTCCAGACACCTGTTATTGGTGTGAAACTCTCTTCCTGCAAAGGCCGTCTGCTCCACCGGATGTAATTTATAAATAATAGCCGCATGATTCTTCTCAAGAAATTCCAGCAGCTCATCATTCTTATAATCGGGAATACGAAATATATTATCTGAATATATGGTTCCAGAGTGAGAACTCATATTGGCTCTGAAAGACGGTGCAAAAAATATAAATTTGTCTATCCCAGCAATCCTTTCACCATAAATCCTATGAAGCAACTCCTTCCCCTTAGAATCAGACACCCCGTCCAATCGCGCTTGTCCTGTCACATAAATATGCCTCATATCAAAATGCAGCTGTGCCGCTAATTTAAAACGGTCATCCAGACTGTGAACACACATCAAATCCACTTTATCAAAGTAATCATGAAGCTTCTTAACATGCTTTGGATTCATTTCATAATTGTAATAATCATGCGCCTTGATACCACTGCCATGCCATAGATTCACCCATATCTGTCCTTCTCGTTTTCTTAAGGCAAGGAATGTATAGGAATTCATCACAACACAGTCAGCCTCATCTACTAACCTTTGCCCTTCAAGAGTATTATAAAGTGCACATCTAATTCCACGTTCCTTTATCACCTCCAAATACTCTGGGCGTTTCATAATCCAAGCTGTGTGAAATTCAGTGTTCTCATTAATATACTTCCATAACGCATATGAATTGCAGCTAAAATCCGGCTGTGACATAAATACAAACAGCATAATCTAATCACCCTCATTTTCTGTAAATTTTTTATATTGTGCATCCAGCATCTCCAGTTGCTTTGCTCCGCCTCTCCTGGTCCATGCAACATCTGTCTTAATGACTACTGCCGGATTCCCGGATACCACACAATTATTAGGTACACTTTTATTCACATGTGAATCGGCTCCGATAATTGCTCCGGTTCCTACTGTTACATTCTTTAAAATCGTTGCATTATATCCTATCCAAACATGGTCATGTATTAGCGTGCCATTATGGTTATTTATTTTCTTCATTGATTTTAAATCAAAAATAGCATGACCATCCTGAGCATGCAGTCCTACTCTATGGCTCAACATGCAATCCTTTCCAATTATAAGATAAGAATTTAAAGGACTGTAAAAATAATAGTCGTATCCGACTGTAGTTCCATCTCCTACTTCTAGCCGAGAATTTTCAATAACAAATAGCTGTCCGCCGCCAAAAAAAGTACAATTCTTACCAATACACAGTTCCCCGCCATCTAGTATTTTCCATCTTGTTATTTGCCCTATGTTTCCTGGGTTTATCCTCGTCCCCTCACCAATTTGAATCTTACAATTTTCACCAATGATTAAGGTAATATTATTTAACACTACGCTCTCTTCTATAACTAAGGTGCTGTTTTGGCCATTAAACTTTACAATAGCTCCCCCAAGATCTCCCACTATTTTATTTCCATTAATATCACAATACAACTTTCCATGATAGTTTCTTACCTCATTAGGAAAATATAAATAATCACTTTCTTCGTTGTATCCATAGTATCTCAATTTTTGTTCAATTTCCGCAAAATACGATGTACAAGTAACCACAACAAAAACTTCCTTTGCTCTTCCGTCAAGTACAGATGGATTAAAAACACTTGTTTTATTTTGTTTATCAGGGTTTACATCAACAACATATTTAATAACCCCGATATTCGTTTCTATAGCCTTCTTATAGAAACTGCATCCGTTTCCAGCCCCCCATAAAACAATATCTCTTCCGCTATATTTGTTTCTAATCAATTCAATAATAAAATCCAACCCATCCACCTTAATTATCCTCCAATTTTAACAAACCTTCCATGCACAGATAATCAGTACCCACATAATCAACTCCCATATTTAGCATTTTTTCTGCTTCTTGAAAGGAGTTTGTGTTAAATGCAAAAATTTTTTTATCGTTACACTTTGCTTGTTGAACAAGCCTTTCTGAAACAATCCCTTTTTGAAACGAGACACATTGAACATCCAAATTGCCGAGCTCTGAAAAAATCACTGGGCGAATGAATCCATCTGCCAGCATAGATGACGATATATCCAAAATAATACCAATACCTTCCATATGGCAGTTCACTACTTTTGCATCCTCTACAGTTGACACCCTTACAAAATGACCGTTTCGTAAATGATATTTGTCTGCACTTAAAATGCTGACTATCTTTTCCATCTGTTCTATGGTATTAGAACGTATATCAAATACAAAGGAAATATCCGGATATGATGATATAGCTTCAAACAAAGTTACAAAATCCGATGTTGGGTAATGTCCATAATATTTCATTTTCATAAACTCTCTATGAGTTGGAACGTCAGGAATTGTGTTACCATCTAACATTAATCCCAGCTTCTTATAAGTCGATTCATTCCAACCATTAACACAAACCAATTTATTATCAGATGATAATTTCAAATCAACTTCAAAATTTCTAAACCCATCATTGTAACCGTTCTCAAATGTAACTAAAGAATTCATCCCCGCATATTGATATTTATGTCCTCCCATTGCACTGGAAATCAAAGTTTCAGGCCATTCTTTTCTGCCCGCATTAATCTCTTTCTTGCTATTTTTCACGCAATATTTTTTCAGAAACAATACCAACGGTTCTTCTATATTAATTTTCTCTTTTTTACTTATATTAATTATGCCTTCTTCCATTGCTTGCATCATTTTATTAAATACAATATCAGCATCAAACATCGTCACATCTAAAAATCGCTTTTTATATCCTATGCTCTCTCCCCAGCGAACCATCTTATCGTTCCACACAAGTCCAATACTAGGCACATTCACAGCATAGGCTATAATATTCCCATGTAATCTTGTAGCTACAATTCCGCTGTACTCAGATATAGTTGTAACCAACTCCCAGACTTCCGCCGGTCGTGGAACAAGATACTCTTCACATTCTTCTTTCCCCAGATATGCCAACAACTCCCTATGAAACATATAATCCTGCAGCAGCCCATTTGAAAAAATCTGCCATTTGTATTCTGTTTCAGACTCTATTTTGTCAATGAGTTGTTTCCAAAACTCCAATTGATGTTCCCTAGAAAAACCTTTAACTCCATAATCCTCATAAAGTTCAGGCCTTGCAATCTGCAGACCTATGACTTTTTTTCTCTCACGTTCATCATTTATATGGTAAACTTCTGCAGCGAGTGATACCGGGTCCAGCACTTTCCTGCAATCCATATCTTTTCTTAGATAATGCTCCACAAACAAGTCATAGTCATCACGTATGGTAATCCCTTTGACACAAGCAGAATTAACGGCTTTTTTGAGAACCTGACAACGAGAGTCCGTTTCACTATATCCCTCTACTCCAACGCAATTAAAATAAATAGGAATATCATTTTTCTGAGCCACCTCTATGATTTCAGGTATAAACTCATAGAATAATTCCCGTTTATATTTAATCAAGCCTCCCCCTGCAAAAACAATGGCATCAGCTTTTTCTATGACCGCCATATCTCTGATATACATATTATAAAGATGAATATAATACTTCTCTATTCCTGCCATATCCAGAGATTCTTCCAAGATATATCTTGCACATTCCGCTATCGCCGGGTCTCCAAGATTACGATTTATGTATCCTACAAGAACTATATTAATTACTTGATCCTTTTCCATAGCTATCTTTTATTCCTTATTTTGATAATACTCAATCATTCTTTTGCCAGCATCTAATAATCCAAGCTTAGGTTCCCAACCTATTTTTCTAAGTTTCCCGGAAGAAATGCATACCTGTGAAACCACGCTTTTCACTGCTAGGTCCTTAGTTCTCGCTGCATAATCGTATTCTATGGCTTCAGCACTTCCTGAAATCAGCTCGGAAATTGTTTCAGCCAATTCTCTAACCGTAGCTTCTGCAGCTTCATTGCATACGTTATATACTTCTTTTGCTTCGCCTTTTGTCATTGCACAAAGCATACCAGTTATTACATCTGTGACATAAATAAAACTTCTCTTAGGCGTTCCGTCACCTTTTAAAATAATTTTTCCATCGGTCAGCATCTGGTTTATCATATTAATATGCAGACGTTCATCATCAAGGCCAATTCCCGGTCCCATGATTTGAGATGGTCTAGCAATCACATAATCAAGTCCTAATTTTCCATAACACATACACAGGCTTTCTGTAGCACGTTTCGCTGAAGCATATATATTTCTTGATGTCAAATGATCAATCACGCCTATGTCTGTCTCTTCATATCTCTTAAGCTCCGGGATATGTCCATATACATCTACACTCGAAATATACAGCACCTTGGCACCATTCCTTAACGCAATATCAGCCATATTCTTCATACCCATTACATTGGCATCAAAAACGGACATGGGATTATCCATTGTTATCTTTATTCCAGCCGGAGAAGCTGCATGTATTATATAATCTATTTTTTCATTCAGTTTCACTTCATCACATATATCCTGATACAGTATCTGAAAATCAGAACGCTTTAAATATTCTCCAAATCTTATATAGGCTTTATCCTTATTTCTACACAAAGCAACTACTCTTATATCAGAACCGAACAAATCATTCCTGCACAAAAATGTATGTATAAAAAACTGAGGAACATATCCATTGGCACCAGCAATCAGTATGGTCTTCCCTGTTAATTTACCCCAATCAATATAATCGGATGTAGCAACTGTTTTCGAATCCTCACTTACTATATTGTGCATTTAACAATCCTCCCTCTCTTCCCGAAGCAACTTGTTCTCCTGTTCAATAAATAGGGGGTAAAGTGCATTTACAATAGCCAGATCTTCAGGATAGGTTACTTTAATACAATATCTATCTCCCATTACCATGCCGCACTCCACACCTATATTTAACACAAGTTCGCTGTCTTCATTCACCTCAACTCGATTTTCATCATCCTGATAGCTTTTGTGAGCCTGGACAAGGACATTGAATCTGAAAATCTGCGGCCCTTGTTGAATAAACAATTTTTTCTTTTGCAGAGTTCTGTTAACTTCCTTACCATTATTGCTAAAAGTTATGGCATCTGTTGCTTTTATTACTGTAATACAGGCATCATATTCTTCTATGGCAGCATACAACTTGTTCATAGTTGCCTGAGATACAAACGGGCACACAGCCGTCATAATTATCACAGTATCTCTGGCTTTGGCTGGAATCGCCTGCACACCGCTGTATACAGATTCATATCTCTCTTTACCTGATTCAGCCAAATATCGAAACTTAGTAATATGAAATTCTTTCACCCATCTTTTTATTTCATCATGATAAGCCAGAGGTGCAACAATACAGATTTCATCAACATTCTTATTTTCCTCCGCTGTTTTCATGGAATAAGCAAGCATAGGATAACCTGTCAGCTCCACAAATTGTTTTGGAATATCTCCGTTAAATCTTACACCTTTTCCCCCGGCAAGAATCACTGCATAATTCATACATTTCCCCTTCTCTGCCCACAGCAGCAATCATATATTCTCTTTCCAACACACACCTGCTTGATTTCATCCGGTTCAGGAAGAAATTCAAGGCACTTCTTTTGATGTTCTGAAATCTGCACGAACTTACTTAAAAACAAATCTAGCAAATTAGAAAACACCTCATTAAAATAGTGTTTTTTATTCATCATCCTGAACATCGTTTCAACCGTCACCTCTTTATTTGAGATGCCATTAGGATATTTATAATCCGTAATCATAATCGGCTTTTTAGTAGCTAAATACAGTGCACTTAAGGAACCTCCTGCTCCGTAATAGCAGTCTGAAACAGCCACAGCTTGGTGCCACTCTGGCGTTTCATCCATAATAACCCAATCCTTCTTTATAAAATATTCTTTAAACTTTAAATATTCTTCTAATATCTGAGGACGCATGGATTTCATGCTTTCATATGTCAGAGGATGTTCTCTCCAAATAACTACATACTCTTTTGAGTATCGTTCAAATATCTTCTCTATTCTTTTTAAGTTCTCAACAAAATAATCACCATTATTTAAAATCAAACTAACATTTGTATTAAAAAAAATAACTTTCTTTCTGCCTTCACCACTGCCTATTTTCGCTTCCCATTGAAGCGGAATTCTCTTCGCTCCATCAGAAAACAGCTTGTCAAATTTAGGAGACCCTATACCCAATATTCTATTATCCTGATATGCCTTATCTGTATATTTCCCCGCCAGTTTGTGCTCTTCTGCCCATGCTATAAATTCTGTTACATATATTTTTTTCATTTCCTCAGATTGAACAATAACCTTGTCTGCATATATGACCCCTGGTAATGAAGCAAAATGCTTTATCTTGTCCACTTCAAACCTGTTCTCCAACTTGATTTCATGTAGCACAAAATAAGGAACATATACCAATTCGTCTGTATGCTTTTTTAATTCCCTGCAATAAAACTGTGGATAAACGCTTGTTGCAAAATTCCAATTATCATAGGGATTATGCACAAAGATAACATCCGGCCTATTCTCCTCAATCGAAAATTCCTGCCAGGATGTAATTGGAATATTTTCTGGAAAATCCTCTCCCTCGTAGTGATTTCTTCCAAAACTCCCATCTGGGTTCTTATCATAATACGGAATAGGGATAACATACACCTCACACATCGGATCTTCTTTTGCGGCGAAATAGATACTTTCCAGACTATCCCACATAGACGCCTTATATGGCAAAAAGACAATTATCTTTTTATCTTCCGGAAGCAAATATTGTATATCGCTCTCTATTGCGAATAAAAGCTTTCTTGTTTTCTTTAAAATTCTTTTCATTTCACAGCAATTCTCAGGCAGACTTAATTGATATACAAATTCACAGTACTCTTCCAGTTTATGTATCAAGTCTGATGTGTTTATATCTTTATATAAAAGTTCGATATAGTTTCCCAAGTCAACTGCCTGAGACTGACAGTCTGTAAGAACCTCCACATCAATTTGCTGTTTATTTTCAATTTCTTCATTTATTTTTTTGAAACTTCTTATTAATAAAATAAGACCTTCCTTTTTGATTCTTCCCATAAATTCCCCTCTTTGCAATAAGTTTCAGCTCTAGTAATATTCGTACCAGCTTCCTTTCTTAATGGCGCACTTATCATAAGGATTATTAATACATTTCTGTCCGTGGTAATTACCACTTTGCTCCTAACAAACTCAACACCATTTAGTGTAATTGATAACTGTACTCACATACCTCGCACGTATATTTTCCATTCATTCTTTTTCCCTAAATACCACTCTTTAAACATATATTTCCAATACCTTTCGAGTGTATCTAAAGCATTTTAATTCCATTTATCTGGTGCTTACACCTTTCCGTCCTCAGTATAGCACATCACTATTTCTTCTGCAATCATAAAGATACTGCTTGCGTTCTCGCGGTTTTATCCACAGCTCCCCTTGTTTTAGCATGATGTTATAAACAACTATGGGGGATTATGCAAAAAATTCTTTATCAAATATTAGTTCAAAAAACTTCATCAACATTTGATTATTATTTACTCTCCAAAGTATGCGATATATCAAAAAACGCTTCGTGGCATGTCTCCGTCAAAATATCGAAAATACTTCCTGATATAAAATGCCATCAAAAGGTCAAATTTTATTTTCGAATCATCTAACTCAGTTTCTAATAACTCTTTAATCTTTTTCATTCTATAGATAATGGTATTGCGATGGGTATGCATGACTGAAACCGACATTAAAAGATTACAATCAGATAATAAATATATTTTTAGGGTATTCATATACTCCGTACCATGTTCTATATCAAACTCTTCCAGTTTTCCCAAACCTTTTTTGCAAATCGCCTGAAGCCCTTCTGGGTCAGATGAAGAAAAAAGTATTTGAAAAATACCCAAATCGTCAAAATTAACTGATTGAATATTCCAAAATATCGCCCTTTTATAGCATTGGCTTATTTCAGCTTATGAAGCAAGACTCGTCAACTGCGTGGAACGATTAAACATGGGACCCGACGAGGCAAAAAAATGATTGCATCGGTTGATAAAGTCAGAGAATCTTATCACAGACACTACTGTGGTTATTCTATGTCTGACAAAGACTACAAAGACATTATGATAGTTTCGAGTCTGCTTGGAATAGATGAAACCTGCAATATCTTAACAGAAGTAATTCGTAAAAAGTTTAATCTTTCTAAATAATTTAGTTTTTTTAAACAAAACAAATATTACACAAACTTAATAAATGTTATTATTCAAGCAACGGAGCTTTCAAAAGAATATTGCGTAAATCACGGACTTATTATTGAAAGCGCAGGCGCTTACTCTAACGTCATCCGTTTTCTTTGCCCGCTTGTTGTCACAAATGCACAACAAGACAAAGGACTGGAGATTTTACAGGCTGCTATTGTGGCTTGTCGATAGTGCTACTCATATCCCTTATAAAGTGCGAGTAAACTCGCGCTTCCCTCTCTCTGATGCTTTCAATTTAAGTTGCTTTCCTACAAAAAACCTCTAATCCATTTCAGATCAGAGGTTTTTTAAAACCTTACTTTTTATAATCAAAATCCGGTATCTTATTCCATCTTTCTCTGAAATAATGTGCTGCAAGTTTTGGTTTTCGGTCTCTTGTGAAAAGTCCTTTCTTATTTCCCTGAACGCGCAGTAAGCTTTGGCTGGTTGCAAAATCTGCGAAATTCCATGCCTGTTCCCCCACTACAAATTCATACTCATCAAATACCTGATTGTTCATCTTATAGTACTCCACCTGGTATTCTTCTGTGTACATAACAGAGGTGGTATCGTGAAAGCCCATTACCGTATCTGCTCCATATTCGGTAAACAGCAACGGCTTTCCTATTTTGGACCATCTGTCAAGTTCTTCTCTCAAAGCTGCTTCCGGTCCTTCCAAATCAGGAGCACCTGCATACCAGCCATAATAGCGGTTTAAGCAAATGACATCACTTAGTGTTGAAGAGCAATCCTTTTCCGGACCATACTCTCCCATCTGGACGCTAACCAGAGTACATGGGCGATTCTGCGGATCTAGTTTTCTTGCAAGGGAATAAAGCGGTTCAAAATATTCATAAGCTCCTTTGGAGTAAGAATCAGGCTCATTCGCAATACTCCACATAACAACACATGCATGGTTTTTATCCCTTGCAATCAGGTCACGAACGACCTCTTTGTGATGTTCCTGTGTCTGTATTCCATTTTCTTTATCAAAGGTGCTGATTTTTTGTCCATTGAAATTTGCACCGCCGCCAAACTCAAGATTAACGCCAACTGCCGTTGTCTCATCAATCACTACGATTCCTTCCTCATCGCAAAGGCGCATCATTTCTTCGCTGTATGGATAATGGCTGGTACGGAAGCTATTCGCTCCCTGCCACTTCATAACGGATATATCTTTTGTATTCATCGGAAGATTGATGCCTCTTCCATTCGGGAATGTATCTTCGTGCTTTCCGTATCCTTTGAAATAAAAAGGCTTCTCATTAATCAGGAAATTAGTCCCATCAACACGAACGGTACGGATACCGTATGGCAATGTATAAACATCCTCTCCAAATGTCACCTTCACTTCATACAAGTAAGCATTTAGAGGCTGCCACAAATGTACATCCTTAATCTCCAAAGTTCCTTTTGTTCCTTCCGATGCGGCTACCAGCATTTTGTTTTTGTCAAATACCTCTACCTTACAGCTACCAGCACCAACGGTATCAATTTCATAACCAAGCGTTGCATCTACTCCCTTTACCTCCGGAACAATTGCAATATCTGAGATATAATTTTTAGGTGTCGTATAAATTTTTACCGGACGTGTGATTCCGCAATAGTTAAAGAAATCAAAATTAGGATTGTTCTGTGGCTTCTGAGGCACCTTAGAAGAAAAATTAACCAATCCGCCGCCCAGCATGTTGTTTTTACCGCCAACAGGAAGGGTTGAATAATCAATTACATTGTTTACAGCAATGGTAAGAAGATTATTTCCCTCCAACAACTTATCTGTGATTTCCACTTCAAAAGGAAGGAAGCCGCCCTTGTGTTCCGAAATCAGTGTTCCATTCAAATAAATATTGGCATGGTGAGTAACCGCCGCACAACGCAATACAATTCTCTGCGTTTTCATCATTTCCGGCATCGAAATCTGTCTCTGATAAAAGACCCAGCCATAATGGTCCCTGAATTCAGCTCCTTCCTTTAAATCATTATAGGAAGCAGGCACCGGCATGGTCATGGCATCCTCGAGGGGTGCCTTATACCAGCCTTCCGCAAATCCATTTCCGTTATCTAGTTTAAAATCCCACACTCCGCTCAAATCACTCAATATTCTTGACGGTGTCAAAATCGGATATAACATAATTTAATTCCTCCTTATTTTTCAACTCTACTTTTAATTTTATTTTTTAGAATTTCTGCATTTTTTTCCACTGTTTTCTTATTAAGCGGGTAAACAAATTTTAGTGCAAGAGACAGCAGGATGAAACCAACCGCCGGCACAAGACAGGTAATGTTATAAATACCATCAACAACGGTCTGATCAAAAGCAGTCAGGGATGTATAACCTATAAAAGAAAGCAGGCCGCCAACCAGACCAGAGGACAGTGCTTGCCCAAGTTTACGTGCAAATGAATAAACAGCATAAATTGTTCCGTCCGATCTTATTCCTGTTTTTACCTCCGAATCATCAATAACATCTGTAATCATTGCCCAACATACCAGATTAAATAAGGCAATTCCAATTGTTGACACCAAATAAAGTCCAACCCATATCCATACATTTTTTGTATGTAGAACAAAAGCAATCACAAGAGAGGCAGCTCCAATTGTAGTTCCAATCATTGCCAGCTCTTTCTTTCCGATTTTTTCTAAAAGCTTTACTGTAAAAGCGGACAAAACCAATGTGAGTACACTCTGAAGCAATAACGTTAACGATAAGGCTCCGGCATTGCCAAAATAATTCGGATAAATGTAGCTTCCCATTCCATTCAGTGTTAACTGTGCCAAAAGCAAGAGAAGTGCACAGATAATAATTCCAACCAACGCACGGTTTGCCAGTGTAACTTTTATAAGACCGGATAAGGAGAAACGCTCCGTTATTGTTTCCATTTTCACACGCTCTGTCGTCATATGATAGCAAATCATATAGCATACAACAGCGCCAACAGAACAGGCAAGAGCCGCAAAAAACATCTTTTCTCCTGAAAATGCCGTATTTCCGGACGCGTCTTTATAATATACCACCAGCGGAAGAACAACACCGATTACCGTACTCGCCAAGGTAGCTCCAATTGTACGGAAATTCGAAAGAGCTGCTCGCTCTCTTGGCTCCGCGGTGATAGCAGAGGCCATCGAACCATAAGGAATATTAACACCGGTGTAGCAGACGCTCCAAAGAGTGTAAGTAAAAACCAACCAAAAGATTTTAATCGGCATACTCATGTCTTGTAACCACACGGCATACATCAGAACCGATGCAACCGCTACCGGTCCGCACATTCTTCTTATCCATGGAGCAAACTTTCCCTTTGCCCCTGACTTGCTTCGGTCGCAGATCTGCCCCATTGCCACATCCGCAAATGCATCTACACACCTTACGAGCATCATGATAAAACCTACAACTCCTGCCGATACTCCCATAACGTCTGTGTAAAACTTTAATAAAAACATGGATGAAAGTATAAATGTGAAATCATTTCCGAAATCACCAAACATGTACCCCATCTTGTCAGTAAACCCAAAAGGCCTTACCTTTTTTGTTCCAGCATCCATAAAGAACCTCCTTTAATAACATCAACTGTTTTAAATCTAAATCCATTATATCAATGAGGATGCCAAATAATTAGTTTTATATTTTGTTTTAATATAACAATATTTATTTATGATTGATATTACAAAATATTTTGCTATATTAAATAAATATTATACAAATGCATATTAATGAAAGGGGAGTGACAAGCGGATATGACGATGATAGAATTTACGAGAAGCTTTTTAGGAGAAATCAAAATTCGCACAAAGCTTTTATCGTTTCCAATTGAATGGGATGGCAACAGCGAGTTTGACCTCGGATTAAGAAAAAACCTTCTGCAAAATTTGAATCAGTTTTCAAATACTTTTCCGGACCTAGAGCTAATCCTCCAGGAAAAACAAGGTATTTATATCGTGGAAGATTTATTTCATTGCAGTTACCTCATCTTTCCACTCCCTGATTCAGAAGAATACGATTTACTGCTTGCGGGACCGTTCATTTTTACCAATCCAACCGTAAATAGTATTCGGACACTGAATGAACAGCTAGGTATTCCCGAGCAGTATGAAACATTCATGAATCAGTATTTTTCATCTCTGCCGGTTATCCATGACAGAAATCTTTTACTTGCCTACCTGCAATGCTTTGGCAATAACTTTTATGAAATACCGGATTGCCAGATTAAACATTTGAAAGCAAAAAATGATTCCGGACTGTCCTTCAAAGAAGGTTCAAAAATTGACAGCAGCTCTGAAACCGCCAAGAACATAGAGGACCGATATAAAAAAGAAGAAAAATTAATGGACTATATTTCTGTGGGTGATTATGAAGAAGCAGAAAAACTGATGTTTAGCTCTGCCTTTGAACTGGAGCAAAGACTTTACGATACGCTGAGAGATCAAAAGAATTATCTGATTATTGCAAATACGCTTATGAGAAAAGGTGCACAGCGCGGAAATGTCCACCCTGTATATCTGGATGCACTTTCCAGCCGTTTGGCATTGAAGATAGAAGGTTTGAATTCTATTTCCGCCTGCGGTGATCTAAAAAAAGAAATGATAAAAAAATATTGTTTTTTAGTTCAATCTCATTCAACCAGAGATTATACGCCAGTTATTCAGAAAGTGATAAATTACATTTCAATGAACTTATCTTCCGATTTAAGCCTTTCACAGCTGGCTGCTGTCTTTTCGTTAAATCGCAGCTATCTCTCAAATCTGTTTACAAAAGAAGTGGGAACTACGCTGACTACCTTTGTAAACGAAAAGCGAATGGATCATGCTATTTATCTGCTCAATACAACCTATGACTCCATTCAGGATATTGCCGCCGCATGCGGGATATCTGAACTGGCTTATTTTTCAAAGCTTTTTAGAAAGAGCAAAGGTATGTCCCCGTCAGAATACCGGAAAATGCTTATGGAGCAAAACTGAGTAGTACACAGAAGCTTCAAAATATTGAAAAATACTCTCTGATATAAAAGGCCATCAAAAGGTCAAATTTTATTTTTGAATCATCCAGTTCACTATCTAGTAATACTTTAATCTTTTTCATTCGATAGATAATTGTATTGCGATGTGTATGCATGGCTGAGGCTGACTTTAAAAGGTTACAGTCAGATAATAAATATATTTTTAGGGTGTCCAGATATTCCGTATCATGTTCCATATCAAACTGTTCCAGTTTTCCCAAATACTTTTTAGAAATTGCCTGAAGTACTTCTGGGTTAGATGACGAAAAAAGTATTTGAAAAATACCCAAATCATCAAAATTAACCGATTGAATATTCCAAAATATAGCCGCTGCCAACGAAAACATCGCTCTTTTATAGCATTGACTGATTTCGACTAAAGAATCGATGGTATTACTGATTCCTATTATAATACTATCACAGAACAAAAGGACTTCAATCAATTCATTTAAGGAAAGGTCTGAAGTAGAGGTCATATAAATTAAAATCTTCCTGTTTTCATGCTCAAACAGATGGTATTTTAGCCTATGATGATTTAGCACAAACGTGATTCTAGTCATATTTTGCAGGTTTTGTATGGCTATCATCCGATACTGCGCATCGGTCGGGAAGCCATATTGGTTTAAAGAAAGAAGAATATTTTCATGGACCACATTTTGGTAGATTGCACCTTGAAAAGCAGCATTTAAATGCTCTGTACTTTGCGTATTGTGCAAAAGAATGCTGCAATAGTCCTGCATAATATCAATCAGATGAACTTCCCAAGGCATTGTAAATAAAGGAAAATGATTAATCTCACAAAACGCCTTGATTTCCTCTGTTATGTCGTCATCTTCCAAATATTTTCCAATGTTAATCAGTATACCACTGCAATTGCAAGTAACCAGAGAGCAAATAAATTCGCTAAGTTTTATGTTACTCTGAATAAACAAACCAGTTGTGATGACCAACTCTCCACCTTTTAAAAAAGATACATTCTGAATATCCTCTGCCAGATAAACCCAAGAAACCGAGTTCGTCAATCCTTGTTCCCCGCATTGAAGGGCAAGATTGTATTTTTCTTTTGCACAATCATACAAATCTACTACCTGTGCCTTCATAATCCATCCTCCTTTTATCGGTCATTATAATGGGTTAGTATAACACACATTGTACTCTGAGTACAATATTCATAATATTTTTTGGAGTAAATAGCCATTTCCCTTCTCCTCATTCCGAGCTATAATAAAAAAAACAGAAGGAGCATAAAAAAAGAAAGAGGTGTTCTGTATGAGTGAAAAATTTGTTATAACAATAGCAAGACAGTTCGGGAGCTTGGGAAGACCCATTGCAAGACTCATTAGCGAAGAATTAGGTATCGAATATTATGACAGAGATATTGTAGAAATGACCTCCAAAAATTTAAATCTTCCTGTTTCTGCCATCAGCAATGTGGAAGAAAGCGCAAAATCAGCATTTTTCAATATGAATTATCCACTGGGTATCGGTACGACTGCCATGCAAGACTCCATTTTTGATGCACAGCGTAAAATTATTCTCAATCTGGCAGAAAGAGAATCCTGTATTATCGTAGGACGTTGCGCCGATTATATTTTAAAGGGCTGCAAAAACATTATTAATATTTTTATTTATGCGCCTTACGAAGCAAGACTTGCCAATTGTGTTGAAAGACTAAATATGGGACCGGATGAAGCAAAAAAAATGATTGCATCCGTTGATAAAGCAAGGGAATCTTATCATAGACACTATTGTGGTTACTCTTTGTCAGATAAAGATTATAAAGACATTATGATAGATTCTAGTCTGCTTGGGGTGGAAGGAACCTGTGATATCCTAACAGAAGTTATCCAAAAGAAGTTTAACATCTCCAAATAAAGGTAACCGGCAAATAAATTAAATAAATATTACCATTCACGCAACGGAGCTTTTTAAAGAAAAGTCCGTTGCTTTTTATATTTGTTCACAGAAAGGAATAGAGGGTGAAGATATGGCATTAATCGAAATAAACAACTTATCTAAATGTTTTGATGATTTAGAAGTATTAATAGACGTTAATCTTTCTGTTGTGCAGGGAGAGGTGGTCGTTATCATCGGTCCATCCGGTTCTGGGAAAAGTACCCTCCTTCGCTGTATTAACCTTTTGGAGCAGCCAACGGGAGGCGAAATCAGATATTCGGGAGAGGACATTACACATCTTGGCAAAAAGGTGACCGACTTTCGAAAACGTGTAGGGATGGTATTTCAACGTTTTAACCTTTTTCCTCTGAAAACTGTATTGGAAAATGTAATGTATGCCCCTGTTAAGCTAAACAAAGTTCCGGCTGCCGAAGCAAAGGAGGCTGCTCTCGAACTACTTCGAAAGGTAGGACTTGAAAATAAAGCGAATTCTTATCCAGCTTCTTTATCGGGTGGTCAGCAACAACGTGTAGCAATTGCAAGGGCCTTAGCAATGAGGCCAGACATCCTGCTTTTTGATGAGCCTACTTCCGCTCTTGATCCTGAACTAGTGGGGGATGTTTTAGAAGTAATGAAGCAGCTTGCAAAAGAAGGAATGACCATGATTGTCGTTACACATGAAATGGGATTTGCAAAAGATGTTGCGGATCGAGTTATCTTTATGGATGGCGGTTACGTCATAGAGGAAGGTGCTCCAGCCGATATTTTCACACAGCCTAAGAATGAACGAACCAAGTCATTCTTAGCCAGAGTTTTATCATAGGAGGAATTCATATGGAATTACATTTTAAAAAAGCTTTCGACACTCTGGGCCCTAGCCTGCTGGGTGGAATTGGAATTGTAGTTTATATCACGCTAGTCGGATTTGCCTGCGCACTTATTGCAGCATTACTCATCGCAATCGGACGGCTTTCTAAAAATAAAATTTTAAGTGGTTTTTTGGCTATTGTGCTTGAGTTAATTCGTGGTACACCACTATTGGTTCAATTCTTTTATATTTATTATGTTGTTCCGGTACTGTTAAATGGCTTACTATCCACCCTTGGATACAAAGCAAACATTCAGCTAGAAGCAGCTACATGCGGAATTATCGGCTTTGCAATTAACTATGGCTGTTATATGTCGGAGGTTATTCGCTCGGCAATACTTTCTGTTGATCCTGGTCAACGTGAAGCAGGTCTTGCTCTTGGGTTTAGTGAACGTCAGGTATTATTCTGCTTCATTATTCCTCCTGCACTGCGCAACTCAGTTCCAGTATTCGGAAATTATCTTGTTATGTTAATTAAAGATACTTCCTTACTCGCCATGATTTCCGTGCAAGAGCTTCTTCTTCGAACAAAAACCTTCGCTTCGCAGACTTTCCTTACTGTAGAAGCCTATACGCTTCTTGCTCTCATCTATTTACTATTAAGCATACCATTATCGCAGCTTAGCAAAATTATAGAAAAAAGGATGAAACGCTCTCGCTCCTAATGGGGAAGTTTCCTTTTCCTAATCAATTTGTTGCACTATAAATTAATTATATAAACAAGGAAGGAAGTAAAATTATGAAAAAATTTATGAAGAAAAGACTAATGACCTTATTATTTACCTTATTACTATCCCTTGCAATGCTGGCAGGCTGTAGTACAAAGGAAAACGAGGAAGCCAGCACAGCTGATACTTCTACACAAGACGCCTCCACTACTGATGCTTCTTCTGAGGATGCCGAGGAGCAGTCCACGACTGGTGAATCCGATTTACTAAAAAGCATTAAGGAGCAAGGTTATATTGTAATTGGCTCCTCGAATGATGCACCTTTTTGTTATATTGACGTTGAAACCGGAGAATTAAAAGGAATTGATATCGAAATCTTAAAAGAAATTTGTAATCGTCTCGGAATACCGGACATTCAAATGAAGATAGTTGACTTCTCTAACCTTTTAGTTGAGCTAAATAACAACAACATCGATATGGTTGTAGATGCTATGTATGTAAAAGAGGAAAGACTTCAGATTGCCGCCTTTACTGACAAATGGTATCAGGAAGGTGAAGCTGTTGTTATTCCTGCCGACTCTACCATTACAAGCAAGGAGGACTTAAAGGATAAAACAATTGGCGCACAGCCTGGCACAACCTTTTATGAGACCGCACAGGCATGGCTAGATGAGGGAAAAATTGCAAAGCTTGATGCCTATGATAGTCAGGCAACCTTAATGACTGCAGTCAATATGGGAAAAGTGGATGCTGTTGTCACGGATGGAATTGTTGCCGGATATACACTCTCTACAGACAGCTCCTTAAATTTGAAGCTTCTGTCTCCTTACGAAGCTGAGGCAAGCGGTCAGATTGGTGCAGCAGTACGCTTTGATGACAAGGCTTTTCTTGAGGAAGTTAATACTGTTTTAAATGAAATGAAAGAAGATGGCAGCCTACTCGCTATTCTTGAAAATTATGGACTGACAGAAGATTATTTTGTCGACGTAGAGGCTGGTAAAACAACAAATGTAAAATAGCTATAACGTTTCAGCACGATAGAAACAGGAGGTTTTTAAATGGAATTTCAATACTATCTGCCAGTAAACCTGGTGTTTGGACGCGGTAAGTCCGATTTAATTGGAGAAAAGGCCGCAACTTTAGGGAAGCATGCTCTTATTGTCACTGGAGGGCAAAGCACCAGAAAGTCTGGCTTACTTGCCAGGGCAGAAAAATTATTGGCAAAAAGCAATGTGGCCTATACCCTTTTTGATCAGGTAACACCAAATCCTCTTACCACTACGGTATATGACGGTGCAAAGCTGGCGATAGAAAACGGCTGCGACCACGTCATCGCATTAGGTGGAGGAAGCAGTTTGGATGCCGCAAAGGCAATTGCTTTTCAAGTTGTCAATGGTGGGGATATCACAGAATATATTTATGGTAAAAAAACCAGTGACAAAGCACTTCCTGTTATCGCCGTTCCAACGACCTGCGGCACAGGAAGTGAGGGCAATGGCTTTGCCGTTATGACAAACCCAGATACACTAGACAAAAAATCACTGCGCTGCTCTGCTATTGTTCCGGCCTACTCTATCATTGACCCCTTTCTTATGCAGACAATGCCAAAAGACACCTTAGCCTCTGTAGGTTTTGATGCCCTATGTCATAACATAGATGGATATATTTCCACGATTGCGCAGCCACTCACCAACATCCTGGCGCTGGAAGGTGCCAGACTTGCCATTGGCAGCTTAAAGAAGCTTTACCAAGGCAACGGCAATGAGAGTAACTGGGATGACTTATGTATGGCAAGCACCTTAGGCGGTATGGTTATTAATACCGCCGGTGTTACCGCACTTCATGGCTTAGAGCATCCTGTCAGCGGCCTAAGAAACGCCGTACATGGGAGAGGTTTGGCAGCACTTGCTCCTTTTGTCTATGAAGCATCTATTTGCGGAGCACCAGAAAAATTTTATCTTCTCTCAAGGCTTCTTGGGGGCAATGATGAAAATGATTTTGTTGCAAAATTAAAGGAACTTCTTGCTGACCTTCATCTAACCGAAACACTTCGGGATATGGGGATTGAAAAAAACGATGTAGACTGGCTCACGCAAAACTGCTGCAAGGTATCCGCTCCAAGCATTGCAAATCATCCTGTCGTTTTCACACCTGACGAGATTAAGCGCATTTATCTTTATGCCCTTTAACAATTTTTAACCACTACTGAAACGTGCATCACAGCACAGAAATGGAGATTATTATGCTAAAAGATTCTTTACCAAATATTAGTACTCCTTTACCAGGTCCAAAAGCTTCTATTATTTTGGCAGACAGAAAAGAGCACGTACCAAATGCAATCACATCCGTATATCCTTGTGTCATCAGCCGTGGAGAAGGGGCTATGATTGAAGACATAGATGGCAATCTATTCCTCGACTGGGTAGGCGGTGTGGGCGTCTTAAATATAGGATATAGCCACCCTGAGCTGGTTGAAGTCGTAAAGGAACAGTCTGAAAAATATTTTCATGCTATGATGAATATTGTCACCCATGAAGGTTACATCAAGTTAGCTCAAAAAATGAATGAAATCGTACCTGTCAAAGGAGCAAAACGAAAAACCATGTTTGCTAACTCTGGCGCAGAAGCAATTGAAAACGCAGTTAAGATAGCAAAATCCTATACTGGCAGACCGAATATCATTGTATTTTCCGGCGCATTTCACGGAAGAACTCTTCTCTCTGCTACGATGACCGCCAAAAAAGCTTATGCCGTAGGGCTCGGTCCTTTCCCTGACGGAATTTACCGTGCAGAATTTCCTTATTTGTATCGAGCACCTAATTTTAACACAGAGGACGATGCAATCACTTATTATATTGAAAAACTGATGAAAGTATTTGATGAAGCATCTCCTGCTGAATACGTTGCCGCAATTGTAATGGAACCAGTACAAGGCGAAGGCGGATTTATTCCCGCACCAATTGGATGGGTAAAAGCAGTCCGAAAAATATGTGATGAGAATGGAATTTTGCTAATTGCCGATGAAGTTCAAACTGGATTTGCACGTTCCGGAAAAATGTTTGTATCCAATTACTGGGGAGAGGCCGGATGCCCTCCCGATATTTTAGCATCTGCCAAATCCATCGCTGCCGGTATTCCGTTGAGTGCCATCACTACTTCCAACGAAATATTTGATGGTGTTAAAAACGGTATTATCGGCGGTACTTACGGCGGAAATGCGCTGGCCTGTGCCTCTGCCCTAAAGGTCATTGAAATTATTGAAAGAGATCACCTATGTGAACGTTCCCTTGAAATTTCCCAGAAATTAGAGAAGGAATTTCATTCCTGGTTAGATAAATACGAGGAAGTTGGCGACATTCGAGGCATTGGTTGTATGATGGGTATTGAATTTGTGACGGATAAAAAGTCCAAGAAACCGAATTCTAAAATTGTTTCAGACATCGTACAGTATTGCGTAAATCACGGACTTATTATTGAAAGCGCAGGCGCTTACTCCAACGTCATCCGTTTTCTTTGCCCACTTGTTGTTACAGATGCACAGCTAGACAAGGGGATGGAAATTTTACAAGCTGCTATTGTGGCTTGTAGATAGTTTGTTATTCATATCTTCGAACAAAGTATGCTTCGCAAAAAACCTCTAAATTGAGTACTATTACTACATCAATTTAGAGGTTTTTTGCTTTGATTATATCTTATTGTGTTATTCTAACACTTTTGATAAAAACTCTTTTAATCTAGGATTTTGAGGATTTTCCAATACTTCTTTTGGTTTTCCGTCTTCTGCAATCAATCCGTTTTCCAAGAAGATAACACGGGAAGCCACCTCTTTGGCAAATCCCATCTCATGTGTTACACAAATCATCGTCATTCCGGATTTTGCCAATTCCTTCATTACTTCCAGTACCTCTTTGACCATTTCCGGATCTAGTGCCGATGTAGGCTCATCAAACAGAATTACATCCGGTTCCATGGCAAGTGCCCTGCAAATAGCGGCTCTCTGCTTTTGACCTCCTGAAAGCTGCTGCGGATATTGTGCTGCTTTGTCTGCTAGTCCTACTCGTTCTAACAAACTAAGTGCCTTCTCCTCTGCTTCTCCCTTTGACTTTTTCTGTAATTTAATTGGTCCAAAACTAACATTTTCTAAAATAGTCATATGCGGGAACAGATTAAACTGCTGAAAAACCATCATCATTTTCTGTCTCTGCTCATTTAAATTTGATTTGTTGTTAGTCAATTCTTCCTTTTCAAAAAAAACCTGACCTTGCGTTGGCTCTTCGAGCAGATTCATGCAACGCAATAACGTTGACTTTCCGCATCCGGATGGACCAATCAAAACGACCACTTCCCCTTTTGTAATCGTTAAGTCAATTCCATTTAATACATCTAAGTCTTTATAAGATTTTTTTAAATTCTTTACCGTAATAATATTATTTTCCATCCGTCCGTAACTTCCTTTCCATTGCGCTTACACATGCAGTTAAAATAACAACAATGCATAAATATACCAGAGCAACAGCTATAAGCGGCAAGAACGCTTCAAAGGTTCTGCTTCGAATATAATCTCCGCCTCTCGTTAAATCCATAATTCCTATGTATCCGGTAATTGCGGTTTCCTTTAATAATACAATAAATTCATTACCAAGTGCCGGCAATACATTTTTCACCGCCTGCGGCATGATAATATATCGCATAGTCTGCGGATAAGAAAGTCCCATACTTCTGGCTGCTTCAAACTGCCCAGGGTCAATCGAATTGATACCCGATCTGACAATTTCTGCAATATAAGCGGATGAGTTTATACCGAATGCAATAACTGCAATCAATACCTTATTCATATCTGACGATGCAAAAACAACATAATAGATAATCAGCAACTGAATCATCGTAGGGGTACCACGAATTATTGTCAAATACCCTTTCAGCAACAGATTGAGCAATTTATATTTACCGGTGCTGTCACATGCGGTTCTCAGAATACCTACCAAAAATCCAACCACTACACCTAAAATAATTGCAAGTATGGTAATTTCCAAAGTGGTTAGCAATCCTTTTACAATGTACATATAGCGGTTATCATCTATAAAATTATTGTAAATCTTTTGTTTCAAGGATGTGATCGTATTGCTCTCTCCGTTTCGAACTACAATTACCTGTGTTGATGTGGTATAAGAATCTGTAAAATCTATACTTTGGAGACGTTCCTCCGTTACAGTCATTCCGGCTATTCCAATATCTGCCTTTCCTGATTGCACTGCATTGATAATCGCATCAAATTCTATATTCTCCACTTTAAGATCCATTCCAATTAAGTCACAAATAGCTTGTGCTAAATCGATATCGATGCCGACTATCTCTTCTCCCTGCATATACTCATATGGTTCAAATGTTGCATTCGTTGCAACTACCAAAGTTCCGTTGGTACGTTCTACCGTTGTATCTTTTTCATATGGATATTGCCCCTTAGTGCTGTCTCCGATATAATTTTGTATAATTCTTTCTATTGTTCCGTTTTCATTTAACGTCGCAATCGCCTGATTGATTTTTTCTTTTAACTCTGTATTCTCTTTTGAAATACAGATAGCATAATCTTCCTGAGTAAATTCATCCTCCAAAGCAGATAAATCCGTGTTATTATTCAAAAAAGCTTCTGCCGGCGCTTTATCCACAACAATACAGTCTACTTTCCCCTGCTTCAGTGCCTGTATTGCATCTGCCGCCTTCGTATAACGCAAAATTGTAGAGCCTTCGCTTTCATAGTCTGACACATATAAATCTCCTGTTGTTCCTAATTGAACACCTATCGTGGCGCCAGCCAAATCATCTGCGTTTGATACCGGTGATTTTCCAACACTATTGCTTCCGCATCCACTAAGCAAAAATGTTGCTGAGAGCATGACAATAAGCATTATCATGCCTAAAGCCTTGCGTTTTATAAGTCTCTTCATTAATTTCAAATCCTCCTTGTGACAATTGTTTTATTCCTGTAATTTTAAATATTGCATATAATCTCAACATTCCATTTCAAAAAATTTCAATTGATTCATTGGATAAAATCAACTTCAATCCTTATAAACAATATCTCATACTAGTTGATTATATCTGTTCATGCATGATTATTCAAGATATAATATTAAAAATACAATTATGAATTTGAAATGCTTAGACAAAATTACAATTATGTCTATTGGTGGATAAATAAGATATATTGTTGATTGATTATAAATCTAAAGATGATAGAATAAATGAAATAGACATATGTCTAAATATAAACATATGAAAAAAATATAACAGAGGTGAAGGAATTATGAAATACAATCTAAACGGCAAACCCAATCGTTTTGCACAAAGAACATTATCCGATTTCTCAAATGCGTTATTTACCCTACTGTCAAAAAAATCCTTTGAAGAAATAACCGTTAATGAACTATGTGAAATCAGCAACTATCCAAGAGCCACATTTTATAATTACTTTGAGGATATTTTTGATCTGCTGAATTATTGCTGGTTAAGTCTTACAAAAGAAATTTATACAATTATGGAAAACTGCCCCTGCACAAGCAAATATCCTATTCCCTATGAATTAGTTGCCGAACATTATAGCAATACAATTTTGTTGCTGATTGAATGGTGTTTTCTGAAAAATAAGTGCAGCTCGAAAGAGGAAGCAATCGAACATCTAAAATATTTATTGAATGGCATATGAAAGGAGAATTAAATTTATGATATTTTATTTTTCGGCAACAGGAAATTGTAAACATGTTGCACATAGAATTGCAAAAGCCACAAATGATGAATGTGTTTCAATTACGGAATGTATGAAAAACAGTAATTTTTCATTTTTAATAAATAATGATGAAGCGATAGGATTTATAATCCCAACATATGCGTGGGGACTACCGATAATTGTAAGTGATTTTCTTGAGCAAATAAATATAAAATTTGATAAAAAACCATATGTATATTTTGTTGCTACATATGGTACAACACCTGGACAGACCGGATTTTTTGCAAACCGTTATATGAAACAAAAAGAAGTTCCGTTTACTTCGCAGTTTAGTGTTAAAATGCCAGATACATGGACGCCTATCTTTGATTTAACTAATCAAGAGAAAGTTAGGGAAATGAATATCAATGCCGAACCACAAATTGACTTCATAATTGAGAAAATCAGAAATGGTGAATGTGGAGATTTTATGAGAAATAAAGTTCCCCGTTTTGCAGCTAAAGTAGTGTATAATCTTGAATACGATGTAATGAGGAAAACAAAGAATTTTTTTGTTGAAGATACATGTGTAGGGTGTGGACTATGTGCGAAAAAGTGCCCGGTAAGTGCCATAGAAATTCAAAACAAAAAACCTATTTGGATAAAAGAACAATGTGTCATGTGTTTAGGATGTCTACACCATTGTCCAAAATTTTCTATTCAATATGGAAAAAACACAAAGAAGCATGGTCAGTATACAAACCCAAATGTTAAAATATAGCAAAACATACTTACGAATAAGATAAGAGCAATAAGACTTGAACAAAGCAAAAGCCAGCGCCTTTAGACGCTGGCTTTCGCTTTGCCTCTTATAGGGGCAAGCAAACTACCTGTTTGACGAGTGATTATGATTTTTACTCAACTGCCACTATACTCCACATTTGATTATACCCACCATTGCTTGTCCATTGAATGCAGGCTCCTCCATCAGCGGTGGACTTTCCGTTCATGTCCAAGACTTTTCCGCTGTAGCGGTTCGTAATTGTATAATATCCATTGCCTGCATCTTTTATGGACCATTGCTGATTATATCCCCCATTTGAAGTCCATTGGATACAGCTTGCACCATCACTGGTGGACTTTCCGGTAATATCTGCCACTTTACTGCTGCCCACATTTTTTATCGTATAATAACCATCACTATTTAATGTGAATATCCACTTCTGGCTATTCCATGCTCCATAAGTATACTGTTCGAGCACTGCACCATCCACTTTTGAGCCATCTTTTACATTAATAGCTTTTCCACTATTTCGATTGACTATTTTATAAGTCTGACTCTGCTCAATGGTACCATAGCGGCTATCATAAAATGCATCAATTGCAGTCGTAAATTTCAGTACCTTGCCGGACACAACCTCTGTTGCTCCTAAATGATAGCTGTCCGGTAAAACAGAAGAGTTAGCTTCCGGTTCCCAATAAAATACTCCGATACCCTTGCTATTCGGAACTGCTTTCACCGCATCCAGCGTCGCTTTCACCACGTTGTAGGAATTGGCTTCCTCGGTTTCAACACCGCCCACTTCACAAACCATAACTTCTTTGCCATATCTTGAAACCATATCATTCAAATTGGCTGACAAATAGCTGATTGATTCGGTATAATCTGTTCCCAGCCAGTATGGATAGTACGACATACCGATTACATCTGTCTTTCCTCCATAGGTGGTAATAAAGTTATCAAAAAACCATCTGAATGTTGTATTGTTATTTCCATTCGCTAAATGAGTTACCACTTTTGAAGAGCTGCTTACCGCTTTTACAGCATCATATCCGCTGTTTAGTAATTGTGCTAATTGAGCGAAATTATTACTGCTCTGGCCATATGGCAAAAGCATTCCGCTATTGATTTCATTTCCTACTTGTACCCACTCCGGGTAAATTCCTTTTTGTGCCAGTTGAGACATTACAGAGTATGTGTGATCATATACATCTTGTTTCAGCTGGGTAAAGGTATGCGTGGACCATGCAGACGGAATATCCTGATATGCCGGATCCGCAAAATGGTCACTGTAATGGAAATCTACCATGATACGAAATCCCATACTATTAGCCCTTTGCGCCATATACAAAAGTCCTGCGGTGTCTGAATACCCTAACATACATGTCGTTCCGTCATTCTTTGTCCAGGTAAAATCAGACGGTGGATTTACAAACAAACGTAATCTGATTGAATCAATTCCATGATCCTTTAGTATTTGCAGCGCATCCTTCGTATAGCCATAATCATCCTGCCAAGTAACACCGCTGTTTTCCAATTGATTCAGCCAGCCAACATCCGCACCATACGCAAAACTGCTTGCTGCTTTGGCCGTTTTCGCCGGTAAACTAAAACAGCCCAAAACCATAATAATACTTAAAAATACCGCCAACACCTTAAATCTGTTTCTCATTTAAAATACCCCCTTAATTTTATTAGAATGTCATAAGTGACAATTCTTTTAAAAATTAATCTTCAAATTCTGTAATACGATCTGATATATTGCGATAACGAAATCTTGCCATCTGGTTTTTCTCCAATACATCTTCTTCCGTACCGGTGTACTGGCAACGTATACAATAATATTCGCTTTTATCTTCATCATAAAACATATCAATATCCAAATCTCTCATAAAACAGGACGGACAGCGATAATTTAGTCTGCCTTTGCCAGATTGAGCCATGTCGTAAATACCTCCTTATCCTTTAACTTGGTTGTGTATCCCAATGTAAACATAGGGGAGAACGCATACCCTTCCTTTATATATCCAACCGCATCCTTCTGATCAGCAGATAAACTAACATAAGTTTCAATATCAGGGATAACAGCAGATACTTCGGTAGCACCAACCATTTCATCTTCTTTGCACTTATATCCATATTTAATTTCTCTGCTTTCCTTACCATCGGTACAAGCCAAGGTGATATTGGTCATATCTTCGGCATATTCGGTTGTTCCGTAGCATGCAACCATATATTCATTTAATTCCACTTCTGCTGTCGGATCGCTCATTTCTAAAATAGTTCTTTCCGTTTTAATCCGAGAGCTTCCTTCTTCAAAATAAATCTTAGTCTGTAATTTTAACGTTAAATCAGAGAACTTTATCTCCACCGGATCCAACGTCAATATTCTTGTTTTCTTGCCTTCCGCCAGGTTATCTTCTGAGAATTTAGCCTTTGTACGGCATAGGCATAAATCCACTTCTTCTCCATTACGTGTTAATTTGGCACTTTTTACCGTCCCTTCTCCTGCGTAATGAGTGAAGTATCCTGCACGGTATTTTTCCTGAATTAAGAATGGGTAGGAGGCATCTGTTACATGCTTTGTCCCAATACCAACAGGCCATTCCAGTTTTGCTGCATAAGGACGAAGATCAACGATTGCACCGCCCTGATCCATATTCACACAAGCTCTTAAGTACGGGTCGCAATACCAGAACAACTGCTTATCGGAACCATACAGTATATCCTTCCAAAGTGCACACTCCGGTTCTGTATAAGTTCTTTTCTGACGATAGTAATCTGCAAATTCAGCCATGGTCATATCATCTAACTGACCTTCTTTTTTTAACTGACCGTAATATGCCATACCGTCCTCATAAGATTTCAGAAGCAATTCATAAGGTGCTTCCCAGCGTCCCATTTTATTCATCCAGCCCGGTCCTACAAACATCATGTTATAAGCATATCCGTTGTTGTATTTCTCTAAATGACGATACTGGTCAATGACATTAAATAAGTATGGAAATTCTCCATCTTGATAAATCATACCACGCAGTACGTTTTGTGGGTGAGTTCCGAAGTTAGAACCATTTCCGTCATAACACGCTATCAAATCTCTGGAGAGATGAGGAATTGCTACAATTCCGCTGTCTTCCGCTTCATTGGCTGCCGGTGCATGTACGTTTTGCTTCGACGGAATCCATGGTGCCCAAGGACCGCCGTCCATGAAGGTATACCACGAATTGTTACACGTATGATATGCCTTGGGACCTTCTTCCCAACAGGTAGCAACTGCACATTTCACCATTGGATATTTTTCTTTTATGTAATTGATTAATTCTGCATCCATATAGTAGGAACCCGTTGATTCCGGATAGAAACCAAACTGTTGATAAAATTTCTCAAATACATCATCTACTATCGATTTCTTGTCTTCCATAGAAAACATCCAGATACAGAAATCTTTGGTCTTATATTTATCACGGAATTCCTTGCATGGAAGTCCTAATAAAGAAAGCGCAATCTCATCACCATATTTCTCGTGATCTTGTTTTGCAAGTTCTACTGCCTCGTCATTGAACAAACTGGCATAAGTCATCTGGATTGTGGTTTTTAGCCCATTCTTATGAGCGATAGACTGTTGTGTCTTAAAGATATCCAATGATTCGGTCAATAATGCATTTCTGCTGATATCCTCTTCTTTCCCATGTCCCGTTATTTTCTCTGCATACTCAGGAACCATTTCCGGACGATGGATGATATTAACTACAAATTTATCCATGAATTAAAACTCCTTTAGTTTTTATATTTCAAATTCTATTAACCCTTTACTGCACCTGTAATACCGTTTGCAAAGCTCTTCTGCAACAGGAAGAAGATAATAACGGTAGGTATGGTACATAAAAGTACACCCAACATCAAGCTGCCGTAATCGGTGAAATAACCTTCCGTTAAGTTGGCAATCAACATCGGCATCGTAATACTATCATTATCCAGCATAATTACTTTTGGCCACAGATAGTTATTCCATGCATTCATAAACGTAATCGTCATAGCCGCAGCATAGGTTGATCGCATTGTTGGAAAAAACATCTTAAAGAAAATTCCAATCTCACTGACGCCATCAATTCTTGCCGCCTCAATTAAATCATGAGGAAAAGAACGGGCACTCTGCCGAAACATCATAATCAGGAAAGGTGTTGAGATAGATGGTAAAATAAATCCCATTGTTGTATTTAATAAATTTGCTTTCGAAAACATCTGAAACAAAGGGATCAGAGTAGCCGCAAAGGGTACCATCATTGCCAGCAAAATAATTGAGAATATAGTATCCTTTCCTTTATCATGATAAATCTCAAATCCATAGCCCGCCAAAGAACAGATTATCAAGGAAGCCAAAGTACAGATTATTGCATATTTAAACGAATTAACCATAGCTCCGCTTACATTCTGGGAAGCAAGCAGATTCTTCATATTTTCCAGAAGATAAGTACCCGGAAACAATTTTCCGCGAATGACATCCACACTTTTATTAGTAGCTGCACATGCCATATAATAAAGCGGAAAAACGGACAATAGGGAAACCACGATTAAAAATACATACTGTCCTGCATTCTTTACTTTTTTTCTCGTTTTTAACATTAGATTTCCATTTTTATTATTGGTCACGTTTATCACCTACTTTCATCTGAACAAATGCCAAGATAGCTACCAAAATAAGAATCAGATACGACATTGCTGCAGAATATCCAAAGTTTGGTACATATTTAAAGGATGTATTGTATATGTAATGGGACATTGTTATCGTTGCATTGGCAGGACCGCCGTTAGTCAGGTTGACTGATTCATCGAACAACTGCAATGTACCATTTGTTGACATAATTGTTGTTAAAAGAATGGTTGGTTTTAATAAAGGAACAGTAATCTTTCGGAATGTCTGTATAGGAGACGCTCCGTCAATTTTAGCCGCTTCATATACGGAATAATCAATGTTTTGAAGACCGGACAGATAAAACACCATATTATAACCGGTCCATCTCCATACTAACGCTATAATAATGATAATTCTTGCACTGGTTGCATGACCTAAAAAGTTATAACCAGTATCTAAAATTCCAAGATTTATTAAAGTAGTATTAACAAACCCGTCTACTGCAAAAAGAGAACGGAAGATAATCGCATAGGAAACCAATGATGTTGCGCATGGCAAGAAGATTGCCGTACGAAATAGTCCTTTAAATTTTAAATCTTTATTGTTTAGTATGGATGCCAAGACTAATGCCAGCACCAGCATAATCGGCACTTGAATAATCAAATAAATAAAATTGTTTTTTAGGGATTGAAGAAATACAGTATCCTGAAACATTCTTACGTAGTTTGTAAATCCTGTCCATCTGATTTTTGCACCAATACCCGTTTTTAAAGACAGTATAAACGCCTGTACCATCGGCACAAAACTCATGGCTACAATTAACATTACGGCAGGAGCAAGGAATGCCCAACCAGTTAAATTATGTTTTTTAGCCAGTGTTAATTTTTTCTTACGTCCGTCCACCTGACTACCTCCTTAATGACTGAACAAGATTAAAGTGTCTGTTTCGCAAACCACTTTTTCATAAATATGGGGAATAGACCCAGGTAACCAAGCAATTCCCCATATTTTATCACTTATTTGTATCTGTTCAGAGCCAAGCAAATTTGATGAAGATATGCTTAGGAGTGCTCGCATTCCTAAGCATATCCTTTATCAAATTTATTTGGCGGATACGCCTCATCACGAAAACACGAAGTGTTTTCGTGATTGGTTCTGAACAGTTACACTTATTTAATAAGACACATTACTTTTTAAAATAACAATTACTGGCTCATTGCGAAATTTACAGTGTCTTCCGCTGTCTTTAATTCTGTATCGATATCACTTCCATTCAAACTATTCGTAATAGCAGTTGCAACTGCATCACGTGCTTCGTAGAAGTATACACCTGTGTTACATGCCGGAATTCTTCCTGCATATACAACAATCTGTGTATAGATAGGTTTTTCACCAAAGAAATTATTTGTCTCAGCATATGCAGCACTGTCTCCCGCCGGAAGATAGGTAGCAAGAGCACCGGTAGAAAGAATGTTATCATAAAGCTCAGTGCTTCCGCCAAATGTACTTCCTAAGAAATCAGTAGCAAGATCAACGTTTTTACAGTTGCTTGTAACTGCCCAGCTAGAACCGCCTTGGTTTGCATAGTTAGTAGCTGTTGCTGCTTTTTCAAGTCTCGGCATATTTGTAACGCCCCATTTGCCCGCCTGATCTGTTGCTGCCTGTATGGAAGCCATAATCCAGCATCCGTTCATTGCACTGGCTACAGTTCCGTTGTTAATTGTTGCAATGTACTGATCCCAATCATTTACTTCGATCAATACTCCTGCTTTTACCATTTCCTGATAAACTTCCATAACTTCTTTTAATATAGCATTGTCAACAATATTTGCCGAACCGTCTTCAGCGAAGAAACTTCCGCCTGCTGACTGAAGCATCATAACAAGTACATCTGATTCACCTGCGATACAAGAAAGTAATGGTTTTCCGGTCTTTGCAAGGACATCTTTACCTTTTGTAAGGTAATCACTGAATGTGATATCTGTAAAGTCATCTACTGTATATCCTGCCTGTTCCAAAACATCGGTTCTGTAACAAGCGATTACAGCACCATTATCAAAAGGAACACCATAGTTTTTGCTTTCTACTGTTGAAAATCCTGTTTTACCTGCTGCAAACTGTGTGAAATCAATAGATGAACCAGTTAAATCTGTAAATGCCTCCGGATAACTCATAACATTTTTCTGGAATGCACCATCCTGCATTAATAAAATGTCCGGCAATGTATCTAGCTGACCGGATGTTGCTGCTGTTGTAAGTTTTGTCTGAATATCAGCCCAAGGAGTTTCAACAATGTTTAATTTGAAATCAGGATGATCTTTTTGATAAATTTTTTCTGCTTCCTGCATTGCATTGATATTGAATGCCGGGTCCCAGCACCATACGGTCAATTCATTATCACCTGAGCTGGCAGTTTCTGTTGTTGTAGCTTCTGTTGTTGCAGTATCCGTAGTTGTCGCTTCTGCATCAGTTGCAGTATTAGCTTTGCTCCCACCGCATCCAGCTAACATGGATGATGCTAACACTACTGTTAACATGGTACTTAATAATTTCTTCTTCATAAAATTCCTCCACATTTTATAATTATTAGTTGCATTTTACTTCTCTACAACCGTGCGCAATCGGTTGATTTATTTAAAGTATACTACCTACTTCTTTTATCGTCAATGGACTGTTTTTATAGTTTTTATATTCTTTTTTTGTGAATTTGTCACAATTTTTTCAGTTTCTTTCTGGTTTTTTGCGCAATTATTGTACAATCGATTGCATATTTTTATTTGACAAAAAACGGCGGTATTCTGCTTGTTATCTCATTTCTTTCATAATATTTGCTTTCACATTTAAAACGTGTTAAACTTTTTATGCAATCGGTTGTTCTCAAGCAACCAAGATAATAAATATTTAATTTGGGAGGGATTTCTATGAAAGTTAACAACCTTTACTATGGTGCTGCATATTATGCTGAATACATGCTCTATGACAGAGTTGAGACTGATATGCAGATGATGAAAAAAGCAGGTATGAATGTAATACGAATTGCCGAGTCTACTTGGAGTACATGGGAGCCTCAGGATAATGTTTTTGATTTTTCCTATCTGCATCGCGTGCTGGAGGCAGCACTCAAATATGATATAAAGGTAATTATCGGAACTCCGACCTATGCCATTCCTTCCTGGCTAGCTAAAAAATATCCGGATATTTTGGCTTCTACTCATCAAGGTCAATGCCTTTATGGACGCCGCCAAAATATGGACATTACCCATCCTAAATACTTAGAATATGCAGAACGTATTATCCGCAGACTTCTAAAAGAGTGCGAAGACCATACACAAATAATCGGATATCAGCTGGACAATGAAACGAAGCCCTATGATACCTGTAGCTCCAGAGTTCAATCTCAGTTTGTCGACTATCTGAAGGAGAAATTTAAAACTACTGAGAATCTAAATCAGGCTTTTGGTTTAACCTATTGGAGTAACCGCATAAATAATTGGGAGGATTTCACCGATATAAGAGGGACTATCAACGCGAGTCTGGCTGCCGAATTTGAGAAATTTCAACGCAGTCTGGTAACCCGTTTTCTTTCATGGCAGGCTGATATTGTAAATGAATATAAAGAAGAGCATCAGTTTATCACCCAGAATTTTGATTTTGAATGGAGAGATTACTCCTTTGGTCTTCAACCGGAGGTAAATCAGCCGGCTGCCGCAAAAGCATTACATGTAGCCGGCGTAGATATTTATCATCCCTCTGCGGGTGCACTGACCGGCGCAGAGATTGCAATGGGCGGAACCTTAGGGCGCTCCATTAAGAAAGATAATTATCTCGTGCTGGAAACCCAGGCACAGGGTAATCCCGGCTGGCTTCCTTATCCCGGACAATTACGCCTGCAGGCATACAGCCATTTGGCAAACGGAAGTAACAGCGTTTTGTACTGGCACTGGCATTCCATTCATCACTCTTTTGAATCCTACTGGAAGGGTGTTTTAAGTCATGATTTGTCCGAAAATGCTACTTATCTGGAAGCCTGCCAAATCGGAGCAGAGTGGATGGAACATGGAAATCTTCTTAAGAATTTAAAAAAGAACTGTCAGGTTGCGCTTATGCTCAGCAACGATGCTCTTACCGGCATAAAGTATTTTCCAATCAGTGAACATTTAAAATACAACGATGTGGTGCGATGGATTTTTGATGCATTTTATCGCCTTAATATTGAATGCGACGTTATTTATCCTGACGAGCTTCATTTAGAACAGTATTCTCTCATTGTTTTACCTGCATTATATAGCATGCATGACAAGACAAGTAAACGCCTGGATAGCTATGTACGCAAAGGGGGGCACCTTCTAGCTACCTTTAAATCCGGCTTTTCCGATCAATACCTTGGCATCTATCCTGATTCTCAGCCTCATGGACTTACCGATTGCCTTGGTATTACCTACAACCAATTTACGGTTCCTACTGAAAAAACCAGACTTGTAAGTAATTATTTTGATATTTCCGGTGACTGTGCTGTATCTGAGTGGATGGAATTAGTGGAAAAAACAGATGATGCAACCGAAATACTGGCAAGTTATCACCATACCTGCTGGGGTCACTATGGTGCTGTTACCCATCATGCATATGGTGCCGGTTCCGCGGCATACCTGGGTTGTTACTTTGATTCCACGACACTGGAACAGATTTTAGAAGTCTTATGTAAAAAAATGAATATTACTACTTCCGATTATCATTTCCCTTTGATTATAAAAGAAGGCAATAACGACAATGGAGAACTCATACGTTATCTGTTTAATTATTCAAATGCTCCTGTTTCTTATCAGTTTATGGAAAATGAGGCATATGATATTCTGAGAGACCAAAAGATTAACCGGACAGATTCGATTACTCTAGAACCTTGGGGAGTTTCTATTCTACAGATAAAATAGATGCTGTCATAAGAAAGTGTGAGCCTAGCTCACACTTCGCGCTCGAGTGAGTTGCGAAGCAACAATTTTTACTCCGCGAGGTGCGCATAGTAGTTTTTATATCATAGGATTTTTGAAGAAGTTTTCTGCGACATGAGAAAAGAGTCGGCACTCCTTGAGCAGCCGACCCTTTTTATCTTAACCTTAGCGATTCCAGTTTGTCACCGTGGATTCTTTTAATATCATTTCATATCCAAGTACAGTTTTCGGCTGTACTTCTTTTCCTTCCATAATGGAAAATAGCGTATTACAGGTCGCTGTGCCAAGTTCAGGCACATCAAATTTTATAGAAGTAATGGACGGAATATTTTTATCCAATTCCTCACTATGATAAAAAGAAGCAACCTTAATATCACGAGGAACATCTACCTGATCCTGTTTTAATTTATCTAGAATTTTCTTACAAATAATATCATCCATTGCTATGATACATTCTGCCTGTTTCCTCAATGCATCCTCCACACAATTTTCAATTGCCAGTGTATCCTCCATGTCCAGATATACCATACGGGAATCCACATTCTTACCCCATTTTTCAAATGCTTCTTTAAATCCCTGACATCGGTTCTGCGTTACCACATGCTGAGTATTCCCGCCAATCAGGGCAATTCTTTCAACTCCTTCTGTAAGAAGAAGCATGGTGAGTCCGCGACAGGCGGCAAGATTATCATTATCCACCTGAATCACTCCTTTTTCAGAAGTGCTTCCTACCGTTACAAAGGGAAGGTTGCTCTGTTTTAAGAACTTCACGCAGGAATCATCCATCAGGGTTCGAAGTATGATTGCTCCATCCACTTTGTTATTCTGAACGATACGTTTTAGCTGCGAAATATCAGTATTGCTGACCATGGCAATCAATATATCATATTGTTCCTTGGCTGCTCTTTGAACAATTCCAATTAAACATTTCTGAAAAAACGGAAGTTCATTCGTTGCGCAGTCCGTCGGATAAGCAACACATATGTTATAGGTCTTTGACTGTGCCAGCCCTTTTGCCATAACATTTGGTTTATAGTCATGTTCTTGAATATATTTTAAAACTCGTTCTTTTGTTTTTGCTCCTATTCTACCATTACCAGATATCGATCTGGATACAGTAGTCTTAGAAACGCCTAACTCATCCGCTATATCAGCAATTGTAAGCTTTTTATTGCTTTCGGATATTTCTCTATTTTTGGCAGACATATAACATCCTCTTTTCATTCATTCTATTTATGACGCAACCTATTCGTGTCAATTTACAATGTCAGCGCAATCGCTTGTTCATTATAAATATAACACGTTACCGATTACTATGCAATAGTAGTGCTTGACAATGTTTTAGTCACTTATTTAGTAATTTTTATCACTAGGACGAATTTCCTCTATCTATTCTTTCAAAAATGTGTTAGTATTAATAGTTATTTGTTGACACTTCTAAAAGGAAAAATAAAATATGAATTTTAAAGATTTGAATCTATCACCATTAATCGTGAAAGCATTAGAAAAAAAAGGCTATACAGAGCCATCACCTATACAGGAAAAAGCAATTCCGCTTGTATTAGAAGGACGTGATTTACTGGGAATTGCACAAACAGGAACAGGAAAAACAGCAGCTTTTGCTCTGCCTATTCTCCAAAATTTAATGAACAATCCAAGCAAGAATAAGAAACCGCAAATTCGTTCTTTAATTCTTACGCCTACAAGAGAACTCGCATTACAGATAGGCGACAATTTTAAAGAATATGCCGCTAATACTTCGCTCAAAAGTTGTGTTATATTCGGCGGGGTGTCCGTGAAACCTCAAATTGAAGAGCTTCGTAACGGTGTTGATATTTTAGTCGCCACACCTGGTCGATTGAATGATTTAATTGGACAAAATGTAATTAATCTTGGGCATGTAGAAATATTTGTATTGGATGAAACAGATTGTATGTTAGATATGGGATTTATACATGACGTAAAAAAGATAATTGCACTGCTGCCAAGCAAACGGCAAACATTACTTTTTTCCGCTACGTTACCGGATGAAATCAAGAAGCTTATTGCACAGCTTCTTAACAATCCTGCTAAAGTTAAAATAAGTCCTGTGTCCTCTACCGTAGATTTGATTGATGCAGTTCTTTATTATGTAGATAAAGGAAACAAACGTCAATTACTCACTTATTTACTTAAAAATAAGGAAATCACCTCAACTCTTGTATTTACTCGTACAAAGCATGGTGCTGACAGGGTGGCGAAGTACTTAGAAAAATCTAAGATTAAAGCAGCCGCTATCCATGGAGATAAATCTCAGGGAGCAAGACAGCAGGCGCTGAATAATTTTAAAGAAGGTAAAATCAGAGTATTGGTTGCTACTGATATTGCGGCCAGAGGAATTGATATTTCACAGTTATCCTGTGTAATCAATTTCGATTTACCTAATACTCCTGAAACTTATGTGCATCGAATTGGACGTACCGGACGAGCCGGAATGGATGGCAAGGCTATTTCCTTTTGCAGCATTGAGGAAAAAGAATATGTATCCGATATTGAAAAATTAATCGGCAAAAAAATTCCGGTCGTTGCGAAACATCCTTTTCCTATGGTGATACTTACACCGGAACCAAAAGAAACAAAGCAGCGTCCGCCAAAATCAAATAATGTTGTTTCATTGTCCAAATATCAGGCTAAAACTAAAAGGCCACGGAAAATTTTGGATAAGTAAATCAAGCGGTCAAATCTATTGTAAAATTTTTGTATTTAACATAAAATAGAAGATATCAATAGAAAAATCCTTTTGGAGGAACAAAACACATGTATCATACAAAGCGAATCGGCGTTTTTATTTCACATATTTTTGGTTCTTATCAGCGGCAGGTATGTCAGGGGATTATTGACAAAGCGTTTGAATATGGCTATACTGCCGAGATTTTCACCTCGATGGATGGTGAAAACCTCGGTTTTTATGGCATTGGCGAAGAAAGCATTCTGCATATTCCAAATTACGATAATCTAGACGGCATGGTTTTTGCTTCTGAAACCTACCTTTCCCTGGATTTACGCGCCAAAATACTCGAGAATCTACAGACCGCCTGCGATTGCCCGATTGTTGAAATTGCGGTCAATAATCTATATTTTCCAACCATTTCATTAGAGAACAACTCCACAACAAGAGATTTGACGAGCCATTTGATTACCGAACATGGCTATTCACGCATCTGCTATCTCGGCTGTGCATCGGAGGCATTTTTCTCCGATGCGAGAGAAGGCTACTACCGAGAGGCGATGAAAGGACATGGTCTCAATGTCGGAACCTATGACATCTATCCGGCAGAGTACACCTTAGACTCGGTTTCAGCAGCGCTCTCTCACTTTAAAAAGAACGGAAAGCCGGATGCTGTTGTTTGCTACAACGACCGGTTGGCACTGCTTTTTATGGTTGCTGCTTTTGCAAGCGGCTACCGAATTCCGGAGGAGATTGCGATTACCGGATGCGACGATACGACTGACGGCTACAATGCCCAGCCGGTACTGACCACGGTTTCATTTCCGGTTTACCAGCTTGGCACAACTGCGGTTGAACAGCTGATCCACCTGATTGACGGTCAAAAAATTCCTGCGGTTACAACGGTTAAGGCTTCCGCTATTATACGCAATTCCTGCGGCTGCAATCAGTGCACGAATCCAAACCCTGCATTTTTCCAGCATACGCTGACAAATCGCATCACAGTACTTGAAAACTCCATCTTAGGCTCGATGAGTATGTCCGCCGCCTTTCAGCATATCAATGATATCGATGACGGTGCTGATTTGCTTGCAACCTACATCGGACAGATTGACCACTGCCGTGAGTTTTATCTCTGCCTGTTTGCGGACTATGACTCTGTCTCAAACCATATCTTAGAAATCACGGAAAACGAGGAGGAAAGTGTCAGCTCCAATACGATTCTTTTAAAGCTCGCCATCCGAGACGGCAAACGGCTTCCGGAGTGCAGCTTTAAAAAACATGCTCTGCTGCCGGAGCATATTTTAAAGAACTCGGAATCTGCCTACATCTATACTCCGCTGTTCTTTGAGGACAAGGCTTTTGGCTACGTTGCGCTCGCCTATGAGCAAAACCGGATTGACTACCATTTCCAGCTCGTGCAATGGCTGTTGAATATCAACCAGATGCTGCAAAGCATTTGCGAGGCAAAACGCACCGGCTTGCTTGTCAACCGCTTAGAGGATATCTATATGAAAGACATGCTGACCGGACTCTATAACGCACATGGCTACAAGCACCGGGAACCGGAGCTGCTGGCGCAAGCGGCCGCGGGCTGTGAGTGGGTATCCTGTTTTATCTTCGACCTCGACGAACTCAAGAAAATCAACGACCAATTCGGACATGAGGAGGGAGATTTTGCGCTCTCAGTCGTCGGTCAAGCTCTTGAAAATTCAGCAAAATCGGAAGATATCCTCGCACGGTTCGGCGACGACGAGTTTTATCTGCTTGCCAGAAACTGCACGGAAACGGATGCAGAAAAGCTGGTTGGCGATATTTATAAGTATCTCCAAAATTACAACCGGCTCAGCAGCAAAAACTATCGCATTTTTGTCAGCAGCGGCTATGCAACCAGACTGGCAGAAAGCGGGTTTGATTCCAATTCGGTTAAGGAGCTGTTTGCGCAGGCTAACCAGAATATGAAGTTAGAGAAAAAGAGGAAATGAGAACTCTTTTACTTCAGCTTCATATTCTTCCGATACTCGCTCGGCGAAACCCCACATGCGCTCTTAAACAGCTTCATAAAATGTTTTTCATTGTCATAGCCTACCTTCTGGCTGATTTCATTGACACGCATATCTGTCTCTTCTAAAAGCTTCTTCGCCTCTTCCATGCGGATGTTTTTAAGGTAATGGACAAAGTTATTGCCGGTATACTGCTTGAACGAGTGTGAAAACAATGAGTAGTTCATTGAAATATGATTTGATACAACTGCCATGTTCAAATCATTGTAGTAGTTTTTGCGAATATATTCAACCGCCTCCGATATCTTCTGCTTATTCTTATTCGCATCAAAGCGGATGCTGATTTTATCATGGAACGCCAGAAGCCAGTTCATGAACTCTTCCTCATACGCCGACAGGTTTGAATAGGAGAATATTTCTTTTAGCCTCTCTATCGTCTCGGCTTCCTCGGGCAGGCTGTTGCGGTAGGTCTTTGCCAGCTCCTCAAAGAACTCCTGCATTCCGCTTTCAAAGTCCGTCTCGCTTAAACTCTCATTCTTTACGACATAGAAGAACTTGTTCCATATCTTCAGCACTTCCTCTGTCTTATCGGTTCCAAGCAGTTGTACCCGCTGTAAGCGTTCTTCCTCCTGCATCCGTTTTGACGCCTCTTCTAACATCTGCTCCGGAATCCGCTTATACTCTTTCTCATAATGCATCGTTTCCTGATTTGTACAAAACGCGCGGCGCCTGGCTTTAACAGCTTCTTTATAAGCCTTTTGCAACTCTCCGATTCCGTTGTGCTCTCCGCTGATCCCGATATAGGCATGTGCCAACTCATTTTTTAGCAGCAATTTCAAATTGTCTTGCGTCACGATAAAAACATCATTGCCCTCAATATCCTGCAAATAAATATGGGAATCCCGCATCTTGTCTATCTTGCCCGTATTCCGGCAGCAGATATAATAGGTTCCGCCAAAAAAATCCTTTTCGTACTGTTCCCGCAGAGTATTCATCTCCTCCTCGGTCACATTTTCATTGATCATCAGATATTTAAACTGCTGATAGCCGATTTTGCGGCTTGCGCGCTCGCTTTCCCGCGTGCTCACGATTTCTTTTTCAAGCTTTTCCAAAACCTCGATAATTTTTTGTCGCTCAATGGGCTTTAAAATATATTCGCGCACACCCTGCCGCATCATCTCGACCGCATACGAAAAGTCGTCGTACCCGCTGATTGCAACGGTCAGGGGCTTGTGCTCTAACTCCTGCATCCTTTGCACAAGCTCGATACCGTCCATTTTTGACATACGAATATCAGTAAACATTACGTCAACACGCTGTTCACGCAGGATTTCGAGTGCAGTCTCCCCATTGTTGCACTCTATGATAACCTCTACCGGAACCCCACTTCTTTGCACCATCGTCTTGATGCCTTGACGAATCATTTTTTCATCCTCTACAATTAATAATGTTTTCATAGTTCCTTCTCCATCTCCTATTCCGGTTGCTGCTTCTCTCCCTCCATATTGCGCGTTACCGGAATGCGGACCATAATCTTTGTGTAGCAGCCAAGCATAGAAGCAATCCCTATTCCATAGCCCTCACCAAAGCTCATATGCAGTCTATCCTGCACATTCTTTAATCCGATTCCATTCCCCGAGCCCCCACTCGTCTCTATTTTTCCGGCTATCTTACTGCGTAAACGCTTCACCGCCTCTTCGGTCATTCCCTTTCCGGCGTCCATGATTTCAATTACGCAGTCATCGCCGTCTAAAAATCCTTTGATGTAAATGTTCGTATCCTCCGCCATCTGCTCAATACCGTGGTAAATCGCATTTTCCACAATCGGCTGCAAGGACATCTTTGGTATTTCCTGCTTACGCACCAGCTCCGGTATGTTGAGTGAAAGATAGATTTCATAATCAAATCGCAGATTGATAAGTGCCAGATAATTGCGAATATATTCCAACTCCTCTTCAACAAGCACATTACCCGAAGCCCATTTCATACTGTAGCGCAGCAGCTTTCCAAGAGAGGTAATCGCATCAGATATCGCATATTCTTCATCAATCTCCGCCATCATCTTAATTGTTTCCAATACATTATAGATAAAATGTGCGTTAATCTGATTCTGCAGTGCACGGATTTCTGAGTTCTTAGTCAAAACCTCACGTTTGATATTGTCATCCATGAGCTGCCTAATACGTTCTAACATCTTATTAATCTGAGTTCCAAGCTCTCCCACTTCGTCCGAGCCGCAGTTTTCAATGACTACCTCTAGGTTGCCCTTTTGCACCTTGCGGATGGATTTTAAAATATCGTAAAACTGCCCAAGCAGATGCTTTACAATCAGGTTAATCACAAAGGTCAGCACGATCGCAATCAGAAACATTCCCGCCACAAACTGATTTCTTGTATGGTCCACGCGGCTGACATTTTCCGTGATATCCTGCACCGAAAACAGCCTTCCGGAAAGCTCCTTAATATACATGTAGGAAATAACCAGATGCTCTGAGCCGTTTTGCTTA
This sequence comes from Konateibacter massiliensis, assembly GCF_900184995.1. Classification (GTDB taxonomy): domain Bacteria; phylum Bacillota; class Clostridia; order Lachnospirales; family Lachnospiraceae; genus Lachnotalea; species Lachnotalea massiliensis. The sequence goes on from NZ_LT860099.1 coordinate 1,962,629, forward strand.
TAATAGGTTGTAATCTTATCCTTTTGAATGTCATCTCCAAGTTCTGCCAAAATCAGATTTCTGGAATTGGTTTGCTCATTGTCTCCAAAATAGATGCTCCTGTTCTCCGTCACAAAACAACTCCACTCATTATCAATTTCCTCATACAGACTTGGAAACATGTTCTTCATTGTCATTGCCGCTTCTATCGTACCGATTTTGCCATTCTGGTAATCAATGATCGGTGTGACAAGCGATACGATTTTACGGCTCGTATCCTGCTCTAGACTGTCGAAAATCACATCGCGGTAATTGTAGTGCCAGCCAAAACTATCCTTTTTTTGCGCCCAAGAGAGCTTCTGCATCCGCGAATTCCGGTAGAGAATCGGCATCATCTCCTGGACCTTGTCATTCGTGGCATAGACACGCACACCATACAGCAATGGATTGTTGTTGACAAGACGCTCTAGCGATGCAATATCCGTGTTGTAAAATTCCATCAGCTCTTCCGTTGTCATTCCCTCCCCAGTCACCGAACGATTTAAGACATCAAGCAATGCAGTGTCGCTTAAGAAAAACTGGGTCGTCATATTTACGGAGTCGATGTTGTTCTGAATGCTGTCCTGATTTCGCTCCATTGTGTACTGCATGTAGTTGACACTCTCATTGATTACATTTTTCTCCATATTCATAAACAGTACACCGCCGATAACCACAATAGGAACAATAACAAAAACCAGAATAACAATGGTAAATTTAACATTCAGTTTTAATGCATCCCAACGGCTGCTTAGTGATTTTTTCATACGCCTATCCCCTATTCCTCAAGTCCCAGCTTCTTCTTCGCCTCTACCATCAGCTCTGTCTTCACCTGCTGTACTTCGTCATAGCCCAGTGACTCCCGCTTTTGCACAAAATCAGAAAGCAACTCGTCAAATTGTTCTTCGGTATCTGCAAGCAGCAGCTTTGGCAGTGTCGTGCTCCAGAGCGCCGTAATCTGCTTATCCGCATAGGTGACCTCGGAATCCGACGGAAGAATCATATCGTACTGTCCGTTATAGACCACATATGGATAGGACCACTCCTCCATCTGTGCAATCGGCTCTATGGACTTCTGCTTCCACTTAAGCTGCATAATATTATTCTGAAGCATCCAGTAAGTATCATCCGCACCATAGAGCCTGTCGTACTCGGCGCGGTCTGTATTTAGAACATCCTTCACCTCCTGCTTGATGACCGGTTCTCCGTCTACCATATCATAAGTCTCACCCTCAACACCAAGGTAAATCATCATCTGCCCATGCTCGCTGATTAAATAGTCCATAAACTGAATTGCCCGATCGGGATTGCTGCAGTTTTTTGATATCAGCGTAATCGTCCAGCCGTTGATTCCGGTCGTCGGAAGTGTCGGAGCGTCCCCTTCGGCATTCTTTGGACCGTCCACCGCCATATAGATGCTGTCCGGATCTGTCTCATACAATGCCTTTTGCTGCGCCACCATATCCGTGTACTGGTAAATCATGCAGAAATATCTGCCCTTTTCAATCTTCTCCTCCATCTGCGTCCGCTGGTCAATAAAGATATCGTCTGCCAGCAATCCTTCTTCACCAAGCTCGCGGAACACTTTAAGCCAAGTAATGTAGTCCGCATCCGTATAGCGGTCATAGATTTCCCCATCCTTTTCCCATGGAATCGCAAGAAAATTCATTAGGTATTTATCAAACGAGACATTGCCGTTACCGTTAAAAACGTCACCGCCAATCGGAATCAGAGGCTCGCCATTAACCTCCGGGAACATCTCGGCTGCCTTTTTCACCGCGGCTTTAAATCCCTCCGGCGTCGTCATGTCCGGACTTCCGATTGCCTCATAGATATCCTTGCGCACAAGAAAATCCTCATTTGAGCTGATATTGTCATGCTCTTCCAAATCCGCCGGCGTACACGAGGAGTTCGGATATCCATAGATATTACCGTCTTCTTGTGTGTACCAATCTAACTGTGCCTCTCCTGCCACCTGATAGAAGTATATATCATATTCATCTGCCAGTTCATTGAGCCCATAAACCATATCATTTTCTATCATCTCGTTAATCTGCGGCTCCCACCAGCCAAGCGTAATCAAATCCGGCAGCGAATCCGAGGCAATCAATGCGTTTAACTTCTCTGTCTCATTTCCGCTTGGTGTAATAAAGTTGATATTTACACCGGTTTCTTCCGTTATTTTCTTTGAGACAAGATTCTCTCCCCATGGGGTAGTAAACCAGGAATAGTTCACATACCAGTCAAGCGTGACTGGTATGTCTGCGTTTAACTGCCAGCCCGGTGTGTCCGCCGATGATATACCTTCCATCCCTGTCAGCTCTTCTGTTCCCATAGACTCCTGCTGCGTATTTCTCTGTGATTTGTCTGCATCTGCCGCACAACCCATCACCACCCCGGCGGCAAGTATGGCTCCCATAGCTGCCCCAACTATTCTTCTCTTCATTTGTCTCTCCTTGTGCAATCTGTGTTTAGTACCCCTTCACAGTCTGACGAAGCTTACATATATCGTATTTCGTCAGTTTCCTTTTCTTATTTTTATTATATAATCTATACTGCTGCATTTCAATTTTATTATTCTTGTATTGATATGGAAAAGAGCAAGACAACACCAAAGTATTGTCTTGCCATTTATAAATCAAAAATGAAAGGAGACGGATTATATCAAATGCTGTTACTCTTTTACACCTCCGGCAGAAATACTGCTGATAATGTATCTTGAGCAGAAGCAGAATACAATCAGAATTGGAATAACGGAGATTGCAACTGCCAGATAGATAGCACCCTGATTTTTCTGAATATCCTGTGAAGAGTTCAAAGAGGCAATCATAACCGGGAGTGTAAATTTCTCCGGTGTATTGAGCAATATCAATGGTATAAGATAACTGTTCCAGTTACCGATAAATGCGCCAATTGACATGGTTGCAATGCCAGGAGCCATAATCGGAAGCACGATTTTATGGAATATTCGGATTTCACTTGCTCCGTCAATCCGCGCGGCCTCCAGCAGTGCCTTTGATAAGGTTGCCTGTGTATACTGTCTTAAGAAAAAGACGATTCCCGGTGCAGCAACGGCTGGTAGAATCAATGGTATGTAGGAGTTTACCAAGTGCAGCCTGGTACAAAGGTTATAAAATCCAATCAAGCTTAACTGTGCCGGTATCATCATAAAGACAACAATTACCTTAAACAGCAGGCTGTTACCCTTGAATTTGTAAATCGCCATTGAATATGCCGTAATCGCCGAGAAATATGCAGTCAAAAGTGTTGCCGGTACTGCTACCTTTAAACTGTTCCCAAATCCCGCAAACAGATTGAAGTAAGCGGAAACGACTTCCCAATTAGCTTTTAAACTGTTTCCCGGAATCAGTGTGAAGGAACGCGTGATTTCCACACCGCTTCGGGTCGAATTTACTATCATCAGTAAGAATGGAAACAAGCAAAGTGCGGATAACAGTATCAAAAACAAATATAGTAATGTCCTATTGATTTTCGTGGCTACGTTTCCCATACTAGTCCTCCTTTGAACCTAATAGTTTGAACTGAATTACCGAAACAATCAGTATTATGAAGAACAGTGTGTACGCAATTGCCGATGCATAACCAACCTGTCTGGTCTGGAATCCAAATTTGTAAAGATACATAACCGCTGTCTGTAGGCTTCCGGAAGGATTTCCTGCGGTTCCACCTTCTGCCATAAGGAATGGAAGGTCGAACATCTGTAATCCACCAATTAACGAGGTTACAAACACATATAATAAAATCGGTTTTAACAGCGGCAGTGTTATTTTACCAAATACTTTCCATCTTCCTGCACCGTCTATGGCTGCAGCTTCGAAATAATCCTTCGGAATTCCCTGTACTCCTGCCATCAAAACGATGAAAGAATTACCAAACCACATCCATGCACTGACAACGGCTACAACATACGGTGCCGTCGATGCAGAACCCAGCCAGTTAATCGGCGAAGCGGTAATGCCTAAAGACACAAGTATCTGGTTGATTGATCCATACTTCCAATCCAATAAAGTCTTAAACAAGAATGCTACCGACGTAGCTGCAATTAAGTTTGGCAGATAGAACATTGCACGAAAGGTTGCGAGTCCCCGAATCTTGTATTTGATATCGCTGAATATAATTGTCAAAAGAAAGGCCGTTCCCAACTGCACTACAATGTTCACACCCCAGATTTTACAGGTGTTTCCCAATGCTCTCCAGAAGAATTTATCGGTCAAGGCTCTCTTGTAATTCTCAATTCCATTAAAGACAGAGTCTCCAAAGCCTTTAAAATCAGTAAAACTCAGATATAGTGTACGAAACACCGGATAAATACTAAATATAAAAAAGATAGTAACAAAAGGTAGAACAAAAAAATAGGCTACATTATTTCTGTTTTTCTTTTTGGTTTTTGTTATTACTTCCCTAGCCATCCCATTACCTCCAATTTCTTTATATTCCGGCGGACGGGAATGTCCGCCGGAATGAATTGCCGTCCGCTTACTCTCTGTTAACGGTAAGTTCTGGGTAGGTTGCTTCAATTTCATCATAGAATCCGTTGATTGCATCTTCCTTTGACTTTTCGCCTGTCTTGATTGCACTGATTGCATTGTTCCAAGCGTCGCCGATTGACTTGTCGTAACGTGTTACTTTAGAATAATCAATTCCTTTTGCCTGCTCTGACCAGAATTTGTATAACTGTTGGCCACCGTAGATATCGTTAGCATCCTCTGCATGTGCTTCCAGTACCGAAATAAGGGAAACAGTGTCGCCCTGGGAAGCTTCAATCCACCAGTTTGATGTTTCTTCATCTAACGTACAGAATTTTAAGAAATCCCATGCAAGGTCTTTTCGCTCTGATGAGGAAGAGATACCGATATATGTACCGCCGCTAAAACCATAAGAAGGACCGGTACATACGCCCCACAATCCTGATGTCTCACCAGCGTTGTCTCTCATAGTAAGAACACCCCATGAAGGAAGTCCATAAGCAAATACTTCTGTGGTATCCATGTCTGCTGTTGCCTCTGCGAACGCTTCAGCATCCCATACGTTGACGGAATCGTCACTATAGCTCTGGATATCGGCTGAAAGAATTGGAATTTTGCCGCTCATAGCCTGATACCACGGCGTTGACCACTGGTTTGCATATGCAGTCAGATCGTTCTGGTATAAGCTTACACAAAGGTCCATATAGTCATGTCTTGCCTGATCTACATTTAATGTGTTATCTATTACCCAAGCAGAATCTCCTGCGAAAAAGCTAACCTCTACATCAGATGCAAAGATTCTGTATCCTGCATCTTTTAAAGCCTGTGCTGTTGTTAAGATAGTTTCATAATCTTTGAATAATTTTCCGACTTCTTCCGGAGCATCTGTTCCAAATACATTCTTTGCAATGTCTCTGCGGTAGTACATTCCGGCTGGTGTAATCTGATAGGAAATTGCTCTCTGGATACCTTCGGAATCCTGTCCAACCTCCCATACATAATCAACGATCTTGTCTGCATAATCCTGTGCATTATATGGTGCCTGATTCAAATCCTCAAAAAATCCTGCATCGTACATATCCTCTAACATCTGAGGTTCTCCGACGATGATATCAGGCTCAGACTCGCCGCTAAGTAATGCGGTCTGAACTTTTGTAGGGTAATCTGCCGGAGCGATAACTACAGTCTCGATATTCACGTTTGGATTAGATTCCATGTACTTTTTTGCAAATTGCTCTAAGTCTGCTGCGAGTGTCCACACTACGAGCTTCTCGTCACCGGTACTTGTTGAAGCATCGCCGCTGGCTTCTGTCGATGCATTGTTGTCATTGCTGTTTGCATCCCCATTTGTCTTTGCAGTGTTGTTTCCGCAAGCAGCAAGGGAAATTACCATTGTGCCCACCAACATAGCCGAAACTAATTTTTTCAGTTTCATATTAATCCTCCTTTTTTTCAACATCTATTGTTTGTTGATAGTTGAATTATAACTTCTTGTTCCTCTGCTTATAATGTTCCAAATTTTAAAAAGGTGTTATTTTTTTATTTATACAAATAAGTCTGAATCGAATGCGGTGCGACTGCTGTCTCAATACCCAATCCCTCTTCACGCAAGGTCACCGGCAGCTCATCTTTTGTTGTATTTAACACTACGATTACGCGCTCTCCGTCCGGATTGAGAAAGCCTGTTACCTCAAGCTTTCCGCTGTATTTTGTCGTTCCAATCCGCACGGCACCCGCCTTGATGTAGCGGCTGAACTGCCCGATGTAATAGTAAGTCAGGCGCTTTTCATAGGTGTTTTTTGACGGATTACACATCAGCGGCGCAGCGCAGAAGTTTCCGACATGGTTTGGTCCGCCTTTTTCATCAAGCAGCAAATTCCAGTCGAGTGAAGCGTTAATTCCGCCGTTTAAGTTGCCGAGAATATCGTGAGCGTACATCTCTGCCTTTTCCACCTCTCCCGAATCTGCAAAGCGAGAATACTCGACACAGCCTTCGGTAAAAAAGACCTCCTTGTCCGGGTACTGCCTTTTTATCAATTCGATAGAGTCAAAATGGTCACCGGTGTACCAATGGACTGCCGCTCCTGCAATGTATTTTTCTGCATTTGCATCAGCAACCGTTTCCTTAAATCTCTGGTATGCCTCCTCTTTGTTGTGATCCCATACAAACATTTTTACATAGCCAAGCCCTGCCGCTTCCAATGTCGGTCCAAGGTGTTCGCGAACAAATAAGCTCTCCTCCTCGGATGTGTAGACGCAGGAATCCCAAGTCTGTACTGCCATCGGCTCGTTTTGTATCGTCAGATAACCGATATGAATGCCCGCCGCTTCATATGCACGGATGAATTTCACAAAATACTCTGCCCAACTCTGATAATATTCCGCTTTCAGCTTACCACCGTGGTTCATGTCGCCGTTGGTTTTAAAAAATGGAGGCGGGGACCAAGGTGTCATGAGAAACTCCATCGGATTCTCGACTGCCGCCTGAGCGTCCATAATCATCGGAATGATTTCGATATAATCATGTGCAATGTCAAACGTTTTCAGCTCCACATCGCCGTCCTCAATATACGTGTAGTTGCCAAGTCCAAAGTCACAGCTATTCATATGTACCCGTCCGAAGTTATAGCGCAGGCCGTCTTTCGAGAAATAATCCGCAATGATGTTCTTTTTCTTATCATTGCTTAAAAGTGCATAGTTGTGTGCCGAGGCTTCGGTAAATGCGCCGCCAAAACCTCGGAAGTTCTGATACTTCACCTCCGGATAGACATTTACGACATGCATACAGTCACCGACTGTTTTCGCCTCGTATTCTTTTTCTGCCCAGAATTGCTCTTTTGTGGTGTCTGTTTTGATTTCTGTTATATTTTTCATGGTATGTACCTCCTTATCGCAATGTAATCTCAATACGAACAATGCTTCCTTTTCTAATATCCGCAGCCATTTGACCGCTTATCATTTCATGTGCCGTCTCTGCCGTGCTTCCGTTTTTGTAGACCAGATTCATACCGCAGATTTGATACTCACCCGGCACATAATCCTTCTTATCCTGCATGAAATACCGGACCTCGGTCTTTCCGAGCAGGGTTGCCGTTACTGTGTGCTTTTCAGTAATCAGATATTCCGGAATCGCAGGCTGAGGTGCGAACACCAGCTCACCATTCCTTACTTCAAACGGAGTCCTTCCAAACATCAGAAGCTTCCATATACTGATAAATTCAATTGTTGAACCGCTAAGACGCGCCACAAATCCCTTTCCATGACAGTTCTTGTTTGGATTCTTGCTGCTTGCAATAAACGACGAATTTTCGTAAATGCTCCGGCCGTATACCTTCGAATCCAAAAACGGAACTGCGGCTTTTTTAAAATCGGAGAAAAATTCCCGATACAGCCCGCTTTTTAACAGCTCAAGCAAATACTTGTATTCCATGTGCAGCCAGATGGACTCATTTTCCAGCCATCCCGGTGTAAACGCACGTGCGCGGCCAAGCTCAAAAGATGCATTTGCAAGCGATGCGTTTACCTTGTACATGGAAAGTGCGCTGTCATAGAGGTCACTGTTTTTCACATTTCTGTACAGTTCCCGTTTCTTTTCCTTTTCCTGCTTTAATTTCAGGTAACGAACCGGACCCTCTAAAAATTCCGGCACCATACGGACATTGAATTTTTTAGGATGAATTCCATCTTCTTTTTCCTCGTACTCCGGAACCTCATAGGTGAAGTAGGTCGGACAGATGCCGCCTCCGAACCGGCATGCTTTTTCAATACCGTGGAGTACGGTTTCCCTAAAGCCTTCAACCTGCTCAGCAAGTGTCTCCGCCATGCAGCTTACTCTTATTCCCGCGATTCCCTCATAGACCTTGTCACGGTATGCTTCTTTTGCGTCGTTGATGCGGTTCCAGAAAGAAAGTACCTCACCGGCACCTGCCAGCTCTTCGTGTTCCGAGCGGTTAATTGCATCTATTTCTTGTATAAGAGATGCCAGTTCTTCTGTCAGTGCTACTTCTCCCGGATATTTTTTTAAGGCTTTTACTGTGTACTCAAGCATCCGGCAAAGCTCGTATGTCTCTGCCATGGAGGAGCCGAACATGCCCGGCATACCATTTAACGCATCGTACCAGCCCGGCTTTCCGCCCTCCATCTCGACACCCATACCGTAGGCGTCGAGCGCCGCAAATTTGACGGTACAAAGCAACAGCAGCTTTTCTATCAGACTTACACGGACGATGCCGCCCTTGCCATAGTCGCTTCGTACAAGCTTATCAACGGTGTTTCTGCGGCTCTCCTCATTTAAGGCATGATACTGCCGCAATCCTTTCGATGTAATTTCATAACGCTTATAGCGGTGGTTGATATTTGCCTGTGAGAGAAAATAAGTGTAGTCTTCTTCGTAGAGCATTTCCTTCTCTTTCTCCGGGAAAATTTCCAAATACTCCTCTATCAGGTCCAAATTGTACGTCCAATGGTCACTCCAATAGCCCTCGCCGAAATTTCCGTTTACAAGGCTTTCTGCTGCGTCAATAATCCGGAAAAACAGGTTTTCCTCAAAGCTCTCCTTTAACACCTCGCTGAGCTTACTATAGAGCGCACCCGGCGTAAATGCCTTTGTCGCAAAATCTATCAGTTCTTTCTGCTCTGCCCCTTTAAGCGACGCGAATACGACTTCGGCTTTTTCTGGCTCAAGCTGATAGGTTATCTTCTCTACGCCAAGCGGATTGTAGCCGTCTAATTGAATTAAGCTGTAAAAAGCCTTGATATTCTCCCTCCCTACAAACGGTGCAAAGAATGTGTCGCAACGGCGGTTCTGGTTTACATCACGGAAGTTGCCGTTTCCCTGTGAGTAGAACTCCGGGAGCATCGAAAAGTAGTTGTAATCGCGTTCTAAATCACCATGCTTTCTCGAATAGACATAGAAGATTTTTTCCTTTCCAAGCCGCATCGGGTAACCACCGCGCAGAACGTTATCCATATAGGTGTATTTGCAGTATTCATCGAATGCCGGTAACGCTGTCTTAGTTGTAATTCCACGGCATAGCTCTTCTATAAGCCCCTCTGCCTCTGATTCCTTTTGCTCGAAATATGCTTGATCCTTCTTTTCTTCTAAGAAGTCTTTTAAAAACTCCTTTTTCTCAACCTGCCCAATGATTTCATAGAGTACAACCGACGCCTGCGGCGCTAATTCACTTTCCACTCCATAGAAGCTGCAAGGAATCTGATTCTGCGTAATCTGATGCTCGGAAAGTAATACCTGTAAGCCCTTTTCCTTGAAGCCGACGGCAGTTGTAAGGGAATTGTCATAACCAAAGACTAACTCCGGGTCAACAAGCGGATGCAACAAATTTCCGTCCGGTTTGTATGCCATCGAGAAGTTACCGCCCTCAATCCGGCTGACCGCCGCCGTATCATCCAGGCTCATGCGGACGCGGTAATATGGTACATTTTTCTGCACATCCTCAACCTGCATCCATGCCTTTGTAGTCTGTGCCATCTCCTTTATACTCGCAAGGTCTACGCCATATGGAATCACGGCAGGCATTCCGTCGAGCACCTCCAGGTGGATTGTCTTGCTGCCGGTATTTGTCACCGTGACCTTTCGTACGAGCGCACCCAGTTTTTCACCCGGCAGGGTAAAATAGGTGACCTCTGTCAAAAGTCCCTCTGCATCGTTTTTTTCTAAGATAGACAGCCCGTTTTTGGAAATCCTCATCTCATGGGGAATGTCCTCGCTTAGAAAGCTCTCAAAATAGCTGCCGTTTTTTCGAAGAAAAGTTCGAAACCCCGTGCGTTTTACGTTTTGATAGGCTGTGTGAGCGGGATAAAACTCCATGATTGCATGATCCTTATTATCCACGCCGAAGCTTGCCACACATTGACCGCGATTTACATAATAGCACCAGATTGGAATGCCGTGTAATCCCGATATTCCCGGAAGAAAGCTGGAAAAGTTTGATTCCTTTCCATAATTTTTTATTACAAAATCTTCTGCTTTTTCTTTCATGATGTCTCTCCTTCTATTATTCTAGAGTCAGCTCTATTTCATGTACGGTGTCATCTAAGGTCATAAGAACTTCCCTCTCTATTACGAATTTCGCTCCAGACTCTGTGATTTTGCTTGCCGCAGTGTCTATGAGCACCTTACTGATTCGATAGCTTCCGTACTCTTTTTTCTGCGGATTACAAATACAGATGTGAAGCTGCTTTCCTGCAAAAATCAGATCTAACTGCGCGTTGCCGGCCTCATCAAACTGATCTGCCATAAGCTTTGGCTCAATACAAAGGTCGCCTGCCACTCCGCGTACGCCGAACACCTCCGTTATCATCGTAAGCAGATACCAGCTTGCCGCTCCTGTCAGATAATGGTACATCCCGCGTCCGTTTGCATTAAAATACTCCGGAATGCCCGGATAAATCCGGCTCGTTTCAAAATCCATTGCCGTGTCCGCAAGCGTCTGCAATGCCTTGTAGCCTTCCTTTGCAAATCCTCTTTTGTAAAGTGCATTCGCATACATTACGGTCATGTGGGAGAATACGGCTCCGTTTTCCTTCTCTCCATAAGCAAAGCCAAACATTCTGCCAAGGTCAGTCTTTATTTCATGGAAATCTGTGTTCAGCTGGTAACCGCCGACTTCTTTACGGTAGAGGTATTGATCCGCGCTCTTTGTGATTTCTGCGACCTGCTCTTTTGTTGCCGTGCCACCCATAATCGAAAACACCTGACTTGTCAGCATCATACGGACACCGTTTTCATGAGCGCCCTCAACCTGGTAGCCGCTGTTGTCGTAGTAGCCGTTGAACCAGCTATTGCCCTGTCCGTCGTCTACCCATTCGCTCTTACGGATATGCTCCATCATCCAATCCGACTTTTTCCGCAAGTTCTTTGCAATTTCCGTTGTTTCTATGCACACCGTTCTCCCATTGAGGTTATGCTTGCAAGAATCCGTATACTTGGACAGGAGCCCCTGTTTTTCTTGTATATCTTCATAAATCGCCGTGTTGTCCGTTAAGAGTATCTGGATTTCCTCTATCAGTTCAAGCTGTGTAGAACCTGTTTTTTTCGTATATAGCTCTAGGCAATCGGCAAGGTCACGCAGATTTCCGGCATATGCATTTGTAAATGCTACGCTCTCACCGCGCTGCTCTGCCATGTCAAGCGCGTCATTCCAGTCCGCGCCGCGCATGCGGATGTGATTGTGCTCACCAACCTCGTAAAATGCGCAGAGATGCTGTAACAGCAAATGCTCTATGATACTTCCGTAATAGACATCTCCCTGCACGTCCTTTTGCAGATTTCCATAAGAGTCGTTCCACTCTTTATCCACTGAACAGCCACGTTTTATCTGCCGGTCCTTGAAGTAAGGAACTTTCTGATTTAAAATTGCAAGGTCACCTGTCTGGTCGATATAGAGCTTTGTCGTCAAAAACGGCCAAACACCGTGATCCATCCATACCCTCGTGATATTGTTGCGGTCTGCTATAAATTCGCCTTGCTTTTCCCCGATAATCGTTGCATTGGTGCCGTCCACACGGACACCACCGAAATTATCTAATAACATCTGACGAACACCATCCGGATTCATCAAAAGCAGAGCAAGGCAGTCCTGCCACAGATCCCGCCATCCTCTTCCTCCTTTGCCGTAATCGTGGTGCGGAAGGAACGAACAGCCGTAAATTCGTCTTAGCATCGGCTGGAAGCTGACCCAGCCCATATAGTGGTCAAATGCCGCATTTCCCGTATGGAAGCTGACATTTACCTTTTCCTTCCAATATTGCTTTGTAGCTTCAAATGCCTGCTGTACCTGCTCTTTTTTGCAGTATGCCGTGAGTATGTTATCTATTTTCTCGGTTTCACTTCCTGCTCCCAGCAAGATGGTATAGCTGACGCTCTCACCCCGCTGTAAGGTCACTTCTGCAAAATGCAGTCCTCCGACTGCCTCTTTGCCCGCAAGATTGGTGCCTGCGGGAATGCCTTTTGCATTTTCAAGTACAGCACGCGGTCTGATATAGTTTCCGCCCTCTCCGATAAAATCCTCTGCCGACGGGTAGAAATCCATCGGCGCGCTGCCGTCTTCTGTCATGCCGCAGACGAAATAGGTCACTTCATTTTTCTGATGCCCTCTTTCGTCAAATGAGAGTGTCGGTTTTACCAGCACACCGTACTCTGTCGTATCAATCCGATGCAACAAGGATGTCACGTGTCTGTGGTCGCGGATGTTATCTGCGCTTCTTCCATAGATGGGAACTGCCGCCGTCGGAACAAAGGTCACATCATTTTCGCCGATATTATGTATTTCCACCTGCATAATCTCCACATTGTCCCCCACCGGAACAAAGGAGAGCACTTCCGCCTTTAGTTGCCAGCGCTTAGAGGTTCGCGTCATTTTGTGCCACATAAAGCCTGCCTGAATTTCACTCTCATCCTGCTCGTTTGTAAACTTTTTGCTTTCCTCCTCCGCAGACGCTCCGACAGCCGACCAATTACCGGCATCTGGTATATGACACCAAAAATTTCTGCCGGAGCGGTTGTTGTGAAGATTCCACGCGCTTACCGGCTCTAAAAGGAAGGTGTTCTGGTCTAGTTTGCTGTCTCCCGAAAGATTCGGCGTCACGGAGCTTTTGATGCCCTTCTCGCCTGCGATTGGAAAATATAAATCGCTGTAATTCTCCGGGTTTTTCATCGTGAATGTCCCTTTTTCCTGTAAAAATTGATAACCTGCCATTTTGCTTCCTCCTAGTTAGCTCTAATTCAGTTGTTTCTATCTTCTATTATTTTTTATTTCTTTCGGTTCCCTTATCTTTTTATCTTTCCTCGACTTAGCTTCTCCCGTCAGCTTAAAGCTTGCCACTGCAATTTCTAGCTCACGCATATTTTCTTCTAAGCTCTTCGCCTCTTCTTCGAGTGAGCCTGCCGATACAATTTGCCGTTCAAGCAGCGTGCTTGTTACATTTGCCGACTGCACGGTGTCCTCTGAAAGTTCGCGAATGGCACGGATTGATTTGAGGGCAACCTTCCGCTCCTGATTCATCTCCTCTACCTCTCCGGTTACCTGCTGCATATTCTGAATCAGACTTTCCATAAAGGTGTGTATTTCGGAAAATACCTCCGATGTGTTTTGCACACTCTTTTCCTGCAATGCCACGATGGCTTCGGCGGTATGAACCTTGTCGATAGCGTTGCCGGAACAAGTACGGATACCTTCTATCAGATACTGTATCGACTGTGCCGTGTTTGCCGAGTTGTCTGCAAGCTTGCGGATTTCCTCTGCCACGACCGCAAAGCCCTTGCCGTTTTCTCCTGCTCTTGCCGCTTCTATCGAAGCATTTAGGGACAGGAGGTTCGTCTCCTCTGCAATCTCACGGATGCTGTCTACAAAAACAGAAATATCGTTTAGCTTCACGCTAAGTTCCATCACCTGTTTCTGCACCTCGTCGGTCGCCTCCGAAGTCTCCCTCGACTGACGCGCCATGTCCGAAACCGCACCGATTCCGCTTGTCAACGTTCCCTTTGAATGGTTGATTTCATCGACAATTGTTAAAATCGCACTGCTCACCCTTTTTATTTTGCCGGAAAGCCCTTCCATCTGCTTATCACAGTTTGTAATCTCCTGATTCTCGCGCTCGATAATATTTAAGATATCTTCGATCTGAACACTCATGTCTACAACCATACTACTCACCTGTTTGCTTGAAGCACTGACCTTCTCACCGGAGTTCGATACAACTCCAATCATCTTTTTTACGGTTAAAACGAGCTCCCGCATTCGAGCCACCGTATTGCTGATTGCCTTATGCAGCTTTCCAAACTCATTTTTAGAGGATCTGTGCCGCACCGTTTCCTCTAAAAGCTCACCCTCTGCCACTTTATCAAGCTTTGAAACGCTCCTTGTGATGTTCCTGCCGATATTTGAAACGATGAGAGTGGCTATTAAGATTGCCGCAATACACGCCGTTACCACTAACACAATCGTAATCCGTCCGATGCTGTCAGAGCTTTTTGTAATGACCGACTTTGGCACCATGACACTCACATAGCCGCCAGTCGTATCACTTTTGCAGGACATAAAATAATAGGTGATACCTTCATAATCCACATACTCCGACATCGTACTTTTTGATGAAGATACAAATTCCTGATAGAAATCCGTATCCGAAATGGAAATGTCATTGCCGCTCTTTAGCTCGTGTCCGTCTGCGGTGATAAAGGATGCTTGCGCATTCTCACCAAAGTCTAACTGTTTTAATAGTGAAAGCACCGCATCCCTGCTGATGTCCACAACGGCCAGTGCCTTATTGCTGCCTGCGGAAATTGTCCTGCTGCAATAGAGAATGTAATCGTCCTGACTGATTTCCATTTCTTCATCGATATATGGGTGGCTGCTGCCCCAATGCACATAGGCATCTGTGAGCAATCCGCTATCCTCCGACTCCAAAAGCCCTTCCATAAAGCTGTCTATTTCCGATGAACTCATAGTTTTTGTCGTGATAACCGCATTTCCTGAAAGCGGAATAATATGTATCGCAGAAATCATGTCGTTTGAGGTTTCTTTCACGTTCAAGTTGTTGCGTATTGCTTTTTTCGCCTGACTTTGTTTTGCGCTGTCAGAAGCAAATCCCCCCAAAGAATAGGCGCTTACCGTCGCATCCTGTGAAAGCTCCGAAGTTGTTGTTACGACAGACTTCATTGCCTCCTCTATCGTTATTACTGTCATTTCAAGCGCGGTCATCGAGGATGCCTCGTAGTTCATTGTCATTCCTTCTGAGGATTTTGAATAAGAAACCACACCCACTGCTATAATGAACAAAATCGGCACCAAAAAGCCCAAAATAAGCTGTATTCGTATGGAAATCCCTTTTGCTTTTTCTGATCTCTCCCGTGTCTTTTCCTGTTTTTGAATCAATCTCTCCTTCATGTAATACCTCCTTTTGCTTATTCTATTAAAATTCTTTCTTCGAATTAAGGTTCCATTTATTATTTAGGTATCTTTTTTTTAGTTTTGGAAAATACAATTTTTTATAATTGATTACCTCGTAATAGATGACATTAAAAAAGCCACTACAGAGTTTACAACTCCATAGTGGCTTTCCTGCTATTTTCTAATAGTTCTCTATCTTCCATTTGAGAATTTACACTTGAAATATACATATATTGTTTCTTACGTTCTAAAACCAGTTTTTGATACCATTCTGCCCGTTCGATTTGTTCTTTCTGGATTTCTCCATTATGCTGAACGGAAATACCATCCGCCAACGAGATGATTTTTATTCTTTCATGTCAAGCTGCTGCTGACTTTGTTCCAGATAAGAAACAAGCTGTGCCCGAGCTGACAAATCGTCATTTTCTTCTAACCAAGAAGCCAAATCCACATTGTTTGAAATATTCTGAGCCAACTGAATTTCTTCCATCAACAAACCGTTAATTGCCTGTTCCAAGCTATCCGTCACAAGTTCAGAAATCTGCTCAATATTTTCCAAAATCATATCATTATATTGACGATTGCTTATAGTACCTATAATTAGAAATCCACGTATAGTTGCAAGGCAAATAAATAATGTTGTTCCCCAAAATACTCTTTCTCTCATGCAGACCTCCTGAAATACTTTTAACAGCAATATAACTGAACAATGTCGCATACAAGATATTTTAGCCGTGAATTGAGTATAGATAAACTCTTCATATTTATTATCATATAGGCGTACCAATAAGTCAATCGACATCACTTCCCTATAATCTTAAATATTAATAAAGTCTTGTTTATGAATCAAAAATAAATTGAGTTACTTTGCCAAGCTATATTTTTTCTTTTTTATTTGCTATAATTTAGCAAATAAAGCAGAGTGTGATAAAAACTATAAGGAGGATTATAAAATGAATGTATTATTGTTATGCTTAAGTGGATTTGAAACTATGGAATTTAGTGTCTTTGTAGATGTCATGGGATGGGCACGTGACGAAATGAATTGTGATATCAACGTAACTACCTGCGGTTTTGAAAAAACTGTAAAAAGCACATTTGGAATATCAATTGTAATGGATACTACAATAAATGAAATCTGTGTAGATGATTATGATGCACTGGCTATTCCGGGTGGTTTTCAAGAATATGGTTTTCGTGATGAAGCGTTTCATGAGAGTACATGTAAATTAATCATAAAATTTAACGAACAAAATAAGCCAATCGCATCTGTATGCGTAGCTGCTTTTGCATTGGCGAAAAGCGGCATTTTAAAAGGAAAAAGGGCGACAACCTATCATTTGATGGACGGATTAAGACAAAGGGAATTAGCCCGATACGAGGGCATAACAGTTATTAATCAACCAGTTGTGGTGGATGGCAACATTATTACATCGTCTTGTCCTGAAACAGCCATTAAGGTGGCATTAAAATTGCTGAAAATGCTCACTAGTGAAAAAATGGCACAGTCTATTGGAGAGATGATGGGATATGGACAACTTTTTCAAATTGAAACCATGGCCAAAGAGGGGAAATAGAAAGTAAATCTAGCTGTGTATTGCTATAAAATTTTAGCAGGATACCTTCTGCACTATATCAGTCAACTGAAGTGTATTTCTCTCCCCATTCTCCTATTGCATCAAAAACAGGAATAATGGCAAGACCGCTTTCGGTCAGAGAATATTCTACATGCGGGGGGATCTCATTAAACTGTATTCTCTTTACAATTCCCTTTTCCTCAAGACCTTTTAATGTTGTTGCAAGCATCGTATTGGAAATCTCTGGAATAGCCTTGTTCAATTCACCAAACCTCATGGTCGGCTGCTGAATTAGCTCATAAATGATTCGTGCATTCCACTTTCCTTCAAAAATAGATAACCCTCTCTTAACCGGGCATTTTTCTATATCTACCATAATCGCTCCTGTTCTATAGTAAGGTACGCAAAACTATGTAAGAACAAACTGCGTACTTGATAATTATTTCTTATATAGTATAATTTATTTACTGACATAAATCAAGTCTAAGGGTAAAGGAGATAATAAAAATGACAAATGCAGAAAAAGTCGGTGAATACCTGAAAAAAGCAGAAATGTTTTTTGTAGCAACAGAGGATGGTGACAAGCCAAAAGTCAGACCATTTTCATTCTATACTATATTTGAGGATAAGATTTACTTTGGTGTAGGTACATTTAAGGATTGCTACAAGCAGATTATAGCAAATCCCAATGTAGAAATTTCCGCCTCAAACGGAAAAGGCTTCCTTCGCTACTATGGCAAAGCAATCTTTGTGGAGAACCAAGCACTTCTTGACCAGGCGTTTGCGGAGGCTCCGTACCTTCCAAAAATGTATAATGAAACGACCGGAAACAAGCTTGGAATGTTTTACCTCGCAGACGCAACCGCTGAGTTCAGAAGTTTGTTTGAAATCGAAGAATCACTTTCTATGTAATGACTGCGGGAGAGGACGAGAGCTCTCCCGGTTTTACTTAATACTTGTCAAATAAAAGGGCACCTACATCTAGTTTTTCAACTAAATGTAAGTGCCCTTCAAATCATTCTATAAACCTGTCAATCGGGATTTCTATGGATTGACTTTGACGCTCCAGAAATCTGTATACTAATTAAGGCTCTTCATCGTCGGAAACAACAAAACATCACGAATCGCAGGTGAATTCGTCATAATCATAACCATACGGTCAATTCCGAATCCGATACCGCCTGTCGGTGGCATACCTACACTCAATGCATTCAAGAAATCTTCGTCCATGCTACTCGCCTCGTCATCACCCTGAGCCTTCAGCTCTTCCTGAGCCTCGAAACGCTCTCTCTGGTCGATTGGATCGTTTAACTCGGAATAAGCGTTTGCCATTTCCCAGCCGTTGATGAAGAATTCAAAACGCTCTACATATTCCGGATCTTCCGGCTTTTTCTTCGTCAGAGGAGAAATCTCAACCGGGTGGTCCATAATGAAGGTAGGCTGAATCAAATGATCTTCTACGTATTTTTCAAAGAAGAGATTCAAAATATCACCCTTCTTGTGTCTTGCCTCAAACTCTATGTTATGCTTCTTTGCTAATTCTTTTGCTTCCTCTGTTGTCTTTATCTCGGTAAAGTCAACATTGCCGTATTTCTTTACCGCATCTACCATAGTCAAACGCTCAAACGGCTTTGACAAATCAATCTCATGCTCGCCGTAAGTAAGCACTAAAGAACCGTTTACTTTCTGCGCAACATGGCGATAGAGGTTTTCTGTTAAATCCATCATGCCATGATAATCGGTGTACGCCTGATACAGCTCCATCAGAGTAAACTCCGGGTTATGTCTTGTATCAAGCCCTTCGTTTCTAAATACTCTTCCGATTTCGTATACACGCTCCAAGCCGCCTACGATAAGTCTCTTTAAATACAGCTCCAAAGAGATTCTAAGGTGTAAATCCTCATCCAATGCGTTAAAATGCGTGTCAAACGGTCTTGCCGCTGCACCACCCGCATTCTGCACAAGCATAGGTGTTTCCACCTCGATAAAGTTC
The DNA here is from genome assembly GCF_900184995.1 of Konateibacter massiliensis. Classification (GTDB taxonomy): domain Bacteria; phylum Bacillota; class Clostridia; order Lachnospirales; family Lachnospiraceae; genus Lachnotalea; species Lachnotalea massiliensis. The sequence goes on from NZ_LT860099.1 coordinate 1,981,614, forward strand.
TGCTCATCTAAGTAGCTTCGAACCGCATGAATAACCTGAGAACGCTTTACAAAGGTTTCTTTTACGTCCCTGTTCATGATTAAGTCTACATATCTTTGTCTATAACGAATATCTGTGTCCTTTAAGCCGTGGAACTTCTCCGGAAGTATCTGTAAGCTCTTTGACAGAAGAGTCACTTCTGTGGCATGAATGGATATTTCGCCTGTCTTTGTCTTAAACACTTCACCCTTGATACCGATAATATCACCGATATCATATTTCTTAAAGTCTTTGTAGGCTTCCTCACCAATATTATCTCTTGCAACATAAGACTGGATATTGCCCGGTAAGTCCTGAATATTGCAGAAGGAAGCTTTCCCCATAACACGCTTCGACATAATACGTCCTGCAACAAATACCTCTTTGCCTTCCATTGTCTCAAAATTATTGATAATATCTGTGCTGTGAGCAGTCACATCATACTTGGTAATCTCAAAAGGATTCTTACCGGCTGCCTGAAGCTCCTGTAATTTCTCATGACGCACCTTGATTAACTGGTTAATATCTTGTTCCTGTACATTCTTTTCTTCTGCCAAAATTTTCACTCCTCTTAGTTGGATCTTTGAATATCCAATACTTTGTATTCCGTAGTTCCCGCCTGTGTCTCCACTGTTACGACAGCACCGATTTTTGCGCCAAGAAGTGCTTTTCCTACCGGTGATTCATTCGAGATTTTTCCCTGTAAGCTGTTTGCTTCGGTGGAGCCCACAATTTTGAATTCCGTTTCTTCATCAAACTCAAAGTCAAATACTTTAACCTTGCAGCCAACACTGATTTTATCTAAATCTACTTCCTCTTCTACAACTACTTCTGCATTTTTAAGAATTTTCTCAATTTCTTCAATTCTTGCTTCAATGTCTCTTTGTTCATCCTTTGCAGCATCATACTCTGCATTTTCGGAAAGATCGCCCTGCTCTCTGGCTTCTTTAATCTTTTGCGCAACCTCTTTCCGCTTGTTCACCTTTAAGTCTTGAATCTCATCCTCTAATTTTCTAAGACCTTCATAAGTTAATAAATTTTTCTTCTCTTCCATCTTACACTACACCCTTCCTGTACTAAATAAATATATAAATTTGGATTCTCCAACCCATTATTTATGCTCGCAATTAGAGAATTATATCGTAAAGGCACCCTGTTGTCAAGATTTCCTCGTACTTTTTATCGCAAACTATATGGTTTTGTCACATATTTACACTTAAATGAGCAAGCTCTCACCCATGAATTGCATCAATACTTCTACATGGCTAAACTGTAATCTCAAAGTATTATACTTGATTCAAGTTCGTTTTATACCAAGTACTCGTCCAAAAGTAAAACCAACGAAGACAAATCTTCTATTTCATTCACCCTGCCGCGCAGCTTTGCGCAATGCGGATACCCTGTTGTATACCATGCCGTATGCTTTCGCATCTCTCTAATTCCGATGAATTCACCTTTATACTTCACCTGAAGTCTTGCATGCTCCATAATCATTTTCTTAAGCTGTTCTATCGTAGGCTTTTCAACTATTTTTCCCGTTTCAAAATATTCTCTGATTTGAGAAAACAGCCATGGATTTCCCTGTGCACCTCTTCCTATCATAATACCGTCACAGTTCGTCTCCTCCAACAGCTTGGCGGCACTCTGCGGGCTGTCCACATCACCGTTTCCGATAACCGGTATTGAGACGCTTTCCTTCACCTGACGGATGATATCCCAATCTGCCTTTCCCGAGTAATACTGCTCCCTCGTCCTTCCGTGAACCGCAATTGCGGCGGCTCCGCTGTCCTCAATGATTTTTGCTATCTCCACAGCATTGATGTGAGCAGCATCAAATCCTTTTCGTATTTTTACCGTAACCGGCTTTTGAATGGCTTTCACTGTCTGAGTCACAATCTCTCTGACCAGCTTAGGGTCCTTCATAAGGGCTGAACCTTCCATATTATTGACCACCTTCGGAACTGGGCAGCCCATGTTGATATCAAGAATATCAAATGGCTTCTCCTCAATCTGCTTTGCTATTTCACTCATAATATGAGGGTCTGAGCCAAATAACTGCAGCGAAACGGGATTTTCTTCCTCGTGAATCTCCATCAAGCTCTCTGTGTTTTTGTTCTTATAGTGAATCGCCTTTGCACTGACCATCTCCATACACAAAAGTCCGGCACCCTGCTGCTTACACAGCAATCGAAATGGCAGGTCCGTTACCCCTGCCATAGGCGCTAATATTAAATTATTTTCCAGCTCTACATTTCCGATTTTTAACTTCATTTTATTACCTGCTGCTCTTTGTACACCGTTTATAAATGCAATGCAATCCTTTTAATGTCAAATTCGGGTCATAAATGTCAATCATCTCTGTCTCTTCTGCAATCATTTTCCCTAATCCTCCCGTTGCAATTACTTTGATATCCGATAGTTTGCTTTCTTCCTTCATTTTCTGAATAATATATTCTGTTTGACCAATATAGCCAAATACAATACCCGCCTGCATGCTTGATACGGTATCCTTGCCCAAAATGCTCGGCGGCTTCTTAATCTCAATCTTGGGAAGCTTTGCGGCCTCCTGCCACAATGCCTGGACCGACGTGCTGATGCCCGGTGCAATGACACATGCGCCGAATGTTCCGTCCTCCGTCACCAAATCATAGGTCGTCGCCGTCCCAAAGTCAATGACGATAGCGGGACCACCATACAGCTCATGTGCGCCTACCGCATCTACAATACGGTCAGCTCCGACTTCCTTTGGGTTATCCGTACCGATACGTATTCCCGTCTTAACTCCCGGTCCAACAATAATCGGCGTGATATCAAAGTATTTTATAATTGCGTTCCTCAGGGAATACATCATATCCGGCACAACGCTTGCGATAATAACATCCTCGATATCCCGTACCGTAAAATTTCTGTGCTCAATCAGATTGCATATATCAATTCCATATTCATCAGAGGTCCTCGGCATTTTCGTTGTCAGACGAAATGTTCCGATTAACTCTTCCTTCGAAAAGATTCCCAAGGTTATGTTCGTGTTTCCTACATCTATTACCAAAAGCATAACGTTATTCCTCCAGCTTGATATCTTCATTTAAAAAGAATACCTTGTAAAACATCTCCAAGGACTCCATAAGCTCTGACTTTGTCCGCTGTATTTCTTTAATCTTAAGTCCGCTTCCGATTTCATCATAGAGAATATCCTCCTCGTCAAAGGATACTTCCAAATCCAGACTGCCGTCCTCCTCATACACGAGGGTCAGGATGCCGCCTACCTCCTCGGTAAACAAAACACACATGATTTTAAGCTCGTCCTTAATTCCCTGCGGCAAAGTCTCAAAGTCCTCATTTATATAAAATTTTTTCTCATAGCCGTTCGAGCCGCATAGAACTACTCTGTCCTGATACATATTACAATTCCCTTTCCTTAAACTATTATAAGAAAGTGTGAGCTTTGCTCACACTTCGCGCCCGAGCGGGTTGCGAAGCAACAACTTCCACTCTGCGAGGTGCGCATAAATAATTTTTCATACCATAGGAAGTTCAGAGAACTTTCCTATGGTATGAAGCATATAGGTACTATGAAAATACGAAACCGTTACACATATCCGTAAATTCCTCTTACCGACACCTCGCCGGCAAAAACTGTCTCAATCTGTCCGTTTTCTCTTAGTACAAGCAGCTCGCCCTTTTCATTGATTCCCTTGGCAATGCCGGTGTAACTTTGCTGTGTTTGGGCTATGATAACCTCTTTCTCGCAGTTGATAAGAAGCTTATTATACTCCTCCTGCTGCAAGCTTAGGTTTTCCTCTTTCATAAAAATATCATATTCCTCTTCAAAATGTAAGAGGATTTTATTGATAAGACCGGCTCGGTTCACTGCTTTGCCCTTCTCCATTTTGATGGAGGTAGCCTTTTCCTTAAGCTCCTCCGAAAACGAAGTCGCATTCACATTGATTCCCACACCAATCACAACATGATTGATATAATCCAGCTCTGCACTCATTTCGGTCAAAATACCACAAAGTTTTTTTCCATTTAAGACAATGTCATTGGGCCATTTGATAAAGCAAGGAAGGTCCGTAACTTCCGTACAAGCCTTCACCACTGCAAGTGCCATAACAAGTGTCAGCATGGAGGCTTTTAGAGGGCTAATCTCCGGTTTTAGCACAAGTGTCATAAAAACACCTGTATCTTCCGGTGATTCCCATGTTCTGCCCCGTCTGCCCTTGCCGCCAGTCTGCATATTTGCCACAACAAGAGCACCTGCCTCTGCACCCTCCTCGGCAAGCTGCTTTGCTTTTTTATTGGTAGAGTCAATTTTGTCAAAATAGTATAAGTCCCTGCCTGTCCACTTTGTCCTCAACGCAGTTTTTATCTCGCTAAAAGAGAGAATATCCGGACTATCCTTTAGATAGTAGCCTTTATTTTGAACCGCTTCTATCTCGTAGCCTTCTTCCTTCAACTGCTTGATTGCCTTCCACACAGCCGTTCTGGAGACACCAAATTCCTCACAGAGCTCCTGACCGGACAGATGCTTATCCGCTTCCTTTAACAGGGCTAACAGTTTTGTTTTTAAATCAAAAGTTTTCAAAGCTTCTTATTCTCCTAATGTTGCCGCTATAACTGCCTTAATCGTGTGCATACGGTTTTCTGCCTCGTCAAACACAACAGATGCCTTTGACTCAAATACCTCATCTGTGACTTCCATCTCGGTAATCTTAAATCTCTCGCCCATCTCTTTTCCGGTTTGCGTCTTTAAATCATGAAAAGCAGGCAGACAGTGCATGAAGATTGCTCCTTCTTTGGCATTATCCATCACCTTTTTATTCACCTGATAAGGGCTTAATTCCTTAATACGGCTCTCCCATACCTCCGGTGCCTCTCCCATTGATACCCACACATCGGTGTATATAACATCCGCGTTTTTCGTGCCTTCCTCTACATTCTCGGTCAGCTTGATGGTTGCTCCTGTCTCTTTTGCAAATGCAAGACATTCCTCCACCAACTTTTCATTCGGAAAATATTCCTTTGGCGCACATGCCACAAAATTCATTCCCATTTTCGCACAGGCGATCATCAGAGCATTTCCCATGTTATAACGGGCATCACCCATGTAAACGAGTGTCACGCCCTTTAATCTTCCCAAATGCTCTCGAATCGTCAGCAAATCGGCAAGCATCTGTGTCGGATGATCCTCGTTTGTCAGACCGTTCCAGACAGGAACACCGGCGTATTTTGCCAACTCCTCGACAATCTCCTGCCCGTAGCCTCTGTATTCAATTCCTTCATACATTCCGCCAAGCACTCTTGCTGTGTCAGCAATGCTCTCCTTCTTCCCTATCTGGGAGCCGCTCGGATCCAAGTAGGTGGTGCCAAGTCCCAAATCATGAGCTGCCACCTCAAAGGCACATCTTGTTCTCGTGCTTGTCTTCTCAAAAATCAATGCTATATTCTTACCCGGGTATTGCTTTGGCAATATCCCTTTCTTTTTCTTATCCTTTAGCTCAGCGGACAAATCGATGAGATACTCGATTTCTTCCGGTGTAAAATCCTTTAACGTTAAAAAATGTCTTCCTTTTAAATTCATGCTTCCTCCTTCTTGCTCACCTAAACGTCCAAAATCGCACGGATAAATTCAGGTAATAACAGCAAATCCTTTTTCGCTCTCGCTTTTTGCAGAACTTCCTTGCGAAAAGCTTCGATTGTATAAATTTTATATTTTTGAACTCTTAAAAGCTTGGCGGCAGCCTCCAGTGTACTGATATAAAGCCCGCCGTAAGTCCATTCCTTTCCCAATTTCAACTCTGCCGCAACAGCGTTTAACACAAACTCCAGATAACTTCGCGTCAGGAGCTCTTTTGATGTATCTATTTTATAATAACCGCATAAAGCCGTCTTATTGTCCTCTGAAATATGAATCAACTGATTTAAATAATAACACTCTTCTTGATTTTCTTCAATATAATATATTTTACCTTTTAATCCGTATATAAGCCGCATTGTGTCATAATAACCGATTTTAATATTTCTTCGGCTCTTCGTGCTGTCAAAATCCAATATATTTCCCAAATCAACCCGCGGCTCAACGGATAACACCGTGATATCATCGGAAAGCTTTACTTTCTTTTCTCTTCCCGGCCCGAAAATGCGAACCATAATAATATCCTGATAGCCTCGTTTTACAAGGGATTCCAGCGGCACATTGTTAAACATACCTCCGTCCATATAAGTTTTTCCGTGCAGCTTCTCATTCTTGAATACAGGCAGATAAGCACTTGCCAACAGCAAGTCAGGCATCATACCTTCTTCGACCTCCTTCATATCCAAATCAAGCTCCCTCATATCGGAAATGGAAAAGGTGAGCAGATAAAAATTTATCGCACCATCCCGTATTAGCTTTTCATCAATATTTTCCGCAATCAGCTCTTTCAGTGGCGTGATATCAGCTCCTCCGTCCACAAAAAGCTTCATTGAATGCTTCAATGCCTCCGTCATTTCAAGCTTTCCCTGAAATACCTGAGACATGATGTTATCATCCACCTTCATCACCTTAGAATAGGAAATATTCTCCCAAAGTTTTTCCGTCTTCTCCAAGTCACCCATGCATATCATCGCAGCATTTAAGGCACCTACGGAGGTTCCCGCAACACCGCTGATTTTAATTCCGGCTTCATTAAGCGCTTTCCAGGCTCCCACCTGATAAGCTCCTCTGGCACCGCCGCCCTCAAGTACAATACCGTATTCTTTTGTCATGTCAATAACAGGCTTCATATACATTCTCCCCAGTGCTTTGATATAGAATGTGCCCCGCACATTCTTACGCCAGGCGCGGTCGGTGTAACCGACATCTTTCTTTCGCTCCCGTGTGCTTACATATTTCCTATCATATGAATCAACAGCGGCAGGGATTATTAAATCCGCACCGCTGTCAAAATTCTCTCTCATTTTACTTAGCTATCTTTTGCTACCTCTGTAATAGCCTTCACCATTCCTGCCATTCCCTGAATGTCGGAAGGGATGATAATCTTCGTTGCCTTGCCGTCTGCTGCCTTCTCAAAAGCCTCTAAGCTCTTCAACTGCAATACACTTGCATCTGCTGCTGCTTCCTTCAAGAAACGGATACCATCAGCCTTCGCCTGCTGTACTTTCGCAATAGCGATTGCTTCACCTTCTGCCTCTTTGATCGTCGCTTCTCTTCTAGCCTCAGCTCTCAAAATTGCTGCCTGCTTTTCTGCTTCGGCATCCAAAATCGCTGATTGTTTGTTACCCTCTGCAACAAGGATGGTAGACCTCTTCTCACCCTCTGCTCGAAGAATTGATTCTCTTCGCTCACGCTCTGCCTTCATCTGCTTTTCCATTGCATCCTGAATAGCTGCCGGAGGAATGATATTCTTAAGCTCGACACGGTTCACCTTGATTCCCCAAGGATCTGTTGCAACGTCAAGAGCCACTCTCATCTTTGTGTTAATTACCTCTCTTGATGTAAGTGTTTCATCCAGCTCCAAATCACCGATAATGTTTCGAAGTGTGGTTGCCGTCAAGTTCTCGATTGCCATAAGAGGATTATCAACACCGTATGCATAAAGCTTCGGATCAGTAATCTGATAAAATATTACAGTGTCAATTCGCATTGTTACGTTATCCTTCGTGATAACCGGCTGCGGTGGAAAATCTGCAACCTGCTCCTTTAAATTTACTCTTCTTGCCACACGGTCGATGAAAGGAATTTTAATATGAAGCCCTACATCCCATGTTGACTGGTATCCACCCAAACGCTCTAAAATAATAGCCTGTGCCTGCGGAACAATTCGTATGCACGTTGCCAATACAATTAAAATAACTAAAACCAGTATTAATACTAAAATTTCCATTATTCATTATCCTCCCTTTTCTCTTCCACAATTAGTTTCACTCCACTGATCTCTCTAATCACCACCAACATATCTTTTGGAATTATCGTATCCTCGTCGACAGACCTTGCACTCCATTCCAGTCCATTAACGTTCACGCTTCCTTCACTCTTAATGTTGCTGATATCAGCCGTCACGATTGCTGTTTTTCCAATGAGACTCTCTACATTGGTCCTGGTTCTGTTTTGATTCAAATACCGCATCGCAATCGGTCTTGTAAGAAACAGCAGTACAAACGATACAAGAAAAAATACGATTATCTGTACCACCAAAGGTGCGCCAAACACTCCTGTCACAAAAGCCGCCAAAGCTCCGCCGGCAAACCAGATGGTTGTCAATCCCATTGTTAATATTTCTATCACAATAAGTATAACAAATAGAATCAACCAATACATATCATACATATCAAGTCCCCCTTTTCTGCAATTGTATGTAGTTAATCTTTGAAACTTGCGGTATATTTTCCGCATTTTAAAAAGACTACCTCATTTATTATGTTACTATAAATCATACTTTATTACAAGTTTCTTTATTACAATCTAATTATTTTTTTTTAAATATACTTGATATTTTATGCATTTTAGTGTAGTATTTGTGTATACTAAATGTAGTATTAAAAACTACTTGTTGTTTTATTCAAGATTTCAAGTAAGTTTTCGAAACCACTTTAATACATTTTAGATAGGAGGAGTAACTATGAAATCATTTAAACCAAAGGACCCGGGAAGCGCCATCACCCATTTTATCGGAATGCTTATGGCAATGTTTGCCGCGACACCGCTGCTTATCAAGGCTGCAAATAAGCCGGATAAAATTCACCTCATCTCACTGAGCATCTTTATCGTGAGTATGATATTATTATATGGAGCAAGTACGACCTATCATTCTCTTAATTTATCAGAACGTACAAACCGTATCCTCAGAAAGCTCGACCACATTATGATATTTGTGCTGATTGCAGGCTCTTACACACCAATCTGCCTTATCGTTTTAAACGGAAGCGTCGGAAAAATACTTTTCACTCTTGTATGGGGAATTGCCTTAGCCGGCATTTTAATCAAGGCTTTTTGGATAACCTGTCCGAAATGGTTTTCCTCCATCCTCTACATCGCAATGGGATGGGTGTGTGTGCTCGCTTTCACCCCTCTTGTAAATGCACTGTCTCCGGCAGCTTTTGGCTGGCTTTTGGCAGGAGGTATTATTTATACTCTTGGCGGCATCATCTACGCTTTGAAGCTGCCGATTTTCAACAGCAAACATAAAAATTTCGGCTCACATGAGATATTCCATCTGTTTGTTATGGGCGGAAGCATCTGCCACTTCATCCTGATGTACTTTTTTGTCGTTGCTATGCCGGTCAGTTAATATAAATTATCAGAAATAAAAACTTCTGAGAATGCTCCCAAAATTTAAGCCACAAAGGAAGTAATTATTACAAATCGTTACCGTTTAGCCATATGGCTTTACGGTAACCATCAATCTTCCTTCATGGCTTTTTTGTTGTTTTTCTCTTAATCGTTTTGGAAGTCTTTGTAATCAACTTTTCCTTCTGTGCTCTTGTCAGGTGCTTAATCTCCCATTCCCGTCTCATCGCCTCTTCCTTGCTCTCAGACCGCTCATAGTAGACCAATTCAACCGGCACTCTTGATTTCGTATATTTGGCACCTTTTTTACTGTTATGTGCTTCCAGCCTTTTGTCCAAATCATTCGTCCAGCCTGTATAGAGTGTATTGTCGCTGCATTTTACTATATAGGTATAATTCATATCTGTTTTCGTCCTTTTTTGACTAATCTCATTTTCCTCTAGTATAAGCCTTTTGTCAGAGGCAGTCCAGCAGAAAATAAGCGGGTACAGACTTTTACTATCCCTTTAAACCAGAGGTAGAAATGCCCTCCACGAAATATTTTTGTGCAAAAAAGAATAAAAGTATCGGCGGAAGCATTGATACAAAGGACATGGCAAGTACCTGACTCCACTGCGTAATAGCTCCCTGACTGTCAATGGACATTTTAAGCGCCAGTGACAGTGTATATTTTCTTACACTGCTGATATAAATTAAATTGCTGAAATAGTCATTCCATCTCCACAAAAACTGAAATATAATCACGGAAAACACGGCAGGCTTCATCAAAGGCAGCAATATTCTCACATAAGTCAAAAACGGATTGCAGCCGTCGACATAGGCGGACTCATCCAGTTCCCTCGGAATACTGCGGATAAACTGAACCTGCAAAAAAATGAAAAACGGATAGCAGGCAAACAGTGCCGGAACAACAAAAGGCTTGTAACTGTCAATCCACCCCAGATTGTTAAAAATGATATAGCGCGGAATAATCAAGACTGCATCCGGCAGCATCAGCGTTGAAATCATTAAAATAAACAAAAATTTCTTAAATGGGAAAGAAAATCTTGCAAAACCGTAAGCTACAATCCCCGTCGAAAGTACGGTAAACAAAACCGTAGGCAGAACCAATGCAAAGGTATTTGTATAAAAGGTCAGATAAGTAAACTGATCACTGCCCTTCCAACCTGCAGCAAAGGAGGCAAAGGAAAATGACTCCGGGAGCAGGGACAAGGAGCCAAACAACTCCGTATTGGTTTTAAAAGTTCCCATGAACAGCCAGATTAGGGGATATACCATAAAAAATCCGACCAAAATCAAAAACAGATAGATTAAAATTTGCCGACCTTTTTTTGTCTTCATCATACATTTTTCCCTCCGTCTTCATAGTAAACCCAAGTGTTGGAGGAGCGAAACAGCAGCAGGGTTATCGTCAGTACAACAAGAAACAGCACCCATGAGGTGGCACAGGCATAGCCCATTTTTAAATTTTTAAAGGCTTCCTCATATATTTTTAAGCCCAGCAAATATGTCCCCTTGTTTGGCCCTCCGTTTGTAATGATGAACGAGGAGGTAAACTCCTGCAAGGCATTGATGGACTGCATCATCAGGTTAAAGAAAATAATCGGTGAAATCATAGGAAGTGTAATTGTAAAAAACTGCCTTATCTTGGAAGCTCCATCCACTGACGCTGCCTCATAAAGCTCCTGCGGAACATTTTTAAGCCCTGCGAGAAATAAAACCATAGAGGAGCCAAACTGCCATACAACTAAAATACTGATTGTCACAACAGCGATATCAGGATCCCCAAGCCAGCTCACTGCCGGCAGCTTCACCACCGCAAGCATTTGATTTACAATTCCCTCCTTCATAAACAGAAACTTCCACAGAATAGAAATAGCAACACTTCCTCCCATGATGGAAGGGAGATAATAAACCGTTCGAAATACGTTAATTGCCTTTAACTTCATATTCAGAAGCATCGCAATAAACAGGGCAAATACCAGCTTACACGGTACGGACAAAATCGTATATTTTGCGGTTACCCACAATGATTTTTTAAAATAACGGTCCTCTGTAAACAAGTCTATGTAGTTCTCCAGCCCAACCCAATTTGCCTTGGAAAGTATGGAAAAGTCTGTGAAAGAATAATACAAGGAAGCAAGCAGTGGATATAACTGAAATGCTAAAAAACCAATGAGCCACGGGCTGATAAACAGCACTCCCCACTTCCAGTTTTTCGGGTAATGTTTTAATTTTTGCGTCACAATAACTGACTCCTCTCCATAAAGCGGGCTGCCAAAGCAACATTTCCTCTAAGGCAGCCCATAGAATTCATCACAAATTTATTTGGTATCTCTCAAATCACTTAAAACCTTTTCGTATTGAGTAATAATTTCTTTTGCTCCATCCTGCGGTGTCAAATCTCTGTAGATTACTTCCTGCAAGATGTCCTTTCGGATTGTCTCAAGCTCTGTATTTCCGCTTATCGTATTGATGGTGTAAGAATCCGGTGCTGAAATCTCCAATGCCTTTTGCGCAATCTCATCTACTAGATTGTTATCCTGCAAAGCTTTCATAGACGTGCTGCTTGCCGGAAGTCCTCTGGAATCCAATACAATAACAGAAGCCTCCTCGGAGTTTGCAAACCAATCCAGAAACTTAGCTGCCTCCTCCTTGTACTTTGAGTTATCATTGATAGAAAATCCGAGATTACCCGAAAAATCAACGCCTGAACACTTAGCATCTTCCAGACGTGGAATTGCCATAACACCGATTTCTCCCTCGATTGAAGCTTTATACTTAGCAGATGTATTGCTTACGTCTAAAAGCATACCAAGCTGTCCGTTAACCCATTTTGTATTTTGCTCCATTACGCCTACAAAAGCTGCACTTTCGCCAAACGGTTCAAAGGTGTTGGTGCTGTATAAATCCAAAATGTTCTGCAGCGCCTCTGTCATCTGCTCCTCGGTAAAGTTCAGTGTATAATCCTCATTTATAATGCTTCCGCCGGTCAACTGTGACAGATACTCCAATAGGACAAGACGATTTAAAACATCAATATCGGCTGCCATCAAATATTGGTCCGCGTTCGCGCTGTTTACTTTGGCTCCGACTGCCTTCAAATCATCCCAAGTCTTAATATCCTCCGGATTAATCTCATTTCTTACAAAAAACTCTGTGTTATAATATAAAACCTGTCCAGCTAACGTCGTGGAAAATAAAACCGATTCTCCGTCATAATTACCGGAACGTTCCAGTACACCTGCATCAAGTGTGCTCAAATCAATCGGAAGTGCCGACATGTCCGCCAGATAATGTTCGGAGCCTTGCACATCACTAATCCAATCGCGGTGAAATTGGAAAATATCCGGAGCCGTTCCACTGGACAATGAGGTTACCAGCTTCTCATAATATCCATCGTAACCCATGTATTCGCCTTCAATTACCACATTTGGATTTAACTCCATATACTTTGAAATTGCTTCCAATGTCGCCTTATGTCTGGCATCACCGCCCCACCATGCAAAACGAAGCGTAATCTTTTCTCCCGAATCAGTTCCGGCATCGTCCGTCTTCACTGCGTCCTGTGTCTCCTGTGTCACCGCAGTATTCTGCGTATTGGCTGACTCCTGCGTGGTATTTGATGAGCAGCCCGCCAGCAGCCCAATCATCATGGTCGCTGACATCAGCATAGAAACAAATCTTTTTTTAGACATTCTCATAAAAATCCTCCCATATTTTTTGTTAGAACCAGAAAGCCGCTTTCCTTCTACGCTCTTATTCTAGCAGACTTTTAATTTCATTGTAACGTCTTATCCTTTGTATCGGTATCATTGTTTTTCTTTTTACTTTGGAAAAAGGTATCATTTCTTTAGGTTTGTTCTCTCCCCTTTGTATTACGGGTACAGAAATTGACACTGTCTGTCGGATTTGATACTATTTATCTTAAGCAAGCAGGCGGAGGCGGTTTCTCTCCTGCTACAGTCAGGGGGAAAAGATTATGTTTGAGCTTTTAATCGTCGATGATGAGTTTCATTCCAGAAATACATTAAGCAACTGTTTTCCTTGGAATTCCGTTGGCTTTCAGGTTGCAGGCCAGGCATGCGACGGAAAGGAAGCTTTGGAATTCATCAAGGAGCATTCCGTTGATGTCATATTATGTGATATCCTCATGCCTGTTTTATCCGGTATTGAACTTGCAAAGCGCCTGTCCGCTGAAAAATCCGCTCCTATCATTGTATTTTTAAGCGGGCACCGGGAATTTGAATACGCACAACAGGCGGTCAGCTACGGTGTACGCTTTTATGTTGTAAAGCCCGCACGTTTTGAGGAACTCTTTCATGTTTTTACAACCTTGAAGGAGGAGCTGGAATATCGACAGGAGAAAAGCCCGCAAGACGGCGATATGGATTTGGAGCATCAGGACCTTATTATCGGAAAAATTGTCCGCTATATCGAGGAAAACTATCGAACAGCAAGCCTAAAAGGGGCAAGTCAGACATTATACATGAATTCTTGCTATATCAGCCAGATATTCAAGGAGCGGACGGGGCATAACTTTTCTGATTGCCTGATGGAAACCCGTATGAAAAAAGCAGTGGAGTTTTTAAAAAATCCGTCTTGCAAGATATACGATATCAGCAATCTGGTCGGCTATACCCAGCCAAAAAATTTTACCCGCGCATTTAAAACCTACTACGGTCTAAGCCCAAAGGATTATCGGGATAAGCTGCTGTTTGACCTGTATACCCCCTCCACGAAAGGCAATTGACACATGAATATCAATACGAAAAGAAAACCGGTTACAATGAAAAAGCATTTTTTTCTCCATCAGTTTCTGCGTAATTTTATATTTATCATGCTGCCAATTGTTATCATAGGACCCTACTTTATGCTTCAATATAATCGTCTTGTAAAGCAGAATGTGGAGCAAAACACATGGAACATGCTCTACCAGATTCAGAAAAATACCTCCACCATAACGCAGGCTGTCAACAACGGCAGACTTTACTTCAGAAATAATTCCTCCGCCATCGTGGAGTGCAAAAGCGCTCTGAAAAACGAGAGCCTGTCCTATTCGGACCTCGCGAATATTCAGACCGTAAGTCTGTATCTTCGAAATCTGGTAAATGCCAATCCTTATTTTTATTCTGCCTATATTTATTTTAACAACGATAACAATCGATTTTTAACTTCTGATGTGGGGCTTGCCAACACTTCCTCCTATTTTGACACGGACTGGCTCGACTCCTATCAAAGCTCAGATAAAAGTGTGTGGTGCGAGGTACGCGAGCTGACCCCATATTCTTTCTCCACGCCTACCAAAGTTATCTCCATCTATCAGAAGTTAGTATCCTCTCTCGCACCGGACTTTGATGCTGGTGTATTGGTTGTTCAGATTGATTGTGCAAAGCTGAGTGAGTATCTGAATTCTCTCTCCCTCTACAACAATCAGCTTATCTGTTTTTTTGATGCAGAGGGAACCGTATTGTTTGAAAATCAGGATATGGATATTAATCAGCTCAGTAAGTACCTTTCCTCTAATGCCGATACCGATAAAGATTATACGATGCAATCCATCCGTTATCAGGGTGAGAAGCAGATTTTATCTGTGTTTCCGGCATCCGATAAGATTAGCTGGACATGCCTCTCCCTCATACCGTCAAAAGAGCTTTATCACGAATCCTTTCGCATGATGCTCCTATACCTTTTCGTCATTGTTGCCGCCCTGCTTTTGAGCATCGTCCTTGCCATATTATCCGCGCACAAGGATTACAGCCGGCTTGAGAGGATATTAGATACCTTGAATAACGTGGATAAGGAACCGCTTTCCTCCTCGCTTTCCACCCTAAACCGCAGCTATGATCCCTATGGATATATTATACAAAACATTTTGGAAATGTTTATTGAGCAGAAATATCTCAGGCTTCAGGTATCGGAAGAAAAGTATAAAATAAAGCTGATGGAAATGCAGGTTTTACAGCAGCAAATAAACCCGCACTTTTTATTTAACACTCTTCATACCATATATTGGGAAGCACTCGGCATGACAAAAAGTGCCAATCCATGTGCCAGCATGATAGCAGACTTATCTTCTCTCATGGAATATGCCCTTTCCAACCCCGAAGAACATGTGAAATTGCAAGACGAACTGGATTATTTAAAGCACTACTTAAATATTCAGCTTGTGCGCTATGAAGATAAGCTTAATGTACTCTGGGATATTGATGAAAATGCGGTTATCTACACTGTTCCGAAAATGATTTTGCAGCCTCTCGTGGAAAATGCCATCTACCATGGTATCAAAGAGAAGCCGAGCAAAAGCACCTTAAAAATCAAAGCCTATTACCGCCATGACCATCTTTCCATCCAAATTGTAGACAACGGTGCAGGGATTGCCAAGGACAAGCTGCATCTGCTTCAAAAACAGCTTGTTAAAGTGAGTGATCCGGGCAATCACATCGGCATGCTAAATACAAATAAACGCCTTGCTTTCACCTTCGCGGAGGGGTATTCTATTAAACTATGGAGCAAGGAGGGCTTTGGCACCTCATTGATTTTAAAAATATCCGCCAAATAAAAAAGCGGACAAGTCCGCATAAATAATTAAGGGACATCCCTTGCGGAATGTCCCTCATTCTATCTAAAGCAATCGATTAAAACGTATTGTTTCCATGCATTGCACCCTGTGTTCCCAACGAGAATCTATGGTAAAAATAAGATCGATTGCATAATTTTAGATATGTAGCTTCTCGTTGGAGGGTTTCACTACATCATATCTTATTGTATTCACAAAAGAAACTTTAAGTTCCTTTTATTCTAAAAAGTTCAACGGGTTAACCGGAGCATCATCCTTCGTCAGCTTAAAATAAAGGTTGCTGCCTTCGATACTGTAATATTTGGTAGGCTCGCTGATATAACCAATCAGACTGCCTTTTGCCACAGTATCACCTTCTTTTACCTGGACTTCCTTCAACTGTCCGTAAATTACATTATATCCGTTTCCCAAATCCATCTTCATGGATATTCCTGTCTCTTCATCTGTGTATATCTCCTGCACTACTCCGTCGGCAGCACAAGTTACTTTGCTGTTGACATCTCCTTGTATAATGAGAGCAGAATTATATTTGTACTGGTTTAAGGTTGCAAAATATACGGTGCTGTCCATGCTGTAATTGACAAGCACATTTCCTGAAATCGGCCATGCCATTTTACTTTCTGCCTGAAAATTCAGAGCCTTTACATTCGCATTACTTTGTGTTGTAGTGCTTTCGACGTCTGTCTTGTTCTCCTGTATATCTTCTTTCTCTTCCGTATCTTGCTGCTCTTCTGTCTCATTTGCAGCACTCTTTTCTAACAGATTTGTATCCTCTTCCGGTTCTATATATTCATCTGTCGCGTCCATCACGTTGTCCAGTCCGAAGTTATCCGCCTGAATATTTTCTCCTGCCACTGTATTTACTTTTGTCTCTTCCTCTGCGATTTGAGCACTGTCAGGCAATTCATTCAAATCGACCAGATTGGAATTATCATTTTCGATATCCTTTGATGATAACAAACTTGTCCCTGCCACAGCAGCCGCAATTGCCATGAACGCCACTGCGCCGCCAACAACTGCTTTTTTTCTTAGCTTTTCTGTAAAAAATTTTCTCATCATAATAATCACCTCGACTATAAGTTAAAGAAATAAGCAGAACTTATCCTCTTTAATCATAGGTTTGCCCGATTATCAGATTTTATTCACGTACAATGTCGATATTTTGATAATAATATTTTAAAATTTCTTTGTAACTTTTCCCTTGCTTTGCCAGCTCATTTGCCCCATACAGGCTGAGTCCCAGACCATGCCCCTTGCCTGTTACAGAGAAGGTAATTCCCTTATTTTCGGTCTTCATTTCAAAGCAGGCGGAGGGTAAAGACAGTGTTTTTCGAAACTGTTCCCCGCTCATTGCCTCTCCGTTTATTTTTATCCGTTTCACATAGCCTTGTTCATCGCCTTCCAGAACAATCGGCATATTTGTGATTTCCGTTTGAAATAAATCACTCATTTTGTCAAAAGAAATCGATACCACCGAAAAATATTCCTCCGACTCCACATCTTTTTGACTTGAAACACTCTGTAAATATGGATATTTATCACTGCCTAATGCATCCTCTCCACTTCTTGTCGCGCTGGCACTAACCGCGTGAAATGCCGCTTCAATGGGCTGCCCTTCATATTCGATAATTTCGCCTTTTGTTTCCGCTACAATTTCCTGGAGCAGTTCATAGTTTACATAAAAATCTTTATAGCCCCAATGCTCCTCCATCTGTAAAATATTCACATATCCCAAATTTAATTCACTCGTATTGATGGACTTTCTGCTTCCGATTTTTTTTATGATGCTTGTTCGTGCAATGACACTCTGCGCTTTAATTGCCTCCCTTTCATAAGTGACAGAAATCTGTGAGGCTAATACCCCGATTATATACTGTTCCACATCAAGCTCAAGCTGAACCTGATTGTCATTTACAAGCACACTTTTGGAGCTTTGTACCGTCTCTTCTTTTGCAAAATTGACGCCGCCTTCAAAGATCGTCGTGACTATGTAGGGCAACAAAAGTATGGTGACGGCAACAAAAATAAGGTTTTTACCGTAATGTTTCATATACCCCTTCATTACCTGTGCTTTATACCAATATATGCAAGAAAGTGTGAGCTTAGCTCACACTTTCTTGTCCCCAATGGGTTTCATAGCAATAATTTATGCACAGCATTTTGTTTTTATCAGCTCGCCAGCCGCCTGTTCATTCATCGGTCTGCCTGTATAATATCCCTGAATATTGTCACACTTCATATAGCGCAAAAAGTCGTATTGCTCCTTTGTTTCCACGCCCTCCGCTATCGTCTCCATGTTCAGCTTATGCACCAGCTCAATGAGAGCATCGGTGATCTCCGCCTGTCTGTTATTCTCTGTAATATCGTTGATAAAGGACTTGTCTATTTTGAGCGTATCAATCGGAAGGTCCTTTAAATAGGTCAATGAGGAATAGCCTGTACCGAAATCATCCAAAGAAAGGCTTACACCGATTTCCTTCAGCTCATTCAAGGTGTCCATAATGCTGTCGATATCGTTAATAAAAACACTCTCCGTAATTTCGAGCTCAAGCTCTCTCGGATTCATTTTATACGCATCAATGACACTGCGCACCAAATTGACAAAGCCAGGCTTTACAATCTGCGCTCCCGAAACATTGACTGACACGATACCCATGTGCCCGTATACTTTCTTCCAGCTTACCCAAGTACGGCATACTTCCTTGAGCACCCACTCCCCGATTTCCAAAATATCTCCGTTTTCTTCCGCAATCGGAATAAAAACGGCGGGGCTAATCCAGCCAAGATCGTCATCATACCAACGGATTAATGCCTCAAATCCCCTGAATTTATTCTGATAAAAATCGTACTGAGGCTGGTAGTACATTTCAAAGCCATTATTTTTAATGCAGGTCCGCATTTTTTCTTCCAGTATCATGCGGTTTTGCATATCGTTATTCATGCCGGGTTCAAACATAAGCACGGAATTCTTCCCGGATACCTTCGCATGGAACATCGCAATATCTGCGTATTGCAGAAGGTTTTTGCCCTCCTCGGTCTGATCCGGATAAATGGAATAGCCCATGCTGGCAGTCAGGTGGATTTCTCGTTTGTTCACCTCAAAACTTTGCTCAAAAAGTGTTCTAATCTGGTTAACAGCGCGTTCCACAGCAGATAAATCCTCATTGTTAGATATAACTAACACAAACTCATCGCCTCCAAAACGCATCACTTCAAAATTTTTCTGGCTGCATGCAAACAATCTTTTGGCAACCTCTTTGATAACCGCATCGCCGGTTGCATGTCCCAACGTATCATTTATTTTTTTAAAATTGTCAATTCCGACAAACAGCACCGCCACTTTATCGCTCATCAGCTCTGCCTCGGACAACTTCAGCGGAATAATCTTTTCAAAATAAGCTCTGTTGGGAAGCCCTGTCAGAATGTCGTGATCTGCCAGATATTCCAGCTTCTCATTGTGTTCATTAATATGGCTATAACGCAGATGTTCGTTTCTTTCCTTCCTTAATTCCAAAGAGTAGGTAGCACCCAGCACGATAAAAATAGCAACGAACACCGCGCCGATGATAATATTCTGAGGCAGCTTTTCCTGTCCCATAAATAAAATCAGACTGTATAATGCCACAAGAAACACAGCCTCCACTATAATGATTTGTATTATGTGTCTTCTATAGTCGATTTTTTTATTAATATTCATAGTAACCTTCATTTCCTAATGATGTTTTTATCCATAATAATCTTAACATTAAATGCGACGGCTGTAAACCAAAACCATCCAACTTTTCTATGAAATGGCATGAAAGAAATTACTGCATAATTTCTCATGACATAAAAAACAGCAAGTGATTTTTACTACCATCACCTGCTGCTTATTATATCCACTTATTTCCGTTTTATAACTACTTTATCCAATTTCCATATATCATCTACATATTGCTGAATTGTTCTGTCAGAGCTGAATTTACCGGAGCATGCCGTGTTCATCATTGCACTTTTCGCCCAGCCTCTCTCATCACGATATGCCTCCTCCACACGCTTTTGTGCCTCTGCGTAGGAGCGGAAATCCTTTAGTATAAAATAGGTGTCTGCCCGGTCTGAGGAGTTCGTATTCAGCAAGGAATCGTAAATCTCCCGGAATAATTCTGGATTTTCCGGTGCATAAAAACCATTGATAAGCTGCATCAATATCTTTCTGATATCCTGATCGTTATTGAAAATATCCATCGGATTATAGCCGCCTTGTGTCTCGTATCTGATTACCTCATCAGATGACATGCCGAAGATAAAGGCATTTTCCTCGCCTACCTCCTCAACAATCTCAATATTGGCACCGTCCATCGTTCCAAGTGTAAGCGCTCCGTTCAGCATAAATTTCATATTGCTCGTTCCGGAAGCTTCCTTACTCGCCGTAGATATCTGCTCACTCACGTCTGCCGCCGCAAAAATCCACTCCGCAATGGATACACAATAGTCTTCAATGAAAACAACCTTAATTTTATTGTTGATGGATGAATCATTGTTGATGACATCCGCCACAGAGTTAATAAGCTTAATCGTAAGCTTCGCCCTCCTGTATCCCGCTGCCGCCTTTGCACCGAAAATAAAGGTTCTCGGATAAAATTCCATATTCGGATTTTCTTTTATCTGATTGTATAGGTACATGACATGCAGGATGTTCAAAAGCTGTCTCTTATACTCATGAAGTCGCTTCACCTGTACATCATAAATCGAGCGCGGGTCTATCTCAATGTTGTTGTGCTCCTTGATATATTTTGCAAGACGTATCTTGTTCTTGTATTTGATGTTCATAAACTCCTGCTGTGCCCGCTCATCGTCCGCATACAGGGCAATTTTATGAATTTGAGGTAAATCGGTAATCCACTCTCTTCCGATGTGCTCACTGACCCAATCCGCAAGTACATAGTTGCCGTGGAGCAAAAATCTTCTCTGGGTAATGCCGTTTGTCTTGTTGTTAAATTTATCCGGCATCATCTCATAGAAATCCTTTAATGTCTGCTTTTTCAGTATTTCCGTGTGAAGCCTTGCAACGCCGTTAACGGAATAGCTCGCTGCAATGGCAAGATGCGCCATCTTTACCTGTCCGTCGTATATAATTGCCATGCTCGCCACCTTCTGGGGCTGATTTGGATAGAGCGCCTGAATATCCAGAATGAAACGGCGGTTAATCTCCTCCACAATTTGATAAATTCGAGGCAGGAGTCTGGAAAACAGCTCAATCGGCCATTTTTCAAGTGCCTCGGACATGATGGTATGGTTCGTGTAAGCACATGTCTTTGTCGTAACCTCCCATGCTTCCTCCCAGCTTAAGCCCTCATCGTCCATCAAAGCACGCATAAGCTCCGCTACCGTTACCGTCGGATGCGTGTCATTTAACTGGAATGCCGCCTTCTCATAAAACTTCTTGATATCCGAGTGATTTGTCTTATATTTTTCCACGGCTGTCTGCACACTGGCAGAGATAAAGAAATACTGCTGCTTCAAGCGCAGCTCTTTGCCGGCGTAGTGGTTGTCGTTCGGATAGAGCACCTCACATATGTTTCGCGCGAGATTTTCCTGCTCCACCGCCTTCTGGTAATCTCCCTTGTCAAAGGAGTCAAGCTGAAATACCGTGACAGGCTCCGCATCCCAGATACGAAGTGTATTTACAAAGTTATTTCCGTAACCTGTGACCGGCATATCATACGGCACTGCCTTGACAGACTGATAGCCCTCCTGAATAAAACGGGTTTTTCCGTTCATATCGGTCGCAACCTTCACATAGCCTCCAAATTTAACAATCTTCGACCTCTCCGTCATTTTCAATTCAAAAGGATTGCCGTGCTCCAACCAGTAGTCAGGAAGCTCAATCTGATAACCATTCTCAATCTTTTGTTTAAACATACCAAAATGATAGCGTATTCCACACCCATAAGCAGGATAGCCAAGTGTCGCAAGGGAATCGAGAAAACAAGCTGCCAAACGTCCAAGACCACCGTTTCCAAGTGCTGCATCCCGCTCCATATCTTCCACCGCGTTGATGTCAATCCCAAGCTCATCCAGTGCCTCCATTACCTCTGTATAAGCTCTTAAATTTACAAGATTGTTGCCGAGCGCTCTTCCCATCAAAAACTCCATGGAAAGATAATAGACGATTTTCGGATCCTCCTCCTCAAATCTCTTCTGCGTCTCCAACCAGTTGTCAATGATAACATCCTTTACTGCGTAGGATACTGCCTGAAAAATCTGCAATGAGGATGCTTCATCAATCGTTTTTCGAAACAGCTTTTTTACACTGTCCTTTACACTCTCTTTAAAATGTTCTTTCTCGAATTGTTCATTATACATATGGCTCCTCCTATAATGGAAAGATGCCCCAAAACAAGCCGCAACATACATAGCATTTCATGTTTCCATGCAAATGTAAATGACTTATTTGGGGGCACCTCCTTTCATGACTTGAAAAAGCTCTGTTACTGCCTTTCAACACCTATGATAACTGTTTCGCCATTGATATTCCATTCCTTGGCATAACCCTTCGGCTCGCCCTGAATGATATCCAATGCCAATACCTCACTCTTAATTTTATCTGAGAAGCTGCGGAAAATTTCAGCAATCTTTTCATTCTTGTCATGGTAAATCACAATCTTATCCATCACTTCAAAGTCCGCTTCTTTTCTCATTGTCTGGATCTTACTGATCAGCTCTCTCACAAAGCCTTCCTCAATCAATTCAGCTGTCAGATTTGTATCCAGCACAACGGTTATCTCATTGTTGCCATCCGACACATAGCCTTCTGTCTGAGCCATCTCAATAAGTAAATCTTCCTTTAATAGTACAACCTTTTCACCTGCAATGTCAAGATGCAGTTCGCCCGATGCATTGATTTCGTCCATCGCCTTGTTGCCGTCAACCTCGATAAGTGCCTGACGAATCTGGTTCAGCTGCTTGCCGTATTTCGGTCCTACCGTCTTTAGCTGAGGCTTAAAGCTGTAGGAAGTAAAGTCTCTCACATCGTCCGTAAATTTTAATGTCTTCACATTCAACTCGTCAAGAATGATTTCGTTGTAGAATTCGGACAACTCAAACGGAGCCTTGATAAACATATTACCGATTGGCTGGCGGTTTTTGATGTTTGCCGTATTTCTGCACGCACGGCCCATCACAACGATATCTAACACCATATCCATGTTCTTTTCCAGCTCTTTGTCAATGTGTGCCTCATCCACAGCCGGGAAATCACACAGGTGAATACTCTCCGGTGCTGCCTTGTCAACGGTTCTGACCATATTCTGGTAAATATCCTCTGTCATAAACGGAACCATAGGTGCCGCCGCCTTACAGATGGTAACCAATGCCGTATATAACGTCATATATGCATTGACTTTATCCTGTGGCATCTCCTTTGCCCAGAAACGGTCACGGCTTCTTCTTACATACCAGTTACTCATATCGTCCACAAATTCCTGAAGCGCTCTTGCTGCCTCCGGAATTTTGTATGCCTCAAGACTTTCATCTACCGTTTTTACCGTAGAATGCAGCTTTGACAGCAGCCATTTATCCATGACCGCAAGCTTATCATATTCCAGAGTGTATTTTGTCGCATCAAACTTATCAATATTGGCATAGAGAACAAAGAAAGCATAGGTGTTCCACAGCGTTCCCATGAATTTTCTCTGACCTTCAACCACAGCTTTTCCATGAAAGCGGTTTGGCAGCCAAGGTGCACTGTTGATATAGAAATACCAGCGGATTGCATCTGCTCCGTATTCACTTAAAGCATCAAACGGGTCAACTGCATTTCCTTTGGATTTAGACATCTTCTGTCCGTTTTCATCCTGAACGTGTCCAAGCACAATAACGTTTTTGTAAGGTGCTTTGTTAAAGAGTAAGGTTGATTCCGCAAGAAGGGAATAAAACCATCCTCTCGTCTGATCCACTGCTTCACTGATAAAATTAGCAGGGAACTGTGCTTCAAACAGCTCTTTGTTCTCAAAAGGATAGTGATGCTGCGCAAACGGCATGGCACCTGAATCAAACCAGCAGTCAATTACCTCAGGTACTCTGTTCATCTGCTTGCCGCACTTCTCGCATTTGATTGTGACTGCGTCGATAAACGGTCTGTGAAGCTCGATATCCTCCGGACAGTTATCGGACATGGATTTCAATTCTTCAATGCTTCCGATGGAGTGCATATGTCCGCACTCACACTCCCAAATATTGAGCGGAGTTCCCCAGTAACGGTTACGGCTGATTCCCCAATCCTGCACATTTTCAAGCCAGTCACCGAAACGTCCCTTACCGATGCTCTCCGGAATCCAGTTGATTGTGTTATTGTTGCGAATCAAATCCTCTTTGACTGCCGTCATCTTGATAAACCAAGATTCTCTTGCATAGTAAATAAGCGGTGTATCACATCTCCAGCAGTGCGGATAGCTATGCTCAAAGTTCGGAGCAGAAAATAACAGTCCTTTTTCCTCAAGTGACTTCAATACAAGCGGATCTGCTTTTTTACAGAATACGCCTGGCCAGTCTGTCTCCGTGGTCATCTCACCCTTGGCATCTACAAACTGCACAAACGGAAGGTCATATTTTCTTCCTACATTCGCATCATCCTCACCGAAGGCAGGAGCAATATGAACAACACCGGTACCGTCTGTCAGGGTTACATAATTATCGCAGGTCACAAAAAATGCTTTTTTCTTCTGCTTTTCTGCCGTCTCAACCGCAAACGGAAACAACGGCTCATATTCTTTATATTCTAAGTCCTTGCCTTTATATGTCTCTAAAATCTCATAGTTATCTTCACCAAGCACTTTATTGCACAGTGCTTCCGCCAGATAATAGGTACTTCCCTCACTCTTTACTTTTACATAGGTCTCCTCCGGATTCATACAGAGTGCCACGTTGGAAGGAAGAGTCCAAGGTGTTGTGGTCCATGCAAGGATTGCTGCATCCTCACCTTTTACACGGAATTTTGCAATCGCAGATTTTTCCTTTACATCCTTATAGCCCTGTGCCACCTCATGGGAGGATAGCGGAGTTCCGCATCTTGGACAGTAAGGCACAATCTTAAAGCCTTTGTATAAAAGCTTTTTATTCCAGATTTCCTTTAATGCCCACCATTCGGATTCGATAAAGTCGTTGTGATAAGTTACATATGGATCGTCCATATCTGCCCAGAAGCCAACTGTCGAGGAAAAATCCTCCCACATACCCTTGTATTTCCAAACGCTTTTCTTACAATGATCGATAAACGGCTCCAAACCGTATTCCTCAATTTGCTCCTTGCCGTCCAAGCCAAGCAGCTTCTCAACCTCAAGCTCTACCGGAAGTCCGTGAGTATCCCAGCCTGCCTTTCTCGGAACCATATAGCCCTTCATCGTTCTGTAACGCGGAATCATATCCTTGATAACACGCGTCAGCACATGACCGATATGCGGCTTTCCGTTTGCGGTCGGCGGTCCGTCATAAAAGGTATAGGTCTCGCCTTCCTTTCGGTTTTCAATACTCTTTTCAAAAATCTGATTTTCTTTCCAGAAGTGTTCTGTTTTCTTTTCTCTCTCAACAAAGTTGAGGTTTGTCGATACTTTTTCGTACAAAATGCTACCTCCATTCTAGTAAAATGTGCTAAAGCACATTTTCGCGCCGTGCACCGCCGGCAAAGCCGACCTTTTCCTCTCGTGTGCGTGCGCATAATAATTTTTGTATGATAGGAAATTCGGCAGAAGTTCCTAATCATACAAAAAAATCCTCGTCCCGCAAAACAGGACGAAGATTAGACTATCGTTATACCACCTATTTTTACATACCTCCATATTTACCATTTGTAAATACTTCTATACGCATTCCTATTAACGGTGGAAAGCCGTCAGCACCTACTTATTCCGTGAAGCAAACGCTTCCTTCCTTTTCAGCCTGCAACTTAGGAGTGATATTCAATCATTTTTACTCGTACCGGTCTTACACCGACACCGGCTCGCTTGAACTTTCGAAATAATCTACTCTCTCCGTCATCGTCTTTCTTATTTTTACTTACAACTGACGTTATTATAATACTGATTGCTTGGAATTGTCAATTACTTATGCGTAAATTTATCCGCTTCCGCTTTTAAATTGCCCGCGATATCCTCTGTCGTTTGAATTTCCTGACGGACAATCTGCATACGGCTCACTAAATCTCCGGTTGCACCTGCTGCGTTGGTGATACCTGCCGCAGAATCTTCAACTGTGGAGGTAATGCCGCTAAATGCTTCCACAATATGACTTATCTCTGCTTTTGCTTTGTCCGCATTGCCCAAAAACTGCTCCATAATCGTATTGATGGTAACCGCATCATCATTGTATTGTCTGCCTGTCTCCACAAACTTCTCATAATCCTGAATCACATAGGCGTGAATAAATTCCAAAATCTTCTCTGCGCTCCCCGACAAATCGCCGACCGCTGCGGTTACTTCTCCGCTTAGCTCCTGAATGCTGTTTGCGGTATCCCTGCTGTTATCAGCAAGCTTTCTAATTTCCTCGGCAACAACGGCAAAGCCCTTTCCTGCCTCTCCTGCCCTTGCCGCCTCAATGGAAGCGTTTAGCGCAAGCAGGTTTGTCTGGCTCGATATTTCTAAAATCTCGGTTGTCAATTCGTTTATTCTGGAAACCTGCCTGCTGTTTTCCACAGATTTTCTGACTACCTCACTCATCTCGCCCATCATCTGGTTCGTTCCGGTCCGGCTCTTAATTGCATCCTCCTGAAGCCGTTTTGCTCTTTCCTTCATCTCGTTTGTATACTGTATATTATCTTCGGTTTTGCCGGAGATACTCACTACCTCTGTTTCCACCCTTGCCGCCGCCGAATTTACTTCCATGATGGTTGCGGAAACCTCTTCCATACTTGCAGACAGCTCCTCCATCGTCGCAGAAATATCTGTGGCATTTTCATCTGCTCCTTTTATCTGGAGAGACACGCTCTCAACCGTCCTATTCAGTCCGTCAGAATTACCTACAATACCGTTCATCACTTTTTCCAGGGTTTCCAAAAATATATTAATTCCCTGCACCAACTGTCCGATTTCATCTTTATTTTTAATTTTAATTCTTCCTGAAAGGTCACAGCTTTCTTCCTTTAAGCCCCGTATCAGCTTGTCTAACTGTTTTTTAGCATGAACGGTCGGTTTGATGACAATCCCGTTTATTACCGCCATACAAATGCCTATCAAGACAGCAAGCGCTACTATCATAATAACTACGAGCAGAGAAGCCCTTTCATATCTGTTATTTAAATTTTGAACGGACGCATCCATAAAACTGTCCGTGTTGCTCTTCATATCCGTAAGCTGACCCTTGATTGCCTCTGAGGTCGTATTAAACTCGTCAAGCAGTGACTCAAGCTCTGTCTGGGAGGCACCTGAATTCTTTGCTGCCATAATTCTGCTTACCACACTGATGTAGGATTTTACAGAATCGTTAATGCCTTGCAGTTTTTCAAGCTCCTCGTCACTTTTATTTATTTTAAACATCTCCAAAGAGTTTGCTACCGTTCCAAGATCGGATGATATCTGGCTTCCAAGCTCCGATGTTCTGTCAGCGGACACCGAATAAATATAGCGGTAAACATTATTTTGAGATTCCTCCAAGACGCCTGTGAAGGAAAATATCTGATTAAATTCCGTCATCTGCGTGACCGATATATCCTGAATGCCATCGTTTACGCCCCTCATGCTGTTATTAACCAAAAGTCCCAGCAGCAAAACCGCTATAAATTCCAATACAAAAAAACTAAAAATTTTGTAACTCAGCTTTTTATTCATATTCCCATCTCTCTCCTTTGTACCTATATTTTCCTTTTTTCTCCCTCTTTTATTATACATATTGCATGGAAATTCATAAGAAATCAATAGGAATTACGCAACTTCGTAAGATTTTAACCCATTCCAGTAAAATATTACCTATTGACTTTTATTAAACTTTTGGAACTTTTATTCTTGAATCAGTATCCTCTTGAACTTTGTCAAAAACAATGCTAGAATATAGAATACGTCAGTATGTTATTCGTTAGGCTCATACGACTTATGCATGTTAACTTAAGGAGGATTTATTGTGGCTTTTAAAATTTTAATAGTTGTTTTACTTGTTCTAATTGTAGCCCTCGTCGTTTTGTATTTTCTCGGAAAACGTCTTGAGAAAAAGCAGGCGGCACAGCAGCAGCAGATTGAGTCAGCTGCACAAAATATAACAATGCTTATTATTGATAAGAAGCGTATGAAGCTGAAAGAGGCAGGCTTACCTTCTGTTGTATTGGAACAGACACCAAGACTTCTGCGTGGTTCCAAGCTGCCGATTGTCAAGGCAAAAGTAGGACCTAAAGTAATGACTTTAATTTGCGATGAGAAAATTTTTGATTTGGTTCCGCTGAAAAAAGAAGTAAAAGCAGTTGTAAGCGGTATCTATATTACAAGTGTAAAAGGCGTCAGAGGACCTTTGGAAGCACCACAGAAGAAGCAGAACTTTTTCAAGAGAATGACTTCCAAACTCTCAAAAGGCGATAAGAAAAGTAAATAAATATAAAAAAACAGCCAAGCTCCTCATCCATGAGAGGTTTGGCTGTTTTTTTATACCGAATGCAGTTATATAGTGATATCTTCCTCTTGCATTCGCGCCCATCAATATTTCGAATCCTTATATAAATCATAAGAAAATTTTAAAGAACCAAGATAAAAAGTATGGCATAATAACAAAAGAGGATAAACGATGAATAAACTAAATCTTTTATAATAAGGGGAGAGAATTTAAATGACGAGAAAAAGAATGATGATTTTAGCCGTATTGGCAATATTTTTCTTAGTAATCGGATTATGGGGCTATAAACAATATAGGACATTACCGGTTGTTTATTGCACTTCAATTTATCCGGATTATAGCGTACAAGAGCTTGTTGCTGAAGCAGAACATATCGTTTATGGAACAGTGGACACAATAGAGCCGACTCAAATGCGAGAGGTGCTTGTTTCTACAACATTAGATCCCTCTAAAACAGAGGACGCTTTGTATTACCCCGTGACTCCCGTGATAATAAGTGTAGAAAATCCAGTTAAGGGAAGTGTATCAGACAAAATAGTTTATTATGAAGAGAGCGGCGCGACAGAAACCTATATCCAAAAACCGGAAGGCTATCAAATGAAACAAGGAATGAATGTTATACTTTTTCTGAATGAATCCGGTTACGGCTGGGGAAGTCAAAGTGTCTATCCTGTTATAGACAATCAGGTTATTTTACACGAAAAAGCAATCGGGGATATTTCACCGGATAAAATAACCAGCTTTTCTGCTGAAGCGATAGGAGAAAAATATGGTATCACGTCATCATTCGAGGAAGACACTATTTCAACAACCAATTTGAGTGATTTTTTAGGGTTAATCAATTCTTACAAAGAATAGATTTAATTTCCCCAGCTGCATCAGTAAATGTCAGCTCAAATAATTCATTATGTGCCACCTCTTCTACACTGATAATATCAGAAATTCCTAACATGCCTTTTCTGAAATCCATTGTCACTATACGCTTTGCGGCTTCTGCGGCGATCAATCCGGTGAATCTTCCCTCATCATGTCCCGATCCGCATAGTACCTGTTCTCCGGATTGGATAGATACCATAAAAGCATCTGTTCCAAATTTAGGTTTTCTCAAAAATGTTTCAGCAATCTGATAAATCTTTTTATGTTTTAACAACCCAAATAATCCGATTTTTTTAGCGCCATAAAGGAATACCGTTACACTTGATAAATCAAAACCTAAGTATGTTGTAAAGCTCTTGTCCGCATACTTTTGATTTAATATGTGCTGGTCAA
This sequence comes from Konateibacter massiliensis, assembly GCF_900184995.1. Classification (GTDB taxonomy): domain Bacteria; phylum Bacillota; class Clostridia; order Lachnospirales; family Lachnospiraceae; genus Lachnotalea; species Lachnotalea massiliensis. The sequence continues at coordinate 2,011,316 of NZ_LT860099.1, forward strand.
CAAAATTAAAATTATATGTTCGCAGCCTCTTTTGACCGGTATTTACCGTGCTTTTCAGTTTATATGGTCTGATTTGTCCAAGGGTTTTATGACTATAGTCTTTTAAAAAATTATCCAAAGTCCATTTGATTGCGGCATCCCCATGCTTTTCTCCCAAGCCTAGAATAAGTTGTATCTCTATCTTTTCTGCTGAAGGATATAGACTAACAAACTTCTCTGCCAAAAGATTCGTAAGCCCCGGAGCTAATCCAACGCCCAACAGAATTCTGCTTGTTCCTCGCAGCTGTAATTGCTGAATTTTTTCAATATATTCCGAGTTTGCGGTTACATCCATATAATCAATTGCATGTTCATCACAAAATTCAACAAGCATGGTGTTCTCTTGGTCTACGCAAACAATAACACAGTAAACATTTTGCATTTTGGTAAAGTCAATATTGTTAATATCCATCTCACAAATTTCTGCCTGTATTTTTTCTTTATCTAAAAACCTTCTTATTTTTTCTTCTTTTCGTCCAACCAGAATTAAATTGTAGTTCTTCAGTTCTCTTGTAATATATTGTCCTACTTTACCGTGTCCGCCTATGATCATAATCTTATTTTTCGTATCCATTTTTATTCTCCTGATATTTTTCAAAATTAATTGTAAATAGAAGCAAAACCTTATGCGTGATTTTGAATCAAATCAATTGCATGATCTAAAAAATCTTTGATGGATGCTAATTTATCACCAGAAGTATCAGACAAAAAATCAAAAAGAGCTTTATCATATTCGTCATGATATTTTTTATGAGCATGGTAGGCAATATGTCCTTTTTCCGTCAAATGCAGCAAAGAGCGCTTTTTATCCTCCGGATCGTCCTCTTTGATAATTAGACCGCGGTCACTCAATTTTTGCAAGGTTTTGTGAACCACTGGTCGGGTGATTCCGAATTTGCGGGCTAGTTCCGCGCTGTGAATTCCGGGGTAGTCCCCAATCATTTTAATCATGTGAATCTCACCGCGGTAAAATACCATGTCCTCATTGCCAAAGTTCAGGACATTCGTTTTGCTGTTTGCAATTTTCTCAGTCAACTCAATAAATGAGCGGATAACATCGCCGGAGCCTACTGAGATATCTGTACCGCTTTTACGATAAAGCTGTCTCTCAAACATAGCATCCTTTGCTCTCTCTACGATAGCCAGACCAGATTTTTGTGACGCTTCTTCAATCTCTTGGTTACTAGGTGGAAGAGGGACACCGTCCAAGAAGCCAGATAGCCAGCTTAACATATTAACCGGAGCATTGTTTTTCTCAACCGCATACTGACCGATTATAAGCAGATAGCCTCCTTCTTTCAATGATTCGGATATTTTTTGCATAAAAACGGACAAATCACCCTCTACAAAATTTAAAATACCGGAAGCAATGATAAAGTCATACGGGCCTCCAAAAGGATCGGTATTAAAATTGCCTGAAATTACTTCAATCTTCTGCTGGGCATTGTATTGGCATACAATCTCCTTTGTGGTCTCAGCCACATCAGGGGTTTCCAGAATCGTAGCTTTGCTGTTCGGAAAGCGTTTCACAAACTCAATGTCTAAAATACCCGTACCTCCTCCCAAATCCAAAATATGCAGAGGTTGGTCGCAATCGGGATACAGCGTAATTATTTCATCAATAAAAGCCTGTACCCGCCCGGTATACATTTCTGGAATTGTTACCCGTGCAAGTTCCGTAAAATCATAAGCTGCTCCGCCAGCAGCATGGTCTTCCTTTACCTTTTGCTCCAATTGTTCTAAGGATGTCATTTTTTCACGGAATAAAAGTGCATCACCTAAAAAAACTTCGCTATTGCGGGATAAAAAATCTTTTGTTTCCGGTGTGTTGGTGTAAAAATCTCCCTGTTTATCAGCCAATCCGCAGGAAACCAGCGATAAAAGCAATAATTCAATTTGCTTTTTGTCACAGCCTATTACTTTCGCAATGGACTCTGCTGTTTGCGGCATATCCAGATGGGAAAAAATATTCAGCCGAATTGCTGCAAAAAGCAACTGCGCCTCATGGTAGTTGTTCATAATTTTATAATAACGTCCTGGGCTATTTTCCATAAGATACATAATTTTGAATACCTCTCTTTGCTAGAATTAAATACAGGTTAGCATTGACTAATTCATTGTTAATATAGCATATATTTTAATTGTTTGTCAAGCTAACAATTATTTTATTCTTAAGGTCAAGCGGGTAAAAGTATCAAAGGCAAAGCATTATGTGATACCTATAAAAGAATGGGATAAGAATAGGAAATAACCCTATAAGGGTGTGTCAAATAGATTCTATTTGACACACCCTTACATCGGCGCTTCCAGTGAGAAGCTTTTTGCTGTTTTAGATTTTATCTGAATTGCAATCTTGCATTCCGCAAGATGTTCATAGTTGATGTCCAGATTATAAGCCACCTGAACATTGATGTCCTCGTCCTGCTCTTCCACTCTTACGTCATTTGCCAGAATTCCGATCATCAGATTGCCGTAAGGTGTATTATAGCAAGTTATATTCTTCTTATCCTTCTCAAAAACCATGTGTACGTTTGTCACGCCTTTTTTTATAATATCAACCCCATTATCCGAGATTTTCAGCGTGTTTTTCGTGCTTCCCTCGAAGCCCTCCAAAACCTCTTGAAAAATAACATAGTGCTTGTCATTTCTCTTGTAGTATTCTCCCACCGTGATAATTTCCACCGGTTCTCTGCTCTCCGGATCTATGCTGTCAAATTGAAGCCCGGTTATACTTAGTATTACTTCTTTTGTCATTTGTTTCCTCCGTTGTATATCACATTTTCGACCGGCAAAACTCTAAAACTCCTCAATATTAATCAGCTTTGTCGTTGAAATATCATAAGGCAGAATAGAATTGGCAATCTGTTTAAATTTGTCCGAGCCGTCACTGACGTAAAATTCATATCGCGTGCCGTCATTATTCTTATGGTTGGTACAGATTAAATTCTTCTGTTCCAAGAGCTGCTTAAGCTCAAGCGCCGTCTCATAGGCGGGATTTACCAATGTGATGCCGTCTCCGGCTATTTTTCCTACCGTGGAGCGCAAAAGCGGATAATGGGTGCAGCCAAGAATAAGCGTGTCAATTCCGGATTCCTTTAGCTCACCTAAGTATCTTCGTGCCACTTCATCCGTCACGCTGTCCTTAATCCAGTTTTCTTCCACAAGCGGAACAAATAGGGGACATGCCTTTCCTATAACAGTCAGCTCAGAATTTTTTTTATGTATGTACGTGGAATAAATTCCGCTGTTAATCGTAGCTTCGGTTCCGATTACACCTATTTTTCCGTTGTTCGTTGTCTCGACTGCCACCTTAGCTCCTGCTTTTATCACACCGATAATCGGAATATCAAGTTCTGCTTCCACCGTGTCCAACGCATATGCACTCGCGGTATTACATGCCACAACAATCGCCTTCACCTGCTTTGTCTTCAGAAAACGGATAATCTGTCTGGAGTACCGGATGATTGTATCCTTCGACTTGCTTCCATAGGGAACTCTTGCCGTGTCTCCAAAATACACGATACGCTCATTCGGCATCTGGCGCATAATCTCTTTTGCCACCGTCAAACCGCCGACGCCGGAATCAAACACCCCGATTGGTGCATCATTTGTCTCTTCCTCTATTTTATGAATGATTGAACTCATTACTTCCTCCGCTGTCAATTTATACCTGACTAATTATTTAAAAATTTTAAATATTTAAATGAAACTTTTGTGTTGCTGCCCGACAAAAGCATTTTATACTCTTCGGGTGTAAGCATGCCTTCCAAAGTCTCTTTTACCTCATCATTTACCACCGCGTAGGTACCTTGCACAAAACAAAGGTTAGGGTACATGACACACCACCAGTTTCTGCCCTCTGCCTTGCCAAGCTTAATTCGCAAAGCATCATAATAGCCCGCCGGAAAAATGAGGCTGCCGTATTCCTTAATTGGAAAATAACAGTTTTCAAATTCCGCACTTACAGTATATTCATAGCCTTCTCGTTTCACAACCTCCGCGGCAAACTTTTCGATCTGATCCAGATTATTTTCCAGGACTGTACGGGTTGTCTCCAAATCCTCAGTTCCTGTCAAAAGAGTCTGCATATATTGCAAGGTCTCATTTTTTACCGTCAGCTTAAGCTGCTGCGCCTCGTCCGTGTCATTGTCCGCAATGACATGAAAGCGGATAATTTTATGTGCCAGTGAGCTTTGCAGCTCATCCTGTTTTTCTGCCTCTTCATATCCTGCTTTGCTTATGTACACTTGCCCCATTGCGCCTATTCCTATAACTGCTATTGCGAAAATAGCAATCCATTTTTTTATACGTTTCATTTCTGCAATACCTCCCAATCTAATATACCGGAAGTATTGACAGAGTTTTTAAAACTTATTCGTTGCTTTTAATACTTATGATAACCGCCATTTCCTGATTGTCAATATGGTTGCATATTGTGGTGGTTGCTCTTTCCTTGTCTTTGTTCTTCAGGCAGTCAATTAAAGCTTCATGCTCTTCCACAAGTCTCTTGTGGCTGCTGTAGTCCTTGATATACTCGATTCTATAACGATACATCTGCTCTCTCAGGTTATTCAGGATGAGAATCAGTCTTTCATTTCCCGTTGCATTATAAATAACATCATGGAAATTCACATCTGCTTCTGCAATTGTAGTCAATTCCTTGGAAACAATGGCAGATTTGAATTTTTCCAGAGACACTTCCAACTCATCTATCACCTCGTCCGAAACCTTGTCACAGGCAATCTGCATAGCAAGCTCCTCTAACGCTCTTCTGACTTCCAGCGTATCACGCAGACTTTTCTCTGAGATTTTAGCTACCTCTGCACCTTTTCTCGGCACCATTGTAACCAATCCCTCCAATTCGAGCTTACGGATTGCTTCTCTGATTGGCGTTCTGCTTACTCCGAGTCTCTGTGCCAGCTGGATTTCCATAAGGCGCTCTCCCGGAAGCAGCTCTCCCTTTAAAATAGCCTGTCTCAATGTATTAAATACCACATCTCTGAGTGGAAGATATTCGTTTATATTTACCTTTAATGTATCATTCATTTCCCTTACCTCCTGTTGTTGAATACGTTTGTCAAAAATGTTTGTTTGATCTGTCTGTTTGATTTTAATAATCCGTATGCCTTACGTGCTTTTTTATAATCATTAAAAATCCCAAACACGGTAGGTCCGCTTCCGCTCATCATAGCGTTTAAAGCACCATTGTCCCTCATAAACTGCTTGATTTCTTCTATGATGGGATATTCCGTTATGGTCACGTCCTCCAAAACGTTGCCCATCCTCTCAAGTACACCGTTTAAATCATTTTCCTCGATTGCCTGCACCATCCCATCGATATCCGGGTGCACTTTAATCTCATCTGCTTTCAAATTGCCGTATACAAACTTCGTAGAAACGCTGATACCCGGCTTTGCGATGAGTATATGACATTTTGGAAAAGGTTTTAAGGGGGTTAATTCCTCTCCGATTCCTTCTGCAAGCGCCGTCCCTCGCATAATGCAGTAGGGAACATCGGCACCGATTACCACAGAGCGTTCCATAAGCTGCTTTTTGCTTAATCCGAGCTTAAACAGCTTATTCACTCCCATTAAGGTTGCCGCGGCATCAGTGCTTCCGCCCGCCATTCCCGCCGCCACCGGAATATATTTCTCAAGATTAATGCTGACTCCCTGCTCGATATGAAATTCATCCAACAAAAGCTTCGCAGCCTTGTAGACCAGATTATTTTCATTGTTCGGCAAATAATATAGGTTTGTCTTTACCTTGATATCCTTCTCCTTTATTTTCTTAATGGAGATTTTATCATACAGGTTTATTGTCTGCATAATCATCCGTACTTCATGATAGCCGTCCTCCCGCTTTCGAACGACGTCAAGCCCCAGATTAATTTTGGCAAGTGCTTTTAGCTTTATTTGATCCATTGCTCTCCTCCAAATGCCCCATGACACTTTTATATTGTATTATGTATACATTATAAACACATTTTCTGTAAAATGCAATGTCTATTAAAAACTAATTCCATGCAAAAAAGTACTGATTTTTATTGAGAATCTATTTCTCTGAAAAATCAGTACTTGATCGTTATGATAAATTAAGATAAGTCGGCAGCGGTTATTCGTTTTTTTCTCTTGTAAGCTTTCGAATTTCTTTTTCATATTGTGGGTATTGTTTTAACAAATCATCTCTTTCAAACAATTCAAAATCTCGGTAATCAAAGCCCGGTGACACCATACAGCCCACCAAAGCAAATCCTTGCTTATTCATAGCTGAACCAAATATATAATCCTTTGGAACTAATACCTGAGGTGTTTCTCCCTTTTCCACGTCAAGTCCAAGCTCTTTTGTGATAAGTTCTCCCTTGGGGGTTATCATATATATGGTTAAAGAAGAACCTGCATGATAGTACCACATTTCATCTGACTTTAGTCTGTGAAAATTAGAGACTTCACCATCTCTAAGAAGAAAATAAATACTTGTCCATAGTTTTCGTACTTCCTGTCCCTCAAGATTATTTTCGCTCACGGGAATATTCTCGGATGAAGCCTCAATTTCTTTATAAAAGCCACCTTCTTGATGCGGAAGCATATTTAACTTTTGAACAAAATAATCTGCTGTATATATTTGCTTTTCCATGATATTCATATTATCACTACTCCTTTTTTTATTATCTTTAAAAAATTATATCCCTATCTCTCGCATCTTCTCCCCAATCTTTTTCATTCTTTCCTCCACATCCCTTCCGCTATACGGAGGCAGTTTCATTTCCGTCACAATTTTCCCGTCGCACATAAACAAAACACGCTGTGTTTGTGCCGCTATCTTTGCATCATGGGTTACGAGCATAACCGCCGTACCTTCCGAATTGATTTGGGAAAATATATCCATAATCTCCTGCGCAGATTTTGAGTTAAGCGCGCCCGTTGGCTCGTCGCCGAAGATGATTTTAGGGCTGTTCATCAGTGCCCGGCAAATCCCCGCACGCTGAAGCTGTCCTCCTGAAACCTGCGTAATTTCACGTTTTTCAAGCTCCGCGATACCGACTCTTTTCATAAGTACTCTTGCTTTTTCAGTGATTTCTGCGGCATTTTTTCGATTGCTTCGCATGGACAAAAGAATAATATTGTCAAGGATATTCAGGTTTTTCAGCAAAGTGGGCTGCTGGAAAACAAAACCCATTTTAGTCTTACGCATATCAGAACGCTCATTTTCTCCTAACTTTGCCAAGTCCTTGCCGTCAAAAAGGACGCTTCCGCCGTCAACGTCTTCCATTCCGCTTAGGGCGAACAGCAGCGTTGATTTTCCTGAACCGGAGGGTCCCATAACCGAGACGAACTCTCCCTCACTTATTTTAACACAAACTTCGTCAAGAACCTTGCACTTTTCATCGCCTTCGCCGAAAAATTTTACTATATTTTCACCGGTAATGATTTTTTTCATAAGCTACTCCTTTATATTTTCCCATATTTTTATCTGCTCTACATCAGATGTACCGGTAATTGCCGCAATAAGCACCGCACATACCATCATCAGCGGACAAAGCAGGTACGCTGAAAGAGGATTTACGGTAAACTGAAAGGAGGCGGCTCCAAACGAGGAGATAACCATACCCGCAAGCACCTCTCCAAGAGTGTTTGCCAGAAGTGTACCGGCGATAATCCCTACAAGCAAAACGGATATGGAACGGGAAGCATACTGTACTCTGATATCCGAGCTTGTAAAACCCAAGGCTTTCATTACGGCAATGGAATACCGGTCCTTTGCCACCAGCATTTTTATAAACAGCAATGTAATAAGAATCGTTATAATGAGCGCTGCCACAGTTGCTCCATAGGATGCCTTCTTTATGGAGTTTATCGTAGAACCGAATGTCTGCCAAATAAAGCCTTCCACCCCCGTAACCTTTGCAAATTCAAAGCTCTGCCCATATTCCGAAACCTTTTCGTTTATATAAGACGGCTCCAAAAGCTGTGCACACACAATGCACCACATAATGTCTGCCGAATTATCGGCAAAAACAGCCTTTGCAGTTTTGCCTCCGTTGGTGATGTCGGAGTAGATGCCGCATACCGTAAGCTGCCTTTCCTTCCCTTCGATTACAAGCGTAATGGCATCACCTATCTTTTTTCCCAGTTCATCGGCATTTATCATCGAAAGCGCAATTTCATTCTCTGCAATAGGCGCTCTGCCCTCGGCATATTTTATCGGGAACAAAGAATGGTCGCCAAGTTCAATTTTTATATTTTCTTCCAAGCCCTCCTGCGTCTTTGCTTGAAAGCTTTTTGTTGTAAATACGGCGTATTTTAAAATATCACTGTCACTTTCCATAACCCTTGCAATCTCAGCCGCTTTTTGGGGAATATCATCCGTCTGCTGTATGTCAAGGCGCATATCATAGCTTCCTATTCCCATATATAGGATGAAATCCTTTGAGGAAATGGTATTGTATAAATTTTGCGGAACAATAATGATAAAGGCTGAAAGCACAAGAACTGCAAGCATTGTGGCATACAACCTTTTTCTCGTCAGTACGTCTTGGATGCCAAGAAAAATATTGGTGTCAAACAACCTGTTTTTACTCAGACAAAAATTCCTCTTGCCTCCCTGCTCCTCCTGAACAACTCCAAAACGCATTGCCTGCGCGGCGGATATTTTTCGGAAACGTTTCAGCACTCTGCCCACATAGGCAAGAATCGCCGCAAATACCAACAGAACACCCATTATCCCAACCAATAAGGCCAAAAGAGAATTTCCGCTTTCTCCCATATAAAGCCGTATGTTTTCCAGAAGCATCCCTCGAAACAGAAACGAGAGCGCAAAGCCGCTTAGACAGCCTGCCAAGGAAATTGCTGCATATTTTGCAAAATAGAGCTTTTTTATATGGGAAAGACTCAGCCCTATTGCCTTCATAATTCCTATCTCCCGATAATCCTCTTCAATTTTTGCCATAAGCGTAAAGCGGATGCACATAAATGCCATTGCAACCACAAGTATGCTTACCAGAAGTATCACTGCAATCATCAGCCCGTCAGAGATTGCATTAATGGTTTTAAAAAGCGGATAGGTAATTGTCGGACCGTTTGCTTCAAGTCCGGCGGCGGTATAGGCGGTTTGGAAGGCATCAAGTTCAGACAGTTCCTTTAACCTAAACTCAATGAGATACTCTATGCTTCCCAAAGCTTTGATTTTTGTGTAATCATTTTCGCTGACAAGAAATCTTTTTGAGGAAGCCAGCAGGGAATTCATTTGGGAATCCCGCAAAAATCCGGCAATGACAAATTCCTGTTCTCCTACTGACACTTTGCCGCCTACCTTGGCAATGCCGTCCTTCCTATAGCTTACAGGTACATAAATTTCCCCGTCGGACACCTGAATCACCTTTCCGTCCAAATCAAGGAGATAATCGAAGGTTTCGCTTTGAATACAAAATCCGTTGTCCTGAACGCTGTCTGCAAGCGTGGTTTGGTCAAGCACAATACGGGCACCGTCCACATTCAGAAATTCCAACACCTGAAATTCGTCCACGTCGGGATTTTCCTGTGCAAAAGCCTCAAGCCGTCCAAAATCAATCGCACCGGAGTGCATCTGCATAAAATGCGGTGTTTCGGCTTTTGTCATCAATGTATCTATGGCACCAAAGAGATTTACAACAAGCACTGCCGCAAGCGATACAAGCATAGCGGCGGCGGCAATAAACAAAGTTATGGTCAGCGTGATAAGCCTGCTTTTCGAAATATCATTGCGAATGATTCTGTAATACATAAACCACCTCAACTTTCAAGATTTTTAACTGATTTTATATGATAAAGAATTACTGCTGCCACACATAACATTACTCCGGCAATCATAATAAGAAAGCCGGTGCCCCGCCCGCTTCCCGTACCGGTAATTTTTCCTACGGTGGAAGCAAGGCTTCCGTTATCCAGAAGCAAAGGAGTGAATATATAATCTGCAAGTACACCTGAAACCGCATATGCGGCAACATATCCGAGCTGGGAAATCACACCGATCAGCCCCCATGCTCTGCCTTGAAGTTCGTTTTCAATATTCGTGCGGATAAGAAAATCCATGCTTGTATTTGCAAAGGGAAGCATTGCAAAAAACAAAAATCCTGAAACGCCGATCAATACCGTACTTTCACGCAGCCCAAACACCGCCATAAATATTCCCGCACAGAAAAGGGAAAGAGAAAGTATTTTCACATAGCCTTTTTTAATCGAAAGAATTCCTATGATTACACTTGTCACCAGCATACCGGAAGCAGAAATTGTTTCAACGGTTCCCAATACGGAGCTGTTGGAAAAAGAAAGTATGAGCGGCATCGAAAGTGTCTGTATAAAGCCGAGGCAAAATGTGATTGCCGATGCCATCATGACAAGTACAAGCACACCTCTTTTTTCTGAAACGGCGCCCCATCCGTCCTTGAATTCGCGGATAAAGGATTTTGCCGCTTCAGATTTCTTTGAGGCTAGACCGCTTCGTACCACAAGAGTTGAGGCGACGGTTACAAAAAACGTACAGATATCGATTACAAGCAACAGCTTGATATCCGAAACAGCGAGTAAAAATCCCGCGATTATAGGGGAAATCAGATACTTCGCAGAACCTGCCACTTGAACGAGTCCGCTTGCCTTTGTGTACTGCTCCTTGGTGAGCAAATCCGTAATCGTCGCCTTGTATGCAGGCTCAAGCAACGATGAGAATATGGAGCTTATGGTAACTCCTACACAAATCTGCCATAGCTGGGCTTCCCCACGAAGCATACAAATTAAAATAAATACAAGCCCTGCCCCTGAAAGGCTGTCACCAAGCACCATAAGAAGTCTGCGGTCGTATCGGTCCGCAAGCACTCCTGCCACGGCGCTCAAAAGAAGTGACGGCATAAATGCCAGCAAGGTTACAAGTGCCATTGACGATACCCTTCCCGTCTGCTCAAACACATAGACCCCAAGTCCAAATGACGTAAGCCCGCTTCCTATTGCGGAAATAAATTCTCCTGACCACAGAAGAAGAAATTTTTGAAAGGATTTTCCTGAATTATTCATTGCCGCCTCCATTTTTACTGCCAAACATCTGCATAACGCCGGTAAGACTTCCGCTTTCCATACCAAGCAGCCTTTCCACGTTAAAGGTAAACGCACGGATACGGGTCATTCTTTCCTCTTCTGTCATTTCAACCGTACTATCATCAAAAATTGTATTCGAATATACCACCGCCATCTCCATACACTCGTAAGGAAACGGCGTATGAAACATCCCTTGCTCTATACCCTCTTTGATTATTTCAGTAAGTATGGGGGTAAGCCTGTTGATGATTACCCTCTGTATTTTTTGATGCATAAGAGCGTTTTGGGGCTTGTGGATGTGTTCAATGATTTCCTGACCGTTTCCCTCGCTTATATTCAATGCCATCACAACACGGACAATACGCTCATTTACCGGTATACTCTTATCCGCGGCAATGTCCTGCGCTGCGCCTAGAATACGGGCATTATACCGCTCAATCAGCGCATCCATAATATCTTCCTTAGACTTGAAATGATAATACAGCGTTCCCCTCGCAATTTTTACCTTTTCCAAAATATCATTTGTACTTGTGCCGTCAAAGCCTTTCTGACCGAACAGCTCATCTGCCGCATCAAGTATTTCATTTCTTCGTTCGTTTGCTTCTTTTACAACTCTCATGTTTACCTCTCCATTTTATAGACCGACTGTCTGTCGGTTATATAATATACTATACTGCGCCGCTCTTAAACTGTCAAGAGCGTACCGTAATTAAGGTTCTAAAATTTCCCAGAAAGCTTCCTAGTATAAAAAATATGCCGGTTCAGATGTTTTTGAACCGACATATTTTTGTCCCTGCTTGAAATACAATTCTCTTAATTTATTTAGTTATCTGTGGAGTTTCTCTGTCCAACCTGATATTCATCGTAATTTGCAAACATATGTGCAATCGTTCTTGGCTTTGTTCCGGTTAAAAGCTCAAAATCATTTGTGAACTCGCTCATTTTATCCAAGCGGATTGCTCTCGCAAATGTAACCATACCGTCACTGGAATAAGGAGCCGGTGAATCCTTTTCAAACTGTCCCTCCGTTGTTCTCGGAACCCCGATGGAGTCGAAGAAATGATATACGTCCTCCTCGGAAACATCATTTAGCACGACATTCATACCGGTCTTCTCATTTCCGATTGCAATAAATTCAGCTAAGGTCAAGGACTCCGGTCCGTTGATATTCAATATCCTCTTATGCATTTCCTCCTTGGTCAGTGCATAGGCTGCTGCAATTGCACAATCCTTTCTGGAAATATAGGACATTTTTCCGTCTCCCTGACAGCTTGCCATCGCACCGTTTGAGGTTAGATAGCTTGTAATCATGGCTTCCGCATATTGGGAATTTCTTAAGAATATGTAGTCCATTCCGATGCTCTGCACGTATTCCTCTGTAAATGCATGGTCGATTTTCTCAATACTTGGGTTTTGGGGATCTGTCGCATTGACAAGTGAGGTGTATACCACCTTTTTCACTCCTGCTGCCTTTGCCGCATCCACAGCATTTTTATGGGCAGTCTGGCGTTTTTCGCCAACAAAAGGAGCTGATATAACAAGTATCACATCTCCTCCCTCAAATGCTTTCTCAAGTCCCTCTCTATGATTGAAGTTTGCAACTCTTGTGTCAAAGCCTTCCTTTTTAAACTTCTCAAGCCCTGCTTCAAACGGGCAGGTCAAAATAAGTGACTCCTTGTCCACCAGCTTTGTGATTGTATCTACTACAAGTCCTCCAAAATTGCCGTCCACACCCGTAACAATAATTTTTGCCATTACGTTTCCTCCTTGTTAATTTTTTGTCATTCTTTATGGTTTTATCTTAATACACCTTACCATAAAAAAACAGAGGAGAAATTCTTATAAACATTATAAGTTTTTCTTATAGTGTTATCTGCCTGTAGTACTCTTTCGTTGCCTCCACGAAATCCTGCACAAACGGCTTGTTATTGCCCGCCAGATATCCCATACAAAAGTCGGCGTGATGATGCGTGTTATCGATGTCAAGCACCCACACTCCGTCCTCCTCACTCACAACCTCCCTGGAGGTCAGCCCAATGCCCTGATTAAACCGGACCGCGAGCAACAATTCCTCAAGCCCGTCCACCTCCTGCACGATATGAGGCGTCACACCGTCCTTTTTAAATGCCTCGATAAAATCAAAATAAAAGTTGTTTCCCATCTTTTTTGAAAAAGAAATAATCGGCTCGTTTGCAATTTCTGCTCCATCCACGGATTTTCTCTCCGCCCACGGATGCTCTGTCGAGCAAATCACACACACCTTATGCTTTAGAAGGTTGACAACCTCAATTTCCCCTTTGTCCCTGAAGTCATTCGTAATCCCGAAGGCAACGTCCAGCTTTTTTTCCTCCAGCAAGCTGATCCCGCTTTGAAAATTTATCTTTTTTACATCAATCTGAATTTCCTTGTACTTCTTTTTATAGATGTTCAAAATATAGGGCAGATGCCGTTTCTCCATAGGTCCCGTGATACCTATGCGAAGGGTGTTCTGACTTTTATTTCCTATATTTTGTACGTCTTTTACAAGCAATTCGTATTGTTCATACAATTTTTTACATTCTTTGTAATAAAACTTTCCCGCCTCCGTCAAAACGGGTCTGTACTTGCTCCGGTCAAACAGCTTGACTCCTAGCTCTGTCTCCAGCAAATCAATCTGCTGGCTGACCGCCGACTGTGACAGATAGAATTTCTTAGCTGCGGAGGAAAAACTCCCGTTTTCCGCCACACTGATAAAAAAAAGTATTTTGCGACTCAACATAACAGCACCTCATTATTATTTTCTCCTTGCACAATGCAATCCTTATCGTTATATTTTATACGACTTCATGAGAACTGTCCAGTTTTAGCCGTTTCTTAATTTTCCTGAATTAAGCGGAAATTAAAACCCAAACTTTAGCTGCGGCAAAACCAACTAAACTCTGTTGGCTTTACCGCAGCTATGATTTATGACTTTCTTCTATTCTTTATACACTCTTTATAATCAGTAAATTATCTCCTGCCTTGATGGTATCACTGCTCAAATCGTTTGCTTCTTTTATTCTATCCACAGTTGTGTAGTATTTTTTTGCAAGTTTCCACAGTGAGTCATCTTTTCTCACAACATATCCTACAATACCCGGCAATGCCTCCAGTTTTGCGTAATCAAGCGGCTCTTCTCTGACATCGGTTATGATGTTTTCTTCCATTTTATTTAAGACAAGCACATTCAGGTTTGCAACTGCTTTTATCTCTACTTCCTCGCTGTCCACCATGGATGTCGCCAATTGGTCTAAATCAGCCTTGATGTTATAAATGGAATTCTCGCCAATTCCTTTTGCCTCTACAATGTGGTTGAACGGAATCACACCTCGCATTACATTAAACGGCATGTTATCATCCGCTGTTATGTACAAAATTGCAACCTCAATCACGCCTTCCACGCTCACAGCGTCCTCGACTGCTATTGTCTCATCTATTTTTACATCGCCCGTTGTGTGGCAAATTTGCAAGATTCTTGATTGATTATTCGGAATTTTAAGTTTTTCAGCCACCCTTGTCTTTGCAAAATTTTTCACCACAAGCCCTTCAAAATTTCCGACCTGCGTTACCGGTGTAAGCTCCATATGAGGAGAATATACATCTTCAACGATGCTGACCTGATCCTCCTGATACAGCTTGATATCCAAATTCAGAGCGCCGTCGATATTGATAAGCCTCTGCTCGCCGTCATAGTCAGGCTTTGCCTCAATATCCATATGATCAACAGAAAGGTCGATATCGGCTATCATATCCTCCCTGCAATCACTGCAGTCAATCGTGCCGCCAAACGGAACAAGCGCCTCGACAAATTGGAGTGAGTGATCCTCATCCTCTCCCTTGTACAGTACAAACACAGCCAAATCTCCTTTTATAGAAATCCCCTGATCCATCAGCCGGGTTTCCACATTTCGAAGTTGCACGTTGGTCCATACAATTTCATATATATTAGGTTTATTTTGATTAATTGAAATTTCATCTTTAATTCGGAAAATATCCTTCTTGTTTACGGCTAGTTCCACAATATCCAGGCTCTTTTTCAAGTTTTGAACATCCTCACCGCCCACAACATCCACCGTCGTCTCCTCCGACACAAGCTGTTCGACGCATAAAATAAAGGTGACAATCGCTTTTACACTGATTTTTCTGGAGTTAATCATGGAAACATTAAAGTCCTCCGTCTCCCACCTTATCTTAATGCTGTCACCGTCCATCGCTCCTTCGATGTTAATCGTCTCTTCAAACGGAATCTCCCCCGATAAACTTTGGATTTTCTCATCGGAAGAATCGCTGACATACAGCACCTTAAACCGAAGCTTTCCTCTCACAAGGGCATGACCATCCGCCGCCTTTACCTCCGTAATGATAATTTCACTGGAATCCTGTATGATGTTTATCACGTCCGCCTTGCTGTCCGGCACATTATAGTCATCTTCCAACGTAACTTGGTTGACGGCTTTTCCTTTTAATCCGTTCATGTGTATGTTCTTCTTTACCAGTTCCAATATATCGCCTCCGCTTTCTTTATTCGTTTGAAAATAGCTTTCCCACTTATTTATATTTTCATTTTGCGGATTTTATAACATGTTTTTGAAAAAAAGGCAAAAATGTATCGGCACTGTGATATACTTAAGGAAGTTACACGACTAATACTGAGGTGATTAAATGAACGGCTCCGATGAAAAACGTTTATGTAAAAAATGCCTTCTGCTGGAATTTCCGGAGGGGGAATATTTTAAGCATTTATATGAATATATTGACAGTCTTGACGCAGACATCAAGGCAGACGAAACTGAGTACGACAGACGGCTTACAATCTGCGTGGAATGTCCTGATTATTTTCAGGGAATGTGCCGTGTATGCGGCTGCTTTGTGGAGCTTCGCGCGGTGATTGCGGAGAATGAGTGTGCTTCACCAAAGCATTTATGGTGAGCCGATTTTTAATCGCAAGATATTCCAATAATTTCCCAAAAATATATACGAACTTAAACAATTCCCTTTCCGCTTAGATCAGAAAGGGAATTATGTTGTCTTATATCACTTTAATCCAGAAAAATTCAAATTAGTTATAATTCCCGGCTTCAATTGCCTCTGTTTTTTCATCCAGAATTTCCTGATATCCTGCTTCCAGATACTCTTGGACAGCCTGCTCATAAACTGTGTCGAAATCTGCTTCCGATGCCATAACACATTTTACATAAAGTTCCTTCCACAAATCATTTAAGGTCGTCTTATACTCTGCAACACTTTCAATTACGACAGAATAAAGTGCATCTACTGTCATGTACTCCTTATAATCGTTATAATATTGATAGGCGTCCTCAATCAGATATTCATATCCGGTGGGTGCCCAATTTGCAAGATTTGCTTTGTAATTAAGCTCCTCCTTCTCATATTCTACCCCTTCCGTTACCAGACACCAATAATCTTTGTTGTTGTTTTGTGATAGCTTTGATTCCCCTGCAAAATCAGAATCTTTAACTGCCAGACCATCGGCATCCAATGTATAATTTTCGCCTTCCACACCATTTTGTAAAAAGAATAAGTTGTTTGTCTGGCTCATCCACTCTAAATAAAGCCAGATTGCTGCTCTTTCCTCATTTGATGTAGCTTGGTTGATTCCCATAATGATACCAAATGGCCAGTAAGCTCTTGATTGCGGCATTACACCCTCTGGTGAAAGCGCTGCCGGGTCCATTACCGCCAATTTAGCCTCAGGCTCATTTCCCAGTAAGCTGCTGATAACATCTGTACTGCTTGACAAATACAGCGTATATACACCGGATTTTCCTGATACAAAATCAGCCTTTGTAGAAGCCTCGTCTGTATTTAGGTAAAATTCAGGATTGATTAGCCCGTTGTTATACTGATAGTTTAAGTTCGCAAGATATTCATAAGTGGATTGCCACGGTAAAGCTGCCACCGAGAGATCAGAGTAAAGAGCTCTCTCCTTTTCATCAATCGGCCATTCACGGAACGGGTAGTCAAAGTTAAAGCTGTTTTGTATCAGATATCCACCCCCGTTGCCAAGCCCTGCCTCCTTCCACGCCTTTAATACCGCATTGTATTCTTCCAGACTATGAGGCATCTCCATGTTTACCTTATCCAGCCAGTCCTGACGTATCAGTCTTACACTATTATAGGCATCTGTGCGCCCTGCAAAAAATAAAGTCGGCTTGCCATCAACAGAGCCATATCTGGAAATTGTCTCTCCCATCTTATCAAAATAGGTCGGTGCATAATAAGCAATTTCTCCCAAATCAAGCTCCTGCATCGCTCCTTCCCCATAATATGCCAACGCCTGTGGCATATCGTAGTGGAAAATAATATCCGGCGCCGTTCCTGCCGCCAGCATTTGCGTGTAATCCGTCACTTCTGTTGTTCTGCCGATTGCGACAAAATCAACTGTTATATTGTACTTATCACCAAATTCTTTCTGTATCCAATTCGTGTAATAATTATCTGTCACATTCCAGCCCTCATATGCCCTGTCATAGACCGGAATTTGAATCGTGACATTTTCTGAAAACCCCTGCGAATAATCTATATATTCGCCCTCTTGCTTTTCTGCTTCCTTTGTTTGCGCTGTCCCGTCCGCTTCTTGGGATGCCTTTGCATTTTCCGCTGCATCTGTTGAAGCTGTTTCGTTTGCCTTGTTTCCACCGCAACCTGCCAGTGAAGCTGCCGCCATAGAGCATACTATGGAAAATGCCGCAGCCTTTCTTAAACTCCTTCTCATATACCTTTACCTCCTTAAAATAAATACCTTTTTATAGAAATAGGATTTTCCTATTTAACTATCCGCTCTATTCTTTTGCTCTTTTTCTCCCTGCAAACATACATTTTTCACCCTTATATTCGTTACATTGTCGCAAACCATCGGTATTTTTGCACTTAAATCAATATCCTCCAGGAAAATATTTCTGAGCTCATGCTCCGGAAGTCCGCAGATTTCCAATGCATTCTTTGCCCCCTGACCATAAATGTTTTTTAGATGGATATCTGAAAAATCTGACGGTTCCTCTGTCTTTGGTATTACTGTGCTGTATGGATAAAACATATTAATTTGAACTGCCTCCTCAGAGACATTGTTAATCTCAATATTCTCAAACCAGACATCCTTGACATAGCCGCCCCGTCCTCTCATTGACTTTAGGCGAATGCCCTGATTCGTTCCTTTAATTTTACAATCATATGCATAAACATTATGAACACCCCCAGACATTCCGCTGCCGATTACAATTCCTCCATGCCCTCCGTTCATCGTACAGTTGCGAATTACAATGTTTTCGCAAGGCTTTCCCACTCTCCAACCATCCTCATTCATGCCGGAGTTAATTGCAATGCAGTCATCTCCCGTGTTAAAGTAACAATCCTCTATCAGCACATTTTTACAAGAATCCGGATTTAAACCATCTGTGTTGTGCCCTTTTGACAGGACTGAGACACCTTTTACCGCCACATTCTCACAATAGACCGGATGAAGCATCCACTGCGGTCCGTCGATTATGGTAAAATCTTTTAGCTCCACTCCCTTACAATTTATAAATTGGATGAATGACGGCCGAAGCGCCGCCTCTTTCGTTCCGTAAACTCTTTTCTTGACCTCTATACCTCTGTGTTGTGCATAGCATAAATCATTTGCCGCTTCCTGCTGCACCCCTTTCCAGTGCCACCATGCCTCCCCGCCGCCATACAGCTTTCCTTTTCCGGTTATGGCGATATTCTCACATTCATTTGCATAAATCAGCGGGGAATAATTATAGCACTCGATTCCTTCCCAACGTGTAAACACGACCGGCAAGTAATCCGAAGCCTCCTCACTAAAACGAATTACGGTTCCTTCTTCAAGTTTAAGATGAATATCATTTGCCAAATGAATCGGGCCTGTTATCCAATTTCCTTCCTCAACCAAAACAGTACCGCCTCCCATATCTTTACAGACATTGACTGCTTTCTGGATTGCATGCTTGTCGTCTGATGCAGTTCTATATTCCAAAGCCCGTACTACATGCGGTGGAAATTCTGCGGGCTTAATTTGCTCCATTAAAAATGGTATCTTGTCATAATTTTCTTGCACTTGTCTTACCTCCTGCTCACTCTATCTCACTATTATACAGATAATATTAAATATATAATTCTTTGTTTTTCACCAAAACATTTCTAATATTCACTTTTTATGTTATAGTGATAAAAAGCTGCTGTTTGTTCCATAATGGCTTAGAGGAGAGATTCACTATGAATATACAAGAAATATCGTACTTGCACTCTGCTGTCAAAATTCCTTTACAGGAAAAATTTATCCTTCACAATCACCCTGACTATCATGAACTTATTTTTCTGCTTCAAGGTGATGTGACCTTCTGTGTGGAGGGCATTTTCTATCCTTTAAAGCCATATGACATTGTTTTTGCACAAAATAATGAGCTGCATCAGATTGTGTGCAACTCAATAACACCTTACGAGCGAATCGTCGTAAAAATTAATACTCATTTCTTTGAAAAATATCATTGTGAGGAGTTAAGCAGATTATTTACGGCGCGCAGTTTGGGACAACACAATCTGATTCCGCATATTTCTCATGCTCCCTATCATCTTGTCGAGCTATTTCAAAAAGTTGATTTCTATTTGGAAAATCAAAATGATATCGGGGCACTATGCGTTTTTACAGAAATCCTGACTTTGCTAAACAGGATATCTCCCTACTCTGCGCCTATTGGGAAAAGTCAAAAGAATATAAATGAGATTATAAATTTTATACATGAACACCGCAGTGAGCCAATCAGCCTCACCTCAATAGCAGACCATTTTTATCTTAACAAGCAATATCTGTGTAAGATATTTAAGGCTGCAACCGGCTATACTGTGAACCAGTATATTAACTTAAAACGCTATATGCTGGCAGAAGAATTGATAAAGCAAGGGGCATCAAAAACCGAAGCCGCTTTTGAAGCCGGCTTCGGTACTTATGCCACTTATTATAAGGTTCGTAAACTTTATGAAGGTTAGAAATATATGCCTTGCGCATTCTTGCGCCAAGCGCGTTATAATTACAGCTCCACACCCTTATCATTTAAAACAGATGTTAAAAATGCAAGTGCAAGTCCCTGTCCCCATCCCTGAATCCAGTCTTTTGGAATATTTCTATATCCGTCTCTGTCCTTCATGACAGCTGTTCCACCTGACACGTTGAGAACTCTTCCGTCCTCCGTAATATTGTCAAGTATGCCCTCCAAAGCCTTCTGTACATGCTTTGTGTGAAGAGGATTTTTGTTTGTCACCATCGCTGCCGCGATACCGGAGGACGCTGATACCTCCTCATAAGATTCCTCATCGTCCAGTATTGTTCTCCACAAACCGTTTTCCGTCTGTAACAGCTTAATTGCTCCAAGCTGATCTCTTAACGCACATTCAATATCCATATAAATCGGATACAGGTATGCCTGAGGGAGTCTTCTCTTCACCTGTGACATGGTATAAGCTGCCCAGCTGTTTGCTCTTCCCCAGTAAAAGCCTGACATATGGTCCTTGCTGATGTTGTTATAGCCGTGATACCAGAGACTTGTAGCTGGGTCCTGAAGATACTTAATATGCCAGTAATACTGGTTTAAGGCATCATCTATAATCTCTTTATCCTCCAGCTTAACGCCGACTCTTAACAGGAAGAAAGCCGCCATAAAGAGGGTATCTGCCCAAGCCTGCTCCGGAAAATCGTTTTTGATAGACACTGTATGTTGAAGCACGTTATCGCCGAAACGGAGTGCATGATTTCGAATGTAATCTACCTTGCTCATAACAAGGTCCCAATATTTTTCTTCGCCGGTTGCCTCGTAAAGTGTAATCATGGCATGTCCCATTGCACAAGTATTTACTGTCCAGTTCGGAAGTCCCAGTTCGATGTAATCGTCTGTCCATTTTTTCAGCATTTCAAGATATTCTTCGTTCTTTGTTGTCTCATAAGCTTCTGATACGCCATAGTACGCAACACCGCATGGCCATTCCCATGTCATATCCATTGTCATCGTCTTTTTTACAATTGCATCAATCGCCTGTAAAATCTGTTTTTCATCATAATTAATTTTAAACATATTTTCCTCCATTAAAGTTGCTTGTTAAGGTGAGGTCAAAGCGGATATTCGTAATCCGCTACGCTACTTACTCATAACCTTATTACCACTTCGTGGTATTTCAGTAGGTGCTTGAACACCTACTGAAACAAGCAAGTCGCACCCCCGCTTGAAGAAGCGGGGGACTTCCTTGATAAGGTTAAAACATTTCCCCTTCCATGGTAACATAGAAGGGGAAACATTAAAATGTTTTATCTTATACTAAATTAATTTAGATTAGTTGTAGTTTCCTGCTGCGATAGCTTCTGTCTTCTCATCAAGAATCTCCTGATATCCTGCTGCTAAGTAGTCTTCGCAAGCCTGCTTGTAAGTAGCTTCAAAGTCTGCCTCTGATGCCATAACGCATTTTACATAAAGCTCTTTCCATAAATCATTTAATGTTGTCTTGTACTCTGCAACACTTTCAACAACTACAGAATATAATGCATCTGGTGTCATATACTCTTTGTAATCATTGTAGTATTTGTAAGAATCTTCGATCAAGTACTCGTATCCTTCCGGAGCCCAGTTAGCAAGATTTGCTTTGTAGTTAAGCTCATCTTTGTCGTACTGTGCACTTTCTGTTACTAAAGCCCAATAATCTTTGTTGTTGTTCTGTGATAATGCTGATTCACCTGTGAAATCTGCATTCTTAACTGCTAATCCGTCAGCATCTAAAGTATAGTTATCACCTTCAACACCATTCTGTAAGAAGAATAAGTTGTCTGGCTGGCTCATCCACTCTAAGTACATCCAAATAGCTGCTCTTTCTTCATCAGAAGTTGTTGAGTTAATTCCCATGATAAAACCGAATGGCCAGTAAGCTCTTGTCTGAGGCATTGTTCCTTCTGGACTTCCTGCTGCTGTATCTAAAGCTGCTAATTTAGCATTTGGATCATTTGCTAATAAACTGCTGATAACATCAGTTGAGCTTGACAAGTATAAAGAATAAATTCCTGAAGCACCTGATACGAAATCAGCCTTTGTAGAAGCATCATCTGTATTTAAGTAGAATTCTGGATCAATTAAACCATTGTTATACTGATAGTTTAAGTTCTTTAAGTAATCATAAGTTGGCTGCCATGTGAATGCTGCTACAGAAAGGTCAGAGTAAAGAGCTCTGTCTTTCTCATCAATCGGCCATGTACGGAATGGATAGTCATAAGTAAAGTTGTTCTGAACTAAAGTTCCACCGCCGTTACCAAGTCCCGCGTCCTTCCAAGCTGTAAATACTGCATTTAATTCATCTAAGTTATGAGGCATTTCCATGTTAACTGCATCTAACCAGTCCTGGCGAATTAGCGTCACCCAGTTGTAAGCATCGCTTCTCTCGCCGAAGAAGAAAGTCGGTTTGTCTTCAACTGAACCATATTTTGCGATTGTCTCACCCATGTTTGCAAAATAGGTGGGTGCATAGTTTGCGATTTCGCCTAAGTCAAGTTCCTGCATAGCACCTTCGCTGTAGTATGCCAATGCCTGTGGCATGTCATAGTGGAAGATGATGTCCGGTGCAGTACCTGCTGCTAACATCTGTGTATAATCTGTTACTTCTGTTGATCTACCAATTGCTACAAATTCAACTGTTACGTTGTATTTGTCACCGAATTCTTTCTGAATCCACTGTGTATAGTAGTTGTCTGTTACGTTCCATCCCTCGAATGCTCTGTCATAAACAGGAATCTGAATGGTTACGTTCTCCGGAAAGCCCTGCGAATAATCTGCATAGTCACTTGCTGCCTCTGTTGTGTCAGTTGCCTCTGTGCTATCTGTGCCTTCTGTGGTCTCTGTTGTTTCTGTTGTGTCTGCTGCTTTGTCTGTTTTGCTTCCGCAGCCTGCGAGTGAACCAACAATCATAGCTCCTGCTAATGAAAGGGCTGCAACTCTTTTAAAAGTCTTTCTCATATACATTTACCTCCTTAAATTGTATACCTTTTTTTATAGGAATAGGCTTTGCCTAAATCACTATCTAAATTAACCCTTTACTGCACCAATCATAGTTCCTTGTACAAAGTACTTCTGAACAAACGGATAAACACATATAATCGGGATAGTTGCGAACATAATACAGGAAGCCTTTAATACCTCCGGATTTGTAAGCTGTGCGGAGCCTTCCACTGCCGCCTGAAAACTCTCCGTGGCCGCAACTACCAAATAGTAAAGCTTTAACTGAAGCGGTCTCAAATCGGTTCTCTGCTTAATATAGAACAATGCATCCTGATAAGCATTCCATCTGCCTACTGCATAGAACAAGGATAATGTTGCGATAATAGGCTTTGACAACGGTAATACGATACTCCACAAAATGCGGATCTGTCCTGCGCCGTCCAAATGTGCCGCTTCAATCAAGCTGTCTGATATGGAGCTTTGCAGTGAAGTTTTCATAATCAACAGGTTATATGGACTGAACGCAAGCGGTAAAATCATAGCTGCCCAACTGTCCAACAGCCCTAGCTGGTTCATCAGTAAGTATTCTGGAATGATACCACCCGCAAAATACATCGTAAACATGAAGAGAAATGTCAATACTGTTCTTCCCTTTAAATCTCTTCTGGAAAGAGGATAAGCTGCACATATCGTAATAATCATACCAAGTATTGTGAACAATACCGTTACTATGACTGATACATAAAGGGAACGAATAATACTTGCATCCGCAAAAATTTTCTTATAAGCAGAAAATGTAATTCCCTTTGGCAGTAAAACAATTTTATTTGCAATAACATATGCTTCGCTACTGATTGACTTTGATGCTACATGTATAAACGGCAGCACGCAGGTTAACGAAACAATCAATATAAATGCATATATAAGAATATCAATTCCTAAATTCTTAACTCGTGCCTGTGTCCAGGCTTTTTTCTTTTTTGGTAACATTACATTTGATGCTGAATCCATTCTAAAGCCTCCTTCTTATAGTAAGCCTTCTTCGCCGAGTCTCTTTGCAACCCAGTCAGCGGCCAATACTAATACTAATCCCACTATGGATTGGAATAAACCAATCGCAGTAGCTTCACTAAACTTACCGCTTGAAATACCAAGCTTATATACTAAGACCGGAATGGTCGTGGTAAATTCAGTTGTTGCAACGTTCATCAAGGCATATACACTTTCGAATGAACCACCCATAATCTTACCAAGGTTCATAATTAATAATGTAACGATAGTTCCTTTGATACAAGGCAATGTAACATTCATACATTTTGCCCATCTTCCTGCACCGTCCACGGTTGCTGCTTCATATAATTCTGTATCAACCGAGGTGATAGCGGCAAGATAAATAATTGTTCCCCATCCCATACTCTGCCATACGTTGATTGCTACATAAGTGATGAGCCAGTTTGTATCCTCCTGCAAAAACGGAATTCTTACTCCGCCGTTTGCTGCTATCAGGTTATTCACAATACCGCTTGCCTGACCAAAAATCTGGTATGCAATTGCACCGATAATAACGAAAGATAAAAAGTGTGGTAAATAAAGTAATGTCTGTGTTATTTTTTTGAAGTATTTGTTTTTAATTTCATTTAATAGTAACGCCAATATGATAGGCATCGGGAAACCAAATACTAATGTCAATCCGTTTAATAATAATGTATTTCTTACGGATTTTCCGAAATCCCTCATTGCAAAGACTTTTTCGAATACCTTCATTCCTACCCATTCGCTTCCTGCGAACCCTTTCAGAATTTTGTAGTCTTTAAATGCAATTACTAAGCCAACCATTGAACCATATTTAAAAATCAAAGCAAACGCTAGCGGAATCAATAATAGTAAGTACAGTTGCCAATCCTTTTTTAAATAGAATAAAGGACCGTGCTTCTTAGGACCAATCGGTGAAACTGTTTGTATATTGTTTTCACCTTTCACTGCTTTGGCAGATTTCATAACATATTCCTCCTATTTAATTTTCAATTTGTGTATTCGTTCACACTTTGAACATAGTCCCACTATACTGGTTTCCAAAAGCTTTGTAAATAATCATTTTTGATACACTGCATCATTTTTGACACACGAAAATCCCTTGATTTTAGCGGGTTTTCTATTTGTTAACTTTTTAACGAGTCTGATTTTTCACTCATTTTTATCCTATTTTTTCCGTTTTTATTATCAAAACTGATAGATGAAATCAAAAAAAGTGCCCATATAATTTATATTTTTTTACAAATCATATGGACACTTTTACAGTAACTGGAAGTCTATTGGTTGTTCTTATAATCACTTGGGGAAATGCCTTCATATTTCTTAAAAAACCGATTTACACTTTGTACGTTTCGATAACCTACTTCTATGGCTATCTGGGAGATATTCATATCCGAGTGAAGCAATAAACGCTTTACTTCCTCAATTCGAAGAATATTGACGTTGTCCATCAAACTTCTTCCGGTCTCTTCCCTCACAAGCTTTCTAAGATAAGAATAGCTGATACCTATTTTCTCCGCCAAATCCTCAAAAACAATATCTTCCTTATAGTGCTCATTGATATATTTGATAATCTGTTCCCAGTATTTGGTCTCGCTCTGTTCATCACTCTGCGTCGAATTCTCAATGATAGTCCGGTAAAGTATGGTTAAATACTCACCGATTTCCTCCAATGTATCAAATTCCGCGATGTTAGAGTAGATATTGCTATTATGCCCCATTAATATACTTGTATTCATATTATGTTCCGCCATATATTTTATCGTTGCTCCTGCAAGCTGGTTAAATATGAACACAATATTATCACTCGACATATTCGGGATGTTTCTTATTTCATCAATAATTACCTTTATCTCTGCTTCAATGCTCGTAATATCACCGCTGTTCAGGTAATTCAGTATCTTTTTCTCACTATTATAAGAATAATGATACTTTTTGTTCTCGTTGCTCTTGGATTTGTAGAAAATAATACTGTTTCTGCCTTCCACCAGTCTGTTTTTCACAGCCTCGGACGCCTCACTCGTACAGTCCTTAATCCCCTCGTAATCATTATGAACCGCGCTGACACCAATGGTAAGCGTTCCGCCCATAACCTGTGCCGCTTCATTTTTGATAATCGAAAGAACATTACCGACCGTTCGCGGTGTCTTACTGTTGTCATATTCCTTCATATTGATAATAATACCCAGCATTCCGCCGATATACCGGATACAGCTGACACAGTATCCCTCCGGAAACGCCTGCTCTATTTTCTCAAAAAGAACATAACGGTGATAACTTCTGATATCATGGTTGGTGTCGTGGAGATAGGACTTCATATTATCCGCAGAAGCAAGCGCCACCATATAATGGTTGTACGGAAACATCTTCTTAATCTCTTCCATTTCCGCTTCACTTGTCACCTCACCTATCATCAGATTGTGAAGTGCCAGATTTTTTGTCTCTTCCTCCCTCGCTCTTAGCAGCTTATGCAAATCCTCCTCCTGCTTTTGAATCTGAGAGAAGGTATTTGCGATAAATGCCAAATCGCTTCGGCTTTCGCCATAAGCGCTGCCCTCGCGGCTTCTCAATTCCTTGACCAACTGACGCATAGGCTTTGAAAACTTAGTCGCCACAAAAATAGCAAGCAGCGTTCCCAGGACAATAATGATAATGGTGAGCAGCGTATATCGCGTTCTCATCTCATTCGATTTTTCCATAAGCTTGTCAAGCGGATACTTGGCAACATAGGTCCAGTCATTAAATGAAGTTCTGTAATAGGTGTACAAAACCTTTTCCTTTTTGTCGCTCACATATTCAAAACCGGAATTTTTGCCGCTCTTTATCATGTTCTTGATATAATCATCATCACGCAGCTCTTGGAATAAGTTTTCCTTATTAATATCCGAAATAACAATTCCACTTTTATCAATGAGCATGCCTTCCATTTCTGTCCCGAAACGACTGGAATTCAAATACTTACATATTTCTGACTCTGATACATTGATTACAATCGTTCCCTTTGTTGATGTAACCAGCTTACTTAGGCGAAACACATAAGAAATTACCTCTATGTCACTCTCTTCTCCCGTCTCTACCTCATTTACCGCTCTGGACGTTGAAACTCTCGGATACCACACACCGCTCGGACCCGCTATCTGCTTTGTCGCATCCGTAAGCCAATCGATACTTTCATAGCTTTCCAGACGCACAACACCCTTATCCGTAGAAATGATGTAATCAGCATCGTCCAAATAAAAAAACGCTGAGCTGATTGCCCGATTATTATTCATAATTTCGTCGAGGGCATCACAAATTTCAAATGCCTTTGAAATACTTTCATAGTTATTGTTTAACTCTGCATATGTGTTTGTATTTCTCAATGCATTAAAAGTACTCCCCTTCACAATCTGTAAAACATTCCTTACCGTACTGTTTAAAATCTCCTCAATCAAATCACTGTTAGCTTCCAGCTTCGCCATCGCCGAGGATGCGATCTCCTCCTCCGAATACTCCAGCATACTTTTACTGCTATAGTACGTGACAATACTCGTCGGTATAACCAGCAGCAAAACCAGCAGCACGATAAGTTCAAAAAGAAACGGTACCTTCTTCATAGTTTCCTCCGCATATTACTTTAAATGGT
Organism: Konateibacter massiliensis; assembly: GCF_900184995.1. Lineage (GTDB taxonomy): Bacteria > Bacillota > Clostridia > Lachnospirales > Lachnospiraceae > Lachnotalea > Lachnotalea massiliensis. The sequence continues at coordinate 2,039,083 of NZ_LT860099.1, forward strand.
TTCTAAGCTCTCCTTCACTTTTTCCGCCAGCTCTTTGTATTCTGCCTCTGTTAAAAACGTCTTCTGCGGATTCATCTGGAAGGTTCCGCCCCACTCGTCACCATCCTTGTACTTCGGTACAATATGCATGTGTAAATGGCAGCCTGTATCGCCGTACATACCATAGTTTAGCTTGTCCGGAGAAAATGCTTTGTGTATTGCCTTTGCCGCTCTTGTCACGTCCGCCATAAACGCATTTCTCTCCTCTTCGGAAATATTCACAATCTCACTCACATGATCCTTGTAGGCAACAATGAAACGTCCTCTTTTACTCTGCTCCTTAAAAAGTATGAGACTGCTCACACTCAACTCACAAACAAAGATACCAAACGCATCCAACAGTTCCCCTCTCATACAGTAAGCACAATTATTATCTTTCATATTATCCTCCTTCTGTGTACTTTCCCACTTTTTGTATCAATTTGCTTAATACTGATACCGCTATAAGCTCATAATGGGTATTTTAGCACAAATTATTGTTATTCACAATGCGTTTGTCCCCTTTAACCAATAATATTTTAATTTTTGTTAAAATATTATAGATTTTTTAGTAATTTAATGTTACGTTATTAGAAAAGGTTAAACGTGATTGCTCACTACCTTCACGCTTATGATTAAACTTCAACTTTAGAGGAGGCTATGATATGTTTCAAAAGATATTTCAGTTTGGAAACACACAGACAGCGGATGCCATCTCCGTTTACGCAAACACCTTATATTCCTTCGAGAAAGGCTATGGCTTTTTGACGGAGGAAAACCGTTCTGAAAATGAGCTCCTTCAAATTCCGGAATTAAATGACGGATTTGAGATATGGTATTGGTACATCGGACAGAAGCTGATACAGATTAAACAGGACGATACCGGCTGCTACCTCACCCACAGTGAAAAGCTCCCGCTCTCCTTCAAGGCTTCCGTTCCCGCCGCAGGCAACTACAAGCTCACTGTCACGATAACCGCAGGTGACAAGCCGCTTGATGATTTCATGGTTTTCACAGGACGCCGCCATCTGGCACTTCGTGACATAAATCTAAATCCTCACGAGAGCCACACCTTTGAGACGATTGTCAACGTATGCGGCTTCATTCCTCGCGGAAAAGAGATTCCTTACACAGACAATTCCATTTGCGTGACCATCCTTGGAAATGATGCGAGAATCTCTGCCCTTCAGATAGAGGAAATCGCTGTTCCTACTATATATATTGCGGGAGATTCCACGTTGACCGACCAGACAGGAGGCTATCCGTATGTACCGGAAAATTCCTACTGCGGTTGGGGACAATTCCTCTCTTTTTTCCTGAACAACAAGGCTAGCGTTTCCAATCACGCACATTCCGGGCTTACAACCGAGAGCTTCCGAAGCGAGGGACACTATTCTATTATCGAGAAACACATACAGCCAAACGACTTTTTTCTTTTGCAGTTTGGACATAATGATCAGAAGCTGAGCCACTTGACCGCTCAAGGCGGATATCGCGAAAACGTGCTTGCCTATATCCGAGAGGTAAGGGAAAAGAAAGCATTTCCGGTTCTTGTCACACCACTTTGCAGAAATTCATGGAAGGGTTCTGACGGAACCTACCACGATTTACTAGAGGACTACGACAAGGTAATACGCCAAATAGGCGAGGAAGAGAATGTTCCTGTTATTGCACTTCATAAAAAGAGTTATGATTTTATCACTGAAATCGGACTGGAGGATGCAAAACGCTATTTCTTCCCCGGAGATTTCACCCACACAAACGACTTCGGCGGCTACAAGATGGCATCCTTTATCGCAGAGGGCTTTGGTGAGTTAGATGAATTGAAGGAGTTTTTAGGCTCCGAGAGAACCGACTGGATACCGCCGCAGAAAATCGAGCCTGCAAAACCGCCAAAGGGACTTGAGAATGTGAAAAATCCTTCTGTTGCTTCCTTTAAAGTTGAATTTACAGATATTGACGACTGCGGCAACAAGGATAAAATTGTGGAACTCACCTCCATCGGTGTCATTCCGAATACTGATACTTTATTCCGCCCGACTGATGTTATTACCAGAGCAGAGGCACTTGGCATGGTTGTAAAAATTGCAAACTTCTTCCCGACCAACGTATACAATGATATGTTCAAGGATGTTGTGGGTCATGAATGGTATGCCGGTACCGTGGAATGTGCATGGTCAAACGGAATGGTAGATAAAGCCCTTGTGGATGAGAACTTCTATCCGCAAAAAGAGGTTTCCTATGAGGAGATGGTTTCCTTCGTGATAAATGGCTATAAGAGCAGGAAAACACTGCCGGAAACAAAAGAAGCCAAAACCTTCCACTGTACAGAATGGGCAACCCCTTATTACAATGCCGCCGATGCAATCGGATTGCTGGACACCTCCGTTGCAAGCAGCCAACTGTTGACACGGCAGGAGGCAGGCAATATTTTGTATGCCTTTAAGATGGCAATGTAGGCTTGAAATACTTATCCCTTTTGGATATTTTATGTAACCTTATATGAAAAAAGTGTGAGCTTAGCTCACACTTCGCAGCCAAGTCTTTCACTCATGAAGGGCTTGGCTGCTTTCTTATCTATCTAAATCTCTGCCGTTTCTACTCTCTCTATCACCTTAACCGGATTTTCTTCCAACATGATTTCCCACACACCATCGCGTATCTGCTTTACCTGATTTTTCTCAATGCCGCTCCACTCAGGACATTTTATATACTTCGGAAGAACTAACTGCAATTTGTGCGGTCTTATCGGAGTAAGTTCTACCTCGAACACCGCTTTCTTTACATTCCACTTCATTGAGATAAGCCCGTCATGGTAACGGAATTTTTTCATCGTTCCCGCAGAAATCCTCTCCTCCAACGCCGGAAGGAGCGCAAGATATCCCGGTGCCGCGTATAACAGCATTTCTTGAAGTGCATTGACATAACCCACAATGGCATCGAGCTGAACCGGGGCGGGGTCCATATTCCACGAAATGTTCATCCCTCTCCAATCATTATGGAGGGTAAAGAAGTTATTTAACAGCGTGCTCTTTGCCATATCATCAAGACACTTCATCGCACCCTCTCCATCTCGAAAGCGGGCATAGATCGCTGCCATATGTGCAAGCGACCAACCGGTCTGTGCATCGATTTTACGAAGCTTCACTGCCTTTACAAACTTCTCCATCTCATCCGGGTCTTTTTCTGGATAATATTCATAACCCGGGAATACCGGATAGATGTGAGACAGATGTCGATGGTCATATCGGTCCTCAAACATATTCTCCTGCCATTCCTTGATGGCGCCCTTCTCGTTTACCTTATATTCCGGAATGGACGCAAGTATTCTTTTCCACAGCTTCACCCGCTTATCGGAGAACGTTCCTTCCTCCATATTGGCATAGAGGTCAAGCATCTGGGAAAAAAATTCCTTCAAAATAGCCAGATCGATTGTTGAATTGATTGTTGTCGGCATCGGATGCGCCATCTGTACCCCTTCAGGAGGCATAAAGTTTTGCGGCGTATTTTCCGGTGAAACACTCGGGTAAAACTTCATGCGTTCCTTTCCGTTTTCATCCTCTGTAAAACAAACGTATTCCTCATAAAATCTTGCTGTTTTGTCCATAAACGGAAGCAGAACCGTTTTTGCATATTCCTCGTTTTTCGTGTATAAGAAATATTGGTAATAATGCTGTGCAATCCATCCTGTTGCGCCTACCCAGTTGATAATAACCGGCACAACCTGAGTCGGAGCCGCTACGCCCGGCGTCGTGCCTGCCGTCATATAGATGCCGTCAAGTCCAAAAAGCTTTCTTGCATTATCCTCAAATGCCGGTATTCTGTCGTTCATATACTGAAAGACGGACTGATTGTAGTCTATCAGATTTCCGCACAGCGTATGCCAGTAAATCATCTGAATGTTCTCATTTGCCATATTATGACACCATATCGGATCACTGTTTCCGCACCATAAACCATACAGCGGGAATGGATTTGCCATTTGGTTCGTACCACAAAGGAAAAGATATCTTCCGTAGTGCCATAACTTTTCAATCAGCTCCACAGACTGCTTGTCCGAAAATGCGTCCATCAGCAACTCCTCATTGCTCTTTGACCAGTTGTCCTCCAATTCCTCGCCAAGCGAAAGCTCTGCACTCTGATAAAGCGCCCTATGAAGCTTAGCACTTTTTGCAAGCCGTTCTTCATAGCCGTCCTTTCGTGCTTCCAGCTCATCATGCAAGCGTTTAGACGCCTTCACCTTCTCATCATCGACATACAGCCGAATTGTGATAAGAACCTCCTTGGCTCCGACAATCTTTAAGCGCTGCTCAAATGTACTTATCTCTCCACCGTCAATTACAACCTTTGCCACTGCACCAAAGTCCTGATGAAGCACACCCTTTTTCTCACGGATCGAGTTAAAATAAAGGTATGCAACCTCATCTGTCTCACAGCAGGCTTCCACGGAAGCTGCATCCTGAATTGCCTTGTATGCTTCGCTTAGCTCCTCACCTTGATTTTGATAGGCTCCAAGCTCTAAGGTATAGCTGATTTTATCCTCCGGCACCCTCCCCGGTTCTGCGGTGAGGCGATAAACGACCTCATCTTCCTCCCGAGATACAAAGACTTCTCTTTTCAAAAAAGCTGCGCCGTCCTGCCATTGCTGTGATGCCACGGCATGCTCCATATCAAGACTGCGCGAAAACGTTGAAAAGCCCTCAATCGGTACCTGCTCCACGACCATTCTCGCCAGCGGTGCATGAGCCTCCAGACGCGATTCATAGCCCTTTTCTCTCAGCGCATTTACAATTTCCCAGCTTGCTTCCTTGAAATTGCCTGCATCCATTTTCTCGCGCAGCCTGCCAAATGCCTCGTGCACATCCGGGAGTTCCTCCTCCGCGTCGCCACACCAGAAATCATGCCGGTTTAGCTGCAAGATTTCGCATTTTGCTCCTCCGTAAAGGTTTGCGCCGGTGAATCCGTTCCCTGTCGGCAAGCCCTCTCTCCATGTGTCATGCCACCATGACGAAGGGTATTTCATCTCTAATATATGCTTCACGCTATTTCCTCCTTTAAGAAGATAGTACATTTTGTTGCTTCTATTTTATCTTAATCTTGTAAAAAAACACACCGCGATACACGCCATATTCTTTCATTTTATGTCGCAATTTCTAAACTTTTTCAAGTATTATTACTACTGCTTAATTTTAACCATACTTTGCAAACTTATTAATAGTTATACTTTAAATATTTTACTTGTACTAAGTATCTGAATTACTTATAATCAAATTAAGTAAACGGAGGTGTCTTATGAAGCTGTCGCAAAACCTAAACTATTCCTTTTCCATGGAAAATCATACCTATCATATTTTGATGGTAACACAAGGTGTCATTGAGCACCCAATTCCGGCGCACAGCCACAGCTACAACAGCTATGAAGTGCATTATATTTTAGAGGGCTGCGGAAAGCTTATTGTAGGCGAAACCGTCTACCTTCTGACACCCGGAACACTTTTTGTTACAGGTCCCGGGATTTTGCACCGGCAGGAACCGGACAAAACCAATCCTATGCAAGAAAACTGCCTATATTTCTCGATTGATGACTCACCGGAGCCTGTCACAAATGCACCTATCACAAAACTCTTTCGGACCACTCCATTTTGGTATGGCACTGATAATCAGAATATTGCCGATGCGATTCATCTGATTCACCAAGAGCTTTCCTCCACCTCCATTGGTCATTCCGTTGCAATCAATGCCTGCTTTCAACGCTATCTGGTTGCATTGGCACGCAATATATCCCCTCTCTCCGCGGAGGAAAAAGGGGATATCGTGCCCTTTCAGCGTGAAATTGAAATGGCGTTTTTATACCGCTATCGTGATTTAACGCTGGATGATATCTGTGAGATTGTCGGCATGTGCCGCCGTCAGACACAGCGGGTTTTATTAAAATACTATGGCTGCACCTTTCAAGAGAAGAGGGCAGAGGCGCGAATGTCCGCCGCGGCTTCCTTTATTTTGGACGGCAATTATACCATGGAGGAAATTGCCGATTTGACCGGGTATTCCAGCTTAAGCAGCTTTTTGCAGGCGTTTAAGGCTTATTATCATATGACGACAAGGGAGTGGAGACGACACATAACAGGACTCTAATCTCTTCTTTTTACTTCACCAAATCTGCTGTCTTGGCTTCCACAAAGGAAACCAAATCCTCCGGCTTCATAATAAGCTGTGCTCCGCGTATCCCCGCACTTACATATACCTCATCAAACAAAATAATCGTCTCGTCCACATAGGTCGGATATTTCTTCTTCATTCCAATCGGCGAACAGCCTCCCCGTATATATCCGGTTAATCCTAAAAGCTCCTTTACATGAACCATTTCAATCTTCTTATCTTTTGTCAGCACCGAGGCTTTCTTTAAATCCAGCTCTTCATTTACCGGAATACAAAAAACCATAATCCCGTTTTTCTCTCCTCTTGCAACAAGCGTCTTAAATACCTGCTCACAGGGAAGTCCAAGCTCTTTTGCAAGGTGTTCTCCTGACAGATCATTTTCGTCTACTTCATATTCCTTTGTATCAAAAAGAATACCGGCTTTTTCCAGTATTCTCATTGCATTTGTCTTTACCATAACTTCGTTCCTTCTTTCGTTTCTATCCGTAAACTTTATCTTGCATTTATTTTACTCAAAGACTACACTTTTGTCCATATATTCCGTTTTTATCACAATATAAGGATAGGACATGCCCTCGCTTATTTTTTCTTCTTTGGACGGTCCAATCAAATTTGTGTCAACAAAGATTGCGTTGCTTGTCAGGTACAAATCATTTACCGCTATACTGTAGCCTCCTGTCTGCTGCTCCCCGTAGCCAACACATATGTACAGGCTTTCATTATCCGTATATGTAATTTTAAATTCACTTTGTTTTTTCTCATCCACAATGCTTTGAAGCTCCTCCGGCACATCTGCCTCCTCCACAACGGTAAACTCCAAATCACGCAGTTTTTCATTGCTTGATTCCTCCACGGAACATCCTCCGACAAACGCTGCTATAAACAGCCCGGCTGCCAAAGTGATAAAAAACCGCTTCATACTATAAATTCCTCCTCTCATATTAAAAAAAGCTCTATGATACAAAGTATTATTTTCCTTTGCATCATAGAACTTTTATTCACATCTATTTCTTAAATCGGTATCCAAGCGCCATCGACAAATCCTGCTTTACCTGTAAAACATGCGCTGACAATTCCTTCACACGCTCGTCAGTCATTCGGCTTAGCGGCGCCGATATACTGAAGGCATATTTTGCCTTTCCCCTGTAATCATAAATACAGGCAGCAATGCAGCGGACTCCTATCTCATTTTCCTCATCATCCATCGCATAACCCCGCTCTCTCACCTCTTCCAACACACGCAGCAGTTCTTCAAGCGATGTAATTGTCTTTGGCGTTTTCTTCTCAATTACGCTGGCGCTCCAAATTTTTGCCACCTCTTCGATTGAAAGTGTCGCAAGAATCGCCTTGCCCACACCGGAACAATACATCGGATGGATAAGACCAATCTGGGAAACCATTCGTATCGAGCTCACCTTCGACTCCACCTTGTCGATATAGATAATGTCATTTTCATTTCGCTGCACCAGATGGACTGTCTCCTGGCTAAGCTCTGCCAATTGCTTCATATAAGAATGGGCAATCGGAAGAATATCAATCTTATCCAGAAGCTGTCCCGACAAACCTACAATTTTATAAGAAAGCATATATTTTTGAGTATCCTCATCCTGCCTTGCGTAACCCATATAAATCAATGAGGTAAGCAGACGATGCACCGTACTTTTATGTAATCCCAAATAGTTGCTCAAATCCATAAGACCAATCGGTCCCATCTGCGCTAAAGTCTCCATCACCTGAAAAATTCTCTCCGCAGACTGAACGGGATTTTTATTTACTCCAGTTTCCTCTTGCATATTTCCTCCATCCGTACCTTTTCTTGCGAAGAAGTACCTTTCCCAATATTCTTTCCACAAAATGCGCATACTACAAATTATCGGAAATGTTTTTGATTTCGATAATTTATTTTATATTATTAAAGAAGTTCTCAAAGATTTCCTATGTCATGAAACCAGTTTCACCTAGTGAAACATTGTTATTCTACCACGCTTTTGCAAAAAAAACAACATGGTTGCAAAAAGTTATCGTTTGGTCAGTAACGGTTCAGCCCTGCCCTATAGAAATGATTACGCAAAACTTTTTTAAACTGCAAGCACTTACGACAAATTTTGCGTAATCATCCCTGCATGGCTGAACTGTTACACAAAAAGTACGAAACATGATTGTTTTTTCTTGACATCTTGTCAAATGATAGTATAATTTATTTATAGTATCGTTATGCGAAACATAGTTTTATATTATGGAACACCATGGAAGTGACTATATATTATCCAAGTATTTTTCCAAAATGATATACTACATTTTAAATAAGGAGAGATTTGTAATGAACGAAGTATTACAGAAGATTCAAAAAATTGGTATTGTACCTGTTATTAAGCTTGATGATGCAAAAGATGCAAAGCCGTTGGCAAAAGCACTTTGTGACGGAGGACTTCCTTGTGCAGAGGTAACCTTCAGAACTGCCTGCGCTGCTGAAGCTATTCAGATTATGGCAACAGAATTCCCAGAGATGCTTGTAGGCGCCGGAACTGTATTGACAACCGAGCAGGTAGACACTGCTGTTGCTGCCGGAGCTAAATTCATTGTAAGCCCGGGACTTAATCCAAAGGTAGTAAAATATTGCGTAGACAAAGGAATCCCTGTAACACCGGGTACTACAAATCCTAGTGATATCGAGCAGGCAATCGAATTAGGCTTAGAGGTTGTTAAATTCTTCCCTGCAGAGGCGGCTGGCGGACTGAACATGATTAAGTCTATGGCAGCTCCTTATGTAAACATGAAATTCATGCCAACAGGCGGTATCAATGCAAGCAACCTGACTTCTTATCTTGATTTCCCTAAGATTATTGCTTGCGGCGGAAGCTGGATGGTAAATGATACACTCGTAAAAGAGGGAAAATTTGATGAGATTACAAGACTTACTAAGGAAGCTGTAACAAACATGTTAGGCTTTGAGGTAAGACACGTAGGTATCAATGCTGCAAACGAGACAGAGGCAGACGCTACTGCAAGTGCATTTGAGAAAATGTTTGGCTTTGAGAAAAAAGTTGGTTCAAGCTCTATTTTTGCCGGAAAAGGCGTTGAAGTAATGAAAACTCCTTATCTTGGAGCTCACGGACATATTGCAATTGCAACAAACTACATTGAGAGAGCAAAATTCCATCTTGAAATGCAGGGCTTCAAATTCGACGAAGCAACCGCAAAACACAACGACAAGGGCGCTCTTGCTGCAATTTACTTTGTTGGTGAATACAGCGGATTTGCTGTACATTTGGTTCAGAAATAAAAAACAAAAATAATTAAAATTTATATTTGCAATGGAGGAAATTAAAAATGGCTAAAGTTGTTACTATGGGTGAAATCATGTTAAGATTATCAACCCCAAATAATGAAAAATTTATTCAGGCTGATGAGTTCGATATAAACTACGGTGGCGGAGAAGCTAACGTTGCTGTCTCTCTTGCTAACTACGGACATGAGGCTGACTTCGTAACTGCTGTACCGGACAATGAAATCGGTGAGTGTGCAGTTGCGGCACTTAGAAAATATGATGTTGGTACAAAAAACATCGCAAAATGCGGTGAGAGACTTGGTATCTACTTCCTTGAGACAGGTTCCGCTATGAGACCTTCCAAAGTAGTTTATGACAGAGCTTATTCTTCTATCTCAACAGCTACTGCTGCTGATTTTGATTTTGATAAAATTTTTGAGGGCGCTGACTGGTTCCACTTTACAGGAATCACACCTGCTGTTTCCGATGCTGCTGCTGTATTGACAGAGGAAGCTTTAAAGGCTGCAAAGAAACATAACGTAACTGTTTCTGTTGATCTTAACTTCCGTAAGAAATTATGGTCTTCCGAAAAAGCTCAGAAGGTTATGACAAACTTAATGCAGTATGTTGATGTTTGTATCGGTAACGAAGAAGACGCTGAATTAGTATTAGGCTTTAAGCCGGGAAATACTGACGTTACAAGCGGTGATCTTGAATTAGCAGGCTACAAGGATATCTTTGAGCAGATGGTTGCTAAATTTGATTTCAAATATGCTGTAAGCTCTTTAAGAGTAAGCCACTCCGCTTCTGATAACGGCTGGTCAGCTTGTATCTACAACGGAGAGACAAAAGAATTCTATCACTCAAGAGAGTACCGTATTACCCCGATCGTTGACCGTGTTGGTGGTGGTGACTCCTTTGCTGCCGGTGTTATCTGCGGCTTAGTTGACGGAAAAGACTTCAAGTCTGCTCTTGAATACGGCGTTGCTGCTTCTGCATTGAAGCACACAATTCCTGGAGACTTTAACCTTGTTTCCAGAAAAGAAGTTGATACCTTAGCTGGCGGAGACGCTTCAGGAAGAGTTCAAAGATAAGAAGCTGCTTTTACGCAGCAGAATGTGAGCCCGGCTCCATTCAGACATTTATTTAAGCCTTTCACACAGAGGAAACATAGAATTTCCTCTGTGTTGAAATAAATTTCAATACTTTATACCATAGAATGTTAACCCATTCATTTTATGGTAACTCTCAATAGAATTTTGCCAATTCTATTAACTAAATGATAATGTACCTTTTGCCAAAGGTGCATTATTTTTTTCTGTCTTTTATTTGCATTTTGTCTATTATTACCCCTTTTTTTATTCGTTTCATTTTCTTTTCGTCGAATTGTCTGCAAACGTTTACATTTTCAACCATTAATGGTATAATCTGCTTATAACAGTTCCGCTATATAGAAATGATTATGCTAAATGACCGCGAGCGCTTGCACTCAAAGGACATGTTGTACAAGCCTTTCTACAGGGCGGACGCCATATAGAAAGAATGTGCCGATTATTTAATAAGATACTTGGCATATTTATATTCTGGCATATTATGAATGTCACGGCTGAACTGTTATATTTTTTTGCGTTACATGTAACTATTAACATTTTTTTCAAGGGGGAAACACATGAAAAAACTATTTTCAAGAACAATTGCAGCATTACTCACTAGTGCGCTCATATTTACGAGTACAGGGTTCTCGTCATCTGCCACTATTATTGAGGACAATTCTGCAAACGTTGTCACAGAGATTACGACCGATGAACAAGAAACAGAGGAGACTGTTTCTACGAATGACATCGAGGAAATCACAACCGATGAAGCAGAAAACGTTTCTGAAAATGATGTTGTGGAAAACACAACCGGCGAAACAGAAACCTCTTCTGTAAATGAGGTTGAGCAAAACACATCCGATGAAAAGGAGAGCTCTTCTATGGCTGCTATCAATCCATCCACCACTGCTTCTGAGCTCAATGAGGCAGCGGATTATACGTGGAAATCCATCACATTCGGACAGTCCACAGACCTGAATTTTCCGTCTAACGTTTTGCCGGAAAAGATAGGCACACAGTACGCTGAGGAAACTCAGATCAGTGTCGTTGATTCATCCGTCGAGGGCGCAGAGCCGGAGACAAAAGATGCTGTAGTGATTGAGAGCCGCGGCGGTAAAATCGCAAACGCACACGACGGCTTAACCTTCTACTACACAACACTTCCGACAAGTAAAAACTTTGTTCTGGAGGCAAAGGTATTTATCAACCAGTTTGGACCGGAAAACAATTCTGCTCCAAGTAAACAGGAAGCTGTCGGTATCATGGCAAGAGATATACTTGGGGCTGCCAGGCAAGAGCCTATGGCGGAGGGATATGAGGAACTTCCTGCTGCCTCCAATGTAGCTTCTACAATGGTCATGGCAAATGAGAAAAAAACCAATACAGCTCTCAATATTATGTCTTATCAGAGAAACGGCGTATTCTATCCATACGGAAATGCTCATATTTCCTACTCAGCAACTCAGTTTGCTCAGATAAACGCAGACAAGTCAAAGACCGTAATTGAAGATGTTACACCTGCTGAGGGAGAGAGCTACGACAGCAGCGACTTCTTTACACTTCGTCTGGAACGCACCGATAACGGATTTATCACCACCTACATAGCCTCTGACGGAACCGAGAAAACCGGAAGTATTGACGATGCAGACAGACTTGCCGTTATCGACGAGGAAAATATGTATGTAGGCTTCTTCTCTTCCAGAAATGCGAAGGTGACCTACACAGATATTACCCTGACTACATCTAATGCCAACACCGCACCATGCACCTTTACACCGGAGGCATATGCTCTCTCCTTTACCAATATGTCCGCAGAGAAGACAAGCTCCAGTGATTATACAGTGGCATTTCGGACAAATTTTGACGGTACGGCAGAGATTTTGCAGGACGGCAGCGTAATTGAGGCAGCCGGAGCTGTGACCGCAGGTGAAATATATGAGCTTCCTACTACTTTAAGCAGCGACACAACGAATTTTGTGATTAATTACAGCTCAAGCAACGGCTCCAAAACCGTAGATTTTAACGTGACCAAAAATGAAGCATACCAAAAGGATCTCTATGTCTCCGTGGACGGTACAAGCTCGGGCAGCGGGGATATCGATTCACCGCTTGATTTGGATACAGCTCTCTCCTATTTATCAGAGGGACACACCATTTATCTTCGCGAAGGAACCTATAATGCCCTCGTCATCCAGGCAACAATGTCGGCAAGCACTAAAGGAATGAAGAGCTTGACCGCTTATAATGGTGAAAATGTAGTATTCAGTGGAAATTCTTATGTATATGCAAGCTACTGGAATATATCCCATATTTCAATCACCGGCTCAAATTCTGCTGGTCTTCGTGCGAGCGGAAGCGGCAATGTATTTGAATATTGCACCTTCTACGGAAATGAGGATACCGGCTTCCAGCTTGGTATGGGCTCCGACACAGACCCGCTCACATGGCCGGAAAACAACACAATCCGTTACTGTCTTTCCTATGAAAACGTAGATGCCTCCCAAATCAATGCCGATGGCTTTGCCGCTAAACTAGGCGTCGGAAAGGGTAACCTATTTGATTCTTGTATCTCCCATGACAATGCAGACGATGGCTGGGATTTATTCAATAAGCTTGGCGATGCCAAAAATGAGCCTGTCACAATACAAAACTGTATCGCTTACAGCAACGGCAACAACGGCTTTAAGCTTGGCGGAGAAGGCTATGCGGTTGACCATATCATAACTGACTGCCTTGCTTTCCAAAACAATATGGACGGCTTTACCGACAATTTTAATACCGGTGTACTGACTGTCACAAACTGTACCTCAGTTGACAATAACAGATACAATTATATTTTCCGCTTAAATCCTTATTTGTCTGCAAGCGAGCAAGGAACCTTCACCAACAATATTTCCTATCGCAGCAGCTATGATGAAGATACAGTAAATGATTATATTTCCGGCAACATTGTCAACTCCTACTTCTTCGATGAAGGAAATAATACCATTACTGCAAACGATTTCATAAGTACAACGGCTCCTGAGTCATACGAGAGAAACGCGGACGGAACCATTAACTACGGTGATTTTATGCGCCCGACTACCGCAAGCTTCCTTGCAAACAGCGGCATTTCCCATGCTTCCTATATTGGCGCAATTCCACCTGTTTCTACTCCTGCACAGTTAGTGACCAAAATCAGTTTAGACAAGACACAGGCTTCCTTAAAAATCGGTGAAACCGTTGCATTGAAGGCAAGTGTTGAGCCTGCAAACGCTACAAACTCTGCATTGACATGGACCTCCTCCAACACCGGTGTTGCTTCAGTCGATTCCACCGGTCTGGTAAAGGCTCTGTCAGCAGGAACTGCGGTTATCAGTGCCGCTTCAACTGACGGAAGCAACATTACGGCTGCTTGTGCAATTACTGTTTTACCGGATGTCGTTGGGGTTTCGTCAATTACGCTTACCAAAACTAAAACCGCAATTGCAAAAGGCTCCAGCGAGACTTTATCCGCTTCTGTTTTACCTGAAAATGCTACGGATACTTCCGTTACTTGGAGTTCCAGCAACACAAAGGTTGCAACGGTAGACCAAAACGGCAAGGTGACCGGCAAAGCGTATGGAACGGCTGTTATCAAAGCAGCTTCTGTCAGCAACCCAAGCATTACTGCTTCCTGCAGCGTAACGGTAGGCTATAAGATTACTTATTCCTTAAACAAAGGAGCGAATAACAGCAAAAATCCGGCTGCTTATTACAAGCAAAAGGTAACGCTGTCTGAGCCGACAAGAAAAGGCTATCTATTTAAAGGCTGGTACACAGACAGTAAGTTTAAAACAAAGATAACCTCCATCTCAAAAAGCAGTACAAAGAATTACAAGCTGTACGCAAAATGGGAAAAGGTATCAAAACCTGCTGCACCTGCAATAAAAGCAGCGACAAACAGCAGTGCAAAGAAAATGAAAATTACATTGAAAAGTTCAATTTCCGGTGCAAAGGGATATGAAATAACCTATGCAACAGATAAGAAATTTACAAAAAACACGAGCACTGCTACGATTTCAAAAGCCTCCACTTTGTCAAAGACAATTTCAAAGCTGACAAAGGGCAGCACCTATTATGTCAAAGTTCGGGCATATACGGTTGATTCTGAGGGCAATAAGATTTATGGAAAATATAGCAAAACCGTCAGTGTAAAAATCAGAAAATAAAAAAGTTCTATAATCTTCTATTTCTATAGCCCTCACAGCAAAAGGACGTATTTTCTATTTTTTAAAAATACGTCCTTGCCGTGAGGGCTATTAGTTTCCTATACATTTTTCACTTTTAAAACTCGAGCGTAAATGTCATAGATAGTTTTTCGTTATTCACCTGATATTTTTCAATCAGCCGAGGCCCGCAGCTATTCGAGCCGCAACCGGACATGTAGCCATCCAGACAGAGTACTGTATAGGGGGACTTCTCCAGTTCAAAATTGTGAGCTTTGGCAGCCAACTCCTCTTGTGTGTAGCAGGAAGCATTGAAACTAAACTCGGAGCCGGATACGAGCAGACAGCTTCCCTCTTCTGATGATACGGCTAAGCCGGTGCATCCAAAGTGGCTGCCATTCTCCTGTGGCCGAATATAATCCTCATGCAGATTATCCACAGATGCGGTAAACAAATCCACATAAGCATCTCGGTGCTTGTCCACATAGCTCTCTTGAGGCCCAAATCCAAAATAGGTTACTCTGTCATAAGAGGCAGGCAGAAATAGGCGCAGACCAAACCGAGGCAGAAACGGAAGCTTCTCCAGAGGTTTCCTGGCAAATTGAGGCTTTAAGGAGGAGCGGTCGCCGTCTACCTCAACGGTAATAGTACCGTCAGGCATCACGTTCCACATCATCTGCCCTGTGATGATGCGCTGCAAAGAAACTGCATACAGGGAATAATGCGACGTAATGACTGTCACTTCTTCCTTTTGTTCCCAGCCTGTCTCGTAGACTTTTATTCTGGCTCTGTCATAACCCGCGGCTTCCCACTCCGGTCGAACGTTTCGATCATTATCCATAGGGGCACGCCACACATTCAGCTCAATCGGCTTCATAATAAGGCTGTTACCGTTTCTGACCAGAGCGGAAAAAGTCCCCTTCCATTTGTCAAAAACATAGCGAAACTGTGTTCCTGTAAGAACAATCAGATTTTCCAACTCCGTCACCACCACTTCACTCTCTGTACAGGCGGCTGTAAATCCTGCTGCCTTTGCTACGACGGCTTTTGCACTCTCCGAATTTCTGCATACGGTCAACTGGTCATGACCGGCTTCATGCCCTGCAAACGTAAGAAGCTCATCATATTTTTGAATATAGTGCAGATGAATAAAAGTATTTTTAGAAGCATGGATACTCTCGGGAAGGCATACCTGAACACTTTTCTTTGCCGGGCAATCCACCTCTTCCAGCTCTCCCGATGCAAGCACTTCTCCGTCCGTGACAATCTCATAGGCAACAGTGTACCTGTCTTTAATATTGGTGTAATCCATTTTGTTATCCAGCTCCACAATCCCCTGAGCCGCATCTATCAGAGCGGCGCGGATAGGACGGGCTACATTTTTGTATTCCAGAAGTCCGGTGTGAGGTCGTCTGTCCGGATAAACCAGACCATCCATACAGAAATTGCCGTCATGGATCTCTTCCTTCCAGTCCCCTCCGTAGAAAAACTTATCCTTTCCCTCTATTGTCTTACCCATGAAGACAGAATGATCACACCACTCCCACACATAACCGCCGATATAGCCGTCATACTGATACATCCTTTGGAAGTACTCCTCCAAATCTCCCGGACCGTTTCCCATTGCATGACAATACTCCACCTCAATAAAAGGCTGCTTGCCCTTCTGGGTGCAGAAGTAATCGATAAACTCCACCGGAACATACATGCGGGAATGCACATCAATATTGGACACATCTTTTACATACTCCGAATCCTCCATCTCCCAGATACTATTCTCATAGCTCAGTACCCGATTGGGATCGTAGGATTTAATCCATGTAGATGCTTTTTCCAGACTTGGACCATATCCGCTTTCGTTTCCCATTGACCATGAAAAGACACTCGCGCAATTTTTGTCCCTGTGAACCAGATGCTGGATACGATCTAGCACGGCTTTTTCATAGGAAGGCTCTCTCATAAGCAAACCATAGGTTTTATCATATCCTACCTCTGCAATATCCTCCCTTCTGGTCCCACGCCCGTAGATAAAATTGGTCCCGTGGGATTCCAAATCCGCCTCATCCATCACATAGAAGCCGTATCTGTCATACATTTGGGCAGCCCACGGAGCATTCGGGTAATGGCTGGTACGAATGCCATTGATATTATGTTCCTTCATCAGCTTCAAATCCTGCATAAGCTGTTCTCTGGTGATAGCAGCTCCCGTGTAAGGATTGCTATCGTGTCGGTTGGTACCCTTGATTTTGAAGTTTACTCCATTTATATAGATTACATTATCCCGTATGTCAATCCGGCGAATCCCCACTTTCTGGGCGATGGTTTCTTCCCCTGTCTCCAGAACAAGAGTATATAAGACAGGGTGTTCCGCGTTCCATAAATCCGGCGAATCCACCGGAAAACTTACCCTTCCCGCAGTAATTTCCTTTTCCGACAGAAGCGTTCCGCAAGGAGCATACAAGCGGGCTTTTACAGCCGGGCTGCCGCAAAATTCCAAATCCGCTCTTACCACTGCATGTGTAAAATCCTCGGACACATCAGTATGCACAAAATAATCACGAATATGATTTTTCGGACGAAGCAGCAAATATACATCCCGAAAAATTCCCGAAAAACGCAGCTTGTCCTGATCCTCCAGATATGTTCCGTCACACCATTTCAATACGATAACAGTCAGCCGGTTACTTCCTGCCTGTACCTTGTCTGTAATGTCGAACTCGCTCCCGGAATGGGAAATCTGGCTGTAACCTGCAAACTCCCCATTTACCCATACATAGTAGCAGGAGTCCACACCTTCAAAGTTCAGATAGACATTACAAGCTGCATCCTTTTTTGCAAGGAAGAATTCCTTTATATAGACACCGGTAGGGTTCTCGTCCGGCACATAAGGCGGGTCAAAGGGGATGGGATATCGGTTATTGATGTATTGATTCCTATCATACCCCAAAATCTGCCAGCAACTTGGAACCGGGATGGTATCATAACTGTCGGTGGCAGCGTCCGCCTCTATACAGCTCTCCGGTACATCGTGCCAGCTCTCATAATATTTAAATTTCCAGTCATCTCCGTTTAAATTGACAGCACGGGATGTAGTAAGCATATCTGCCTCCATCGCCTCATTCTCATCGTTACATGGAACATAGTAGGCGCGTAGGGGCTCAGTTTTGATGTGCAGAGCATGAGGGTCCTGAAAATAGTTTGGTAATCTCATCATTGTACCTCCTTTAAGGATAATATTTTAATACTTGAATAGATTTTATACAGAATGATATAATCATTCCATAACAGTATTATTGATTCTATGGTTATTTTACGATTACTTTAAGTATTTGGATAAATGGGAAGGTCATTATATGGATTATTTAATAAGAAAAGAAATATCACCTAAAGATTTTAATC
The DNA here is from genome assembly GCF_900184995.1 of Konateibacter massiliensis. GTDB lineage: Bacteria > Bacillota > Clostridia > Lachnospirales > Lachnospiraceae > Lachnotalea > Lachnotalea massiliensis. Next base: position 2,057,208 of record NZ_LT860099.1, read on the forward strand.
CTGATTTGGTGGATTGCAGAATGTATATAAGCTCACCTTCTATAAAAAAAGGCAGTAGATTAAAGCAACGAACCGTTCATCATTACGAGTTTGAACTTATTTTGGAATCAGAGGGGACCATTTTCCTTGACAATAAGCTTGTTCCGGTCGTGGCGGGGGATATTGTTTTTAAAAAACCCGGTCAAATAACATATGGTATCGCACCGCTCAGAAGCATATTAGTTTTTTTCGATGATACAAAAGATTTCAATCCCGCTCCAGAGCGTCATGGATTATCTGTCACACCCGTTTTGGATAGTATTTCTCCTGTCTGCCACCTTGAACCAAGGGAAGCCTACCAGCAATTATTTCACAATATATTAAATGAACACGTCAATGCAGCATATGCCTCGCCTTTGCTGATAAAGTCTTATTTGCTTCAGTTAGTCTATAACCTTTATTTTTGGACAATCGAATTATCCAATAGGGCAGTACAAGCAGAATCGCCTTATTATGTGAAGTTAAAAAAAGTGATAAACTATATTCAAAATAATTATTCGTCCAAAATTGAATTAAAAACTTTATCAAATCTTGTCGAGCTAAGTCCGAATTACTTTCATAAGATATTTACTCAGGTAATGGATATGACGCCCGGTGAGTACATGAGTAAAGTAAGATTAGATATGGCAAGAAAATTTTTAGTGGAAACAAAATTTACGATACAAGAAGTCGCTGAAAGATGTGGTTTTGAAAACTCCTCCTATTTCAGCGAAGTATTTAAAAAAGCTTATCGCTTATCTCCCAGAGATTTCAGGAAAAAGTACACAATGTGATTTCCTATCACACAAAAAAAAGCTATGATACAAGCCCCCCTTCAAATAGAAGGCTGCTTGTATCATAGCTTTTGTTATATAGAAAACATCTATATTTTCTTACAAGGTAACACCCTGCTTAAATATCGCCATATCATGGAAACCTGCCTCTTCCGCCCTTACCTTTTTGCCGGAAGCAACGGCAAGAACGTAGTCAAACAATTCCTGGGATAACTGGCTCATATCTTTTCCTTCTATAAGCTCTCCCGCATTAAAGTCAATCCAGTTGCCTTTTTTGTCTGCAAGAGCTGAGTTGCTTGATATTTTTACCGTCGGAACCGGTGATGCAAACGGAGTTCCTCTTCCCGTTGTAAATAACACGATGTGAGCGCCTGATGCACCGAGTGCCGTCGCTGCTACCAAATCATTTCCCGGAGCACTTAACAGGTTTAAGCCCTTTTCCTTCACTGTCTCGCCATATTCCAAAACACCCTTAATCAAAGCGCTTCCTGACTTCTGGGTACAGCCGAGGGACTTATCCTCCAAGGTGGAGATACCACCCTTCTTGTTTCCCGGTGATGGGTTCTCATAGATGGTCTGGTTATGACTTGTAAAATAATTCTTAAAGTTGTTAATCAAATCCACGGTCTGGTGGAACAATTCCTCATTCGCACAACGGTTCATCAAAATTGTCTCAGCCCCGAACATCTCCGGTACCTCTGTCAGAATTGTCGTTCCGCCCTTAGAGATAAGGATATCAGAAAATGCTCCTACTGTAGGGTTTGCCGTAATTCCGGAAAGTCCGTCCGAGCCTCCGCACTTCATACCAACCACAAGCTCTTTTGCACTGATTTTCTCTCTCTTAAACTGAGATACATAGGAGGCAAGCTCCTCGATCAATATAAGTGAATCCTCGATTTCATCTTCGCTTTCCTGGGATACGAGGAATTTGACACGTTTCTCGTCGTATTCTCCGATGTATTCCTTCAGTATATCAACGCCACTGTTCTCACAGCCAAGTCCAAGCACCAAAACACCGCCTGCATTCGGATGGTTGATTAAATCTGCCAAGATTTTTCTTGTATTTTCCTGATCGTCACCCATCTGGGAGCAGCCGTAAGGATGGGGGAATGCCACAATTTCTTCCACCGTTCCCTGCACAAGCTTCTGTGCTCTTTTCTCGATGGAGGTAGCAACATTGTTGACACAGCCTACCGTCGGAATAATCCAGATTTCATTGCGGACACCGACTTTTCCGTCTGCTCTTCTGTAACCTTCAAAAAATGCCTCTTCTGTCTTTGCTTCCTCTACCAACTGAGGTTGGTAAGTGTATTCCAGCACATCTCCGAGTGCCGTTTTTACATTGTGGGTATGAATCCAGGCGCCTTCCTTGATGGCTTCCTTTGCAAAGCCAATTCTGGCACCATATTTTATAACCGGTTCATTCTCTGCAATATCCTTGAGAGCGAATTTGTGTCCCTGCATAACATCTTCCAAAAGAGTTACCTTCTGTCCGGCAACATCCAAAACACTTCCTTCGGAAAGTGGCTTCAGAGCAACCGCTACACTGTCACTTGGATTAATTTTTATAAATTCCTGCATAACGAATCTCCTCCTTTTCCTATTTTGCTAAATCTTCCACAACCGCTTTCATTCCTCTTGCTCTGATGTCCGCAATGTGGCTTGCAATTGCATCTACCAAACCGTCAACCTTTGATAAATCCTCACCGCCGAAGAATTTTGTATTACTAAGATATGCTTTTGCAAATTCCTCCGGTGATTTTGCTGCGTTTTCCTTAAAGAAATCAAGTACAAATTTATCGTCACGGATAAAATATTTTTCACCGTCTCTGTCACCTACTAAGCATACACCGCCGTTTACTTCTCCTTCTTCTGTTGTAGCATAGAAGCTCATAAGCGCTGCAATAGAAAATGTCAAATATTTCGGAAGCTTTCCGAATTTCTCCACATAACCAAGGAAAGAAGGCATACAGCGTGCTTCCCATTTGGAAACGGAATTTAAAGAAATGTCAAGTAATTTATGTTTTACAAAAGGATTTTGGAAACGCTCTATTACCGCATCCGCAAATTCTTTGCAATCTTCTTCTGCAAGTGACAGCGTAGGAATTACCTCGTCAAATAAAGTTTCTTCCATATATTTACGCATTGTCTTGTCGTCCATTGACTCTTTTACAATATCATTTCCCGCAAGATAGGAAGCAAGTACAAAGGAGGTATGGGAACCGTTCAAAATTCTTACCTTTCTCTCCTTATATGGGTGATGGTCTTCTGTGAATACCACATTTAATCCTGCCTTCTCAAACGGAAGCTCTGCACGAAGCTGATCAAGAGAAAGATTTTTATCGCTTTCAATTACCCAAAGTCCGAAGGTTTCTGCTGTTACAATCAACTGATCCTCATAGCCGAATTCCTTGCATAACTCTTCTGCTTCCTCTCTTGGATAGCCCGGCACGATACGGTCAACCAAAGTAGGACAGAAGGAACATGCACTGTCAATCCAGTTTTTAAATTCATCGCCTAATTTCCACTGCTCAATCAGCTTTGAAATACATTTTTTCAGCTCAATTCCATTGTCTGCGATAAGCTCACACGGAATAATAATCAAGCCCTTATCCTGCGCGCCGTTAAATTTTTCAAATCTCTGATATAATAATTTAGTCAGCTTACCCGGATAAGATTTAGGCGGACATAGCTCAAACTCATCTGTCTCATCATATACGATACCTGCCTCGGTTGTGTTGGAAACAACATAACGAAGTGTATCAAGCAAGCCATATTCCACATATTTGTCATAGTCCTCTTTCGCTGCGACCGCATCAGCAACGGACGTGATAATACGGGTTACCTTCTTCGGCTCTCCGTTTTCAAAGCCTCTCAGCTGAAGCGTGTACTGACATTCCTGATTGTGAAAACGCTCCAAAGTTCCGAACTCAATCGGTTTTACAATTACAACGCTGCCGTTAAAATCTGTCTTCTCATTTGTCACATCAAAGATGTAATCCACAAATGCTCTCAAAAAGTTACCTTCACCAAATTGCAGAACTTTAACCGGTCTTTCTGCTGCCTTTGAAATTTTCTTGTTTAATAATTCCATCTCTTCACCTCGTACTATCTTTCACTTGTTATGATTACGTTTAAAATTGTAAGTGCTTACATTATGTATATTTTACAATTATTTTTAATTTAAGTCAACTAAATCTTATGATTTTATATTATTTTCTCTTGTAATTTAAAAGCATTCGTTTTATAATAAAAGCAATTATTGTAAGCGTTTACATTAAACATGCAGATTAGTAAGGATTGGTTCATATGAATATTTATGATGTATCAAAAGCCGCCGGTGTTTCGATTGCCACTGTTTCCAGAGTGCTAAACGGAAGCTCCAGCGTAAGTGAAAAGACAAAACAAAAGGTCCTCTCCGTCATTGACGAGATAGGCTATACCCCGAATGCCTTTGCCAGAGGACTCGGGCTGAATACAATGCAGACAATCGGTATTATGTGTCCCGATTCGTCAGACCCCTATCTTGCCGATGCTATCTACTATCTGGAGCGGGAATTAAGGCAGAACGGTTATGATTCCATTTTGTGCTGCACCGGTTATCAGACTGACACAAAGGAAAAATATTTAAAGCTGCTTCTTTCCAAGCGGATTGATGCGGTTATTTTGATTGGTTCCACCTTTATCGAGTCCAATGATAAAAATAATAAGTATATTTACGATGCCGCCAAGGAGGTTCCGATTATTTTGCTCAACGGTACTCTGGACGCACCAAACATATACAGTACGGTGTGTGACGATTATCAGGCAATCTACAATGCAGTTTCTGCCCTGATTGACTCTGGCGTCACAAAGGTTTTATATCTGTATCACTCTCTTTCCTACAGCGGTATCCGCAAACTAGAAGGCTATAAGGCTGCTATTGCAGCGCACGACATGGCTTTGGATGAGAGATATATGCAGCAATTTTCAGGAAGCCTTCAAGAGACAAAGGATTTTTTAATCAAGCTCAAGGAAGAGGGACTGGAATTTGACGGAATTGTAGCTTCTGATGACAGTCTTGCCGTAGGGGCATTAAAATATGCGAAGGCTTGTAACATCTCTGTACCGGAGCAGCTCAGCGTGATTGGCTACAACAATTCCATTATGGCGCAGTGCTGTGAGCCTGAGCTGACCACGATTGACAACAAGGTGGAAACCTTATGCATCCACTCTGTCAGCACACTGATGCGTGTCTTTGCAAACAGCAACGTTCCGGCAAAAACCATGTTTTCAGCCGATATTTTAAAGCGCGATACAACACGCTTTTAATATAAAATTTGGTGATACCAGGGTCAAAAGGGCATGCGTTTCATGCTTGCATGAAAAAGCATGACTTTGGGACCCGCAAAACATGAGAAAGTAGCCCGAACAGGGCGGATTTCGAATGTTTTTAGGATTACGAGAGCACAAAGTGCGTAGTAATCCGTAGTATCATTGGTGTCAAAAGGTGCTCCGCATTTATTCTGGCACAAAACATTAACGGGGAAGCAATCTTTCCCAATATTAATAGGAGGAAAAATTAAAATGAAACAATTTATGGACAAGGATTTCATACTCACCACCCAGACAGCGCAAACTCTCTACCATGATTTTGCAGCTAAAATGCCTGTTTTGGACTATCACTGCCACATCAATCCGAAGGAGATTGCTGAGGACAGAAAGTTCGAGAATATCACACAGGTATGGCTTGGAGGAGACCACTATAAATGGCGCCAGATGCGCTCAAACGGCATAGACGAGAAATACATCACAGGTGACGCCTCCGACAGAGAGAAATTTCAGAAGTGGGCAGAGACCCTTGAAAAAGCAATCGGTAATCCGCTTTATCACTGGAGTCACTTGGAGCTTCAAAGATATTTTGGTTACACAGGACATTTAAACGGAGAAAACGCAGAGGAAGTATGGAACTTATGCAATGAGAAGTTGCAGGATGCTTCCATGAGCGCTCGCAATATCATCAAACAGTCTAACGTAACATTAATCTGTACCACAGATGATCCGATTGACTCTCTGGAATGGCATAAGGCTATCGCAGAGGATAAGAGCTTTGACGTGCAGGTGCTTCCGGCATGGAGACCGGACAAGGCTATGAATATCGAGAAGCCAGACTATTTAGACTATCTGGCTAAATTAAGCGATGTAAGCGGCGTAAAAGTAAACAGCTTTGCTTCCCTGATTGAATCGCTCGTAGTCCGTCTTGATTTCTTTGCATCCATGGGCTGCAAGGCAACTGACCACGCTCTGGAATATGTTATGTACCAGCCTGCAAGCGAGACAGAAATTGAAGCAATTTTCACCAAAAGAGCTGCGGGCTCTGCTGTTACAAGAATAGAGGAGCTTCAGTTTAAGACTGCTTTCATGCTTGCTATGGGTAAGGAATACCACAAGCGCAACATGGCAATGCAGCTTCATTACGGCTGTAAGCGTGACAACAACGTGTTCCGCTTTAACCAGTTAGGACCGGATACAGGCTTTGATTGCATCAATAACTTTGCTCCGTCCGCTGAGATGGCTGATTTCTTAAATGCCTTAAATGCAACCGATGAGCTGCCAAAGACAATTCTTTACAGCTTAAACCCGAACGACAACGCTTCCATCGGAACAATTCTTGGTTGTTTCCAAGACTCTTCCGCTGTCGGAAAGATACAGCAGGGCTCTGCATGGTGGTTTAACGACCACAAGACGGGTATGACCGACCAGATGATTTCCCTTGCAAACTTAGGACTGCTCGGAAACTTCATCGGTATGCTCACCGACTCCAGAAGCTTTTTATCTTACACAAGACATGAGTATTTCAGAAGAATTCTCTGTGAGTTAATCGGCAACTGGGTAGAAAACGGAGAATATCCGGATGACAAGAAAGTACTTGGCAAAATGGTTGAGAATATTTCTTATAACAATGCGGTATCTTATTTCGGTTTCGACCTTTAATTAAAACTTTTCTTAATATGTTTGTTATAGAGGCAGGACTGCTATCCGATGCAACGGATTTTAGTCCTGCTTTGTTTCATCCCGGACAATTTTTAATTGCTTTCTTACACGTTTATTGCTAGAATAACTATAGGATGAAAAGTCCGTTATAAAACCAAATCTTGGAGGCAATTATGATTCGATTTCTTTTCGTTGTAATATTTTTAATTTCTTTTTTAATACTCAGCATCCCGATTCATTTTGTAGAATGGATTATCGGCAAATTCAACCCCGATTTAAAAAATAGAAGTTCCCAGAAAATCGTTCAATGGGCATTTAAGGTTATTATGAAGATCTCCGGTGTCAAGCTGACCGTAAAGGGCTTCGAGAATATTCCAAAGGATGAAGCCGTGCTGTATGTCGGCAACCACAGAAGCTATTTTGACATTGTCATCACCTACGCGCTTGCGCCAAACCTGACCGGCTATGTGGCAAAGAAGGAAATGGAGAAAGTTCCGCTTTTAAGCACGTGGATGCGCTATCTCCACTGCCTATTCCTTGACCGCGATAATATCAAGGAGGGCTTAAAAACCATTTTAACCGGAATTGAGTATATTAATTCTGGCATATCAATCTGTATTTTTCCGGAAGGAACGAGAAACAAAGGGGATGAACTGCTTCCGTTTAAAGAGGGAAGCCTTAAGATGGCAGACAAAACAGGCTGCGCAATTGTGCCTTTTGCAATGGTAAACACCCGCGACGTTTTTGAAAATCATTTCCCAAAAATCAAGAGTACGCATGTTGTTCTGGAATACGGAAAACCGATTTATCCAAAGGAGCTTGACAAGGAACACCGCAAATTCCTCGGGGCACATACCCAAAGCGTGATTCAGGAGCTCTATTTAAGCAACAAAAACTCACTTTTATAACCAAAGCACTTTTTACATGGTAGGAAGCAATATTCTCTATTTTATTTGAGTTGATATTGTATATACTTATATAGAAAAGCGTGAGCTTTGCTCACACTTGGCGCTCGAGCAGGTTGCGTATAGAAAGGAATGAATTGTTTTGAACATTACGATAAATAACATAAAAACAAATTATATCGTGGAGGGTGAAGGAGAAACCGTCCTGATGCTTCACGGCTGGGGCTCAAATATTCAGCCCTTTGCCCCGTTAATCAAGCATCTTTCCCCGCATTACAAGGTATATGCTCTTGATATGCCGGGCTTCGGACAAAGTGAAGAGCCTCCTATGCCTTGGGAAGTCGATGATTTTGTCAATTTTATCATTCAGTTTACAAAGGAAATGAAAATCGAGAGTGCCGTTCTAATCGGGCATTCTTTCGGGGGCGAGTGCATTATCAAGCTGGCGAATATCGATTCACTTCCTTTTACCATAAACAAAATTATACTGATGGGCTCTGCGGGAATCAGACGTCCGAAGACAATGAGACAAAAGCTGAAAATTCGCAAGTATAAGCTTGGAAAATGGTTTTTGCAGCTTAAGCCGGTGAAGCTTTTATATCCGGATGCCTTAGAACAGCTTCAGGCAAAAAGCGGCTCTGCCGATTACCGCGCTGCTTCGCCGCTTATGCGCCAGTCCTTTGTGAAGGTAGTCAATGAAAATCTGGGCGAGCATTACTTTACGAATATAAAGCCTTCCACTCTTTTAATCTGGGGTGAGAATGACACGGCTACCCCGTTGATTGACGGACAGTACATGGAAAAGAACATTCCGGGTGCCGGACTTGTCACCATAAAAAGCGCTGGACACTATGTCTTCTTAGACCAAGCATATACGGTTCACAAGGTAATTGATTCATTTTTAAATATAAAGGAGTAACGAATGTTTAATTTTATTTTATTACTATGCTACATCGCAGCTTTTACATGGATATTTACGGTACTGCTTCTCTATTACATCCACATGTTCCAGTTAAATTCCTATAAGCCGAAGGAACATAGGGCATGGATGAAATTACCGGAAAATTCCCTCAAAATCAAACTGCTTGACCTGCAATTTGCCGCAGCCATGCTGTTTGCTATTTTTCTTGGCAAGACAGGAATGATTATTGCCATCTTGATATTCTGCTTTATGGCGTTTATGAATAAGCCTGCAAAAGCGAAAAAGCCGCTTGTTTACACAAAGCGTGTGAAGCGTATGCTGCTCACCGCGTATCTTTTGTACGCATTGCTGCTTATTGTTTTCGTGATTGTGCATGCGAATACATTTGCATTTGAAGTGGCATTTTTCCTGTTTGGACTTCTTGTCTCCGACATGGTGCTGATTTCCAACTTAATCAACAAACCGATGGAAACTGCAATCAACAACGGTTTTATCAATGAAGCAAGAAAAATGATTGACGACATGCCAAATCTTACTGTTATCGGTGTGACCGGAAGCTACGGAAAAACGAGTGTAAAGTTCTTCCTGCAAAAGCTTTTATCTGCCAAATACAATGTACTTGTCACTCCTAAAAACTTTAATACCACCCTCGGCGTTGTCCGTACTATTCGAGAAAATCTGCGTGCCACCCATGAGATATTTGTCTGCGAGATGGGCGCAAAAAATATTGGTGATATCAAAGAAATCTGTGATCTCGTTCACCCTACTCACGGTGTGATTACCTCAATCGGGCCGCAGCATTTGGAGAGCTTTTTGACAATTGATAATGTTATAAAAACCAAGTTTGAACTTGCCGATTCCGTCGGCAAAAGAGGCAAGGTATTTTTAAACTATGACAATGAATATATTGTAAATCATAAGACTGACAACGATATTATCACCTATGGAGTTCATAACGAAACAGCTGATTTCCACCCTTATGATATTCATTCTTCAAGCGCCGGCTCCTCTTTTAAACTAAAGGACGAAGCAGGAAAAGAATGGACATTTTCGACAAAGCTGATTGGCGAGCACAATGTTTTAAATATTGCAGGTGCTATCGCAGTGGCATACAGCCTCGGCATATCAATGGAGGCTCTTGCTATTCAGGTGAGACGTTTGGAGAGTGTTCCGCACCGTTTACAGCTCGTTAAGGGAAACAATGCACTTATTATTGACGATGCGTATAATTCCAATCCTAGCGGTGCAAAAGCGGCGTTAGACACCTTAAATACCTTTGACGGAGTAAAAATTGTCGTGACACCGGGTATGGTAGAGCTTGGAAGCAAGCAAGAGGAATGTAATAAAATATTCGGCACACAGATTGCAGAGATTTGTGATTATGCCGTTTTGGTTGGTCCAAAGCAGACCGAACCGATACAGCAGGGATTGAAGGAAGCAAACTATCCGGCATCCCAGACTTATGTTGCACAGGATTTAACGGATGCGCTGGCATTTGTAGAGAGATTAAACACAAACGGTGTTCAAAAAATTGTATTATTGGAAAATGATTTACCGGATAATTATTAAGGAAAGAGGATTTGAAGCATGAAAATTAAAGTAGGTGTGTTTTTTGGCGGTCAGAGCGTTGAGCATGAGGTATCCATTATTTCAGGCATACAGGCAGTTTACGCGTTTGGCAGGGAAAAATATGATATTATCCCAATCTATATCACAAAGGATAACGAGATGTATGTGGGCGAAAACATCGGTGATATCGAGTCATACAAGGATATACCGGCTCTTTTGAAAAAGAGTCAGAAGATTATATTGGTAAATGAAAATAAGAAGCTGAATTTAGTTCGCTATCCGATGAAAAAATTCGGAAACAATGTCGTTGACTACATCGACCTTGCTTTTCCGATTGTACATGGAACTAATGTGGAAGACGGAACCTTACAGGGCTTTTTCCGCACCTTATGTATTCCGTATGTAGGTCCGGACGTAACTGCTTCCGCTGTCGGTATGGATAAATACGTTATGAAAACTGTTCTGAAAGACAACGATATTCCGGTTCTTGATTGCGTCTGCTGTGATGTGAAGCATTATCATGCAAATCCGGGCAGTACACTTGATAAAGTGGAGGAAAAAATCGGTTATCCGGTCATCGTAAAGCCGGTTAATCTTGGCTCCAGTGTCGGTATCAAGGTAGCAAAAGACCGCTCTGAGCTGGAGACCGCTTTTGACTATGCATTCCAGTTCTCCGGCAAATTATTGGCAGAAAAGGCGATTACGAAGCTTCGCGAAATCAACTGCTCCGTTCTTGGCGATTACGAGAGCGCAGAAGCATCTGAGTGTGAGGAACCGGTAGGCTCCGATGAGATTTTGAGCTATGAAGATAAATATTTATCAAGCGGCAGTTCCAAATCAGAAGGCGGCTCAAAGGGCATGACCAGTCTTTCCCGCAAGCTTCCTGCTCCTCTCTCTCCTGAGAAGCGAGAAGAAATCCGCTCCTTGGCGGTAAAAACCTTTCAGGTATTGAATTGCAGCGGTGTTTCCAGAATTGACTTTATGATTGATACGGAGACTGACCAGCTCTATGTAAACGAAATCAACACAATTCCGGGGTCCTTAGCCTTCTATCTGTGGGAGCCTGTCGGAGTCAAATATGATGAACTGTTAGACCGCATGGTTACACTCGCTTTAAAGCGTGATCGTGAATTAAGCGAAATTTCCTACTCCTTTGACACAAATATTTTGTCCGGTGTGAAACTTGGCGGAATGAAAGGAGCTAAGCTGTAATCTTTGATTACAGCTTAGCTCATAAAATGGGCACTTGCTTTTGTTAGTAATTATTGTATGTACTGGCTCTGAGGTTTTCTGCCATTATTTCTCTGCTATTCATTGTAATTTTGTTTCTGCCGTTGTTTTTCGAAAAATAAAGCTGGGTGTCCGCTTTCTCGATTAACTCATAAATTGAATTGGAGGGACTTGCTTTCATATCCGCAATGCCCATGCTCACGGTAACTTCAGGGTGGGTGGCCATTTCACCTGCCTTAATATGGAGAGATGCAATTCTCTCCTGAACATTGAGCGCTATTTCTATTCCTTCCTCCTGACTATAGTCGGTCAGAACAATTACAAATTCCTCACCGCCATAACGCACAACAAATTCCGTTTTTCTGGCGGCAATATCATAGATGCTCTCTGAAATATCTTTCAGGCACTGATCCCCTGCTACATGTCCATAGGTATCATTGTAATTTTTAAAATGGTCAATATCAATCATAACAACAAGAACGGTTTTTCGAGAGTCGCTCCACTGTCCCCATATCTGTGAGAGCTTTTCCTCGAATCCTCTGCGGTTTAACAAATTGGTCAGCCTGTCTACCTCACCGAGTGTTCGGATAGCAAACAATGCTTTCTTCTCTACAATATAATGGTAATAGCGGCTTGTCATAATTGCCACAGCCGTAAATGCAATCATAATGATAATTCCCATGTATCTGCTTATATACAGCTCTGCGTAAGATGTGTCTGCGAGCATAGCTACCGTTACCGCCGCATTAAGCAGCGTAAAGGCAAGCATTTCGGTAAACGCACCGATATAAAAACCTGCAAGCAGAAACATAAGAAAATAATAATACACAATTGTATGATAGGTATGAATTTCTGTGTATAGTTCCCTTAATCCTGCTATATTAATGCTTATCCAAAAAGTGATACAAATAAATTGTTGAATTTTTAACGATTGAATCATGCCGTTGTGAATAAAATACCAGAGTATCCCGAAAGTCAGGGTAATAAAAAGCATAACAATGCCAATATCTCCCCGCCACATTTGACTTGCTCTTAAAATAATTTTCGTGACAGAAATAATCACAAGGATAATGCTCACAATAAGCATATGTGAAATATTATCCTTTATCATATATTCATTTACTTCCTGATGCTCTCTATCTTTTCTATTTGAATAATGAAAGAACAGGATTTTAAGCTTATTCGGCATTATATTGCCAATTTTAGAACTTCTGCCATCCTCCATCGCATATCCCCCAAGCATGTAAACATTACTTTAGACCTACTTATAGTATATAAGCAATTTTTCCAAATTTCAATATTTTTTCGACATATTTGTATATTTTTTGCATAAATTCTTGAAATTATAATTTATCTATTATATAGAGAGAATTTAATACGGACCAGTTTGCCTGAAATTTACGCATCAGATTCCAGTAACCGCCGCCAAGAAGATTGTATTCCTGAATCAGCCTTAATTTTGCCTCAATGCTTCTGGCATCCTCAAACCATACGACATGCTGTACACCCGCTTCATCAAAATAATAGAAAAAAGGTGTCATTGCCGTTGTGTCAAATTCGATTACAGCATTGTACCTTGCTGCAATGTCAATTGCCTCTGTGTTTCCGATGATGACTGCCTCGCTCTCGCCCCTGACATACGGCAGTTTCCAATCGTAAGCATAGTTTGGAATTCCAAGCATAATTTTATTGACATCTATCTCCGTGATTGCATATTCCACCACTCTTCGCACCTGATCAAGCGGTGCCACCGCCATCGGCGGTCCATACAGATAGCCCCATTCGTAAGTCATCAAAAGAACGGTATCGGCAATCTCACCGATACGTGCATAGTCATGTGCCTGATAAATAAGCCCCGGCTGATCGGCGGACGTTTTCGGCGCCAAATCTACATTTACAATAAAGCCTTCCGCATGGAGTCTTGTCGTGACAGCCTCAATAAAGGTAATGTAGTTCTCACGGCTTCGTATAAATTCAAAGTCGATATCCAAACCTACATAACCTTTAATATACATTGTATTGATAATATTTGTGATAAGTGTCTCCCTTGCGACAGGGTCGCCGAACAGCTTTTCCGCGTGCTCATTGCTGAAATTTCCCTCTTCATCTATGGAGGAAATAAGCATCATAGGGGAGGCTCTAAAGGCATACGCCTCTCTTATCAAAACCTCATCGTCAATCGGAATCAGTTCTCCTGTCTCGGTAAAACCGTAACCGAATATCGTCAGCAGTGTCATATAGGTGAGAGCCGTTCTCAAGGTCTCCATATTGATGAACGGATAGGCATATCCATTAAACCGCCCCTCTCTCAGCTTTTCCCCCTCGTAAGATATGACAAGCACTTCGCCCGCATTTAGCGTGCGATTGTTAATCAATGCCGGATTGTTTTGCAATAAATTAATCTCATCAATTCCATATTGCGCAGCTATTCCCTGTATTGTCTCGCCTGCCGCCACGGTATGAGTCGTCTCCGGTATGAGCACGACGAGTGCCTGACCGACCACAAGCCGATTGACATTCTCTATTCCGTTATCCGTGATAAGTCTCTCTGCCGAAACTCCATATTGTGCTGCTATACTGTTTATTGTTTCTCCCTGATTTACAACGTGAATAATCAAATCTTTTTTCCCGCCATTATGCGCCTTAGCTAATTATATGCGGTTTATCATGTATGAATGACAGTTCAGCCATGCTATTCATAATTTGGCTGATAAGCTATTCGCAAAAGCATGAGTTCTCCACCAAATTATTACCGGTTTGAAATGCTGATTGACTCAATTGCTACGCTTCCGCCGCGCACTACCTCAATGTTTGTAAATTCCTTTGCCGCCATATGAATCAACTCATCATTTTTCTTCTCGGTCTGCACGCACTCCAATATAATGCCGGTTCTGCCCATATCTGCCACCTTCGCCTCAAACAGCTCGCCCATACGGTAGGCAAAGGTTCTCTCTTTTTCGTTTGCCGTCAGTATTTTCAGATACAAGATCTCCTTCATATGCACCGGCACATTCGTCAAATCCACAACCTTAATTACCTCTACAAAGCGGTTAAGCTGCTTTTTTATCTGCTCAAAGGTTGCATCATCACTGTCAACACATATGGTCATTCTGGACACGGTAGGATCTTGGGTCTCTCCCACGGTCAGACTGTGAAGATTATAAGATTTGCCGGAAAACAATCCTGAAACTCTTGCTAATACACCAACTTCATTTTCTACATATAATGACATCCATCTTTTTTTCACCCTAGTGCCCTCCTTAACATTCCAAAATCATTTCGTTCAAAGCATTTCCGCCCGGTATAATCGGCAGTACCAGCTCATCGCTCTCTATAATAAATTCAATAATCGTCGGTCCTTCTTGATTTGCAAGCGCCTCATCAAATGCTTTTTTGATATCCTCTTCCTCAAATACACGGATGCCCTTTGCCCCATAGCTGTCTGCCAGCTTTACAAAATCAGGTGAATAAGGCGGACATTCTTTGTTTTTGTCGAAGCAGTTTTTCTTACAGCTTCTCGTACAGCGAAGACAGGTACTTGCATATCTTCTGTCGTAATACAAATGCTGCATTTCTCTTACCATACCAAGATAGCTGTTGTTAAAAATACAGATAACAAGCGGAAGCTCACATGCCATCGCTGTCGCCATTTCCTGAATATTCATCTGCATACCGCCGTCTCCTGATATACAGACAACCTTTTTATCCGGACAGCCAAGCTTCGCTCCAATTGCAGCCGGAAGTCCAAAGCCCATTGTTCCGAGCCCTCCTGATGTCAAAAGCTTTGTTGTTCCATCCATTTTTAAATACTGTGTCGTCCACATCTGATGCTGCCCTACATCAGTTACTACGATACCGTCTTTAAAACGCTCACTGATTTCATTTATAATTTTGTCGGGCGATAAGCCTTCCGGATTTTGAGGTGCAATCTTGTGTTCCTCCTCCCAAGCATCAATTTGAGCCTTCCATTCGGACCAGTCCCGTATTTCCATTTTTGCGGTACGCTCCTGCATTGCCCCAATTGCAAGCTTTGCATCCGCCACAATCGGGATATCTACCTTAATGTTTCTGGAAATGGCAGAAGCCTCAATGTCTACATGAATAATCGATGCATTTGGCGCAAACCCGCTTATTCTTCCGGTAATTCTGTCATTAAATCTCGTTCCGATTGAGATAAGCAAATCAGATTCGCTGATTGCCATATTGGAGGCATAGGAGCCATGAAGTCCGATATTTCCTACATAAAATTCATGGTCAGTCGGAATTGCTCCTTTTCCCATAATCGTCGTGATAACCGGAATGCGAAGCTTATTAACCAAATCAGCAAGCTCTGCTTCTGCCCTCGCCAGCTTCACACCACCGCCAATCAAAAATACGGGCTTTTTCGCCTTCTCAACCATTTCCATTGCCTTTTTAATCTGCCCCAAATGAACGGAGGTATTTGGCTTGTAGCCACGGATGGAAATCGGCTGTTCAAAATCGTCTTCCCCCATAGCAAGCTGGATATCCTTTGGAATATCTATCAGTACAGGTCCGGGCTTCCCGGTTCTTGCGATAAAAAATGCCTCTTTTATAATTCTTGCTAAATCCTTTCTGTCTCGAACCGTAACGGCATATTTGCATATGCTTCTCGTAATACCAACTATATCAACCTCCTGAAAGGCATCGTTTCCAATCAGGTTCTTTGATACCTGACCTGTGAAGCATACAAGAGGAATACTGTCATAATTTGCCGTTGCAATTCCCGTAACCAAATTAGTGGCACCCGGACCGCTCGTAACAAGGCATACCCCTACTTTTCCTGTCGCGCGGGCATAACCGTCTGCCGCATGAATCAAACCCTGCTCATGTCGAGGAAGAATAACCTCAATGTCCTTTTGCTTATACAGCTCATCAAACAAATCAATTGCATAGCCGCCCGGATAACCGAATAAGATGTCTACGCCTTCTCTTTTTAATACTTCAACAAATGCCTGTGTTCCTTTTCTCTTCATTTTGATTGCCTCCTGTTTTATTGATAGACTATACGGAATGTGCTAAAGCACATTCCGTGCGCCCGAGCGGGTTGCATAACAACAACTTCCACTCCGCGAGGTGCGCATAATAGTTTTTTATAAGAAAATTCATCTGAATTTTTTTATAAAAAAACGCCCCAAGCTACTATTGTTTATTAGCTTAGGGCGAATATTCATCCGTGTTACCACCTAAATTCAGAAATCTCTTCTGCACTCTGTCAGTACGGAAATGCTGCTGACAAAGAAACTATCAGTACAGACAAATCGATACCGTTTTCCATATAACGTCGGAAACCACGTTGAAGCCTACTTAAGATTGCTCTTGTTCGGTTCACTGCTCAAAGGCTACTTCCATACTTCCCTCATAAAGATTCGCACCAACCATCTTCTCTCTGAAACTTAGGTGAGTATGTACTCCTCCTCGTCACTGCATTTATTTTTTTGATATTGTTCTTGATTATATACATTCTGAATTTAATTGTCAATGATATTTTTTAATTCATTTATAGGTAAAAATTTATGATTGGAGGTAAGACTGTCCTTTACCATTTAAACTTTTCGCCTCATTCCGCGTATTTCTTCCTTTGTCTTCTGATCCGTTTTAAGTGACTCGGTAATCTTTTGCAGCGTCTTGTTATAGGTGAAATCATCTAAATGGTTCTTACGCAGATAAGGCATCGTTTTCTCTGGCAGGTTTACATAATACATGGATATCGCCCATGCTACTCCCATCTTCACATAGTAAGCATCACTTTTAATTTTATCCATTGCCTGCAAAGCTTCATCCGCATATTCCTCGCTGATATAATAGTTGAGGAGCATTACAACACCAAAGCGGATATAATATTCCCTGTCATCCGCCAAATAGGGCTGGATAAAGTCCCACATTTCCTTGGGATGCTTCTTCGCTATTTTTAATGTGCTGCAAAACGAATCGCAGACTGACCAATTATCAATTTTATCTACAAACTCTGAAACATAGGATAACACCTCATCGATACCGGCATTCGCATAGCCAATTACCATTCCCTGCAGCATGATTTCCTCAAAAAACTCTCCCTGCGCCTCATTTAGATAAGCTCTCCAATCTCCTTTGACAAGCTGCTTTGCAAGCTTTCGAAGTGCCGGAATTCGGATGCCTAAAATATTTTCGGTTCCCGGCAAGAGCTTGCTGATAAATGCCTGATACTCAGGTTCCGCCAAATGCAGCAGCTCCTTCCTTATTTCCATGTTCTTTGTAATGTTATTTGACATATTTTATACCGAATCCTTTCACTGCAAGTTTGCCTGCACTCAAAAGGCATCCTTTCCTTTTTTACTTGTGTACCATATTAAGTAACAGTTCAGCCATGTCAATTCCCTGCGCTCTCATACTTATTACATCCAAACGCAAAATACCGATAAGCGATAAGAAAGCTGAGTGCCGCTACAAATACCTCCATGCCGATTGTCTGAAGCAAATTTCCCTTCTGCAAAAAGAAGCTTGCCGGGATAAATGCGGTGAACGCAAACGGAATGATGTAGCTTAGCACAATCCGAATCGGCTTTGCATAAATCGAGGTCGGATATTTGGCAAAGTCAGACATATTATGAACCAGATACAGCAGGCTGTAGCTGTCTTTCATAAAAAATGCGTTTGTTGCAAAAAACAATTTTACCGCTGTAAAAATAATTGCCCCCGCAATGATGGAAATGAAAAACAAAAGAATTCCTCCCACAGAGATTGCAAGGTCAAGCTTCACCGCCGAATATGCAACAAGCAAGACTCCGACAAGGATTTCCCCTATCCCGTCAGGCTGGCAACGCTCGACAATAACCTGAAACAGCGGATTGACCGGTCTTAACAAGTATCGGTCAAAGCTGCCCTCTTTTACGGTTTTTCTCGCAAACAGCCAGAGATAGTCGGTCACAAAGTGGTCGATTCCTCTTGGTATCTGAGCGTAACCATAGATAAAGATAAGCTGGTAGAAGGACCAGCCGTTTAGGTCCGGTATTTTCTCAAACACAAGGTAGAGAAATGCCACTCCAAGTATCTGGTTTAAAAAGAAGGAGAAAAAGCCGATAAAAAAGTCAATTTTAGACTGCATAAGCCCCTTCATATATTGTAAAAAGAAAATTTTATATAGCTTTAGATATCGTCCCATCTGTCAGCCCCCCAATATCGTAAGACGTTTTATCGCATGCTGCCACAAGAGGCTTCCAAGCAGATAAAAAATAACAATCCACACCAGTTGTATCGCCAGACTGCGATACATTTCTCCGCCTGTTATCTTCCCCAAATAAATCATAATCGGCGTGTAGCTCATGGATGCAAATGGTAAGAGCCGAAACACATCGGCAACTGCTTCTGGGAAAAAGGTCAGAGGAATCAAGGCTCCTGAAAAGAACCGTATAATCACATCGCTTGCCATATTAAGCCCGAAAAAGTACGTTGTATAAAATGCCAGTATGGAAAAACAAAATTCAAAGGTAAACATGTTTAAAAAGCTGAGCAGCACGCTGACAAAATACAGCAAAAACCGTTCAAAGCCAGGCCATATCACCCAGCCGTCCAAAATAAATATAATCATAAACGGCAGCAAGGTCATAAGCCCTGATGATATCATGCTTCCGATGGAAATTGCAAGAATTCTTCCCCGATAGCTAATCGGTTTTAACAGATTCATCGCAATGCTGCCGTCCGCAACCTCCCTGGAAATCAGCATGGTAGGAACCGAAAAAACAATGCCGCTTGTGAAAAATCCTACAAGTACATAGCTCGTCATTTCCTCAAAGCTAAAGCCTCCAAGCGTCGGGCTTGCACTGGACTGATAGATAGCTCTCCACAAAAAATAAGTCACCATCATCATAAAAAATTCACTCAAAAGGTAGATAAAAAAAGCCATCCGATAACTCATAAAGCTTTTCATCTCACTCACCGCAAACGGGACATAACTTCTGATATTCAGCTTGAACATTTCAGTTACCCCCATTCATATAAATCTTCTTGACAATGCTTGTGATATCAGTCTCTTTAATTCTCATATCTGAGACCTCACAAAGGTTCATAACATAACCCGCCAGCTTTGATACACTGATTTTATCCTTCACAAAAGAGATGTTCAGCGTATTGTCAGAGACTTCCGCCGACAGGCTCTCTTTTCCAAGGGAGAATGCCTCGTTTAAATCTATTTCTTTTATTTTCTCAGACTCCGCCAAATCAAGCTCCAAGGTCGTCTTCGCACCATAATTCACCTTCAGGTTCTCCAGTGAGCCGTCGTATATTTTTCTACCCTCATCAATGATAATGATATGCTTGCACAATTCCTCAATATCAACCAAATCATGGGTTGTCAAAATAACCGTCGTCTTGAAATTCCGGTTCATCTCCTTGATGGCATCGCGAATTTTATCCTTTACCACCACGTCTAGTCCGATGGTCGGCTCGTCCAAATAGAGTACGCGCGGATTATGTATCAATGCCGCACCTAAATCCGCTCTCATACGCTGTCCGAGAGACAGGGTCCGCACCGCATTGTTTTCAAACTCATGAATTCCCAATACGTCATTTAGAAATTCCATTCGCTTCTTAAAGTCCTCCTCCGTCACCTGATAAATCTCCTTTAAGACGGTGAATGTTTCAGTCAGCGGGAGGTCCCACCATAGCTGCGTACGCTGTCCGAACACAACGCCAACCTGCTTTGCATTTTGCGTGCGGTTTTTGTATGGCTCAATTCCGTTTACGATACATTTTCCGGCGGTCGGCACAAGAATTCCCGTCATCATTTTAATCGTCGTCGACTTACCTGCACCATTGCTCCCGATATAGCCTACCATCTCGCCCTCCTCGATGGAAAAGGATACATCGGAAACTGCCTTTTTGATTACTGTTTCATTGGAAAATAAAGATTTGACTGTCCCCTTAAATCCGGGATATTTCTTTGCTGTTTTAAACTCTTTTGATAAATTACTAACCTCTATCATGCTGTCTTCCTCCCGAACGAACCTTTGTTCGTTTTATTGTAATCATCTTAATATATCGGTACTTATTTGTCAAATAGTTTAGATTAATCTTTAGAATTATTTTTACAACCTGTGTTTGCTCCCTGATTTTTATCATTTTTCCCCTCATACAGGCATACACTGTTACTATATTAATCAAGCAATAGCAGGTATCAGTTTGAATAAAATAAAAAAAGGACTTATGGCCGAGCTTCTATTTTTGTTATTGCTCGTCGCTATTTTATCATGTAAAAATAATATCACTACCATTCTGACATCCCAATCGGAGGTCACCTCTGAAAACAATCCTTTCCAAAACAGGGACACCGCCCCTAAGCAAAAAACGGACTACATAAAGTGGGTGGAATTCAATGTCACCTCCAATGCCTTAAACACCGCTTATAAGTATGATGTAGAATCCCATGAAACGGCAACAAAGTTAAATTGGATTGAGCTTTTAGCCTATGCCGCTTGTAAAGGCGGAGGCACCGTTGGAAAATCGGCAGTCGCAGAGATGAAGTCTGTAGCGGAACGCATTAAAAATGGTGAGACGACGATGGAGGCACTGACGAAAGACTTGACCTACTATTCTTATTACTATGAAGCTTACAGTGCTATTTTAGGTGGATTTGTAGGGGAATATGAGATAGAGGAGGAGGACGGTGCAGGCAATAAGGTATGGGTAAAAAAGTATGGTTTGAAGGTTTTCTCTCCTATTGCAAAGGGATTTCCTTACAGCGATTATGATGATTTCGGGGTATCCCGCTCCTATGGTTATAAGAGAAACCACTTGGGACATGACATGATGGGCCAGACGGGAACGCCAATTATTGCAGTGGAATCCGGCTACGTGGAAGCACTCGGCTGGAACCAATATGGCGGCTGGCGAATCGGCATCCGAAGCTTTGACAAGAAACGCTACTATTACTATGCACACTTAAGGCAGAACTTTCCGTTTAACAAAGCTCTGAAGGAGGGCGATGCCGTAACTGCCGGAGATGTAATCGGCTATATGGGGCACACAGGCTACAGCACAACGGAAAATGTGAATAACATCAATGTTACTCATCTTCACTTTGGGATTCAGCTTATTTTTGATGAATCGCAGAAGGAATCCACGAATGAAATATGGATTGACTGCTATGCTTTAGCTAACTTCCTTGCCCAAAACCGCAGTGAAGCTATAAAAGATGAAGAAACAAAAGAATGGTACCGGGTTTATGATATGCGAGAGGTTGATACAAAAGAAGCCGCGCAGTGATAAGAGGGGCTGGCATTGCCAGCCCCTTAATATCTCTGTGTTATCCGGACATGCTCTATTCCGTTTGTGTCAGCCTGCTGACTTTGCATTTCTGCGACTTTTAAATTTCGCACCCATCATATGATAAGCTACTTTCAGCTTTTTGAAAAAATTTAATTTGGGAGATTCTTGAGGATTCCAATAATCCCGAATAAACTGAATGCGTCCGTTTTCTGTACGGCACACATCAATATAACGTCTTGAAAAAGTATCTCCGGTTGCCAACACGGTTCCGTGCCCTGTCATCTCCACGATGGCACAGTCAGGATCAACCGTGCAATGGATTTCGACATCTGTAAAATCTGACACCTTGACAATATTCAGAATTGCCTTATTGTACTTAATGATATTGTCTTTTCCCTCTACACGTCTTGGTCGTTTAGGGGGAGCGTAGGGGAATTCCATAACGGCATCTTCTGCTATCAGGTCGGTCAAAGCCCGCAGGTTTCCGGTTTGAAATATTTCAAATACTTGTTTCAGGACTTCGACAGCTCCTATGTAATCATGCTGTACAGACTGCGTTTGACTAGCTGTTAATTGAGGATCTTGTAAATTGGACATATTGTTTTACCTCCTGTGTAATTTAATTGAACCGGCATTTCACTTATCTAAATAATCAATAGCCATTTATCTTTGCCAGTTCCTTCCACGAAATATCCGGATGTGTATACCTCTGCCTGCTTTGTGTTTTATCCTTGTAGTTGATGGCATTCGTCGGACAATGATGAAGACATGCCAAGCATTGTTCACAGTGATGCTTGAAATATGGCTTTTTGTCCTGGCCATAATCAATATTTTTTACCGGACAGACTTTTTGACAGATACCGCAATGGATACAGGCGTCGGATACATTAAAGTGCTTATCCATATGAGGAGCAAGGTGGAAAAATCCCTTATAGATAAGATGCTCTATCGGTTTAATTCTCGATTCGGTCTGATTGACAGCTCTTTTTTTTATGTTATCAATAATTGGGGCCAAATCATGAGCTGATTGCCGTGTCTCTTCTTCAACGGTATCACGCATATTGTACATAATGATATAGTTTGAAAACATATCCAGCTTTTCAGCATAACTGAGCGTAATATCTTTTTGTTTTATCAAATCACGCAATTGAACCGTCGCATTGCAAGCAGTCCCAACACTCCCGCAGGTAGCAATGGCAAAAAGGTAGGTATCTTTGTTATTTTGAAAATCTAATTTCCTGACAAAATCCTGAACTTTTGCAGGTATCCCCCGATAATAAGTCGGATAGACAAAACCTATGACACCGTATTCATCCGTCAGCGTATAATTCTTGCTGCTGCCCATGGATATAATCTCACAGTTCTCCAGTTCTTCCGAAACTTTCTTTGCCACCCATAAACTGTTGCCGGTTCCGGAAAAGACAAAAATAATATTTTTTTTCATTTTATCTTAAACCCCTTTCTTACATGGCTTGGTATTATGTGTATCCACAAAAAGCATTGCCTTAAAGATTAGTTTTTATAAGCGGAATGCTAATTCCGTTTTCATTTTTACATTATACGGAATTAACATTCCGTTGTCAACATCTATTTTTTAAGGTAAAATAAAAAAAGAAAGAGGTGGCTATTTTAATGACAAACAAAATAAATTCTTGCTTAGCAGATTCCGAAAAAAACTTACGGGCAGATGCAAAAGAAAATAGAAATCAGATATTACAAGCAGCCTATAAAATTTTTGCCGAAAAGGGGCTGTCTGTTCCGATCAGTGAAATTGCCCGTGAAGCTGAGGTAGGCATTGGTACAATATACCGCCATTTTGAAACGAAAGAAGCATTGTTTGATGCGGTAAATATCAATTATAAACAGAAGCTTACAGAGGAGGCAAAATCCCTTATTAATCATACTGACCCAGGAAAGGCATTTTTTGACTTCCTTTTTCGCGTCATGGAAGTGAGCTTGACGAACAAAGCTGTGAGGGACGCTTTTAGAATTGGCACTTTTCGTGTACGGGAGGCAAGCTCAGGTGTGCTGCTGGACTTTCAGTCGGCATGTACTGAACTCCTCACCAGAGCCCAACAGGCAAAGGCAGTACGGGATGATATTGACATTATGGATCTCTTCAGCCTTATGTCAGGGCTTCTTATGGTTATCGACGATTCTGAAGGTGTTTCCAATCGAAACAAATTCAACAAATTACTATCTATTATTTGCGATGGCCTTCGTTATTAATGCAGGAAACAGCTCTTCGCCAAAAATCTGTAACATCTGTGGCAATGAAGCCATTTGATTTTGGGGATAAGGACAAAAAAAGACTGCACTGAAGGTTTTAACCCTCGATGCAGTCTTTATTTTTAAGTCTTTACTTATTACATCTATTCTTTTCTGATTATATCTTCTTTAGTACTTCAATTGCCTCATTTTCAATCATGTATTTTCCGTGCTCTTCAATGTGAGCCATAAGAAGCTTATTTCCCTCTATTCTTGCTTCAAAATCCAATGCCTGAAGCATAAAACTGTCTCGTTTATCCTGATTGATACCTGTAAAGTCCGCAAGCAGATAGTACTGCTTATTCTCTTTATACAGGTGGGAAGGAACCTTTATTGCCACTGACTTACACAATTTTTCCAAATGAGAAAAATCTGAGAAACGAAGCATAAACTTGTCTCCTGCTGCCTCTTTGGCATTATTTTTCGGAGCTTCCTCTTCTGCTTCCTCTATCTGCAGAAAACCTTCCGCTATTTTTTTATATTTTGCTATGATTTCTTGAAATGCTTCAATCTTTTCCTTACCGGCCATGTTCATGATTTCCTCAACCCGTTCCCGGCCGATTGCCTCTATCGCATCATAAGCTTCCAGCGCGCTTTCCAACATATGGTTGACCTGACTGTCAGGATTTACTTCCGTAAAGCTCAAAATAAGTTCTCCATTTGGATGAAGCACTACCTGAATTTCCTGTAAGTTACGATTTAATTGGAAGCCTGCCTCTTCGCCCTTTTCCATTACACTTCTCATGAATCTGGAAGCGGCTTCTTTATTTGTATAAAGCTCCTGCAAAACATATCCCATCTGGTCAATCTCATTCGCAGGAATGACACACTGCACGGTATAATCATTTATTTTTGTAAACGTCATATTTACCACCTTCCTCTCTATCTGTTCGGGCATTTATATGATTCGTTTCCTAAAAGTTCTCCTGTTATATTTGTTATATCTAATATATATCACATATTATTAGCACTGTCAACATGAGAGTGCTAATAATATTATTAACTTTTTGTGAAGCTGTTTTCTAACATAAATCTGAAATATCATCAAAAGCAATTTTTGTATTCGCAATCTCTAATACTTTGCTTTGCTCCTCTATACGCGATACCATTCCTGTAATCTGCACATATTCTTTATTCTGAAAAAATTCCACAGTGACAATATCTAGCTTTTGAACCTTCCTCAACTTCCGGTCCAGTTCCTCTTTCTGCTCCTCTGACAGCTCTCGCTTAGGTACGAGAATGCGTTCCTTTTCAGCCAGCGCCTCCCGAAACCCCTTCAAAGCATCAAAGGGCATAAATTGCTTCGCACGGTTTTCCCGATCCATTTTTTCCCGCTTAATCCCCACTTTTGTGCCCTCCAATCTGGCGGTTACGCTCTAGTGTTGTAGCAACATCCTGCAAATCCATTCCACGTATGAGCGCATTCTTACCAAATCTTCCTTTTATCGCCAGCTCTGCTCTTTGGATTTTCCGTTCGCGCTCAAGTTCTGCCGGATTGGTAAACAAATCATATTGTTCATAGGTTTCGTCTACAAGGTTATTACAGGAAAGACTGAGTCTTCGAATTGGTCTGCTTTTATCTGCAATGCGTCCATACAGGTCCATCACATAAGCAATGATAGCCCGGTAGGCATTCGTGGTAACTGACATGGAAACCGTTCCTGTTGCTGGCTTACATCCAAGCTCATTGGAATATCCAATCATAAGAGACAAGGAGGATGTGACGAGCCCTTTTTCTGTCATATCCAAACACAAGGCATCTGTCATTTCTTTTACAACGACTCCGCACTCTTCAAAGCTGTAATCCCTTGGAAGTATCTGTCCGCTTGACATCGAGTTACTCTTCGGCTTGTACGATTTAATATCCGCCATTTGGGTCGTTTCTCTTCCCCATGCATGATCAATTAAAAGTTCTGCATCTATCCCAAACAGACGATAAAGTATCTCTTCATCAAGCTGTGCAATCTCTCCCATTGTAGTAACTCCTATACTCGCAAGCCTTTTTACCGTTCCGGCTCCTATCCTCCAAAAATCAGTCAATGGCTTATGATTCCACAGTGTCTTTTGATATAATGTCTCATCCAGATATCCAATGTTGTCCCTTGTATGCTTTGCCGTAATATCCAGTGCGATTTTTGCCAGATAGAGATTTGTTCCGATGCCTCCTGTCGCGGTAACTCCCGTCTCTGCTTTTATATCCTTCATAATGCGAACTGCCAGTTCCTTTGCCTCCATATGATACATGGAAAGATAATGTGTCACATCAAGAAATGCTTCATCTATCGAGTAGACGTGGATATCCTCCTTGGCGACATATTTTAGATAGATCGCATAAATCTTCGCTGAATATTCAATATAAAGCTTCATTCGCGGCACCGCCATAATATACTTTACATTTGGGGGAATCTGAAATACCCTGCATCGGTTTTGAATCCCAAGTGCCTTCATACTTGGAGAAATCGCAAGACAAATCGTCTTTTCACCCCGCTCCGGGTCCGCTACCGCTAGATTTGTTGTCAGCGGATCAAGTTCACGCTCCACACATTCCACCGAAGCATAAAATGATTTTAAATCTATGCACAAATAGATATGATTTTCCAAGTTGAAAGCACCTCCAATTTATTTTTTACTATTTTTATAATTATATATTATATCACCCGAACTGGTGTTTGTGTACAGTTATTTTTTTACAATGTTATGCATTGCAGCAAACTTTTATTTCACAACTATTTGTCATTCTCTTACAAATAAGATATAATGAAACTATCTGTACAGCGATATCCCGGAGGGTTTACATGAATAATAAAAATTTTTCAAATTTAGAAGATGAAATTAAAAATATTGTGCAAAATGCAATTAATTCCAAGGACTTTAAAGAACTAAACCAAAACATCGGAGATACCGTCGAAAGTGCTATCTCGGAGGTGCAAAAGGCTCTTGGTTTAAATCGCAGTCAGGGGCAGTCCAAAAGCCGGCGCTCAAACCACTGGCAGGATTCACAGCCCGAATTTAAAGTGAATTTTGATACGGAGGATCCTTATACTCGCCAACGTTCAAACTCCAGACGTTCTTATTCGCAGCAACGCAGAAACCGGAGAACTTTTTATGAGCCTCCTTACAAAGCCCCTACAAAGCAGACCTCTGCCGCTTATCCAAGCAATCCGACCGGCAAGGTGGCTGGCATTCTCTACACGGTATTCGGCTGGATTTTTCTTCCGATTACGGGACTTGCGGTGCTTGTTTTGACATTGCTTGGCGTTTTGCTCCAAAGGATGAATATTTTCGGCTCCATTGCGCTTGGTATTCTGCCTTTATTGCTTATCAGCTTTGCGTTGACGGTCCGGGGTTCAACCCTGCGTGCGCGTCTTCGAAGGTTTTACCGCTACATGGGACTTTTTAAGGAGCAGACCTATTATTCCATCAAGGACTTGGCGTCACAGACGCAGTTGAGTGATAAATTTATTATAAAGGATTTAAGAAAGATGATTTCTCTCGGCATGTTTCCGGAGGGGCATATCGATGCACAAGGAACGTGTATTATGCTGAATCAGCAAAGCTACCGCCAATACACGGAGCTTCTAAAGAGCCAGCAGATGCAGCAGGAGGAGATTACCAAAAAAGCCAGACAGCAGGCAGATGCGCCTAAGGCAGCAACTCCTGTGAATGAGGAATTACACGCGGCAGTGGAAAACGGACGCGCCTGTATCCGTCAGATTAGGAAAGCCAACGATGCCATTCCGGGCGAGGAGATTTCAAGGAAACTTGACAGACTTGAGACCGTAATTGATAAAATTTTTACCCATGTGGAAGAACACCCTGAGCAACTCTCAGAAATCAATAAATTTATGGAGTATTACCTTCCGACCACGCTTAAGCTGGTGACCGCCTATCAGGAATTTGATGTTCAGCCTGTTCAGGGAGAGAATATCCGATCGGCAAAAAATGAGATTGAAACTACCCTAGATACCATTAATCACGCATTTGAGATTTTATTGGACAGCCTTTTTGAGGACGCTGCGCTTGATATTTCCACGGACATATCCGTACTTGAAACCATACTCGCACAAGAGGGGCTGACAAAAAGTAAATTAAAATCAGGAGGAAACTAACATGACAAATGAAACACCAACCTTGACCTTTGAGCCCTTTAAAGAAGAGGAAATTCTTTCTGCACCATCCGAGCTGCAGATGATCGAAAAAGCGGAAGCCTCTGTGCTTGAGGAGACACCTCTGACCCCGGAGGAACAAAAAATGGTGGACAACTTCGTGTCGCAGATTGATTTGACACAATCTAATTTAATTCTCCAGTACGGCGCCGGAACACAAAAAAAGATTGCCGACTTTTCCGAGAGTGCTTTAAACAATGTGCGTACCAAGGATTTGGGTGAAATCGGAGAAATGCTGACCGATGTGGTTTCAGAGCTAAAGAGCTTTGACGCGGAGGAGGAGGAAAAGGGATTCCTTGGCTTTTTTAAGAAAACCTCCAACAAGCTGACGACAATGAAGGCAAAGTATGACAAGGCAGAGCTGAATGTAAATAAAATATGCAAAGTGCTTGAAAATCATCAGATGCAGCTATTAAAAGACGTGGCAATGCTGGATAAGATGTATGAGATTAATAAAAATTACTTTAAGGAATTATCCATGTATATCCTCGCAGGTAAAAAGAAGCTGGCACAGGTGGAGAATTTGGAGCTTCCAAAGCTCGTTGAAACCTCCACAAGAACCGGATTGCCGGAGGACGCACAGGCTGTCAATGACCTGACTGCTGTCTTAAACCGCTTTGAGAAAAAAATTCATGACCTGGAATTGACTCGTATGATTTCCATTCAGATGGCACCGCAGATTCGTCTGGTTCAGGCAAACGACACGGTTATGGCAGAAAAAATCCAGTCTACCATTGTAAACACCATTCCTCTCTGGAAAAGTCAGATGGTTCTTGCCTTGGGTGTGGTACATTCCACACAGGCAGCCAGAGCGCAAAAAGAAGTGACCGATATGACAAATGAACTTCTTAAAAAGAATGCCGCTACCCTTAAACTTGCTACCATAGAGACAGCCAAAGAATCAGAGCGCGGCATTGTTGATATTGAAACTCTCCGCACGACAAACGAATCTCTCATCTCCACTCTTGACGAGGTGCTTCGTATTCAGACTGAAGGCCGTCAAAAGCGAAAAGAGGCGGAGATTGAATTAAACCGTATTGAAAATGAGTTAAAAGCGAAACTCTTAAGTATGAGAGGACAGTAACTCAGAAAACTCTAATTTTTCAAAAGGTTGAATCGAAATATGATTTTTATTCGGGTTGGCGAAAACAAATGTCTTATCCACATAATCTACATAATTTTGCAGCTTATCGTTGGTGGCACTGATAATCGCCTGAAATCCCATTTTACGGATTAGCTCTACACAACTTCCTACCTTTTCTCCGTCCATTTTGGAGAAGGCTTCGTCCAAAACGACAAGCCGCAGGGTAGGATTTCGTCTGGAGCTTTCTTTTGTATTAATCTTATATACCTGTGCAAAGCTCGCCAGCAGTGCAATATAGAGTGGGTTTTGTCCCTCTCCTCCTGAGTTCTTGGAAAGCATTTTGCTCAGTCTCATCGGAGGCATTCCGTCGATAAGCTGTTCCATATCAAAAGAAAGATAGGTTCGGTAATCTGCATATTTTTCCATGTTGTAGCGCGCTTCTTCCAGCTCCTTTGTGTCACTGTTTTCCGGCGGCATAAAAACTTCAATCAGCTCATTAATAAGCTCTGCATAGTTTTCCGAATGTCCCTTTGAAAATAAATCCATCTGGTTTTCCATATGATCGGATAACTGCGTCGGATTGACTTCCAAATTCTCATCCATGAACATGTTGTAGAACTTTCCGTCCTCTCCCTTGTTCTTCGTGATAATAAATCGGTACTTCTCTTTTCCGAAGTCCGAATTAGCAAGAATACGGTTTAGCTCCTCCTTCTGCTGCATCGCTTCCTTGATGGAGTCTCTTATCTTGTAGATAAAATCGGTCTTAAAGTGGTGGATGGCAATATTCGCCTGCTCTGCCGCCTTCCCGGTAAACTCCGAAAGCTTATCACTTTGAAGCATTTCCAACAACTGCTCATAGTCCTTATTCTCTCTTCCTGTTGTTGTAAAGCCTCGGAAAGAATATTCTCTTTGATAGCCCTCTCTGACCTTAATCAGCTTCTCGTATTCGACATTCATAGCCGTATCGCAGGTAAGCTTCTTATTAATCAGCCAGTTTTTCAGACGTTCCGGACGCTCACCGGATTTCTGTCTGATTAGCTCTTGGAAGTTCTCCTCCATCGCAGCGTCAAACACAAAACCCTTCTCCTTGGAGACAATTTCTCCGTTTAGCATCGTAAGCTCTTCCTTGAAATCGTGGAGCGCTCTTGTTTTCATTCTCTGCTCGTTGATAAACTGTTCCTTTTGGGCAGTTTTCTTTCGCAAATCATCCTCCAAGGTCTGCTTCTCATCCTTCCAAGTCTGGATATCCCTTGTCTTTAAATCGTTTATTTTTATTTCCAGCGATTCCTTTTCCACAAGTCTTGCCTGAATTTTTCTCATATCTTCCAAATATTTCTCATAGATTGGAAGTTCCTCCTGCAACGCTTCAAAGGAGAGAATTTCCCGATACTGCCTTACGCTTTCCTCAAAAGGAAGCTTTTCCTCCACCAGCTTAGCAAGGCGGCTCTCAAGACGCTTTCTTCTCTGCTCAATTGCATTTTTTCCAATGTAGGTAAATTCCGTATAATTCTTCGGGTTCATATGCTGGAGCTTATAGTTGTGGTAAAGTAGGCAATCCTTTGTCACAGCGCTTTTATTCTGTCTCAACTGCTCTGTTTTTCCACATCGGATCACGCTTCCCATCAAGAAATCCACAAAAGCCTTGGCATAATCTACACTGCTGTCTACAACCTCAGCCAAAGCCCCTTCCAGAACAGGCTTTGAAGCCTTCAACACCCGGTCTGAATCGATGACAGACACCTTATAATATTTTTTCTCATCCATCGAATGATAAATCTCAATGGCGGTCTTTGTATACTGCGGCGGCGCAATGAGGGACAGTTTATGATTTCCCATATAGCCCTCCACAGCATTTTGCCACTCACTATCTGTTATTTGAAGCAAGTCTGCAAGTACATAAATGTCTGCCTCCACGCCACAGCGCGCCTGCAATTCCTTTTGTATGTAATCCTTTGCTTCCATCAGATAAGAAGGATATGCCTTGTCGCCCGCCTTTAGCTGTCCGATTTCCGCTTTCAGTTCTCTTACTTCTTTTTCCAGTAAGCTTTTCTGCTCCTCGGCTGACCTTTGTTCCTCCAAAAGCTGTTCTCTTGCTGACCGAATATTTTCCTTTATCCGCTTAATGCCTGATGTATCCATATGATAACTTAAAAAGCTCTCAATCTGGAGCTTCGTATCCTCCGGTATCAAATCCGTTTCCAGCCACTTTTGAAGCCCATTTCCGATTTTATCGTATTTCGTCTTGCTCTCATATAAAAATTCCATAAGCTGGTTTAGAGAATTAAGCTCCGATTCCAAATGGGTATAGCCGCTGTTTTCAATCGCAATCATAACCGTGTCACGCTGCTTTTGAAGTGCCTCGACCTCTCCTGCAAGCGTCTCGATTCTTCCTGTCAGTCCTTCCAAATCTCCCTGATACGCCGTCTGCTTCTGGGAAATCTCCTTCATTCTTTGCTCTATTGTATAGATATCCAGCTTGTCAATGTTATACTGAAACTGAGTCGACTGCCGAAACAGCTTCTGAAACTGGCCGTATTGCTCCCGTACATCCTCAAGCAGTGTGATTTCCTGTTTGGTGTCCTCAAGCCTTCGTCTCAATCGTACATATTGGATGACACTGTCCTGCATATCCTCTATATGGATATTTTTCTCCATACAGATATAATTTTTCACAAAGTCCTCCAGCTTCATATTCATTCGAAACGGAATCGCTTTTTTAAACAGAGACGGAAATTTCTTTTCATCTAAGCCGCCTAGATATGTTTCATACAGCTTCGCTCTGAATTTCTCGTTTGTTCTGCTGTAATCCCACTGCTCCTTGTCATAGCGGTTTCCAAGCCAGTCTTTTAACTCCCTGATTGACATCGTTCTGTCATTTAAACGGTAGCGGTTTGTGAGCAGCCGCCCTTTATGCCAGAAAAACATACGGTCTGCATCGTTGGACGTCACATCAACGTCAAACACGACACCGATGCATTGATACTCTTCTTTTTCCACATTTTCAAATTCCAATACAATAGTCGTGGAAAAATTCTGATTTCGTAGGTAGCCTGCTTCGTCATTCTCCTGAACAACCTTCATTCCCCTCAAATACTCCATCAGGGTACGATCGGAATCGTCCTTTGCCGCCTTATTAAAAAATCCTCTTCCGTTCGTATCCACATACAGTAAGAGCTGCAGCGCATCCAGCACCGTTGATTTTCCGCTGCCTGAATGTCCGGTAAAAAAGTTAATTCCGCTGCTGAAGGACAATACTTTTTCATTAATATAGTGCCAGTTGTTCAGACACATTCTCGTCATCGCCTGAAATGCTGTCATCTTCCTCTTCCTCACTTTCCTCATATTGTGTAATGATATTTCTGACTTCCTCCGCACTTATGAGAAGATTGACAGACGGGTAAACAATAAGCTTTGTCTCCGGGCTTATCTCTCCGTCAAAATCAAGCAAATCGATAATCTGGTATTTTCGAAGCACCGCAATTGTCTTTTTCACCTCAGTAATCGGAAGTGCCTTGTTGTCCCATAGGCGAAACAGATTAATTTTGTCATAAATCTCATGCAATGCCGTATAGACATGCACAGAATTTGAGACGCTGTTCATCTTTTCCTCGAAAGTCAGTTTTAAGAGCAATACAAAGATGGTCGTAAGCTTACTTAGCTTCTCACCGATCAAGTGACCGCTTCTAAGTGCAATCACGCCATACTGCCTGTTTTCAACAACCTCAATATCCGCAACTTTAAAATATTCCATGAGAAATTCCAGATGCTTTTCGCATATGCGGTATTCCTTGTTATACTGGTATCTTGCCGTTTTTTTATCATATTTTCGCTCCAGAACAAAGGTCTGGGACTGCAAAAGCTTGATTGCCTTTGTCAGCTCCTCCTGCTCATCCTCCGGCAGTTCTCTATAATATGGTATCATTCTTCTCCTCCGTCTCCGCTTTTCTCTCAAAGGTTAGTCTAGGATAACTGAATTTTTCATTTTGAATCAATTCATACTCATCTCTTCGCACGGAATAAGGGCTTTTCTTTCGAATACTGTGATCATAGGCAAGTATGAGCAGCTCGAATTCCTCCTGTGTCTGAACAGACTGTTCATTCGTCGTGTACTCTCCCGCTTCCATTTTATCGAGTATAAAGTGCTCAATCTCTTTCTTGCTGTAACGGTTTTTGTTTCGGTTCAGCCTCAAAATTTCCTCTGCGGTCAAATCCTTTTCCTGATTCGCTTCACCCTCAATTGTATCTTCAAAGTTCTTTCTCGGACCGCGTTTTTGATACATGGCGTCCTTCGATAAAACGGTAAAATCATTGATTAAAATTGCATCACCAAGCTTATTTAAAATCTTATCCTTTCGCCTTTCGTTCATCATGCCGAGCAGCTTTACGACATTACCCTTCACGTTGTCATCGTTGTTCAGCATATATTCCAAACGTCTTACTGTGGCGCGGACGTATTTGCTGTGCTCTGAGTCGATATGGGCAATTCTCCGCTCCATATTGGCGATACCGCGCTCCACATGGTCGAGAATATCAAACAGCTCGTTGTCTGTTTCCTCCTCCGCCTTGCCGCCAAGCAGAAGCTTTTTCTTAAGCAGTGCCTGCCGCTCCTCATCCTCTCTGATTTTATTTAAGAGGGTCTTAATGTCATTTTTATAGATATAAAAATTATCTCCCGTTTTTAAAAGGGCATATTTCTTATTCACAATATTGTTGACATAACCGTTTAAATGCTCCTGCAGCAATTCTTCGTAGCTCTCCTGCTTTAACAATGTCTCAAAAAACTTATCCATATTATGAAGCATGTCCTGCAACGCACGGTTCAGCCTTGCCGTGTTCACCATCGCAGCACGAAGAAGCTCCATTCCTGCCTTATTGTCATAATAGAAGGAATAAAGGTTCGTGTACACATTCTGAATATACAAATCGGTCTCATCTGCCTCGGGGTTATCAAGCTTTTGAAAAGTCTCAATAAAAATAGAAGCGTAATCGGGAATGACTACGTTTGTCTTAAACGCCTTATAGTCCTCAATTTTTCGAAGCCAGCCAAACTTGACCAGCTTTGTAAAAATCCTTGTTGCAACCGGCTCCGACTTATCTGTATCCTCCTCCGTATCATCGGCAGAAATATCTACCAGACGGTTGGAAAAACAATCTGCCAGAAGCTGTACACATGTCTCCTTGCTAAGAAAATAGTCATTATACAAATATTCCTCATAGATGAGCAAAAGAGATTCGATATAGATATATCGGTTTCTCGACTTAAACAAACTAAAGAATTGTTCGGGTATATTATAAATTCCTTTCACGTCTACCTCCAAGCCTAACGATTTCCCTGATAGTCACTGTCTGCCGGAAAACCGCCCTTTAGCTTCTGCATTCCCCTCTGAAGCGCGTCTTTTGAATTTTTCCAGTCAGCGTCGGCATTCCGGTAATCATATTTATCCACAAGCCATGAAATATCCTCCTCCAGCCGCTTCATATTCTGAAGCATAAGCGGAAATACAAGATTTGTATACTCTTCCAACTCCTTGTCCTTTAACTTTTCGGAGGCAAGTCCCGTCACTTCCCCAAAATGATGCATGCAAAAACCTTTCGAATCCTTTATCAGCTCCTTAAACTCCGGTGTGCTTTTAAACAGATGAAAAAAGGTATCCAAATATCTTTCATAGGTGTTGTTGATATAATCACAGACAAAGCAAGTCTTCTCCTTCTCTGCTATCCATGAAGCAATTTTATCCGTACCTGCATTCTCTTTATCCTTTTTTAATTTGGAAAATAGGGAGGATTTCCCTGCCGTATACCCTTCAAGCTGCTTTTGAAGCTCCTGACTCTGCTTTCTAAAATGCGTCTTTATGATCAGAGCATTTCCGAGGGAGTTGCCGTAATGGTACATCTTCTTAAAATGATCCCTGCAAAAACCCATCTCGTCAGTCTGCTCTCTGATATCACTCTCCATATACGAAGAAGAGGAGCCCAGCGTAAAGTCCAAGGCTCCCTGTTCTAACTGTCTTTCTATATAGCAGAAAGGACATTCTGTTTCTGCCCTAAATGCTTCCATAAGAGGTATGGTATATAATTTTTCTTTCATCTAAGATTCCAGCCTTTTCTAGTTTTACAATATAACTATTATAACAAACCATTAACGTACTGGCTAGTCTCGGTATATTTTTTCTGCATTTTACGCCACTGCATTTGCATTTATCTCTTCAATAACCTTCCGTATTCCCAGCCATACATTCATATCTGTAAATATTTCTACTACGCTTCCTCTATCTGTAAACGGAGATTCCTGTAGTACCGAAAAATCTTTCATCATTCCATTATGAACAATATACTCAACAATTTGGTTCACAAAGTAAATTTGTGTAGAATCAAGATTCATTTCCAATAGGAACTCAGAAAATGCTTCTTTTGCAGCCTTCATATCAAGTCCTACAATTTCTCTTACAAATTCACCTAGCGGTTTTTGTCCATATTCCTGCTCATAATCATCTCTTGTTCCAACTTCTTTCCACAATATTTTCTCAAGTGAGGCAATATCTTGCGATGAAAGTGGTTTATTGGTCTTTAGCTTAGCAATTACAATATTATCCTGATGTTGACGCACGTAAAATTCTGCTTTCGCTTTATAATTCTTCAATTCATCACTTTCTAATTCAGCTTCCTTCCATTCTTGCGATAATATATCATCCGCAAAATGTGTCGTATATTTTATTATTCCACTCTTTGGAATATACTTCATAAGATTTCTCAATTTTTCTCTTACATGTTCAAATTCATTAATTCCTGCACGTTCTATGTAATCCGTATGAAGAATCTGATGAATCAATTCTGACTGAATTTGTATTTCAGGTATGTTCGCCACGCTAGAAATCGCACTTACCCGCTTCATTAAGTCACTTCTTGCCTTAGAATATTTCTTTCCTGCCAAGTAGGCAAGTTCAATTCCATACATTAGTGCATCAAATCGAACAGCACTTGCCTCATCTGAATCTGGTAAAATAAGAGGTGCCACTTCTTCTCTTACTAACAATGAATCTTCATAGGTTAATGTATTATAATTACTTTCATTTGAATATAAATCTACATATTTTAAATGCTGTTTTACTGCAAAATTTTCTCTATTTAGTTCCAATACCTTTTCGGACATTAATTTTACTAAATTCTTACGGTAAGCAATTAATCTATCTGTTTGATAATTTATGTCCTGCAGTTTGTATGCAATTTGAAATTCCAAGTTAAATATTGCACCTTGTAGTGCCATCATATTTGCAGTTGGTTTTCCATTACTAACTCTAAAAAATTCAAAATTTCCACAGAAGTCAAAAATATAAAATTTATTTTTATCTTCTCCATCTAATAAACCTGGACATAAACGCGTTCCTCGCCCTATCATCTGCCAGAATTTTGCCTTGCTCATAACCTTTTTAAAAAAGACTAAATTTAAAACTTCCGGAACATCAATTCCTGTATCCAGCATATCCACAGAAATAGCTATCTGAGGCATTTTTTTCGGATCAGAAAATTCATCTATCGCACTTTGCGCATAAGTCATGTAGTTGTCAATTACTTTTGCAAAGGATTGCCCATTTTTAGACAGGTTCGGATATTCTTTATTAAATACATCAAGAATTTTTTCTGCATGTTCATGATTCTTTGCAAAAATAATCGTTTTTCCAAGCGTTTCTCCATAATTAATTTTATTTCCATCTGTCATCAAAATATGCAACACTTGCTTTATCGTATCTTCATTAAATATCCAAGTATTTAGAGCAGCTGAATTAATTCTCTCAGGTAATTCTCCGTTTTCATCTTCAAAGGTTTCCTCATATTCTTCCTTATCTTCTTCTGATAATTCATCATACACAATTCCCTGATCAATAAATTTCATCTTTGTTTCGACCGATAAAAAATCTACCAGATACCCGTCCTTAACTGCCTGTGCTAACTCATATCCGTAGGTTGGCACCCCCTTTTCCAATTCAAATATCTGATACGTATTCTTATCGATATCTTCTTTAGGCGTAGCAGTAAGACCCACCAAAGGTGCGTCAAAATAAGTAAAAATATCCTTATATTTATTGTAGATGGAACGATGCGCTTCATCACAAACCAACAGATCAAAATGACCACATGTGAAAAGTTTTCCATCATCGCCTTTTATTTCATCGATACAATTCATCATCGTTTGATAGGTTGAAAATACACAATGAGCATTGTAATTATCTTTCTCTTCACAAAGATTTGTTACGGATAAATCGGGCATCAGATTTACAAAATTTCTTTTTGCCTGTGTCACAAGGGAATTTCTATCAGCTAAAAATAAAATATTTTTAATCCAGCCTGCATCCAATAGTACTTTACACAATGCAATTATAGTTCTTGTTTTACCGGAACCCGTAGCCATCACCAGCAACGCTTTTCTACGATTTTTATCGTCAAACTGGTCACATACGGCTTTAATCGCACCCTCCTGATAATATCGCCCTGCAATATCCTTATCGACCATAATGTTCTTAAGGCTTGTACGCATAGTCTGAAGATTAAAAAGCTTCTCTAAATCACGTTTGGAATAAATAACAGCTACTTTTCTCTCCGGATGCTGGTTATCTATCATTCTTGTTTCAAATCCATTAGTTAAAAACACTACCGGTCTTCTGTGATATTGTTTTTCGAGTAAATCTGCATATAGCTTTGCCTGCTGTCGCCCTTTTACCACATCTACACAGGTTCGTTTTGCTTCAATTACCGCCAGTGGCCTATGTGCATCATCGTATAATACATAATCCGCAAATCCCACCTCTGATTTGTTTGGCATACCTGACAATGCTACTTCATTAATCCAGTCTTTTCCTTCCGTCCATCCTGCATCTTTTAACATAGAATCAATGTAAATTTTACGAGTTTTATATTCAGATAAATCTAAAGGTTTTGGAACATAAGTCTGCTGCTGTTCTTCTCGTCTTTGTGTAAGCTGCTCTTTTAATGCCTTATTCTCGGCAATTAAGATTTTCAAATCTATATCTGTAGCAACTGGTTCTGTAGCAACATCCACTTTATTATTTTCTAAGAGTTCTAAATTAAAGGCTTTCTCTGTGTAATCATCCGCATAACAATAAGCCACATAATCTAAGAAGATATAAAGATTTTGCAGGCAAAGCACCGCTTCATCTTTTGTTATTTTTCTTCCATTATGTGCGGCACGATTTCCAATTCTGCGAATCAAATCCATTCGTTTCCACAAATCACCATCTACCAAGTCATGAAAGTCTTCTGTACTCATCAGACTGGCTAAAGTATCTTGATATGGCATTTCTAGGGACTTGTCCACAGAATACATCCATTTAATTGCAAATTCCATAGCCCGACGGCAATTAATGATACAAGACTCCGCATCTATTTGGATGACTTTCTCAGCTACAATTGCCACATCTGCAAAACTATTAAATTTTGGTTCTTGTTTTAAATAATCAAAGTTTGTCATCTGTACCTCCCCTTTTGTATTAAGTGATTTCTGAACTTCAAATCAGGCTTAGTATTTAATCTTCTATCTTCCCTGATATATAAGTATCCAATATAAACTGCGGGTTTTCATAATAAAAACTACCATTATAATCATCTATCAATTCACAAATAAAGGAATTATATACTTCAAATAGAGCTTCCATAACTGCTATGTTTTTGGTTTCTGCAACCCCTATGATTAAGCGTTTGTATACCTTTCCTATGTCCCAATGTGTCGGAATAGCATAATTACATTCCTTTACATTATCAAATGTTTCATATGAAATTCCTGTCTCATCAATAAACTCTTTGGCAACCTGTTCTATATTGTAGCTATGGTAAATATCTGCTAAATCATATATTTTTTCAATTTTTTCTTTACCGAGTTTTTGCACTACAAGATTTCTTTTATTTTTAGTCTTTCTAGCTATATAATCAATTATACTGCATACAAAAAACAAATCATTTACTTTCTTATCTTCCGATTATCTGATACCTCCCGACAGTCTCGATATTTTAAGCATTTGATGCCTTCTTCTGTACAGAAATTAATCTGATGTGTTGGATATTTAAACTTTGCCATTACCCAAAATTGTTCTCTTGAGATAATTTCATCCATATAGTCTGAAATAAAATTATAAATCTGATCATTTGCCATTGCCCCTATAACAATATCGTAATTATATTCTTTTCCATGTCTACACTCCACAATAAAGTCAAGCCATTCCTCTGACGTTTCTTTAAATTCTAATATTTTTAGCGAACTGTCTATTTGTACTTCATATATATTTACCATTGGGGTATTGTATCTTTTGGCCACCTCTCGGCTTGTTCTTTCATAAGGGTGCAATAAAATCCATTTCCGAAATCTTTGGTGTATTGTCCCTCTTTAATATATGGCTCTTTTACTACAGTATAACTACCTTGATATACTACCATTTTTGACATGTATTCTTTCCTCATTTCCCTAATATTGTCTTTCCCAATAAATGATACATTCTCTCTTATGAAATTTCAACTTCAGATTTCAATTTGTCGGTGGCTTGGACGAAGTCTGCAAACTCATTTTGAAGTTTCAATGGTGGTAAAGGCATTGCTAATTTACGAACTATTCCTAAATTCAGAATATCCATTGTCCCACCATGTGTATTTTCAGCAAGAGCTCTTTTTAATGAGTCTGATTGAAAATAATGCTGGAAATAGAATGGATTAACTTTTTCCTTATCAAAAGTTATTTTCATTAACCGAGGATTGATAATTCCTGCTTCGAATTCCTCTGGTAATATCAATAGTTTTCCATAGGTTCCCACTAAACTTATTAGTACATCTCCCGCTTGAACCGCACAATTCTCTAATGATTTATATCTATCTCTATCAATATAATAATTTCCAAATGTCGAATCACCACTTATAACTTGTTCTTGTCCATATATTTTAAATCCTGACTCAACATAGAATTCTTTTTTTAATGCCGAACCAAATGGACCAGCCTTTAATGCATTCTTATCTTTTGCCACAACATCTTCAATTAATGGTAATGCCCACCCCATTTCATTAAGCACTGGATCCCCAAACATCTCAACAAATCGGGATTTGATGAGGTCATCCAATTCATGTAACTGCTTTTTTCTATGCTTAGTAACTTTGCCTACTCTATCAAGTTTTTCTACACAATTATTCTGTTCTGATATATCTATATTGGGAATCTTAACTTCTGAAAGCGACCCTTTATTAATTGCTTTAAAAGTACTTCCAGTTCCTTTATTATCCAACTCTTGCTTCATACTTTTTAAGGCATAATAAATATATTTAATATTTATCTTTTCATTTACTGGTGAAATAGCTGCAAGACCTCGTCCAATACAGCATTCCTCTGTGGCAAAGTTTAATGCACCTATAGGAGCTCTGACTGATAACAACAAATCTCCTTCATTAGCTATTTTTATAGGTTTGCTACACCACATTCTTGTAACAGGATACATATCACCAAAATCTGCATTACCTTGAAAAAATGGTATCCCATCATTTTC
Organism: Konateibacter massiliensis; assembly: GCF_900184995.1. Taxonomy (GTDB): domain Bacteria; phylum Bacillota; class Clostridia; order Lachnospirales; family Lachnospiraceae; genus Lachnotalea; species Lachnotalea massiliensis. Next base: position 2,097,931 of record NZ_LT860099.1, read on the forward strand.
CTGGTTGTAACTACCAGAATCTGGAGACTGTCCCATATTTATATTACAAATCGATTGTAATTCTACTCTATCATATATCATAATCATCCCTACAAATCTAAATTGCAAGCAGATGTAAATTCAGTTACCTTACGATATGAATTTTCTATGTGAGTTTTTTACATTGTTTTGATTTACCATTGCATATTTCATCGTCGTATCAATCTGTTGATGTCCTAATAATCGTTGTACTTGTTCAATCGGCATCCCTTTATCAATTGCTCGTGTTGCCATTGTACGTCTGAATTTATGTGGATGCACTCTATCTATCTTCAATTTTCTTCCAAGTTCTCGAAGTCTAATCTCTACACCACTTATTTTAAGCCTTTCATAAGGAGCATTCAACGAGACAAATAACGCCTCATTATTATCTTTCCTCTCCCTTAGATAATTTTGTATATGTAGTTTGGTCCTTGCATCAAAATAAACTTTTCTCTCTTTATCCCCTTTTCCATACACAATACATTCTCTTTCCTGAAAATTTATATCTGAAATATCCAAATTTACCAGCTCACCGACACGCATTCCCGTAGAAAACAATAAATCTATCATTGCTAAATCTCTTTTTGTTTCACAACTATCTCTCATAATTTCAATACTCTCATCAGAAATTACTTCTTTAACGGTTGTTCCTGTTTTTACTTTATGAATCCGTCGAATCGGACTTTTAATAATATGGTCCTCTTCTTCTAACCATGAAAAAAAACTTGATAAATTCCTTCTGATATTGTCTATTGTAACCTTGCCACAATTGCCTTTTGAGTGGTATTCCGTTAAATATTCTCTAATAATTTCTGTCGTCATTTTTCTCACCGGCATTTTGATTGAATCCAACATACTTGAAATTGTAGATTTGTAATAAGCTATTGTTCTATCTGAACATCCTTCAATACGTTTTGCAGCCAGAAATATCTCCATATATTCATGATTATCAATGCATTCTATTTCTTCATCATTTTCATCCAAACGTTTTATCAAAACCTCTTGTAAACGTTTCATTTGGGTAATATTCAGGCAATCAGCCATATCATTTAATATATTATAAATCTTGTTTTGCATATTGATATACTCCTTTTTATAAGAAGTATATCAATTATTTAATGTTTAATGCAATTCCTAACTACACTGACCAAGATTACATTATTGTAGCATTTGGCAGTCAAAATGCCCCAGTTGCACTTTTGTCAAAAATTTCGACAGACTTATTTTTCTCTACTTATGATTTATGAAAAATACTTTTGCATTAAGGAATCAAATAAAAGTTGTGACTCATTAAGTGATTTCTGAACTTCAGATTTCAATTTGTCGGTGGTTTGGACGAAGTCTGCAAACTCATTTTGAAGTTTCAATGGTGGTAACAATATCTTTGTTTTCTTTATTTCACCTAAGTGCAGATTTGGAACACCAATACCTTTTATACTTCCATTGAATTGCCGCTTAGTATCTGGATTATTTATAGCACACCTAAAATAAATTGGATGGATTACTTCGGTAGGTCTTAGTAGCGCTAGACTAACATATATATCAAAAACCTCATCTGTATCGTTTATAGCCGCAACCCCGTAATTTACCCCATTTTTTGACATTAAAATATCATTTTTTTGAGGTTTTATTGTCGTATATAGTTTATCGTGTAATACAGCAGGTATATACTTTATATTCGTCCAATCTATCTTCTGTGACATTACATCCTTTGATGATAAAAATTGAAACCCATTAACCGTATCATCCGTATATTCTGGCGTCTGATGAGTACCGTCTTTTATTAATGAACATACATCTTCAGTGGATACTATATCAAATCCCTTAGCGTTATCATTAAGCGTCCCAAACATCTCAACAAATCGGGATTTGATGAGGTTGTCAAAACACTTCAACTGTTTTCTTCTTTTCTCGATAACATGATTCACTTTATCTAGGACTTCAACTTCTTTTCTTTGCTGATTCAGTTCCGGAACTTTCATCTTAACCTTTAGTAAATTAGCCTTTGTTAAACTCGGTATTGTAACCGTTGTATTCAATTTTTCAAAATTAAAGTATTTACAAAAATAATATAGGTATTTAGGGATAAGTTTTTCAGGTTTAGCAACAAGTCCAAACGCTGTATCAACGTTCCAAAATGGCATCTCAACATATATCGGATTATTTATACTTCCTTTTCTACCAATAATCACTGTATTTGCTTCACAAATATATTGATCAGCATATCCCATTATTCCACCGCTACCATAAATCGGATATATTCCATCTGAATTTTCAACAGCCTTTTGATTTTTTCCATTCTTTATATCTAAAATTTCTTCAAATGTCATCTCCATATTCATCCCCTACAAATCTAAATTGTCTTTCCCTTTCTTCCATACTTACAACATTGCCTTTAATTCAGCTAACTCTCTTGCTATCTGTGCATCTAATTCTAAAATCTTATCCATAATCTCTGCTGTTGGAGGATATTCTATTTTTTCATACTCCACTTGCTTGTACTTGTTTATGGAAAGATCATATTCATTATCAACGATTTCCTGCTTTAATACGAGAAAAGATTTTTCTGTTCTTGCTCTATTTTCTTCCTCTTTTTTGTTGTGGAATCTCTTAATAATATCTGGTATATCATTCTCCCGTACCTGTGTTCTTTTATCATCCAAACTAAATCCATCGGCTGTCATGTCATAGAACCATACATGATCCGTACCGCCATGCCCTGTTTTCGTAAATATTAATATTCCAGTGGACACCCCTGCATAAGGTTTAAATACTCCTGAAGGCATTGAAATAATTGCTTCTAGTCTCTGATTTTCTACTACTTCTTTTCTAATTGCTTTATGTGCAGTAGAGGAACCAAATAATACTCCGTCAGGCACAATACAAGCACATCTTCCTCCAATTTTTAACATTCTCACAAAGAGGGTAAGAAACAATAATTCTGTTTTCTTTGTCTTGCACACTTTTAATAAATCAGGTGATACAGAATCCGCATCTAATGTCCCTTTAAATGGAGGATTTGCAAGAATTAATGAAAACTTATCTTTGTCCTGATTCTGCTCCGATAAACTATCTTTGTATTCAATAAATGGACTTTCTACTCCATGTGTCATCATATTCATCGCTCCAATTCGAAGCATTGTTCTGTCCATGTCATATCCAAAAAACATGTGGTTCATATAATGATCTTTTTTCTGTTTGTGAAAGAAGATTTCTTCCTTATGTTTTTCTTTTAAATATTCACTTGCTGTTACAAGAAATCCAGATGTTCCACAAGCAGGATCGCAAATCACATCATCGGCCTGTGGTTGCATTAGTTCTACCATCATGCGAATAATATGCCTTGGAGTTCTAAACTGTCCATTCCTCCCTGATTGGGAAATTTTTGAAAGTAAATATTCATATACATCTCCACGAATATCAATCTCTGTCTTATCCGTTTCTTTTTTTGTTTCTACCATAAGCTTATATATCTCGTCTAAGGAGTCCACAACTTTTGATAACACTAAAGGTGTTGGCAATTTAAAGATTGCATCATCCATATATTTTGAATACGCACTATTTTTATCATTATGCAACGTTTTTATAAAAGGAAATACCCATTCCTGCATAATCGAATACATTTTAGGTGCCGGAAAGTCATGAAAAACAGACCATTTTAATTGTTTTCCAGCAATATTTCTATCCCCCATTTTAACATCTTCAGCAAATATACTCTTATAAGGTAATCCAAGCATTGCACTTTCTTTTGCCCTTGTATTATCTGAATCATCTAAATCATGAATGAACATAAGGTATGTAATTTGCTCAATTACTTCAAGAGGATTCACGAGTCCTCCTGCTGCAAATATATCCCATAAGCCATCAATTTTATTTTTTAATTCACCAGTTATCATTTTATTCGTCCTCTCTATTCCATGTATAAGCGGTATAACGTCCCCCGCCAATCTTAATGATATCGCCTTTCTTTACCAAATTATTTAATGTTCGTTGTACCGTTACCTGACTAATATCAGGACATTTTTTCATAATATCTGTTTTGGTGATTTTTCCAATTGTTTCTTTTATGATTTCTCTTACTCTGTCTGGTTTTGACATACCACTTGTTGTAAGCAATCTTACTCTTGAAGAAAATTCACGATAAGCGTTTACAATAATTCCTAATGTATATTTGACAAATGGGGCATAATCATTCTCATTTTCATGCCAATTATAGGAACTCGATTGTAACGCTTCATAGTAAGTATCTTTGGATAATTCAACTAGTTTTTCTATACTAATATATTTTCCTACAATATAACCTGAACGGTATAATAGCAAAAGAGTTAACAATCGACTTATACGACCGTTTCCATCATTAAATGGATGGATACACAAAAAATCTATTACAAACATAGGGATAATAATTAATGGATCTACCAACTCATTATTATTCATAATATCATCGAATGCTTTACATAATTGTTCTATCGCTTCTGCTGTTTCCCATGAAGCAACTGGTTCAAACCTTACCTTTTTATTTCCTTGACTATCTGTTTCTGCTATGACATTATCTGAATTTTTGTAATGTCCACCGCTCTCCAGCCCACTAAACTTGTACAAGTCTCGATGTAACTGTAATATGATTGTTGGTTTGATTGGTATATGTTCATAGCTATCATGTATTGTATTTAGCACATCTCTATATCCTGCTATTTCTAACTCGTCCCTGGTCTTTGGGATAGTTTTAGCTTGTACAATTTTTTTCAATCGCTCATCTGATGTGTAAATACCTTCAATTCTATTTGATGCTTCAACACTCTGTATTTTCGCAATCTCGACTAATTCTGTTAATTCATCGGCATACGACTCTATAAACAATGTCTGCTCGCCTTTAAATTCATGTATTTTGGAAAGCAATGACACAATATCTGGCGTTAATAAATCTTTCCACTTTTGATTATAATGGTAGTCTCGCATTTTAATTACCTCATTCATATATTAATTATATCACTTTTATGATTTTGAATTAATTAAATATTACAACTTAACGATATCATTGTCAATCATCAATTTAATCATTATTTATAAAATGATTAAATTGATGATTGCTTTGATTATATCAATTTTAAAAGATATAATCTAAATCCTTAGCGAGATATTTCACGAGCTTAATATTTATGATACAATGTTTTTAAAAATACATATTCATGTCAGTTATTTATAAAAATGAGGCAGCGAAATGAAGGACGAATCTATAGATAAAAAAATGTACCTTTTATCTTACCAAGCAGCGCATAAAATCAACGCTGATTACCCCCATGGTGTCTCATTATTTTCCTTATACTATATAATAAGAACTTTGGTCGGTTCAATGATTGCAACTTCGGAACAAAAGTAATTTTAAGGGGTATGGCAAACGCCATACCCCTTAACTTTACAACCTATTCTTCTATCTCTTACTCAACAACTCCACCTTCAACAACTAAGCTGTCTGGGTCTGCTGCATCACCATATACCGGTGCAAGTGTCTCCTCGTAAGCAGCATGGAAGAACTGCTCTTCTGCAAGACTCTTAATCTCGTCATTGATAAACTCAAGTAACTCTGTATTGCCCTTCTGAACTGCCGGTGCAATCGTGTCAATGCTTCCAAGGGAGTCTACACCAACTGCATAGCCTTCGTTTTCAAGTGCCCATGCAAGAACCTCTGTGTTGTCGGTAGAAAGTGCATCACCACGTCCGTCTAACAATGCGTTGTATGCCTCACTGTACTGGTCAAATTTTAAAAGCTTCACATCCGGGTAATTCTCGCTGAAGTAGGTTTCTGCTGTTGTTCCCTTGCTGATGATTAATGTCTTTCCGTTTAACTGCTCCGGCTCTGTAATCAATGCGCTCTCAGGGGATACAATACCAAGTGCTACCTTCATATACGGAAGGGCAAAATCAACTTGCTCTGCACGTTCCTCTGTCACGGTAAAGTTTGCTAAAATAATATCAACCTTTGCACTTACCAGGTATTCTACTCTGCTCGCAGCCTCAACCGGTACATATTCTACTTCTACACCAAGGTCTTCTGCCAGTCTGTTTCCAAGGTATACGTCATAACCCTGAAAATCTCCGTTGGAATCTACATATCCAAATGGTTTCTTGTCGCTGAATACGCCGATTACGATTTTGCCGCTCTCTTTGATTTCATCCAGTGTTCTCGCTGTTCCATCTGTGCTTTCCGCAGCTGCGCTGTCTGCTGCTTCTGCTGTATCTGTAGTAGTTGCTGCTTCTGTGGAAGTTGCCGCTGAATCCTGTGTAGAATTTGAGCAGCCTGTTAAAGCGATTGCTCCTAAGCTAAGTGTCAATAGTGCTGTCAATAATTTTTTCTTCATAATATTTTCTCCTTTTCTATCTCCTACTATATATTTGAACCGCTGTCTTTGGCGGTGTCAAAATCGAATACGTTTAAAAATTGTCTTGCCCTGTCAGTTTTTGGATTTGTAAAAAACTCCTTCGGGCTGCTCTCTTCTACCAGCTTACTGCTGTCTAAAAATATAATCCTGTCTGCGATTGCTCTCGCAAACTGCATTTCATGGGTCACAATTACCATTGTGCTTCCCTCTTTTGCAAGCTTTAACATAACATCCAGCACCTCTCGAACCATTTCCGGGTCCAGTGCCGCGGTTATCTCATCAAAAAGTATGACCTCGGGGTGCATACAGAGCGCTCTTACAATCGCAACTCTCTGCTTTTGTCCGCCGGATAGCTGTCTTGGGTATGCATTCTTTTTATCCAGCAAACCCACACGCTCCAGAAGCTTTTCTGCTTCTTCCTTTACTTCCTTTTTATCGCGGCGCTGTGATTTCACAGGTCCAAGTAGAATATTATCCAATATTGTCAGATGAGGGAATAAATCATAGCTTTGGAATACCATTCCGACCTTCTGTCTTACCAGATGCATCTTTTTATCCTGATTGCTGATTTTTTCACCGCTCAAGTATATTTCGCCCTCCTGGATCTGCTCCAGCCCATTGATACATCGAAGAAGGGTGCTTTTTCCACAGCCGGAGGGACCTAGTATCACAACGACCTCTCCCCTATGGACATCTATATTAATATCGTTTAATACAACCGTTTCATCATAGTTTTTCTTTAAATGCTTGATTTCTAATATTTTTTCTTTCTGGCTCATTTCGATTTTCACCTCAATCCTTCCATTTTTTCTCCAGCCTTACCGAGAGCCTTGATATCGGATAACATACAATAAAATATAAGAAAAAGATAAATGCGTATATCCACAATGCTGCGGAAGGAACCGTTAAGCGGTTTGCCTCTATAATCTGCTGTCCTACCTTTACCATCTCGACCACACCAATCAGTACAATTAACGAGGTCGTCTTTATCATTCTTGTTACCAGATTGATTGCAAGCGGCAGTAATCTTCGAATCGTCTGCGGTATAATAATGTGCTGGTACACCTGAAAATCAGTCAGCCCGATTGCCTTACCGCTTTCATACTGATGCTTTGGAATGGACTGCAGTGCACCTCTCACCAAATCTCCCATTTCCGCCGTTCCCCATATCGTAAACACGATAACCGCCGACACCTCGCCTGAAAGGTTAATGCCGAATGCCTTTGTCAGCCCGAAGTAGACAAGAAACAATAACACAAGCTGTGGCATAATACGGACAAATTCCAGATAAACTCTTGTGACCGCTTTGGTAACGGGATTTTTCATATTCATCACCATTCCAAGCAGTATGCCAAGAATAATGGAAAGTGCAACGCTTAAGAGTGAGATTTGAAGGGTAACCCCAAGTCCGCCAAGCAATCTTATTAAATTTTTACCTTCAAAAAGAACTCTAATTCCCAAATCCTGCATAGCGCAACTTCCTCTCTATTAACGAAAAAATAATTGATATCGGCAATAAAATAATCAGGTAAGCCACTACAAGCATCAAAAGAGCCTCATCCGTCTTATAATACAGACCAATCAAATCCTTTGCTACATACATCAAATCTGCAAGTGCCACTGCACTGAATACGGACGTTTCCTTGATTAAAAATATTACATTGGCGCTAAATGCCGGCATTGATATCGTCACTGCCTGCGGCAGTATAATATGCCAAAATACCTGGAACTTTGTCAGTCCAATGCTTAGTCCCGACTCTCTTTGAATATTCGGAATTGCCTCCAAGCCGCTTCGAAATGCCTCTGCCATATAGCTTCCTCCAAGAAATACCAAACCTACGATGGCACACGCCTCGGAGCTGAGTACAATTCCGATTTTCGGCAATCCAAAGTATAAAAAGAATAACTGGATTAATAATGGAGTGTTTCTTGATAGTTCAATATAGGCTGTCACTATCTTATGTATGATGGGTATTTTATAATAACGCACTAAGCTACAAACAAATCCAACTATGACGGAAAGTAAAATTCCGATTACCGCAATGGTCAGCGTCAATCTTGCTGCCTCAACATACAGGGGAAGATATTTTGATATAAACTGTATATCCATTTGTCTACCTCTTTCTATTTCCTATTTCTTACTTACATATTATTCATATCAACTTACTATGAAATTGATATTACTATTTTTTTAACCAGAAGTCAAGAAAAATTTTTATATTATTATATTAATTAAATTCAAATTAAAGAATAGGAACAAAGCAGACAAGTCCGCATAACTCCCTAATCCCTCACTCACGAGGGGCTCGGCTGCTTGGTGGCGCCGAACGCAATCACACAGCGACATCTTCCACTTGCATTCGTGCGCATAATATTTGTTTTTATCATAGGAATTTGGAAGCAATCCCCTATAATAGAATACAAAATGTGGCTTTCATGCATATTCAAATTAATATTGCAAGAAAGCCACATAGACTTTATTTATCTTATTCAATTGCTTGAAGAGCAAAGTGTGCTACCCGACTGCTTCTCTCTCATTTCCTATACATAAATAATCGTAATCCCCGCAAAGCTTGAATTTCCAACCAATGTCACAGTCGGGACACCCGTGCTTTGATTTTTATTTTTCTCCTCGATTGCTCCGAAGGAGGTGTTTGCTTTGTTTACCACATTCCACTGCTTCGGTATAAACAACTCCACTCCTGCAAAGGATACATCAAGTGCAATAACTGCATTGTCGCCTCGAATCACAGCATTGTCAAAATATACCTTCATTGCACCAAAGGAACAGCTTAAATCTGCTTGTTTGAAATCTTCTGCATTTACATATTTGATTGTAGAGCCAAATTTACTCTCAAAGAAAAAACTGCTGTCATCCGCTTCGTCAATAATCTCCTGAAAATGCTCATCGTTCACATAGCCCTTATAACGTCTGTAATGATGTCTGTCATGGAATATAATAGAAAGTCCGATACTTCCAAGTAATGCGGCACCCAGTACCGGCCAAGGCGTAATGCTTGTGATCCCAAGCACATCATCATAGATGATGCACAAAAATGCTGCCGGAAATAATATACCGGAAAAATGCATATACCTTATGCTCCGTACCATATAAGGCACCAAAAATACGGTCAATATAACGCTGAATAAATTGATACCCTCAAAATATCCCAATCGATTTACAATAATAAAAATTCCTGCCACAATAAAAAGTAATCCCCAAAAAGTCTTTTCTTTGTTCATAGACTCATCCTCTTTTCTTCTAATTTTTCTTTTAACAGCTTATAATAATATCTTGATACAAATACCTGCTTATGTGTATTCTGAAACTGAACAATACTTGACGCCGTCAGATTACGGCTAATGGAATAAATATGGTTCACATTCAATATGGTTGATTTGGATATTCTCATAAAATATCCTGGCAAAAGCTCCTCCAATTCATAAAGCTTTCGTTTTGTCTGATAAACATTATCTAGTGTGTGCACACAAATACCGTTTCTCTCTGTCTCGAAAAACAATATTTCTTCTAAAGCCAGATAATATTCCGTGTCCCCCTTATAGAAGACAAAGCGCTGCGCTTTTGAAGCAATATCCGATACAAACTTCTGTATTTGATAAATCTTGTCATTTACCTCTTTGCAGCGGATTATGATTTCTTCTTCTGTTAAATTCTCATCTACTTCAATTCGTATTTTCATTTCCTCATCTCCATACTGCTATTATAACAAGAATTATTCTGCTGTAAATGCTTTTTGAGCGAGTGGTAAAATATTTAGGGTAAGTGGTTTAGATTTTTAAATGAAGAGTGTAAGAAAGCGTAAAAAAAGCTTTTATATAGTTTTTCCTATACAAAAGCTCTTTCCTTTTTATTTTCTTATGACAACTTAAATTGCCCTACGATATCTTCCAAATCCTTTGCACAATTAAAGCTTTCCTCCGCAAGGCTATTTGTTTCGCTGGCTCTTTCTACCATACCCGCAGTTTTCTCTGCAATATCTGTCACTCCGAGACTGGATTCCCCGATTGTATCCTTGATGCCCGACAAAGCGTCCGCAATCATATTGATAGAAAGTGCCAAGTCTTCCATTGCACCGTGGATATCATTCATATCATTTTTAAATACTGTAGCATCCTCATTGTACTGCTCGCCGACCTTAATAAATCCTTCGTAGTCCTCCAAGACAGCGCCACCTAAAAATTGTGTCGTTTCATCCAAACATTCCGCCATATTTTCTACGGCATAGTTTACCTCATCCACAACTTGGTTTATATTAGAAACCTCCTTCGAGGTCTGCTCTGCTAATTTTCCGATTTCGGATGCAACTACCGCAAAACCTCTTCCTGCCTCGCCCGCTCTTGCCGCCTCAATGCTTGCATTCAATGCCAGCAAGCCCGTCTGCGAGGAAATCTCCATAATAGCCTTCGTCAACACATTGATTTTTTCCACCGCCCTTGAATCGGCTATGGCTTTATCCGACTTAGCACGCACTGAACTGTAAATTTCCTTTGTTTTATCGCTTGCCTCAACAGTATTATCGCGAAGAGAACCTGCCCTCTTCATAATTTCTCCGGAACGGCCTGCTCCCTCCTGAGAAAGTTTGCTGATATCCGATGCTCCGGCTTTAATGTCATTTATATTTTCAAAAATAGTTTCCGTTGTAGCTGCCGTTTCCTCCATGCCTGCTGCCAGCTCCTCTGTCGTAGCAGAATTATCGGCAGACATCTGATTTACTACATGAATAACATCCTGTAAGCTGCTGACACTGCTTTTGATACGAACCTCCGCACTGTCAATCTTTCGTACCATCTCTCTGAGACTTTTCCTCATGTCATGTACCGCTCTTGCCATCTCTCCGGTCTCATCACGGCGTTTGGTCATTTTTTCGCTGTTGTCACGATGGCGGAAATTAAATTCAGCGGTGTCATGGATGATCTCTGTCAACTGCTTAATCGGCTTTACAAGAAAGCTGCCAACCACAAAGCCGTACAGTCCCATAACGATAACGATGATAACCGCGATTATCACAGATGTCTTCACAATATCGTTAATCGGCTTCATAATTTCATCCTCATCTGCCGTTACAACCAAAATATCATTGTTTTTGGTAATTGCATAGCTAGCATATTTCATAACACCCTTGTACTCGTAGATAATAACGCTGTCAGCAGGAATTTTTCCCCCCTGCAATTGGGCAACAAGTCCTTTTACCACCTCATTTTCGACGCTCGATCCGATTTTATCCGCTGTCGGGTGATATTTCATAATCCCGTCCGCGGCCACCAGATAGGCGTAGGAGCTTGCTGCATTCTCTACCTTAACACTTCCCAGAACGTCTGCATATTGTTCTGCTGTTATTTCCTTACCGTCCGACAGATTATCCAAAATAGTTCTCTCGGAGGCAGCCATGTTCAGCATATAAGATTTCGTCGTATTGGAAACCAAATTTCTGCTGATTGGTATTACTGTAAACATACATATAATAATTGCAATTAAAACAGAACTTATAATTGCCGCTATTACTTTTGCCTTAATCGACGCTATCTGAAGCGTATTTTTTTTATTCTTTTGTACTTGGCTCATTATCTAATCTCCCTATGTGCGCTAATTTTTCTTTTATTATAACATGATATTATTTTAATTAAATAATCCATTTGTCCTAATTCATGAAATTTTTATTATTTATATATAATTTATCATAAAAGAAAAATATCTTTTGATCTCTTAGTCAATCCAGCTTATGAAAATAAAAAGGAAACTGTGGTAATTCTAACATTTTAAACGTTAAGGGAAGTATCTTTTCAGACACTTCCCCTAAGGTTATTTTTAATATAAACTGACTTAAAACTAGCTTATTGCAACTCCTGCACTTGCATATCCTGTAAGTGTGGCAGCAATGTCAATACCATCTGTAACACTAGCTGAAAATACTAACAATAAGCGTGTACCCGCTGTAACCGGAATACTAAGACCTGTCGTTATTCCGTCTGCTATATCACCAATAGCAATCAATCCGTTAAAAGCAGGTGCAAGTGTTACTGTAGCTAACGCTATCGGTGCAAATACATTATCCGGTGTTGTTGATGAGTATAAGGTTGCTTCTACTGTGACATCTGAGCCAATTAATGATACTCCTAGTGTTGTACTGAAATATGCTGCAATAGAAGTAATCACCCCATCCCTTGGCATAGAAAAAGCCATGTTACCGACGGTAGTTGTATCAATCGTTCCTCCTACTAGGCTGATTCCTGTCACGCTGCTTCCAAAGCCAAGAACTGAAGTGGTTCCCAGCACTCCGCCCAAAACAGTTGTAACAACAGCCGGCGTTCCTGATGCAAATGGTATGATTGCTCCGATTCCTGGTTCTCCTGGTTCACCCTGCGGACCTGCCGGACCTGCTGCTCCTTCTGGACCTGCCGGACCTGCTGCTCCTTCTGGACCTGCCGGACCTGCTTCTCCTGCCGGACCCGCTGGACCCGCTGGACCTGCTTCGCCTGCCGGACCTGCCGGACCTGCTGCTCCTTCTGGACCTGCCGGACCTGCTTCTCCTGCTNCCTGCTTCTCCCTGAGGGCCTTGTGCTCCCGGTATTCCCTGAGGTCCCTGCGGTCCCTGTGGACCCTGCGGACCTGTTGCTCCGGTTACGCCCTGGAAACCTCTTGGTCCCATCGGACCGGTCGGTCCCTGCGGACCTCTTGGTCCTGGAGGGCCCGGAGGGCCTGGTCTACAGCAAGAGGATCCCCCACCGGATGAGCCTCCAGTCGAGTTACAAAAATCAAAACAGCTTTGCTGTGCAATATTGTCTTCCTTTTCATACTCTTTCATAGTTTAAGCTCCTTTAACTATAAATTTAGAATATTTTCTTTTAATATCATAGAAACTATTCTAATATATAATATGAAATGCATATAATATTAGTTCGAATTTCTTCTCTTCTCTTCAAAATACTTTTATTATAAAGCATTGCCGAATCTTCTGGCTTACAGTGCCCTACCAGTAGAAAAAAGTATAGGTCACGGACTAATTACAGCCCAAGACCTATACTTTTTTCATTTATTTTCTACAAAACCTATTGATATTAAAAATCATTTAATTACTTAATTGAACAATCGTTAAAGAGCGATTCATATACCCTAAAGCAGGAAAACCCGTACTAATACTTGCGCCTACTTCATCCCCTGATGCTAAGAGGGATTGAACGACAAATGTTGAGCTGCTTCTATTCGATATCTTAAAAAAGGTAGTAGTATCACCAAAAATAGGGGTACCATTGACAGTAATAATAGCATTCAGATACGGTTGATCTGTATCTGGCTCAGTAGTAGCTTCTGCGTTAATAGATATGGTTATTTGATAAATTCCACTTTCACCAACCACTAATTCATTGCCCGACAGACTAACTGTGATAGTATCTGATAGAGGTCCATTCACACTAAACGGTACCGGTGTAAGTGTTGCCCCAGGTGTCTCTACACTAGCTCCTCTTAAAGAACCATAAGCCAAAACGACCTCTCCCGCGGGACCTTGCGGACCTGCCGGACCTGCTGCTCCTTCTGGGCCTGCTGGACCCGATTCACCTGGTTCGCCCTGTGGACCTGCTGGACCTGCTTCTCCCTGTGGACCCGCTGGACCTGCTGCTCCTTCTGGGCCTGCCGGTCCTGCTTCTCCTGGCTCTCCCTGTGGACCTGCTGGACCTGCTTCTCCCTGTGCACCCGCGGGACCTGCTGCTCCTTCTGGGCCTGCCGGGCCTGCTTCGCCTGGCTCTCCCTGCGGACCTGCCGGACCTGCTTCTCCCTGTGGACCCGCTGGACCTGCCACTCCTTCTGGACCTGCCGGACCTGCCTCGCCTGCTTCTCCCTGTGGACCTGCCGGACC
>NZ_LT860099.1:2112331-3038134 GCF_900184995.1 Konateibacter massiliensis
TCGCCTGGCTCTCCCTGTGGGCCTTCTGGGCCTGCCTCACCCTGCGGACCCGCCGGACCTGCTTCGCCTTCTGGTCCTGACGGACCTGCTTCACCTGCCTCACCCTGTGGACCTGCTGGACCTGCTTCTCCCTGCGGACCTGCCGGACCTGCTTCACCTTGCGGACCTGCCTCACCCGGTTCGCCCTGTGGACCTGCTGGACCTGCTTCCCCCTGTGGACCTACGGGACCTGCTGGACCTTGCGCTCCCGGTATTCCCTGTGGGCCTCTTGGACCCGGGGAGCCCGGAGGACCTGGTCTGCAACAAGAAGATCCTCCACCGCATGAGCCACCAGTCGAGTTACAAAAATCAAAACAACTTTGTTGTTCTATATTATCTTCTTTCTCATACTCTTTCATAGTTTAGGCTCCTTTTACTATAAATTTAGAATATTTTCTTTTAATATCATAGAAACTATTCTAATGTATCATATGAAATGCATATAATATTAGTTCTAACTTCTTCTTTTCTCCTCTTTCCTCTTCTCTTCAAAATACTTTTTATTATAAAGCACTGCTAAATCCTCCGGCTTATAGTGTCCTGCCAGTTCATTGTAATACTCTGCTTTTTCCATATCACCCAGCCTGTCATAGCAAACTGCACATTCAATACTCGGAATATATCCCCAAAAGTCCTCCTGATGAAAGCCCCACGAGTTTTGAGGATGTTTGAGTTTTAACACCAACTCAAACCAGAAGATAGCCTGATGAAATTTATTCTGCTCTTTAAAATAATATCCGATCTGACAGCATGCCTCCCCTCTCGGCGTATCGTACCGAAAACTTCTCATCATGCTTTCCAGTGCCTTTTCAGGCTGTTTTGTAAGCTGATAACATTTTGCCAGCTCAATGCATGCCGAAATATTATCTTCCACCCATCCAAGCTCCGAATCTAAAAACTGTGAAAACATTTTTATTGCCTCATCAAATCTCTCATGGTCCTTTAATTCTCTTGCATAATAATACATTCCTCTTGGCGAAAGCTCTTCTCCTCTTTCCAATATGCTTTCGTATATTTCAACATTTCTGGCACTTGTTGTCTTTTTCATTTTTGCGTGGGTGATTGCAGCTTCTGAATGCAAAATCACACCGCCAAACTCTAAATACTCATGCACAGGCTCTTTCCACTTGAAATTTCGGCTTTTTTTTGATAGTCTCTCCCTAAAATAGGAAAAAATAACACGTCCCTGCTCGTCAAATGCTGTGTTATAACGCATCATCACAATATCGGTATCCTCTGTCAGCTCCTCTTTAAGCTCCTTAAACTTTACTCTATCCTCCGGCATAATGATATCGTCCGCATCCAGCCACAGAATAAAGTCCTTTGTTGCCTTTTCAAATACAAAATTGCGCGCCGCTGAAAAATCGTTAATCCACGGAAAATCAAAGATTTGATCCGTAAATTTAGCTGCTATCTCCTTTGTCCTGTCCGTGGAGCCTGTATCCGCGATAATAATCTCGTCTGCAAGCTGGCTCACGGATGACAGACATCTCTCCAAGACATCTTCCTCATTTTTTACAATCATGCATAGGCTAATTGTTACCATTCTTTGCTCCCAAACACACCTCGTTTATTCCTTTTATTCTATGAAGGAATGAACGAGGTGTGTTATGGAATATTAGGTCAAGGATTGAATATAAATCATTTTGAAAATAATTTGGCAGAATGCCAGGAAAGCAAGTAAATAAGTCCGCTCATGCAATGAGGGACTATCATACATCCTTGCTCACAGATTTGATTCTCTTCACCAAAATGGCACCAACCATTCCGATGACAATGCCCGTCACTGCCCCTGATATAAGCAGAAAAGGAAGATAATACAAAAGAGCCGCGCTATCCACCACCCAGATACCCATCAGTATCTGACCTACATTGTGAGAAATACCGCCAATTACACTAATTCCTGTTATGCTGAATTTTTTGGACTTATAAAACAGACACATAAGCAGCCAGCTTAACATACCGCCCGCAAAACTGAACATCATTGTAGATAGGTTTCCGAAGGTAAAGCCAACCAAAATAATTCGAATCATAGATAAAACAAAGGCTTCCTTTGCTCCCATCGTGTATAGTCCGACCAAGACAACCAGATTTGCCAATCCCAGCTTAATGCCGGGAATTGGAATCGGGATCGGAATCATACTCTCTATATAACTTAAAATGAATGCCAATGCGATCAACATTCCATAAACTGCAATCCGTTTCGACTTCATTACTGCTCCATTCTATTGCTTGATAAACTGTTCAAAGCCTGAACTATATTTCATACTTCCGTCCTTAAATACCCAGAGCGCCTCAACACCGTCTAAGGATTCAATATATTTTGCCCCATCCTCATACGGCATGTTAAAAATTGCGGTGGAGAGCATATCTCCCATTCCGGAATCCTCACATACGATGGAAACCGCCTCAAAATAATCGGCAGGCATCAGCGTACTTGGATCAATAATATGATGATACTGTTGTCCGTCCACCACATAATATCTCTGGTAAACACCGCTCGTCACAAGAGCATAATCCTCAAGGTTAAGTATATAAAGGTTTGTATTTTCACTTTCCATATCAGGATTTTGAATTCCCACACTCCACGGCTCTTCCTTGCCGTCATCTCCAAGCTTTGTTCCAATCGCCTTTATATTTCCGCCGACTGAAATCATCAAATGTTCATACCCTTTTTCTTTTATATACTGACTCACCTGCTCTGTGGCATATCCTTTTGCTATCGATCCAACATCAAGACTCATTTCAGGATCCTGCAAGTATACGGTGGATGCCTCTTCATCTATGATAACATCATCAATATTTACGTGCTGTGCCTTCTCCTGCAAAAGCTCCATCGGAGGGAGTTTTGCGTTATCCGGATCAGCAAGTCCCCTATCGCGGTAATCATGCCAGATTGACAATACGGCACCAAGAGCGATATTCTTCTTACCGTTCGTATCCTTCTCGGCCTGTATCGCAATTTTTAGCATATCAATGATTTTTTGGTCTACTTTAACCGGCTCAATACCGGCATTGTCATTAATCGTCTTTACATTGTTAATGCCGTCATAATTATTATAAATATCATACAATTCATGATACGATTTTAATTCGTCATAAATCAGCTGAGTACACTCAGTAAATTCTTCTTCACTCTTTGCATAACCAACTACTTTGGTAACTGTATCAAACAGCTCCAAAAAACTTGCCTCATATCGATTTTCTTTTGTGCCACTGCATGCGGCCATATTGACTGCCAGAACCATAACCAGCAGAATACTCACTATTTTCTTCGCCAAAGCCTTCACCTCTGCATACTTAGGTATAAACCGCGTGATGCGTATAAGTATTATTTTAATGAAAGATGGAGATGCATCATCTTTTAAGGAAATGAAATGCATCCCCATCATGGGTGCTAGAAATAAAATTATTTCTAATTATAATAAACGCTTATTATTTCGCGCTTGCTACTGCCTTCTCAACAATTGTAATGAAAGAAGTAACATGAACAGTAACAGAGCTTACTAAGTCTGCATCCGTTGCTACGCCTTCGTCTGAAACAGCAATTCCCTTAACTTCATCAACGGTCTTACCTGTTACATAAGCAGCAAATGCATCTGCCTGCTCATTCCACTCTTTACCGATTGCGGAAGCTTTTGCCATACCGTAATCTGCTCCAAGCTCCTGCTTAGTCTTTGTCTCTGCTGCTAAATCAGAAGTAACTTTACCTGTTGTATCAAAGTTTACATTACCCTGAGTAGCGTCGATTACACTGCTTGTGATTTTTCCATCAGCTGATGTTGTAAGTGCTGTATAATAAGAATAAGCCTGTGCTAAACCTTCTGCCTCTGCTGTTGCATCAGTTGATTTGTCAATT
This sequence comes from Konateibacter massiliensis, assembly GCF_900184995.1. GTDB lineage: Bacteria > Bacillota > Clostridia > Lachnospirales > Lachnospiraceae > Lachnotalea > Lachnotalea massiliensis. The sequence goes on from NZ_LT860099.1 coordinate 2,116,230, forward strand.
GTTGTGCTTGTAGCAAGACCTAATTTGTCATCGCTTGAAGCTCCAAGGTCTTTTGCATTGTTTACTGCCTTTTCAACAGTTGCAATAAAATCAGTTACATGAATTGTAACGGAAGCTGTTAAGTCAGCATCTGTTGCTTTACCTTCTGCTACTGCAATACCTTTTACTTCGTCTACTGTCTTACCAACTACATATGCTGCAAAAGCATCTGCCTGCTCATTCCACTCTTTACCGATTGCAGAAGCTTTTCCCATGCCATATCCTGTTCCAAGTTCCTGCTTAGACTGAACTTCAGTAGCTAAATCTGTTGTGATTTTTCCTTCTGCTGAGAAGTTAATCTTTGTCTGAACTGCGTCAATTTTACAAGCTAAAATTTTACCATCTGCATCTACTAATACAGCTGCAACAGTAGAATCTACTTCGCCAAGTCCATCTTCAGCGCCTGCATCTGTTGAGCTTGCGATTGAAGTTGTAACTGCTAAACCGGTTTTTACACCTGTTCCTTCAGTTGTAGCTGCATCTGTTGTCTCAGTTGTAGCTTCATCTGCTGTTTCTGTTGTCTCAGTTGTAGTTGCTTCTTCTGTTGTTGTAGCTGCCTGATCTGTTGTTGTTGATTCTTCAGCCTTGTTGCTGCTTCCGCATCCTGCCAGTAAAGAAACTACCAATACTGAGCTAAGTACTAATGATGCTAGTTTTTTCATAAATACCTCCGTTCCACCGCAAAGCGGTATCAAAACTTAATTTTTTATTTTTTTATTTCAATCTAATCCTTTTGAATTAGAAGAATAAACTTAGGAATATAACAATTGTATTTGTTCCCATAATAAGAACAAAATTTTTAATAGCGCAAACGAATGTGACTGCCTTATCCTGTTTCTCAAAGAATAGTTTAATATTCTTTTGTACCGGAATAATTGATACAAGGGAAAGCAGACATATCGGTGATAAAATTTTTAAAATCACCATAATCACCACTGCTGCATACGTTGCGTAATACAATCCTGCAAATAAAGAAAGTGCTTTCTCGCCGATGTAATAAGGCAGAGTAAAGCGTCTTACCTTAATATCCTTTTCCATATCACAGATATTATTCGCCAGCATAATATTTGCCGTTGTGCAAAATGGTATGACAGAAAACAAAAACAATGTAATCATCGGCATAACCTGAAATTCCAATGAAATTGTCTGGAGATTTATCTGATAAGATAAAAAGGTTCCCGCAGGTGTGTTGATGTACATTAAGATAAACGGTATCATCACGCCGTAGAAAAATCCGGATAATATCTCTCCCAGCGGCTGCCTTGATATTGGAACAGGTCCATATGTATAAAGCACACCACACAAAAAGCAGATTCCCCCGGCAGCTAAAATAACGATATCTGACAGATATGCAAGGAAAAGTCCAAGCACTGTACTCACTGCAAAAAGACAATATATAATGATAAGGGAAGTTCTTCGGTCAAAATCCAGCACCTGTGCATTTTCCTTATCCTTCGTGTCAATGTAGTTGTTGATTGCCGTTGTTGTCAAGTCAAAGAAAAACATGGACAAAAAGAAAACAAGTGTCCTCTTCCAGTCAAGCGTTTCTCCTTGATACAACAAAAACCCGATTGTCATCGCAAAGGTGATTGTGCTTGTAATTTTTGTCCTTATTTCAACATAATTTAAAAACTTCTTAACCAAACTATCCTCCGCCTATTGAACCCGCGATGCTTTGTTTAGAATATACATAATTTTAGCTCTCTTGTCATCTGTGAGCTCCAAATCCTCAATTCGCTTCATCGCTTTCTTATAATACCGTGTCACCAGTCCCTTTGTAAAATCAAGCCCGCCCGTCTTTTTCACTGCCTCGTTGATTTCATCTCTTGTAATACCGGTGTTCTCTGCCTTTTCTTTAAAATTACTCATTTCCTGAAAAGCATGAATAAGCGGCAACGTAATAACTCCCTGCTCGTAGTCAGACTGAACCGGCTTATTTGCAACCTCAATCGCCGTGTCAAAATCAATACAGTCATCCGTGAGCTGGAATATCATCCCGATGTAATATCCTATCTGCTTGTATTTTGCAATCTCTGCTTCGCTTGCCGCCAACACGACAGCTCCTGCGAAAAAGGAAGCTTCAAACAAAGCTGCTGTCTTTCCTGAGATGATTTTCAAATACTGATAGATTGATAAATTCAAATTATAATTATTCACATGCTGCTCTAATTCCCCTAGACAAAGCTTGTTGATATACTCCGGCAAATCAAGCTCAATGTATCTTTTTTTATCCCGTGAGGCGAGCATCATTTTGAGTGCCAGACTCAGGAGATAGTCACCGCATATAACAGCGGTTCTCTTTCCGTATTTCTTTTGCAGGGTCGGTTTTCCTCGACGAATGTCTGCGTTATCAATGATATCATCATGTACTAAGGATGCAAGGTGTATAATCTCAATTGCTCCAGCCGCCTTAATCGCATCAGGATGTACCTTGCCATCCTTATCCTGCGCTGCCACAATGACAGAAACTGCCCTGATATATTTTCCCTGTGAGGAAGCCAAATGCGTTAAATATTCCCGGATCAGACGGGGCGATTTTACAAGCGCCCCTTCCACCTCTTTCTTCGCAAACTCTATAGCTTCCTCGTAGGAAATCATTTCTATCTTTTCATCCAAAGTAATATTATTAATCATTGTAAATATACAACCTTCTAATCAATGGTAGTTTTTTCCATGCCTTTTTCAAAGCCGGCATTGCATAGTAATCTAATCCAAGTGTTCTTCCTGCTCCAATTAACACTGCAACTCCTGCAAATATCATCCAGAATGTTCCTAAGTACAATCCTGTTGTGCAAACAAACATAAACTGCAAAACAAGTGAAAATGCTGCCGCCGGTGAAGTGAACAAACCACCCATCAGGGCAAGACCGACTAAAATCTCTGCCAATACGATAAATATCTGCATTGCAATCTGAACATTATCATAAGGAAGAATAAATTTGTCTAAGAACCAGTTCATCAGTGGAATATCCAGCTTAAATGCATAGTCGCTTATTGTGGAGCTTGCCAAATCCTTACCTGTTACAAAAATAATTCTAACTAATCCTAAAATATCAAAATTCATCAATACATGTCCGACTGCTGTTGCTACCGTGCCTGTTGCATCTGCTGCTCCTGAAGCTGCTGCAACTGCATCTGCTGCCTGTGTCGCTGTCTCTGCTGCGCCTGTTGCCGCTGATACTGCGTCCGCCGCACCTGTTGCTGCTGCTGTTCCTGCATTTAAAATGCTGTCATACCAGCCGCTTGCTCCTCCGAAGAAGCCTGTAAGCATCGGCTCATTAAACCAGCCTTCCACAATCTTCATGATACCTTCAAACACCCAAACAGCACCGAGCCATACTCGAAGCGGTACTAATAAGAAACTTGGTGTACGGTTTGAGAAATGTCCTCCGACAAAGCTTCGGCAATTTCTAATTGTGAAGAATTCATGCTTTACATAACTGAATATTTTATTCCAGCCTAATACCTGGATAAAATAGATAATGTTGATAAAATGCTTCGCAAACATAGCAAGGAAGGACGGCAAACTAAAGAAATGGTTCGGCAGTCCGACATGAGCTACCGCATAGCGTCCGCCGATGCTGACCATAACGCCGTGGAAAGCAGGCTTGTAAGCCTTCTTCTCGCCCTTGCCTGTAATTTCATTTACAAGGTTGTGCGCAGCAATGTCCGCACTCTGCTCGCAGTTTTCAACCATCTGCGGAACCGGACATTCTTCACCTTCTGCGATAAAGTACATATTATCGCCGATTACATAGACATCCTTATCCTTTGTGGATTTCAAGTATTCATCCACCTGAATACGTCCTCCGCGCTGTGCCTCAAGACTTTTACCAGCCTCAGCAGTAATATCACAGCACTGAATTCCTGCTGCCCATATTACGGTGCAGGTTCCCATGCGGTCTATTTTTTCGCCATTCTTTAACTCAATAAAGTCTTCTCCGACACTGGATACAAATGTATTTAATCGAAGCTGTACGCCCATTTTCTCAAGACGTCTTGTAACCTTTGCAGAAAGCTTCTCCGGCATGTTTGGTATCGGTCTGCTTAATCCGTCTACATTTACTAAGGTTACTTCACTTCTCTTTATATCAAATTTTTCGCAAAGAAATGGTACATATTCGGCTAATTCACCAATCATTTCCACACCGGTAAAGCCTGCTCCGACAACATAGAAGGTCAGAAGCTTCTTTCTCTTCTCTTCATTTGTCTCGCGTGCCGCCGTGCGGAACATATCCTCAATGCGTCCTTTTAAAAGAATAGCATCATCGTAGGACCAAAGCTTGTAAGTAAATTCCTCTGCTCCCGGCGTTCCGTAAAACGTCGGCTTAGAGCCTGCTGCCAATACAAGGTAGTCATAAGCATAGCTTTCCAGCTGACCTTCTACTGACTTCTTCTCAAAATCAATGGACGCAACGGTGTCCATCTTGACATCCACTTTTCTTCCGGCAAATACCTTCTTTAAGCTAATCTTAATACTATCTTCGTCTACACGGTTTGCAGCTACCTCATGCAGTTCTGTAAGCATCGTATGGAACGGATTTTTGTCAATAATAGTGATTTTAACGTCTTCTTTTTTTAATTTTTTCGCTAATTTTTTTGCTGTTAAGATCCCGGCATAACCAGCTCCAACAATAACGATTTTTTTCTCCATAAATCCTTCTCCTTGAAAGTGGCAAGCAAAACAAACTAAGACAGTAATTGTTTCCTTGTCATAATTTTACATTTATTATTTTCGTCTTACTATTTTGCTATTTTTCTAACAATTAAAGCGGCAAATCGAAAAATTGACAAAATATTAACACATTTTCATAAACCTTTAAGCGGTTTTACGCTTAATAATAGCAAAAAATCTCCAAATATTCAAGTACGCACTTTTAGGTACAATACTATAAAAAAGATAGTTGAGAACTTTTTTCTAACCACTCAGCAATAAGTAAAGTTAAACAAAAACTTTTGTTTTTCATTCCATTTATTCATCAAAACTACTTATGATTTTTTATAAAATTTTAACAAACTGTACATTATGTAAAAATACTCTTTTTTAATATTTGATTGTTAAATTTTTTTGTTTTGTGAAAGGGGTGTCAATCAAAAAAATTTCTTATAACACAAAAACCCGAGGTTTACCCAATTTTGTTGCAAACCACGGGTTTTATTCATGACAAGTGAAGCTGTTTACGGCTTCATCTTGTTTATCACAGCAGAACGTTCACCAAGTGCACTTTCTGTTGTTTGATTTTATTTTTTCAAGAGAATCACATTCCAAGATGCCTTATGAAGCACGCTCGTAAGTGTTCCGCTATCCATAGTTGACTGATTTGTTGAAATCGGCTTCACTCTCTCCTGCCCGAAGCTGTTGACAAGTTTTAAGTCACTGTTTTCCAGCACGATATGCTCCGCTATCTTGTAACCCTCAAAGCTTCTGACATCCGTTACAAGCTCAATATCCTCGTCAATATTACGATTCACTGCGAAAATCGTAACCTCATCCTTCTCTTCGTTGTAAACCGCCACCGACTCGATATCCGTTACATTCTCATGTGTCTTGGTATCGTGCTTTGGTGTACTGATAACCGGTAACAGCGCTGTTCCCCTGCCATATTTGGAAGCGTGCATGAATGGATAGAAAATCGTCTGCTTCCATGCGCCGCCGCCGTTTGCATCGGTCATAATCGGTGCAATTACATTGACAAGCTGTGCCAGACAAGCCATTTTTACACGGTCCGCATGCTTAATTAAAGTGATAAGCATAAGTCCGACCAACAGAGCGTCCTCAAAGGTATAAATATCTTCCAGCATCGGAGGCGCCACCTGCCAAGGGTGGTTTTTCGAAATATCATCATCCGCCGCATTGGAATGGAACCATACATTCCACTCGTCAAAGCTTAGGTTGATGTTTTTCTTGCCGCGCTTTTTCGCCTTCACATAATCGCAAGTTGCAATGACGGTGCGGATAAATTCGTCCATATCATCCGATTTTGCCAAAAAGTCTGCCGTGTCATCCTCCTGATTACCATAATACTGATGTAAAGAAACATAGTCTGCATACTCATAGGTATATTCAAGCGTTGTGGACTCCCACTTCGGGAAGGTCGGCATCGTCAGGGAAGAGCTTCCGCAGGAAACAAGCTCAATCTCAGGATCCATTCGCTTCATTGCCCTTGCCGTCTCCTCTGCGATACGTCCGTATTCCTCCATCGTCTTATGACCAATCTGCCAAGGTCCGTCCATCTCATTTCCAAGACACCATGTCTTGATGCGATGAGGCTCCTTCACCCCGTGTTTGATACGAAGGTCACTGTATAGTGTTCCGCTTGGGTGGTTGCAATATTCCAAAAGATTGCAGGCATCTGCGGTTCCTCTCGTTCCGAGATTGATTGCCATCATCACCTCAGAGTTCACATCCTTTGCCCACTTGGAAAACTCGTTCAAGCCGACTTTATTTTCCTCCAGACTTCTCCATGCAAGTTCGAGTCTTTTCGGTCTATCCTCAACCGGTCCGACACTGTCCTCCCAGTTGAAGCTTGATACAAAATTACCGCCCGGATAACGGATAATCGGAACATCCAGCTCTTTCACCAACTCTATGATATCTTTTCGAAATCCATATTCATTCGCACTCTCATGTGTCGGACAATAAATACCGTCATACACCGCTCTTCCAAGATGTTCAATGAAAGAACCATACACTCGCTTATCCACCGGTGCGACGGAAAAGTCCTTGTCGATAATCATTTTCGCTTTTTTGTTTGCCATTTTCTTTCTCCTTTAATTATTTCTATATATTTTTTATCCTTTTACCGCACCCGCCGTCATACCTTCAATAAAGTATCTTTGGAAGCAGACAAATAAAATAAAGATTGGTATGATGGAGAAAAACGACCCGACAATCAGCAGGCTGTAGTTGTCCCCGTAAGGATTAATCAATGTGTTCAATCCCAATGTAAGAGTATACTTGCTTGAGGAGCGGATTACAAGGAGCGGCCACAAATAGTTATTCCATGCGCTCATTCCGTTTAAAATCGCCATTGCAGCGAATGCCGGCTTCATAATCGGAATAATCAGCCTGAAAAAGATACCGTACTCCGTGGCTCCGTCTATTCTTCCTGCCTCCAAAAGCTCCTTCGGTATTCCCAGCAAATACTGGCGGAAGAAAAAGATTGTACTTGCATTTGCCATAAACGGCAGAACAACTGCCACATAATTATCCATCAGTCCCCATACTGACATCTGCTTGTAAAGAGGAAGCATAACTACCTCAAGCGGAATGGATAAAATAATCAAAACCACAACAAACAGCAGGTTTCTTCCCTTGAATTCATACGCCGCAAATCCATAGCCTACAAAAGCGCTGACAATCAGCGTACTAAGTACGGAAATCACAGTCAAAACAATACTGTTTAAAAACCAGGACCAATACTCATGCCTTCCCGCAAACAGCAGTATGTAGTTATCAAGGCTCCATCTTTCCAGATTCAAATTCAGATTGAGACCGTACTGCAGCAAATCGCCGCCCGGTTTAAAACTCGCAATAAACAGCGCGTAAATTGGCAGTATAATCAAAATTGCAAGAATAGTAAAAAGTATCATCATCGCTATCGAGGCATATCTGTCTTTTATTTTCTTTGATTTCATTTTACTTTTCCTCCTTATCGAAGGTTCCTGTTATCTTCAGCTGTATCATGTTAATAACCATGACAACAACAAGAAGAATCAATCCAACTGCACATGCATAGCCCATTGCTCTCTTTTCAATACCCTGTCTGTATAAATAACCGACAATCGTAAGACCGATGTTGTTCGGTGAATTATTCCCTTTAAATACCATGTAGCTCTCAAGGAACATGGAGAGCCCTGCATAAATACTGATCGTAAGCACATACACGGTAGTCGGCTTGATAAGCGGAACAGAAATTTTCTTAAACTGCTGCCATTTATTTGCTCCGTCAATTGCCGCGGCCTCGTATAAGTCCGACGGAATGCTTTGTAAGCCTGCTAAAAAGTAAAGTATATTTACTCCCGTCCATCTCCAGCAAGCAATCAAAAGAAGTGCAAAATAACTTGTATTCACTCCTTTGAGCCATTTAATCGGAGAAGCACCGAAAAATGCAATAACCTGATTTGCCAGAGAGCTATTTGCCTCTCCGAACATCAATCGAAAGATTGTGCCCGCTACCACCACAGAGGTAAGTGCCGGGATAAAATAGACGGATTTAAAAAATCCGGCATGTTTCATTAATTTGCTGTTTAGAAGACTTGCAAACAACATTGGAAAAGGTATCAAAAGCACCAGTGTACCAATCATGTATTTTACACTGTTAAAAATGGCTTTAAAAAACACTTTATCCGTTAAAAGTCTGTTATAATTCTTTGTTCCGACCCACTCATCTTTTAATACATCCTGAAAGCTTAACAGTACGCCGTTGCTAATCGGTGCAACCCAAAACAACAGCACCGTTATGACAAACGGTAAGACAAATACATAAGGAGCAATCTTTTGAGAGTAAAAAAACTTTTTGAACATTCTATCGTGACTCCTTTCATAGCTGAAACAAGTAAGTCCATCCCCCGCTTGAAAAGCGGGGTGGACTTCCCTGATTATATTACTTTATTTGAATTCATTCTCCAAGGTAGCCTGCGAATCGTCAAGTGCCTCTTTTACGTCCATTCCGTTTTCAAAAATATTGTTCAGCGTAACGTTACAGAACTCATTGTTGATGGATGGCCATTTCGCATTTGACATATCACCGATTGTACCGATGTTCTCCTTGATTGCATTCAAGGTGTCAAATGGATAGTTGTTGAAATATTTTACAAACTGGTTATCCGGATTCTGTGTCAAAGCTGTATCTGTCCAAACTTCCGTATTAACAGGGTCAAATCCAAGTACGTTCCATACCTCTTCGTTTGCCTTTGCAGAAAGTTTGATATAAGCCATAACCTCTGCTGCAAGATCTGCGTTTTCACCGGAAGCTACAATCGCTGTTCCTGTTCCGCCGCCACCGATTGAAGCAAATTCATCATCATCTGTATTCCATACAGGTGTAGGAGCAATTGCTACCTTACCTGACAAGTCTGTCATGTAGTTTACATAACGTGATGTCTGCCAGAAAGGCATAATCTGTACTGCATACTCTCCTGAATTGTAAGCCGGATACGCTTCCTCATTGTCTGGCTGGCCGCCCGGAACAACACTGAATGCGCCTGTATCCTGCATACCCTTAATATAAGTTAATACCTCAACCATCGTGTCATTGTTTACATCAAGGTCGCCGTTTGCATCAAGATATCCGCCGCCTTTTTGAGCGAGCATCAGGTTAATCATCCACTGTGCGGTTGTCTCAACCGTTGCAAACTGCTTGCCTGTTGCTTCATAATATTTTACACCTGCCGCTTTAAAGTCATCCCATGTCTTGATATCTTCATAGTTGACTCCTGCCGCCTCCAAAAGCTCTGTGTTGTAGAACGCTACCGTTGCACCTACATGTGTCGGTAAGCCATAATATTTGCCGTCCTTTGAATAAATGTCAAGTCTTGCCTGAACGATTTTATCCTGATACGGTGCAATTACATCACTCAAATCCCTAAGTCCGATATCTCCCTGTAAGAATGAAGGGAATTTACCAAGCTCGATATCTACGATATCCGGTGCACCCTCTCCTGATTCCAGCGCAAGTGACAGCTTGTTGTGCATATCATCATATGCCATGTTGCTCAACACCAGCTTAACCTTTTTGTCCGGATGCTCTTCATTCCACTGCTCTGCCATATCCGTGTAGAACTGCTGATGCAGTTCGATAAAGGTCCAAACATTCAATGTCGTAACATCGTCTCCCTCTACCGCCATTTCCGTTGTACCTGCCGATCCCGGACCCGTACTTTCCCCCGTATCGGTGCTTCCTGCACTTCCTGATCCGCCGCAGCCGGCTAACAGTGAAGCTGCCATTGTCAAACTGAGAACTGTTGCTAAAAACTTCTTTTTCATTTTACCTTCCTCCATTTTCAACGTTTTTTGTTACACCTTATATCATAAACAGGCTCATTGCCTGAATGATAGACTATAATGCCTCTTTTAACCAGACGAGCATCTCGCCGGTTTTTCTGTTTCCCCACAAACCGTAAGGCACTGCCTTTAATTCCACTTCCTCAAGTTCCAAATTTCCCGTCTTATACAGCTCGTTTTCTTTCCAGTTCTTTTCGGAAATCTTTTTGCCCCTCAGCCGTATCGTCGTGACGCCTCCCAAAAGTTTCGCTTCATATTGCTCTTTCAACTCCTGCGACGTATCAACATAGACAGCCGGAAGATTTGACATGTTATCTGTCTCCTCAACACAATAGACAAACGGTCCCTTTGTTATCGCCACCTTACCTGAATCCGCTCTGACTAACGGATTGGCACGGACAAATCTTGCCTCTTCCTTGTAGGAAATTTGTATCGCCTCCTTCACACAGCAGCTCTTGATAAGCACATAACCCTTTTCGACATCCAGATTTTTCAGCAGCTCACCATTTCTTGTTATCTGAAACTCCTTCGCGTATTCCGGTATTCGAAAACCAAGTGTTACCTCCCTATCCGTATCCTCACCTGTAATCTCAACAGTGATACTGCCGCTTTGCGGATAATGATTGTCAAGCTTTATCTGAAATTCCTTTTCGCCGAGCTCTATCTTTGCCTCATTTGCAATGTACAAATTGACAAAAAGGGAATTTTCATTCTGAGAATATATATATTGTCCGAGTGAGGCAAGTGTTCTTGCAATATTCGGCGGACAGCACGCCACCCCAAACCACTTCTGTCTGACCGCCTTCACATGCTCAAGCGAGGTCCGCTCAAGACAGTTATTCGGCCAAACCGCCAACGGATTTACATAAAAGAAGCTCTTTCCGTCCAATGCAATTCCTGACAACAGTGTGTTGTACAACTCCTTTTCCACAACATCCATATAAGAGCTGTCACCTGTAATTTCAGCCATTCTCCTGCCGAAAAGCGCCAGTCCGATGGACGCGCAGGTCTCTGCATAATTGCGGTCATTCGGCAAATCATAGTCTGTCGTAAACCGTTCCAATAGCCCTGATGAGCCAATACCACCGGTAATGAACATACGCTTCTTCGTCATGTTGTTCCACAAGGTCTCACAGCTTTTCATCAGCCCGTCATCCTGAAATTCATATGCCAAATCTGCCATCGCACAGCACATGTAAACCGCCCTCACTGCATGCCCTTCCGCTGTAAGCTGTTCTCTCACCGGAAGATGTGATTGGGAATACTTTGGATCATAATTCTTAAATTCTGGAAAAATCTGTACATAATCGTCTCGTTTTTCCTCTTCCAAAAAATAATTATCTCCCACACCGCGCTGATCTATGAAATATTTTGCTAATCTTACATATTCTTTCTTCCCAGTTACCTTGGAAAGCTTCACAAGCGCCAGCTCTATTTCCTGGTGTCCCGGATAACCGTGGCACTGTCCTTCGTCCGGTCCGAACTTCTCACATATAAGGTCTGCAAATCTGGATACAATTTTTAAAAACTCATCCTTTCCTGTCGCCTCATAATATGCCACTGCCGCCTCAATCATATGCCCTGCCGTATAAAGCTCATGACCCTCTTTCAGATTGCTCCATCGTCTCGTGGGCTCTTTGATTGTATAATAGGTATTTAGATAGCCGTCCTTCTGCTGAGCCCTTCCGATCAAAGCAATTGTCTCATCGGCAAGCTTCTCAAGTTCCTGATCTCTCTCCGCCGCCAGCGTATAGGCAACCGCCTCCAGCCACTTTGCGACATCCGTATCCTGAAAAACAGCTCCGCCAAACTCTCCTTCTAATTCACCTGCCGCAATTTTAAAATTGCGGATACAGTAGCTAGGCTCTGCTTCCGGTACCCTGTCATTGAGAATGTTCCACTGATACGGTATGATTGCTTCTTTTACCAAACGAATGTAGCGATTCCAAAAATTATCATTAATTTTTATGTTCCCTAACGAGACACTGCTTTTCTTCTTACTTCCCATCATACACCTCGCTCCTCTTGCTTATATTAAACGTTTAATATAAAATACGTAGTAATTCTATTAAAAACCACAAAAATTCCATACTTTTTATATTACCTCTTATATTTTATGTTTTTTTGTGTCTTTTTAGTTATTATTATATTTATTAATACCGTTATACCATAATTCCAATCCGTTGTAAAGTATTTTTAACTATATTTCTTATTTTTTGAAACGTTTAATAAGTGCACTTTTACCAATTAGGCACAAAACACTATTTTTCGCTATAAAAAAAGGGATTAATAGATTATTAATCCTCTTTTGTTTTATCATAGGGAAGTTTCTCCAACTTTTCTATGATATAAAAATATGGTGCACCCGAACGCAAGTTATATCGATTTTACCGATTTTCGTATCACTCTTTCTCCTTCGACCGGATAAATCAACTCTTCATCCTTGGGAAATTCAATTCCTTCCAGCATCTCAATCATCAGCTCGCTGGCGCGGTATCCGATGTCGTGAAGCGGAAGGTTATTCGTCGTAAGAGGCGGCTGATAATAGCTGGAAACCTCCCGGTTATCATATCCAACCACCGAGAGATCCTTTCCGACCTGAAGCCCAAGCTCCTCCAGCCTGTCATACACTCCGCCCGCCATAATATCATTCATGCAAAAGATTGCTGTTGCCTTTTTATCCAAAAGCTCATCTGTAACCCGATAGCCCGCGCCTCTCTTCCAGTCACCGTCGTATACAAGCTCAGGGTCATATAGAAGCTGATTGTCAAACAATGCCTTCTGGTAACCTTTCAAGCGTTCTTGTGCATGGAGGCTATCCTTTTTTCCCATAATTAAACCAATTTTTTTATGTCCGTTCTCAATCAGATATTGCACCATCTGATAAGCTCCGTGCACTTCATCCACAACAACGGACGGAACCTTTGTGCTGTTTGTATAACCATATGCCATGACAGCAGGAATGGAAAGATTATCTGGGATACATTGAATGACGCGCTCATGTGCCGCCACATAGATGATACCCTCCACCTGCTTTGCCATCAGCTTTCTGATTTCCTTTCGCACCAGTTCGTAATAGTCATCACGGTTATAATACCGGTCATCGTATTTTTTGTAGAGGCGCAAATTGGTCAATAATATCTGATAATCCTCCTCCTCGCAGTGCTCCGTAATTCCGTCAATAATATCCGGTATGCTGAAAATGGTCATATCTTCTGCAATTACCCCGATGCTCCTGGTGTTTTTCATTTTGAGATGCTTTGCCACATAATTTGGAGTGTAATCTAGCTCCTTTACGGCTTTTTCCACAAGCTTGCGCGTCTTTTCGCTTGCGCCCGGTTTGCCGTTTAGAATATTGGATACCGTTGCCACCGATACATTACAGGCTCTTGCAATTTCCTTGATTGTTGCCATCTTCCCATTCCTTCCTTATTTTTTATAAATTCCATTTCTCGGCTTAAAGCACCTCAACCAGAGTCTCTAATTTTTTTGTATTAATCCGGTAACCTCGCCCGATTTTTTGAATATATCCTTCTTCATAAAGCTTCTTCAAGGTAAAGAGCAAATGGCGATAGCTCGTCCCCAAAAATCCTGCTGTCTCAGCATGTACCTCTTGGTAAATTCCGTCGCAAGCTGACAAAAGCATATAGCCTGCCAGCCTGTTTCGCAGTTCGTAATTCGGATTCTGAATAAATCGTTCCATTCCGTTTAGCATTTTTTCTGCCAGATACTTATTCAGCTGTAAAAGGAAAATGCTATCCTTCAAAAGAATATCCTTCGCTTCCCTCATCGGCAAAGATATGCAGATGCATTCATCGATGGATATAACTTCCTTCTTTTCCTCCTCCGCTTCAAGCAAGACCATTTCTCCAATAAAATCTCCTCTTTGCAGAAAGTGCTGCAATACACTTTCTCCTTCTTTGCATGTTCCATAGATCTTTGCTTTTCCCTTCAAAATAAAAGAAAGATACTCTCCATAGCTGCTAAAATCGGCAATTTTCTCATTTGAGTCATATATCTGCGCCTCCATGTTTTCCAAAACTGCCTCGAACCCCTCCACATATCCGGTATAGATGTACTGTGAAAGCAGCTGCTCTTTTTCTGTTTTCGTTAGTCTCTTCATTCGTCCACCCAGCCTTATTTATTATTTATCCCTTATCAATGAGATATCTATTACTATTATAATCCAAACTACAATATTTTTCCACTTCACATTATACACAAACACCCCTGCAATATCGTGCAGGGGTATTATTATAAAAATAGTTCACTAAATTTACTTAATCATCCGAAAACTTAGACAACGACATAATGGCAATACCGCCGAGTACAAGTGCCGCCGCCGCCATCAAAACGGACGGTATCCACCAAGATACGGAAGGCTCTGCCGGGATTGCCGGAAGTATCTTTTCACTGAATATTTCGCTGGTTGAGCCAAGCACAAAACCAATTATCATACAATAGGTTTGGTGCGGAAATTTATTCATTACAAATTCAAGCGGTTTCGTAATCAAAAATACCCCAATCAGGGTGGAAATGCCGAGAACACCGATGTATATCACATTGAATTCGGTGATTGCAAGCAGCATGGTATCATACATACCAAGCACCAGCAGCATATGGGATGTGCTGATTCCCGGCAGTACAAGCGCCAGAGCTATAATGATACCCGTCACCAAAATCATCACGTAGTGACCGATACCCGAACCTGAGGCAATGTCCAGATTGCCGGTCGGTATAAACCCGATGGAAACAACAATAATCAGTCCCAAAAGAAAATAAACAACCGAGGAAACTCCCCAGCTTCTCTCCTTCGTCTTCTGGTAGAGTGCCGGTATTCCTCCGACTACAGCTCCTAAAAAGAAAAAGGATACCATGAACGGGAACTTTTCCAGCAGCCACTGGATTACAAACGCGAGAGAGCAAATCCCGATACCTGCACCGAGACAGAATTTCACAAGAAATATCGTGTGTCCCTTTATATCCTTTAAAAAGTTACTGATAGCACTGATGAGCTTGTCATAAATCCCAAGCAAAATTGCCATCGTACCTCCGCTTACACCGGGAACACTCATCGAGGAACCGATAATAAAGCCTTTCAACATAATCATTAAAGTATTCTTCATTCTTCTATACGATATACTTAATATCTAATACTTAAGTTCTATCTTTCTCCTTTATACAAATATTGCCTATTTTATCATATGCCTAAAAAAATAGCAACAAACGAAGCATATCTAAAGAATTTTGTAAGAAATGATGGTTACAATAAATGTATCACACAGTCTATTCATCACAGACAGTAAGGAGTCAATATGTTTACAGATAAACGTCTATCAAAAGCTTACCAAAACGCCACCGTTCGATATTTTGACAAAAATTCCAAATATATTTTTTTCAGCGATTGTCACAGAGGAGACGACAGTGTCTCCGACGAGTTTGCAAGGAACCAGAATATCCTTCTTCACGCCTTGAATTACTACTACAACCATGACTATACCTATGTGGAGGTCGGAGACGGCGATGAGCTGTGGGAATATCCTGATTTCAAATCGATTCGCCTGGCACATCAGGATATTTTTCTTGAAATCAAGAAATTTTTCGATGCAGGGCGGCTTATCCTTTTATACGGAAACCACAATATCTTTCTGAAAAATAAGGCGTTTGTGAAAAAATACTACTATTATTACCGTGACGAGTACAACCGCAATAAAAGACGGCTTCTGACCGGAATCGTTGTACACGAAGCACTCATCCTGAAAAACAAAACTACAAAGCAAGAAATATTTGTCGTTCACGGGCATCAGGGAGATCTGATGAATGATCAGCTATGGCGTATCTCCATGCTCACACTGCGGTATTTTTGGCGGTATCTGCACGTAGTAGGCTTCCACAATCCGGCAAGCCCTGCCAGAAACCAATTTACAAGGCATAAGGTAGAGCGAACCTACAAAGAATGGATTCGAAAGCACAAGGTTATGCTTATATGCGGACATACGCACAGACCGCGTTTTCCGAAAAAAAATGCCCTACCATATTTCAATTCCGGATGCTGTATTCATTCAAAAGGCATCACGGGTATCGAACTGGTGGGCAATAAAATTATGATGGTTGACTGGCGGGTCCGTGCGGACACAAAGGGCAGCCTTCATATCGAGCGCTATGTAATCCGCGGTCCCGAGCCAATCAAAACATATCATTTTCAATAAAATGCAGTTTTCGCGGTTCTTTTAATAGCTTCTGTCTTCAAAATAAGGTGTTTCCATAAATCTCTTTAGTTCTTCCTTATCCGCACAATTTGACAGTGCCCACATCAGCTTCATGGTGAGGGCTTCTGTCGTCATATCGCCGGCACAAATCACATCCTGCTTTGCAAGCTTTTGTCCCACTGCATATATGCCCAAATCAATCCCCTCATACATGCACTGAGTCGTCACGACAACCGCCACTCCCGCATCAGAAAGCTTTGACAGCTCAAAAACAATATCGTATTCCTCGTGAGGAATTCCGCCAATTCCAAAGCTTTCAATGATAACACCCCTATAATTTTTCTGAATACACTCGAAAATCTCCGGGCTCATTCCTGGAAAGATTTTCAGTATAAAAATCTTTTCGCATAAATCAGTCTTTATTTTCAGTCCTGCTTGCTCATTCTGGTTTTTCAAAATGTTCTTCTTGTCAAGGTCGCTGTTATAGGTAACCTTTTCCTGCTCTATGATGGCAACATAAGGGAAATTTACGCTCTCAAACGAATCTGCACTTCTTGTCTTTTGCTTCACCGCATGGGTGCCGTTTATTATTTTACCGTCAAACGCCACAAACACTCCTTTTACATCCTCACACGCAAAACGCAGGGCATCAGACAGATTTTTCACCGCATCGGTATCCGGCTCTTCAATTGCCTTTTGCGAGCCGGTAACCACAACCGGCTTATTCACATTTTGAAGCATATAGGACAGGGCAGCGGCACTATATCCCATCGTGTCTGTTCCGTGTGTGATGACAAAGCCGTCATATTCCTCATAGTGCTCCTTCAATGCCTCTGCAATCTTTGCCATGCGCTTCGGACTCATGTTTGTGCTGTCCACGCTCATAATCGATATGCCGGATAAATCACAGTGCTCCTTCATCTCAGGCACATAGGACATCATTTGTTCCACATCTATGGAGGGGCTTAAGCCTTCCCCTGTATCGGATGAGGCAATTGTGCCTCCTGTTGCTAATAACAATATTTTTTTCATCGCTTTCATCCTCTGCTTTACAGCCTTTTTAATTTCCTATTACTAATTTAACTGATAACAAAGGACAAGTCAATTGTAATTCTGAAGCTTAATACCACCTTTCGTGTAAATGCCCTGATAATTCTTTTTCCACTCCTCATAATTCCATGCCTCCAAAAACTTTCTGGCGGCATCTACCCCATTGTAAAATAGCGCCTCGCTCTCCTCCTTCGTGATTCCAAAATCTGTTGCGCCAATATTTTTTTCTTTTCCATCTATTTCAATTGTTGTAGGAATTGTGACAGTTCTTTGAAAATCTCCGCGCGAAGCAGAAATATACTGCTTATCCTTTGCATTTAGTGCAGTGGAAACCAAAGACATAATATATTCCATAATGTTCATCTTACTATTTTTCTCGTCCGCCTCGTTTCCCTTAGCGGTACTGCCGACGAATTTAAAGCCAACTGTAGAGCACTGAGGGTAGGATTTCGTCTTGTCAAATATCCAGATCGGGTAATTGCTCAAAAGTCCTCCGTCCACTATGTAATGCACTCTTCCATCACAGCCGGTCAGTCGGTAAGGCTCGTAAAAAATCGGTATACTCATGCTCATTCGAACCGCTTTCGCAATCGGAAAGGAATCCGGCTCAATGCAAAAATCTTTTAAATCATTCGGCAAAATTAAAAGCCGTTTGTCTGTTAAATCAGAAGCCGTAATTTGCAAACGATAAGGCGTCTCCCCGCATGGGTGATAATCGGTTTTGATATCTCCAAACGTGACCTTCCCTTTCTTTTTCAAGAGCCCGGTAAGCCATTCCTCGAAGTAATCGGCGCTGTATATTCCATAATAGCGCAGAATACTGATTACCTTGCCAGGCGTGCCCAGTCTATCCACAAAGGAGGTCTGCTTGAACTTTAAATAATTGACAGTCTGCATTTCTTTTCTGATTTCTTCGCATTTGTAGCCTGCTGCCAAAAGTGCCGCTACAATGGCTCCTGCCGATGAGCCCGCCACATTGATAAATTCATAGCCCTTCTGCTCAAAGACACAGGCCGCTCCCACATGCCCGATACCGCGCACGCCGCCACCCTCAAACACTCCGTTAACGCGTTTATTCAAAAAATCACCCCCGCTTAGTATATGCGGGAGTGATTCTTGGTGTTACTATTGATTCATTTTTCTATTCTGCTACACACTCGTTGACCCATTCAATAAAGTTGGTTGAGCTGTCTCCGGTACGTTCTGCCGTTGTATGTCCCTGTGCCCATACCGTCTCAAAATCAACGTCCTCGACACCGTCATACTGCTCAAGAGCAAGCGCAAGATTTGTCTCAACCGTCAGCGCTGTATCACCCTGCTCGATACCGGTGCGGATTCTCCAGTGAGATGCCACTGTTGAAGTACCGTATCCATCATAGTAGCTGCTTAAATAGTACATCGGATTATACATATTCAGCCTCTCCTCGATTGTGCTTCCAAGTTTATCTATCGCCTGCAAGTCGTTACTGTAAGCTTCTGCGATTGAGCTGTCCCAATCAGAGTACTGTGCATATTCATCCGCATTTGTCTCTAAAAGATTTGCTAAAACAGAGTCAAAATGCAAGGAATCACTCTCATCATTTCCGAACAGATTATTTTCTGCCTGGCTGCGTTCCAAATCATCAAATGCTCCGACGGATTTGGTCGCTGTTTTGCAGTAGGTTGCAAATGCCGCAAGACTGGAGATTTTCGCAGTGTTTGTGCTTGCATCATATTCTATCCACTCTTCCTCGGCATTTAAGGAATCGATGTAGTCCTGAACAGTTTCATAGGTGGTTGATTCTTCTGAGCTCTGCTCACCACCATTCCCCATCATCTTGCCTTCACCGGCACCGCCCTCCGGCATAGCTCCTTCCGGCATCTCTCCCTCTGGGAAACCGCCCTCCGGCATTCCGCCTTCCGGCATACCTCCGCCTGCACCGCCAAAACCGCCATCGTTCATAAAGCTGCTGCTCGGTGTGTAAGGGAAGGTCGTATCACTTAAAAAGTTATTCAGGGAACGCTCTACCTCTGATACCATATAGTCATAGTAGGTGCCTGATAAATAGGCTCCGTCCTCGGACTCCTCAAGTGTTAGAACCGTACCGTTTTCATCGGTTAAGCCTAAAGCATTCAAATAAACCGCAAATGCATTTGCCAAATCCTCGGATAACGCTGAAGTCCATGTATCCTCTGCACGGGTATTCGTTGTCGCAAACTGTCCCATGTTCCACTCATATGCCTCATCCGCATAATCCAAGCTCGTAATCGGACACCAAGCCATCGCTCCGTTAATCGCGTCGCTCACATAGTTGTTATCCTCATCAAACATTGCCGCCCCAATCGAAGTCAGATATTCATAGTACAGGCTGCTGTCTCCCGTTGCACCCATCAATGTACTCTGAGCACCGCCTCCGCTATGTCCGAAGGTAAAAATACTGTCTGTATCTCCCGGTAAGGTGCCTTGGTTATAGCGATAGTAACGCACTGCCGCCTTTAAGTCCGTTACTCCCCATGGAGCGCCGCCGCTGTAAGTTAAATTGTTGCTGTCATCATATCCGTTATCTCTTCCTCTCATGCCCGCATATACATATACAAAGCCTGCCTCCAGATACTCAGAAATGCTGTCATAGCTGTATGACGTAGGTGCTGCCTGTGCAGAATAGCCTGCCGTATTTACCGGAAATACAATCGGTGCGGTCTCCGCTGTATAGCCCTGCACGCTGCCTTCTGTGTTCGCCACACATGTATAGGTTCCGTCTCCGTTATCGGTAGCCGTCATGTAGGCACCCGGAACATAAATTCCCATTGTCTCATAATCTGTTGTCTCAGGCGTTGCACAATAAACGACACCAATCTGCCAATAGACATCATTGTCACTGTCATAATTCCACTTGCTGTTATCAATGGTTAATGCCGCGTTATCTTGCTTATAGTCGCTTAACAGGGATAGGTCTATGCTGTTGGTTCCTGTCTCCTCTGTCGCCGCTGTCTGCTCTGCTTCGGCATTCGAAGTCGTTTCCTTGGTAGTCGTGCCTGTCTCAGAAGCATCCGTCGAGCCGCACGCACTCAGGGAAGTTGCCGTCATCGCTGTAATTAAGGCAAGCGCCACTGTCCTTTTAAATCGTTTCATTCAATAACCTCCTCGTTATTCCTGACAAGTGAATCCATTTGCAGATTCACCTGTGTATCTTTCAATTACTTTTTCACTATATCGCCGAAACCTTGAATAAAGCTTGAAATAACGAGAATTCACAAAACTTTAACAAAGGAAAAAGCTACATAAGTGGGAGCTTCACGCTAAATATCGTCCAGCCGTCCTCACATTTTACCGCAATTTTTCCCTTATGCTGCCGCACAATGGAGCTGGCAATCGAGAGCCCCAGCCCATATCTTCCTTCCTGTCGTCCACGCGCCTTGTCAATCCGGTAAAAGCGGTCAAATATTTTCTCCCGCTCTTCCTCCTCAATTTTATCACCTTGATTTTTTACATCCAGCACCGCTTTTCCCTTTTCCTTCTTAAGCTCAACCAAAATCTTACCCTGTGGATAAGTATGCTTAATTGCATTGTCAATCAGCACCTCAATGAGCTGCTTAAGCTGCAATTCGTTACCAAGGACATAAACTTCCTCCATACCGATTAGCTCGAGTGTAAGCCCCTGCTCATAGGCAAGGCTTTCAAAAGGCAGCACCGTTCCCTCCACAACTCTTCCAAGCGACAGCCTTATCTTTTCTATATTTTCCTCTCGTTCCACAGACGATAAAGAGAGCATCTCGTGCACAAGCCCGGTCATGCGCACATTTTCCTCTTTTACATATCCCAGATACTTGCTGCTTCTCTGCTCATTTTCCAGCATTTCAAGACTTGCCTTCATGACAGTGAGCGGCGTTTTTAATTCATGCCCGGCATCGGAAATAAACTGCTTCTGCTTGTTTAGAGCCGTAATAATCGGCTTGGTCAGCCATTCCGTCAGAAAAATTGTTGCAATAAACAAAATAATCATGCCAACTACACCAATTAAGGTTGAATATAACACTAAGCGCTGCTGTTGGTTTTGCCACAGACTATAATCCAAAAAGGAAACAATCTGCTCCCCCTCTTCCTCCATAAGCCGATACCGAAAGCGTTCAAAAACACCCTCTGTTTTATTTCTCGATCGTATATGTTTTGCGGTTTGAATCAGCGTTTCATCACTGTAAGTGCTGCCCTCATGGGCGAACACAACCGTCCCCTCCCCATTTTCGCCAATGGAGACAGAATATATTTTAGAGACTTCTCTCTCACTATTTTGGGGCGGCGTTACCTCCTCCCCTCTGATATACAGAATGTTTTCCTGGATTTCCAGCAATCTCCCTGTTTCCTTATAGTTCGAGCGGCTGTTTACCAGATTGACCGTCAAAAGAATTCCAAGCAGGATAAGCCAGAAAATGATAGTCAGAATAATCGCTGTTTTTTTCTTAAATCGTTTTACCATACTCTAATTTTTATTGGCAGCCAGACAGTAGCCAAGTCCTCTCATCGTTTTAATCTTTACCTCGGAATGGATAAAGCACAGCTTTTTTCGTAAGAAGGAGACATAAACTTCGGCATTATTGTATTCCACGCTGTTGTTATAACCCCATATCTTATCCGTTATCTGCTCCTTGGATAAAATCTGGCTCTCATTGGTGATTAGATATTCCATCAGCAAATATTCCTTACTTCCAAGCACAACCTCCTCATTGGTCCGATTGCAGGAGAGCTTGTACTGATTGCAGTCAAGCCGCAAATCGTGATAGATGAGCACATCGTCTTCCAGCTTTTTCATCCGTCTTAGCAGCACGCGAAGTCTCGCTGCCAGCTCCTTTATCTCAAACGGCTTTGCCATATAATCATCCGCTCCCATGTCAAGCCCTTGCAGCTTGTCCTCAAGCTCTGATTTTGCCGTGAGTATTAAAATTGCCACCTTGCTGTCTTTCATTCGTATACGCCGAAGCACTTCAAAGCCGTCCATCTTAGGAAGCATAATATCCAATATAATTACATCATATATTTCCGCCTCGGCACGAAAAAGTCCATCTTCTCCGTCTAAGGCGATATCGACCGCATATTTCTCTTTTTCCAGATAATCGCGTATCAAATCTGCCAGTTTATATTCATCTTCTATTACAAGTATTCTCATTTACTACCTCCAAATTTTTACACTCCCTCTATTTTTTACTATATCCGCAAAACTCCAAAAAGGCAACGACTTTCATCGTTACCTTCCCGGATCTTTTATTAACTTCTGATAACACTCCAAGACCTCATTTTCTCTCTACCTTACAGCAACGGCAAAATACAGTTCACCCAAAACCAGCTTAGCGGCATGACTAGTATCATCGCAGGAATCATATCCGCAATCGGGAAGTCCTTCAGCTTTACCATTCTAAATCCTGTTGCAAGCATCAGGAAACCTCCGCAAGCTTTGAAGTCCGCAATCATATCCGGTGTTGTCAGAGGGAAAATAAATTTTGCTCCCATAAAAAGCAGGAAGAAAATAATAAACTGAGGAATTGCCACGACAGATACAACCAAACCT
The DNA here is from genome assembly GCF_900184995.1 of Konateibacter massiliensis. GTDB lineage: Bacteria > Bacillota > Clostridia > Lachnospirales > Lachnospiraceae > Lachnotalea > Lachnotalea massiliensis. The sequence continues at coordinate 2,139,074 of NZ_LT860099.1, forward strand.
AAATTACAAGCAAAGATAGCTGCTGTAAAGAAATCTAATATGGATTTTGAAATCAAAATCGTACTGTCTCCTGTCATTCCGGCATCCAAAGAGCCATAGATACCGGTTCCGCTGGCACAAAACAGGACAATAATAGTTACCAGAGTTGACAAAAATTCTTCCTGAGACATATCAGATTTTTGACCTTTAAATAATTTTGCAATGGGCTTTTGCATTTGCTCTGCCCCTTTATTAATCCACTTTCCAAGATGAAAGGCAAGTCCAAGCCCCGTTCCGATTACAATTGCAAAGATTACCGCCGGCATATATTTCATTAATCCGATGGAGCTGATACCCATTCCCATCGAGCAAACACCAAAGATAAGGGTGATACTTGCTTTAAATTCGGGGGTCAGCTTTTTTCCTACAAGTGCTCCGGCAATTCCGCCAAATACAACAGATAATGCATTAATAATTACTCCAACTGGCATAGTTTTTTCTCCTCTGTCTAAAATAAATCCGGAAGCCAATTTTTCGGATCAACCTCCATAAATTGCGCTCTCTCAAAGTGAGCCTTTTGGTCAAACGGTACCGTGCAGTCAAAAATTGCCTTACAAGCTACACCTCTCGCCCTTATTGTTTCGGAATAAGACGGCTGGTTTGACGGATCAAGAGGATGACACTGTACACCCGGAATTGGAATCATATCAATGTTCGCTTGGAAGCGTGTTGTCATCGCCCACATAACATCCTTCATATCAAAACAGTCTACATCTTCATCTACAATAAACACGTGCTTTAGCTCTGCAAAAGCACTGAATGCCAGCAGCGCTGCCTGTCTTTGACGTCCCTCATCCGAAGGAACCGATTTCTTGAACTGCATAATCGCAATATATTTTCCGCCTCCTGAGGATGCGCAGTATACGTTTTGCAGCTTGCCCGGCATTGCCTTGTCTACTAAGCCAAGAATGCTTGCCTCTGTCGGAATACCAGCCATAGAAACATGTTCTTCGCTTGGTCCGATGCAGGTCTGCATAATCGGATTGGTACGTGTTGTTACGGCTTTTACCTTGATAATCGGTAATTCCGGATTTGCAGGTCCACAATACCCCGGGAACTCCGGCATTGCCTTTCCTGTGTTGGAGTTGATATCCTCTCTGATGCGCTTATTCGGAAGAATTTCACCTTCAATTACATATTCTGCATTGGCAATTGCTCTCTCATTAATTGTCAAACATGGAACCAACTCAACCGGTTTGTTACGAATTGCGCCTGCTGCCTGCAATTCATCATAGCCTAGCGGTGTTGTAGGCGGCTCAAAGCAAGAAGCAATCTCAATCGCAGGGTCTACACCGATACTGATGGAAATCGGAAGCGCCTCACCTTTTGCCTCTGCAAGCTCTCTAAAATAGCCGATATGGCGTGCACCCGGCTGTAAAAAGATAGAAATCTCATCTTTTGACTGGAAGCACATGCGGTGAATGGTAACGTCAGATTCTTTGGTATCCGGATTGGAAGCATAGCACATTCCGAGTGTGATATATGGACCCGCATCCTCCAAAGTGTTTGTCGGTGCCGGAACTAACTTGCGGATATCAAAGCCTTCCTCGGTTGCCAAATGTACAACCTCCTGACATTTTGCCTCTTCATTTGGTATTACAACCGGAGGAATCGGATTTGCAACGGAATCCTTTAATAAAAATCCAAGCTTCTTCGGATCGCAGTTTAACAGATGTCCTACTCTGTCTCTGCTTGCAAGCAAGCCGATTGCAACTCTTGCTCCTTCATGACCTTTTACATTGTTAAAAATCATAGCAGGACCTTCCTTGGTCGGTCTCATCACTGTTCCGCCCGCCCCAACATGGCGATATACTCCTGATAATTCACCCATCGGATCTACCAAAACATCTGTTTCTACCAACTGACCCGGCAGAGTCTTTAACAGCTCTAATGCAGAGCGTAAATCATTTACTTTGTTCTCTGACATATTTTTACCTTCTTTCCTTCTTTTTCATCTATGTAATCAAATAGCATGGTTACCGTGTTTATTCGGGTTGAAATGCCAAACTGTAATTCTGCTTTACCTCCAGCAGCATTTCATCGGTTCTTTTCACAATTTCCTGTATCATTTCCTTGGTTGCATTGTCATAATGGATGCCGCACACAACCGTTACCCTGCACAGAAACAGTGCAGACAATTCCTTCGCCCATTTGCTGCTGATGCTGCCTTCCTTATGCCCCCGAAGCTCTGTATATACTTCCTCGTCTCCGTTCTTAAAAACACTGACGGCGCCGGTGTGGGCAAGTTCTCCGCCTATTAATAAAATGTGTACGTCCTTTGGCATTTTTGTGATAATGGCTTCAACCTTATGCCCATATATCTCTTTTTTTACGATGTACTGTTTCATTCAAACGCCCTCCCACCTCTTGAAGGACTCTCCTTCTATATCAAATTGGTCTAAAATTTTTGCAACAAGGTGCTTGGAGCAAGCCTCCAGTCCGTCCGGCTCATTATAAAAGCTTAAAACGAGGGGCATAATAACGGCTCCCATACTGCTTAGCTTTTGCATATTCTCAAGGTGGAGCGTGGAAAACGGACTCTCTCTCACGCCAAGTACAAGTTTTCGCCGCTCCTTCAGCACAACATCCGCCGCGCGAAGCAATAAATTATCGCTGTAACCACTGGCAATTCCCGCAACACTTTTCATACTGCAAGGAAGGATAACCATCCCTTTTGTCTTAAAGCTTCCGCTTGCTATCGAAGCACCGATATTTTCATTGTTATAAACCACATCCGCCAGTTCACAAAGCTGCTGCAGATTATAGCCTGTCTCACATTTTAACGTCAGCTCTGCTGCCTTGGAGTAAACCAGATGTGTCTCCACTGCATCTTGATTTTTTAACTGCCGAAGCAGCTCCATTGCCAGTACAATGCCGGAAGCCCCGCTGACTCCCACGATTATTCTGTCTTTCAATACGACACCTCACATTTTTTCTATTTTGGCCTGTCTAAACTGTAACCATTTTATAATTAAAATACAGTGCAATCAATTCACTTTTTGTGCTATACTATTCCATAATAGAATAGTTTAAAAGGGGGCTTCTTGTCAGATTATGAATATAGATCGTTTGAAATACTTTTTAGATTTGTCAAAAACATTGAATTATACAGAGACGGCAGAACAGTTTTTTACGACGCAAGGGAACATTTCCAAGCAGATAATCGCCTTGGAAAAAGAACTGGATACCCTTCTATTTTCCCGCGAACACAGGAAAATAGCATTGACTCCTGCGGGGAAGGCTTTGCTGCCTTACGCAGAAAAGATTTTATCTGATTATGAAGAATTTCAGGCGGCATTGATTCCGTTCCAAAATCCAAATCATTCCATCCTAAAAATCGGTACTATTCCGGTGATGCGAAATTATAAGGTTGCAGGACTGATATCCAAGTTTCACCAAAATTATCCTGATATTTTGCTGGATGTAACAGAGGTGGAGAGTATTTATCTTTTAAAAGAACTGGATTTAGGCACCTATGATATTGCGTTTGTCCGCATATTTGATCTCAATTCCAATCACTATGAAAAAATTACAGCCGGATATGATGAGTTTGCCGCGGTGCTTCCAATCACCCATCCTCTCTCTGACAGAGAAAAAATCTCTCTTACAGAGCTAAAGGAGGAGAGCTTTTATCAACTGGATCAGAGCACACAGCTTATCAACCAGTTTTATTTCCTCTGCAACAAAGCAGGCTTCAAGCCAAAGCTCAACTATACCGGAACTCATATAGACAATATATTAGATTTTGTTTCAAACGGGATGGGAGTTTCTCTCATGATGGGAAATGCGATTCGTGCATTGAATGTACCGGGAATTTCCGTTGTACCTTTAGATATTACGTTAAAGAGCGAGCTTGCTTTCATCCGTTCTAAGCACCAGAAACCGTCTGCTGCTTCCAATTACTTCTGGAAGTATTTGTCGCATCTGCTGAGTCATGTACATGAGAACAAAGCGGACAAGTCGTGACATCTTCCACTTGCATTCGTGCGCATAAATAAAAAGCGAAGTTAAAATGTTCAAATTACATTTTAACTCCGCTTTTTTATTGGTGAGCCATATTGCCCGTCGCTTCCTCTTATCGGATATATGCAGTTCCAAAAAAATTTCCGCGGTGCTCAACTACGCGCTTTAACTCCGCATAGCTAAGCCACACCGTTGCATCATTCTCATTCGGATGAACACCGATAACCGGCTCGTCAATCAAGTCTTTATCAAACCAGACCTCCACGCTGTTATCCTCATTGTTTATCACACCAAGAGGTGTCACGGAGCCTTTGGAAAGTCCCAGCTGCCGCATCAGCCTCTCCTCCGAAGCAAAGCTTAAGCGGGAGCTTCCAATTCTATCTTTCAGGTCCTTTAAGTCCACCTGCTTGTCCTGACGCAAGGTGATAAGATAGTGTTTTTTCCCGTTGTCATTTCTAAGAAACAGGTTCTTTGCTATCTTATCCTTGTGGGGAATATCAAATTCCTCTAGCTCCTCTATCGTAAAAATAGGAGGATGTTCCGAAACCTTATAGGAAATATGAAGTTCATCCAAATATGCATAAACCTTTTCTTTTTTACTCAATTTTGCCTCCTGATAAGTTACCTTATTTTGATGTGAACCTCACGAAGCTGCATTTCGGATACCTCGTTCGGTGCTCCGCACATCAAATCCTGTGCATTTCCGTTCATCGGGAACGGAATAATCTCACGGATATTCTCTTCATTTCTAAGAAGCATAATCATACGGTCAACACCCGGTGCCATTCCTGCATGAGGCGGAGCTCCAAACTGGAATGCATTGTAAAGTGCACCGAACTTATCCTTTAAATCTTCCTCTGTATAGCCGGCAATCTCAAATGCCTTTACCATGATATCCAGGTTGTGGTTTCTCACGGCACCGGAGGATAATTCCACGCCGTTGCACACGATATCATACTGGTAAGCCAGAATATCAAGCGGGTCTTTTGTATTTAACGCCTCAAGTCCTCCCTGCGGCATGGAGAAAGGATTATGGGTAAAGATAATCTGCTTTGCTTCCTTGTCATACTCAAACATCGGGAAGTCATTTACGAAGCAGAAGCGGTATGCATTCTTCTCCAATATATCCAAACGCTCTGCAAGTTCTGTACGAAGCTGCCCTGCATAATGTGCCGCACGGTCCTCCTTGTCAGCGATAAAGAAAATCGTATCTTCTGCTTCCAAGCCTGCTATCTGCGCAATCTCACTCTTTCTGTCATCCGGAATAAATTTGTCAATCGGTCCCTTGTAGCTCATATCCTCTAAAACTTCCAGATAACCTAAACCGCCCATTCCGATGGAGGTTGCAAATTTCAGAAGCTTTTCGTGGAAGCCTTTGGACTGCTTTCCATGAATCTTGATTGCACGCACGGTCTTACCGTGGAACGGTGTAAAGGTACAGTTCTGGAAAAATTCCGTCACATCTACAATTTTAAGCGGGTTACGAAGGTCTGGTTTATCTGTACCGTACTCAAGCATAGCCTGCTTGTAGCTGATAATCGGATATGGTGCCTTTGTCACTTCAAAGCCTTCCGGCGCAAATTTTTCAAACGTTGCTGTCAGCACTTCCTCGCCTGCACGGAAAACATCTTCCTGTGTCGCAAAGCTCATCTCAAAGTCCAACTGATAGAACTCGCCCGGTGAACGGTCTGCTCTCGCATCCTCGTCACGGAAACATGGAGCTATCTGGAAATACTTGTCAAACCCGGATACCATAAGAAGCTGCTTATACTGCTGTGGTGCCTGAGGCAATGCATAAAATTTTCCTTTGAATTTACGGGACGGCACAATATAATCTCTTGCTCCTTCCGGTGAGGAAGCGCAAAGAATCGGCGTCTGAATTTCCAAAAATTCCATGTCTGTCATTTTCTGTCTTAAAAAGCTGATTACCTCGGAACGGAAAATAATATTATCCTTCACCTTCTTGTTACGAAGATCCAAATAACGGTGCTTTAAGCGCAAGTCCTCACGGATTTCCTTTGAACTTGCAATCTCAAACGGAAGCTGTTTGTACACTTTTCCGAGCACTTCCACGGTAGTCGCCTCTAACTCAATTGTTCCGGTCGGAATCTTCGGATTGAAGGTCTCCTCATCACGATGCTGAACCGGTCCTTCTATACTGATACAGTCCTCTTTGCTAATTCCGTCCAAAAGATTTGTATCACGCATAACAACCTGCATTACCCCGTACATATCCCTTAAATCAATAAAGGATACACCGCCGTGGTCACGGATATTTTCTACCCAGCCTGCAATCTTCAAGGTCTGTCCGATGTCGCCCTCTCCAATGTTGTTCATTGTTTTGTTACGATAAGTGTTTGATGTGTTCATAAATTTTCCTCCAATATATATTATAAGTGTGCCTTGGCACATTTTGCGCCTAATGCGCATCAGTCGTTTTATATCATAGAAAATTCAAAAATCTTCCATAGATACAAAAAAATGTCCATCCTAAACGAATTAATCGTTCAGGACGAACATGTTATGTCCGCGGTACCACCTGATTTACTGTTATACAGTCACTCATCGGTTCAATCATAAACCCTGCTGTTGTCGCACAGCTAACGGCGCACCTACTGATTGCGGTTCTTCTGCAAGCACCTCAAATGTTCAGATTGCAGCTGGTAAAGTGTTATTCGCATAAATTCATTTTATGGAGTTCGCACTGTCCTCCACTCACTGAAAACGATAATTTATGCTACTTCTCTTCGTCATCGCTATATCTTCAAATTATATAATAACGGTCGTAAGTTGTCAACGGCTATTATAGCAGAGTTCCGGAGCTCAGTTTAAGTTTTTAATTTGGTCTAGTTCACCCATTTGTAGAATGAATAAGTTGAAACCTGCTCGGTTTTTGTGTACTTATCCGTGTATGTAACTCTTATATAAGTATAAGCCAATGCCGGATTTCTCCAGTAATTGTATTTATAATCTCTATAAGAGGATGTATAGCTATAGTTAGAAGAACTTACTTCTGTTCCAAATGTTATTTTTTTCTTATTCTTGATGGTTGTATAAACTACGTCGTCTTTCGCTTTATTATATACGCCATACTCAAGCTTTTTTAACTTATAGCCTTTTGCCATACTTATACTTACTTTACCTGATTTAGCAGTCAATAATCTTGAATTCAAATCAGTCTCGCTAAGATAATTTTTATTTCCCAGCTTTAAGCTCTTCATAGGAAGATCGCTCTTTGCATATACCGTAATCTTTTTTGAACTTTCTTTTACTCCGCTTGCATTGTAAATATCAAAGCTTACTTTATATGTTCCTTCCTTTGATGCATACATAGTAATAGTCGCACTACTTTCATTCTCTTTTTCTTCTGCATCAAATGAATTATATTGATATGTCTGTTTTGCCTTTAAATTCTTACTACTTGACTTTAAGTTTTTAATTGAGTAGCCATATGCAGGTAAATCAAAACTTACAGTGTCTGAAATATTTGGCATAACCCTAACTTTTGATGGTACTGCTACCTTACCTGTTGCCTCCACCTGATTAGCAGGAACTAGGAATAATCCTAATGCAAGCGTCAACGCAAGGAAAGCGGCAAAAATTCTTTTTGTAATCTTCATATCTTATTCTCCCTCTCGTAATAAATATTAATTTTTATTTATAAATAGTTACAAAAAATATTGTATTAGATTTGGAATATTATGTCAATATTTTGTGAACATTTTGTGAATGTTTTGCAAAAAAGAGAAGAACTATTCGTTCTCCTCTTCACGGTTCAGCCATACCATTCATAATGTGCCGAAATATACAAATATTCCAAGTATTTTACTTCATAATTGGCACATTATTCATGTAGGGCGTCCGCCCTATAGAAATGATTCTACAAAACGTCCTTAGAGTGTAAACACTCACGGTCATTTTGCCGAATCATTTCTGCATGGCTGAACTGTTATTGTCATACTCTTCTAAAAAGTGATGCTTCTCTCCCTGCTTTTTATAAGCAATTACCGTACTTAAATTAACATTTTCCACGCTGCGGAAAATATTGGCCTCAATGTACGGATTGGTTTTCTTGAGACTGGCAATCAAATCCTTAATCTCTGTTCGCTTGGAAACCGCACTTCCGTCCACCCGGCAGGCGGTGCAGTCATCAGTGAAGCGGCAGGCACATTGAATAAAACGCAAGTTGTTGTAGTCTCTCCAGCTCTTGATGTCCTCCTCGCGTATCAGATACATCGGACGTATCAGCTCCATGCCTTCAAAATTCGTGCTGTGAAGCTTCGGCATCATCGTCTGAATCTGCGCGCCGTACAGCATTCCCATAAGTATCGTCTCAATGACGTCATCATAATGGTGTCCCAGTGCAATCTTGTTGCAGCCAAGCTCCTTCGCCTTACTGTAAAGGTGACCTCTTCTCATTCTGGCGCACAAATAACACGGAGATTTTTCAACCTCGTATACCGCCTCAAATATATCACTCTCGAATACCGTAATCGGTATATTTAAAAGCTTCGCATTTTTCTCAATGACCTGTCTGTTTGTCTCATTATAGCCCGGGTCCATAACGAGAAATACCACCTCAAAGTTCACCTTTCGATAGCGCTTCAGTTCCTGAAACAGCTTTGCCATAAGCATGGAATCCTTACCACCCGAAATACAGACTGCTATTTTATCGCCTTCCTGTACCAGCTCGTATTCCTTCACAGCCTTTGTGAACCTGCTCATAATCTCCTTATGAAACTTCTTCTGGATGCTTCGCTCTATTTCCTCGTAGCGTTTTTCTTCCTTAAAGCTTTCAATCAGCCACCTTCCGTAGCCGCCCTCCAGATTGTAGGCTTCGTAGCCCTTCTCTGTAAGTTCCCTTGCCGCGTCCTCACTTATGATGCCCTTCATGCAGTAAAGAATAATCTTTTTATCCCTCGGAAGGCTGTCCATGCTTTCCATAAGCTTGTCCTCACTTATGTTCACCGCCCCCGGTATAAAACCATGCTGGTAGGCGACGCTGTCTCGCATGTCAATCAAATCATATTCCTCGGATTGTAATTGTTTCATCTGTTCCACTGTTATATTTAATGTTTTCACTTTATCACTCCACGTTTGCTGTTGATATATCCGGATTGATTATACTAGCATTTTGCAGCGAAAGCAATTACATTTTATTTATAGGTGACGCCACCCCAGTAAATACGTTCGGTTACCTCTGCAATCTCAGGCAGTTCTACATCCTTGAGTGCCCACTTCTTAAATTCCTCAAATCCGGTTCTGTCCACAATATAGCCGATATGTTCCTTGCCGCCGGGTGCATCCGGGTCAATGTATTTCTTCACATAATCGTATGTGTTTTTCACAATTTTGATAATGCTCTCCTCGTCCGCCCATTTGATAAAATCCTCGCCCAAACGGGGATTTTTCTTTCCTGTTCTGCCTAAAAGTGTAAGCCTGTAATACTTTTTTTCACTTCTTGTCCATGCCATATTGGGACAGCTAAGTACACATTCACCACAGCCGATGCATTTATGTTCATCTCTCTGCGGTCTGTAATTTACAAACTGCAACGCACCCACCGACTTCTTCGCACATGCCTTGACACAGGCTTGGCAGCTGATACATCTCTCCGGTTCAAACTGAGGCACCGTCATTCCGAGAATACCAAAATCATGCATCCTCACCTTGGCACAGTCGTTTGAGCAGCCGGTAAAAGCAATCTTAAAGTGCAAATCATTCGGAAAAATCGCTTTCTCCATTTTCTTTGCAAACGCTGTTGTCTCATAGCACGCATAAGGACAGACGCTGTTTCCCACGCAGGCAGTTATGTTTCTCGTTCCGGAAGCGCTGTAGCCTTCTCCCTCTGCCGTCTGGTTGATGCCCATTCCCTCAATAATCGGCTGTAAAAGCTCATTCACCTCATCGATTTTCTCAAATGGGATACCCAATATTTCAAAGCCCTGACGCACTGTTATATGAATTGTTCCGTTTCCGTAGGTATCTGCGATATGCTGAATCATGGACAGATATTTTGCGTCCATTCGTCCGCCCGGCACTCTGATTCTGGAGGCAGTAATCCCGCGCTCCTTGGAGACACGAAACGCATTCTTTTTTAATTTTTTTGTGTTCATATCCATATTTTCCTACCTCCTTAGTCAACCAGTTCTTTACCCTGAACGTAGTTAAAAACAGGCCCGTCCAGACAGACATATTGATTTCCGATCTTGCAGTGCCCGCATTTTCCAATTCCGCAGCACATCTTTCTCTCCTGTGAAATCCAGATATTTTCTTCCTCAAAGCCGATTTCGAGAAGTCCCTTCACTGAAAAATGCATCATTGCAGGAGGCCCAACCACGATTGCTACCGCTTTTTTTACATCGGAAAGCTTCAATTCGGGAATATATTTTGTGACAAGCCCAATTTTGTGAAGTTTCGTCTCCTCACCACTGTCAAGTGTGAGCGTCACATTCATTTTTTCTCTCCAAAGCTCAAAATCTTTTCGAAACAAAATGTCCTCCTCAGATTTAAAGCCTGTAATTATCGTCATATCTTTTCGTTCAGCGGTATTTTTTGCAAAATAATCAATCACACCTCGCACAGGTGACACACCGGTTCCGCCTGCCACGACAACAATCTCGTTTCCTTTATATAAATTTACATCAAAGCCGTTTCCGTACGGTCCGCGCAGGAACAATTTATCGCCCACGTATTGCTCAAATATTTCGTTTGTCACCTTTCCCACACGGCGAATGGTTAAATCCACAATTCCCTCCTCAATTCCACTCACGGAAATAGGAGCTTCCCCATACTTTGGAATGGAGACCTCAAAAAATTGTCCAGGCTTTACCTCTCCCTCGTATGTCATACGAAAGGTGTATTCTATGTCTGTGTGCTTAATTACTTCAACGATTTCAGACAAAAACGGGATATATTCATTCTTACTCATTTGCCAGAACCTCCTTCATTCCGTTTTCCAACTTGTTAATACAGTTTGAGAAGGAAATGTATTCGGGACATATATCATCACATCGCCCACATCCCACACACATGTGATAGCCGTTTCTTTCTTTGTAATCCAGCACCTTATGAAGAACTTTAAAGCGCATGCGGTCACCGTTTTTAGAGCGGTAATTTCCACCGCCTGCAACATCCGTATAGCCATCCACCATACAGGAAGCCCACACTCTTCTTCTCTCCCCGGCTCTTCCATTATCGGTATAGAAAATATCCTGCATCGTGAAACAGGTACAAGTCGGACAGACAAAGTTACATCTGCCGCAGTTGATGCATCTTGAATCATATTCTCGCCACAAACTTGCGTTTGCTATCTGATAGCTTAGGTTGGCAGGGATATTCACCCTTGTCTTTGTCTCAGTGACAGCCGCAGAAGTCACTTTCTTTTCTCTCACTGCATATTTTTTCAGCGCCTCTTCAAACTTCGGTGATTTGCAGTCCAGTTGATAACCATTTTCACATCGATCAATGCTCATATCATAATTATCGGAAATATTGGTCCCCATATCCACACAAAAGCAGGAATCAAAGGATTTTTCACAGCCCATCAGGACAAATATCACGTTTTCTCGAAGTCTCTTGTAATAGTGGTCACTTGGTCCGTTGTTTAAATACATTTCATCTAACCGCTTTACCCCGTGAAGGTCACAGCTTCTAAGAAATACAATCGCTCCCTTTTTCGGCGCATCCGCCTCCTTAACCTCATCCTCCGTAAAATAGAATAAGGTCTGGGAGATAGGAAGAAGCACTTCCTTAAAGGAATATTCTGCTTTTTTATCAAACACAATCTCGTCTGCCGTACTCACTTCACCGTATCTCACACTGTCCGTGTCTGAAAATCTTCCGCCGCCTTTGAAGTATTTGGGTGCATAAATCAGATATTCCTTCTTAAGCTGAGCAAGCATTTCGTTTAGCTCTTCGTTTCTTAATTCGTAACCCATCCTTATGCCTCCTTATTTTTTGAGGCAACATAATAAGGAATTGCCACAAACAAGATGCCGCCTATCATATTTCCGAGTGTTACGGTGAAAATATTGTAAAAATATCCGCCAAGACTGATTGCCTGATCGTATGGCTTTAATAAAGAAATTGTGAGCAGCGTCATATTCGCAATACTATGCTCAAATCCTGTTGTAATAAAAGCAAACAGACACCAGAAAATCATGATAAGCTTACCGCTCTCTGATTTACACTTCATACCACACCAAACACCAAGGCAGACAAGCGTGTTACACAAAATTCCCCGAAGCAACAGCGGAATAAAGGGAATACTCATCTTCGCTGCTGAAGTGCTTGCTATAAACTCTCCGACTGCCCCCTCTGCCAATCCGGCATATCGAAACAAAATCGCCAAAAGAATAGAACCTGCAAAATTACCAATAAAGCACACCACCCATAGCTTTATTGTATCCCCCACATTAACTGTTTTTTTCATGACACCGGCAATCATCACCATGTTATTTCCGGTAAATAGTTCAGCCCCCGCAATTACCACCAGACTGAGGGCAATTCCAAACGCCGCCCCCATAATAATTTTGGCAAAAGGCAGTCCGCTCAGCATACCTCCGATACTAAAAATCAGTAAAATACCAAATCCGATGTACATACCCGCCAACGCTGACAGCAGGAAATAGCCCATCGGATTTCTTTTCAGCAGCGATACCTTGGTTGATGCCGCCTTTGCCACCATCTGATACTCCTCTTGAAACATAAAAGAAATCCTCCTTGTCACTTTTTTAACAATGTAACACAAAATTTCCTTCTATGCCGTGATGAATATCACGATTGTTTATTTTTTTACAAACTTATTCATCCGGATCTATTACGCTTTTTCACTCTTAACGACTGCAATCAGCTGTTCCATGTCACAAATATAAAATCGATTTCTTTCTGCTCTTATGATTCCTTTCTCTGATAAACATTTCACAGCCCTTGAGACCGATTCCCGCTTTGAGCCAATCATATCGGCAAGAAAGGTGATGGATAAATCAAAGTTGATTTGTACTTCATCCTTTTCCGAAACTCCGAAATCCTTCGCCAGCCGCCATAGCTTTGCCGCCACCTGACGCTCTAAGTTCATCATATTGGATGTATTTCCCAACTGATGATAAAGCCTTCTTACCTTTACCGCCAAAGATCCTAGAATTGCCTTGGTCAATCCAAAATCCTGCTCCAGTAACTCTAAAAACACACCTCTTGGGATTACCAAAATGATCACCTCGCCCAAAGCCTCACAGCTGACCGACGCAACAGGCTCTTGAATGATGACCTCATTCAGCATCTCCCCCTCCCCATAAACGAAGATTGCTTTCTTATCCTGCTTCTTATTTACTTTAAAAATCGAGACATATCCCTTTATCACAAAATAAAGCTGACTTACATTTTCCTTATCCTGAAAAATAAACTCGCCCTTTTGAAACGTCTTAAGAGATGCACAAGTCACCAGCCTTTCCTTTGTGGAGGCATTGGCATATTGTAATATTTTGGGTATTGTACAAGCTTCTTTTATTGTCATCATGACCTCCTATTTAAAGAATTTCCCCGTACACAAGAAAGTGTAAGCTTTGCTCACACTTCGCGTCCAAGCGGGTTGCGAAGCAACAACTTCCACTCCGGGAGGTGCGCATAAATAATTTTTTATACCATAGGAAGTTCGGAAAACTTTCCTATGGTATAAGAAAGGAAGGATTTCTCCTTCCTTCATTTTTTCTATTCAGACTTCAGTTAAATCTTAAATCTGGAAACCAAATCACCAAGCTCCTTGGCACCTTGTCCCATCTGTTCCATCTCACTTGTAACCTGACTTGCCTTTTCAGATATTGTACCGGATTTCTGCGCGATATTTGAGGTTCCGAGAGCACCCTCCTCAGCAGCAATCGCAACTCCGTCGATTGTCTGCTTCATGCTCATAATTGCCTCGTGAACCCTTTCTGAACTATGGCTGAATTCTGATACAAGATCATCCACAAATACAGCATCCTCATTGTATTGATTTCCGGTTCTTACCAGGTGCTTATAATCTTCTATTACCTTCTCATCCATAAACTTTAGAATCTCTTCTGAGCTTTGAGAAAGGTTATCAACTGATTCCAATACATTTTTTGTAATATCCTGTATCTGATTCGCCGTCTTACTCGATGCCTCCGCAAGCTTTCTAATCTCATCTGCAACAACCGCGAAACCTTTTCCTGCTTCCCCGGCTCTTGCTGCCTCGATTGCCGCATTTAACGCCAAAAGATTCGTCTGAGAACTGATTGCCAAAATATCATCTGACAATACACCAATTTGCTCTACGGATTTTGATTTTGTAATCGCATTTAACAGGTTCTCTGAGGTAGAAGCATATACCTCATTTGCTGTTCTCTGTGATTCTTGCGCTAACGCCTTTAATTCCTGTGCTCGCTTTTTAATTTCTGCAACAGCATCGATACCGGTTTTTGTCTTTTCCACCATATCCAAAACTGAATCTTCAATTTCAGCCGAGGAAGCACTCATCTCCTCTGTAGAAGCTGACGTCTCTTCCATCTGTGCAGACAACTCTTCTGTCGTAGCCGAAATTTCCTCAATCTGAAAATTCAAATTCTCCACTGCCGTTCCGACTCCGCCGATTGATACCGTAACGCCGTCTGTCACTTGCTTTACACCCTTTATAATATCTTGTATGGACTCCTGCATCTTCCTCATGGATTTCAGAAGAATACCTACTTCATCCCCTCGTTTCAGATATTTTCCGTCTATCTGCACGGAGAAGTCTGCATTTGCCAAATTCTCCAAATAACGGGTAGCTATGACAAGCGGCTTTATTGATCTGCTGATCAGTACATAGACAATTGATGCTACAAGTATAATAAAAATCGCCATAACCAAAATAATTGCGGTTAAAAGCGTATTGTAATTCGAAAAGACATTATCAAGCGGAATATGAGCGGCAAAAGCCCAGCCCGTTGACATTGTAGTCGATACAATCGGCTCATATACAGACAGAACATCACTTCCTGTATAAATTGATTTTCCTCTTACTGTAAAAGAGCTGTGTGTTTTAATTTTATTGACAATATTGTTTTGGGATGCATCCAGGCTTGCAATATTTTTCAAAATATATTCTGTATTGCCTCCGTCCGCAACTATCACTCCTCTTTCAGTGATAAGCTGGGCATAGCCTCCCATCGGCTGTGCGGTATTTATTTTTTCCTGAAAGGAATCCATACTGATATCTGCACCGATAACGCCGAGGAAATTTCCTGAGTTGTCCATAATCGGCATTGCAAGGGAACAAATCAAAACATTTTTACCGTTTACCTCATAATAGTAAGGATCTATGAAAATAGGCTCCTTCGTATTCTTTGGCACTAAATAGTAATCTCCTGAGCCCGCCTTAGCGTAATCCTCACGGATGGTCACAGAAATTCCGTCATCTGTTCTCACAATATAAGGAAGAAATCTTCCCTTTATATCGCAGCCCTCCTGATTGCTGAATTTGGCATCCTTCCCATCATAAGCGTCAGGCTCCCATAATGCATAAATACTCAGCAGTGATGGAGTTTCCTCCAATGTGGTTTCCAACTGACTGACAATCTTTTCTCTCGTAATATTGCCTGACTGCTTTGCAAACAATACCGTGTTGCGAATTCCATTCACGGTTGTATATGCCACATCAAAATCACTTCCGACATCCTTTGCATAGCTAAGGCTCGCTTCTTCCGCAAGCATAATAGCTTGATCATACGAGTTTGTATATACATTTCCTAGGATAATTCCACTGGCTGCTATAACGCCCAGAGTTACGATGATTCCAATCATAATGCTTATCTTATAAGCAAGCTTTAAATTTTTAAACATCGTCATGTCCCCCTCTTTTGTTTTTTCGCTTTTCCTCTATAGGCATATTATAGTATTTTTTGCTGGGTCTCGTCAATGACTTTTATTTATTTTTACCAGTATTCTCATATTTTCAATTTTTCATTTGGTTATTTTGCTGTTTTTTTATATAAATATCTGAATATATGACAACATATTTAATCCTGAAATGTCTTTAAAGCCTCAATCGTCTGTTCAATCAGCTCATCCAGACTCCAGCCGAGCATATCTGCTCCGCGCTCAATTACCTCTCTGGAACAACCTGCAGCAAAGCTTTTACTCTTATATTTCTTCTTCACCGATTTTAACTCCAAATCCTGCACACTCTTTGACGGTCTCATCAAGACTGCCGCCCCGATAAGTCCGGTAAGTTCATCTACCGCATACAACACCTTTTCCATCTCATGTTCAGGCTTGATATCCACGGTGATTGCATAGCCATGGCTGGCAGTTGCACGGATGATTCTCGGATCAATTCCCTTCTCGCTCATGATTTCCTGACTCTTGATGCAATGCTCCTGGGGATACTTCTCAAAGTCTAAATCATGCAAAAGTCCCACAATCCCCCATAAATCTTCTTCCTCCCCGTAACCAAGCTTCCTTGCAAAATATTTCATCGTCTGCTCCACAATCTGAGCATGCTCCAAATGAAACGGATCCTCATTATACTCGGTCAAAATATCCCATGCTTCTTCTCTTGTCATAATAAAATTCTCTCCTTTTCTCATATCATAATAAAAAAGTGTGAGTTTACTCACACGTTGCGCCCGTGCGGGTTGCAAAGCAACTACTTCCTATCCGCATGGCGTGCATAATGTATCCATATGATATGAAATTTCATATCATATGGAAATACGCCACTTATCAATATAAGCGGCGTAATTTTTTAGAAATAGAATTCCTGTGATATAAATTTAGAATACAGGAACTACTGCTCCCTTATATTCTTCTTCAATAAACTGGCGAACTGCATCGCTTTGTAAAGCGCCTATAAGTGCCTTTATCTTCTCATCATTCTCATGTCCTGCCTGTACTGCAACAATGTTGGCATATGTAGTAGCCGCAAGGGATGCTGAATCCTCCGATGCAAGAGCGTCCGATACGCTTAATCCACCGTCGATTGCGTAGTTACCATTGATTGTTGCAAGGTCAACGTCTGCTAAAGAACGTACAATCTGAGCTGCTTCAATCTCTTCAATGTTCAGGTTTAATGGGTTCTCTGCAATATCAAGCTTTGTTGCGCTAAGTCCTACATTCTCTTTTAATTTGATAAGTCCCTGTGCCTCCAGTAAAAGAAGTGCTCTTGCCTCATTTGTTGCGTCGTTTGGAACTGCAATGGTGGCGCCCTCTGCTAAATCAGCGATAGAGGCAGTTTTTCCTGCATAAATACCAAACGGCTCAAAATGGATGGAGCCCGCAGATACGATATCTGTACCGTTTTCTGCATTAAAATCATCTAAGTATGGCTGATGCTGGAAATAGTTTGCATCCAGTTCTCCGCTGTCCAATGCAGTGTTTGGTAATACGTAGTCATTGTACTCTACGATTTCTAACGTATAACCCTCGTCTGCAAGTACATCCTTTACCTGCGCCAAAATTTCAGCGTGAGGAGCCGGTGAAGCACCTACCTTAATTGTCTTGTCATCTGTTTTGGATGCCTGTGAGCAGCCGGCTAAGGAAAATGCTGTTGTTAATAGTGCCGTCAGTAAAATAAATGATATAACTCTTTTTTTCATAATAATCTCCTCTTTTCTACGAATTCTTTATTCTCTTATCTGTCCGATTGGCAAATCTCATTCCAATCTCCTGGAATATCTGCACAATAATGACAAGCAGAACCACTGTTATGAGCATAATATCCGTTTGATAACGGTAATAACCGTAATTAACTGCGATTGCTCCAAGTCCGCCGCCGCCGACAAAGCCAGCCATAGCGGAGTATCCTAAAATAGTTGTGATGGCAATCGTACAACCTACCATCAAGGACGGTTTTGCCTCCGGCAAAAGAACCTTCCATATAATCTGAAATGTGCTGGAGCCCATCGCCAAAGCTGCTTCGATAATTCCACCATCTACCTCTTTTAAGGAGGATTCCACCATTCTCGCTACAAACGGGGTTGCTGCCGATACAAGCGGAACGATTGTTGCGGTGGAGCCGATGCTTGTTCCCACGATAAAGCGGGTAACCGGAAGCATGGCAACCAGCAAAATAATAAAAGGAATGGAACGTGTCAGGTTTACAATAATTCCCAAAACTGTGTTCAGGATTTTATTTTCCCATATTCCATTTTTATCTGTAATGAACAAAAGTACTCCTACGGGAATTCCGATAAAATAGGAAAACGCCGTTGCCACAAGGGTCATATAAAGAGATTCCTTTGCTCCTGTAAGCATTAATAATACCAACTGATTAATTTCCATTTATCTCACTCTCCTCATAATGAATTCCGATTGAATCTAAATATCCCTTTGCCCTGGCAATTGCCAGTTCATCCTCCGGCAGTTCTAAAATCATCTGTCCAAAGGCTTTACCGCCTACATCCTCTGTGCTGGCTCCTAAGATATTTACTATCGTCTGACATTTTAATACAAGGTTTGCAATGACCGGTTCAAAGGATGACTGTCCGTCAAAAACAAGTCGTAAAATCCTCTTTCCAAGCATTGTGGAAACTCCCTTACTCTTCGGGAAGATAAGCTCCTGCGCAATCTTGGACTTTGGTGAGATGAAGATGTCTTTTACGGCACCTGTCTCTTCCACCATTCCCTGCTCTAAAACTGCGACCCTGTCACATATCTGCTCCACTACCTTCATATCATGAGTGATGACTACAATGGTCACTCCGAGTGTCTGGTTGATTTTTTTCAGCAAATCTAAAATCGATCTTGTCGTATTTGGGTCCAAGGCACTTGTTGCCTCATCGCACAAGAGCACCTGCGGGTCTGTCGCTAAGGCTCTCGCTATCGCAACCCTCTGCTTTTGCCCTCCTGACAACTGGGATGGGTAGTTATCCATCCTATCCTCCAAGCCGACAAGCTTTAACAGCTCTTTTGCTTTTTCTTTTGCTTCCTTTGCCTGCATTCCTGCAATCTCTAAAGGATAGCATACATTCTTGAGCGCATTTCTCTGCTCAAGCAAATTGAACTGCTGGAAAATCATACCGATTTTCTTTCTCTCTTGTCTCAGCTCTCTGGGAGTCAATGCGGTCAACTCCACATCATTTAGAAAAATCTTTCCGGCTGTCGGTCTTTCCAATAGGTTGATACATCGCACCAAAGTGGATTTACCTGCACCGGATAAACCGATAATTCCAAATATACTTCCATCTTCAATCGTGAGATTTATGTTTTGAACCGCTTTGATTTCGTCTGCTGTTGTCTTAAATACCTTGCTTACATTCTCAATACGAATCATATTTTACCCCTTCCTGTTTGGTAATAAAAAAAACAACGCTTCTATGATTATAACATAAGATGCGCTGTTTTCACCTTCACTTTACCGGAGTAAACTATTTCTCACAGGGAAAACGGATTTAAACGCACCTGATAAAGCATGATACCACACATGCCTCTGTCATCGCAACACATTATTTCATTTGACATTATATTTAAAGTACGCATAACCGTTCTCTCCTTTCCTTCGTTTGATAAAGTCATTATATCAGATATGAAAAGAATGTGCTAATATTCAAAAATGATAGTTAGGTATAGGTAAAACCTATAGCACCCTGTTTTCATATCGTTTCAATTCTTCTATATAGATTTCACCTAAGCGGCTGACATTGGAACCCTTTCGCTTGATATAGCCAATTCGCATTTTCTCGCTCTCCGCAAGCGGCACGGCACGGTAATCATCTCCGTTTAATTCCTCGCATATAATTCCGGAGCACAGCGTATAACCGTTTAAGCCAACCATAAGGTTTAGCATTGTAGCTCTATCATCCGCCTTGATAATCCGCTTGTAATCATAGGTGCTCATCACCTCTTCGGCAAGATAGAAGGAATTGTTCTTCCCCTGCTCAAAAGCAAGGCAAGGATATTCCTCAAGCTCCTTCATCGTGATTTTATCCTTTTTTGCCAAGGGGTGTTCACCCCATAAGTACACATAGGTATCACACTGAAACAGCTCAATAAATTCCAAACTGTTTTCTTTGAGCACCTTTGACAGAACCTGCTCATTGAAATCATTTAAGTATAAAACGCCAAGTTCACTCTTAAAATTTTTTACATTTTCAATCACTTCATAGGTCTTTGTCTCATGCACCGCAAATTCATACTGCTCCATTCCCACTTTCTTTACTACCTCCACAAACGCCTTTACGGCAAAGGAGTAATGCTGCATGGAAACGCTGAATTTCTTCTTGGAATCCTTTTCAATATAGCGGTTTTCCAAAAGACGGTATTGCTCTGCCACCTGTCTTGCATAGCCGAGAAATTCCTCGCCTTCCGGCGTGATGACAATTCCTCTGTTCGAGCGGAAAAAGATGTCTGTCCCAATTTCCAGCTCTAATTCCTTGATGGTTCCGGAAAGGCTCGGCTGAGAAATGAAGAGCCGTTTTGCTGCCTCATTCATTGAACCGCAGTCTGCAATCATAATGGCGTATCTCAATTGTTGTAATGTCATTCTATCACCTTATTCTTTTAATGCCGCTTCCAGCTGAACAAGTCCCTGCTCTAACACACTTCTTGGGCAGGCATAATTGATTCGCTGAAACAGTGCGGTTTCCTTGCCGAAAATAACACCGCTGTCGAGCCAGAGCTTTGCTTTATTGAGGATAAGATTTTCAAGCTCTGTCGCCGAAAGTCCAAGCCCGCTGCAGTCAAGCCATAAAAGATACGTTCCTTCCGGCTCTACCACGCGAATATTCGGAATACGTTCCTCAATGAACTGCTTTGCAAACAAATAGTTATCCCATAAATATTCCTTTAATTCAGTGTACCATTCATGGCCTTTTGTGTAAACGGATTTTGTGGCGGCAAGGCCGATTGTGTTAATCTGACTGTAGCCAACGTTTCTCACTTCACGTCTAAATCGGCGGCGCAGCCCCTGATTCGGAATAAAAATATTGGACATCTGAAGCCCTGCTATATTAAATGTCTTGCTCGGCGCCGTACAGATTATGCTGTTTTTTCTATATTCTTCGCCAAGCTCTGCGTACACATAATGCTTTTTCCGATAGACAAAATCTCCGTGGATTTCGTCGGAAATGACGAGCACATCGTGTGCAAGGCAGATATCTCCCATTCGCCTTAATTCTTCCTCATCCCACACTCTTCCGACCGGATTATGCGGATTGCAAAGTAAAAATATCTTTACCTGATTCTCCACTATCTTTTTTTCAAAGTCCTCAAAATCAACCGTGTATCTTCCGTTCTCATAGTGAAGCTGATTGTTTACGAGTTTTCGGTTGTTGTCCACGATACATTCGGAAAATGGATAGTAAACAGGCTGCTGAATCAATACTGACTCGCCTTCCTTCGTAAATGCCCTAATCGCCTGTGCAAGGGCAAATACAACGCCCGGAGTCACGATAATCCATTCCCGCTTTGTCTCCCAGTCAAATTGCCTTTTATACCAGCCCTGAACCGCCTCGAAATAATCCTCTTTCGGGTCCGTATATCCGAAAATTCCGTGGCTTACCACCTTCTGAATATCCTCCAGCACCTCAGATGGCAACTGAAAATCCATATCTGCAACCCACAGAGGAAGCAAATCCTCTCTTCCCTGTCGTCTCATCCCAAAGTCATATTTCAGACTGCTTGTATTTTTCCTGTCAATCACGGAATCAAAATCATACTTACTTCCCATGTTGCACTACTCCTTTTTACTTTATTCCAATGCCTGTGCCAAATCGGCAATTAAATCATTCTCATTCTCAATTCCGACGGAAATGCGAAGAAGGCGTTCATCAATTCCCTGTTCCAGCCTCTTTTCAATCGGTACATCCGCATGTGTCTGGTATATCGGGTAAGTCATCAGGGTTTCCACTCCTCCTAGACTTTCTGCAAAATGAATCAGCTCTACCTTCTGTAATACTTTTTTTGCCGTCTCCTCGCTATCCACCGTAAAGGAAATCATACCGCCATAACCCTTACATTGTTTCTTAATTATCTCATGAGAAGGGTGATCTGGCAATCCGATAAAATATACTTTTTCCACCTTTTTATGCGCTTTCAGGAAGTCTGCGATGGCAACCGCATTCGCCTGATGCTTTTCCATGCGAAGAGACAATGTCTTAATGCCGCGAAGCAAAAGCCAGCTGTCAAATGGGGAAAGCCCCGCTCCGGTCGTCTTGATTAAGTAGCGAAGCTTCTCGCTGATATCCTGACGCTTCGTCACCAAAAACCCGGCTATCGTATCATTGTGACCGCCCAGATATTTCGTTCCGCTGTGCACAACAAGGTCTGCGCCGAGCAGCAAAGGCTTCTGGAAATACGGTGATAAAAACGTATTGTCTACAATGAGGAGGATATTATTCTCCTTTGCGATTGCCGCGGCTTTCTCAATATCTGTCACCTTCATCATCGGATTGGTCGGCGTCTCAATGTAGAGTGCCACCGTATTTTCCTTGATATTGTCCGTTATATTTTTCAAATTGCTTGTATCTGCATAGGTAATTTCCAGACCGTTCTTCGTATTTACGTTATCAAGAAGGCGAATCGTCCCGCCATACAAATCATCTGTCACAATAATATGGTCTCCTGGCTTAAACAACTCAAAAAACGTAGCAATTGCCGCCATTCCTGATGAAAAAGCCAGCGCGTCAACGCCGTCCTCCAAATCTGCAACAATCCTCTCTGCCTCTTCCCTTGTCGGATTTTGAAGTCTGGAATAGTCATAGCCCGTGCTTTCACCGACTGCCGGATGAGCATAGGCTGCTGTCTGATAAATCGGAAAACTGATTGCTCCTGTATTATCGACCGGTCTTCTTGCATTTTTACCATGTATACAAACTGTGTCAATTGATTTTTCCATAGCGTTTCTCCTTGCTTTTTTCTTTCATTGATGATTACCATTATACATTTCCTACTAAAATAGTGGTAATACTTTATAACGAAAATCGGCTATAGGTTTTCCCTATAGCCTTTTAATCCGTAATTATTCTGAATTTCTACTTCTATTTTTATTGCTGTTCTTAATGTCTTAAAAACTTTTCTTCGGGATTCTTGCTTAATTCCTTGCGGTTTTGCGGTGCTGACCATATTTTATCATAATCAATCTGATCGTAAAACCTGGTGCTGAATGTTTGAAAGATTCCTTCCCTTTTATCGACCGGCTTTGAGAAGCTTTTGAAATAGGTATTATTTCTAAAGGCTGGAATTTCATACAAGTCTCTGCAATAATCCCAAATATTTTTGTAATCGACAACTCTATGCTTAATCGGACCTAGGTTTCTGTAATAGTGTGTATCAAATCTTGCTAGGGTTACAAACAAGCGCACATCACTGTCCGTCACATAATCACCAAATAAAAACCGGTTCTTGGAAAGCCGTTCTTCGATTGCATCCAGTGCATTGTAAAAGTCCTCAAAGGCTTCTTCATAGGCTGTGACAGACTGAGCAAACATCATGCGGTAGGTTCCGTTATTCACATTTGGAAACAGCCAGTCATTGAACTCATCGATTTCCTTTCGGATCTCTTCCGGGTAAAGGTCCGGTGCATCTTCCTTTTGAAAAGGGCGAAAAGCGGTTTCAAAATAATTGGTAAGTCTGTGATAGTCATTGTTTACTACCTGTTTCGTCGTTACATCAACCAACGCCGGAACCGTGCATCTCCCTGTATAATCAGCGTCTGCATTGTAATACAGCTCGCTTAAAAACTGTACCCCTAATTCCGGGTCCTTTCTATCTTCATTATAGACGAATTCCCATCCGTAAGCACTGTTTTCTTTGCTGTGCCCCGCCAAATTAATTCCGATTGCCTCCTCCAAGCCTAACAGCTCTCTTACAATAGAGGCACGGTTTGACCAATGACAGCCCTTTGCCCAGAATAACCGATACTTTCCTTTTTCAGCCTTTAAGTCATTTTCTCCCTCTCCGAACGGAGTTGTAAAATGATTGGGCTGGCGGATAAAGGCTCCTCTTTCATCGATTTCGGATTCTATTTCTTTGGGACGTAATCTTACGTTAATCTCTTCGTTTGACATCTGAATACCCTCCTATTATCTAATATATCTGCCTATCTCTGCCATGAGGCGTGTTCCATATGGATAAGTCCGGTCCTTTTGGGAGAAGCCCATATGGGTTTGTGGACAGACAGCACAAATGATAGTGCTTCTTAATTGCATCAAAATCCGTGGTATCCCCAAATCCCTCCTGTTGGTATAAGTCTCTTGCATATGCCCAAAGATTTGGGAAATCAATTAATTTATTACGATTTAATAAAAAGCCGTTATGATAAGCCACATCAAATCTGGCTAGTGTAACATACAGCCGGATATCGGATTCGGTAATTTGATCACCAAATAAATATCTCTGGTGTGACAAACGCTCTTCCAGCCAGTCTAAGCGGTTAAATACAAGTTCATAAGCCTCCTCATATGCCTCTTGGCTTCTGGCAAAGCCCGCTTTATAAACTCCGTTGTTAATCTCATGAAATAAAATATCATTCAGTTCATCAATTTCTTCTCTTCGTTCCACGGGATATAGGTCCGGTGCTCCCTCTTTATGAAATTCCTTCCATTCCAACTCCCAATACTTGGTGAGATTAAAATAATCGTTGTTGACTACCTTTTTCGTTTTTAAGTCGACAACACAGGGTACCGTAAAGCGCCCCTGATATTCTGGATCTGTGCTTAAATAAATATCACTTAAATATTTTATTTTTAATACAGGGTCTTCCTCATTTTCATCTAATGTAAATGACCAGTCGGTGCGCTCAATATTCGGTCGTATCGGGTCCAGCGTTCCAACGCTGATTACGTTTTCAAGCCCTAATATTCTTCTCACAATAATGCTTCGATGTGCCCACGGGCATACGGGCGCCCATAGAATGCGGTATCTTCCTGCTTCAACGGGCAATTGTCCTTCTTCGTTTCCAAACGGCGTCGTGAAATGATTCTTTTGTCTCTCAAATCTGCCGTCTGCCTTTACTTCCTCTTTTATAAATTTGGTTGACATAACAATCAACTTCCTCTCTTCCATCACTTGTGTTCGGGTGCTTTATAGTTCATATCGGCTCTTCCATGCTCATCCTCAAACCGATAATTTTCCGGCAGCAAGAAGCCTTGCTCACTCATCCAGTCCAACTGCTCCTTTGAGCCATGAAATATACTCATACTCGTTTTATTTCTTCGAAAGCCTAATTTTTCATACAATGCTACCGTCCTTGGATGGGTATACAAGATTATATTTTGCCCTTCAAGCTGTGAAAGCAGAGCTTCAATTAACTTTCTGCCAATTCCGTAGCCTTGATATTCCTCATCAATCGCTACATTGTAGATTGCAGCCTGACACACGCCGTCCGACAATGCTCTTGCCACACCCACAATTTTATTCTCATCATAGACAAATGAGACAGCGTAACTGTTTTTAAATATAATTTCCTGCTCCCATGCCGGGTGCTTCGAGAGCCCGGAGCGTTCTAACACCTCCGATACCTCCTGCCAGTTTACATCTTCTTTTGTCGTCTTATATATAATGTTCATCACAGTCACCTTAATTCTTATATATTATACTCTAATCCTTCCAGCATATGGATTTTGACTAAAAACTCCTTCAGTCTGTCATTGCTTGGATTTTCAAATATATCTTGCGGCGTTCCATCCGCTACCACCTTGCCGTTTTCCAGAAAAATAACACGGTTTGCAACTTTTTTTACAAAATTCATCTCATGCGTCACTAACAAAATTGTATTTCCTTCCTGTGCCACCTGCTTTACCGTGAGCAACACCTCGCTCACCAGCTCAGGGTCAAGCGCAGAGGTCGGCTCATCCATCAAAAGCATCTTTGGCTCCATTGCAAGTGCCCTTGCGATTGCCACTCTCTGCTGCTGTCCGCCTGATAGGTGTCTTGGATAATGGTGAAGCCTGTCGCCCATTCCCACTTTCTCAAGCTGCTTGATTGCAATTTGTCTCGCTTCCGCTTTTTTCAGTTTTTTTACTACAATCAGACCTTCCATCACGTTTTCAAGTGCAGTCCGGTTTTTAAAAAGATTAAACTGCTGAAACACCATCTCTGTACTTTTTCGAAGCTCTAATTTTTTTTTCGCTGATTTGGTAGTCAAATCGTAGGTGTTTCCTTCAATTGTGACTTCGCCTTTCTCAGGCTTTTCCAGCAGATTAATCGCACGAAGCAGGGTTGATTTTCCTGTTCCGGAGGGTCCGATGATTGCTACCACATCACCCTGCTTGATGTCTAGGCTGATTCCGTCCAATACAACATTTTGACCAAATTTCTTGCTAACATCTCTTATCTCTACAAAGCTCATCGGTTACACCTCCATTGACAACTGTTTCTCTGCTTTCGTCTGCGGTACATCCTCCGGCACGCTCATTTTTTTCTCAATTGCACGGAAGCCCCATTCTATCACGATTGTCAGAAGCCAGTAGATAATCGCAAGTGCGCAGTAAGCCTCAAAGTAACGGTAGTTGTTTCCTGCAATAATCTTTCCTCTCGCCGTCATCTCCACTACGGAGCAGGTAAATGCCAGCGAGGTTCCTTTGATTAAGCCAATCAGAGAGTTTCCAAGAGACGGCAGTGCAACTGTCACTGCCTGTGGAAGGAGCACTCTTTTTAGAATCTGTGTTCCTGTCATCCCCATGGATTTTGCGGCTTCTACCTGTCCTTTGTCCACCGATTGGATGGCCGCTCGTATTGTTTCCGAGTCAAATGCCGATTGGTTCAGCCCCAGTGCAACAATTGCAAAGATAATCGGCGGTATTGCATTTACATTATAGGACGTACCGTTATAAAAATTAAAATATTTCAGAGCAATCGGTATCCCAAAATAGGTGAGATATAGCTGTACAATAATCGGTGTTCCTCTTACTACAGAGACAAACAATGTCGATAATTGCGATAACACAGGTATTTTCTTCATCTTTATTATGGCTATCAGCAGACCGACTACCCAGCCAATTATCAGTGCAACTACGGTCAATTCAAGCGTAACCGGCAAATATTCCAATAATTTTGGTATCTGGGTAAACACCAATTTCCCGTCAAACAAATTGCTCATAATGCTCCTCCAGTTTTAGTTTTCAGTCGGCGTATAATCCGTACCAAACCATTTCTCGTTAATTTCCTTGCTTGTTCCGTCCGCGATTACTTCCTTCAATGCCTCGTTGATTTCCTCTGTCAACTTCTCATTTCCTTTGCTGATGATCAAATAGCTGTAAGGGGATGGCAGTAAATCCTGCGCAACATCGCTGCCTAAATCAGCTCCGACTACATTAAAGTTAAATTCGTTCTGATAATATTCAAACATCGGCTTATCCATCAGCACAAAGTCATATTTTCCCGCTTCTACGTCCTGAATCTGTAAGACCAAGTCTGATTCACTGTACTCAATCTGAATTGCCTTATCCGGGTTTTCTGCATTATAGCTCTCAAGGGCTGTTGTAATATTAATACCTGCCTGTGAAATCGTCTTTAAGCCTGCCAAATCGTCCCAGCTCTCTACGGTAGCTGCCTTATCGCTGTCCTTTGCAAAAATAGCAACATACTGGTTTGCAAAAATCGGATCACTGAACAAATATTTTTCTTTTCTTTCCTCATTTGATGCAAAATTATTTACACCAATCTGATAGCGGTCTGAGTCAAGCCCTGCAAAAATAGATGGAAAATCGGTCACTTCAATTTCAAGATTATACTGAGGAAGCTTTTCAAATATCGCCTTAATCAACTCAATGTTGTGTCCGGTCAGCTCATTGTTGTCGTCCACGAAGGTAAATGGTTTTGGACTTCCGCCTGTTGCCGCATAAATCGTCACTACCTCTTCGGTGTTTGCTGCCGCTGTATCGGTTGCCTCTGCGGCACTGGTTTCTGCTGTATCCGTATCTGCTGTCTGTTCGGTAGTCTCTGTACTACTTGCACTCTCTGTGCTCTTTGTACTTGTATTTCCTGCGCAGCCTGTTAAAATTCCTGCTGCCATTGTTGTAATCATGATCCCTGCTGCCAATTTTTTAAATATATTTTTTTTCATAATATTATCCTCTTTTCTTTTTTAATAGATATATTTGCTCTTTCCAAATTTCTCTTCTCTGTTGTTTGGCTCATCCCAAATGGATAAGTCCGGCCCCTTCGGTAAAATATTGTATGGGTTGTGCGCGTGGTTTCCTAATAAATAGCCTCTCTTAATTGCATCAAAATCGGTAGCCTCCTTAAATGCCCGGATACTGTATAAATCCTTCGCATAGTTCCAAATATTTTCAAAATCTGTGATGCGGTTTCGATTTGTCTTAAACGCGAAATAGTATGCAATATCAAATCTTGCCAGTGTCACATAAAGTCGAATGTCTGAGTCGGTCAAACGGTCACCGAATAAATATCTTCCCTTGGAAAGCCTTTCTTCCAACCAGTCTAATCGATGAAACACCAAATCATATGCGTTTTCGTATGCCTCCTGTGACTGGGAAAATCCTGCTTTGTACACTCCGTTGTTGATTTCGTGAAATAAGATGCCGTTTAGTTCATCAATTTCACCTCTTAAATCCTCCGAGTACAAATCCGGCGCATTTTCTTTGTGGAATGGTTTCCACACCGTCTCCCAGTAATTGGTTAGGTGGTGGTAATCGTTATTTACCACTTTTCCGGTTTTGACATCCACAATCGTAGGAACCGTTGCTCTTCCGGTATACTCCGGCGCTGTCTTTGCATAAATCTCAGGAAGGTAACGAATTCCAAGTACCGGATCAACACCATCCTTATCAAGTGAAAATTCCCAGCCGTTTTCCGTCCTCACGGGAGCCACTGTACCGACGCTTATGACCGTTTCCAGACCGAGCAGCTTAAATGCTATAACCTGCCTGGTCGCCCACGGGCAAAGCGGAGTCCAGATCAGGCGATAACGCCCTGCCTCAACCGGAAGCTCTCCTTCCTTATCCCCAAATGGTGTGATAAAATAATTATCCTGTCTCACAAACGCTCCGGATTTGGAAAGCTCATTGACCTCTTCCGCGGTCGCCACATTTCCGAAACTAATTTTTTCTTTTTCTATCGTCTCTCTATTTTCTCCATTCGCCATAACTGTCTCCTTTTCTGTGTTCTTGTCTTCCGATTTCTGTACTGTTATCGAATAAACTCCTCTATAACTTAGTTAATATAGGCATATTATAGTATTCCGATATGAATTTGTAAATTACAAAAAAACTAAAACTGGTTATATCTAAAACTTATAACAAAAAAAGCCGATTATAAGCTTCGCTCATAATCGACTTTCTTTTTTCCGCTCTTACAGTACTAAATGCTCCAACACATCCACTGCATTGGTTTCTGTCTTTACCTTCGTCATAACCTTCTCGATAATGCCTTGTTCATCGATGATGTAAGTTGTGCGAACAGTTCCCATGCTCGTCTTACCATAGGACGTCTTTTCCTGCCATACATCATACGCTTTGATTGCCTTTAACTCGGGGTCTGCAAGTATCGGGAAAGGCAGACTATACTTTTCTGCAAACTTCTCGTGGGAAGCGACGGTGTCCTTGCTGATTCCAAGCACTACCACTCCCTTTTCCAAGAACAGATTGTAGTTGTCCGCATAGTTGCATGCCTGCTTTGTGCAGCCGGGAGTATTATCTTTGGGATAGAAGTAAATTACAACCCTTTTCCCAAGAAAATCGGATAATGTAACTTCGTTTCCATCCTTGTCCGGCAACGTAAAATCAGGTGCTTTCATTCCTTTTTCTAACATGCATCATTCCTCCTTTTCAAGAGCTTCCTCCAAGGTATGCCATGAAAGTACCGCACATTTTACTCTCGCAGGCATATTGGAAATATTCTGAAAGGCTCTCGCCTCCTCTAAAACCTCCAAGGCTTCTTCGTCTGTCACCGTCTTTTGTATCATGCCGATAAAAGTTTTTGCAAACTGCTTCGCCTCCTCCACAGTTTTTCCTTCTATCAGCTCTGCCATCATGGCGGCTGAGGCTTGGGAAATGGCACAGCCGTTTCCAAGGAGCCCTACTTCCTTTATCATACCATTTTCTACGTTTAATTCCAACTCAATATTATCGCCGCAGCTCGGATTTACACCTCGCATCTTATAATTGGGACGAATCAGAGGCTTTCTGTGGGTATTTGACTGGCTGTATTCCAATATTAAATCCGTATATAATTCATCAAGCTCCATAACCGAGCCACCTCCTTACACCTTTTAGACTTTCCGCAAGCCGGTCAATCTCGTCCTTGCTGTTGTACAGATAAACACTTGCGCGGCAGGTCGCCGGAACCTTCAAAAAGTTATGAAGCGGCTGTGCACAGTGATTTCCTGAGCGAATCGCGATTAAGTCCTTATTTACAATTGTCACCACATCATGAGGGTGTACCCCTTCTATGACAAAAGGTACGACACCGATGCGGTTTTCCAAGGAGTCAGAGCCTACAATCGTAAGATGCGGCACTCCCTTTAATTTTTCTATCAAATAAGCTGTGAGCTCATCCTCAATCGAACGGATTTGATTCATACCAATTTTTTCAATATAATCAATCGCTGCGCCAAAGCCTGCAATGCTTCCCATATTCTGGGTTCCCGCTTCAAACTTCTGCGGAACAGGTGCAAAGGTGGTCGTCTGCTCTTCCACATACTCAATCATATCTCCGCCATAAAGAAACGGCGGCATCTGCTCTAAAAGCTTCTTTTTACCATATAACACTCCAATTCCCATCGGTGCCAGCATCTTATGACCGGAGAATGCGTAAAAATCTGCCTCAAGCTTACCAAGATCCACAAAAAGATGCGGTGCACCCTGTGTTCCGTCCACAACAACCACGGCTTGGACCTTGTGTGCCATCTCAATGATGTCCTCAACTGGGTTTACATAGCCTGTCACATTGGATACCTGTGCGATTGCCACAAGCTTTGTCTTTGTGGTAATCTTTTGCTGCGCTTCCTCTTTGGTAACTCTGCCTTCTTCATTCAAATATAGATAAGTCAGTACCGCTCCTTTTGCCTTGGCAACATTCTGCCACGGAACCAGGTTGCTGTGGTGCTCGGAAACTGCCAACACAATTTCATCGCCTGCAGAAACGGCATTCATAGCGTAGCTGTATGCCACAAGATTCAGGCTCTCGGTGGCATTCTTTGTAAAAATAACCTCGCCGTCCTCCGGCACATGAAGCCATCTTTTCGTCTTTTCCCTTACGCTCTCCAGCACCTGTGTGGCTTTCATACTCAAATCGTAGGCACCACGGTGAGGATTTGCATTTTTATTTTTATAGTAATCTGCTTCCGCATCCAAAACGGCAAAAGGCTTTTGTGTCGTCGCCGCATTGTCAAGGTAGGCAAGTCGTCTTCCCATTTCATCCGTCGTTTGCAGAAGAGGAAAATCCTTTGAAAAATCAATCATGACTCATTTCCTCCTTCTTCGATGGAAGTTCTGAGGCGCTCCAATATTTCTTCCCTCAACGCATCATCAGAGAGATTGTCAAGTATTGCCGCAAACTTTGATTCAGCCAGAAGCTTTTTTGAATCTGCTTCACTTAATCCTCTGCTCATCAGATAAAATAACGTACTCTCATCCGGTCGTCCGGAGGAGGCAGCATGCTCGCCCTGCACATCATCCTCGCCGCAAAACATAAGGGGAACTGAAATATTTCTGGCATTTTTGCTCAGCATCAATACCTCTTCCTCCTCACGCCCCTTTGCGCCGCGGGAGCCGCTTATAAAATCAAGTGTGTCGCGGAATATCTTTTTGCTATGTCCGAGCAGAACTCCTCTGACACGCACGTTACTTACAGATTTAGGTGCCTGAAACTCTACACGGCTTGAAAAGTCCAACTTCTTTTCCTTTTCTCCGACATAGACCACATCCACATCCGCCTCACTTTGCTCTCCTAACAGCAGCACATTCCAGCTTGCAACAGCACCCTTTGAACCCATTTCTGCCTGTAACACAGAAAGCTTTCCGTTTTCTGCAACCGTTCCACCGAATATATCATTGTGCTCTGTATTGTCATTTAAGAGCTGGGTTTTCATCAGTTTCAAAGAAGCATTCTGCTGCACAAGCACCCTTGTACGGCCGCTGTGATAGCCTTCGCTTCCGTCTTTTGATACATATTGGATTAAAATACTGCTCTCGCTCTGCTCTCCCGCTTCAATGACAAGATCCTCCGCAAACACGTTTGTATTTTTGTCAAATTCAAACGTAATACGGATAGGCTCCTTCTCCTTGTGATGATCGGGAATTCGGATATAATAACAGACATTTCTGTTTTCCTCCAAAAATTTCTCCATCTCTTCATTCATAAATTCCTTGGAAGCGTCCTTCGGAAACGCAGCGCCGGAAATATCGTGACTGATCTCTATCGCATCAGATGCCTCAATGGAGACATCCTTTAATCCCTTTTCCTCATCGGCATACAGGCCTAAATTTGCTGTATTTACCTTCAGCCAAGACCATGTTTTTACCTGCATTCTTTCTATTTCATATTTATATTTATTTATCTTCGTTGTCATACTGTCACCTCCTATCCGATTGTCCCTTCCAATTCGAGGGTAATAAGTCTATTCATCTCGACCGCATATTCAAGCGGAAGCTCTTTTGCAATCGGCTCCACAAAGCCTCTTACAATCATCGCCTTTGCTTCCTCCTCCGAAAGTCCTCTTGTCATAAGATAAAAGACAGCCTCATCGCTGATACGCCCTATTTTTGCCTCATGTCCGATGTCCACCTCGTCATTTTGAATGTCCATAACCGGTATCGTATCTGCTCTTGAGCTGTTATCCATCATCAGAGATTCACAGATAACCGAGGATTTGGTTCCCGTTGCCTTTGGCGTGATGGTCACAGAGCTTCTGTATATTGATTTTCCGCCATCCTTAGAGATGGAACGGGAATTGATTGTTGAGGAAGTATTCGGTGCCGCATGAATAACCTTTGTTCCGGTATCCAAGTGCTGACCGCTTGACGCAAAAGTGATTCCGGTAAACTCTGATTTCGCTCCTTCACCCTTTAAAACACTTGTTGGATACAGCATCGTGACATGGGAGCCAAATGTTCCGGATATCCACTCAATCGTTCCGTTTTTTTCAACCGATGCCCTCTTTGTATTTAGGTTCATCATGTTTTTGGACCAGTTCTCAATGGTGGAATAACGAAGCTTTGCATTTTCCCGCACATACAGCTCCACACAGCCCGCGTGAAGATTGACCTCGTTGTATTTCGGTGCAGAACAACCCTCTATAAAATGAAGGCTCGCATTTTTCTCCACAACAATGAGCGTATGCTCAAACTGTCCGGCTCCGGGCGCATTTAAGCGAAAATAGGATTGGAGCGGTATCTCCACCTGAACCCCTTCCGGTACATAGACAAAGGAGCCGCCTGACCAAACCGCGCCGTGCAATGCCGCAAATTTATGATCGGTCGGGGGCACAAGCTTCATAAACAGCTCTTTTACGATATCCTCATATTCGTGAACCGCACTCTCCATATCCGTATAGATAACGCCTTGGTTTAACAGCTCCTGCTTTACATTATGGTAAACCACCTCGGAATCATACTGCGCTCCGACTCCGGCAAGTGACTCTCGCTCAGCCTTCGGAATTCCAAGACGGTCAAACGTGTCCTTGATATCCTCCGGCACGTCCTCCCAATTGTTTTTCAGGTCAGTATTCGGTTTTACATAGGTCACAATGTTGTCCATGTTAAGCTCGTGCAGGGACGGACCCCATGCCGGCATTTGAATTCTATTATAATCGTCCAGAGACTTTAGGCGATGCTCGAGCATCCAGTCCGGTTCATTTTTCTGTCTTGATATTTCGCGGACAATATCAGCGGTCAAGCCTTTATCGGACTTGTATCGTGCCACATCTGCATTTTTTATATCATAGAGTTCACGGGATATGTCCTCTACTACTGTTTTTTGTTTTTCCATTTTCTGTACCTCCAGTCTGCGTTATTTCAACACAGAGGAAAATCCTTCCTGTATCACTGTCTCGACAAGCGAAGCGTCCCCTGTCTGTACAATTTTTCCGTCTGCCAGTATATGAACATAATCAACCGGTAAGTCCTGCAATATTTTCGTGATATGAGTGATAATCAGCATTGCATTATTCTCGCTTTTAAATCGCGCAATATTTTCCGAAATAAGCTTCACGGCATCGACATCAAGCCCCGAATCGGTCTCGTCCAAAATGGCAAGCTTCGGATTCATCATTGCCATCTGCAAAATTTCGCTCTTCTTCTTCTCCCCGCCGGAAAAACCTACATTCAAATAACGTTTTGCGTAGGCAGCATCCATTCCAAGCTCTTCCATATTTTTCTTAAGCTCGTCCTTGAATGCAAAAATTTTAACCGGCTTGCCTGAACAGGCTGCCCTTGATGCCCTCAAGAAATTCTCAAGCGTAACGCCCTGAATTTCTTCCGGAGCCTGAAAAGAGAGGAAAATTCCCTTTCTCGCCCTTACATCTGGCTTTTCATCTGAGATATCCTCACCCTCAAAAAGAAGACTTCCGCCCTCCACGGCAAAACGTGGGTCACCCATAATTACATTTGCAAGGGTGGATTTTCCTGCCCCGTTTGGTCCCATCAAAACATGTACCTCGCCGGGATGTATCGTCAAATTCACTCCGTTTAAAATCTGCTTTCCTTCTACAGAAGCCTTTAAGTCCTGTATGTCTAATAAGTTCTTTTGCATTTTTCGCACCTTCCATCTGATTTTGTATCCGGTTTTTCTTCCTCACCGGCACGCTTGATATAACAGCCTTTCTTTAACTCTATTCCTGTGATAATGCCTTCAAACAGCCCCTTGATAATCTGAACGGTATCCTCGTCCAAACCCTCAATGTAAGCCTCGATTAACGCATTCATATCATCATTGTATTTATCATATCCGTCACAGGCAGTCTGTCCGCTTTCCAGCAAGCGGTAGTATACTTCCTTTTTATTTCCTTCTATGCGGTAGGATTCCAGATATCCTTTCCCCTCCAGCTTCTTCGCCAGTTGTACCACAGCCCCGTTTGTGATTCCTAAGTACTGCGATATATCTCCTGCTTTTGTGTTCTCATTTCTCTGGATACATTTGAGAAAGGAAAGCTCCGAGTAGGTCAATGCATATTCCGTCCCATAACATCGGGAGGTTCTGGCATCGCATAGCATAAGATTTGCTGCCTGATGAAATTTTTGAATTAATTCGTTTTTTGAACTCATATCGTCACCTCATTGTTATTTTATAGTAACTAAACAAAAATTGCAATATTTTTTAGCAACTAAACAATATTTTTTTTAAAAAAGTTGATACCAAGCATTTTTTGCTTTAGTACCAA
Organism: Konateibacter massiliensis; assembly: GCF_900184995.1. Taxonomy (GTDB): domain Bacteria; phylum Bacillota; class Clostridia; order Lachnospirales; family Lachnospiraceae; genus Lachnotalea; species Lachnotalea massiliensis. The sequence goes on from NZ_LT860099.1 coordinate 2,174,349, forward strand.
CTTTTCTCTGGTTACTTTCCTGCTATAACCACACTATTTTTATTCTTATTTCTTCGGATAAGTATTGCTGCACCCGAAAGCAGCAATATGCCTACGATAATATCTCCTGCAATCATCAATTTTTGCCAGCCTGCCAAACCGTAACTGATTTTTACTCCTGAAGCAATTCCCTGCATTGCATTGCTGTTTGCCGTCATATACAAAACATTATGAGCAGCCTTTCGCATTGCCCAAACAGCGGTCGCCGATGTGCTGTCTGTAAGTGAGCCATCTGCAAAAGTGTTTAATAGCATATCATTTCCTGCCCTTAATCCTTCATCACTGTCCATATAAGCACTTCCGCCAAAGTAGTCGGACACGACAGCTCCCTCAAAGCCCCATTCCTCACGTAAAATCTGTGTCATAAGTCCATAAGTTCCCCCGCCCCACTTCGTGCCGATTCTGTTATAAGAACTCATAATCGCTACACAAGCATTTATTTCTTTGGAGATCATATTTCCGGTTTCATCATTGTAGTAAATTGTCGCCTTTGCATCTTTTACACAAATTTCAAAAGGCTTCAAATAAATTTCTCGTATCGCCTGCTCATTGGCAAAGGTCGCAATACCGTTTCTGCCGTCCTCCTTGTCATTCAAGGCAAAATGCTTCAGGTAACAGAATACACCCTTTTCCATTGCTCCGGATACTTCTTGGGCTGCCATTTTGCCGCTCAAGAGACCATCTTCTGAATAGTATTCATAATTACGTCCTCCAAATGCACTCCTATGTGTATTCATAGCCGGAGCATACCAGCCGTTGAAGCCATTATAAAGTCCCTGTTCTCCAACCATAAGTCCCATATCATAGGCAAGGTCTTCATTCCACGTTGCCGCAAGCACTTCCTCTGCCGGAAAGCCGATACATATTGCATCACCGCCGTTTGCAGATACCCATGTCGACCATCCCATAGGACCATCATAGTCCAGAGTTGCCGGTTTTCCTATCCCCGTCATCTCCGCTGTATTAAACCCTGCATTTGCCAGCATATTTGAAACTTCTTTTATATCCAGTTCATCCAAGAGCAGCTCCCATGTCTCATCTGTATAATCTAGCCCTCTTACATCGATAAGGTTGATTCCATTGGAGGCATTCGTCGTCGGCATTTCCTCTGTATAAACCTTGCTACCCTCCACATTGCCAAGCAGTTCATTCTCCTCTTCACTGAAATTGCTCTCAAGCGCTGCCTTAATGGCTTCTTCTGCCTCCTTGTCAGCATCTGTCGGTGCTGTCGGGAAAGTATTCTTAAAATCTGCACGTGACATATTAAGAGGACTTCCTTCTTCTTTCGTGTCCGTAAATACAGCTGATACTTCATCAAATTGATTTTCTGCTGCTATCAGGTCAGTGCTTCTGTGATTATCACCCTCATAGACAATTTCCCCTGTAGCCTGTGAAAAATATTTGCTGCCATCTGTTGTGTCAATATCGCTCCAACTATGTGCATTTTCACTCAGATAAAACTGGTAATTACCGCTTTCCAGCACATAACAGCCTTTCTCCTTGTAGTCATAAGATGCCAGTGACTCAGCTTCAACGGTCATAGTCAAGGTTTGCGACTGCCCCGGTTTCAATAAATCAGTCTTATCAAAGGCCGCCAGGACCACCTTTGATTTCTCAATACCGCCCGGTGTATAAGGCGCCTCCGCATAAATCTGGACTACCTGCTTGCCGGACCATTTTTCGCTGTTATTTGTCACAACTACCTCAAAAGTGAATACGCCATCCTTATAAACCGGCTCCTCTGCAAACTCCATACTAAAATCTGCATAGGAAAGTCCATATCCAAACGGATATTGCACCTGTTCATCATACGAAAAGCCTTCATAATTTCCAGCTTCTTCCTCCGCTGCTGCCGTCTCATAATATCGGTATCCGACATAGATTCCTTCTTCATACTCATTGAAGCATCCGGATTCATAGCCTCCGATACTTCCATCTACATTCGTGTATGATGTATCTTCAAAGTTTTGGAAAGACGGATCTTTTGTCAGGTCGTAGACGTAGGTATCCACAAGCCTGCCTGAAGGAGTCACCTCCCCGTCAAGCACACATGCCACTGCGTCAGCTCCGTTGTCTCCGATACATCCCACCCAGACAGCCGCATCAATTCCGTATGCCTCATCATTCAGGAAACCAAGCTCCAGTGCATTTGCCGTGTTACAAACGACAATAATCTTATCAAATACTCCTGCATCTTTTTGTGCCTTTACATAGGCGAGCATTTCCATTTCTGTACTGTTAAGTTCCAGGTAGGTCTTTGCCTTATTCTCCGCACTGTCGGCAAACTCACTCATGTCAGTAGGAAGGTCACATCCCTCTCCTCCAACACGTCCGATAAATACAACCGCCGCTCCGTTATAGGAAGTGTAAGAGCTTTTTAAAGAGTCCGGATAATCCGTAACTGGAACCTCCGCTATAATATCATCCACAAAGGTTGCAACACCCATCGCAGAAATAAATCCACGTCCGGTGTATTCCACTTCCTGATCTCCCATTCCTGTGTGAAGAACAGCTTTCTTTGCCTCTGTTGAAATAGCATGGTTTGCATAAAAACTATACAATTCACTGTTGATTGAAAAATCATGATTTTCCAGAGCTGTTTTGTAATCCACAGGAGAACTCTCCGTCGCCGCACTTCCTGCACCTGTGTAAATTGGATCCACACTTGTTCTGCCAAATAGCGAAACCTTTTTTTCGTCCTCTGAAAGCGGCAATGTATTGTTCTCATTCTTTAAAAGGACAATTCCCTCTGTTTCAATATCTGCCGCCAGCTTCTGGCTTGCCTCTTGAAGTTCCTCCTCGCTTTTGTAATCTGACTTGTAGTAATTTGTGTCCGAGCTATTCGTTTCCCCGCCATTTTCAATGACGATATCACCCTTTCCGAAATACATGTTCATAACTGTATAGAGCGGTCCCGTAAGCACAATATTAACAACAATCGTCAATATCAGCACAATCGACAGCACGGTTGACCAAATTATCGTGCCTTTTTTACTGTTCTTTTTCATTTCATTCCTCCTTCTCCCGCTTTTCGCGGTTCTCTCTGAATTATAGCTTGCTTTTTGATTTTTTTAGAGAACGGGTACGAAATGATAAAATAGGGTACGAATTGTAAACCGAAAGCTGCTTTTTTATGCTACAATAGGAACAACCAAGGACCACACATTTATTTCATAAGGAGGAGAAACATCATGTATCAGGCAGCTATCGTCGAGGACGAACCTGAAATTCTGGACTATTTGAAGCATACGCTTTCTGATTATTTTCGACAGAAGAACTTTCCGGTCGCATTTGATGCCTTTTTGAAAGGCACTGGATTTCTTGATATGTTTGATAATCACTATCATTATGACATGATTTTTCTTGATATTGAAATGCCCGGTATTGACGGAATTGATATATGCCGGCATATCCGCAGCATTGCTCCTGATACATTGGTCGTTTTTATTTCCAATAAGGAGGAGCTTGTATTTCAGACATTTGAGGTGCAACCGTTTCGTTTTATTCGAAAAAGTGAATATCAGCAATTGCTTCCCTCTCTCGTCGATTCGCTGATTTCACAACTTCTTAGCAAACAGAGCTCCTTAATTTATATTACAGAGGCACTCTCAGGTGACATTTTTTCTTTTGATGTTAATCAGATTGTCTATATTGAAGCCCAACGAAAAAGCTGCTGTATCACAACGACTACCGGAAACACTATATTGCGCTGTAAGCTTATGGATTTAGATAGAGAGTTGTCGAAGTTTCATTTTATCAAGCCGCATCGCAGCTATCTTGTAAACTGCAGATATATTTTTCATATCGGAAAGACAAGTATTCGACTTTCCAATCAGCAGGAAGTACCGATCAGCCGCAACAGAATTGAAAAAGTAAAACAGGAATTTCTCTTCTATCACACGAATTAACAGGAGGTTTTTATGCTCATGCTATACCATTTTTATCGTCAGACAGAGCTGGACGGAATTATCCTATTCGCTTTTTTATCCTGTATCCTTTACATTCTGTCCGCTCCCAAAAATAAATTCTTATCCATCCGGAAATATACACTTCTCAGTACATTGACCTATGCGCTGTGTTACACACCGGTTCAGCAGCTTCATCTGATTCCGTTTACCCCTGTTGTTTACGGTCAACTCTCTCCCTATTGGTATTACTTTTTCTGCACGATTGTCATTTCCCTTTTGTGGGCGCATTTTTTATTGCAGACTTCCTTTGTTTCCAAGTTTACCTATGTCCTATTTTTTATGGCATTTATACAGCTGTATAAGATTGTCTGTCAACCTCTGTATCTGCAAGAAGGCCGCATGGACGCTAATCTATATTGTCTGCTTGATCTTTTGACATCTTTCTTTTTGTACCTGCTTTTATTTTTATTGGCACTGCTGTTTAAACGACTGAAGCTTTCTTCGACCATTCGACTTCTTCCCAGACGAAGTTTTTTTGCCCTCTACTTTCCAGTGAGCTTTCTTTTATACTATGCCTTTCTAACCAATACCAAGCATATGTCATATGACGATCCGATTCTGGCTGTCATTATTTTGACAAATCTGCCGATTATTTACTATCTGCTCTCCCATGTCATTCAAGCATATGAGGAGCAGCGTAGGCTCGACAGTGCTTTGACCCAGACTAAATCTCAGCTTGCTCGTTATCGCTTTTCTCTGGAACTTGAAGAGCAGCTAAAAAAAGAAAGACATGAGCTGAAAAATAATTATTTTTATATTCAAACTTTACTTAAGGAGAAAAAATATGAACGACTAGACATTTATTTGGAAAAAATGATAGGAGAGAATCTTTCCTTGATGAATCTTTTACAAACCGGAAATACACTGATGGATTATATCCTTAACCGGAAAATAAAAGAAGCACACAAATATCACATCAAGATCTATACAGAAATTATCGTGCCTGAACATTTGTCAATTGATGATGATATCCTTTGTACCATCCTCTTAAATCTAATTGACAATGCCATTGAAGCCAGCAAAAATGAGGAGGCTCCTGATATTCACCTCACAATGAAATGCTCGCAAAGTTATTTAATTTGCAAGATTAGCAATAAGATTAGTCACGACATTCTTGCTCTCAACCCTAATTTGCATACAACAAAAACCGAACAGGGGTCTCATGGGCTTGGAATCAAGATTGTCTCGAATGCGGTGCAGAAATGCAGCGGAATTTTCAATTATACCGTAGAAGAAGGATATTTTAACGCAAATGTCATGCTTCCGTTGGATACCAATTTCAACAGGAGCACTCCTTGATTTTATACAACCTTATTCCGCCCTTCCCGCTTTGCTTTATACAGGTTTTTATCTGCCATGTCCATCAGCTCACCTATGCTTTGGACCCCTGAAGCCTTGCCCACTGTTTTGACGCCGATGCTGCATGTAATGTCTATTTTTTGCTTCACCATCCGGAATGTATTGCTCTCAATTCTGCTTCTGAGGCGATTTGCAATTCTTTTTGCATCATTTTTCGGTATTCCGGGCAGACAGATAAGAATTTCATCCCCGCCGTATCTTGCCGCCCAGCCATTTTCCTTTTGAACCTCTTGCTGCAATAAAATAGCAAGTTCCTGCAATATTTTATCTCCCACGCCATGACCGTGAGTGTCATTAATTGTTTTAAAATAGTCAATATCAACAAACAAAATGCTGATAGGCTTATCCAGTTCAAAAGAGCTTTGCATATCAATAGGAAGACGCTCATCAATGTATCTGCGGTTATAAAGCTTCGTCAGCGCATCCGTAACCGCGAGCTCTTTTATCTGATGAATGGACATGTTATCAAGTCTGTGAATATCAGAATTATACTGCCACGTCTTAGATATATTCTGCTTCAATTCCATCTGATAGTGTTCCGCCCCAATCACGATGGGGACCGCTGTGACCGCAGTAATCCGAGAGTCCACCGTTAATATTTTAAAGGTCGCCTCCTGTGAATGCTGCAAGGTATCCATAATCTTTTTTATATACTCTGTAACCTTATCGTGCTTGAAATTCTTCTGAAAGCTTTCGTAAATAATTTCCCCGTCTGCATCCTTAATACAAACAGATGTATTTATCGATTCCAATGCATGAGCTACATACAGTAGTTCCCCCAAAGTCTTAAAAACCATCGCTACTCACCTACAATTTTTTACATGTTCTAATTGTTTTATGTATAATCCTACATTAATTTGGAGTTAATGTCAATACATCAATATCTTGTGTGATAAAATTTTATACACAATAACATTGTAAAGGGGCATATAAAAATCTTATGAAGGAAGCAAATCAAATTATTCGAGAACTTAGAGAAGACAGAGATTTAAGGCAGGCAGATGTGGCAAAAATAATCGGAACTTCACAGCAGCAATATTCCAGATGCGAAAACGGCAACAGCTATTTGCAGCCTCAATCTCTCATCACTCTCGCCAATTTTTATGATGTATCGACTGATTATTTGTTGGGAAGAACTTCTTACAAAAAAAGCATGAAATCACTTAATACAACGGTTGTCAATGATTACACGACAGGACAGCTTTTATCCGATGTCCTCGCCCTCAGCCTCCCTGCAAGACAGGCAGTCATTGATTACATTGAGCTGCAAAAGCTGAGTGAGCGAGTTAAAAAGGAAACATTTTCATAAAAAAACATATACTAATAAAAAATGCTAGGAATATAACATATTTTATGGATCAAAACAATTCTGCTTCCCCACAGACAGGCTCTATTCTCTATCTCGAGAATGCCTTTGTCGAGGAGGTAACTGCAAACGACGACGGAACCGGAAGTATTCTGGTTTCCTACGATGTGGAGACCTTCGATCACACGATACAACAGGAATCACTCCTTCTGAATATCGGGAGAAACACTGTCATCATGAATGAGTTTGCGCAGCCGATAAGTATTTCCGACCTAGAAATGGGAATGACTGTAGACGCTGCCTTCTCATCTGCCATGACGATGAGTATTCCGCCGCAGAGCAGAGCGTTTCAGATTGTGGTAAGACCAGAAACTCCCAACACGGCTATCACAACAGACCGTGTCATCGGAGCGGATATTGCAAATAATTTTCTATTTACAGGTAATCCATATGACATGATGGATCAGATGCGATTTTCCATCTCTGATGCAACCGTCATAACAGACCGGCTGGGCAATCGGATTTCTTTAAGCCAGATAGAGCCGGGCCAACTTGTCGAGATAGAGCATGCCACGTTTCAGACGATGAGCATCCCTCCACAGACTACCGCTTTTCGCATTCAGGTTTTAAGTTAAATGCGTACTTCACCCCTGCCTTTGAATCATTACCGTTTTGCCACGCGGCTGAATTATAACGATTCAAAGGCAGGGGCTTTTACATTTATCTGATGACTAGAAACTGCATCTTTGATATAATGTCGATAGACATTATATCATCCCGAATGGGATACAATTATGAGTTATGAAGTAACTTATATAATTGATAATAAATACCAAAACAGAGAGGAACAAGAGAGACTTATGAGAACGGAAGAAAAAACAAATGTAAAAAACAGCGTTGGCAGACTTGTCTTTGCAGCACTTAGTATTTTGCTCCAAATCGGCTGGATTGTGCTGATTGTCTTTCGCCTGAATGCTTACTCGACAATTATTTCTACCTTCATAAGTCTGCTTGCCGTCCTAATTGCTTTGCGAATTTACGGCAGACACACAAATGCCGCCTTTAAAATGCCTTTTATCATTTTTATTCTTGGCTTTCCTGTCTTTGGCTTATGCATGTATTTTATATTCGGCTATTCCTTTTCCGCCAAACACATTGCAAAGCATTATGAGAAAATCAATGAGGAGTTAAACAGCGATACGGCGCAAAGCTCGCGCATCCTTGAACGGCTGGAGGAAGCAGACATGCATCTTGCCAATCAATCCTGCTATATATGGAGCTATGGAAAATACCCCCTTTATCAAAATACAGATGTGGAGTATTATAAGGATGCATTGGATGGGCTGAATGCGCAGATAGAAGAGCTGGAAAAAGCACAGCAGTTTATCTTTATGGAATACCATGCAATCGAGGAATCTTCCTCTTTTTTGCGGTTAAAAGAGGTTTTGGCAAAAAAAGCAAGGGAGGGAGTAGAAGTCCGGGTTTTCTATGATGATATCGGAAGCATCGGCTTTATCAACCGTGACTTTGTAGGCCGCATGGAAAAAGAAGGAATTCAATGCAGAGTATTTAATCCGGTCGTACCCTTTTTTCATGTTTTTCTAAACAACCGTGACCATAGAAAGATTACCGTCATCGATGGAAAAGTCGGCTTCACCGGCGGCTACAATCTGGCGGACGAATATTTTAACGTGACGCATCCGTACGGACATTGGAAGGATACGGGCATCAAGCTGACGGGGGATGCAGTAAAAAGTCTCACCATTATGTTTCTTGAGATGTGGAATTCCATGAAAAAAACAGATATCGATTACAGCCAGTATCTGTGTAATTTTGATTATACAGCAAAGGAACAGGGCTATATCCAGCCCTACGCCGACAGCCCTTTGGACGATGAATATATGGGAGAAAATGTATATCTGAATTTGATTCAATCGGCAACACGCAAACTCTATATTACGACCCCATACCTGATTATAAGCGATGAAATGAGCCGTGAGCTTGGGCTGGCTGCCAAACGTGGGGTGGACGTACGCATTATCACACCGGGAATACCGGATAAAAAGCTGATTTATCAGGTGACCCGCTCCTACTATGCCGGGTTGGCACGAAACGGCGTACGCATTTACGAATATACTCCCGGCTTCCTCCATTCCAAGCAGTTTTTAAGCGATGATGAAACTGCGGTTGTGGGAACGATCAATCTGGATTACCGCAGCCTTTACCACCATTTTGAAAACGCCGTGCTCTTTCATGGTTATCAGGCAATTTCGGATGTGAAAGAGGACTTTGAGGAAACTTTTGCAGTCAGCGCGGAAGTAACGGAGAAATATCAGGACAAGCGTTTCGCCATGCTGCGGATCGGGCAGTGTATTTTGCGATTGTTCGCACCGTTGCTGTAGGGGCGCGAAGCAACTACTTCTCCTCCGCGAGGCGTGCATAAATAGTTGTAACTGTTTTTAAAATCATAGAAATTTCCCATGATATTATAATGCTTGACAGCACTTCTCCCTATCAACTAAAATAAGAAAAAACGTTAAAGGAGCAACGCGCATATGGACGTACAAAAGAAAGTAAAAAATTTGACATCCCAGGAAAACAGGAAGAAAGCCGGAGGCGTACTGGAAGAGTTTAAAATCTTTATATCCCGCGGCAATGTCATAGACCTAGCAGTCGGTGTAATCGTGGGCGGTGCTTTTACTTCCATCGTCAACTCTCTTGTAAATGACATTTTGATGCCAATTATCGGCACTATTTTGGTTGGTATCAATTTTAAGGATCTTGGCTTTACCATTCCGTGGGGAAATAATCCGTACATCAACATCGGCAGCTTTTTGCAGTCTGTCATTACCTTTTTACTGACGGCAGCCTGTGTATTTGCCATTGTAAAGGTTATCAATTCATTGAACCGAAAGAAAACAGAGGAAGCTAAGCCGGAGGAAAAGGTTGAAGAGCCAAAGATATCAGAAGAAATTCAGCTTCTCACCGAAATCCGCGATTTACTGGCAAACAAAAAATAATAGATAACGATAAAAAAGGATGATGAAACATGCAGAATAAAAAAACAATAAATTTAGTGTTAATGGCATTATTTGCAGCAATTATCTTTGTATTGGCATTTACTCCGATCGGATATATCCAGCTAGGAGTAATCAAAGCGACCATTATTCATATACCGGTTATTATCGGCTCTATTTTGCTTGGTCCAAAAAAGGGTGCTGTGCTTGGCTCGCTTTTTGGTCTGACAAGCTTAATCAGCAATACCTTTACCCCGGTACTTATGTCCTTTGCCTTTTCCCCGTTGATTCCTGTTTTCGGAACAGACAGAGGAAATGTGCTGGCCCTCGTGATTTGCTTTATTCCGCGTATTTTGGTGGGTGTGGTTCCTTATTATGTATACCGCCTGTTAGACGGACTGTTTCATCACAAATTTAAGGTCGTTACCTTTGTCATCGCCGGCATTTCCGGTTCCCTGACAAATACGCTGCTTGTTATGAACGGAATTTATTTTATTTTCAAAGACTCCTATGCCGCTGCAAGAAATATTCCGCTTGATACGGTGTATTCTGCCGTTCTTGCCATTATTTTTGCAAACGGCGTACCGGAAGCGATTGTAGCCGGTATCGTGACCTCCGGTTTATGCCGGGTGCTTATGGAAAATAAACAGATTAGAGATCTGATTGATTAAAAATGTATCACTTTTTGTCTTTTCTCTTCATTGCTTGCGTTTTCCCCTGAATACATTTTCTTTTTTTTGCAGAATATGATACACTGAATCTATCATAGCAGGGGGAATTTTATATGTATAAAGTAATTGTTATTGATGATGAGGAGAAAATTCGGGAAGGTATCGTCAATCTTTTTCCGTGGGAATCCATAGGCTTTGAGATTGCCGGAAGCTTCTCAAACGGACGGGAAGCTTTGGACTGGCTCAAGCAGAAAAAGACAGATGTAGTCCTGACCGACATCGAAATGCCAGGCATGGACGGCATTACATTGTCCTCCCACCTCTCCGAGACCGGAACGAAGGTGGTATATTTTAGCAGCTACCACACCTTTGAGTATGCAAAATCCGCTATACGAAACCGTGTCGTTGACTATCTCGTCAAACCGATTAAATATGATGAACTGACTGAGTGTTTTGAGCGCATCAAGCAGATGCTTGACGAAGAAAATACTCTCGCTGACACCGATAAGGAAGACGAGACTCTCGTTCCTCCTTCTTATTATGCTACAATTATCCAGCACACTGCCGAATATTTAAAAGCTTCCTACCGCGAGGCAACTTTGGAGGATGCGGCAAGGCAGGTGCATTTAAGCTCCTCCTATCTCTCACGTCTGTTCAAGGAAAAGGTAGGTATGAATTTCTCTGATTATCTGATGAAGGTTCGTATGGAAAAGGCAAAGGAGCTCTTGGGAGACATTTCCTACAAGCAATATGAAATTGCCTACCGCGTCGGCTACGACAATCCGAAGAACTTTTCCCGTGCTTTTAAAACTTATTTTGGTGTATCCCCAAAGGAATACCGCAATCACAGTGGGGTTGAAGAGGCGGAACAATTATGATGAAAAAATTTTTCTTTCGACGATTTAAAAATTATTTTCTCATTATGCTCCTTCCCACTTTTCTTTTGTATGCCGTTTTACTCTTTTTTATTGTAAACAAAGAGATCAATTCCATCTCGACAAAAGAAAACCATTCACTGAACAGTATTGAGACAAACATCAATCTTGTCGTGGATAACGCTCTTTATCAGCAAAATATTATGACAAACAATCCCCAATTAAGCATCTCTTTGCAAAAAATGTTAATGTTTCATGAGATGGAATATGGGGATACCATTTTTTATAACAGCATTAAATCAATTTTAAGGAGCATTGCAGATTCCCACTCCTATATCGATTCGATTTACCTCTATTTAGACGGCTACGACCGCTTTTTTAACTCAAAAAACGGACTCTGCTATTTATCCACCTTCAACGATGTGAACTGGCACGACACCTATCAAAGTCTTGATCCGTCTGTCAACCAATGGGTCAACAAACGTTATGTGGAAGAGAGCCGATACTTAGAAGATGTACCAATCATGACCTTTTACCAGAGAATGACCTTGTTAAAGGGCGTCATCGCAATCAATATCAATATCTCCGATTTTGAAAAAATGATGGACACGCTTGTGAGCAATTCGAATGAAAGCTATTATCTTCTAAACGGAAATTACGAGATCTTGGCACAGACAGAGGGTGCGGAAAGCATTTCCTTTTCCTCCTTGTTTGAGAAAAATGACAATGGACTAAAAAACTACTGGCTGAAAACCGAGGCGGGCATTTTTAATCTGAGCAGCCGCTATTATGAGGATTTTAATATTACTCTCGTCTCCTCCTTCTCCCTCAAGCAGATTTGGGACCAGTGCAAGCCCTCTCTGGTGCTATTTTTCTTAACCATATTGCTGGATTTATTTGTAATTTTCTTTCTCAGCTATACAACAACAAAGAAAAACTTTCAGCAGATTGAACATGTGATTAACGTATTCAGCGAGGCAGAAAACAACTTGCCAAGCAACGCAGCTTTGCCTACCATCGGAGATGAATATGATGTCATCATGAACAATGTCATCAACATGTTTTTAAATACTACCTTGCTAAACAGCCAGCTCGCCGAACAGAAATACCGCGAGGAAAACGCGCAGCTCTACGCTCTCCAGCTGCAAATAAACCCTCACTTTTTATTTAATACCTTGCAGACTCTTAACTTGGAGGCACTGCGTCTGTCCGGTACACCGACCTCGATGAACACAATTATTGAACAGTTGTCCGATATTTTGAAGTACTCCATTGTAAACCCCAATTCTCCTGTAAGTTTGGAGGATGAGATTACTTATCTGAAAAAATATGAGACGATTCAAAAATATCGTTTTGGGGAGCAATTCATTCTTTATTATGAGATTGACGAAGAATTAAAGAAGTATTTCATTATGCGGCTTCTCTTGCAGCCTCTTATTGAAAACAGCATGGCTCACGGTATTCTTCCGACCGGTCAGATTGGTTTTATTAAGCTTAAAATCTTTCGCCGCGCGAACCGAATTTGCTTTGCCGTCATTGATAACGGCGCCGGTATGACAAAAAAGAAAAAAGAAGCGCTGCACAAAAGAATTCATGATTTACAAAGCCGAAGCATCGGACTTTCGAATGTAAACCAGCGCCTTATTTTAAAATATGGAACGGAGTGCGGAATCAGAGTACAAAGCAAAAAGGGAATGGGAACCTGTATTTCGTTCTCCATTCCACTTGGTGAGATGGCAGAGGGCGTCGATTAAGAAAACAAAAAGGAATCTGCCTCGACGCTTCCGCCCTCGCTTCCTGCCTGATTTATGGCAAATAAACCACATTTTACACCAACCCAGCGGCCCGGTGTCATAAGAACTGTATTTCCTTCGCTCTCATAAGCCCCTTTTTTCTTTATGAAAAATTGAACATGACCTGTTATATCCACCTTCATACGAAACGCTATCTCGCTTTCCTCCCATGAGCCAAGAAGCTTCTTTTCTTCTGACTCTCCTCTTATTCCGGTAATCTGCACCAATTGCCTTTGATTGCCCTTTTGCTCAATCGCAATGGCGGTATAATCGGTTCCAAGTGATATCATTCCGACGATATCACCATCCTTGAGATTCTTCAAGCGAAGCAGTGTATCCGCATAAAAAGCAGGTGCTGTCCATTTTTGAAGCAAAAGATTTGGGACGTCGCAGAGCGGCTTTTGGCACTGCTTTGCATAGAGGGTCAAGCCACTTTCACTAAGTGAATACCACTCATCTTTGTAGTTTGCATTCCACTGCCACTGAAGTCCAAGTGATTTTCCTCTGAAATCATCGCTGTCCTCAGGGGCACCGATTGGGTATTCTCCACCCACATCAGGCTTTTTATAGGCTTCCACCGGAACACCATAGCCCTCTCCTGTATTTCTTCCTATGACAGGCCAGTCATTTTCCCATGTCATAGGCTGCAAGTGCACAATACGTCCTGCATTTTCCACATCCTGAAAATGTAAAAACCAATCCTCGCCCGTCTGCGTTGTAATCCAACCTCCCTGATGAGGTCCGTTTATCTGGGTATCACCCTGCAGCATAACAATTTTTTCCTCGTAAGGTCCATATATGTTTTTCGAGCGCAATGCAGTCTGCCATCCGGTCTTCACCCCTCCGGCGGGAGCCAGTATATAATAGTAGCCAGTGCGTTTATAGAGCTTTGGCCCCTCGATAGTCGGCTGGGTATTATGTCCGTCAAACACGTCGGCGCCGTCTCCAAGAAGGCTCATTCCGTCCCAAGCCATCGGGCTGATATGCAGAATACTTTTAATTCCGATACGGCTTTTGGCATAGGCATTGACCAGATACGCCTTTCCATCCTCATCCCACAGCGGGCATGGGTCAATCCAGCCTTTTCCTTCTTTGACGCAGACCGGCTCTGACCAGCCTCCCTCCTTTGGATTTTCGCAAGTACTCACAAAGATTCCCTCATCGGGCATCGGAAAATAGACATAATATTTCCCTTCATGAAAACGAATTGCCGGCGCCCACACACCTCTTCCGTGCGCCGGTTCATTATAGTCCGGAAATGGAATTTTCTCCATCACATAGCTTACGACTTTCCAATTGACCAAATCCTTCGAGTGAAGAATCGGAAGAGCCGGGGAGTTTGAAAAGCTGGAGGCTGCCATATAGTAGTCTCCCTCATTTCCTGCCACATCGGGATCGGAATAATCCGTGTAAAGAATCGGATTTCTATATGTTCCGTCACCTTGGTCGGCAATCCAAAGTCCTCTTTTTTCTGTCATACATACACACTCCTTCTAGCCCTTTAAGCCGGTTGTCGAGATTCCTTCCACAAAATATTTTTGTGCAAGAAAGAATAAAATAATCAATGGCAGCACCGCAACGGAAGCCATAGCCATCACCTTATCCCATTGTACCACGGACTCTGCATCAAGAGAAAGTCTCAGCGCAAGAGAAATGGTGTATTTGCTCGTGGAGTTGATAAAAATAAGGGAATTTAAATAATCATTGTACGTCCACATAAATTGAAACAGCCCTGCCGAGAATAGTGCCGGCTTCATAAGCGGCAGCAAAATATTCCAAAATACACGCAATGTTCCGCAGCCGTCCATGTAGGCGGATTCATCCAGCTCCCTTGGCAAGCCTCTCGTAAACTGTATGAGCATAAAGATAAAAAACGGATAGGTCGCTAACAGTGCCGGTACATAAAACGGAAGATAGGTATCAATCCAGCCAAAAGTATTGTAGAGACTGTAACGCGGAATGATAATAACGGCATTCGGGAGCATCAACGTAGCAATCAAAAGCATAAATAATTGCTTTTTAAACGGAAACTTAAATCTTGCAAAACCATATGCCACAACAGAACAGGATGCAACCGTCAGTAATGTAGTCGGTATAACCATCACAAAGGTGTTGATAAAAAAGTCTGTATAGGTCTGATTTCCTCCGTTGCTCTTCCACCCTCTCACAAAACTTGAAAAATCGTAGGACTTCGGAAGTAATCCTGTCGAGCCGAATATCTCTGCATTATCCTTAAATGTGGCAAAAAACATCCAGATGATTGGATATATCATCGCAATTCCAACTGCACTGATAAAAATATAGGCAATTATATTGTTAATCTTTTTTTTCGTCTTCTTATTCATCTTCATGCCTCCTAAAATTCATCACTGTCTTCATAGTAAACCCAGCCCGACGAAGAACGGAATAGCAGCAGCGTTACAATCATAATAATGATGAAAATCACCCATGAAATCGCCGATGCATAGCCAAGCTTATAATTTTTAAACGCCTCGTTGTACAGCTTCATGCCGAGTACATAGGTGGATTTTAAAGGTCCGCCCTTCGTGATGACAAACGCACTTGTGAAGCTTTGCAGTGCATTGATGGTTTGCATAATGATGTTGAAGAAAATAATCGGTGTAATCTGCGGTATCGTAATCTTCAAAAAGCAGTGAAGCTTATTTGCCCCATCAATCTGTGCTGCCTCATAGAGGGATTGCGGAACCTGCTTTAATGCCGCAAGAAACATTACCATTGAAGAGCCAAACTGCCATATTTCCAGCATACAGATTGTCTTTAAGGATATATCAGGATTTCCAAGCCACTGTACAGACGGTAAATGCAAGGAATTTAAGAGCGCATTGATTACTCCGTCATCCATAAACATAAGCTTCCAAAGGATTGCTACCGCAACACTTCCGCCAAACAAGGATGGAATGTAGTAAATCGTTCGGAACACATTGATGCCTTTCATCTTTCTGCTCATCAAAAGTGCCACAAAAAGTGCCATAATCAGTTTTCCCGGAACTGTGTAAATTGTATATATTATTGTAACTTTCAGGGAATTCCAGAATTCACTATCAACTTTAAAAAGCGTGATATAATTACCTATTCCGACCCATACCGGTGCTGAGACAATATTATACTGGGTAAATGAGTAGTAGAATGAGGCAATAAACGGATAAAGCTGTAAGAGCAAAAATCCGACCAGCCACGGCATAATATAGACGAGCCCCATGTAATCTCTTTTTTTATATTCTTTGACCTTCACTTTCATATCAAAATCTCCTTACTTTTAAGCAATCTTCAGGCAAAAAACGAAATTTTGGCGTAAAAAGGGCCGCCGCAAGCCTCTTTCTGCTATTAGAGAATTTACGGCAGCCGCCAAATCTTATTTTTTTGAATCTAAGTAGTTCTGAAACAGAGCAATGGAGCTTGCTGCCGCATCTTCCGGTGAAGTCACACCGTAGGCAACCTGATCTGCCATCTCTTTCTGTATTGTGATTGCCTCTTCCTCTGTGGACAATCCTAAATCCAGAGTACCTCTATATTGCTGTGCGATGTCTACGGTTTCCTTTGTGATACCTTCAATCTGTCCCGATGCAACACAAATTTTTTGTCCTACGCTGGTTGCCGGAATGGAACGTACCGTACCAAGTATCTCCGCTGCTTCCTGATTGTTATAGAAATATTCTAAAAACTTCATCGCCGCTTCCACATTAGCTGATTTATTATTGACCGCCATATATTGAGGGCAGTTACAATAAAATCCGTCATCCTTAGCATTCTCCATCTTTGGAAGATTGGATGCTGCAAAGCTTTGTTCCGGTGCTGCTGCTGTTGCAACCTTTGCAGTGGAAGAATAGCAAAACATTCCAATATAGGTATCGCCTGAAATCCATTTCGGGTCATTTTGTAATTCATCTCCGTAGGAAATAATGCCGGAAATCGGTGCAATTACATTGTTGTCATACAATGCCTTTATGTAATCAAGTGCTTGTGTCAGCTCTTCCTGTGTAAATCCCATTTCATTTGTTTCATCAACAAAGAATTTATTTCCTGTGAGCTGCTGTAAGTATGGTTTCAAAATGGCTTTTACCAACAAGGTCTCGCCAACGGTCAACAGATACATGTTGGAATCGTATGCCTGTACCTTCTTGCCCATCTCAATTAAGTCATCCCATGTTAAATCTTCTTTAAATTCAATTCCTACTTTTTTTGCCAATTCCGTATTATAAATCAATGCTGTACCCGCTAAACCGGTCGGAAGTCCATATTGGTTTCCATCAAAGTTTCCATTGTTTTTCAAGAAATCAGCATCAAATGTCGTCAAATCCACGATATTGCTATAGTGGTTATAATCAACAAAATAATCACCGCCGGACTTTACATATCCCGGCATCCATGCCGGATCAATCTGGATAATATCCGCTGCTGTTCCGGATGTAAGCTGTGTTGTCAGCTTCTCCTGATAACCGTCGGAGCTTAAGCTTTCTGCTTCAATGGTAATATTCGGATTTTCCTCCTGGAACTTCTTAATTACCTCCAAGGTAGCCTGTGCTCTTTCATCTCCGCCCCACCACATAAATCGTAGGTTGATAGGTTCCTCCGAAGCGTCAGCACTTTGGGTATTTGTGTCGGCAGCCGTCGTTGTTTCACTTGGAGTACCTGTCGAAGCACCTGTTGACTCCGTACTTGTCTTTCCTCCGCATGCGGTCAGACTGGCTATCATCGTAACCGCCATCAGCATTGCAGTAATTCGTTTTAACTTTTTCATGTAATACCTCCCTTAATATGATAAAGTCATTATATATTAATTTTCCCAAGTATTCGAGTCGTTTGCCTTGCCATTTATACACATTTTCAGCTCTAATTTCTTTAGGAAGGTATCAAATCTTGCGATAATTACTCAATTCTTTACAAGTTCATTTGCAAGATTATATATCTCATCAAATTTTCTGCAAAACTCATCCAGGCATAAAATAGCATCAGAAGAGTTTGTGGCTCCCTCCGCACAAGATGCAGCAACCTCCTCAGTTGTTGCTGATAGATGTGATATGTTTTCGGAAATAGTTCCAGTTGACTTTAAAATATTTCTCATTGATCCTTCCGTATTTCGAATAACCGCAGTAAGCTCTGCCACCTCTTTTTCTATCAATTCAAACTTATCTTTTGATTTCTCTATTAGTTCATTTTGCTTGATAACCGATTTAGAGGAATTTTCGATGTTTTCCTTTGTCGTATTGACCTCTTTCATCAACTCATGAATGATACCCGTAATCTTCCCGCTTGCAGCTTTTGTTTTTCCAGCCAGTTCTCTTATCTCATCTGCAACTACACCAAAGCCTTTTCCCGCCTCACCTGCCCTTGCTGCTTCAATTGATGCATTTAGTGCAAGCAGATTGGTTTGATTGGAAATGATTAAGATTGTTTCAATAATGTTCATAACATTGTTAACCCGTTCATCTAGCTTTGTAATTGATATAACTGCTGTCTTTGCCGCTCCCCCTACAATAGATGCCTGCTCTTCCAGTTCTTTGATTGTTTTATTCCCTTCATCGAGAGTATCTACTGTTCTTTGGGTTGAATTTTTCATTCTTATTGTTTCCTTTTCAACCTGTTCGGTATCCGTCTGAATAGCGGTACACATACTATTTTGCTCTTGTATGGATTGAGCCGTATTTTCAGTACTTTCAACAATACTTTTCATAGAGGAATTATTTGAATCAAAACTTTTTTTAAGTACATTTACTGTAATTCTTGCTTCTTCAAAATTTTTAATCAACTTTTTGGAAATACGTATTGTTTTTTCTGAAATATTCTTTTGAAATTCTGCTGCCTCCTGTATGGAGGATAAATTTTCTTCATTATTTTGGGTCAGCAGATGAATAATCCTGTTAGTTATATAAACGGTCAGCGCAATAACGGACACTTCAATGTAAAACAAGTCCAAAAACTGCTTATCCGTTTCCATTAAGCGAAACATTCTTGCAGCGTAAAGCAGATTAAATATAACTATTGTCGTATTCGTTATCTTCATAAGCTTTATATCCATATATGCCATACTTGCAATCAGTATAGGAATTCCATATACAAATGAATAGGTAGAGGCAGTGGTGCAAAGATCAGCCAAATGAGTCACTAAAACAGCAATAATCATTGCCAATCCTGCTGTTTTTGTAGCACCGGTTCGTACAAAAAATACGATACTTAATATAATACTAATCATCCCTATAATAGTCGGAATAAACAGCAGGGGATTTATATCATTTCCATACCGTGTATTATTTAATATAATACTAGAGGTAAATCCATAACACAAAAATACTAATGTTACAATAATTACAGAAAACACTATTTTATTTGTTCGTTTGTACTGTTCACTGTTCATAATTTTATTCTCTATATTCCTTTCCAATCAATCCTGCTGATTCGGTTACATATACAAAACTGTCATCATTTATACTTTTAATGTATTCTTTGAGTCTTATTAGCTCCCTTTTGCTGACAACTGTTTCAATTAACATTTTCTTTTTCACGTTAGAAGTGTCCATCCCTTGTATAAAGGTAACACCACGCGTCAATTCTTTACTGATGAATCCTGTTATATCTAGATAATTATCAGACATAATACGGACAATATAATATTTTTCGGTTCCAATAATCACAATATCTGTTACTTTGCTGCATATGAAATTACATATTAAAGAATAAATAATTAAAGTCACATCTTGGAATAAAATTGAGGAAGAAATGATAAGCGTATTCATTGCCATAAAAAAGGTTCCTACTGTTATTCCTTTTTTATCTTTCAGGTAAATTCCCACAATGGATTCCGGTCCATTTGCTACTGCTTGCTTTAGAATAATTCCTTGTGCAATCCCAAGCATTACTCCTCCTGTTATGGTAGCAACTATGGGATCTGTAACAAATTCTTGGAAAATCTTATCCACAAAACCTATATAAAAGGTAAACATCCCGTAACTAAACGCAGCATAAAATACCTGCTTTCGATCATATGAGAGAAATGACCAGACAAAGACAGGAATACATAAAAGAATCAGTACTAATTGCACATTAATCCCCCAAATGTGATTTAATACCATAGCTATACCACCAAAACCGGTTGCGACTAAATGATTGGCAGATAAGACAAGATTAAATCCACAGGCTGCAATAAGTTGCCCGATAAGAATCCAAATTAATTTCTTCACTATTTTCAAATCGTTCCCTCTTTTCGTATCCATTTTTCCTGGCTGTAACCTTCTGAAATTACAATTATCGCTATTTACTTTTTTTCATAATTAAGAACTTCATAGCAGGATAAAAAATAATCACCTGAATTAAAATATTAACGCAATTTGCCGCATAGATAGCCGCTCCTCCTATCAATCCGGACAATGGAGCCATAATCAGAGTCGGTACATACAAACAGATTATGTATACAAGAAACACGGTTAAAATATAAATAGGAATTGCTTTTCCCAATTTGTTGTCAGCATTAAACACCATTTTTCTCTGCACAATAAAATTGACTGTCTGGGCACATGCATAACTCAATAAAAATGATAAAAAGCTGGACATGCCGCCATTTCCCACCGGATAATGAAACGGACCCCAGTTAAAATCTATGTCAGCCAAAGATTTAAAAAGAATATGATCCCCGATTAGCAAAACTATAAAGTTTGTAATGGTTGCTATGTTGGCTAACAAATTAAACATAATAAACTCAAAAATATCAGGGTGCTTCTTTTTCCAATCTGTTATTTTACTGAACATTCATAATCCTCCGTTAAGAATGTCCTCTTTCCATATGAACGAAAGAGGACACTTCATCTTTTTATTCTTTTATGCTTCTATTTTAATGTCCTGTACTTTTCTTGATCTTCGGATGATATATACCTCTCCAAGAATAATTGCAAGTCCAATTACAAGATCAATACCGATAAATACAACAACCCATGTAGGCGTTGCAAAGTTCACATCCGACATTGCATTGCTATTGGCAAGTGCATATAAAATATTATGTGATGCCGTTCTCATTGCAAGAACACTCGTCGCACTCATATCGTCTACAAGTGCTCCCATCTGTCCTGTTGTAGAAAGCATTCTGTCATTTCCGTTACGAATGCAGCTATCTGCTTCCATATAGCCATCTCTGTAGCCGCTGAACCAGTCTGTAACAACTACACCTCTAAAGCCCCACTCGCCACGCAATACATTTTGTAACAAGGCACTGCAAGTTCCTGCATACTGGTTTCCAATGTAGTTAAAAGAAGACATCGTTGCAATGGAACCACCATCTTTAAAGGACATTTCAAAAGGTTTTAAATATATTTCGCGAATTGACTGCTCATTTGTCCAAGTACAAAGAAGCTTCTTTCGATTCGTCTCCTGATCATTTAGGGCAAAATGTTTGATATAAGTAGCTACCTTGTACTCTCCTGCCCCTTGTACCTCACTTTGACCAATCAGTCCGGACAACACACCGTCCTCTGAATAATATTCAAAATTACGTCCTGAAAATGCGGAACGGTGAATATTCATTGCTGGTCCATACCATCCGGATACATTCATTTCAACACACTGCAATCCCATAATGGAACCCCGCTCTTTTGCAAGTTCTTTATTCCAAGTCGCTGCAATCATGATCGCTGACGGAAAAGCGGTTCCTCCCTGACCGTTAAAGTTATTATAAATAGATGCCGGTCCGTCGCACTCAATTGTTTTAGGCAGATCGATGGAATTGATTGCTATCGTTGAATAACCTCCAAATGCAATCAAGTTGTTCATTTCTTCTACCGTAAGCTCATCCAACAGAGAATCCCATTGGGAATCTTCATAATCCAGTCCTATCATATCTCTGATTTTCAAACCATTTTTTGCTCCGGTGGTCGGCATTACATCGGTTTCATTATTATAATCTGCCGGATCATAATTTGCGATTGCCAAAAATCCTGCCTTTGCTTCTTCGCTCATACTGTAGCTGCTTGGAGCTGCCGTAGCTTTGTTATAATTAGCAAACTGGTCTGCTCTGCTTAAGTATGTGATATCTCCTTGCGCAAAATCAAACTGGTTTTCTGCTGCTATTGCATCACTAGAGCGTGAACCGCCGTTTGCCTCATTGTAAACAATATCTTTATCAGCGGTGACAGAATAGGAATCTAACACCGTATGGGAGTCGGAGCGAATACTGATAGCGTAATCTCCATGTTCTAAAACATAGCAGCCGTTTATCTGATCATCATAGGAAGCCATGTCTTCATAGTCAAAGGAAACGGTTACTGTCTCCGAACTACCAGGCTCTAACGTGCCTGTCTTTGCAAATTCAATTAAATTTACCTCGGCTTTTTCAATTCCGCCGTTATAATATGGAGGAGTATAATAAACCTCAACCACATCCTTTCCCGCATTATCTCCCGTATTTGTCACCGTTACTTCCATGGTGATGGTCTTCCCGTCATCTGTTACATTACCGATTTTTTGCTCAAAAGAGGTATAAGAAAGTCCATAGCCGAACGGATACTGAACCGTTGCATTATAATCGATAAAGCCTTCTGCGGCCGCGGTTTCATAGTATTTATAACCCACATAAATACCTTCCACATAATTAACAAAGGTTGCATTAAACTTTGTATCTGCCCCCGGTACATTTACTAGATCAGTCATATTATCATATTCAAATGCACCAAAGTTATTATTGATCGGGGTATTGAGAAGATCATATAAATAAGTATCCACTAATTTTCCGGATGGATTAACGCTGCCGTTTAAAATCTCGCCAAGCGCAGAAAAACCTGTTTGACCAGTTCCGGCACACCATAGGGCACTATCGATACTGTCATACTGATCAAGCCACCCTAACTCCATCGGATTTGCTGAATTCACTACAACGATTACATTGTCAAATTCCGCTGTTACCCTTTCAACCATAGCAATTTCTCTATTGCTTAACTCAAGATAATGCTTACTTGCATCAACATCGTCAGGATTGCTTGTATAGCGCACTCCCGTCCAACCAAAGATTCCGCCTTCTGCCAGTGTATCTTCGCCTGTAATACTTCTTGGAAGGTCCGCATTTTCTCCGCCTGAGCGGGAAATCACAACAACTGCCGTATTGGAATATTCTTTTGCATTTGCAAAAATTCCTGCTTCATCATATTCCTCTATCGTTGGTTCCGGAACCGTCCAGTCCTGTGCTCCCATTTCAACCATAGGACGCTCTGATTGATAACCGGCATAGAAGTCAGAAATCGTGGTATTTACCTCAAATCCCGCATCCTGTAATCCTTGCAATAGTGTCACACAGCTCTCGGCTTTTATAGCTCCTGAGCCCGTGCCTCCGTAAATCGGATTAATGGAGGACCAGCCAAATACATTTAATTTTGTTGTATCTGAGCTTAAAGGCAATGCATTTTCCTCATTTTTAAGCAATACAATACCTTCTTCTGCAATCTCTTTTACCAGTTCTTCAGATTTTGCAATTGTCTCATCCGATATGGAATGGGTGTCCGCCAGTGCTAACTCCAATAAGCTTGAAGCAGGTCCAAAGCAAATCAAGTTAATAACGATACATAAAATTAATACAATTGCCACGGCGGACTGTGAACGCACCAGATATTTCATCTTACTTGATGCTTTTCTTGTGACAAACAAAACAATTAATACAAGTATGATTGCAATGCCCGCTCCGATTAGATAAGGGATACAAGCCTGTATCATCCCGTCGATGTCATCCTTGCTTGCAGTTACTGCGGTATTACTAAGCATATGTATGATTGCTGCTGCAATTCCTACGATTACTAATGCGATAACGGCAATGATTCCCAGTGGTTTCATCCACTTGTTTTTCTTGTTCATAAATATACCATCCTCCTTTTTATATTAAAATCTTATAGTGATTTTAATTCAAATGCTTTAAAATCAATACTTCCATTCCCTCGGTATTGAAAGTATAATGCAGTAATTCCCTGCTCCACCACAGCCTCAGCCTCAAAATTCACCCAGTTTTGTGCTCTGATTACCCGAATCGGAATTGCTGCAGCTATAGTAGCAAAACTCTTTGAAACCGATACTATCATTTCCCCGTCCGCTTCCCCACGAATACGGATACTGATTGTGTTTAACCCCTTTATATCGAAGTATTTAAAGCCTGCTACAGCTTTATTTCTCATATTTGCAATGTACTGATCCGGATTATTCTCCCGGTCCTTTCCTTCCTGCGTAAAATAAGGATGCTTCGCATAACGCTTTTTAGGTGACGGGCAGTCATATCTGCCTACACCGTCTTTTGACCAAAGATTACACGCAATACGTGCTTCATATTCCCCTTTACCACTCAGCGGACCATTGTTCAAACCACAGCTTGTTACTTCTGCCTGCCTAAAGCTTCCATCCTGATTCATATGTAATGCCTCCGCACAAGCCTGTCTGGAATAAGAACTTCTATTTGTCTGCCGGTGATAAAAAATATACCATTGCCCTTTGATTTCCACCATTCCGCCATGAGTATTCCCAAGGTAATTCAAACCCTTTTCTTCCTCCTGATTGCCTTCCAGAAATAAATCACCGAGACTGATTAACGTTCCACCATATACAAATCCTCCGTCCGGTCTGTCGCTGACGGCATAGCACAACTCATGGTTATGCTTGGAGGAATACACAAAATAATATTTACCGTTAATCTTTCGCATCGAACTTGCCTCAAAAAATTCATGATCGGAAAAGGAGTCTTTCCCTTCCTTCGGAAACAGAAGAACCGGGTCTTTTTTTATGGTTACCATATCCTGTTCCAGCTCTATGACAATTCCTCCGTCTGTTTTCAACTTTTTAAAGCCGCTAGCAATAGCTGGAACCGATGTATAAAAACCGGAATACAGATAGATTTTACCGTCATCATCAATAAACACTGCCGGATCAAACGGAAGTTGGTCACCTTTTTTTCTTCCCCATATAGTTCCATCCCTATATGAGATATGTCCCAGAAATTCATACTGGCCTGCCGGGCTGTCACTAACTGCCACACCCATGATTCCCATAAAATCAAAGGCATAATACAGATAAAAACGTCCGTCCAACCCCTGAACAACATCCGGAGCAAACATAATGCGCAAGCCCAAACAATTTTTTGGATCTTGGGTTTTCTTATAAATGATTCCCTCACACTTCCAGTCCGATAGATCCTCCACCGGTGCGGACCAGCATACATAATCATTTACACAAAACATTTTTGCATTAAATCTGTCATGAGAACCATATATATACACCCGGTCACCAAAGACATAAGGCTCCGGATCCGGAATATATTCATAGCTTGGCAAAAACGGATTAAATACCTGTTTATTCAACTGCACACCTCCTCTCTCTTTCACAACGGATTATAGCACAACTATATTTTTTTATATTCTGTTTGTCATAATCTGTTTTTCTGGCGTCATAACCTGTTACAATGTATAGTTTTTAAGTTCTAAGCTTTATCCCTTTGTATATGTTGTATATATATTCGTGTAATTTTTATTTACCATGTACATATTATTGCCTGACTCCTTACACCCCAAAAGCAAGTTCAAGGTTATTTTCTTTTTACCTTAACGTGAAAAATCCGAGGCTAAAGCCCCGGATTTTATCTATCGTTTGAATCATATACTTCCATATCTACATTTATACTACTAGAAGGAAAAAACACCTCCGTTAAACCATATTAGGATATTCCATTCTCACGCATCGGTATCAACACATTCAGACAAAACCAACTATCCTGCGTATGTATCGTCATTGTACCTCCGTATTTTTCAGCCGTATACTTGATACTTTTTATCCCATAGCCATGATACGCCTTATCCCCCTTCGTGGTAATATAATTGCCCTCTCTCATTTTCAGCGAGTTTTCGTAATAGTTTTCCACCCGTATAACAAGAAAATCATTCTGCCCATAAACCGCAATCCGTATCAGCCTCTTATCCTTATCCGTTATCTTGCTTACGCTTTCAATGGCATTATCCAGTGTATTTCCAAAAATACTGCAAATATCCATTGCATTCATAAAATTTAATTTTTCTCCGTCAATCACACTGGTCATATTAATATCATGCTGAACACAGTACATTTGTTTACCTGTCAATATTGTGTCCAAAACACTGTTACCTGTCCTGTTTTGTGCTTCATAGGCATATAAGTCTGATTCCATCTCGTTCAAATATGCTTCTCTTTTCTTTTCGTCTGTTTCCTTTCGAATCACCACAATTTGATGCTTCAAATCATGATATTTCCTGTTTATCAGGTTAATACTTTCTCTAGATTGGCAGTACTGCTCATATTGTCTTTGCAAAATGGAGTGAATGGAATCCAATTCCTGCTTAATCAGCATTTCCTGCCATCTGTCCTGCAAGGCAACCAGCATAGCAACTCCGGCAAAATCAACCAAGGTTCTGATATAAAAAATTTCCATACTCATACGCCCGCTAAAAGGTGTATTTTGATAGACATAACTGATATTGCTTATTAAAAAGGTGCCCAGTGCTATAGTTGCGGCACTGAATGCCTCCTTATTTGTAACATAAAGATTATTCTCATTTTTTATTCTCTTCTTTTCAACAATATAAAAAAGAAAAAATGTCCCCCCATAACACACGAACAAAAAAGCCGTCTGCAAAGGCACACCACCAAATCCGCTTTCTGCTGCAAAGGAATATAACTGCCATTCAAAAGAAGCGGCAAATTCCGCAAACACAAATGCAATTGCCAGAAAAAAAGCTGCGTCGGTACTCGGAATATCACAGCAAAGTCTTATTCCTGCATACATAAGTATAGTTGCCATAATCATTCCTGGAATCCAAAAAGCGACCGGTACAGCTCCTATCCAGATTTGCACACAGATAAGAAGAATAAGTAAAACTCCAAGATAAAGTGCGGTGCGTTTTATTGCATGTCTTCTTTTCAAGCTCAGTATTAAAATCAGGCAAGCCGCCCATTCTGCTAATGCCGTGTATATTTTGGGAATATCCTGCATCATATTCATCCCAGTTCTCCTCCCATATACCTCGAAAGTTCTTCCATAAATCCCTTCTTTTTCGGGCGGCTTATCTGCAAAATATTTCCTGCCACAGTAACCAGATTATTATTCACACTCTCTACATAACGTAAATTTACCAAATAACAATTGTTGCATCTGTAAAAATATTTTCCTTGAAGCTTATCTTCCAGATTCTTGAGTGAATCACGTATCGTATATACATTATCATGGGTATGAAATGTAATATTATGTCCTTGACTTTCTATATAATAAATCTGGGTTACATCCAGTCTGACCATATTTCCTTCCTGAAAAACGGTAAGATAATAGGACTGTCTTGCTTTGATTTTCTTGATTGCCTTTTTCAGCTCTTGGGAAAAAGCAAAATAACTGACCGGCTTTAATACATAGTCCAAAGCTTCCACCTCATAGCCCTGAATTGCGTATTGTGCAAGATTTGTTATAAAAACAAGAAGCACATCCTTATCCAGCTTACGAATACTTTTCGCTGTACTCATTCCGTCCAAAAGCTTCATTTGGATATCCATAAAAATAATATCATAAACCGGTTTGTACTCCGTAATAATATCCATTCCGTCAGAAAATGTCTTTACACTAATCTGTTCTTGGCTTTCTTTTTCATATTTTTTTACATATTCGCAAAACTGCTCCATATATTTTATATCATCTTCTACTATTGCAAGCCTTATCATACATCTTCTCCTATTTATCCACTCCCCCAAAAAGTGCGAACAAGACCCCCTACATCCCCTTTGCTTTCTTCGTACAAGCCTTCATCGCTTCCATTACCGAGCTTCTAAAGCCCTCTTTCTCCAAAACACGCACTGCTTCTATTGTTGTGCCGCCCGGCGAGCAAACCATATCCTTTAGCTCACCCGGATGTTTGCCGGTCTCAAGCACCATTTTAGCACTGCCGTAAACTGCCTGCGCTGCAAATTTATATGCCTTGTCTCTCAGCATGCCATCGGCAACCGCCGCATCCGCCATCGCCTCAATAAACATAAATACATAAGCGGGAGAGCTGCCGCTTACCGATACTACCACGTCCATAAGGTTCTCTGATATGACCTCAACCTTTCCAAAGCCTTCCAAAACCTTACACACCTGCTCCAGCTCCTCTTTCGTGACAAGCTCATTGTAGCAGGTACCGGTAATACCCTCACATACAAGTGCAGGAGTGTTCGGCATACAGCGCACGATTTTTACAGAGTTTCCAAATCTATCACCAAGCCATTCCAAGGTCTTGCCCGGTGCTATGGTGACAACAATCTGGTTCTCCTTTATCACGCTCTTCAATTCACCGATAACGTCTTCATAATACTGCGGTTTTACCGACAAAAAGAGAATATCTGCCTCCTCAGCCACCTTTTTATTATCCTCCGTGACCTGAATCTTTAAATTCTCTTTCGCCTTTTCCAATGCGGGTGTATATGCATCGGACGCAATAATGTTTCCTGCTTCACATATCCCGTTACTGATAATGCCGCCAATCATTGCGGACGCCATATTGCCGCAGCCTATAAATCCTAATTTCATATGTCTACATCTCCTTTGTTTGTATGGCTTTAAGCTATTGCCAGTTATCTATTTTACTTTACTATGAAAAATCTCATAAATCAATACAAACTAAAAGGACTTTCGCTTTATATAAGCTTCACTTGTATCTTCTTCCCCTCAAAAGGCACTAAGATTTCTTTCCCCTCATAGGTAAGAAGAAAGCTGTCATATTTTTTCTCATACCCTCCATGTACCAATTCCGCTGTAAAATCCCCCTGTTTTGTAACACTGAATTTATATTCGTTATAAACTCCCTTTTCATAATCAAAGCTTTCACCGTCATCTTGATAATGGATATAAACTCCTTCTCCTTTGTAGATATCCAAAGTTAATGAGGTAATTTCTTTTTCTCCCACATAATTTTGAACAGGATAATTTGGTAAAATTGAGCCTGCTTTTATATACATCGGGCACTTTTCTAAAGGTGCCTTTGCAATCATAAATTGCCCACCTTCCAGCTCTTCTTGTGTGTGATAATCTACCCATTTTCCCTCCGGCAAATACACCATGCGGCTTCTTGCGCCCTGCATCACAACCGGAGCCACCAAAATACTCTCACCTACTAAAAACTCATCGTTTAATTCACGTACTCTCTCATCTGTCTCGTAATGAAGTACCAGCGGGCGCATAATAGGAAGTCCGCTTGTTTCACCGCTTACGAACAAATCATAAAAATAAGGCAAAAGCTTATATCGAAGTTCCACGTATTGACGGTATATCTCCATGGTTTCTTCTCCAAACTGCCACGGTTCCTGATATAAGCTTCCCATATTGGAATGATTTCGAAAAAGAGGTGAGAAGCAACCGACCTGCACCCATCTTGTCAAAAGCTCCGCCGTCGTATCGGAGCCGAAGCCTCCGACATCTGTTCCAACATAGCTCATACCGCTTAACCCCAAATTACATAACTGTGGGATAGCCATTTGCAAATGTGCCCAGATACTATGATTATCACCGGTCCAGCCTGTCGTATATTTCTGACTGCCTGCATAGCAAGCTCTCGTAATGACAAACGGCCGTCTTTTGTCATGCTTTTTTAAACCTGCATAGGTCGCTTTCGACATTAAGTGCCCATATACATTATGCATTTCACCATGGGTTGCAATTCTATCCTCATCCGAAAACAAGATGTCATCCGGTATCTCTCCTTTGAAACTTGCCGGTTCATTCATATCATTCCATACGCCGCGAACCCCGTGTTTTAGTAAGAGCTTTTGATTGTCTGCCCACCAGTCTCTTACCTCTTTCTTTCCAAAATCCGGATAAACAGCATCTCCCGGCCATACTTGGTTTACATATATTTCACCTTCTGCATCTTTTACAAAATAATTATGTTTGACACCCTCCTCATAAATCGGATAGCCTTTTTCTACCTTTACACCGGGATCAATTATTGTTACGATTTTAAATCCTTCTTTTGCTAAATCCTCTATTAGTTCCTTTGGATGCTCAAAGTTCTTTTTATTCCAAGTAAACACTTTGTACTTCTCCATATAATCAATATCCAAGTGAATCGTATCACAAGGAATCCTATGTTCTCGAAAAGAGGCTGCTATTTTTCTTACATCATGTTCTGTATCATATCCCCATCTGGACTGATGATATCCCAGACTCCACAACTGAGGTCTGTTAACCGTGCCGGTTAATGAGGTATATTCTTTTATAATATCTTTGATACTTTCTCCGGTAAAAAAGTAATAGTCCAAATTGCCCGCATCAGAAGCAAAGTAATAATAATCATTGCTTTCTTTTCCCATATCCCAAAAGGAGCGGTTGGTATTATCAAAAAATATTCCGTAAACACAGTTTGTTTTTAACGTAATCAAAAAAGGTATCGTTTTATACAGCGTTTTATAGCTATCTACATGTGGTTTGGGATCATCCGTATTCCACATTTCATATTCATAGCCTCTTTTATTTAAAAAGCCTGTCCTGTCCCCCAATCCATAAAAAAACTCATCACCCTCTAATTCCTTAACAACTTGTATTCTATGATTTTGCTCCTCTTTTTTATGCTCATGTCCTTCCTGCTCCATCAGTTGAATGAATTCCTCACCAAGTTCAACGCGAGGCTTTCTCTCTCCTCGATAATCCTTACATAACACGGTTCCATCTAATTTATAAAAATCAATTCGAAATCCATCGAACACGTTTATCAACATTTTCTTTGTACGAATGATTAGATTTTCTTGATTCATGATTACATCAAATTCTGTGTCTATTTTTTCTAAGTGCTCGATTGCTTTTGATTTACCATTATCTTCTGTTTTTGAGAAGATACGGACCATACAATCATTTAGGACGGAAATAGTTCCTATTCCATTCTCAAATACGACAGTGATATCCTGCTTATTTTTCTCAAAACTTATTATTTTACCTAACATATCTTTACTCCAATTCCTATAATTTTAGAAAAGAGAACACATGTATAAAACAATCTGTTCTCTTTTCTACTCATTTTTTGAAAGCTATTGTAACAACTGAATACTTTCCGATCAACAGTTATCTTTTTTATTTTGCACTTGCCTGATAATTATCATATGCATCCTTTTGAATTTTCATAAAATTATCGTAACCCATTTGCTTTAATGTTTCAATATAAGAATCCCACTCTTGTTCTACTCCGCCTTCCGTAACCCATTTTGCCTGCATGGTTGTTATGTAGGAATTAATATCTGTATACAGCGTTGACAAATCGTTTAACTGTTCATTGGTATAACTTACATTTGGATAGGCTGGTTTTGCATATTGGCTTAATTCCTTATCTAACTGAAGCTTTAAGCCGTCACCGCTGTCGGTCGGTAAATTTACTTTATCATTAAATCCATCTCCTACATATTTCGGACCAAAATCTCGGAGTGAATTTATCCAAGCAAATGTATCCGCTGAATTTCCATCTGTAGGAGCAAGCAAGGAGTAAGTATCACCCTCTTTTTCAATGCCTACACCAAAGGAACCATAAAATGTCTGAATGGAGGCATCTTCTGTATAGAACTGATCCATCCAACGAAGCAGCGCTGCCGGATCTTTACAAGCGGTTGTTATCATAAATTCATTTCTGCTGTAATTCCAATGTTCCGGGTCAGAGGAAACATAACATTCTCCATCCGGACCTTCTAATGCAGGTAAAGCAGCATACTGTGAAGCATTTGCTCCAAACGTAGCGTCTGTTGTCCAACCAGGAGCGGAACCTACCACTGAAGTTTCACTCATTAATTTGGCATCACGCATGGAAGTATCCTGCGTATAAATTTCCGGATCAATGAGTCCTTCGCTGTAAGCTTTGTGCATCCATGCAATACCTTCTTTGTAAGAATCAAGAGTAGGTAAAAATGCCGGCTCGTTGTCTTTTACTGTCATTAGATAAGTACCGTCTGCACCGATGGTCGTTCCGAAAGGAAGTAAGAAAAACATGGTGGAATCTGCATAACCCTGGCCATATGGAATTTCATCATTCGGATCACCATTTCCATTGGCATCCTGCTCTTTAAATGCTTTTAATACATTGTAATATTCTTCATAAGTCTGCGGCATACTTAAGCCAAGATTATCAAGCCATTCTTGATTGATAAACATTTGATTAGACACGACTGGTCTGCAAGGTTTTTTGCTTGGAAGACCATAGATATGTCCGTCGGACGAGGTTGCCAACGCTTTCATAATCGGGTCTTTTTCCAAAATTGCCTTAAAGTTAGGCATGTTTTCATCAATGTACTCATCTAACGCTATAAATGAATTTTGATTGGTTGCGATATCAGAAGCCGTGAAGCATATGGAACCTAAAAATGCATCCGGCAAGTCACCGCCAGCCATTAATACCGCTTTTTTATCCGTCCAGTCTGAATTCAAAATGGTATCCCAGGCAATGGAGATACCTGCATTTGTCGCTGCATCGTCCACGAAGCCTTCATGATAATCTTCACCCCAATCCGCCCAGCGTACCGTTGTTACTTTAAAGGAATCTTGACTTACCGTCTCAGTTTCTTTGCTTTGACTTTCCTGATTTGATGTACTTTCCACTTCATTATTTGTTTGTGTTCCTCCGCAACCTGTTGCTGTAACTGCTAACATTGCTGTCATAACCATAATACTTACTACTTTTTTAATCATATTCTTCTCCCTTTCTTACGCACTTTTCATGCTCATTCTTTAATGGCACCTATCATAACACCCTGATTAAAATATTTCTGTAAAAATGGATACAGAAGCATAATGGGAAGAGTGGATACCACGATAGATGCATATTTCATCATATCAGATAATCTTCTAAGCTCAGAAGCCATTTCCCCGGTGGCCGCCCCCAGAAGAGACTGATTTGATATCAAAATTCTTCTCAGCAATAGCTGCAATGGCTGTAGGCTTTCGTTTTGCAAATAAATCAAAGCATTGAACCACGAATTCCATATTCCTACTGCCGTCCATAATCCAATAACCGCTATAATCGCTTTGGATAACGGAATTACAAATTGAAAGAAATACCGTATGGTTCCGCAGCCGTCAATCTGTGCAGATTCCCATAATCCTTCCGGTATACTTGTGTTAAAAAATGTTCGTGCAACAATAATATTATAAGATGATACCGAAAACGGTACGATCATAACCCAAAATGAATCTAACAAATGAAAATCCTTTACTACCAAATAAATAGGAATTAGACCTCCACTGATAAACATCGGTATGATATAAAACAAATTAATCCATTTTCTCCCCAGCATATCCTTTCTTGACATCGCGTACCCCGCCGTAATATTTACGACTAAAGCAACCAAAGTTCCTGCCAACGTATAAAAAATCGTATTTGCATAGCTGCGCCAAATGGAAGATTGTTTAAACAGTTCCACATATCCGTCGAGCATCCAATGTTTCGGCCATATCCAAACCTCCCCATTTGCCACATCAGCCGGATTGCTGAAAGATGCTATAATAATAAACCATAGGGGGTAAACAACCGCTGCTATCATTAAAACTGCAATCGTATGTATTATAATATCTACTAATCTGTCCCTGGGACTTTTCTTCATTCTGCTGGATTTTACATTTACTTTTTCCATTTAAATCCTCCTTATATCAAGCTGGTATCTGTCATTTTCTTCGAAAACCAGTTGACGATTAGCAGTACAGCTAAATTAACTACTGTATTAAAAAGACCAATGGCAGTGGACAGACTATATTGAAAGCTTTGCATACCTACTTTATATACATAGGTTGATATTATTTCACTTCCCATAGCATTCTGTGTGTTTTGTAAAAGAAAAACTTTTTCAAAGCCTATACTTAATATACTTCCCGCCCTTAATATCAGCAATATCATAGCAGTGGATAATATCAACGGAAGATCAATATAACGGATTTTCTGCATGACTGATGCTCCGTCAATGGTTGCCGCTTCATAATAGGTAGGGTCAATTGCTGACAACGCGGCTAAGAATATAATGCTGTCCCACCCTAAATGCTGCCAGATATCGCTCCATACATATACATGCTTAAATGCCGAAACACTTGCCATAAGGTTAGGAATTTCAATACCAAACAGACGAAATACATTTGCTATAATACCACTGCTTGGTGATAAGAAAATAAGAATTAAGCCGCACATTACCATAGTGGAAATAAAATGTGGAAGGTAAGTTGTCACTTGAAATATCTTCTTAAACTTCTGATTTCTAATTTGATTACATAACAAAGCTAATGCAATCGGTAACGGAAAACCGACTATAATCCCGTAAATACTAATTGCCAATGTATTTTTTAGCGTGATACCAAACTGATAAGAATTAAAAAACTTAAGAAAGTGTTTGAAACCAACCCATGGACTTCCCATAATCCCAAGCGCGGGTGTAAAATCCTTAAAGGCAATGATCAATCCATACATAGGCAAATAGGCAAAACAAAGCAAAAGAACAGCGGACGGAAATAAAAGAATATATAGGGGTATACTCTTTTTCAGCCTTCTCCCCAAAGAAGCCTGCGTGCCTTTTGCAACTTTTGTTACATTTTTCATATTACATCCTCCTTTAGCCTGAATTCTAACATAATCAATCAAAGGTCTATAGAACTATTCCGTCTTACCTCTAGCACTTTTTGGTCTTTCTTCCAAATCCGGTAGAATCTAGAAATATATTCTTGTATAATACTAATAAATAGTACAGGAGGCATTATGAAGAGAAAAAGATCTCGTTCCAGTCATTCACTTGAACATTTTATAAAGGTATTAATCAGTTTGTCCATTCCGATCATTGTAATTAACATTGCGGTAAGCTTTGTTTCCATCATAACGACCAGAGAGCAGAACATGATTCACATTTCGAATACGATTGCTTTATATCAGGAAGAAACCGTTAGAAAAATAGCAGCCGTCGAGCATTTTGTCCGGTGGACAGTAATTCACGAACCTCTCATTGATACGCTGGAAACAAACGAGGACTTTGGCGACAGGCTGGAAGCCATAACAACTTTTCGCACGCGGGTAAGTGACAATCAATACGGCACCGGAAAAGAATTTGAATATTTCTTATATTTGGAAGAACAAGATCTTTTCCTAAATTGTTCTGCCCTAAACCTTTCTTATTCCGATTATCTTCTATGTAAAAAGGAATTGTTAGAAAAGATTAAAAGCAAAGAAACGCTTAAAAACAGCAATGACTGGAAAATACTTAAGATACGGGATAATTACTACTTTTATTATATTATTACCTATAATAATCGAACCTTTATCTCCTTTATCTCTGCAAAAGATATCTTGACGCCGCTTGAGGATATTAATCTGGGTACTAACGGCTATATGCTTATGAAAGATATGAATCACACGATTCTATCCTCCACAGGGACCAAAGGTGATAGCAGCTTAGGCAATTCTTTATTCTTAAGCCGTTTAAATATTGATAATAAAGCTTCTACCCTGCCTTTTACCTTACATATTTTTATTGATAACTGGTTTTATGAACGAATTATTCTTATGCAGATTATTGTTGTTATTATGGCTTTTATTGTTGCACTTACCTTGTTTGTCTTTGTATACTACACTCAGAAAAAGGTAATACAACCAATACAGAGTTTTTCTCTTAATCTTGCAAAAATAAACGATAATACGAACCTCTTGGATCTTCAGGACAGTAATATTATTGAATTAGAGCAAGCTAACCAACAGTTTAAGAATCTGATGCGGGAAATAACGAAGTTAAAGATTAATCTTTATGAACAGGAACTAGAAAAAAAGAGGATTCAGATAGGCTTTTTACAACAGCAAATAAAACCTCATTTTTACTTAAACTGTCTGACCACCATTTACAGTATGGCACAGACAAAGAATTATAAAGAGATAGAATCCATGGCACTCTTTACCTCCAAATATCTACGTTACTTATTTCAGACGAATAAAGATTTTGTAAAGCTGGAATATGAATTAAGTCACGTAAATGCTTATCTGAATATACAAACGTTACGATATGGTTCCGCTTTTTCTTATACATACATTGAGGATACTGCTGCAAATGAAGGGCTTATCCCGCCATTGATCCTTATGACATTTATTGAAAATACAATTAAACATTGCGTGTCCTTAACCATAACATTAAATATTACTTTAACTACCCAAAAACTACAGAGAAACGGAAAGGATTATTTGCATATTGCATTAAAAGATACCGGCCCCGGCTTCACGAATGAGGTTTTGACTGTTTTAAACAATCATCAATCGCTTGTCAGTGAAGACGGAACTCGAATCGGAATAACAAATGCTATCGAAAGACTGACATTCTTATATGGCAATGAATACAAATTATTGTTTTCGAATAATGCTGATATGGGAGCTTGCATTGAATTAGTATTACCCTTTAGCAACGAAGATAAGTAGACAAGGTAATAACTGATATAATTGGGAGGGAGATAAATGAACATCTTACTGGTTGACGACGATCGCTTTGTTTTAGGCGCATTGAATCAAAATATAGATTGGAAAACACTAGGGTTTGAGGACGTATACAGCGCTTCAAATATAACCCAGGCAAAAGAAGTCATAAAAGATAAATCAATAGAAATTTTAATTACAGACATTGACATGCCTCAGGGAAGCGGCATTGATTTACTTACCTGGGTCAGGGAAGAAAATTATGATATTCAGACTATCTTCTTAACTAATTATGCTGAATTTAATTTTGCGCAAAAAGCCATCGCATTACAGAGTTTTGGATATTACTTAAAACCAATCGAATTTGACAAACTGGAATTAATCGTAAGAAAGGCAATTCAAAAAGCTGAATACACCAAAAAAGCAAAAAATGCAGCCAGTATTTCAAATGCATGGGAAGATATCAAGGAAAGCATTTCAAAACATTTTTGGAGTGAATTTCTGAAACAAGAAAAACTTTATTCAACAGAAGAATTGCATTCCCTTCTGGCAAAAAATCATCTTACCTACCATACAACGGATCAATTTATTACTATTTTATTTGATATATTCACCATATCCTTATCGGATCAAAATGTTATTACTAAGTGTTTTCATGCTCCTAGCAAGCTTTCTTTCGAATTTGAAACTGCTTTTTATGAAATATTTAAAGAGGTGCTATCACCAAATGATGTTCTTTTCGAGAAAAACACTTCGGGCGGCAGTTTTATTTCCATCATAAACTGTACCAATGCTGAATCAGGAGCTTTACTTGCTAAACTGAAGCGATATTGTGAAAAACTAATCTATTCTATGAATAAAAAATACGAGGCTTCCCTTAGCTGTTATATTGGGCTTCCGCTCACCTTCCAAACCTTTCATGAGGGGTTAGAGCAGTTGCAGTCAATGAGCAAAAATAGAATAGATTGCAGAAACAAAGTCTTTATGTTAAACGAATACATACCCATTGAAACGGATTACTCCTTACCTAATTTAAAACTTCTCGATGAATATCTGCAATTGGGAAAACATGCTTTCTTTCTTGCATATTGTGAAGATTATCTCTCTCAATTGTCATCCTCGGACAAATTAAACTATGACGTTTTAGCCAGCTTTCAAGTTGATGTCATACAGCTTATTTATTCGTTTCTAAAGGAAAAGGGTATTCTGGCACATAAGTTAATCCAAGGGAAAACCAATGATACATTACTGGAACTATCCCTAAAGTCCAGAGAAAGTATGATTATTTATATCTCTTATCTTGTAAATACTGCACTGGACTATGTTGCTTTCTCTGCCTGCGATAAATCGGTTGCTTCCATTATCTGTGAATACATTGATATCCACTTTGCTGAAGATATCAATCGTAACAGCTTAGCTGAAATTGTTTATCTGGACCCCGATTATACCGCAAAGCTTTTTAAAAAAGAAACCGGGTGCTCTCTTGTCAATTATATTATTAAAAAGCGTATTGACACGGCAAAAGACTTATTAGTCCATACAGATTTATCCGTTAATATGATTTCTGATAAAATAGGCTATGGCAACTACTCTTATTTTACTAAACTTTTTAAAAAAGTAGCAGGCGTTACACCTATGGATTATCGAAAAACAAATGGCAAATAGCTTAACTATTATAAAATAAACGAGAGGAATCCTAATACTATAGTTTTCCTCTCGTTTATTTTAAGTTTTAATCATTCTATTCAACAGTATTATTATCCACTTTGTCTTGACTGCTTTTCTTACTCATGGTTTCATGTTCAAGCTTCAATTCTTTGTACAGCTCAATTGCATTCCAATATTGATTTGTCTCCGTCAGGATTGCCTTACAATTTACTTTCGGTATCCCATTCTTTCGAAAAGCCGCTATTAAACTGTCAATTTGTGCACTTTTCAATCCCACCATAATTAACATTTCATCTTCTAATTCTTCACCTTCATACTTTTCTTCTATGGATTCAATTCCCTTTACTCCGGCAATATAACCGATAGGCTGATTATAATTTTCTTTCATTACCTTCTTTAAACGAAATCCTAAGGGCATCAAAGCTAAGGTGATTTTGCGGTTACGCTCTGTATCATTAAAATTATATAATAAAACCGTTGGCTTCATAATCCATTCCTCCCTTTTTCAAACAAAAACACTTCTATCATTTTATCATATTTACTGATATAGCGCCATTTCTTTTCATATAATACTATAACTAATACTTTGGGGGACATTTATATATGTGTACGGCAATGACGTTACAATCCAAGTCCAATGAGCTGTTTTTGGGGAGAACGATGGATTTTTCACATGATATTATGCCACAGCTTTATATTATACCCCGCTCCTATACCTGGTATAACACCTTAGATAATTCTCAAATCAGTGATTCTTACCAATTTATTGGACTTGGCCAGGAGCTTGACGGTATTTTTGGCTTTTTTGACGGAGTAAATGAGAAAGGGTTTGCGGGAGCCGCTTTATATTTTGCCGGATATGCCCAATACGATACCGTACCTCGTAATGGAAGCACACCGGTTGCATCCGTTGATTTTCTCCACTATATTCTGAGCAGATGTGCTTCTTTAGGGGAGTTACAAACTCTTTTAAAAGGAATTACTATCATCGGTATTCCTGATCCGGTTACAAACACAGTAGCACCTCTGCACTGGATTGTTACTGACAGAAGCGGAGCCTGTGCCGTAATCGAAGCAACGGATAAAGGCATAGAGATGATAAATAATCCGATTGGCGTTATGGCAAACAGCCCTAACTTTAATTGGCACATGACAAATTTAAGAAACTATATGGAAACTTCTCCAAAACAAACGGAGAAAGTCTTTTGGGATAGTGTCCCATTAACTCCTTTTGGTCAGGCTGCAGGAACCATAACTCTGCCAGGCGGCTTTACCTCTCCGGAACGTTTTGTGCGAACCACTTATCTAAAGTCACATTTGCCAAAGCCAGAGGATAGCCCGGAAGCAATTGCGGCTGGTTTTCATATTCTGGGAAACGTCTCCATACCAAAGGGTGCTGTCATAAGTAATCGGAGCACTTATGATTATACAAAATATACAGCATTCATCAATACCAGTACATGCGAATACTTTTATAGAACTTATGATGATATGACAATTAGGACCGCCAGCCTTTGGCAAACAAACAAGACAGCTCAATGAACTGTCTTGTGTTTATTTCTGAGAAATACATATTTTTTTTCATCCGATAAATCTTTCGCATATACATAATTTAACCGATTGAATTTCTTAATCTCCCCTACGTCCTCTATCTTATTCTCTGCCATGAAACGTACCATTTCGCCTCTTGCCATTTTAGCATAAGTTCCTTTTTCTATTACTTTTTCATCTTTGATTTCTCCAAATACACAAGTCACAAATACCGTATCCTGTTTCAGATAAGGGGTGATGCATTTGCTGTATTCCTTCGATGCCAGATTAACAATACAATCACTTTCCGATAACAGGTTCTCGGCAAGACTGTCTTTCCAGAAATGATATAGAGAATTGGTATGCCAGTCCTTAAGAACAGCCTGCATCTCTAACCGGTAAGGGACAACTCCGTCAAAAGGGCGGAGTATACCATAAAAGCCTGATACGATACGCAGATGTTCTTCTATATACTCCAGATGACTGCTTTCAAATACCTCAGCCTTGATGTAATTAAACTGTAATCCGTCGTAGGACAGGATACAAGGCGTCAGGTTTTTATACAAATCCATTGTCTGAATACGGCGATAGTTTTGCTCTGCAATGCTGTCGTTGCATTTCCAGATGGATTTTAATTCGGCATAGCTCAATGTTCTAAGATAAGCGAAAAGAGATTCGGTTTCTTTCATAAAATGAGGCAGTGCCTTATGGGGCAAGGTATCGGAATCTATCCTCATTTTCTTGGCGGGTGATATAATAATTCTCATTTGTATCTCCTTGTATGTACAGCAATTCTGATATAGCAAATAGAACCTCCGTTACGGAAGCTCTATCTACAATTATAAATGATTTTTTTAGAAAAGTATAGCCTCCCTTTCAAGCTCCTACCATACTGTTTTCATGCCATTTTCTAGCTTTTTTGGCTTTTGCGGCATTCTCCTTAGCACCACGATATTTCTGATTGCATATCCGATACTGACAATTCCGATGCAGTAGAACCAAGGGTTATTGGAAAATGAAAAATAATCGCTTGCAAGTGCCCACATATTGTGCGGCAGAAATGAGTTAATCGTGCCAAGTAATATAACAATGGCAAGCTTATAAGAAGCTCCGATTTGTGTCTTTCTCTTTTCCCAATACAGACCCGGTACAATTGCGATTAAAATATTAGTAAAGATAAACCACTTAAACATATATGGATCGTTCATAAAAACACGGAACAGATTTACAACGCCGATGAAAACCACAATCTGTCCGACCACTCTGAACCATGCTTCTTTTACTGTAACCGGTCCGTCGTGCAAATGCCCCCAGATTTCCTGTCTTTCTATGTAAATAGACTTATACAGATTATATATCTCGAACAGATTCCATATTACAAGCGCAACCGATGCGAGCGTGAAGAACCAAAAACCTCCGGTAGCCTTTGCTGCAAGCGCAAATACGATAGCTCCCATGGAATCATGTGCAAAATAAAAGGTGTGCATCCAGACCGGATAAGGTGCACTTTTTTCTCTTCGAACAAGCTGAAAGCTGTAAATATACTCCATATAGCCAAAGAAAAATGTCAGTCCCGCTATTATCAAAATCAGAATGAACTGCGGATTGTCAGGACTAAAGGCATAGGTAAAGTCCTCCAAGGTGTAGTTGCCGGGGTAAAAGTGAAATAGTTTCTCTAACATAATCATATCTCCTTTTCATCATTTATTGATTATTCTACATATGTGTATTATAATTTTGTTATTATGCATAATCAATTGCCAATACTTTTGTTGTTGTGTATTAATCCACAAAAATGAAATATTTGATGAATAAAAGGAGTGAATTTATTATGGCTAAGACCGACCGCAGAATTCTAAAAACAAAAGAAAGCATACGAAATGCTTTTATGCAACTTGTACATAAAAAGGATTTCCAAGCCATCACCATCACGGAGCTAGCGGAACTGGCAAATATAGACCGGAAAACATTTTATCTTCACTATACCTCTATACATGATATTTTGAAGGAATTTGAAGCCGAATTGGCTGATAAGGTGATTTTACTGTTAAGAAACACCCAAACATTTGAAATGGACGCATTTTTCTATGGTCTAACCGATATTATGTTAGAGCATATCGATTTTTACCGCCATATCTCACGTGATACTTCCTATTCGTTTTTAATGTCCGAGTGTAAAAATATATTAAAAGATGCCCTGAAACACTCCTTTTACGAAAGCTCCGCCTTGCCCATTGAAAAGTTCAATGTCTATTCTGAGTATGTGTCTTCGGGCATTATCGGCATCTACACGGATTGGCTTAACAACAATTCCAAAATGGAATTGGATGAGCTGACCTCACTTGCAAAGGAAGCGTTGACGGGAAGCTGGAGTATTATTACAAAGAAAAACTAAAAAAGTGTGGGCTTTGCTCGCACTTCGCGCCCGAACGGATTGCGAAGCAACTATTTCTCTCTCTGCCGCTTTCTAAATCTTTAGGTTCTGAAATCTAATTCAAAAGACTTTAAAAACCATTGTAAAACTAATAATTTTAGCTAGTTTTACAATGGTTTTTATATTACTTATTTATCTAATTATTTTTTAACTGTGATCTTGATTGTAGCTTTCTTGTTACTTCCATCTTTTGCAGTTGCTGTAATTGTTACCTTTCCTGCTTTCTTAGCTGTTACAACACCTTTGGAGTTAACTGTTGCAATCTTACTATCTGAAGATTTCCAGGTTACATTTTGATTTTTAGCTGTAACCGGACTAATGGTCAATGAAAGTGTTTGTTTTGCTTTTACTTTCATTGTCTTTGAGCCTGAAACTTTTATATTTGAAACTTTCAAAACTTTTGTTGTTGCATTTAATGTAACTTTTGCTGTTTTTCCGTCTGCTGTCTTAGCTGTAATTGTTACTTTTCCGGTACCTACAACTTTTACTTTTCCTTCCGAACTTACTGTTGCTCTTTTCTTATTCGATGTGGTCCATGTTACTTTTGCATTCTTAGAATCTGCATTACTA
Organism: Konateibacter massiliensis; assembly: GCF_900184995.1. GTDB lineage: Bacteria > Bacillota > Clostridia > Lachnospirales > Lachnospiraceae > Lachnotalea > Lachnotalea massiliensis. The sequence continues at coordinate 2,216,996 of NZ_LT860099.1, forward strand.
GGTGTTACTACTGCTTTAAAGCTGTATGATTGTCCTTTTTGAACTTTAATTGTTCCGCTTACTTTTTGATTATTAAGTTGAAGCCCAACTTTTGTTACTTTCTGACTTACCGTCACGTTACATGTTGCTGTCTTGTCGCCCGCTTTTGCAGTGATTGTAGCTGTTCCATTTCCTACTGCTGTTATTTTACCATTCGATACGGTTACAACTTTTGCATTTGATGAGGACCATGTTACTGTCTTATTTGCTGCATTTGATGGAGCCACTGTTGACTTAAGTGTCTGTGATGCTCCAATTGTATCAAACGTTAAGGATGTCTTGTCTAAACCGAATGAAGTTACTTTTTGCGCTACTGTTACTTCACAAGCAGCCGATATACTTCCTACTGTTGCTTTAATTGTTGCCGTACCGTTTCCTACTGCTGTTATTACTCCTCCGGATACAGTTGCAACTTTTGTATCTGATGATGTCCATTCTACTGTTTTATTAACAGCATCAGCCGGTACTACGGTTGCTTTAATCGTCTGGGAAGCTCCAATTGTATCAAATGTTATTGTATTATGGTCCAGAACAACATCTGTAACATCTATTACCTCCACATTTTCATTATACTCTGTCTTCAACCACTGAATATAATTCATTGTAACTTTTCCTGCCCCTGTATAAGGAACTACGTTGGTTTCAAGAGTAGTTGCATCATACAATGCAGGTACTTCATACGGAAGGCTTGCTAAGAATCCATCTACATCAAGTACTTTTCCTTCTGCCTCTATTTCTTCTGAATAATAATTTATTTCAAGGGAAGAAGTATTGCTGCCTAATGTATGCAGGGAATTAAGTGCTGCAATATAACCTCCTGGGCTTGCCATATTACCGCTTTGTGCCGGGCATTCTATGTTTATCATACTTGTATTATGAACCAGAACTTTAGAATCACAAGTGGCAAGGGAACCATTGCTTACAATTTTGCTGGCTAATGACGTACCATTTACACTGTCTATTGCTCTTAGTTCTTGTTTTAAATTATAAAGATTTGTTGAATCCATTACACAGTTGTATACATGAGAATTACCTCCGCGCATTCTAGGCATACGGTCCATGGAATCTTTATAGTAATTATAAGCTAATGTTACATTAAGATTTTCATAATTAGCCTCTGTGTCAGATGCACCTACAAGGTGGGTCTTCTTCTGACCCGCTGCGTAAGCTCTTATCTGTGCCTTCGTCATTCCCTCATCAAGTAATGAAGCATAATAAGGATAAGTCTCTTTATTATTTTCTAATTCTTCCATCATTGTATTGAAAAAGGTTCCGTCTTCACTTTCCGGTAAAAATTCACACCATGAAATAGTTACATCCATCGTATCATCCGCATTTGCTTTCTTAACATCTGCAATACCGTCATATGCTTTATAGAAGGTACAGTGATCAATCCATATACCTGTGCTTCCGCTTTCAATGGTTATATAATCCCAGTCGTTTCTATCATATTCGCTGTGACCTTCGTCCCACTCCCAAAGTTCATCAAATTTAATATTTCTGATAATAATGTTCTTAGAAGCATTAATATTGATACAGGTATGTAAAATACTTGAGCCGTTCTGTGAGAATATTGTAATATTTGCCATTTCCTTCAAGGAAAGTTTCGAAACTCCTGTTTCCATTAAGGTCGGATGTGTGATCGGTGTAATGGCTGATGATATGATACTTGAATATTCTTCCAACAAATCACCGATTTCATTTGTTCCAAGGGCAATATCTTTTGTTATTTCAATTACACTCTTTTTACCTGATTTCTTTATAGATGACAGAGCTCTTAAAAATTCTTCTGCATTGGATGCTTTATAATAATTATCGGAAGTTTCAAGTAATAATCCGCCGCCGGTTGTTCCGTAACCATCTGCATATCCGCTTAATCCATAGTTTCCAAGTCCTGCGTCGTTGGTATCATCCGGATTAGCTGTATCTGAGTCATATTCCTTCTCTATGTAATTTTCATCTGTTGTTGTAACAATACTTCCGACATACTCTGCTGCATTTGTGGTGATTACCGTATATGGGTCCCATCCAAGAGATGAGGTTTCAATTATTGTTGCTGCCTGTGAAGATGAAATCTGTGGTCGGTTCGTATTAATTAAAAAACCTTTTCCATAGGTATAATATTCACTAAATCTTGCAGCCTTCCATGCATTTCCACTCATGTCCGCATACGGAAAGGTCTTATAAATAACACTGCTCATGTAACAGTTAATAAATGTTGCAGAAGCATCCGCTCCCCAAGGACGGGCTAAAAGATATTTCGTTCCTGTGCATCCTTCTTCTGCTACTATTCTACAATTATTAAATATATAACCATAGGAAAGTGAAGCTGATGTCTTCGGTGCTGTAACATAACCACTGTTTTTAACAGAATGATATCTGAATACTAAGTCACAGTCATTAAATAAAGCTTGTCCGTCTGTACCATATATATAATCCACATTTCCCGTAATATAACATTTGTAATAATATTGTTTGTTACTGTTCGCCTGTAAGGTATCCTGATACCCTAAAAATTTTACATTTACAAAGGTACTTTGGTTAGCATCTACTCGGATGGCATCTGCAGAACCGTTGCTCTCCGTTCCTTTATACTCATAAGAATTTTCAAAGGTAATATTTTCTGCTGAAAATCCCGTTGCTGTTTTCGTAATATAAGTTGCACATCTTGTGCTGGTATCTCCGCCTACTGTTGTCTCATCACAGTAATAAATTCTTGTTAACTCTCTGTCTTCACCAATTAATGTAATATACGGTGATGATACAGTTAAATGTTCAAAATAGTCCCCGGTTTTAACTAAAATAATTACTCTGTCCGTATTTGAGGAACTAACTGAATTCACTGCCGCCTGTACGGTACTGTAAACTTTAACACCACTTATTGTATCTGATTCTTCTCCATCCGTACCCGTATAAGCACAATCTACAATAATATCATAATTTGTAAGATATACAAAATTATATATTTTTCTTGTTATCTTTCCCTTTGAATCTGTTAAATGTAATTCTACATCATTTCTGCCCTCTTGCAGTACAGCCTCAAAAGCAAATTTGCCTTTTACCCCTACTTCTTTTGTATCCTGCACAGAACCGTTCACAACAAGCTCAATGGTTCCTGCTCCTTCCGATACTCCTTCTAATGCAGCCTTATTGGTATAAACCGTATCATATGATTTCTTCGTAATTGTAATTTCTACCGCTTCTTCATCATAAACATATTCTCCCACATGCCCCGCTGATGGAAGGGTAAGGATTACTTCTGAACCGTTACTTGTATTATCTGCTGATTTGCATACGATATAATAATAATAAGGTGTCTCATTTACAAGGTTTGTATCTTCATAGGAGAGCGTTTCTACTGTGGCAATTAATGTATACTCTGTCTCTTCTGAAGACATTCTGTAAATTTCATATGTTTCGGCACCTTCTACTTTTGTCCAGCTAAGTGAAATTGCTGAATCACTACTTTCTGCTGAAACTGTTGTTTCTCCTAATGGTGCCTGCAAAATAGCTGCTTCTGAAGCAACTGCCTGTGTTGTCTTGCTTCCGCAAATTCCTGAAATTCTAAATCTATATCTGCCGCTATCTGAAATGGATGCGGTATAAGTTTTCTCTGTAACTGCTTCTGAAAGAGTTATATATGTGTCTCCGTCATCGGAAGATAACTCTACTTTATATGCTCCGTCATCTTTGCAGTCATCACCTTCCCAGTTTACTGATATAGATAATCTATCCTCTGAAATAACCGGTTTCTCCACACTTGCTACATTTGGAGCTTCTCCGACTGCTTCGTAACAATCATTTTGGTCATATAACACATTACCACTTGCATCTTTATATACAAGATTTGTAATAACCGCATCTGCATTGGAAACTCCAAAACCAAATCTTACTTTATCCGTAATGGCAAGTGATACATTGGAACTGGAATAGCCATCTTCTCTGGCATATTCTGTTCCGTCCGGTGTAACTGCAACGAAACTAATCTTGCTTTCGTTCTTTTTAATCTTTACATGAATTCTATCCCCTAAAGCCCATGTTGCATTGATACCACCGGCGCCAATACTGCCTGTGGACTTGCTATAAAAATTTCTAAGACTGTTATCTCCTCGCAATGCTATTGTTGCCAATCGGGAAACTGTCGAATTACTTTCCTCATAAATTCCTGCTGTGATACCGTAAGAAGAAGAACTTCCTACGCTTGTTATTAAAATGTCTGCCTCAATCTCATTTAATTCTGCAGTACCATCAAACAAATAGTAGCCGTTTGGTTTTGAAAGATCAGAATTCTTTGATGTACTGTCCGAATTGCTTAAATATAATCTATGTCCGATTGCTTTCACACTTAAATTATCTTCAACTAATATGCCAGGCATTGCCGTCTGCTCATTAGCCACCGGTGATTCTTCATTTGCATCTGCATTTTTAACCACCATTTTATGTATGTATGATGTTCCTGCGGATGAGCTAATCTCAAATGTTAACGTTCTCGCTGCACCTGTATATGTAAATGTGATAGTTTCCCCATCCGTTCCAGATTTTAGTAAGTTCGAATCATAAGTACATGACTCACCATCATCTAACTCTGTGGTCATATCTATCGCTGCATCTGTCTGGCTATATGCACAAACGGCAAATTGAATTTCAGCATCTCCTGCAACTTTCACTTCAAGTGTAGTGGCATCTTTCACGACTATTCCGTGTGGATCATTATATTTGAACTCTCCGTTAAGAGTCCATAAGCCATCCTCTGATACAAAACTTGTAATATAATCAGTTGATGAAATGATTCCGCTTGTAAAATCATATGTATAAGTAGTTCCGGTCTCGGGCTCACTCATTGCTCCTGACTCGTTGACTTCCATTGCCTCTGTAGATACTACTTCTACATCTTCGACTTCTGTTTCTGCTGCAGATACCTCTTGCGTCTCTTCCACATCTGTTTCTGCTTCAGCCGTCTCCATGTTAGACTCTTGTGCCGCGTAGCTGGTTATTCCATCAAAAGAGATGGATGTTAATACTAATGCTAACGCCATAACAATTGTCAATGTTCGTTTTAACTTCCTAAACAATTGCATAATAATCCCTCCTTAAATATAGTAATAAAACTTTTGTAATTTATTTCCCGTCTTGGCATATTCTACATTATGCAAACGTTCTTTTCAAGCATTTATTGTAACTTTTTCATATTTTGTTAGTATTTCACAATTATTTTTTCGGGATTTTTATATAATTTATTGGTTTTATTTGCATTTTTTTATGCATTTAATGAAATATCGCTCAATTCTGCAAAACTCAAAATCCTTTCTATACGGAAAATCAGTTCCATATGCTTCTACTTTTGCAAACGTGTTCATTTTTATTCATTCTATATACTAATTTACTATTCAAATTGTGCAGCTTATGAGCAGAAGCGAGTAGGTGTAGACTTTCACTAGCAAGACTAGTGCCATGTCGGTCAAACATATAAAAAAGCCCCTTACTCTTTCAAGCAGGGGCCTTCTCAATTAATCTAAAGTAAAGAAGGAAGATACTTCTCTTCTAACTCTTTTAAAATACTTAAATATTTTTCCTGAATTTTATTTTCTGTCGCCTCGTCTTCAAACACCTTCACACGCTCATCCACCGATTTTAGAATGTCCTCGGCAAGACTTTTCTCAGCATAGGTGTAAACCACTTCGTTTTCCTTACCGATATGGCGGGTTAAAAGATTTGCGTAGCCCGCAGCGTTTGCCAGAATTTCCAGCTTATATTCCGTTTTAGGCTCTTCCTTGTACTGGTTTAATGCAGCTTCCAAATCCATCATATATCTTCTTCCAAGGTCATGCTCCACGAGCATACCATGCTGAATCAGGTTTGCTCCGACCGTTCCCAGATGATTGGTCATCTCAAGGAATAAAATCTGCTCCTCCTTGCCGTGATGATGCTTGTCCGCGTAGTTTCTTGCAAACTCAATCATTTTTCTGAAATCCTCATCATTTACGTCTCTGCCCTCTATAACCTGGCAGCAAGCCGCCCTCACTACATCAATAAGTCTAAGTATATTGTCATGTTCCATGACCATTAATTCAACACTGTACATGCTTAATCCTCCTTTTTAATTTTTCGAATTCCGGTTTCGCTCTCTTCTAATACGAGTCCGCTCTCGGAAAGCATCCCTTTTATCATCTGACTGCGAAGTGTATAGTACACTTTGATATCTCCTTCCACCTCATCCCAGTATTCCTGATGGATGCAAATGGTCTGTCTCCAAACGGCACGCTCCGCGCTCTGCTCCATCGGCTCGTTTACCCTGTCGCAAGGCATTCCGTCCAAAAGACTGTCGTTTAGCAGCTTAAATGCCTCATCCGCACCTGCACCCTTTGCTACTGCATGGCATGTTCCAAAAGAAAATGCAATTTTCTTTAGCTCTTCTAATCTGTTCTCGTCCTCCTTTAAAAGCGATGTCACAATAAAAGCAAGTCTCGCCTCAGATATTCCGATTTGATATTGAAGCCAGCCATGGATGTTGCTCTGGTCAATAATCTCCTCCAACGGACGGCGCTCCGCTACTCCGCAGTTCATATCTGCCTTCTCTCCAAGAGTTGTATCCCAGCCGTTTGTCTCGGAGGCACTTAAAATATCCTGAATAAGCTCCTCCTGTAATTGAATTTTGTTATAAAGCCAATAGTGGATTGGTCCTAAAAATGCGCTCATATTTACACCTCACATTATTCTTTCTACTAAGTTATTTTTACCAATTAATTTATTATCATCCTATCATAGGTATTCTTTTATTTCAGTAACAATTGTGACATTATTGTATTTTTTTATATGTTTTGGTACTATAGAATTAATCATAAAACAAAAGCAGCAGTCAGGAGGGAAACTTTGGAGAAAATTATTTATCAGGAGACAAAGCAGCTTATCGGTATTGACAGAGTAATCAGGGATTATGACTTTACCATGCCCATCAAGCATCTTCATAATGAATATGAGCTTTATTACCTCGTAAAAGGGCAGCGTTACTATTTTATTGAGAATGAGTCTTATCTCGTCGAACAAGGCTCACTCGTCATTATCAATAAGAATCAGGTTCACAAGACGGCTACCTATGAAAATCCTTGTCATGACCGCATTGTGCTGAACTTTCACGAATCTATCGTGGCAGAGCTGGCTGCTTTGGCTAATTTTTCGACCGGTTCTTTTTTTCAAAATTATTACGGGGTCCTGCCGCTTGACAAAGATTTGCAAAAACGAGTGCAATATTTATTGCTTCAGATTTATAAGGAATTAAAAAATAAGGAGGCACATTCCTCCTCCATGGTTTCTATGTATATAATGGAAATTCTCATTCATGCAGACCGCCTTGCCCGCTCCATGAACTCATTAAACCGTGGTGTTTTGGCACAATCCGAGAAGCATAAAAGGGTAAATCAGACTGCCACTTATATTCAAAGCAACTATGGCGACAAAAAGCTCTCTCTGGACAGCATTGCCGATTCTCAGTTTATCAGCAAATCCTATTTGAGCCGTATTTTTAAAGAGGTTACGGGGTTTACTGTGAATGAATATCTGCACATATGCAGAGTACAGGAGGCGAAAAAACTGTTAGAACAGACCGAGAATTCAGTCCGCGCGATAGCAAACAAAGTAGGATTCGAGACCTCCTCCTACTTTGAACGTATCTTTAAAAAATATACGGGAAATACACCGCTGAAACACCGGAAAAAATATAAATCAGAGGAAAGCTAGACTATTTGTCAAGCTGTTCCTTCCAGCCCTCCGGCAGGTAGCGAAGTGTATTCTTAATCATGTCATTTACCAAGACCTTGACTTCGCTTTCGTTCACTCTTGTTTTTATAAGCGGGTCATTTAAAAATGCTTGTTCCACTAATTTCACATTTTTTGTGAGAGCTGCTTCCAATATAAGCTCATGATTTTCCACATGTGGCTCAATCAGCTCCAATACATTTTCTGGAATGCTTCCTGCATAAATCGGTCTGATGGCATCTCTCTCAAAGAGTGCATTTGTCTCCACTACAGCATTCTTTGGCAGGTTTGCTATCTGTCCGCTCGTGTTCGGAATATTTACGTTGCTCACGATTCTGTCCAGTCCGCACAGCGCTTTAATCAGTAAAATACCTTCCTCACCCGACGGCTCCAGCTTTACTTCTTCCTCGCCTGAAACCAGCTTTCTGCTCTTCTCCAGACGGTTTGACAAGTCCTCTTTTCTCCAATCAACCGTAGTCAGGCCAAACTGCCATTTTTCCACTGTCTCAGGATCTTTCAAATACTCTTCACCCAGCATAAACTCTGCCAAATGACGGTCACCTGCTGCCGCAATCAGCCCATAACGGTTGAATAAATCGAATTTTACCCTGTGTTTGCATGCAAACATATAATTCAGCCAGTTTGCATCCTTCTCATCAAGCCCTTCCTCATAATGCTTATCAATATACTCACGGTATACCTCAAACAAGTCAATTCCTTTATAAGATGCACTGTCAAACCAGGTAAAATGATTGATGCCAAGTACATTGACATATATCTCATTTCTTGGAATATTTTCAATTCCAAGCTTTTCTTCGCAAATCGTCTTCAGCATCTTCTGTGTTCCAAACACCTCGTGACAACAGCCAAACGCCTTGATTTCAGGGAATACCTGATATAATGTTTTAACGCACAGTGTCATCGGATTGGTGTAGTTGATAACCCACGCCTTCGGTGCATAGGTTTTTACCGCTTCCGCGATTTCTACAAACATCGGTATGGTCCGCAGTGCACGTATCATTCCGCCCGGTCCTGCCGTATCTCCTACAGACTGATAAATTCCGTAGCGCTCCGGATAGTGAACATCTGAGTCCATTTCATCAAAGGTCCCCGGTAAAATGGAAATAATAACAAAGTCAATATCCTCCAATGCCTCTTTCCATGAGTCAACCGTTGTGTAATTCCATTTTCCAACAGCATAATCCATTTGGGTAATCTTATTTCCGATTACCTCGTTTGCTTTTGCCGCCTCCCTGTCAATATCATATAAACGAATTGTTCCGCTCATTGACGGCTCCAGTGCTAAATCCGCCATAAAAGACCAAGCCCAGCCACGTGAGCCGCCCCCAATGTACGCTATTTTTACGTCCTCTGCTTTATTACTTTTGTAAATCATAGTCTGCCACCCTTTCTTAAAGTTTTATCGCGATAAGCTCACTATATAGCGCATCGGAAACACAGTCAATTATTCTGCTGATTTCCGCCATTTTTGGTGTCTTAATTTTTCATTTTAGTACAATATTGACTTTTTAACAGCAGCACACTTTTTTATATTTTCCTGCATGTTTTTTACATTTTTCTGCATGCTTTGTTCAAAATCGCATACTTAACGCAGCTTACTTGTATTATTTGTCCCATATGTTATAATGTCGAAGGACATTATAACCCCGGATGGGATATAGTATGAATTACGAAGTAATTCTATATAATGTCGAAGGATATTATAACATATGGGATATACATACGAATTACAAAGAAAAGGAAGATCGAAAAGATGAAAACATTTGTTAAAGCAATAATGGCCGGAATTGCGATCAGCACGGGCGGAATTATTTATTTAACCCTTGAAAACCATATTGCAGGGTCATTTTTATTCTCCATCGGATTATTTACAATTTATTCCTTTGGATTAAATCTATACACAGGTAAAATATGCTACATTCCTCTGGAAAAGCCGTCTTACCTGGCAACCGTACTTATTGTATGGATGGGAAACTTTGTCGGAACCGGATTGATGGGTGTTATTTTCCGTTTTACAAAGCAGGCGAAAATAATAGAGCATACCGCTGAGATTGTATCATTAAAGCTATCCGATACTTTATTTAGCACCTTTATCATGGCAATCATGTGCGGTATCATGATGTGCATTGCAGTCGTTGGATTCCAGACTATCCAAGACACGGTAGGAAAGCATTTGGCACTGATACTTCCTATTATGGTATTTATCCTTTCCGGATATGAACATAGTATCGCCGATATGTTTTATTTCACAATGGCAGGCGCTTGGAATGCAAAAGCTTTTCTTTACATAATTGTTATATCGCTCGGTAACTTAGTGGGTGGCGCTTCCATCCCATTTGCATTAAAGAAGTTTGGCGAAGAAAGCATCATGAGCCACTAAAAAAGAGAGGATTATCCCTCTCTTTTTTTAATTACCGCCGTAATCCAATTTGGAGCATAGGCAGAAGTACAGCCTTTTGATACCTTTAGCTCCCGATATACTCCCAGTTCTTCCCCGAGAGAAATGCACCTCTCTGTAAATTTTGGATTGCGGATTCCGATTTCGCACAGGGCATGGTTCATCGCCCATTGTGTTTTTGGAGTTGCTGCTTGCAATTTGGCTTTTATCGTTGTAAGGAGCTCTTCCAGTTCACCATCTGTCAATTTACCCTCGGCAACTTGGTGAACAATCAAATTCCAGCCTGCCCTTCCTAAATGGTCCTTATCCGAATCAACCCATTCGTTTAGAAGAGTATCCGCTTCCTCGTGGTAGCAGACAACTTCACCGATGAACTTGTCAGTCAGGTCAGAATAGGTTAGCTCAGAAACCATACTCCTTATTTCATCTAATGACAGCTCTTTTGCATGGAACATCATGCATGCAAGCCACTGCGCCTCTGTATTTTCACTTTGCCAAAGCTCTAATGCCAATTCGTGGTCTTTTCCTAATTTCTTTGCCAACTTACGCAGTTCTCCCAATAAGACACCATGCGTATTTTCACTTGCACCATTTTTTATATACATCTGCTTTCGTTTTTCATTCCCTAAATCATAAAGTATCGCAAGTACCTCTTGCTTTTTCATTCTCATCACACTCCTAAACTATAGATACCGTCTTACTTGATTGCAGTATTCTATATATTTTTCCCCGTATATCTTTTTTAATGACTGTTCTTCTAAAAGGACTTGCCGGTTTAAAACCCAGATTCCTGCAAAAACATAAATCAATATAATCCAGTTCGAAATAATCAAAAATATTCCTATTAAAACCAATCCAAATGCCACATAAATCGGATTTCGGCTGATGGAAAATGCACCGGTAGTCACAAGCTCTCCGGGATGATTTTCATCCAAACCGACGCGAAAGCTTTTTCCAAAAGAAATCAGGGCACCTATAAACAACAGAATACCCATCACACAGAACGCCACGCCAATCCAGCTAATCCATTCATGATAAAACAATTCCATTCCGATTGCAGGTAAGCCAAATGCACTTGCCAGCACAAGATAAAATAACAATAAGGCAAAAGGTGGAATAATAAAATCCTTTTTATCCATTTCACCAAATTGAATAGATTTTATCCCTAACTTTCTTAATTGAAAAGCCCTCAATAAAACAAGGATGACAAGTAAAGCCAATGTCACAACTGCAATGTATCTCGTCATATTGTTTCCTCCTTTCTTATTCGCCAAGCTTAGTTTGTAACTCTGCCTCTTAATCAAGTAATTTTACTCTGATTATAGCATAAAATTCCGCCGCTATCCCGAAAATCATTTTCCGATAACGGCGGAAGTAATTAAGCCCCTTCTATCATATCTCGTCTTCGATATCCAATATACCCTAATACCATCAATACGATACTAATTATCGTCATTGCCGCAAAGATTGCCCCATCAAACTCCTCCACCGGCATATGAGGGATCCAACTTTGAACCGCTGTTTTGGAAAACCATTTCGGCAAGTCTAAAATTCCGTGAAAGTAATTCAATACAAAGGAATAGCCAAGATAGGCATAAATAACTTTTCCGAGCTTAGGTGCCAGACCTAGTGCCAAGCCTGCAAGTCCGGTAAAAAACAGGACAGAAGGCAGGAAGTTATAGCCTGCGGCAAAAAAATCTCTCATCGTCATTGATGAAGTATCTCCCATCGCAAAAATTGCGGCACCTCCAAGACCGACACAAGATAAAAATATACCTGCCGCTCCTGCAGCAATTGCCAATATAACACTGGTCCAATAAAACTGTGCCCTTGTCACTTTTGTGGAATAAAGCTGGCTTAAATGCAGTCGTACTTCTTCCGAAAAAAGTTTATTTACAATTGCAATCGGTAAGATAGAAACCAATGCAATCATTACCATAATAATCGTTCCCGTAAATGATTCTTCAATGGAAACCCCTGCCATTGTAAACATCTGCTTCATCATATCATTGCTCTCAAGGAACGTCTGCATATCGCCGTAAATCGAACCATAGGCAGCTCCCATAATGGCAAAGGCAATGAGCCAGCTAATCATGACAGCTTTGTTAATTTTAATCAATAAACCAGGTACAGAAAGTAATGATTTTTTCGCTGATTCCCGTCCCTCTGTTTCGGGTAAGTAACCAGCCCCCATATCACGTCTGCCTTCAAGTGCAAACGCAACCATTACCGCAACACAGCTAAAAACGATTGCAAAAAGCAACGGCAGCCAATTATTTTCTGTAAACGGATAGGTAAGATAGGTCCACCCCATCGGATTAATTATGGATAAATCAGCATTTGATACATCCGTACCTCCACGAACAATATAAAGTAAACTTATAATTCCAAGAGACGAACCCGTAGCCCCCGATGAAGTCGGCATAATCTGAGCCATAATCAATGCGATTACAGCCCCCAAAATACCTGCCATGCCCATCGATGCGCCAAACAAAAAGGAACCTTGGGCTGAAATCGTATCCGCACCAAAACTAACCATAATTACGCCAGTGAAAAGTGCTAATAAAATATGAATCACAATAGTTTCGCTCAATACAGCAAGGGAATTGGCTTGGCGCCCTACTTGGAAGGAACGTACCAGCTCCGTAAGTCCATGCTCTTCTTCTTTCCGCGTATGGCTCACAACATGTAAAGCAGCCACAATCATCGCAAACAAACCGCAAAATAACAACATTTCATGGGAATACATAGCCCCCAGCGTATAATCAGCTGCCGTTTCTACCGGTGTCGTACCAACCATGGAAATCATCGCAGGATTCTTCATCGTTTCATACATTCCCAGTAAGCCTTGCCCTTTGCTGATTTCTTCAAATGCCGGAACAAAACCGCCGGAAAACAAACCCAGACCCAAAACCCAGATTATAATTTTTTTCCAATCACGTTTCAGATATTGTACAAACAGTACATTCCAACGTGCAAATTTTTCTCTCATCCTATTTTCCTCCGTTCCGCCAATCAGACCTCGTAATGTCGCATAAACAAATCTTCAAGCGTTGGCGGCACAGATTCAAACTTCTTCACGCCTAATTTTGCCGCTTCTGACAAAATATCATTGATATAGTGATTATCTGCAGAAAATGTGGCTTGGCTGCCGGTTTGTTTAAAATCATGAACTCCGTTCACCGCTTCCATGGCTGCCACATTTCCTTCTGTTACCAAGGTAACCGTAGAACGGGTTAAGTGGCGCAGTTCATCCAACGTTCCGGTTTCAACAACCTTTCCTTGACGGATAATAACCACCTTATCTGCTAAACGTTCCACTTCACTCAAAATATGGGAAGACAGTAAAATTGCTTTCCCGGCATGCTTGATTTTTTCAACTTCATCCTGAAAAACCGCTTCCATCAAAGGGTCCAGACCGGAAGTCGGTTCGTCAAAAATATACAAATCAGAGTCAACCGACAATGCCGCAATCAAGCCGACTTTTTGGCGATTTCCTTTTGAATAGCCTTTTGATTTTTTCTTAGGGTCCAATTCAAAACGCTTAATCAAATAGTCACGTTTTTCCTTATCCCCTCCTCCATGCAATTTAATAAACAAATCAATAATTTCACCGCCTGTTAAGCTTCCCCAAAGAGCCACGTCTCCGGGTACATAGGAAATTCGTTTATGAATTTCAAGACTGTCCTTCCAAACATCCTTTCCAAAAATTTGCGCCTCGCCGCCGTCGCGGTTGATAATTCCCAGCAGCGTACGGATTGTTGTCGACTTCCCCGCACCATTTGGCCCAATGAAACCCACAACTTCCCCGGCATTTACCGTGAATGTCACATCATGTAATGCTTTAAATTTACCAAATTTTTTTTGCAGCCCTTGCACCTTTACAATTTCTTGCATCATACTAAAACTCCTTCTAAAATTTTAAAATAGTTTTATAACTTGCTTCCAGTCTAAGGCAAAGTTTAAAATGACAGACTATTGATTTGAACTATTTTTATGTATAAAGTTCATATTTTAAATCTTTTCGCTTTGTTTTAAACCAAAACTCATTTACAAGCCCAATTATATAACTTTTTATTGCCCTAGTCAATTAAAATGCATAGTTTTAAACTATTATTCATTGATAATTCAAAACATTTTCTATATAATATAAAATAGATAGATTTAATCAAAATGGATAGAAAGCAGGAATTAAAATGAACGGTTATGAAAAACGAACGCAGGAGAAGAAAAACCAAGTGTTAAAAGCAGCTTTTCATCTGATGAACCAAAATAACGGCATAGAAAATTTAACAATGGATGAGATTGCAAAGCAGGCAAACGTAGGTAAAACATCTATTTTCAAATATTTTGGGAGTAAAGAAAATCTAATTCATGAGGTCTTTAAATATTTTATAAATAACATGGGAGAGACAGCCCGTAAAATTATGGCAGAAAACAAACCGTTTGAAGAGACCCTCGTTGCTATGAGCCAAAATAAAATCCATTACTTGAATAAGGTTAACAAACAATTTTATTTGGCTTTAATGGATTTTTATACGAAAAAGGGAGAGGAAGACTTATCTTTGATCATGAGAGAATACACGAAAGAAATCTATGGTACTATGCTTGATTTATTCCATCGGGGACGAAAAGAGGGCAAGGTTGATTTGAAATACTCGGATGAATTTCTCTTGCTTTATTTCCAAGCTCTTGTTGAGGGTATCTCCAATCCGCATATTTATCAGAAAATTCTTCCTTATACGGCTCAGTGGACGGAGCTGCTTATAAAAGGGATTGCACCGGGAAAATAAAGGGGAATCACACCCCTTTATTTTTTACTTTTCCCTAGTCAAGCATTAAGCTTGCCTTCCAGCCAGTTCAAAACATCGCTTGAGACTTCATCGCGGTTTGTCTCGTTGAGTAATTCATGACGTGCTCCTTCATAAAGCAAAAGCTCTACATCCGTCAATCCCTTCCTCCGATAAATCTGCTCCAGCTGCACCACTCTTTTTCCATATCCACCCACCGGATCTTCTTTTCCCGCAATAATGAAAAGCGGTATGTTCTTCGCAATCTGTTCAAGCTTATCATCCTCATAGAGCTTGGTCAGCCCGCTGCAAAAATGATAATAGAAGTTTGCCGTGCAGACAAAACCACATTTGGAATCTTTTTGATATTTCAAAACCTGCTCGTCATCCCGGCTTAGCCATGAAGCCGGCTCTGCGTTCTCTATTTTCTTGTTATAGCTTCCGAACGAAAGCCGGTCAAGCAGCTTGGCTTCTCGCTCCTCTCCTAAAAAAGTCCCATATATTTTTGCTAAGTATTTTGCCATATGAAACATGATACCGGTCTGCGCCGCAGAGCCGGATAAAATCATTCCGTCAATCTGCGCACTGTAGCGGGTCAAATATTCCTGCCCCACAAAAGAACCAAAGCTGTGCGCGAAGATAAACATAGGAAGTTTGGGATATTTTTCTTTCAGATGCTCCGTCAACATATATTCATCCTCAACGACACGGTAAAACCCGTCCTCACCCAGATAGCCAAACTTTCCGTTTGTTTCGCCGGTTATGCCGTGCCCTCTGTGGTCATCTGCAAATACAAGAAAACCATTTTCATTCAAAAATTTTGCAAATCTCTCATACCTTCCCGCATGCTCGCTCATGCCGTGAAAAATCTGTACAATGGCCCTTGGCTGCTCCACCTCATCCCAACAATAAATATGAATCTTCTGTCCGTCCTTTGCCTCTAACATCATAGTTTGTGCCTGCATCTTATCCTCTCCTTTCACGCATTTACTTCTTCGACTGTTTTCTTCTCATATTTACTGCCGACAATAATCACGGTTGAGGCACACATCAAAACCGCCGCTATCGGAAAATAATACGAAAAGCCTACACTATCCAAAATATATCCCATCACACTTGTTGCAATCCACTGACTCAGAGAGATAAATAGGTTCATAATTCCCATAAATTCACCCAAACGCTCGGGAGGCGCAATATTTGCGATAATTGCATAGATGGTAACCTGTATACAGATAAAACCGATTCCCACAATTCCAAGTGCCAGATACATCATACCGACTGTTTTGACAAAGACAGCGACAAACATTCCCACTGCAAAAATTACGGTTCCCGCCAAAAATACAACTCTTCTGCTTATCCGGTCAGACAGCATACCTGCCGGAACCGCAAACAGGGCACTTACAATCGTCAAGAGAAACAAGCCCGTACTTGCCGTATTCGCCGTAAAATTCAATTGTGTCACACAATATTTGACAAAGTAAGGCGTGATACATCCATAGCTTAAAAAGACAAAGAATACCGCTATAAAAAGCTTCAGAACAGACGGATATTTCACAAAATCCAGACTGATTTTATTCGGCTTGGAATAACACTCCGGGTTTTCTTTTACCGTAAGTCCGCCAATGAGCACCGAGATAATTCCAAGTGCACAAGCGAGCAAAAACGGATAGACAGGATTGATATCCCAAAGTGTCGGCCCGACTAACAGTATCACACCGCTTCCAAGCACACTGACTATCTTCGAAAAGCCGTTTGCAAGACCAAGCTGACCTTCCTCCACCACTTCCGGAATCAGCGTGTAATACGGTCCCTGAAAAAAGTTCAGGAAAAAATAAAATAGGAAGGAAATCAAAAGCATCGCCGCATAGGTCTTTGAAAACGGCAGCACTGCAATAAAAATAGAGGCAAAAAATGCTCCGAGAAATACAAAGGGCTTTCTTTTTCCCATTTTAAAATTACTGCGATCACTTATAATACCTGCAAGATACTGGACAAAAATCCCCGTAAACGCTCCCATTCCGGTAAGCAATCCAAGCTTTGCATTGCTCGTCGTCACCGTTCCGACCAGCATCGGAATGAGAGACATGTTCATCGCCCACAAGAGTCCTACGCTTAAGTTTGGTATTCCGATTAAATATGGCACCAGTTTTTTATTCATGTTCGCCCACCTCCATAAAATACAGCCTTGAGGCAAAATCCTGAAAATATCTTACCTCTCTGTTATAGCCTGTTCCCGCAAATGCCTGCTTGAGTTTAACCCCGCTATACATAAGGGCATCGCCGTACACATAGGTGTCTTCCACCTCACTGTCCATCTTAACAAACTTAGCAATTACATTTTGCGCGATTGAATTTTGCTTGATATGTATCGGTGATACCGTGTTAATCAAATCACCAAACTCCTTAATATTATATTTTTTTATTTTGCTGTAAAAATGGTATTTCTTTTCAGCAGAAAGCCCCTTCGCAGTATAAGTCTCATATCTCCAGTTTGGTGTGACAAGAGTCTGCATCAGCATGCCGACCGCCTTTGTCTGATCTGCACTCACGCACGTCCATTCGTGAATATTGCCGCTTCTGCCCCGGTAAAAGTCTCCAAACTGCAACACTTCTCTCCACTGCTTATACAGTTCAATCTGTGCTGCAATTTCCGCCAGTTCCTCCTTGCCCATGTCGCAGAAGTTACACTCATAGCCAAGCACACCGAAGGACGCCACATGAAATCGCGTTTCCAGCGGAGTTATGCGAAGCGTCTGATGATTCGGGCAGGCAGATACGTGCGCTCCTACCGTGGACATCGGATAACCGTAGCTATATCCAGTCTGCGTCTCTACACGGCAATTTGCATCCGTGTTATCACTCGCCCATATCTGTGGAAAATAGCAGAGCATTCCTAAATCAAAGCGGTTTCCGCCCGCAGCACAGCCCTCAAATAAAATACTTGGAAACCTTTCGTTCAATGCCTGCATTACACGATAAAATCCCAGCATATAGCGGTGTGCCGTCTCCTGCTGCCTTTCTTTCGGAAGGTACTGCGAATAATAATCGGAGAATATCCGGTTCATATCCCATTTTACATAAGAGATATCCGCACTTGAAAATACCTTTGTCATCTGCTCGATGATATAGTCTTGAACCTCTGGATTGGCAAGGTCTAATATACGCTGGTTTCTTCCCTCTGCGTGCGGCTTATCCGGAATTTCCATCACCCACTCCGGATGATTGCGGTAGCATTCACTGTTTAAACTTACCATCTCAGGCTCCACCCATATTCCAAAATCAAGCCCGAGGCGATTGATTTTCTCTGCCAGCCCCGTCAGTCCGTTCGGGAGCTTTTTCTCGTTGACATACCAGTCTCCCAGAGACTGGGTATCATCATTTCTTGTTCCAAACCAGCCGTCATCCATCACAAACAGCTCAATCCCTACCTCTTTTCCTGCCTTGGCGAGATTTAACAGCTTTCTTTCATTGATGTCAAAATAGGATGCCTCCCAACTGTTTAGCAGAACCGGGCGTACCTTATTTTTCCACTCTCCCCGCACGATATGCTCTCTTACAAAGCGCTGCATATGCAGGCTGGCTCCCGAAAAGCCTTCATGTGAATATGTCATGACCGCCTCCGGCGCCTCAAAGTCTTCCCCCGGAGTAAGTAAGAAGGAAAAGGACTGCGGATTGATTCCGGTCACAATTCTTGTTTTTTCAAAACCCGATACCTCGACTGCCTCATAGTGATTGCCGCTGTAAATTAGATTAAAGCCATAGCAGTCACCCGTTTCCTCTGTCGTATTTTCTCTGCTCACCATCACGAATGGATTGGCGCGGCTGGAGGAGGAGCCTGTGTAGGAGGAATTTACTGTTTTTCCTGTGTTCACGACAGTATCGTGCCGCTGCATCTCCCTCGCCCATGCTCCGTTGAAGGTTGTAAAAACATAGCCTGCCCGATCAAAATCGACCTGTGTACTCATAAGCCTCGCAAGCCGTATTTCCTCATTACTTTCGTTGATCAGACGGCTGCTTCTCGTGATTACATCCTCTTTTTCGTAGACATAATAGTGAAGCTCTAATGTCAAATAATACTGCTTATCCTTCAAGATAACAGTTAGGTGTTCTACCTCTTCCTCCGTCCCATAGGAGCCGGGAAGGGTGCGGTATGCCTCTTTTCCCTTGGAAATCACAGCACAGTCAAACACAAAATCACTTGTACTGCCTCCGTCCGCGTGAACTACCTCGATAAACGGCTCGCGGATATCACCTTTGCCATAGGAGGACATTTCAAGACAGCAGTCCTCCAGCGAAAAATTTTTGTGCTCCTCACTGTACGCAATTGTATTTCCGGGGCAGAAGGCATATTTTTCTGTAATAAAATCTGCTGCCTCCAATCTTATTTTTCTTCCGTAATATAAATGCTCAAGCTGCCCGCTCTCCATCACCTGAAACGCATAGGTGGTATTTACCGTTGACAATACATATAGGTTTTCTCTGTTTTCAATCATTTTTCTTCAACTCCATTGCAAGTTCCACGGCTTTGTAGGCACCGTCGTAAATTCCGATTTGTCTGTTGTTCATAATATTTTGACACATATCTTGAAGCATAGAATCACTCTTAAGAAACATTTGAAGCATCTGTAAGGTATGCGGAATATCACGACATTCCAGAGTGCCGTCTCCAATTTCTGCCGAGTGGATTGCTCCCCACATCTCGTGCTTTCCTACCCGCTTGATAAAGAGCTTTGGTATCGGGTAAAAGGAAAGCTCACTAGGCTTTGTCACAAGCACGTCCGCGCTTCGCATAAGAAGGTTCGTGCAATAAACCGCCTCAAAGATATTTTCATGATAAAAGCTATATATTCCTTCCACCTCTCCGGTTAAAGCTTCCTCCGAAAATTTCACTGTATTATCCCAATTATCAAAATGCTCCACCGCTATTTTACTTAACTGCGGAATTTCAGCCTTCAAGGAATCCCAAACATTTTTGTAATCGCCCACATTGATATAGAGTGCTGCTTCCTTGCTCTGAATTGCGGGCAAGAGATATCGTATAATCGCCGAAAATATTTCTTTTTGTGCCCCCGCTCCTCCGATTGTGAGCAAAAAGCGCATCGGCTTTTTATCTTGCTTACGTTTTATTCTCGCCTGACAATCCGCCTCAATGTTGCTTACCAGCTCGTGGTCTACATAGTGTCCGGTGTAGACAAGCTCTTTCTCTGGCATCGGATTGCAGACTTTTTTCTTATCCATTCCGTTCAGCGTTCTGTATCCGACATAAGCATTGTGGCATTGAATTGTATGTACGCTTCCCTCCGACAGATGAAGCGCCATAGGCCAGTTGTCCGGAATTGCATTGACCACATACTTCATTCCTGCATGAAGAGCCGCCTGTGCCGGCCATACATGGGTTGCAATAACCGGTAGTTCCTTTGGGATATTCCGGTATATAGGAGCCATCAGCTCTGCATTCTTTTGATCGACTGCATTGTAGGAGAGGGCGCGAAAGCCTTCATAATTCATCGGCTCCCATACGAGCTTGTTAAAAACGGGGTTTTTTGACAGTCTGGAACCCAGAGAATAGAGCTCATTTTGTGCCTGAATTACCTTGGTGCAGGTTGTCTGCGGATAGGAGTTTAAGTCAAGCCAATAAGGGGTGTAACCTAAAAAGTTTGCCGCCGATGCCATCGCCATTGAAATACGGTAATGTCCAAAACCCATACGAATATTTCCCACAATGATTCCATTTTGCAGATCAAACGGTGTATTTGCACCCTCTCTCAGAAAGATTTGTGAAACTCCCAGCCTATTACCAAGGCAGGAATTCTTTTCAAGGCTCACCGGGTAGCTTTCCGCCGAATCATCACCAAATTTTCTGATATATTTCTTTTTTGACTTTACTGCCCTTTTGTATACCTGATTGCTCATCTTGTTTCCAAATACCACTTTTGATTTATCGCTCATGCTTCTCTGCCTTTCTTCTATTTTCTAAGCACCAATCCGTCCACCAGAATATCGACCACCTCTTTCAGTGCGGCATTGTAGGATATCTGATTATGCACCAAGACATCCCTCTGAAAAAATTGCTCAATGGACGCCTCAAATATTGTCTTGAAAATCGGAATCCGAATCGTTCGGATTACGCCCTCTTCCATTCCCTGGTTTAGCAGGGCAATTGTAGTCTCCCAACCGCTTTCCAGCCGTTCCTCGACCTTTTGATAAATTTTCGGGTATTTATTTTTCAGAATGTAGAGCTGTGTAAAATCAATATCCTTGTAGCTTTCCGGCAGTACTCCCAAAATTGCCCGGATTTTCCCCAATGTGTCAAGTGAATCGTCTTCCAATACCTTTTGTTCGCTTTCCTTTATATTGTCAAAGCCGTAATCCACCATCTCATAAAACAGTGTCTCTTTATCCTCGAACACCTCATAAATTGTCCTTTTACTCATATTGGCGCAGTTCGCGATGTCATCCATCGTAAACTTCATTCCCTTTTTACTGAATACTTCCAGCGTTGCCTCTAAAATTCTTTCTCTTACTTCCATAATCATTCTCCTGTGCTTAATCAGCCTGTGTTTCTTTTCTAAATTTCGTTCAGAAAACTATGGTACTGTTTTTAGTTTTTTAGTTTTATTTATTTTATCATTTGTTATTTCCTTTTACTATTTGCGAAATAGACAAAAATTAAGATTTCTTTTTAGCAAAAAGGCACAGAAGCTTTTGCCTCTGTGCCGTATTATAATTTCAGTATGAGATTTTGTTTTTCACCTTCTTGTTAAGTTTTGTTTGCAAATCCGCCATTTTTAGTCATAGACTAAAACAATATAAAATTTTCATTGTATTCCAGCGAAAAAAATGATACGATATGTCGAGTAATTCATATTATACAAGAAAAGAAAGGACTTTTGTCAACTATGTCAACGCAAACAACACAATCAAACATTGCCAATCCAGCACCTCTTGGTCTTTTAGGATTTGGTATGACCACCTGCTTACTAAACTTACATAATGCAGGAATTATTCCTCTTTCCATCGTTATTGTTGCAATGGGATTTGCATTAGGCGGAGCGGCTCAGATTATTGCCGGTATCATGGAATTTAAGAAAAATAATACCTTTGGAGCAACTGCATTTACAGCCTACGGCTTCTTCTGGTGGTCTTTAATCCTAGTCTGGATAAAACCATTTTCAGGTATAGAGGCTTCCGATCCTGTCAGCATGGGATATTATTTAGGACTTTGGTGTATATTTACAGGCTTTATGTTTGTTGGAACACTGAAGCATAATCGTGCAACTCAGGTAGTATTTGGTTCTCTCACCATTTTATTTTTACTACTCTCCCTTGCAAACTTTACAGAATCTGAAACCATTCATACCATAGCTGGTTATGTTGGAATTTTCTGTGGTGCATCAGCGATTTATAACGCAATGGCACAAATCGTAAATCATGAATTTCAAAAGGATATTTTACCTTTGTAATAGAACATAAAATTTAATGACATGAGACTGGATTTCTCCAGTCTCATAATTTTTCCTTTAGAAAGGTTGAGAAGAATATTACTCCTGCTACACCGTCTACGTTTAGATGATTATCTTCCTGACATAGTTTTAAAGCTGTTACACATTCTGAATTAAACTCTTCACGGAATGTCTGTGGATTATATTGATAGCAGTACAAGATAGCCTGTACAATTTTGGCGCTTACATTATGAGTTTCTTCTTTTACTGCAATATGTTCTCTCACTGCCGCATTCGTTTTGGTTCCATATTCGCCGTCAATCTCTAAATCAGCTCCTAAGGTATTTAAAAACACTTGCAGAGCAATCGTTATTGCCCCTTTGGTCTTATTTCCCATTTTTCCGTCTTCCCTTAACAGCATACAATCGGTTTTCTTACATTTTTGAATATAGCTTTTATATTCCTGATTAAGCCACTTTTGAACAATCAAAATATTTTTTGAAACTTCTTGCTCGGATAGCCCTGCATTGCTTGGCAGCGATGCTTCTGTATTTATGACACCGCTCAAGAATAATTCTCGCTCCGCCTTCCTTCTTTCCAGCAAACCTTTTTTATAGGTCACAGCGGTTCCCCAGTATATTAGAAAATTATCGGCATATTCCTGCGCGGAATTGCTGTTTGCCGCCAACTGCCTTAAACCATTGCTGCAATCTGTTTTTCCGAGTCCTCTATTATAGCAGTAGCTCACAAGCGCTGCAAATTGGTTATCCGTAGGAATAATATTTTTCACCGTATTCTCGGTGTATTCCTCGAACTTTTCCAAATCTTGCCGTAAAACTTTTTCTGCCTGTTCCTGCGTCCAAATCGTATCGGCTGTTATCGATTTGTCATAAGAATGCCCATAACCAATCGTGTAGTATGTCTCGCCTGCAAGCTTATATGCCGCTAGGCGGCACCCCTCAAATCTTTTGATCAATTCAATTCCTGCTTCATTTATTTTCCTAGCCATAAATCTTCCCTCCTCTTTTGCAAAATAGGCTTATTCCTCCGCTGTATCTGTTTTGCCACCTTTGTCCAATAAATTTCGCAAAAGCTCATACAGCCCTGTCGAAGCCAGTCCGCTTACCATGCCCCCTAAAACAATAGTTGCATCTATTTTTCCAATATTTCCTATTAATGCAATAATAACACCAATAATCAGCATCGTCAGCGGAATGTACTGGTTTCCAAACTTTTCAAACAGCTTTGCTGTTTTTATCGCATAGCCCAGACAGAGGCATAAGCCCAGCGTCACCATATCAATGTATTGGGTTAAAAATGTTAAATCTATCATCCTTTTCCTCCTTCTTATTTGTGAGCAGATTCATTGAGATGCTTTTCCAGCCTGTCTCTCGCATCCGTCACAGGTCCGTTGCAGTTTAGCTGCTTCAGCCCCTCCAGACACGCAAGCATGCCATAACAAATGAGTGTCTGCTCCTCCTTTATGTTTGCAATATCCTTATCCTGCTGCTCTTGCTTCAAAAACCATTTATATACTGTAAAAATCAGCCCGAATATTGCTACAATAGCCCCACTCAGTGAGGCTATTGAAATGATTGTGTTTGTGTCGATGTACATTTTGCTCCTTTCTAGCCATTACTGACGGTGTATAAAATAACAACACTGCCGAAAGAGTACTGACCTTTTAAATTATATAAAATCTGTGCCCTGTTGGCAGGATTGTTCACATACTCTTTTATTTTGTGGTTGTCTCTACCAGCAATATACAAGTTATGTATTTAAATAACGCAACTAGAAGCCTGTGGCATTTCAATATTGATATTCTTTTATATGTTTTCAATACGTGCTACAATTTTTTGTAAAACATGGACTGTAAGGGCAATAAATTCATCATAGCGCAAAGAGTAAATGTATTCCGGATTTCCTTCATTGTCAAGTACAGGAATTTCTACAATATTTCCTTCATTATCGACGCCGGAAATGACTTTTACATCTTTGCAGAAACCAGCAAATTCTTTTGCTGTCATACCGAGTGATTGCATTGCTTCTTCAACATCCTGTGCAATAAAACCTATGTGTACTCTACCTGAATCGCCATCTCGAAATGTAAATGAGACAGGTTTCAGCATCATAAATAGTTTCATGTGCTTTTCTGTTAATTCATTAATATTATCCTTATAGTTCCTGTCTGAAGTGCTTATTGTTCCAGTTCCAGCATATACTTGCTTCCATCTATAACTGCCTGAGCCAAGGTTGATTGTATTATCAGCCGCCGATGAGCCGTCACCGCCATTAATGTACATTCTAAAATTCAGACCATCTGCCGAGAGCCCAACATGATAGTTGGACTGCCATATTCCTGCGTGGGTATGGCTAATTGAAGATTTATTATTATTTAGCGTTGTATATGCGTTGTAAAGGGCTAATGAGCTAGCTCCTACTCCTGCAGCCGCCGCTCCACCACTTGCCGTATAACTATCGCTTAGTTTAACATGACCATAATTTGTCGCTGTTCCAATTCCATATGTTGTGGCTGTACTTGCATGATTGGTTGGAGCCTTTCCAGCTAAATTCGTGTTTAACTCATTATAAGCCCCATAAAGCGCATTCTGACTCGCTCCCATCCCATTTACTGCCGCTCCGCTTGCCTCCTTTGTTTTATAAATATCACTTAATTTCACGTGACCTGCCTCGTTTGAAGACGCAGCCAATTGTTTATGAGCCAAAAAATCCGTTATTAACTTCTTTACCTTTCCCCATAAAGTACCATTTGTATCTGTTACTCCAATTTGGGTCAAGACTTCTGACTCTTCTATCTCCGCTATTTCTTTTGCATTGACATGTATATCTGAGTCACTTAAATGCTCCTCCAAAACCTGAGCGTTTTCATTAAAATCCTCAATATTGTAAAAATCATCGTTTGCGGGCTTTTTCAGCCCATGTTCTGTTATTTCCATGCTTTTTCCTCCTATTCGAATGGTTCGTCTCTCAAATACTTTTGCATCAGACCGTGCAGGTATTCATGCGTATACGGCTTCAGCATCCTATGTGTATTGTACATAAGTGAAACATCTAAAAATAAGTTAAGCGGCACTACCCTCTCACACAACTTTTCCACCTCATTTTCTAACT
Source organism: Konateibacter massiliensis (assembly GCF_900184995.1). GTDB lineage: Bacteria > Bacillota > Clostridia > Lachnospirales > Lachnospiraceae > Lachnotalea > Lachnotalea massiliensis. The sequence goes on from NZ_LT860099.1 coordinate 2,242,570, forward strand.
TTTTGGTTGCCAGGGCAACCTTGACAGAAATGGTAAAGGTATCTCCATCCAGCACGATTTCGTAGCCATCCGCACCACAAAGCGCCTTTAGCTGATTATTCAGTGTCCGGTATGTATACGGCAAATCTTCCACCAGCCTGCTGTGAATTCGAAAATTGCGCAGCTGCAGAGTGTCGGTGTCAGGAGGTGTAATCCCCAATATGTTCTCCCACCGCAGTGCTCCTCTCTCTGTCTCATCACTTACAAACGCCTCTTTTAGCAAACCTTTTATTGCATCCCACAGCTTTTCTGCCTGTATCTGCTCAGCATTCATAATCTGTTCTATCTCACCGTATTCCTGCATAAACGGTGGGAGATATTTTATTAGCTTTCTATCCAATTATCTCCCCCCTTACCGGAATAGTATCAACTCCAAGTGTGACACTGCCTGCCGCCCCGTTCAACTTCGTATCCGCGATATCTTGCACACCGTTCACATCCAATATTGCAGCCTCTATTCGCCTAATGCTAACAACAAGGCTTGGACTTCCTTCCCACGCCTGCAAAAGAGTAAAAAAGTAATTGTCTACCGCTGCCTCTATTTGAGACTTGATATCTTCAAAACTGTAACCATCTTCATATATGATTGTGCAGTCTATGTTAATAATCTCACCTGATACCGCCTGTATATGTGCCACATGCCCGACAGGCGCGAGTCCATATCCTTCCATATCCTGCGTCGGGTCAATTTCTCCCTGCACCTTTTCAATTAGTTCTAAGGAAGGTACGGTATAATCCGAGGCAATAATGACACATTTGACGTGCCCACCTACCAGTTCTCCTGCCTCATTTGTAGCCCGGTAACACTTGCAGCCGCCCACTCCGGGAATTGCTTTTATTTTTTCGGTATAATCTGCCCGATTTCCCCCGAATGCAGTTGCATCAAACGAAGCACGCCAGCGTTTGCGGAAGGTTTCTGTCTCCTCCTCATCCTCGCCGGGTATCAATATATCCGAAAGCTCACATGTTGTAAGCCCTGAAATATACTGTATCGGTATCATTGTGCCAAAATGCTTATTTCCCTCGATACCTGGCGTCTCACATTTCAGCATATAAGTGTGCTCGGTATTGTCCATAACCTCTGTAACTACATAATTTAATTTTTCCAGACTAAATCGTGAGCCGATAGGAACAGCACAATTAAAATTTCCCTTTAATACTGCATTGGTGGCTGGGAAAGGCTCCAGGCCTCTTGTGTCCTTCGCTATTTTTATCAGGTACTCGCGGTCGGCAGTGTCCCCAAACATTTGCTGGAACATCCATTCAAGCTGAATATACATCATAGCCATTTCCGCGCTGTTGGGGGCGAGTGCATCATAAATAATTGAGCCTTCTCTTTTGTCATATTTTTTCTCAACATTGCTAAGCTTTTCCTCAAGCAATGCCTCATAGGTTTTTTCTTCAAACATCAGTATTCCACCTCCATTTCCATATCAGTTGTTCCAAACTCTGTCTCAACGTTAAAGTTAACCACAACAGTGTTTTTCTTTGGCGTATCAAATTCAAAATCATATACATCTGTAACTCTGTCATCTTGCAAAATTGCTTCCTTAATCCTTCTCTCCAACTCCGGAATGACATAAGAGGTAGGCTCACCTATCAGTTCCTCCAGCTCAATTCCATAATCTTCGGAATAGATAGTATATTCGTAGCGCTCTGTGTTTAATATCTTATAAATAGCTTGTTTTACGGCTTCCAGTCCATCGCAATTATCATTGATACGGTTCATCTCCTGGTTTAGCCGGTAAGTGTAGGAGGATTCGCTCGTCTCCTCCAAATCCTGTAAAAGATCATCATCTAAATTTGTAACCGGAATCATTCTATCACCGCCTTATCCCATCACTTTGTCCAGCACTAAATACTTTTGGCCACCCTGCTGCTTAATCAAAATAACCTTATCGTTTAGTTTCAGTGCATTTAATATTTTTATTTTCTTCTTGCCTTTCAGCTTGTGAGCGTGTGCAAGCGTACATGTCTCAGGCTCTGTTTCCCAGTCAATCTCTGCTTCGGTTTCATAATTTAAAACGTTCTGGGTCAGCACGAGAAATTCCTTTGTCAGCAGCATTTTTTGTTCCACTTGAATTTTAAGAGGGCTTGCGCTTACCACTGTCCCAAATACAAAGGTGGACGGCTCGCTCTGGTTCACTGCTTCGAGCGCAACCCGTTTTATCTGTTCATTTAAATTTGCCATTACGCTATAAATTCACCTCCTATTAATGTCAAGTCCATCGTGTGCATATTGTTGCTAAATCTGTGAGTAACTTTCTCGCAGAGCATAAAATTGTTTACGGTGATGTCCCCCAGCTTAAGGGAGATGATGGGAGATGCTCCGGCTCGTATTCGAATATCTCCCCATGCGTCTTTTATGCTCAGGTTTCTGCTTTTCTGATTATAGTAAGACAACAGTTTGCTTACCTTCTCATCCCCATTTTCACCCTCCTGAAGGGTATCAAAATACTGTAAAATTCCCCATTGGTTCATGTTGTTGCCATCCTGCGCGATGTAGACGTCCCGCTTTCCCGTATTCTTATTATCATAAATAAGCTTTATTTTGTTGTAAGTCTCTCCGTCTATACTGCTTTGATAGTCAAAGTTTTGACCTGTCTCGCTGTCTATCACAATCGGCACCTTCATATCCGCTATACTCGATAGGGTGATGGCACCGTATTTATCATAGAGACAGTACAGCTCATTGGTATTCATCATCGTTGTGTCCAATGCATTTTGAACCATATCAAACAGGGTTTTATTGTATTCAATCCGCTGCTGGATCACATAGCCTGTATCTGCAATATCTCCAGCATTTAGTCTAAAGTCCTCGCATAGCAGCTGTATAAACTGCCCTGCAGTCAGCCCCGTATACACATAGGTGTCTTTGTTTTTAAAATAGCGGAGTTGGTCATAGCAGGTATAAGTAATTCTCTGCTCTTTATCTCTGCTTTTTGTAAAAATATATCCATAAAAAACACCTTTTTCATCAACTTTCAGGGTAACTGCCTGTCCCTCATACATCGGATAGTTCCTATCTTTTAATACCTTAAATACAAGCTTTGCGGGCGTGCCTTTTCTTTCACTCGTCAACTCAATACCTTCCTCCACACAAGGTTCGTATATCGCATCCTGCGTATAAGTCAATATTTGTACTTTCACGTTGCTCACCCCCTATATCCTCGGTATCGTAAGGACAGAGCCTACCGGTATTTCCTCCGGCGATTTTAACTTTAGTTTATCCCTGTTTGCAAGCCAAATTGGTCTGTAATTCATGGCGTTTCCGTAATAATATTTTGAGAGGCTCCATATCGTATCATCAGGACCTACCTTATGGGTGGTCGGAACTTTAAGCCTAAATGAAGAAATTGAATCTCTTGCACTTTGAGTCTTTATCGATACTGTACCGTCAGAGTTCGTAATAAGGTTTACTTTTTTTCTTCCGTAACTCACATACTGCTTTAGCTTGACCGATACTACCACGTCAAAACCTTCCTTTGCATCCTCCTTGATGGTATAGTCCTCCAAGGTAACCTTCATGCTCGTTGAATAAAGCCTTGTCCCATCCGGGAGAGTTCGATACACAATCCAGTTAAATGGTTTTTTTAACTGCTTAAGCTGCTCCATTTTTTCTAAATAGTACCACGCCCGCCTATAATCACCATTGCCATACGTCGCAAAAGGATATTTGTGATTTGGAAATAATAGATCAAACTCAATGTCAGTCAGCCCCGTAGGCTTGATGACATTAACCTCTCCGTCATTCATTAAATTTACTGTTTTATTTTGTCCATTGATTTTCATTGTGATTTTCTCAGGAAACACAGGTATCCTGAGCTTTCTGAAATACATTCGATACATCGCCTACACTCCTTCCATTGAAGCGGATGCCGTCTGGCTGATTACATCACCGAGATACTCCGCTATTCCGTCTAAATCGGACATGTTGTTGACCGTATTTGCCACACCGCCTAAATCTACATTCAGAGATTTAAACACCGTTCTGTCAATAATTTCTCTTTCCGCTATGTCCCTTAAATATTTTAAATCCTCCTCGGTGATTTCCATCGCGTCTGCTATTCTATCCGTGCTTTCCGCGCCGCTTGCAGTATTGTTATCAATGTTTTGCAGTGCATCCATTGCATTTGAGTTGCCTGTGTAAGTGTCATAACTATTGTTTGAAAATATATCCGTCTCATCAGTATCCTTTGAAAAGAAACCGGAAATCTTATTGTCAATTCCTTCTCCAAACTTATAGCCGGTGTTATACGCGTCTCCATAGTCGATACGCGTATCGATTGTAGGGGCATCCCTGTTAATTGTTATTGCAGTATCGTTCTTGCCCCATCCAAGCACCTTATCCTGTAATGCATTTAGCCCTTCTGTCCAGTTTGTGCCAAATATGGCATCAATGATTTTAGTCACTACTTTTCCCAAGGATAAAAACCATGAAATAATCTGTCCAATCAGGTTCGCAACCGCGCCGCCAAAGCTGTTAAAGCCTCCGTTTGCAGCATTTAAAATCCATTCGATAATACCTATAATTGGTTCGGCACTTGTCCATATATATTGAATTACTGCATTTAATACTCCGATTACTGCATTGAATATGAAAGCTCCCACTGCTGCAAATGCTCCCATAATAATTCCGGCTGCACTTAAAGTTGTACCTGCAAAATGATTGATTACACCGACTACGGCGTATACAACCGCTATCAATGCTATAATCGCGAATATAATTAAAACAATTGGATTCATTGCCATTATAGTACTCAAAACACCTTGCGCTACGCCCCACGCTTTCGTCGCAGCACTCACTGCCATTGTCACAGCTTTTACTCCAGACGTTGCGGCATAATATACTCCCAAAGCCGCCACCACACCATAAACAAGCGGTCCCAGCCAATACCAGTTATCATAAACCAAGGTTGCTACACCGCCAATCAAATCAAATGCCTCAACTGCCACCGCAGCCAAAATGTCAAGACCATTTGTCAGATAGGTCAGCATCGACTGAAACTGTTCGCTATTGGCAATCTCATTTACTTTTTCAAGTATCGGTTGAAATGCACTAAGTGCCTCATCTTTTATCTGAGTAACAACCTGTGCCCACGTCATTGGCATCGCAGAAAACGTTTCATTTACACTCTCCACATTCGCCGTCGATAACAGTGCTTCTTTTACAGCCTCTCCTGTGAGCGCACCTTCGTCTGCCATATTTTGCAGTTGGTCGATTGGGACGTTCATATAGTCTGCCACCGCCTGCATAATGTTTGGAGCCGTTGCAAATATCTCCTCAAACTGTGCTCCACTAACAACACCTGAACTGAGTGCATCTGTCAACTGTGCTGTTGCAGCACCTGCTTCCTGCTGTCCAGCTCCTGCAACTGTGTACATTTTACTGAGCATTTCACTGAATGCCACCATTTCCTGATTACCCGAAAATGCACCCTTTGCTCTTGCTCCTAACTCCGCAACCGTATTCGCTGTTTCAAGGTACGATGTTCTGGACCTCTTTGCTGATTCAAATATCATATTGTTCAGCTCTTCGGTTGTCTGTAACCCATCATTCATAAAATCAAGCCGTGCCGTGTTATTCACCATCGTATCCGATAAATCCATAACTGCTTTCAGATTATCAAGTGTTGCAAATTTCTTCACCAATCCACCTAAAGCCGAATTGCTCTTTTCTGCACTGTCCTTAAGTACCTGTTGGCTGGCTCCCATTTCAAGAAATTCGGCAGAAGCGCCTTGGGCAGCCAGCGCAGCTGCTTTTAAGGAAACCTCCGAGCTTTTAATAATAGAAATATTGGTTCCATCCTGCGTTGCTATTTGCAATTCAGTGTAATTATTTTTGCAAACCTCAATTGCGCCCGCCATAGCTTGAAACGCAGATATTGCTCCGGCACTTACCCCTAATGCTGTACTTTGTCCCGCCATTTTTCACCCTCCTTTCTGTAAGTTTCTTTTAACTTAAATTTGTTTTTTCTTATCTCTTTCCTCCTCGCTTAAGCTTTGCCTGCTCTTTTTTCTCTGACTCAATTTTGATGTCAATGGAGGCGATAAGAAAAGCTTTTTCATATCGGTCCATTTCGGCAAACTGCGAGGGCAGTATTTTTAGTTTGTGAAGGCAATAGTAAGCGTAATTTGCCTCACTATCACCTTCGTTGATTAGTTTTTTGCTTCTTCTACCAGCTCTCGATCGGATTTGCTGTAACCGCTGATTTCAAGAATTCTCTGACAGTACGCCTGATATTCTCCATCACTGTCTAACATTTCCGTAATCAGCTCCTCAGCACTCATTACTCCATAGCTATCCTGAAGCTCCTTATCATTCAGGTTGGGAGAAACAGTACACTTTGCAGCAACCATGCGGTTGAACTTCGCATTGTCTACATCAATCTTTTTTCCCTTCTGATTGATCGACGTACATTCATTTCTGATATAATCAGCTTCTTTTGTCTTTAAGGCACGAATTTCCCACACTAAAACTTCTCCTGAAGCATCTTTAAAGTTTTCACTTGCGGCAATTTTTACATTTTTTCTTTCTACCTTATTTTGTTTTAAAAACGCATTAAAATCACTCATCTTTTTCCTCCTACTTCATTCCGCTTAAAATAGTAAATGCCTTTGCAATGTCAAATCGTTCTGCTGTAAAGTCAATGCTCTGCTCCAGCCACTCACCTTCGGCATCAACACTTGCAATTGTGGTTCCGTCAATATTACAGCCATTGATTGTAACACTTCTGCTTCCTGCGGCGCTGGTTGGATCGTCATTTGTAAGAACCATGTCAAAGTACAAGTCCTCTCCGGTCTCCTGATATTTGTAAATCATCTCTGTAAAAATATCCGTATTATGGTAAATAGTAGCAGAGCCGGTAATCTTACCGCCATTTGCCTTATTACCGTTTGTTGTTCTGCCAAGTATTGCTACCTCGCTTTTGGACTTTTCATATTTTACTTCAATATTTTTTAACTGCATGAGCAGATAGCGGTTGTCACCGATTGTAATATAGCAAGAGCCTAGCTTTGCGCTCACGGCGTCTCTCGCAATCATTGTTGTTTCTGCAAAATGCTGTAAATTCATTTTTAACATAATTTTTCTCCCTTCTTATTCCGCCATTACAACCATGTAAAGCTTTTCCATTGCACAAACAGGCTGTATCTGGTTTGTAACTGTAACAGAACGTTTGTCGTTTCCTTCTTCCACGGTCACATCGGCACTCGCAAAGTTTTCAATTGCATGCAATGTTTCTAATTCTTTGTTGTAAGTTACCATGTCATTCCAGAAGCTTACTCTTCCCGCCTCATTGTTTTGGATTTTTCCTAAGTACTTTGAGTTAAAGAGCACCGCAATGTCATTACCAATCTGGTCAAGTATACGGATAACCTGATTCAGGCTAAAATCTGAATTTTTGTCTGAGGATGTGGATGTAAAGGAATTGATATCCGCTAAAACACGTGCTTCTGAACCCACTTTATGAAAAACAAATTCTCCTGCCAAAATGGCGGATGTAAGCTCTGACTGCTTATAATCCACATCAATACTGTACTCTCCGTCATAGGTGAGGTTTGTATTTGACTTGTTGATCGCGCAGCCTGCCTCTGCTCCTGCAACCCAGTAAACAATCGCATTTTCTGGCTTTCCTTTTTCTTTTACCTTGTTTTTTACATTGATTACACCCTCATAATCAGCAGCGTAATTATAAATCACGGTCTGAAATTTAACTCCTGCTTCATCACGCATTCTCTTCGTATATGCAGCAAATAAAGCTTTAATCTGCTCTTCTTGAGCTACACAGCCCAATGTATGGAAGGAATACCCCTCAAGCTTATCAAGAGCTGTCTGGTATTGTGTACCGGTCAGTGTCTCCAGATTGGTTCCTCCTACTAACGAAACGCCGGATGTAGCAATAAGCATTGCCTCTGGTTTAAATTCCACATAGCCGTTTGCAACAAGCTCTGCTGCACCGGCAACTGTCTGTGTATCCACCTTCTGGCTATCCAGATAAGTTATAACATCAAACATTTCTTCATTGTCCGCATTCTCCTGAATAACAAGCTTAATGGCGTTTCCTCTTATACCACTGTATAATGCCTTGGCATATTCGTTTTCTGCCTTTTCGCCGCTATTTAAGCGGTAAATATGCAATGTCTTTGCATGCTTAAATACCTCTCTGATATTTAACAGTTCCTCAGCATCATAGCTGTAGCCGAATATTTTAAGTGAGTCCTTTTCAAAATCACTGCTTTCAACCGTAAATACCTCACCGTCTGTTCCCCAGTTTAATTCCATCGGAATTGCGCAAATACCACGCTCCGATAAAGCAGCACTTGCTTTTGCAATGCTGACAAAATTAATATAAGCGCCCGGAAGCACTTTGTTTTGTGTTGTAAAATTTCCTCCACCTAACATTATTTCACCTTACCTTTCAAAAATTGTTCTATTCGTTTGTCAACCTCTGTTAATGTACAAGTTTCTGCATCCGAAAGAAGTATGTTTATCAAGTCTTTTCGATGTATGTACTTCTTTGAATTTAAAACCTGTTCTTTTGTAAATGTTTTTGCTGTCTTTTTTGCAGCCAAATTAATCATCCTCCTTCACTCCTACGGCAGACTGCATGTTATCCATATTTATCCGCTCCGTCTGCTTGAATAAGAGCATATTAAAATCTACTTTAAAATGTAAAACCTTGTCTTCCAGCTCCGTGTTCATTCCCGATCCTCTGATGAGATTATCACCTACCGCTATATACTCCAGTGCATCATACAGCTTTTCTGCCGCTTCCATGCATTCTCTTGTATCATTCGCCTCTTTTGGAAAATAGCGTATCTCAAAGGACTGGAGCCGTTCATAGCGGCTGTCCGACTTTTGTTCCTGCGAAGAGGTAAGTGGTACAACCATGAGGCAAGGGAGCGTTTTATCTTCCTCCTCATTTGTGTATACTGTGTACTCTTCTCCAAAAGCACCTAAAAGTGCTTTCGAAATTCCCTCAATCGTCTTATTGAGCACAATCAAAATCCTCCTTTCCAGTGTCTTATTCAGTTTTCAAGGTACAAGCAGGCTTTCGAGCTTCACCGTGTTTCCCTGATGGCTTGTCGTCTACCTTGAACTTATTGTAGCCCATTTTATTTTCTCTTTTTATGTGCTCCCTTACGTATTTGGGACGTATCATCTGCGTACTTATATGGTTTCTGCGATGCTCTTCATCATCCGAAGTGCCAATTCTCTCTTTTCTTTTGGCAATCCGGTTAACAATGCACCGATTTCCTCCGTCGGTTCTGCCATTTTTCCGGCTATCAGATAATCTAGAGTCGTATCAAGTGCTTTTGCCATTTCCACAAAAGTTTCTATGCTTGTACTATGTCTTCCTATCTCAATACCTGAGTAAGTCCGGTGGGATATCCCAATTTCCTGAGCAAAGCTTTCCTGGGTATACCCCTTGCTTTTTCTTAATTCCTTCATTCTCTTTCCGCTCTCTCTTACATCATAATTCATACCTGTATCCTCCTGATTTTTGTTTTAGGAGACAGCAGGTACAAAAAAGTGTGAGCATTGCCCAGAGGGTTTTGTATGATAGAAAATTCAGAATAGTTTTCTTCCATACAAAAAAATCCCCGAACCAATATTTCTGGTTCGAGGATTTCCTCTTTTTCTTTATTCAGTTTTATGCCGCACTGTCTCCATTGTACAGAGTATAGCACTGTAAATGTTTGAAAGCAGTACGCAGGGGGTACGTATTTTGTATCAATTTGGTCGGCAGACAGTCCGAAAAAAGTCCGCCAAAAGTACAAGATAATCATAGAAGACTAAATAGTAACCAAGTCATCCCTATCCCACATATCCGGCCACACACAATAGCTGTCCGTTTTCCGTGCTCTTTGCCTTCTTCATATTGGGGATGATAATCTGCCACAGGCAGTAGCCGAATACCTTGACCGCATCTTTTTTATACTTATAATAGGTACTTCTTGAAATGGCAAGCTCGTACAAAATATCAGTCTCCCTATGCTTGTCCTTCGATAAATAGGTTTTTTGCAATACTTTAAAATAATTCTCCCCCAACAACGGGTATTCCTTTACCTTTAATATAGCCGTCACAATGAGCTTTGCCATCAATCTGGTCTCTTGATTTGCCGCAAGTCTCCCTTCCAGCTTTCCGGCATCCATTCGGTAATCAAATTTGTCAAGAATCTCAACCGCATATGCCAGTTCCTCGTTCATAACCGCCTTGCACTCTTCATCAAGTTCCTTAATGTTACTGTCAATGGTCCACAAAACATGTTGGAAGCTGTTTAAAAGACGCTTCGCTTTCTGAAACTCAATATCCGATATCTCAGCCGGATTTGTCGTATATTTTTCAACTACCGCCATGATCAAATCATCTTCATCAGCAGTATTTATTACATAATCTTTTATTTCCATCTGTTTCCCCTCCTAATCCAGCAGCCTCCCGGTCATAATCACCTTTGACAAATAGTCCTCATCGCCTGTCTGCATCACGACTAACCGACTGTAGGGAGCTTCCTTCTGTGGTGCTACAATGATATCCCCAGCCTTCGGCACAACATTTGCATCACAAATCACATAATTCCCAAATGTGATTCCGTATTCAGGAAGACCCGTTCCATTGACAAGCATGATGGACAGCCTGGTGTCCTCATATCCCGAAAATGATATAGCACCCTCGTTCAAGCTTACTTTATGTCTATTAAAATCATTAAAAATCAGCAATGATTCGTTTCACCTTCCTTCTTTTCTCTCATCTTTTGATTTATTTAATATTATAATACTCATTTCATGATATGTAAAGCTAAATTTTTATCATTTAATGATATGTTTTTCTTGAAATATCTATATAAATAGTGTAAAATAAGATTACAGTATGAAATGCACCCAAGACACTTTTTATACTTTTATTGGAAGAAGCAATTGTTTAGCGAAAGGAGCATTATGAAAAACATAGGCAAAAAACTATCTCAGTTCCGCATGGAAAAAGGACTTTCACAGTATGAACTGGCAGAGCGGTTATCGACTCTCGGTCTTTCGGCCAGCTCACAAAAAATCAGCAAATGGGAAACCGATTATTCTGTGCCGAATGCTTACCAGTTTTTGGGGCTTTGCAGTATATTGGATATCAGAGATGTGCTCGAAGTGTTTGAAATAAATAAAAATCCGCTTTCAAGGCTGAGTCGAGCCGGACAAGAGAAGGTTGACGAATATATTGAGCTTCTTTTATTGAGTGGAAAATATGACAAAAAACCTGCCAAGGTAATACCTTTCACGAGGCAGATTAAGCTGTTTGATATTCCGGTTTCAGCAGGTACCGGACAGTTTTTGGATTCCGGTAACTATGAATTGTTAGATGTGGAAGATACCATACCTGATAATGTCGACTTTGCCCTGCGGATTTCCGGTAACAGTATGGAGCCTGAGTACTCTGACGGTCAGATTGTCTGGGTACACCAGCAAGATGTGTTGAGTGACGGTGAGATTGGTATTTTCAGTTATGACAACAATGCCTACTGTAAGAAGCTCTCGCTTACCACAGCAGGTACCAGACTAATCTCTCTCAATCTGGATTACGCCCCGATTACAATTCCGAAAGAAGCCGTTTTACATGTGTTTGGAAGGGTTGTGGGGAAACTGGAATAGGTGCAAAGTATACTTTTTACCTTTTGACATCATATCCTACTAACACAAGAAAGTGTGAGCGTTGCTCACACTTCGCGCCCGATAGGGTTGCGAGACAACCGTTTTCATTCCGCGAGGTGCGCATAAATAGTTTTTATATCATAGGAAATTTGGAGAACTTTTCTATAATATAAAAAACATTGGCAGAAAAATCTAATCTCTGCCAATGTTTTTTCTTTTATGATAAGTAAAGCTGTTTGCAGCTTTATCTTTTTATTAAAATGTTAAAAACACATCCTCATCATATCTATTCCTTGTTACAACGGATAATTCGTAATCATCAGGTGCTCTGCCTCTTTGTCATTTCTATCCTGAAAGCTGACAAAATATCTCTTGTCAAATTTGTTGACGCATAGCTTACCGCCATTTGCTGCCGCCTGCCCTTCCGGATATAGCGATAGAATATAGTCCGTATTTTTAATAACAAGCATAAACCTCGCTTTGCAGCCCTTAATCAAAAAGTCTGCCAGTCTTGCCTGATCACTTTGGTCAAATTCATTTTTTGCATAGGTACTGAATTCCGTGTCGTAAGGCGGGTCCAAAAAAATAAAATCCTTCTTTGCCGGCGGATACGCTTTAAAAAACGCTTCAAAATCATCATTGACAATCGTCGTATTTCTCAACTGTCCCACCAGCAAATCACTGCCAAAATACTCTATTTTCTTTGCAAGTGACTTTTTATTGTAGGAGATGCCTCCATAAGGGACATTAAATTTCCCATCCCTATTATAGCGAAACATCGAGGAATAGCAATATTCCCGAATAAAAAAGTAGATTGCCGTTGCAAAGGAAGGCTGAATATCCAGCTCCCTGATATTGTTATATAAGTATCGAAACTGCATATAGAAAGCATTTTTAAAAGCACCCTCCAGATTGGAAATTACGTCCTCAGCCGGCAGCTCACCCTTTTCCTTTTCAAGCTTCTCCATTCGAACCATTTTATTCTGAAAGCTTTTTGAAAGTTCCTGAGTAAAATTATCAATGAAAATCTGAAAGCCTTGTCCGAATATACCGTTAAATTCTGTTTCATTGACTTTCACAAACTTTTCTATCTTACCAGATAACTGCTTTTCATTTATTTTCTTTTTTTTGTACTGCTTATAAATTCCGCTCAGTTCTTTTATATGGTGTTCAGCGATGTCGGACATCGCTGCCCAATTTTGATCTATCTCATTGATTTTCCTTAAAAAGTCCCCATTTTGTTCAGCTATCATTTTATAGAGGTTGACCAGCTCCGTTGATTTATCATTGATAAAATAATGCCCGCTGTCCACGGCAAAAAATACAGCTCCGCCCCCGACAAAAGGCTCATAATAATTTTCAGCGTCCTCCGGAATGTTTGGAAGAATATATTTTAGCTCCTTATCCTTGCCTCCCGGATATTTTAGTAAAGGAGACATTTTGTTCTCTTTTATACTGATTGGCATGTAAATCCCCTTTCGCGCAATTCGTCACCTTCCATTATACCAAACTGTCTTGGATAGATAAAGTGGGATTTTTTAATTTGCATTCTCTTTTTTCCAATTATCAATCACCTGTTTCATGCCCTTCTCCCACTCACTATATGTACTGCATTCCAGCGTACTTCCGGAGATAAGCTCAAGAAGCTGCTTAAACGCGTCAATGTCTAAACTATTGTCATAGATAAATTTTAATATATCCATATATTGCTCAATCGTCAGCGGAACGACCGGAACCGGATATCCCATCCAGCTCTCTCTGTTTAGGATAAAAAACTGCCAAAAGGTTCTCACATTAATTCTTGACGACAAAAACAAGCCAATCACTTGCTTGTCCTCATATTCTTTGATAAAACTAAGTACATGATCAATTACGCTTGATGCCTCATGTTCCCATTGACGGACTCCCGTCATCAAAGATACTTCCGGAATAATAATATATCCGTTTTTATACAGTTCCATATCAGGCGTATTCCCAACCCCCGGAGCAAAGCTTCTTGGCGTCAGGTCATCTTCAATCTTAAAGTTTCTCTTTACAACCTGCTCACCGTCAATCGCAATCAAAGACTTCCATGTATTGACCTCCAGCCACAGAGCGCTCATATCGTCGTTATCCAAAATATCATTGAATTTCTCCATAATATTTGCTCTCTCTTGCTCCGTCTTGGAAAGAACCTTTATAAAATGCTCCTCATTGTGACTCACAATCGCATTACTCAGGGTCGCCTCAAACACCTTCAAGTCACTGATGCTTGCACTTTTTTCCGACTTTCTTACAAGCTCTTCGATATCCTGTACTGATAACTCGGCTTCATGCTCATAGCCACCCTCTGCCGACTGTACCTTCTCAAGCAAAAGCTTTGCCTTATCCGAAATAATGCTTCTTCTCTCCTCCGCATTCTCCCAAGGCAAGACGATATTCCCAGTACTGCCGTACCACGTCATATATTCTTCTATATTGTTAAAATTATCAGGATATAAAAAAGTAAACTTTTCCTGAAGCATTTTCACCTTACTTTTCGAATGCTCTGCAACTCGTACCTTGGACGCAATGCTTCTGCCGGACAAGTTAAATAAGCCTGTGTACAAAAGAGTTCTGGAAAGTGCCTCTGCATAATCATAATAGCTTGCCGCCTTATTTGACATACTTCCATAATACTTTATAAATATTGTTTCAAAAAGAGCCCTTACCTCTCCCGTATCATTCTTATTGGGTAGCTTTTCATAATCTTCCTTGAATTTTGCAATGGCATTTAGCGCAGCGTCGATATTGCCATCATCCGTACATCCAAAGAGCAGTGCCAATTCACTTCTGTTTAAGCTGTCAAATTGTTCAAACGCCCTTAAAATTATTTTGAAGGGAAATACACCTTTATCTCCCTTAGCTCCTACTTTTTTGTAGGTGAGATTTGGCACTTTGAGCTTTAGAAGCTGTTTTAGATAGTCCTCGCTGTCAAAGGTTCCTCTGACAATCTTTTCCCCGACTTCTGTGACGCACACTTCTCCCTTTTGGTTTACATAACCAAAACCGAAAAATTCAAAGGTTGTTTTATCATTTCTTCCGTTGCTCTCGGTTTCCTTCGTATCCTTCTGTCCGCGCAAATAATCCTGATAAGATATGCTCGACAACCAGCTGTCATCCTCGCCGTGGGCGGAATAGATGTAAGCTCTTCTAACTGCATGGATAGGCTTTCCAATCTTGCTTGTATATGCTTCCTTTTGTTCCCAGTTTTTTCCTTTTAACGCAGCAAAATATGGGAACCATTGGATTGTTTTTATAATACTTCTAGGCTTTGTTCTCCAAGACCATGTCATGGGGCTTCCTCCTTAGTTTCTCTAACTCATTTATGCAAATCATCATCATTCAAATAGTCAGCAACACCTTGCCAAAGCATATTTTCAGAATGACAATATTCTGTGCTTACAGGCCTACTCATTGCTTTCTCATTCATTTTTTTCAGGTTAAAACCGCTTTTTAACACTGAAAACTTCAGTATGCCCGGCGAAAGTGCCTTACTCGAACAATTATAAATACATTTTAGGCACCAGATACATTGAAATCCAAACTTAGGTACTTTATTTATGATTCTGATATTTTTTTGAGGGCAATTTGAAACACAGACTCCACATTTGTTGCACTTTTGTGAAACTCGGATAAATCTCCCAAAAAATCTGGCTCCAAAATGCTCCGCCTTTCCGATTGCCGCAAAAACTCTGTCTATGAATTTAGGATGCTCTATATTTTTCTTTCCGGATAAAATATCCAAAATAATTTTATTTACTTTATGCGGCAAGGCTAGTAATAAAGCAAGATTCATATTTTCCTCTGCCTGTACCGCAAAGTTGGATGGCATAACAATCATCTTCTCATATATGAGGTTATATCCTTTTCTTTTTAGCACCCGTTTACAGCCGATACGACACGCCGTGTTTGGTGAAATTTCCCCGCCGCCTGAAACAGAAATAACAATTGCTGATTTATTCTCAGCTCTGGGTAAGTTTTTAACCCACGTTTCAGCTATGGAACTCAATCGGAATGCATACACAGGCGAAAAAATTATGATGGTATCTGCTTCCCCAATGTCAAACGGCTCGCAAACTGCCATATTAACTTTAACGCAGTCCACACCTGCTTCCAGCAACCCTTTTTCAAAGCAATCACAGACCATTTTTGTACATCCTGTACCTGAAAAATAGGCTAAAATCATTTTCTTTGATGTGTAATTGATTTTTTCCATGAATGCCTCCCCCAAAACAGCTCTTGTTATGTTCCTACCTGCCTCTTTATTCTAACTATTTTATATATTCTCAAAAAAGAGCTCAAGCTTATCATATGTAGAAACTACATGCGGTCGCTACTCATGGTTTATATGTATAAAAAAAGGCTATTGGCAAGCTTGATAAATATAATTGTTTATTTGTCCATCTTTTTTAATAGTATTAAACTATCTACTTTAACTTTTGATAAACTTTCAAGTCTGAATTATAAACAAATCTTCAAACGATTTCCTGGTTCCAATTAGTTTTTCGCAGTATGTCTTTTGTCAAATCTATTACTTGTTCCGTATTTACATATTTGTCCGTAAAAAATACTGGTTCATCTTCACTTTCGCCGTACTTTAATATGGTTTTCTCCATTCTATTCCAAGTATATTCTTCTACTTCATTCAGTCTAAAACCTATGTCAGTTTTATAATCACTTAGTGGAATATTACTAGGATTAATTTCTGATGTTTCTGCAACTAAATATCTATAATTATTATTTGGAACCATCCTTATCGAAAAAGATATTATTCGATTTGCTCTATTATGTATACTAAGGCATACAGAATAAGGGTTTTTGCTTCTTCCAACCCAGACACTCCATTTAAAACTCTTGGCAATTTTACACACACTTGTTATAAGTTTTTCAAACTCTGCATCTCTATATCTTTTCCATTCTTCATTCTTTCGTGTAAAATTTCTCCAATTATCCTCTGTTAAAATATCTGTATTTTTAATTCCAAATACATTTAATAGATCTTTTAATCCGTAATAATAATCCTTTCTAAAATCGGCATATTTTATCCCCCGCAGCATAAGCGGAATATCACAATCTCTATAAAAAATTGGTAAGATTATATTACTCTTCATTTCCATCTGCTTGTTCCAGGCTGCTTCAATCTCTTTTCTTACCCACTCTGATTCCCATGCTTCTTTAGAAATAACAATTCCTAAAAAATCGCTTTTCTCAATCCCTTCATCGATTTTCCAAAGGATAGATTCTCCAACCTTAATTTCATATTTGTCGTACCATATGCGTATTCCGTACTTTTCCATATCCTTTGCTAATTTTTCAACAAATGGCTTATCAATACTTGTATGGCTCAAAAAAATAGATGACATACTTTATCCCCCTCACCTTCTACTGTGTTGTTTCTGTTTCAATATTATAAGTTTATTTAGTTCAAGCTTCGTCCTTCTTTGTTAAATAGCATCTCATTACATGACCTTTTCAAACATAATCAGACTCTCTCCTCTACTTCTTCCTTCCCACAATCAACTGATAAGATTCTGCAATCATCCGTTTCATATCATCATCCGGAATTGTCCCATCCAAAATAACGGTATTCCAGTGCTCTTTGTTCTGATGGTATCCCGGGATAACTGCATCAAACGCATTGCGCCAGAAATCTCTCCATTCCGGATCAACCTTGATGTTAATGCGCATTTCACCATTATATTCGTAAGTCCAAAGAAATGCTTTTTTATTCTTCTTGTACCTTACCAACACCCAATTTGCATCATGAAATGGTGTGTCTGTATAAACATTCTCAAATGTCATTCCATAGGCCAACGCTTCTTCTCTGGTTGTCATTTTACCCCGCCCTCCGTTCATCTACTGTTTATAACTGTCTGCCGCACTTCGGACAATACTGAAAATCATCCATCGTGGTAAATCCGCAGTAAGAACAATGCTTTACTGCATTTTCCCGTCCTCCAAAATTCAGGCTCTCCATAGACAAATGAGTAACCTCACCTCTGGCAATGGCTTTTCCCAAATCTGCACTTAGTTCACAGGAAGAACCACAGCAGGTCATTTTTGCATAGTATCTCTTATTCCACTTAAACAGCGGTATAAAAAAGAACATAAAATACATGTAAGTCATATATATTTCCACACGGCCATATTTGCCGCAGCACTTGCAGATTTCCATCTGTTCAAATGAAAGCTTTCTTTCTCCATTACTGATGCCCATAACAAAAAACATGCATGTCACTCCTTACTATAGTTTCTTAATCCCGCCGAATATGATGAGGATAAATTTTCTGATTTTATCATAACTTAATTCTCTTCTTTTTTCAACGTGATTACACTTTTGGGTAATGATAATCAATACAAAATGAACCACAAACATCAATAACTATAACATTTGTGGTTCACTCCATAATATTCTATATGTGTTCTTTATTACATTTTTACGAATTGTTACCTTTATATCGTATCAGCAATCAATTAAAAATTATAGTTTATTAGTCACTTTGTATCCATTATTTTTTAAATGACTATCTATCTCCTCCATTGAAGTTTGTTCATCATAATTTATGTCAACATAGTCCTGTCCCTCACTCAATGATACATTTTGCACACCAACTATACCTTCTAACTGATTTCTTACTCTGTCTTGCGTTTCCTCAAACTCTAACCCATCAATTTCAAGTCTAATCTTCATGGTCTGGCACCTCTCTTAGCTACTCATATTTTAAATATATTATCTGTAGCCAAGCTTATTTTATACAAAATGTCTAACCTGAATTTATCGAAACCTTGAATCATTCAAGTATAAATTTAATTTTAATATTTATCTACTACTTTCGTTACCTTTAATTGTTTACCGCAAACCAAGGTATGTTTCATTGCTTCCAGTACCAATGGACCTTTTCCATTTAGTATTTCTATATAAGTAAGGGTATCCTGTATTGTTATGATTCCGATATCCTCTACCCCGATACCCTCCAGATTGGATATAACTCCGACAAAATTGGTTGCTCTAAGCTTCTTTTTCTTTCCTCCATTGAAACGTAATTTCATGATGTCCTTATTTAGCTGATCACCTTTCAATTTTTTAATCTGAGGAGCCTTATTCATTTTCTCATCGAAAAAAGGTTTCTGAATGGATACTTCCTCTCTGGTAGGTTTTTCTATTTCCTGAATTTCAAATCCAATCTGCTCTTCGATATCATGCAAGTATCTGGTTTGTGTCGGAACTACAAAGGTGATGGCTTTCCCTTTTTGCCCTGCACGCCCTGTTCTTCCGGTACGATGGATATAGTTTTTCTCATCCAGAGGAATGTCATAGTTGATGACCAGAGAAATATTATCTATATCGATACCTCTGGCTGCTATGTCAGTGGCTATTAAATAGCGATATTCTCCCCTTTTAAAACGCATCATTGCAGATAACCGATCGTTCTGTTCCATGCCTCCATGAATTTTATTACAAGGATAGCCCATATCATTCAGGCGGTCACATACCATATCCACTTGATCTTTGGTACTGCAAAAGATGATACAGCTATCCGGTTTTTCCATTATACAAACATCGGTAAGTGATTCAAACTTATCTTCTTCATCGGTCATATAGAGAAAATGTTCAATATCAGCCGTCACAATACTATCCTCGCTGACATCTATATGGATAGGGTCTCTCATATAATTTGATGACATTCTTTTTACTTCGTCAGACATGGTGGCAGAAAACAACATCGTCATCCGTTCTTTCGGCAGTTCTTTCACAATTTCTTCTACCTGTGCAACAAATCCCATATCTAACATTCTGTCCGCTTCATCAATTACTAAGTAGTTAATCTTATTTAAGGCTACTGTACCCCTTTTTATATGGTCTAAGATCCGCCCAGGTGTGCCGACAACCACATGTGCTTTTTGCTTTAATTCTGATTTCTCGATGGAGAATTGATGCCTTCCATAGACTGCTACTGCATTTACCCGTTTAAATCTACCTATATTGATGAAGTCCTCTTTTACTTGGACAGCAAGTTCTCTTGTAGGCGTTAAAATGAGGGCTTGAGGTTTATTCTCAAGCCATTCAACTAATTCACATATCGGAATTGTGTATGCGGCAGTTTTGCCGCTGCCCGTCCGTGCTCTGACAATTAAATCATTTTTTTCTAAAGCGGATGGTATCACTTTAGCCTGAACTTCCGTCGGTATGTCGTACTCCAGACCATCAAGTGCCTTTACGATATCCTCACTGATTTTATAATTATGAAAATTTATATTCATATCTAAGCCTCTCATTTCATTCAAAAACTGCATTTTTGCAAAAGGATTACTCCACTTTTGCTAAGTTATATACTAACCCATTTTACATGAGTATACCCTCCAATGCAATAAAAAGGAGTTTCCTATGATATAAAAACCACAAACGTCAACAACTGTAACATTTGTGGTTTATTCCATGATGTTTTATAGGTAGAAAAGAAAAGAGTCGAGCCTTTCTTTTAACGTTACTTCATTGGAGCCTTCGAATTGCAACGTAATTTTTTTAGTCGTTCTTTCTTTATTGGTTAATTCAATGATAGTCTGTGTATTCTCATACATGGAAGCAACTTCAATATATGCTTTGTATTGATTTTCAATCAATGTTTTACCGATACGATACCTTCCGTTTGCTCCTGCGTATTTTGGAAGAGCTGCATTTCCAAGCTTGGACAGCTCATCGTAATCTTTTGCAAATGAAGAATGTTCTCCCATCCTATCTGAGATTTTTTCCATCCACTCTCTGTATTTTATAATTCTTTTTTTCTCTGCCTTGGCAATATAGCGATTATCCCATAGCGCATACATATATTCAGAAAACGGCATGTATAAAACCGAAATCTTTTTATCGATTTTTTCAAATAGCCCCTGATTGAGGTAAGGGTGATAAAGTATACTCGGCTCTCCCACAAGCATGACAGTTTTTTCTCTTACCTTTCTATCCATCGTTTTCATTAGGTTTTGAAGAAATTCTACGGATAGCTTTGGTGCCTCCAAAATATCATTCAGAATTCTAGCCCTGTCTTTTTTATCGGCGAAAAGCACGATATCACCTGCTAATAATGACAAGAAGAATTCATCAGCCAAATCGGATGACTCCGGCAAGGTTTCCAGCGTAGGCGCTACGATATTTATGTGCTTCTCCTCCTTATCCATCAGCATGTCGTGGATGACTCTGGCATACATGCCATCTGCTTCTGAACCCTCGGTTTGCGGAATTAAAAATTGGGCATTTTCCGCTGTTTGCGCCTGTGACAAAACATCTCCGGCTAAAGCGGCAAAGGATAGGTATTCTTTTGTGATGGTTTTACTCTTTCCTAACGCTAATGTAGTTTCGTCAGTCTTTGGTAAAACCTTTGCCTGATATCCCATTTTGCATAGCCTGTCTGCAAGGATTTCACTGTAAGGCTCCAGATATGGAATATATAGCACCTGATCCAAAGAGGCTGTTTTTTGAATGAATACCTTTTGCTTCGGAATATCTGTAAAATAGGAGTTACCGTCTGCCGCTATCGTCTTTCTGCTCTCTAAACTGTTTAAGAATGCCTCCATTCGTGTTATAACCCCTACCTTTGAAAAATGTTCATCCACCTCAATGCTCAGATAAGGCTTATCTCCCATTTCTGTTCGAAACAGATGTGCCAGCATAGTATCCGGTCCGCATCCGTGGTTTGTCAGATAAACTGCGTACAGATTCGGATGATTACGAATGAGTTTTGCCCCTGAAATAATATGTTGTCCAAAAGGCCAATACAAATTTTCATATTCCGTTGAGATATCCATACTATGTGCCGGCAAATGGGAAAGCGTAATTACTTTATACCCTCTTTTTAGCAATTCATTCGGAATATCCATATTCAGAACCGGATCTTCAATTCCGTATGTTCTGGTCACCAATACGAGCACCTTTTCATCAGGCTTTAAGTCTGAAAGAAGCTCCTCTCCAAGCTTTTCCACCTGTGTGCTATGCTTTCGTACTGCCATAGCTCCTTCTACCAGCGCTTTCCCGCATAATAGCTTGTTTTTCCCAAGCGATACTCCTACCTCAATCATGGCAGAAGCCATAGCTTTTTGCCCAAAATCCAATGAAAAAGTCGGATTTAGTAGCTTAATTCCTTTTTCACCAAGTTTCATACTATCAAACACAAGTTTGGGCGCAGTCTGCATATAAACACAGCCATAATTATGATACACATGGGAATTTTCATGTCTCATTGTCAAAATACTCGGAAGGAAAATATAATCCACCTTTTTTTCTGCCAGCTCCGCCATATGACCATATATTAATTTTACCGGATAGCAGGTTTCTGCCTGTGCATATTTTTGTGATAAGGCAATGGTTTCTTCATTCGTCTCAGATGATAAAAGCACATTAAATCCAAGCGCTTCAAAATAGGACCGAATCATAGGGAAAAATTTATGAACAACCAAAACATAAGGCACTCCGATTGTCTCTTTCTTCGGCTGTATTTCCCGATTATAGTCTTGAAAAAATAACCTTTTAGACTGCTCATAAAACCGGATATTACTGTTACTATGGTTTGCTGCAAGGCTGGCTACTTTACTTTCTGCTTTCTCTAATCCAAATCCAAGAAACTGGGTTTGCTTCTCTTTTATTTCCTCTTGCGCCAACAAGGCAACGCCATAAGCCCCACTTATACCAAAATACGGTGAAACTGTAATTCTGTCTCCATAGACTGCCTGAAAAGCCGCTACCACGGCTGCATTATAGCAGACACCGCCTTGCAGAACAATGTTGTCACCAACCGGTTTGTTGCCAACTACTTTAAATAAATAATTGTGTATGACGGAGTGGCACAAGCCTGCTAAAATATCTGCTGTCTCCACTCCTTTTGACAAGCAGCTGGAAATATTACTCTCAATAAAGACCGTACAACGCTCTCCCAAATCCACCGGATGTTTTGCCGTTAATGCCATTTCTCCATATGCATTTAATGGAACGTTTAATCTTCCGGCTTGTTCTTCTATAAAAGACCCTGTTCCTGCCGCACAAATTTTATTCATTTGAAAATCGACTACTTCTTTGTTTTTTACAGAGATGTATTTTGAATCCTGTCCTCCGATTTCAAAAACAGTATCTACATTTTTATTTGCAAAAACTGCTGCTTTTGCCTGAGCTGTTATCTCATCCTTTATAGAGTCGGCACCTACCATCTGACCAATCAGATACCGTCCTGAACCGGTTACGCCAACCGCCGCAATATCAACTAGGTCACCGAACTTCTCTTGAATATTTGCGAGTCCTTGCGTTACAACTGCCTTTGGATCGCCTTTGGTTCGCAAGTATTGAAAATCAATGATTTCCCCCTCTGCGTTTGTCAAAACCAGATTTGTACTGGTAGAGCCGATATCAATTCCAAGACTACATCTTACTTTATCCTTCACTTCCTTACAGACAGGCTCCTGCAAAAATGTCCCCTCCAAAAGCGAGAGCTGTGACAAACGCGATATGCTGTCTTCAAATATATTCTTTTTGCTTTGCTTTTGTAAAATAAGCTCCAATTGACTCGCGGACATAGCATAGCTTTTTTCAAATGCAATTGCTGCAGCTCCGATTGCCTGAATATAAATCGTGTCATCTGACACAATCAACTCTTCTTCTGAAAGTTCAAAAATTTCCTTTACGGCACGAATAACGCCCTTATTTCTTGTAATTCCGCCGCATAAGGCTAGCGGTTTTTCAATCGGTAGATTTTTTACGATTGTACCTTTGAAGTTTTTAATTGTCGCATAGCAAAGCCCCAGCAAAATATCCGGCGTTGTTGCGCCCTCCTGCTGCCTATGTATAATATCCGTTTTTGCAAAAACAGAACATCTTCCGGAAAGACGCGGAATGGATTGTGCCTCCTCTATTATTTTCGAATAATCCTCCATCTGTAAACCAAGCCGATACATCTGGTCTTCAAAAAATGAACCGGTACCTCCTGCACAGGCTTCATTGACAGCAAAGGCTGGAGGTGCTTCACTTGATAATCCGGTTAAATACCTGGCATTTTGTGAGCCAATTTCAATTGCTGATTTTATATTTAAGTCCAAAAACTGACAGCCCTTATCAATCGCGGGAATATCGCTTATCTTCACACAGCTTTCCGGCAAATCTGCCAATTCAAGCCCTGTAAATGCTCCAAACACAATTTCTTCTGCTATTTCTTGTTTTATCTCTTTGAGTATGTCTTCCAACGTAACAATGGGATTACCAAAATGATTAATACATTTTTTGTATTTTATTTCTTTATCTTCTGAGAGAAGCACGACTTTTACCGATGCATTCCCTGAATCAATTCCAATACTTAACATCTATATCTCCTTTCACTGCATTTTTGTAACTGCTTAACACCTTTACAGTTACTATCTTTTTACAACAGTCAACAGCATCTTGAATCTGGTGATGGCTTTTACCCCATGAGGAATACCGGCAGGCATAACAATGCCTTCTCCTGTCTTTGCAATATATTTCTTTCCGTCAATTGTTATTTCAGCCTCTCCCTCGAGAATAACAGCCATTGCATCTCCAGAAGCTGCATGCGTACTAATTTTTTCTTCCGCGTCAAACGCAAAGACCGTAATACCTGTTCCTTTTTCCTGCGCTAGTGTTAAGCTTACAATTTTTCCGGTTTCATATTCCACCAAATTGATTAGTTCAAATGGTGCTGCATGTTCTACATTTTTAATCAACACTTCTGACATAAGCATTCTCCTTTATTCACTTACTGTGATTTGCAATAGTTTGAAGGCACCCTTACCTCCGACTTCATGACTGGTATTTGCAGGAACCATGAGTGTATCACCTGTTTTCAAATAATATTTTTGCTCTCCCTGTGTGATATACGTTTCTCCCTCAATGACCAAATACATCGTATCCCCATAATATTCCTCTTCGCTGATTGTTTCTCCGTCAGCAAATGTGAATAATGAAATTTGAAGCTGGTCACTGTTGGAAATGTTCATACTGACAATTTGATTTTTCTTACTTGTTATTAAAGATGCGAGGTTCTTAACCTCTTCTGTGGGTAAATTTCTAAGATATCCCATCTTTTTCCCCTCCTTTCATAATCAGTGATAAGATTTCTTTTCTGATAGGATGCAAGTCATCATTCATAGGATTCCTTCCTTCTTCCCCCGGCAAAACAAATTCCTTAACAATCGTGCTTGGTCTATCGGACAAGACTATAATTCTCGTTGCCAATGTCAAAGCTTCTTCAATTTCATGAGTAATAAACAAGACACTTTGTTTGTTCGATTTCCATAGCTTTAAAAGCATATGCATCAACTCATTTCTCAGGCAATAGTCCAATCCTTGAAAAGGCTCATCCATCAAAAGCAGTTCTCCTTCGTAATAAAAAGCTCTGGCAATCCCGCAGCGTTTTTGCATGCCACCGGATAATTGTCTTGGATAATAGTTTTCGAAGCCTTTTAATCCGACTTCCTCAATCAATTCCTGTATTCTGCCCTTCTCTTCCGCTTCCTTTACGAGTGAAATATTCTTCCACACACTTCTCCACGGAAGAAGCCTGTTATCCTGAAACACACAGGCAATTTTATTTTTTGCCCCGGATATGGTTCCTGAATCTGCCTGATCTAAGCCTGAAATAATATTGAGCAAGGTCGATTTACCGCATCCCGACGGCCCAATCAACACAACAATTTCTTTTTCTTTCACATTAAAATTAATATCATTTAAAACCGATAGTTCTTCAAATCTCTTTGATATGTGATTAACTGACAGCATTCTTCTTATCCTTTCCTAACATAAATGCAAAAATAAAAATATCGGAAATATAGAATAATAGGACAATAATAATGGACCAGGCAATAATATTTTCCGGCTCAATATTCAGCCTTGCCAGCTTAATCATTCCGCCTATTCCGTCGCTGGTCGTTAATACCTCGCCCATAACCGCTATTTTCCATCCGCTTCCCAGCGCCACCCGAAAAGAGGTTTCAAAATACGGAAAAATCGAAGGCAATATTACATGCCTTAATTTATTTATTTTTGAAAAATGATATAGCTTAGCCATTTGCATAAGCCTTTTATCTATTTGCTCAATACCCTGACAAACATTGATTGCAATAATTGGCAGGCTTGATATGACAACAATAAAAACGACTGGCTTTCCGTTAAATCCAAACCACACCAATGCAAGAACGACCCAGGATACCGGAGGAACCGTCTGTAAAATACCTATGATAGGCATCAAAATTCCTTTTATTCGCGGAACATACCCCATCATAATTCCAAGAATTAATCCCAATATGACACCAATGGTAAGACCGATAACCAGTCTCACCATTGTGATTTTAATTGTGTTGTACAGTGTCCCTGTCACACATATTTCTGTTAATTCCTTTACAACACTTTCTATGGTCGGCACAACTAATGGCGGGAAGAAACATGTGAGTATCTTCCACGCTGAAAATACGATCGCAATTGCGATTGCCTTATCGAAAAGTTTATTGGATTTGAATCTATTTTGCTTCATAATACATCGCTTCGTCCGGTATTTTTCCACCGATCATTTCCGGGTTAAAACCATTTAACAGATTATAAAACATACCCAGTTCTTCGCTAGAATCTACTGCTGATTGATAGGATAATCCCATTGTCGGCATGGCTTTTTCAATCAATGCCGCCTTTACTCCGAGATACTTTTCAGCAAGCGCACCTGCTTCGCCCGGATTTTCATTTACCCATTCTGTCGCCTCTTCATATGCTTTTTGGAACTCGGCTGTCAATTCTGGATTTTGGTCGATAAAAGTCTGTGTCGTTCCAAATCCTGCATTTGGTATTTTTGTATCTGTATTGTTTACACGCTGCCATTCTTCCTCAAAGCTATAAGCAATTCTAACATTCTCATTTTCCATCAATACTTTTGTCACTTGAGGATTAAGCAGAGTCGCATACTCTGCTTCCCCGGATGCAAGCATAGTCGCAACCTCTGAAGTAGAAGCATATATAATCGTTACATCCTCACCTACCGTCAAGCCCGCCTCTGATAAAAAGTACTGGGTCAGCGCATCCGGCGGTGAAGATTGCAGTGGAACATATACTGTTTTCCCTTTTAAATCACTCCAGTCATTAAATTCAGGATCTGATGTCATAAAATATGTGATACCCCACGTATTTACATTCATTAGCCTTACATCGATTCCCTTGTTATATAATTTTGCAACTACTGTCAAAGGAAAAGCAAAAAAATCATGGTCTCCATCCTGTACCATGGCAATTAAGGTTTCCGGTTCATCCCAAATATCAAGCTCAATCGTAACAGAATCCCCTAATGTGTTGGCATCCATCATACGAAGAACAGGCAATGCCGGAGCTGTTGAAGGCACTCCTACCGTCAATGTGATTTGTTCGTCGGTTTGATCTGTTTTCTCAGTTTCTGCCGTCTCAGTTGTTTCCACCGTTTCGGTTGTTTCTACGCTGCTCACTGCCTCCCCTGATACATTTTCGGTCTTACCGGTCCCGCAGCCCACTAAAGCACCGCACATAATTGTTGCCAGAAAAAACAATACTAATTTCTTCATTGCATAATCTCCTCTTTTTATATATAATTTATATTAGTCAAAACTAACTCAAGTTATTTATACCATACCTCATTTGTAAATTCAGTTGCTATAGCAACGAAAGGAGAAATAATGAAAGAATATACAGCACTTTTTAATAAAATGCCCCTTTTTGACAATATTCCGACGGATAAATATGTGAATGTATTTTCCTGCCTTCATGCCAAAATTCAATTGTACACAAAAGGGGAAATCATTTGCAGGATGAATGATCCCATGAAAAGAGCCGGTATTCTGTTATCCGGGAAAATCGATACTTATTTGCTAAGTAAGGCAGGAGCCATACACAGCGTACAGCAGTTTAGTGAGGGACAAATATTCGGTGAAGCACTTACTTGTTTACCGGAAGAAATCAGCCCGGTCCAAATTGTATCCATCGAGGATAGTGAAATACTTTTTCTTGAGTTTTCAAGACTTTATTCCAAGGAGGCAAAAGCCTGCCCCTATGCCTCACAGGTTGCTTTGAATTTGCTTCATGAGATTGCTCAAAAAAATGTTTTTTTAAATAGAAAAGTAGAAATCTTGGCACAAAAAAAGATCAGAGATAAAATCAATATTTATCTCCAATCCGTTTCAAAAAATCAATCTTCTATTGTAATCCCGCTTAATCGTCAGGAAATGTCTGAGTTTTTAGGCGTAGACCGCAGCGCGCTGTCACGAGAGCTTTCGCTGATGAGAGAGGAAGGATTAATTGATTTTAATAAGAATGAATTTGTAATTAAAAGTTGAATGATACAAGCGAAGCGTCTGAGTGGCACCCCCTCTACCGTCTGTTTTTCTCAATCCATTCCACCGCGAAATCCACCAGCTCCCTCTGGCGCATCAGCCGAAGAATGCCATTTCCCATAACAGACTTTTGTACAGAATATTGCAGTTCAAAGTCTGCGCCTATTTCCTCAAAATCTTCTCCGTCCACATACAGCGTCTCATAGGTCTTCCATACTCGCTGTCCCTTCTCCAAAACCGCACTGCTCTCAGAAACAAAATGCTTACTTGGATAGTTCGCCCGGGCATCCGCCAAATGCAGGGATGTATTCTTATCATACCCAACACCAATAAGCAGAACATAGGCGTCAAGTTCATACAATTTCCCGATAGGAGAACCTTCCCCGAAAATATTAGACAAGTCATGGCTCTCTGTCAGATAGGAAGCATTCCGTCCCAGTGCGGCAACAGAGCGGGCAGGATGATCGCTTCGTAGTGCGCCCGGCCATTTACGAAACATCTCGGCTACCGCTCCCATGCTATTGGTAGGTGTGACATCCTTATTGTAGGCAGGCCAGTTATCCCGGATTGCCTGCCACCATTCCTCCGGCTCCTCCCAATGAACTCCGGTGGACGGATCCAGATTCTTCCATGACTGAGTAGGCATTATAATCGTTCCATCTAGTCCCACGCTCTCCACCAATGCCTCAATCACAACCTGTGCACCGCCGCATACAAAGCCCAGACTACCTAAAGAAGTATGAACCATCAGCGTCTGACCGCTTTGAACACCTACTGAATTCAAGGCTTCTAGAATGTCTTGCTTCACTATCAACTTTCGACTTGCCATTGTGTATACCCCCTATTCACAATTATGTTTCACCTGAAATATTCTATAATCATATGGTTTCAATACTAAAGTATCTTCCAGCCTTATATCCTTATCATGAAACAAGTCATAACATAGCAACCCCTTCAATTCCTTCGGAAGTGTAAGCACTTCCTGTTCAGGGTTATTGTGAATCAGTACATATACTCTTTCTTTCGATGCAGATTTTCTGTACAGTATGGTATCGTTATGTGCTGGTAGGTCAAGAAAGAATAACTCAACGCTTCTAAAGCTTTCTGTTTTCTTTCGCAAGTCAATCAGCTTCTGAATAAACTCATATAATTCTTTGTTTTGTCTGTCTTTATCCCAAATCATACACTGGCGGTTGCTGTGTTCTCCACCGCCCATTCCAATCTCACTGCCATAGTATATACAAGGCGTTCCGGGGAATGTAAACAGGAATAAATAAGCCAGCTCTACCTTTTTGGCATTGCCTCCAACTATATTAAGAATTCTCTCCGTATCATGACTGTCCAGCAAATTAAATAAATTTTCTGTCAAATGTTTTGGATACTCGGTCAACAGCTTTCCAATCCTGTGCTGAAATTCTTCTCCATTATATGTTACACCGGTACCTTGCCTGTCACGGAAGAAATTCCATACAGGAACCGAGAATTCATAATTCATAACTGCGTCAAACTGATCGCCCATAAGCCACGGATAGGAATTATCCCAGGTTTCCCCAAGGATATAAATATCCCGATTCATTGATTTTACAGTTTTGCGGAACTCTCTCCAGAAATCATGGGATACCTCGTTGGAGACATCCAGCCGCCAACCGTCAATGTGATAGTTCTCAATCCAGTAGGCTGCCACATCCAATAAATACTTTCGAGCAATCGGATTTCCTGTATTCCATTTCGGCATTACCTGAGTATATGCAAATGTACGAAAATTCAGTTCTTCCTTGGAGCATTCTCCCGGCAAACCATTTTTTATCTCACCGGATACAATGGGCTTATCCGGGTCCAATATGTAAAAACAATCATAGTACTCAGACTGCGCACCATGTTTTAAAACATCCTGCCAAAACGGATGATAGTATCCGCAATGATTAAATACCGCATCCAGCATAACTTTGATGCCACGTTTATGCGCTTCCTCCACCAATTGACCCAATATGCTGTTATCACCCAGATTAGGGTCTATCTTATAATAATCGGTGGTATCATATTTATGAGAACTGGGCGAATCGAAAATCGGATTTAGATAGATACCATTAAAGCCTGCATCTTTGATATAATCAAGTTTCTGAATGATACCTGCCAAATTGCCTCCAAACTTTTTATCATATCCATCCACTTCCTCACTTCCCCACGCAAGAACACTTCTCCCATCATCCGGTGTCCCATTGCAGAATCGTTCCGGAAATATCTGATACCATATGGTATCAGATACCCAGTCCGGAGCCTGGTAAATATCTTCTTCATGAATGTAAGGATAATTGAAATAATTGCTTAGATTATAAAGTTTATCTGCGTCTGTGGTATATGGTATTCTGTCACGGCTTCCGACAATGAACTTCTCCTGCTGATTCTCCGCCACGAAACAATACTTCATACGCTTCCATTTGATATTCGGTATCTGAGCAAACCAACAGTCATAATCTTCTGTAACCTGCTCCTTGGTCATCGAAATCCGAATCACTGAAGTTACATCAAAATCATAAATCGGCGTGCCGTCGTTTCTCGGAATCCAGTTAAATGGATCAACTGCTAATACTTCAATGTTACTTATGTCGTTTCTTGCCGTTTTAAAACGGATATGTAAGGTGTCTGCATCAAAGGCATAAGATTGTGCGCTTTTTGCTTCATGTAGCATTGATGAAAATATCATATAAATTTCCTCTTTCTTTATTCGCTGGCAACCAGTGCCTCGAAATCTTCCTGTGCTTTTTTTGCCCCTTCTTCCGGAGTCATGGTTCCGTCAAATACAGCGCTCAATACTCCCTCTGCAATTGTCCAATAGTATGAGATTCGTTTCGTACTCGGCATCGGAACGGACTTGGTAAATTCTTCTGCAAATACCTTCAGTTCTGCGTCATCTTTTAATCCCTCCACAGCAGATATATCTTTATTCGCTGTAATTTTATATGATTTACTATATAAAAGAGATGCCGCTTCATCGGAACATAAATATATTGCAAATAATTCGGACGCATTCGGATATTCTGAGTATGCGGATACATATGCATTCTGTACTGCACTGAAGGATTTCATGGTCTTGCCATCTAATGTAGGCAGAACGGTCACTCCAAAATTAATCTTTTCCTCTTTCAAAGATTTAACTAACCATGGTCCAATCGGGTAATACGCTGTTTTACCTGACTTAAAATTCTCTTCCAAAAGTGACATGGTTGCTATCTTTAAATCATCCGCCTTGATTGGAATTAACTCTTTCAAAGAAGCGATTCGTTCCAAACCTTGTACAAACTCAGGGGTATTAAATCCCGGATTATCTCCATCTGTGCCATCTGGTCCAAATAATTGAAAACCGTCAAGACTTAGGAATGGAAATGCCGGGTAACCATCCGTTGGAACGGTCAGATACCAAAATTTATTTTCATCCGGCTTATTGTACGCAGCTGCTTCCTCTTTAATCTGTTCAAAGGTTGAAGCGGGTTCTCCTGTTACAAGGTCCTTATTGTATAATAGCGCGTAGGTTTCAATGGAAACCGGAACTCCATAAATCTTACCTTCCGAAGTTACTGTCTTAACCGCTGTTTCATTTATTGTATCCGATACTGTTTTAGCCGCACTTTCACTTAATTCAGCCAGAATGCCGGCATCCTTTGCCGTAGCAAAAGAATCATGTGCTGCCATAAATACATCTGCACCATTACCGGATGGTCCGTCCAGCATCATTTTATTAATACTGTCTAACCCATTCTCCTGAACTGTAACTTTTACTCCATACTTTTCTTCAAAGGAAGCGGCAAGTGCTTCACCATATTCCTGATACCCCGATAACGTCCAGAAAGTCAGCTCAGCTCCCTCTTCCGGTACCACCTCTTCTGCCACTGGTTCCTGACTTTCCTCGGCTTTATCGATAACAGCCGTATCCGTAGTTTCTGTAACAACATCAGTTCCTTCCGTCGGTATTTCTTTTTTACCGCAGCCGCTGGCTACCCCACATACCATTGCAGCAGCAACCACTAAACTTAACATTTTTCTCCACTTCATTTTCATTCCCTCAACCTTTCTTTTCATAATTTTACATTCTCCTTTTAACCTTTATCAGCACCGGCTGATATCCCCTGTACCAGATACTTTTGGAATACAATAAATACAATCGTAATCGGAACTGCTATCAATACAGCTCCCGATGCAAAAATGGTAAAATTGGTGCTTTCTTTTCCATTGATTAGTGCAAACAGTCCCACTGCAAGCGTTCTGGTTTTGTCACCAGACAGCAAAATATTCGGCAGAATATAGTCCATCCAAGGCATCATAAATTGTGAGACGGCGCAATACGTTATGATGGGTGTTGACAATGGCAGTACAATCTTTCGAAATGACTGAAATTTGGTACAGCCGTCTATATACGCAGCCTCATCAATAGACATGGGGACTCCGTCCATATACCCTTTAACCAGCCAAGTGTTGTATGGGATAGCTCCGACCGCATATACAATAATCAGCGAAATCGGTTTCCCAACCAGCCCCAGTGTCAGAAATAACGTGTATATTGCGGTCATTGATAAAAACGTGGGAAACATGGACAATATCATAATTGTCATGAGACTGGCTTTTTTCCCGGCAAACTGCATCCTGGACATAATCCATGCCGTTATCATAATTAAGCAAACGGACAAGACCATACTTGCAAAAGCAATCTTAAGTGTATTAAAAAACCAAATAGCATAGTTCGTTTCCGCAAACAAACGTCTGTAATTATCCAGCGTCAGTTTACTTAGTTTTATTGTACTGGAGGGTCCGCTGCCTTCTTGAAACGAAGACAGAACAATCCATATAACAGGGACAATAACAAGAAGTGACATTATAATTAATTCCATATGTAATAAAATAGCTGTTATTCTTTTCTTCATTTTTCCCTCCTATAATTCTTTAAAGGAAACGGTTCTTCTGAAATTCCAGAGAGATACTGCTCCGACAATAAAGAAAAGCAATACACTCATAACCGCAGCAATATCGTACATTTGCTGGTCTAACGTCAGTTTATAAATCCACGATATAAGAATATCGGTACTGCCTGCAAACTGCATATCTGGGTTGTTTGGTCCGCCCTGAGTCAGGAAGTAGATGGCACCAAACGCATTAAAATTAGCTGCTGTACTCATAATCAGATTGGGTGATGTAGCTTGAAATATCAACGGCAGCGTAATTGTTTTAAAACATTGTGTTTTGCCTGCTCCATCGATGGAAGCCGCCTCATACAGGCTTTGATCCAGATTGGCAAGTACCCCGAGCATCATAATCATAAACATAGGGAAACCCATCCAAAGGTTAACGATTAATACCGTAACCTTGGCTATCGTCGGATCTGTCAGGAAAGGTATATTTTCCGATATAAATCCTATTTTCAGTAAAATCTGGTTAATCGGACCAAACTGACCATTCAAAAGATTACGAAATACTAAAAGAGAAATCATCTGAGGAATGGCGAAGGGCAAAATCAATATGGTACGAAATACTGCTTTAAATCGAACGAGCGGGTGATTCAAAATCATAGCCTGAAACATCCCGAAAAAATATGTACTTAACGTGCCTAGCAATGTCCATATAACGGTCCACACAAATACTTTCATAAATGTATGCGACCATATCGGTATGGTAAATAGTTTTTTAAAATTGGCAAGCCCTACCCAGTCCAGCAATTTGCCGGGCGGCAGATGATCCCGGTTATAATTCAGAAATGCAGTCAGAACTGAAAATACAATCGGCATAATAACAACAAAAACAAATGCAATTCCAATCGGCGCTAATACGATATAGGCAAATCTTTTATTATAAAACTGCTTAAAATATTCTTTTGAACTCATGCAGGTGCCGGTTTGTTCAATCTGTAATCCGGTTTCCGAAGCATCTTTTATGTTCCAGAGATAAACCAGTATAAACAAAATCAAAACAATGACTGCTATCACACCTTTGATTAATAACATCGTGGAATGATCCCCATATTTTCCGCCGAGCTTTTCACCCAGCGTAATGATTCCCCATATGCCCTTCGTAAAGAAGCCCCCGTGGAGTCGGATAGAAAAATCAGGTACCAGCCCTTGGGCATATTCAATCCAATATCCGCTAAATAATTCCAAGCCTACAAGAAGAAGCTGCATGCAAAAAAAGATAAAACCCTTCAGCCTCTGCTTGGCAATCAAAAATTGTCCGCTTCCCCAGAAAAATAAAGACAGACCTATCATTTTTTTTCTTTTCACAAAACCATTCACCCTTTCCCTTTTTACTTATGCGCTTAAATTACTGTAATTATAGTATTTATACATTTACCAGTCAACAAATTTTATGCATTTTATCCACTTTCATCAGTTTATACAAAACTAAATTTGTCTATTTTTTGCTTAATTAACTTAACAAAAGAAGATTAAGTATTGTGAATGGTGCTTCTTCTTCGACTAATTCTAAGTCATTGCGCAGGAAAACCTTAACATAAATACTTAATAAAATTTTCTGCTAAAAGAAAAGAAACCGCGATTTTGGTAATAATCACGGTTTCTCATAAATCTTTATTTTGTTAATCAGCTAACTCAGCGGCGGTACATAAGTAACCCGTTCCACTTCATTGGCATTGTCAAGACGTAATAAACGATCCATTACTTCCACCGCTTTTTCTGCCTTTCTTTTATTGCTCACAACAATCGTTTTGGTATCCGGCAGCAGCATAATGTCACGCTCTGAATTCACTACAACGGAAATGTTTCGGTTGTCTACATAATTCTCAACCTGCATGCCTAATATCTCTCCGATGACCAATCCATTTTGGTT
Organism: Konateibacter massiliensis; assembly: GCF_900184995.1. Taxonomy (GTDB): domain Bacteria; phylum Bacillota; class Clostridia; order Lachnospirales; family Lachnospiraceae; genus Lachnotalea; species Lachnotalea massiliensis. Next base: position 2,277,434 of record NZ_LT860099.1, read on the forward strand.
TTTATGCTTCTGCAAGAACTCAATGAGATTTGCATCATAACCATTCACAAAAATGTCCTCATCCGGCACGGCTCTGGCAATGCTTTCATAAACATTTTTATTGGAATGATCCTCCATTACCACATAAAAATCTTTTCCCAGCTGTTCCTCTGCTCTTTTGAGCACACTGCTATAATCTGTAACTATCTTGCAAAATATAGGGTCTTCGACATACCCTTCAATAAATATAGCGGGTACATAGAATTGTGTTGCGATTCGTTTGAATCGCTCTTCATCCATATCCATAATAAAAACAGCATCCAGAGAACGTTTTTGACCGATTTTTATGTCTTTTTCCATTTCCTTTGTCGGTAACAAGACCACATCATACCCTCTCAGATATAGACACTTTTGTATTTCTCTGGAAAGGTCATAGTATTGGAATATCTTACTCTTTTTATTACGTTCTTCCATATTTATAATAATCCCAACCAGATAACTACGCTGGCTGGCAAGTGATTTGGCATTCATATTCGGAACATACTTCAGCTTATTCGCAGCTTCAAAGATACGCATTCTCGTTTCATGGCTGATCTTCTCTTTTTCCGAATAATTCAGCACATAAGAAACCGTTGCGGTAGAGACTCCTGCTTCTTTTGCAATGTCCTTCATTGTTATTCTGTTAGACGACATAACATCCTCCTTAAACTGCATCTTATGCGCTTAAGTATATCATTACGGTTTTATACTGTCAATTCACCTATTTATTCCCTAGATGCGATACAATCTGCATTCATAAGGTTTTAAAATCTTTTCTTTGCTCTCAATAGCAGAATGATTTCCTATGAGCAATTTTGCCTTCGCAATATCGTAAGGTATCCGTAATGTTGCATTTTTTTCTGAAAAATTGCAAACAATCAAATAGCATTCTTCCTCAAGCTGTCTCGTATATGCGTAGATATTTTTGCTGTTTTCCATGAGCAGCTTATAATCACCATAAATTAACGCGTCAGTCTTTTTTCTAAGTTTAATTATCTTCTTATAAAAGTTCAAGATTGAATCCGGATCTTGCTCCTGCTCTTTCACATTCAGCCATTTATAATTTCTATTCACTTTCATCCATGGGCTAGCTGACGTAAATCCGGCATTTGAGGAAGTATCCCACTGCATTGGTGTACGGGAATTATCTCTTGTCGTCTTTTTTAGTATCTGCAGGGATTCTTCCGGTGTCATTCCGTTTCGTATTCTATCCTCATAGCTAAACAGAGAAGGCTCGTCACGAAAATCCAAGTGAGATTCATAATCAGCATTTAACATTCCGATTTCCTGACCCTGATAAATAAAGGGCACACCCTTTTGCATGAAATACATTAACGCCAAACATTTTGCACTTTCTTTCAAGTACTGATCCGGTGAACCAAATTTGTTGATGCTTCTTACCAAGTCATGGTTTTCCATAACCAGAGCTACATTTCCCTCATTGCCTGTGGCTATTTGCCACTTAGTTAGCGCTTTCTTTATTTTTTTTAGCGACACTTTTTCCTCTTCTGCTTCTGCATTCCATAAATTCAAATGTTCGAACTGAAAAAGTGAATGAAAGATTCCCTTTTCTGAAGACACCCATTCATCAACCTCTTTGATACGCACTCCATTTGCTTCGGCAACCGTAAATATGTCATACTTTGAAAATGTATTCTCTTTTAATTCCTTTAATAAGTCAATAATGCCGGGTTGATTCATATGTTTACAAAAAGATGAAACATATTTTTCACCATATACGTTTGGTATATCCTCAAAGTCCGGTTTGCATATATGACTGATTGCATCCACACGAAATCCGTCTATGCCCCTATCAAGCCACCAGCAAATCATATCAAACAAAGCTTTTTTTACCTGACTGTTTTCCCAGTTGATATCAGGCATTGTTTTGCCAAATACATGCAGAAAATATTGTTTTGTCTTTTCATCGTATTCCCAAGCTGAACCGCCAAAAATACTTTCCCAATTGTTTGGCTCTTCACCATTTTTAGCATCTCTCCAGATATACCAATCTCTTTTCGGATTAGTCTTAGAGCTTCTGGATTCAATAAACCAAGGGTGGTCTGCTGAAGTATGGTTTATAACTAAATCCATAATGACACGGATATTAAGTTCATGGGCTTTATCAAGCAATTCTTCAAAATCTTTCATTGTTCCATATTCCGTTTGAATACCTTGATAATCGCTGATATCATACCCATTGTCATCATTTGGTGATGGATAGATTGGACAGATCCATATTAGATCGATACCCAATTCAGAAAGATATGGTAATCTTTTTATAATTCCCTGTAAATCACCTATCCCATCCCCATTGCTGTCTTGAAAACTTCTCGGATATATCTGATATGCTACCGCACTTTCCCACCAAGGTTTCATCTGTACTGTTTTTTTCATTTTCATAACCTCTTTCCATCCTATGGCAGCCTGTACATATAGGCCTCATAGGGTCTTAACCTGTTTTTTACTATATTCTTATAATTAGAAATTAAAAGTTCCTCTATCGTCTCATACTCTTTTGGCAAATGATACTCTGCCTCATTTGAGTAAAAATTGCATAAGACTACTATTTTAGAGTCCCCTAATGTTCTGGTATATGCAAATATTTGATTATCTTCGGGAAGCAGCAACTCAAAATCCCCATACACAATTACTTCATTTTCTTTTCTCAGCTTAATCAATTTCTTATAATAGTGATAAACGGAATCAGGGTCTTTTATCTGATTTTCTGCGTTAATCAACTTATAATTAGGATTTATCCCTATCCATGGTGTTCCTGTTGTAAAACCACCATTTTTCCCATTATTCCATTGCATTGGCGTTCTCGCATTATCCCTGCCCTTTGCGTAGATGGCTTCCATAATGCCTTTTTGTTTATAACCTTTTTCCAAACGCTCTTTATACATGTTCAAGGTTTCAATGTCTTTATATTGGCTGATATCAGCAAACCTTACATTCGTCATCCCAAGCTCCTCTCCTTGATAAATATAAGGGGTTCCTTTCAGTCCATGAAGTAAGGTTGCAAGCATTTTGGCACTCTCAATTCTATATTCCCCATCATTGCCCCATCTGGATACAATTCGCGGCAAATCATGATTGTTCCAAAACAAGCTATTCCAACCATCATTCTGAAAGCATGTCTGCCATTTGCAAAATACCTTTTTTAAGTTCATTAAGCTTAATGGTCTCAAGTCCCATTTTTCTTTTCCGGGAATCTGATCCAATCCAATATGTTCAAATTGAAATACCATGCTTAATTCATTTCTTTGGGGATTGGAGTACATTTTTGCAATCTCTGGTGTTGCTCCCCAGCATTCCCCAACGGTTAGTAACTCCTTCTCTCCAAAGGTATTCTCATTCATTTCACGGATATACTCATGGAGTCTTGGTCCATTTCCGGTAATGCCTCTATCAGGGACTTTGCCGATTAATTCGATAACATCCAGACGAAAGCCACCAATGCCTTTATCAATCCAAAAATTCATAAAGCTCCAGACTTCTTCCCTTACTTTTGGATTTTCCCAATTTAAGTCGGGTTGCTTTTTACTAAACAAATGCAAATAATATTGTTCTGTCGTTTTGTCCCATTCCCATGCACTTCCGGAAAAGGCGGAGCCTAAATCATTTGGCTCTTTTCCATCCACAGCATCCCGCCAGATATAAAAGTCCCTGTAGGCATTATTCTTGGATTTTCTTGACTCTATAAACCATTTGTGTTCATCGGAGGTATGATTCGCTACTAAATCCATTAGAATTTTTATATTTCTTTTCTTTGCCTCTTTCAAAAGAAACTCCATATCTTTCAATGTTCCAAACTCTTCCATAATATCCTCATAGTCACTGATATCATAACCATTATCGTCATTTGGTGATTTAAAAACCGGACTTAACCATATTACATCGATTCCCAGCTCTGACAAATAGTCTAATTTTTCTATTATTCCTTGTAAATCGCCTATTCCATCTCCATTACTGTCATAAAAACTTCTCGGATATATTTGATATACAACAGAACGATGCCACCATTTTTTTACCATAATGTTTCCCTTCTTCCTAATCTTTGCTAAACCAATCGTTATTTTAAAATAGCAATGGAATACATAGGCATAGATATTACATCGTCTGATAAAGTAACTTTATTTCCATCCACGGTAAGATATCCTTTAAGCGATAGCCCTGTTAATTTAGCGTCCTTTAGAGAAATATCAGCTGCATCAGGGCTAATGTTATAAAGAATCACAATCTCACTGCCTTCATATACTTTTTTTATTGCACTTACATCTTCGGCACACAGCTCTTCTATCACACTGACTTCACCCCTTGCAATCTCAGGATTTTCATTGCGTATTCTAATTGCTTTCTTATAATAATTATATATGGACAGCGGCTCTTCCATCTGTGCATCCACAGGCTGGAATACCTGTTTCACGATGTCAGCATTACTCGGTGCATCGGTAATTCCGTCTGTGTCCGTTAATGACCACTGCATCGGCAAACGTTTATTTTCATCTTTTGTCCCTTTACTATTCATACCGATTTCCTCTCCATAGTAAACAAAGGGACTGCCGTTTAGGGTCAATAACATACCTGCTGACATTTTCATTTGATTTTCATCATTGATACATTGCGCTGATATTCTTGTTGTATCATGGTTGCTGACAAAAGGAGCATCGATATATTCCGGATTACCTTTTTGATAGCTCTCGTTTAATTTCACCAGTGTATCGGCATAACTTTTACCGGAAGCGGTTCCTAGTTTCCTGACTGTATTCGTGATAAGCCCATCATGCTGAGATAGTGGGAAATTAAATAAGCTGGTAATACCGCTTTCATAATACGTTTGAAGTGCTGCCGCTTCATCCCACACCTCTGCAACAATATAAGCATCTTTTTTTACACCCGTTACATAGTCTGTAAACCAATCTAAAACTTCGACGTTTTTCTCTTTTTCACCGGAATAATATTCTTTTGCAGCATCTAACCGAAATCCATCCACTCCGGTATCCAGCCAAAACTTTGTTATATTTTCAATTTCCTGTCTTACCATCTCGTTTCCCAGATTTAAATCGGGCATTTTATCCCAGAAAACGCCTTCATAGTACCACTCAGAATTGCCCGCTTTATAATATACATCGCTGCCTTCATATTCTCTTGTAAAATTGTAATAACCGACATAAGGACATTCCTCTAAATCAGGCTCTTCCCCTTCTTTCAACCCCTCCAAATAAGAGACAGCCTCCACAAACCAAGGATGTTTAGAGGATGTATGATTGAATACAAAATCTATGATCAAATGAATATCACGCTTATGGCATTCTTCAACCAATTTTTTAAAATCATCCAAGTTACCATACTGAGGATCAATATCGTAATAATCTGTCACATCATATTTGTGATAAGTAGTCGATGGCATAATAGGCATCAGCCAAATCCCATTAAACCCTAAGTCAGAATCAGTCGAACTATCTCCGTCATTTATATAATCCAGTTTATCTATCACACCATTGATATCACCAATTCCATCCCCATTGCTATCAAAAAATGAATATACAAATATCTCATAGTAATTGCGGTAATTATCCTCAATGATATTTAGTTCTTGAACAGTATCACTATTCGTCATGCCACACCCACCTATTGCCAAAATAGATAATAAAAGGCAACCCCACATTAATATTTTCTTTTTCATACAAACTCCATTCTATTCCAGTATTTCTTCTTATAAGCATAAAATTTAACCTTTTACAGCACCTGATATACCGTCTGCATAAAATTTCTGGGTAAGTAAAAATATGATAGCAATCGGAAACGATATTAAAACGCAACCGGCAAAAAATTGTGTATAGTAGTATTCAATAAATTCCTTTTCCAACACACTCCATAGCCCTATGGCTACCGTATAATACTGCCTGTCTTGACCAAGTATTACCCTTGCAAAAATATAATCTACCCAAGGTCCCAAAAAGGAAGTCAACAAAGTATTCACAATAATTGGTTTGGATAAAGGGATTGTTATTTTACGAAAAACATCCCACTTAGTTGCGCCGTCAATAAAAGCAGCTTCATCAATATTTTTCGGTATGGTATCAAAAAAACCTTTTGCTACGTAAAAAACTAAGCCGGAACCTCCCGAATAGACCATGACCAGTGCCACCAGCTTAAGTTCTCCTACTTCTAAAAAACCAAATCCTTTTAAAATATAGTAAACAGCAATCATAGACATGAATCCGGGGAACATCCCCAAAATCAAAGCAATATTCATGAATTTCTTACGCATTCTAAATCTTAATCTTGACATAACATAAGCGATACTTAAAACAAAAAACGCAGATAAAAGACATGTAAAAATAGCTACGATAAGAGTATTGATAAACCATCTGTCAAAGTTCAAACTACTGCCTGATTGAAAAAGGTTCTTGTAATTATCCAATGTGTATCCCCTTGGTAGAATGTAGCTTTTATATGTTCCTTTTTCCTTACGAAAAGAAGTTAACAGAACAAAGAACATTGGTAAAATCCAAATAAATCCAAGAATTGCTAAAGACACATGCACGATAGAATTGGATACAAATTTTCTTCTTTTCATAGATTTTGTATTTTTTGCCATTATTGAAAAGCCTCCTCATCTTTATACGAACCTGTGTGACGATAGGTTAACAGAGATAATGTTGCAAGTATAATAAATACAATAATGCCGATAACCGCACCAATATTATAATCTTTGTTTTGAATTGTCAGCTTATATAACCAGGTAACTAACAAGTCAGTCTCACCTGCACTATAAAAATCAAGTGTTTCAGGACCGCCTCCTGTCAGCAGATAAATAACATTAAAGTTATTAACATTGCCGACAAATGTGGTGATTAATGTTGGCGTCGTAATAAACAGCATATAAGGCAACGTTATCTTGAAAAATGTAACAAAAACATTCGCACCATCAACTTTTGCTGCTTCATATAATTCTTTTGGAATGTTTTGTAAAATACCCGTAGTTGTTAACATTGTAAAAGGAACACCAATCCAAATGTTAACAAGAATAATCATTATCTTCGCCAATGTAGGGTCTGTGAAAAATGGTATGGATTCTGTAGGTCCAATCATTCCAATATTTCGAAGCAATGCATTAGCAGGACCATTGGTATTGAAAATGGTTCTCATCGTAAGCAAAGATACAAATTGCGGAATTGCAATGGATGAAACAAATACTAATCTCCAGAAGCTTTTAAAGCGAGTACCTTCTCTATTAATTACAATCGCCAACAACATCCCCAAGATGTAGCAGGTAAATGTTGCAAAAATTGCCCAAACGATTGTCCAACTAAGAATAGGCCAAAATGTATCAGATAAAACTCCATCTTTTTGAAACATTGCAATGAAGTTGTCTAGTCCAACCCAATCAAATAAATTGCCCGGAGGCTGATGATTTTTATCATAACTTGTAAAAGCAATTAAAATCATAAATGCAAGGGGAACAATAGTAAAAACAACTATTCCCGAAACAGGTAAAGCCAGTAATAACTTATGTAGGTTTTTTTCTTTTAAAGAACTTAAGTCATCGATAAATGCCGGTATCTTTTTACCAAGCTCTATTCTCTTTTGTGTGTCATACGCACTTTTTACAGAAGACACTAACAGCAATACAAAACCAAAAGTCAGAAATATTGTAATAACACCATAGAGCAGGCACAGCATGGAATTATCACCTTTCACATACTCATAGACCTGCTTGGTTTCATTAAACACTTCTTCCTGTGTATTTGTTCCTAATGTTATAAAATCCCTAATTGCGCTTATTCCGAAAGTAACCATATAATAGATATATGCAATTTCTAATGCCAGCATCAATAGCCCTCGGAGAATCTGTTTATGAAAAATATTACCAAAGCCAAATATTACTGCCGAAAGCTTCGTTGCCCCATTCCCTTGAATATAGGCAGTTCTAAAAGCAACATCAGAATTTAATGTACTAATTTTTAACTTTTTTTGCTTTTTATAGGCCATAATCTAACTCCTTTTTTCAATATTAAAATACGGGGAGCCACTATTAGCAGATCCCCGTATCTTCTATTCTACTGCTAAAGTAGCAACAAATTTATCCATTTTTTCTTGAGCATTCTCTTTATTTAATTCACCGCTTCTAATTTCAGCTGCAATAGCCACAACATTTTCCCAATATTTTGAACCAAACTCTGCTGAAATTGGCTGCATAACAGACGCTATATTTGCTTCTTCCACAATAACTTTCGCAACTTCGTCTGATTGAACTGCCTCATTTTCACCGGCAGCAAGGTTTGTCGGTGCCTGACCGCTTTCTTTAAAACGCTGAAGCTGCATTTCTTCACTACCCAGATATGCTGCAAAAGCAACTGCAACAGCAGTATTTTCTGCATGAGAGTTTACACCGATTGCTTTTGAACCGTAGAAACCTTTTAATTGATAATCATTTCCATCCGGGTTAAATGTAGGAATCACTGCCAAGCCTAAATCATCACCCAAAGCCTCTTTGTACAGGTTATAGTTCCAAGACCCGTCAAACCAAGCACCAATTCTATGATCTGCTGTTAATTCTGACAAAGAAACATCATCTGCATAGGCAGTCTTTGGATTGTTAACTAAATCTATCAGGTAGTTCGTTACTGCAATACCTGTTTCATTATTCCAGTTAGCACCGGCTGCAAAATCCACCTGGCTCTCACCATAGATTGTCAAACCGGCTCCATAGTACCAAGAGCCCAACTTCCAGCCACCTGCTGAATCAAAGCAGAAATTGTATACATTATCAGGCGTTTCTTTTGCCATGATGCTTTCAATCGATTTAATATCTTCTTCACTTAAAAGTGATTTATCATAATACATAAAGAATGTGTTATGAGTAAAAGGAATTGCATAAATTGCATCGTCCACGGTTACCGTATCAACAACCGCTTCCGCCATCGTTGTTTTAACCATCTCTTCTGTAGAGCCGCCAAGTCTTGCAATCGCTCCGGCATTTACCAATTCATTCAACTGGTCATTTGCAAAGAAGAATACATCACCGGCTGCCGCAACGTCTCTAAGAACTTGGTCTTTCGCTGTATCTTCACCTTGTGCTTCGACTGTAAAAGTAATATCCCATTCCGGGTGTAATTCCTGAAAAGATTTTGTCATAGAGTCCATTGTACCGTTTTGTATTTGATTTTCAGGTGCCCAAACAGTCAGGCTAACTGCTTCGGGTTCTGTGGAAACCTCCGTTTCTCCAGCCTCTGTAGTTTCTGCCGTATTTGCTGTACCAGTAGATGATGTTGCTGTTTCGTTACTACAACCAGCTAAAGAAGCGATTAATGTTGTAGCCATAAATAATGATAAAACTTTCCTTTTCATGATTTTCCTCTCCTTTTAAAATAGTTTTGTGACGATAGTCACAACTGTTTCTATCATAAAATGTGATTTCACATTTTACTTAGCAGTTTACTATAACTTTCAAATACTCTTATTGCAGTCATAACAGTTCTATTTAAAGAAAAATAATCAGTTAATACTTTTACGGAAACCGTTTTCCGTAATACTATAAAAAAGTTATATAGACATTACTTTTTATTTTTGAATAACATCTATATAATCTATTTTACAAATCTCATATGGTATTTCAGTATATCGCCCTTTTTCTCCTCTAATCAGTCTAGCCAATTCATCAAATGCTTGCTTTGATTTCTGATTAAAATCTTGTTTTACCGTATTCATGGCTATCCGGGTATATCCCATTAATCGGATTCCATCAAAACCACATACCGGCCTGAATATATCCATTTCTGTAAGTGCAAATATCGCCCCGATGGCCATAAGATCTGATGCACATACAATTGCGTTTACTTTCTTTGCATTTTTTAACGTAATCTCTCTTGCTTTGTACTCATTAAAATCGCAATATTCAACAACTAATTCAAAACCATCTTCTTTTTGCAGTTTTTTCATGGCATCAAGACGCCTGTCGGTAATGTATCCCCCTGCACCACCTGCTATATACAAAACACGGTTAATATAATCATTCTCATCCAAGGTTTTTTTTGCCACCTTATATTGAGCAGAATAATGATTAATCGAAACGGAGGATGTTTTGCTGTTCGTAATTGGCGAATCCACTAATACACAATAAAATTCTTGTTCTTCTATTATTTTATAGAAGTTCTTATTTTCAATGGATAAATTATATAAAATCAAACAATTAATTCTCTGAGATCTCAAATATGCCTCTACTTGTTCATAGCTCATATCATCAAATTGGGAACTGAAGAAAGTTACGACATCAAGATGATACTCCTTCGCCTTTTCAAAGGCGCCTGTTAGGTATTGCATACTAATTTCATCAATAAACTGGCTGTTATGGCGTATATCAACGATTAGACCCACCCGGTTAAACTCTTTCTTAGATAAAGAAACAGCCACAGAATTTGGTACATATCCCAATTCTTTAACTGCTTTTTCAACTTTTATCCTAGTCTCATTACTTACTAAAGTATAATTATTTAAAACCTTAGACACCGTTGACTTGGCTACACCAGCCCTTTTTGCCACATCATTTATCGATATCACTAAATCACCTCCTACAGAAAACGGTTTCATTAGTCATAATATATAACTTATTTTTATGTTTGTCAATTGATTTTCATATTTTTACCAAATAAACTTGGTTGAATGAAATTTGAACAAGAAGAAAGGCAATGCAGCCTATTGTCTAGAAACATTGCCTCTCCTTCTTGTTTTGTCTCATTTGATTTCATTCCAATGATAAATCAATTACCACGCCAGACACAATCCCTGCGGTTCCTCATCGGAAAATACCAATACCTTTCCATAACCTTGAAAGCCTCCGGCTTCCAACAGCCCAACCTCTGAAATAACCTCCTGATGAAGACAAAGAACCGTGTATTGTTCTCCATTTTTATGCAGCCTGACGGCATGGGCATAGTCATCTCCAAGAACTTCTCCGGTCCTGGTAAGGGATACCGGAATCAATTCTGCTGCTATGTCCTGAGCATTTTCAGCGGGTGATACCGATATAACCGTTATCATACAGGTATTTCCCACAGCCCGATGGTTAACTTCAAGACATTTGCCTTCTTCCAGCTTATTGTAGACGCGGGAAAGAGGAGCATTCACAAGTGAACATTCTGCTTTCGGCGTCAGAGGCAGCAAGGTTGCTCTGGCATGACTCCCCCTATACTGTACAATCCCGTTTTCCAGTGTTACGCACTCTTTATTATTAAAGTGGAAGTATTGTGTGTAATCATGCTGACCTTTCCCATAAGCTTCGTCAAACAGTAAATAGATATCCGGCTTGATAAAAACAATTTTGCGGGAAACATAAAGCCCTTTTCCTAAATATCCAAGATGTCCGCCGCTGATATAGTCCACTCGGCTTGTAAAATTATATTCTCCTTTTACCGGCATAGCAATCGGGGAGTAATCCCAGCTATTTTGATAAACAGTAAATTCTTTATTATCTGCTGTAAAGGTATTGTGCGCAGCCGCTGATTTTAGTTTTTGCCGTATGGGACTCTCTTGATAATTGTATCGCCCGCTGTCAATAAGAATGTCTTCTCCATAACCATATAAGTCCACATGGAGCAAATCTGCATGTCCGTGACCGCTTCCCAGACAGCCACAGTGCATATGAAGATAGGTGTTTTGAAGCTGATCTAAGCCGCCCCGAAGAATATAATTACCGCTATGTGAAAAGGCAGTGCTTTGAGGGTTAGCCGCCTTAGGAGGCGTCTTCTGATACTCTATAAATGCATATTAAGCAGAAACACGATGAAATTGCCTTATTGCAAAGTCAGGTAAACCCTCACTTTTTATATAATACCTTGGACTCTATCCGGTGGATGGCTGTCATTCAAAAAAATCCAGGAATAGAAAAGACGGTAAAGAGCCTTTCCAATCTGCTTAAAAATTTGGCAAAGGGTGTAGGGGAAAAGATTACTCTTGAGGAAGAGATTTCCTTGTTACAGGATTATGTGGATACCCAGTCTGTCCGTTTTATGGAATTGTTAAAGATAGAAAATCATATTGATAAACAGTTCTATTCTTATAAGATAATTAAATTTACATTGCAGCCGCTGGTTGAAAATGCTATTTTTCACGGAATCGAGCCAACCGGAGAGTGTGGAACCATTACATTGACTGCTTATGAAGAGGGAGATTATTTACTCATAACAGTAAAGGACAATGGTGTTGGCATGTCTGAAGAAGAGCTGAAAGTTCTTAGAGAGTCTGCTGTAAATCCCCATCTGCGTGGAATGGCAGGAATCGGCGTTTCCAATGTAGACAGCCGTTTAAAGCTGACTTACGGAGATGAATGCGGACTTTCTTACGAAAGTGTGCAGCGAAGCTTTACCCGTGTGACTGTACGCATAAAAAAGGAGGTATGAAATGTATAGAGTACTGCTAGTGGATGATGAGCCGTTGGTTCTTGCAGGTATTAAGAGTATGATAGAGTGGGAAAAGTTTGACTGCCAGCTTATAGGAAATGCACGAAATGGAAAGCAGGCATTGGAGATTATAGAAAAACTTCATCCTGATATTATCATTGCTGATATAAATATGCCGGTTATGGATGGAGTCGAGCTGTTAAAGACAGCAAACAGACAGTATCCGGAAATTACCTTTGTGATGCTTTCCAACCTACAGGAATTTCAGTTGGCAAGAGACAGCCTGCGTTACCATGCGGTGGACTATCTGATTAAAACTATGTTGGAACCGGAAGTATTGCAGGAAAGTCTTGAAAGGGCAAAGGCTGAAGTAGATATACGCAGACAGATGAATGATTCTTCGGTAAAGGATGGGTATCAGAAAGTAAATGAAGGCCAGACACTATCCGGTGCTGTAAGACACTTTATGTCTATTTCGGATATTCCGAAGGAAGTGGAAGCTGCTTTTTTGGAAAAACGGCATTTTAGATGGATATGCTATGATTTCCATTCAGTTTCTTTATCCCGAAAATCTTATCTCGCGTGAAATGGACCGCAAGGGAATTGACGAGTTATATAATTGGGAATTTGAAGTAGTTGATGAGTTGGCAAAAAATTGTTTTTCCCAAGTAAATGTCGCATCAGCCACGTAGGTGATATATTAAGCTTTGAAAATGCATACTATTTTGCACGGGTATTTAAGCGTTATAAGGGAATTACACCTAGCGAATATCAGGAGAAGAATCTGCATAAACGACAAAAGACGTGAAGCTGTGGCTTTACGTCTTTTGTTGTTTCGACTCGCTGTTTCTACAGTGTTCTCACTTTGTTTCCCAGTATCTCATTTATTTTTTTATTAGGTCTACTACATGGATACAATCCTATTTCGGCCCTCGGTCTTCGCACGATACAATGCTCCATCGACCCTTTCATACCACAATTGAAAGGTCTCCTCATCTTTTTTCTCGGCAACTCCAATACTCAGCGTCTGTTTTCCGGTAACCGGATGTGTATTGTTTTCAAAAGCGACTCTCACTTTCTCCAAGGCAATAATAGCTTCTTCCAAGGATGTCTGTGGCAGGATTATAACAAATTCCTCACCGCCAAACCGGATTACCCAATCAGATGTTCTCAGATTATTCGTTGCAATTTGAGCGGTTACCTTTAACAATTCATCACCAATCGGATGTCCCCATGTATCATTTACAAGCTTAAACCGATCCAGGTCCATAATTGCCATCGCTAATTTTTGACCTGCTTTATCGCATTCGTTCATTTCATCATAAATCTTTTGATTGAGGTAATGTCTATTATACAAGCCTGTCAGTTGATCTCGCAGCGCTTTGTTTATTAATTGTTCATTTTCTATAGTTTTGGATGTGACATCTCTGGCAGAAGCGAAAATATATTGCCCCATGCTAAGTTGAATTCTCCACTCAAAAAACTTATACGATCCATCCTTACATTGAATTTTGCTTGTAAATTCTTGAACATCTTGAAAATCTTTCATTTTATTAATGGCTGCTTCTATCAGCAATATATCACTTTCTTGAATAAATTCAACAAACTGTTTGCCAAGTAATTCCTCTTCCGGATAGCCTAATATCTCTGCAAATCTATGATTTACTTTATGAATACTCATATCCATATCATAAACACATAGAATATCCATGTTAACATTTAAAAAACTGTCAATTACACTTTCCTGCAAATATTCTTTTGTAATATCGCGGAAAGTTGTTACGGCTCCTGTTACTTGTTCACTTTTTGTAAGAAAGGCTGAAGTACCCTGTATATAACGTTCTCTTCCATCTTTGGAAACAAGAATAACATCACGAATATAATCATGCCCCTTTTTTATAATAAATTTATTACCAATGATAGGTTCACATTGTTTTCTAGATTGTATCTCGATGGTATAAAAAACTTCTGCAAAAGACTTACCCGTAGCATCTTGGGAGGTCCAACCGGTATACTTTTCAGCCAGCTTATTCATAAACCTTATATTTCCTACATCATCTGTAACTATAATTCCTTCATGAATAGAAAATAATATCGTTTCAAATAATTCTCTCAAACGATTTTCTTTTTCTAATACCTGATTTTTTAACTCATATGCTTTTTCCAATTCATCTCTTACTAACTGCAATTCTTGTTCGTATTGTTTTCTTTTCGTTATTTTAACAAAAGCACATTCGATACATTTTTTATCGTCCAAATTTGTTACTTTGCCGTTTAACTGAATGGGAATATCTACACCGTCTTTTGTTTTTAGCGTTAAGTAGATTTCCTCCAACTGACCTAACGAAAACATCTGCATCAAAAATAATGAATGAAAGACTATTTTACTAGAGGAGGACAAAAAATGCTCCATATAAAGCCCGCTTATTTGTTCCTGCTCATAGTTCAAAAGCTCTGCAAAGTACTCATTCGATTCGAGAATCATCCCTTGTTCATTTAGCAAAAGATAACCACACGGTATCCGGTACATCTGTCTATTCATTTTATTCACGTCCTTTAATATAATCTAAAATGTATTCTGCTGTTTGTTTCGGCATACTTAAATGTGGATAATGCCCTCTCGAATCAAGTATTTTTAAGTCACTGTTTTGTAGATTATTCTTCATATATTCTGCAACCTCAAGCGGCACAATACTATCCACAGAGCATTGTAAAATCAAGCTAGGCGTTGTGACCAATTGCAGTTCCTTTCGGTAATCCGATAGAAAGGTTGCTCTCGCAAAATATTTCATAATTCCCGGCTCTTCACTTGTAAAGGTATTTTCAAGCTGCTCCACTAAATCTGGCTTATCTGGATTGTCAATCAGTGCTGCCGCATTAGCACTTGCCCATCCTAAAAAGTTCATTTCCATAAAAGTAAGAATTTCATTGATATCTTGGTGATTAAATCCACCATAATAGTCTGGTTCATCATTGATATATCTTGGAGATGGCCCAATTAATACCATCTTTTTAAAATATTTTGAATTATGTATAGACGATAATATTCCAATCATAGAGCTAACCGAATGCCCTATAAATATAGCATCACGAATCTCAAAACAATCCAATATTTCTATTAAATCTTGTGCATATCCATCAAGGTTTCTATAGCGTTCTATATTATATTGTGATTTGTCCGATTTCCCAGATCCGACATAATCAAATAGCACAAGTCGATAATCTTTTTCTAAATACGGAATAATATAACGCCATACATTTTGATCACAGCCAAAGCCATGCCCCAAAACTATTGTTTCCTTTCCTGTTCCTACTACAGTAATATGATTTCTTTCAATTATATTTTTCATTCATTACTCCTTTTGTAAATCAACATTTTTATTATGAAATCGGCAGATATACATCGGATATTCTATCATAAGCATAATGAAATGTAAATCAATTGCTGGCTCTTTAACACAGTATTTCAATATATCTTTTTTATTCTTCTTATTACGGAAAAATAACCTTATTTTGAAAAACAAAAAAATGGGACGAGCGCTTATCTACTAGATAATATGCAACTACTCCCATTTTTTTATTTCTAATTATTTAAAAAATACCAACAATATTTTTTATAACTTAAGTTTAAAATAAGATTTGTTATATGAAAACAGCATCACCATCACACCAACTACTCGTTTTTTTCTAACCCCATGAACTGCCCATAGTAATAATCCAAAATTTTATCTATTACATAAAGTGATTTTCTGTCATAGTTTCTTGAATAGGTAATAATTTTATTGTTTTTCACTGCTTCAATACTATTCCAAACGGCATTATCACTTATTTTCTCAAGTTCCGTCAGCGTTTCCTCACCAACCTGTATATAGTCAGCATCCAGATAGTCACCGACTACTTCCCAAGAAACCTGTTTATACCCTTCTCCGGTATCAATTATTCCACTCTGAACGGCTTCAGGCACCTGAAACCCTAAAAGATCATACAGCACTTGCCCGCCAAAACCAAAATCATCACCATATATATATGGAGCAGTCTCATTATAGAACATGATTGTGATAGATCTTCCGTAAATACCTGCATCTTTAAAATCTTGAACATATTTTTCCACTTTTACATCAAAAGAGTCTAAAGCCTCTTGCGCTTTTTCCTCTATACCGAATACTTCTCCGAAAAACTGGATTCTTTCTTCAAGGGACATATCATATTCCACTACTAATGTAGGGGCTATTTTACTGTAATCTTCATACTGTTCTTTGTCGCGGATAATGATTAAGTCCGGATCAGCAGCCATAACCTCCTCAGGCTCCTCAAACCAAGACATTTCAGTACCGGCCAACGCATCCTCCATAATAGGCAATTCCGCATCGTTGCTGACAACGGGAGTAATACCTAACGCCAAGAGGTCACCCGCCCAAGTATAGCAAGCTACTCTCTGGGGATTCACCGGTATCTCAACATCACCCATTACAGTACTAATTGTCCTTGTTCCGTCCTCCACAGATTCAGCTGCCTCTGTTTCCGTTACCTGACTTGTCACCGATGAAGTGGAGGCTGAATCTGCCCCGCTCGTATTTGCTGAAGTTGTACCACAAGCTGAAAGCATCAGCATAAGGGAAAGTGCTGTCGCCATCACTGCTTTACTTCTCATTTGCTTAAACATAAAATAATCTCCTTTTCCTTTGAGTTCGTTACTACTAACTCGGCTTTTTTCATTATACGAAAAAGGAATACAATTACCAATAGCAAAATCTCTCCTATCTATTGTCATTTTCTTTCTATATTCGCCAGGAGTAATTCCTACATGCCTGACAAACATACGATTAAAGTGATATTCGTTGGAAAATCCAGTGCCGCGAGCAATCTCACGCATAGACAGCTCACTTTGTTCCAACCAAGATTTGCAAGCGTTCAGCCGTATCTCCATCAGATACTCCTGTGGAGATCTCCCCACTTGGCGCGAAAAAATTCTGTGCAGATGACTATAACTTACATTAAAAACATTTGCCATATCCTGAATGTTAATGCTTTGTGCATAGAACTGTTCTATAAAGTGCTGTGCCATTGCCACAATATCCGGCTGAAGAACGGGAATATGCTCCTTTTCTAATTCCTCATATATCTCGTAAACCAACTGATAGAAGGCTGTTTTACCATAAAACAGATTTAAGGGAGTCGGACCTTTCCATTTCTCGTACATTTTCTTGAGAAGCTCGGAAAGAAAAACAGGGTTGTTTGGCACAAAGCCATATTGTTGTCTGAAAGGATTGGTTACATCCAGCAGGCGTGCATACTCCCTTTTACGTGTAGAAGGCTCCCCTGCCTTGTAGAGAATTATATAATATTCTGTCCAGTCACACCGCGGCATAAGGGTTAACTCTGTTCCTTGTCCTCCGTGGAACATCCCAAACTGTGAGACTTGATACGGTACATTATTGAGGCGAAGCTCCGACTTCCCTCCGTTGATATAAAGGAAAGTGCTGGCGGGCAGCCGGTAGCTGAGGATTGGGTCCTCTGGGGATATCAGATTATGGCGTATATCAACAAGAGAAATTGCCGCCCGATTCCAAATCTGAAGCGCGGCAGCAAGGCTTTCTCTAGAAAATTTCTTATCCTTTTCATTTAAATTGTCCATAGAGGCAACTCCTTTCGTAACAAATTTAGCACTGGTTAGATAAGGCTAACCAGTGCTAAGTATAGCACATCGAATAAAAGTTGTCCATGTTGCTAAAAACTGTAGCAGCAATCCTGACCCACACGTAACCAAGGCTGATTATTATTATTCATCTGCCATTGTCACAATGCCATTTAGCACATCCTTACATAAAATCCGTTTTGCTTTACATGGCTCTTCAAACAATGGACTGTGAGCAGATTCCTCGAAGGTATAAAAACCCTTGATCGGGGATTTTAATGTATTAAAATATTCTTTTTGCAAGGAATAGCAGCAGGTGTAGTCATATTTTCCCGCCAGAAAATAAACTGGTGTTTTCAATTCGGGAATTTCTTCCACAGCGGAAAAACCGTACATTTCCTTGCGCAAATCTGTTTGAGATGAAAATGCCTTTCCGCGCCAAATGTTAATTCGCTCCAATTGTGTGTATTCTATACACCTTAATGATGGCAAAAAAATACCCATTATGACTGTATCCATATTGTGCATGGTTCCGATTCCAAGTTCGTGCATAGCATTATCTCGCACAGAAGAATTCAAATAAGCTTCCAGGCTTTCGTCCGAAGCTTGGATTGGATATTTTAACAGCTGATTTATTTTATCCGTATTCCCGGATTTTTCATACTGCTCCAGCATATAGGTATAGGCAATTTTCTCGGATTCAGATTGATTTACAATCTGACTCATGGCAATATAAGCGTTGTATAGCTCTGGTGCTTGAGCAGCCGCCTTTATGCCAAGATATGTACCCCACGAATGCCCCATCAGATAAATTTTATCCTGTCTGAAACGGTCACGAAGATAATTTGTAACCTCGATAACGTCTGAAACAAATTGCTCTGTGTTCATTGTATCAAGTGGGATATCTGGATTATATGAAAGTCCCGTCCCTCGCTGCTCCCAATAGCAAACTACAAATTCATCTTCAAGATCGGCAGCATATTGTTCAGCTAAAAAGTAATCAGACATACCTGGTCCGCCATGAACAAACAATAATACCGGTTTTGTTTCATCTTTTCCTTTAATAAACATTCCCTGATTTGTACCATTTATCTTGATAAATGTTTTTTCAGAAATGCTGCCTTCTAAAAATTCCCCTTTTTCATTCAAAAACGGTTTTACTTTTCCTAAACTAGGCGGTAAAAGAATATTACCTATTACCGCCAAAAGTATGAATATCATTAAAAATATAAGCCACAACTTTCGGGTGAACCTCCTACGAATATTATTTTCAAAATTTTTCATAAATCATCCAATCTTCATTTAGCTTCTTACCTATCAATGCGTCACACTAACAACATATGTGAATACTATTATATAGCAGTTTCCTCAACTTCACAATCGCAACTCAGTAAGTCGTTAATTAATATGATATACTTTACCGATAAAGTCTATTATAATATGATAAAACAGGCAGGTGAACTATATGAACCATACAATCTATTATCGTTCTGAATATCTTGAGATTATACGTCTCAAAAATAAGTTTATTACATACAAGGAGCACAATCATGTGTCTGTGTATATAATAGGCTTAATTGTGGAAGGAAGCGTTACACTCAAATGCGATGAGCAAATAGCCATCTTCTCTCCTAATAGCTTTTTTGTGATTAAGCCATATCAAATACACGCGCTATTGTTGCCTGAAAATTATACTATGCTATCGCTATGTATTCATAAAGACCTTGTCGCGAAATATGAATCGAATACTCTATACAATATGCTTACGGACCTTCTTTCTCAATTACCGCTAACCATTAATCATACGTTATTGGCAAACGCAGTCGAAGCTCTTTATCATTGTGAGCCATTTCAACCGCTTGACAGCAACATTTTATCAAGTGCTTACATCTTGTGTCAAAATCCCGAAAATAACATTTGTGTGCAGAGTATGGCAGACAATATATTTTTCAGCAAATATCACTATATTAAACGCTTTAAGCAAAACATCGGAATGACACCGCATAAGTTCCAAATACAAAACAAAGTCCGCAGGGCGCAGCGGTTAATAGAAGACGGTGAGCCTTTAACAGCCATTGCTACGGACTTAGGTTTTTACGATCAAAGTCATTTTATTAAATGTTTCAAGAATATAATTGGCATTACTCCATCTGAATATAAACAATCCTTCAAAAGATTACATAATCGACACTAACACAAAGCTGGCATAAATTTTGCAAACAAATATAAGCCATTTGCGTCAGCGATTACCTCATGTTCTATGCCTGCGCAAAAAATAGAAATAACACCTTCCTCATATGATAATTTTTTTCCATCATTAACACATACACCGTTGCCGGCTATTATCTCATGCGTTTCTAATTGTGTTTCATGGATATGTTTACCGATTTTTTTGTTAGGTGCTATACGAACAAGATGATAGCTAAACGCTCCGTTGGTATCCTTCGCAGTGATAAGGTGCTTTAATGCTACACCTTCAAACTTTGCGTGCGGTGACCATGCCACAGACTCAAAATTAGTTAGACCAGATGGTAGTGCAAGTTTTCCAGATTCAAATTTTTCAAATAAATTCATAGTTAATACCCCTTTCAAGTTTTGTTTTGATTGTAAAGCATTGCGCTTATCCGTTATAGTAAAAAATTGCTCTGTTTTCATTCCCGCACAAAGCGGCAAGGTGCCATCCCCTTAGAGAACATCCACACCCTATTAGCATACTTTGATAAAATCAGTAATAAAAAGAAAAATCTCTGATTTCTTCGTTAATCAAAGAAACAGAGATTTTGTCATGTGACGAGGCAGAATTGCCTTTAAAGTCTATTTTATTCAATTTTCTCGGGACACTTCTTCCTATTGGATTATAGAGAAGTCTTACGATCTGCATTTTCCGTTTTTTTCTTTTCTCTTTCAATAGCTTGCAATGCTTCTGTTTTACTTCCGGTGGTGGATCGAATTGAAAAAGCTATGTTCACAATATGATCCGATATTCTTTGTAATGAAAACAGAACGGAATAAATGCTTTTGGATACCTCAACAGGGTACATCCCCGAGCTTAGGCGCGCCACATGTTCATTACGCGTTGAGGATATTAGCTTTTTAATTTCCTTGTGAAGGTTTGAAATTTCTCTAAAATTTTCGGTTCTACGATTTGTAAACGCATCAAACCCTAAGTCAAACATTTCGGATATATTCCCATAGATTTGGTTAAGCTCATCTTTGGTCTGATCTAAAAATATTACCTCATTTTCCTTCATGTAGCTAGTTTCCTTTACCAAAAGTACCGCGTAATCGCCCAGTCGTTCAATATCATT
Source organism: Konateibacter massiliensis (assembly GCF_900184995.1). GTDB lineage: Bacteria > Bacillota > Clostridia > Lachnospirales > Lachnospiraceae > Lachnotalea > Lachnotalea massiliensis. Next base: position 2,298,802 of record NZ_LT860099.1, read on the forward strand.
TGTTACATGATGCAATCCGCCAATCAGTTTTTCGTCATCAGCAAATTTAGTAACTGATGAAATTTTGATAAAAAAGCTTGTTAGCTTATTTGTTAAGAAGTCAATACGGTATTCAACATCGGCAATTTTTTTGCTTTCACTCATATCTTCCTTGACCAAGGAAGTAAAAGAACGATCAAGGTTCTCCTTTGCAAGAATTGCCATATCGTACAATTCCTTTAATGCCTGTTCAATGGCAACCGCCGGAGTTTGCAAGAAACGCTCATCAATATATGACAATTCTTCCAGATTCTGTTGCTTATCTTTTACCAATCTTGTCACTAAATTGACTAACGGATCGATCAATGGGAGCAACACTAAGGTATAAAGAGTATTATAAATCAGGTTAAATGTTGCAAGGCTAAACTGGGGTTTTCCGGGGAACAGACCTTCAAACATATCAGTAATGGGTATTCTGAAAAGAATCAGAATAATCGAAAATGCTGTCGCGCCAATTACACTGGTAATTACATGGAATAATGCGATACGTTTCCCGTTGGCGTTTGTGGTCAGAGATGCCATAATGCCATCGCTACAGGTTCCTATATTTGCTCCCATCATTAAGAAAAATGACTGATCTATATTATGGATAACTCCCGTCGCCAAGAAAGCAATAAAAACACCCGTTGCTGCCGTAGATGACTGTATGATGCCTGTAAAGAGAATTCCTAATATCACCAGCAAAATGGGATTTTGCATGATTTCATATTTGAATATTTTAGAGAGTTGAATGCTCAGCGTCGAATCTGATCCACCGATTGCACTTTCCATCACTTCCATTCCAATAAACAGCATTCCAAATCCGATTAAAAATGGCGCGATTTTATTAAGGAATTCGTTATTAGTGGAAAAAATAATGATAACGCCGACAAACGCAACCGCTGCAAAAACAGAGCTGATGCTAAAGCCGCCTTTGCTGATACCTGAAAGGGCAAATATAAATGCGGTAAGGGTGGTACCTACTTTTGCACCTAAAATAAAACCTGAACCTTGCTTGACTGTTACAATATTCGCATGAGCAAGTCCGACTGTCATAATCGAAGAGGCTGAGGAAGATTGAACAAGTGCGGTAGCCCCAATTCCGATTCCGTAATTAAAGACTCTGTTTTTGTTGATTTTTTTAAAAAGATTTCGTATCCCTGATCCTGCGCTTCGTTCTAAACCAGAGCTCATCTGCTTCATGCCAAACATAAATACCGCGACTCCGCCTAACATAAGCAGTAAATTCATTAAAATTTCCATTATATTTCTCCTAGTATATTTTATTATTTATTACTTCACTTTGTATCGCAGACAGTATGACTCAGCGGTTCGCTGTCTCCAATCAGCCTTCGCCTTCGGCTCGACTTCTTGGACAGCTATCGCATGGTCAGTTGTAATCTGCTCTCGGCGTCCCTTCGGTCCTTGACAGCAGAACAACTGACTCAACTCCCACAGTTTGTCCGAACATATCCACTGGCTGCACCTTCACCGTCTCATATCCTCTATCACACAAATATCTCAAATCCCTGGCTAGCGTGGCAGAATCGCAGCTCACATACACGACTCTCTTTGGTCCCATCTGCACGATGGTATCGAGCAGTGTCTCATCGCAGCCTTTTCTTGGAGGGTCAACGACTATGACTTCTGCGTATTCTCCGTCTTCTTTGTACTTCCTCGGGAGAACCTCTTCTGCCTTACCCACGTAGAACTCTGCATTGGTAATTCCGTTGATTCTTGCATTGTTTTTTGCATCCTCAATTGCCTGAGGTACAATCTCAACGCCCATCACTTTTTTGGCGCGCTGTGCCAAAAATAGTGAAATCGTGCCGATACCGCAGTACAAATCCCATACTGTCTCATTTCCTGAAAGTCCGGCATAATCCAGAGCCGTTTCGTATAGCTTCTTTGTCTGGATTGGGTTTACCTGATAAAAGGACAGCGGTGATATCTGATATTTGATTGCTCCGATGTAATCGGTAATATAGTCCTGTCCCCACAGAGTTCTTACTTTGTCTCCCAGTATCACATTCGTATTTTTCTTGTTTACATTGATAGAGATACTCGTCATGCCTTCAACTTCGCGCAGGTTTTCCACAAGCTTGTCCTCACACGGGAATTTATCCCCATTCAAAATAAGACAGACCATAATTTCGCCTGTCGTAAATCCTGCACGGATTAGCACATGCCGCACCAGTCCTGTACCGGTTTCCTCATTGTATGCGGATATATGGTTTTCTTCCATAATCCGAATTATCTTTTTTAAAATCGTCTCATTTGCATCTATGCCAAGGTAACACTTTGTATTTGCGATTACCGTATGACTTCTCCCGGCGTAAAATCCTGTGATAATGCTTCCGTCCTTATCCTGACGGATTGGGAACTGCGCTTTGTTTCTATAATAAAAGGGATTTTCCATACCGATAACCGGAAGCACGTTTGGATTTTCAAAGCCGCCAATTCTCTTTAGATTGTTGCTCACCTTATTTTGCTTAAACAAAAGCTGCTGGCTGTAATCGAGCGCCTGTATCTGACAGCCTCCACATTGCCTGTGAAACTCACACTTTGGCTCTATGCGGTGAATGGAAGGCTCTAAAACCTGCAAAAGTCTGGCATAACCATAATTCTTTTTGAGCTTCATCGCCTTTGCTTCGACCACATCACCGATGATTGCGTCCTTGATAAACCAAGTGAAGCCCTCAGATTTTCCGATACCTTCACCCTCGCTCCCCATATCTTCTATTCTAACTGTAAAAACATCATTCTTGTTGATATTCATTGAAACTCTCCCGCTATTTTTCCCCGGCTTTTTGGAACGCAATTCTTTCCTCGCCGTTTTCCAAATAAATGATACCGCACTGCTTGAATCCGTTCTTCTGCAAAAGTCTCTGCATTGGAATGTTGTCCTCATGTGTGTCAATTTTTAAGTTCTTACACTGGTCGTATCCCCATGCAAGGCAAAAGCTTGCCACGCCTCTTGTACCTGTTGCGGCTGTTATTCTGTGAATCACACTGTATGCATCATCGTTGAGCCATTCGCCCTCATCAATTTTTAAGTAGGTCTTGTCCGGCCCTTTGTCATACATAAATGTTCCGACTATTTTATCCCCATCCACGCAGACAAAGCTTACTTCTTTTTCGATATCCTCCTCAATCAAAGAGGCTTCCGGATAATGGTTTCCCCATTGCTTTGGGTTCCCATTTTCCCTCATAAATATTCTAGCCTGTTCATATAATTTTAAAATTGTATCTAAATCATTTCTCGTACTTTTTCTAATTTCCATCTTTTATTTCCTCTACTTCTTCATCACCTGAATGTCCAAAAGATCCAAGAAAAACATAAACAGCGGAATTCCAAACAGCAAGCCCCAAATTCCCATATAATGCTCGCTCACGATCAAAATAAGGAACACAAGAAATACCGGCAACTTCGTTCTAACAGACATAAGCTTCGGATTCAGCACATATGCCTCGAGCGAATGAAGCACTACAATCATAACGACAACTTCGATAATCTTAATGATTCCGCCAATATTAAACGCGATAATGGTCAGCGGAATAAGAGAAATAATCACTCCTGCAACCGGGATCAGGCCCAATATGAAAATCATTGCACCAAGTCCGAGCGTCTGCGGAAATCCCATAATAGAAAGAATCAATATGGACAAGACAGAGTTGATAAGCGCAATCACAATTTGCAGCTCAATTACTTTTCCGAATGTATTTAGAAACTTTTCACCATAATAGGTCAGATTTTCATAGATAAAAGAAACCTTGCTGTTCTCCATATGCTTTACAAATGCAAGTATTTCATCTCTTTCCAACAGAAAAAGAAAGCTGATTAAAAGAGAGATAACAAAGTTGACGCTAAACGTTCCGACCGTCGTTGCAAACTGCAATAGATTTGTCTCTGCCAGCTTAATATACTCATCAATCTGCTCACCGGAAACCATATTGAAAACCATATTTAAGATACCGCTATCAAACTTATCCCGAATCTGGTCAACATTAAAATTTGAAACCAAGGTGATAATATCTATGAGCTGCTGTGTAACCCTTGGAATATAAATAACACCGAACAGGGTAAAAATCGCAACAAGCACCACATACATAATAATCGTAATCAACTTCCTGCTGACCTTGATTCTCTTGTTTAACCTGTCAAAAATAAACTTTTGAAGCTGACCCAGAATAAAGGTTACAATAAAGATAAGCAAAAGCAGATTTAACATGCCGCGAAACACATAAATAATCGCGACAACGAGTAAAATACTAAGAATTCTTTTCACAAGGGAATTATTCATAAAATCGTTCAATTTATTCATTTTAAAATACCTTTCATTCATAAACTAAACAAGCCAAAGTCTCCCCTTCTTCACTTGTCTTATAATATTACACTGAAGTTTTCGTAGCTGTGACAGCAGTCAAAGCGAATATTCGTAATCCGCTACGCCGCTTACTCATAACCTTATTACCACTTCGTGGTATTTCAGTAGGTGCTTGAACACCTGCTGAAACAAGCAAGTTGCACCCCCGCTTGAAAAAGCTGGCACTTCTTTGATAAGGTTACATAGTTACTGTTTTCCTAACATTAGACTCAAACAATCGATTGTATCCAAGCCAGTCCTGATTGTCTCCCGCACCGTTTACAATCTCCGTAAAGGTCTGTATTTTTGCATCTGTATTATCTGCCAAATTCAATGCCAACGCTTCAATTAAAGCCGGCTTTTTGGGAGATCCGTACTCCAACTCTCCGTGATGAGCAATGATACAATGCTTCAACTCGGAAGCAGTTTTTGCCGGAAAGCCGTCAATGGTTCGAATTCTCTCTCCGATCATCTCCACACCAATCACAATATGCCCGAGCAACTGTCCGTCATCCGTGTAATCGTTACTTGGAAATTCCGAGATTTCCTGCATTTTACCAATATCATGAAAAAGAGCCGCTGTGATTAACAAATCGCGGTTTAAAACGGGATAAGTCTTGCTGTAATAGTCACACAGATTTACGACACCGAGCGTATGCTCAAGCAGACCTCCGATAAAACCGTGGTGAACGCTTTTTGCCGCCGAATGTGCCTTGAAGGACTTCGCAAATGACGTATCCTCGAAAAAGCTTCTCGCTAACTGGTTTAAGTAAGTATTTTTAATACTTTTAATATGGTCCATAATTTCACCATACATAACCTCAATGTCTTTTGAGCTTACCGGAAAATAATCCTCCGGTTCATACTCTCCTTCGCTCGCTTTTCTGATACGCTTCACATTCACCTGCAAGGCTCCCATAAAACTCGTCACCTCACCAAAAACCTCTATATAGTCAAGCATATCAAAATCATCGATACCGGAGGAATTCGGGTCCCATATTTTTGCATCCAAAACCCCCGTTTTATCTTGAATAATTAAATTATCGTAAGCCTTTCCGTTCTTCGTCATCGCCGACTGCTTAAACTTGCACAGATAAATATCTGATATTCTGTCACCTTCTCGTAATGTCTCAATATATTTCATAGCTTATCCTTTCACTTTTCTATATTTAATCCGTTGAGCCTAAGGTTACAACAAACTTAATTTCCTTATACTCATCCATTCCCTGCCTCATGGCAACCACAGAAATCACCTGATTTGGCGAATACTTCACCAGCTCATTCTGGAGGTCACGCACTGTCTTTACCTCCACATCTCCAAACTTTGTGATGACATCACCGTTTTGAAGTCCGGAATTCATAGCCGGAGAGTCCATAACCGTTTCCACTACATAGACACCAACCGGAATATTCTCCTTCTCGGCTATCTCATTTGTCACATCACTTCCCTTTATTCCAAGATGTGCCACATCCTCGTGATTGGAAAGCTTCTCGATGCCAGCCTTCAAATCTGAAATTGCCAGCGCCGTCACCAGATTTGTGGTGCCGTCCGGGCAATATTCAGGCGCAATAATGCCGATAACTTGGCCCTCTAAATTAATCAACACACCGCTTCCGCTTTCGCTTCCTGCCGCATCCGTCGTCAAAATCCTGTAATTTGCATCCGTTGTCGTTACTGTTTTAGTCGTCGAGGTCAGCATTCCGTAGGTAACCGAATCACTGTAACCAAGCGGACTTCCAAGAGCTATAACCACTTCGCCCGTATGCGCACCGTAAGAATTTCCAAGCGTTGCCATACTGATTTCATTCATCGTTGTCTCCGCAATATTTTCCAGCGGAACGCTGACTACCGAAAGCTGCGTGTTTGCGTCATGCTTTCCCGCAGAAGCCTCAACGGTGGTTCCGTCATGGAACGTAACCATAAGCTGCTCTGCCCCCTCCACAACACTTAAGTTCGTCAGCATCAGAAGCTCCTGCCCGTTATTTTCCACGATAATACCCGTGCTCTGTCCTTTATTTTCCAGCGTATCGTTAAACCAGTCCACATCACTTGTCACCCCTGTCACCGTGACAACAGACTTACCTGCCTCTCTGGCAACCACATTCAGCTTCTTATATAACATCTCAATATCGTCTAATTCCATTTCAAACTCAGGAGTCACCACCGGTGTTTCCTCTGTCTGGGCAGGTGACTGTGATTGTGTCGTATCCGGAGCCTGCGTATCCGTCTGCGCCATGACACTCTCCGCCTCGTCCGAAGCAGTCTCGTCCTTTGGAATAGAAACCTTATCCGGCTCCTGCTCCTTGGTAAGCTGTTCCTCAAAATATGGTCTTGTCAATACAAAGGTAAAACTAGCCAACGCACCGAATATAATTGCCATAACCACACACAGCACACCAAACAAGGCAAGCCTTTTCTTATTCAAAGGCTTCTCCTTAATCTTTTCTTTTATAAATGAAAATTCTTCCTCATTATTACTTAAGCCTGACATGTTTCTCTCCTTCTTATCCCTATCAAATGGCACTTTGAGCGCTGCAACAGGTCTTAATCTTACAAGAGTCCCTACTATAAATAATCTATCAAAAACTTATGAACAATTTATTACGCAAATGTAAACGATAACGAGCTGTTTTGCCTGTTTTCTGCAAACCTTGGGGTATTTTTTGCAATTTTAGACGTTTCCATTGCAAGAAGTGAAAGTTTTTCTTTTACACTTGTTTTCATTTAGTTCATTATAATGTAAAATAGAGATATAGTAAATAATATTTATGAAATAAATTATAAAGGAAAGCGAAGATTCATGAACGAAAAAGCATTAAAAACTTTAGAATATACTAAAATAATCAACCAGCTTGAGAAACTTGCCTCCTCTTCTCTCGGAAAAGAGCTATGCCGTAATTTAAAGCCCTCCGACGATATTGAGGAAATCCGGCAGACTCAGCTTGAGACAAGCGATGCCATGAAGCGCATCCTAAAAAAAGGAAACCTCTCCTTCTCCGGTGCAAAGGACATACGCGCCTCCTTAAAGAGACTGGGAATCGGCAGTGTGTTAAATGCAGGCGAGCTTCTTAATATATGCACTGTATTAGAAACCGCAAGCAAGGTAAAATCTTATTCCAAAAAAGAGAATGCCGATGTACCGGACGATTCCCTAGACTGGCTTTTTGCTGCGTTGGAGCCAATTCACCCTCTTTACAGCAAAATCCGCCTCTGTATTGTCTCCGAGGAGGAAATCAGCGACGAGGCAAGCGGTACCTTAAAACACATTAGAAGAAGTATCCGCAACGCCAATGACAAAATACACTCTCAGTTAAATTCCATGGTAAACGGCTCCGCAAGATCTTATTTGCAGGATGCTGTCATCACCATGCGAAACGGACGTTACTGTATCCCTGTAAAGTCAGAATACAAGGGGCAGGTGCCGGGAATGGTGCATGATCAGTCCTCCACAGGCTCCACCATATTTATTGAGCCTATGTCCGTTGTAAAATTAAATAACGATATCAAGGAGCTGCTTTTGAAGGAGCAGGAGGAAATCGAGCGTATTCTTGCTGAACTCAGTGATTTAGCGGCTCAGCATACGGAAGTTTTACAGGAGGATTTTGAAATTCTCACAAAACTAGATTTTATTTTTGCAAAGGGGCAGCTCTCCCTTGAGCATAAAGGAAGCGAGCCTGTTTTTAACACAGAGGGCAGAATTGAGTTAAAAAATAGCCGGCATCCGCTGCTTGACAAGGATAAAGTTGTTCCGATCAACATTCGTCTTGGTGATGACTTTGACCTGCTCATCGTTACCGGACCAAATACAGGCGGAAAAACCGTTTCCCTAAAAACAGTCGGGCTGCTAACCCTGATGGGGCAGGCAGGGCTTCATATTCCGGCATTTGACGGATCAACCCTTGCTGTATTTAAGGAGATTTATGCAGATATCGGGGACGAACAGAGCATTGAACAGAGCTTAAGTACGTTTTCCTCTCATATGACAAACATTGTGTCCATTTTGGATAAGGCAGATAAGGATTCACTCGTTCTCTTTGACGAGTTAGGGGCCGGAACCGACCCGACAGAGGGAGCGGCACTTGCCATCTCCATCCTCTCCTTTTTACACAATATGCAGGTTCGTACTATGGCAACTACCCATTACAGCGAATTGAAAGTCTTTGCACTCTCTACTCCCGGGGTTGAAAACGCCTCCTGTGAATTTGATGTAGAGACACTGCGCCCGACCTACCGTCTCCTAATCGGTATTCCGGGTAAGAGTAATGCATTTGCAATTTCCAGCAAGCTTGGGCTTCCCGACTACATCATTGACGATGCCAAGAGCCACATTACAACGCAGGATAAGAATTTTGAGGATGTCATTGCTGATTTGGAGACGAGTCGCGGCATCATTGAGCGGGAACGCGCAGAAATCAAACTCTATAAGACAGAAATCGAATCATTAAAAGCGGCATTGACAAAAAAAGAAGAAAAGCTGGAGGAACGCCGCGATGCCATTCTTCGCGAGGCAAACGAAAAAGCACATGCCGTTTTGCGGGAAGCAAAAGAATATGCTGATCAGACCATTAAGAATTTCAATAAATACGGGAAGGCTGTCCCTTCCATGAAAGACATGGAAAATGATCGAAACAGCTTGCGCGGCAAGATGTCAGAGGTTGAGAAAAACCTTTCCATGAAAAATAGCGCACCTCAGAAAAAGAAGCATAAGGCTGCGGATTTCCACATCGGAGACAGTGTCAAGGTACTCAGCATGAACCTGACCGGAACGGTCAGCACACTGCCTAATCAAAAGGGTGATTTGTTTGTACAGATGGGAATTCTTCGCTCTCAGGTGAATATCCGTGATTTAGAGTTGGTTGACGAGCCGGTTATCACAGGACCTTCTCTGACAAGGACGGGCGGCGGCAAAATTAAAATGTCCAAATCCTACACCATTTCGCCGGAAATCAATCTCATCGGCATGACGACCGATGAGGCAATCGTCCAGCTCGACAAATATTTAGATGATGCCTATTTAGCACATCTGCCGCAGGTTCGCATTGTTCACGGACGTGGTACAGGAGCCCTCCGAACCGCCGTCCACAATTTCTTAAAGCGGCAAAAATATGTCAAATCATACCGCTTAGGTGTTTTCGGCGAGGGTGAGACAGGCGTTACCATCGTAGAATTTCAGTAGTCTATTAAAAATATTGGAGGATATAAAATGGTTGCAAAACAAAAAATACTCGTTGTTGACGACGATGTCAACATTGCAGAGCTGATTTGTCTCTATCTGACAAAGGAATGCTTTGACACAATGATGGTTCATGACGGGGAAGAAGCCATCACTGCCTTTGACACCTTTCAGCCCAATCTGATTCTTCTGGATTTGATGCTTCCGGGAATTGACGGCTATCAGGTATGCCGCGAAATTCGTGCAAAATCCACGGTTCCCATCATTATGCTCTCCGCAAAGGGAGAAATCTTTGACAAGGTACTCGGACTCGAACTGGGAGCTGATGATTACGTGATTAAACCCTTTGATTCCAAGGAGCTTGTCGCAAGGGTAAAGGCTGTGCTGCGCCGCTATCAGGTTGTAAAGCCTGTGCCGGAAAACCACGACATCAAGGCTGTCGAGTATCCCGGACTTATCATCAATCAGACCAATTATTCGGTTGTTTACAACGGTGTTTCCGTTGATATGCCGCCAAAGGAGCTGGAGCTTCTCTATTTTCTTGCCTCCTCTCCAAATCAGGTTTTTACAAGAGAACAGCTTCTTGACCATATATGGGGCTACGAATACATCGGAGATACCAGAACCGTGGACGTTCACATCAAGCGTCTTCGTGAGAAAATTAAGGACCATGAATCATGGAGCCTTTCTACCGTATGGGGTATCGGATACAAATTTGAGGTGAAATAGACAATGAAAAACCGAATCTACATGAAATTTATAGTTGCATATCTGCTGTTTGGTGTTATGAGCTTTATCACCGTTGCCACTCTGACCTCTGATTTAACGCTGAACCACATAAAGGCAAACAGGGCAGAGTCGCTATACAAGGTGGCAAATATCATCGTTTCCAAATATGCCTCCGGCTTTTATAAGGGTGAGCTTTCCATCAATACATTTCATAACCACTTAGAGGCAATGGGACCTTATCTTTCCTCTACGATATGGATTGTGGATTCGGAGGGAAAAATCATTATCAACTCTCAGGAAACTACCGTTTCGGAGAGCCCTATTGTAATTCCGAATTTTGACCCGACAATCTCCGGAAGCAGCTACTATCAGACAGGAAATTTTTATGGCATGTTTGACGAGAGCATGCTGAGCGTAATCAGCCCGATTACCTCGAACTACAAAATTAAGGGCTATCTTGTGATTCTCACGCCGATGAATGAGATTATAGCCTCCCAGAATAAGATCTTAAACATTACCTACTATACTTTAGGCGTTATCTTTTTACTCTCCACAATCATTATGATAGCCTTCACCTTCATGGTGTATTTCCCTATACGGAAAATCACTTATGCCGCCAACGAATACGCCCACGGTAATCTGAAGTATGAGCTTGACATCCATAAGGAGGACGAAATCGGCTACCTTGCCAACACGCTGAACTATATGTCCAGCGAGCTCAGCAAAAGCGAGGAATACCAGAAAAAATTTATCGCAAATATTTCCCATGACTTTCGCTCTCCCCTCACCTCAATCAAGGGCTATATTGAGGCAATTATTGACGGGACCATTCCGCCCGAAATGCAGGAAAAGTACTTAAATATTATTTTATTTGAGACAGAACGTCTGACCAAGCTCACAAGCAGTCTCCTGACACTGAATGATTTCAATACGAAGGGAATGCTTGAAATTTCAAACTTTGATATCAACGGAGTTATCAAGAAAACTGCTTCAACCTTCGAGGGAACATGCACGGAAAAGAAAATTTCCATTGAGCTTATCTTGACCGGCCATCATCTGTTTGTCGCTGCCGATATGAGCAAAATTCAACAGGTTATGTATAACCTGATTGACAATGCGATTAAATTCAGCCACAACAATTCGATTATCTATGTGGAAACCACGGAGAGAAACGGAAAGATTTTCGTCTCTGTGAAGGATACCGGAATTGGTATTCCTAAGGAAAGCTTGAAACGGATTTGGGAACGCTTTTATAAGAGTGATCTTTCAAGGGGAAAAGACAAACGAGGTACCGGACTCGGACTTGCCATTGTAAAAGAAATCGTGCAGGCGCACGGAGAAAATATCAATGTAATCAGTACCGAGGGCGTCGGCTCAGAATTTATTTTTACTTTGCCACTTGCTAAGTCTTCGGGTGGAGATATGTAAATTTTTTTATTTCCCATATATTCTATATTTCCACCACATATAGTACTTTCGTTCCTTGACAAGCACTATATTTTGTATTATAGTTTTAATCGTGACATATATTAAATTTTGATCATGGTGCCCAAAAACACCTTAATTTAAATCCAGAAATTCACAAAATTTTGTGAATTTCTTATTACGTTAATACATAAACAAAGGAGATATGGGGAATGAGGATTATCAAAAGGAACGGTTCAGAGGAGACATTTGACATTAATAAAATCGTATCGGCGGTTGCCAAAGCGAGTGATTCCACCGATCAGATTACATTAAACAAGGAACAGATTCAGGAAATTGCCGATTATGTGGAATACAAGTGTAATAAGTTAAACAGGGCTGTCTCTGTGGAAGAAATTCAGGATATGGTAGAAAACCAGATTATGGCAACAGGAGCCTTTGATTTGGCAAAGAACTATGTCCGATACCGTTATCAGCGTTCCTTAGTTCGAAAGGCAAACACAACCGACAATCGTATTTTGTCTCTCATTGAGTGCAACAACGAGGACGTAAAGCAGGAAAATTCTAACAAGAATCCTACCGTAAACAGCGTGCAGCGCGATTACATGGCTGGTGAAGTAAGCAAGGATATTACAACAAGACTGCTTCTGACACCGGATATTGTGGAAGCCGATAAGCAGGGATTGATTCATTTCCATGATTCCGATTATTTTGCACAGCATATGCACAACTGTGATTTGGTCAATTTGGAAGACATGCTTCAAAACGGAACCGTAATCAGCGAGACATTGATTGAGAAGCCGCATAGCTTTTCCACCGCCTGCAATATCGCGACCCAGATTATCGCACAGGTTGCCAGCAACCAGTACGGCGGTCAGAGCATCAGTCTGGCTCATCTTGCGCCTTTTATTCAGATATCCAGAGATAAAATCCGTGCAGAGGTGTTGGAAGAAATCCAAATGCTTGGCGGCACTGTAAGTGAAGAGACAATTCAAACAATCGTTGAAAAAAGACTTCGCAAGGAAATCATCAAGGGTGTACAGACAATTCAGTATCAGGTTATCACTCTCATGACTACAAACGGTCAGGCACCGTTTTTGACTGTGTTTATGTATCTGAATGAAGCGAAAAACGAGCAGGAGAAGAAAGATCTTGCCATTATCATAGAAGAAACACTGAAACAGAGAATCAAGGGTGTAAAAAATGAAGCCGGTGTATGGGTAACCCCAGCATTCCCAAAACTGATTTATGTTTTGGAGGAGGACAATATAAACGAAAACTCCGAGTACTATTATTTAACCGAGATTGCCGCAAAATGTACTGCTAAGCGTCTTGTTCCTGACTACATCTCCGAAAAGAAAATGAAGGAACTAAAAGAAGGCAACTGCTTCCCGGTAATGGGCTGCCGCAGCGCACTTAGTCCTTGGAAGGATGAGAATGGAAATTACAAATTCTACGGTCGTTTCAATCAAGGTGTCGTAACCGTAAATTTGGTTGATGTTGCTCTCTCTTCCGGTGGAAACATGGAAAAATTCTGGAACATTTTTGACGAGCGTCTTGAACTTTGCTACCGTGCTCTTATGTTGCGCCACAACCGCCTAAAAGGAACCTTATCTGATGCCGCTCCTATTTTATGGCAAAATGGTGCTCTGGCAAGACTAAAAAAAGGCGAGACGATTGATAAACTGCTTTATGGCGGATATTCCTCAATTTCTCTCGGTTATGCCGGATTATACGAGTGTGTAAAATACATGACTGGCAACTCCCATACTAATCCGGAAGCCGAAAAATTTGCACTGGATGTTATGAAGTATATGAATACTGCCTGCGATCGTTGGAAAGAAGAAACTGATATCGCTTTTGGTATTTACGGCTCTCCGATTGAAAGTACTACCTATAAATTTGCAAAATGCCTACAAAAGCGTTTTGGTGTTGTGAAGGGTGTGACAGATAAAAGTTATATCACAAACAGTTATCATGTCAACGTTGCGGAACCTATTGACGCCTTTGCAAAGCTCGAATTTGAATCAAAGTTTCAGGCATTGTCCACAGGCGGTGCGGTAAGCTACGTCGAGGTGCCAAACATGCAGCAAAATATCCCTGCAGTGCTTCAGGTTATCCGCTTTATCTACGACCACATCATGTATGCGGAGTTAAATACGAAGAGTGATTACTGCCACGAATGCGGATTTGACGGAGAAATCGTAACAGTTCAGGATGAGGAGGGCAAGCTTGTTTGGGAATGCCCGAAATGCGGAAATAGAAACCAAGATAAGATGAATGTGACACGAAGAACTTGCGGTTACATCGGAACACAATTCTGGAATCAGGGAAGAACTCAGGAAATAAAAGAAAGGGTACTCCATCTGTAATATGAACTACGGAGAAATAAAAAAATATGATATTGCCAACGGTGAGGGTGTACGGGTATCTTTGTTTGTTTCAGGCTGCACGCATAAGTGCAAGGGCTGTTTTAATGAAGAGACTTGGAATTTCCTCCATGGAAATCCCTTCACCGAGGAAACGGAAAAAGAACTTCTGGAAGCTTTGTCCAAAAGCTATATTAACGGCTTATCTCTCCTTGGCGGAGAACCATTCGAGCCTCAAAACCAGAAAGTGCTGCTTTCCCTTTTGAGGAAGGTACGGCAGACATTTCCAAATAAAAATATCTGGTGCTATACCGGCTATCTCTTTGACAAAGAATTGTTAAGTGAGAGTCGCGCCAGATGTGAATATACCGATGATATGCTCGGATTGATTGATGTTTTGGTGGATGGTGAATTCGTCCAAGCGCAAAAGGATATTACACTTTCCTTTCGGGGCTCCGCCAATCAAAGAATTATTGATGTGAAGGCTTCGCTTGAAGCCGGAACAGTTAAGCTGTTTGAGCTGTCTTCATAGATATGTCGGACTAATCATTTATGGGTATTGGTGCTTTTGAACACCTGTTTAATATAGGAACGGGAAGAAAGTGATAATCGCTTTCTTCCCGTTTGTCCTTTATATTAAGAAAAGATTATAAAGAACTATGATATGTAAAGGGTAAAAGAAATAAAAGAAATATTTTTGTTTTTTCCCCTGCTTATGATTGTAGCACAATAGAAAAGGCAAGGAAAATATCATCATCCATTGAAAGTTTTCCAAAAAAGGATTTCCACCTACATCCATCTGCCCTATTCCTAAGAGCCAAAGCATATAATCTAATACTTCATAGAGAATATGAAATCCTTTAAATCGAATAAGTCCCAAGGACATTCCAATGATTGATGTAGTCATCAGAAAGAAAAGTAAGGAATCAAATAAAAGAAAACTGATTACTAACTTCCAATTATTTCTTTTATATAAATAAAAGATAATTCCTAGCAGAACATAAATAATACCTCCTTCTAAATTAAATAGATTCCCAAGTAACGCAGGAATAATATAAATAATAAGTCCTGAATTTACATCATAGTCAGCATTTCCTAGCAAAATCGGAATTAATATAGTGATTATCTGCCACAAAACATATGCCGTTACATAATAGTAGTGTTTTTCTTTTGTTCTGCAAATTTCAAATAAATACAATAACAAACATATTGAAAACAATGTCCTAAAAAAATTATTTGGAATATCATATGTGCTCTGTATAAATGCCATTACGATACTGGCTATATACATACGTAATAAATATTTCTTTTTGCTATGCGTATACTCAAAACTCCATACACAGCAAAATAAAAATATAGGAGCCGATGATCTGCCTATCCATCTCAAAATAATTGGTGCATTAGGAACAAACTCCCCTATATGGTCTATAACCATCAGTATCAACGCCAGCCATTTTAACTTGTTACTACTCAATTAATATCTTACCATTCCCATCCGCTTATTGTTCCGCTAAAGTCCATATAGCTTCCTTCAAAACTTATATAAATTTTATCCGAGCTATTTAAATCCTCTACAGAGAAACTTGCTTCACTATTCGCTTTAACTGTTTTTGTTGCTAGTGATAATGTTTTTATTACTTTCACTTTAACATCATAATCACTGTAATTTTTTACTGTTACTGTATAATTTTCATTTCCAGTAAACTTATAGCTAGTATATAATGTCTGATAATTGGATGTACCTGAAAAAGTATAATCACCTTTTGTACTTGTATTCCATGTTTGGGTGGGTTTACTTGTACCTTGAATAGATATCTGTCCTTCAGGAATAGTTGGTGATACACCATTATATACTTCAGTTTTTTCAGAAGCAAAAGCAACACTTGGTGATACAACAAACATTAATGCTATCAAGGTTATAATGCTAAGAATTCTTTTCATGATAATATTCCTCCAATCTCGGTATAATCTCTAGTGTCCTTTTTACCTTTTTTAGGTGACAACTCTCTAAAGATTATTATTCAATTATATTCTTAATCTTAAAAATATAATAAAGTATAGTTACATTGCAGAAAAAATATCGATATCTTTCAACACTTATAATGATAACACTACTTTTTAATTTTTCAATAGGATTAGTTTGAATGGACGTTTTGAAGGCGTGAATGGACAAACTGTTCCATTTTAGGTTTAAAGGGGTTTTAGAGGGGTATTCAACAGTGGATGTCAGGGGAGAAACATTTGTGACCTAAAAACTATCTTATTATTTTCCCATACTTACACCATAAATCAACTGATTATTTTCTTCATTACAAACAAGCATCATTTCCAGTCCGCCGTCTAGTAATTTACCTTTTGGATATATATAATACATTTTCTGTTGTCCATCTATTGCCTCGCTAAAATACCTTTCAAAAACCCCATCTTTCTCTACTTTATATTCCTCATCAGACAAGGTATATTCAAGTGATATAATGAGATTATCGTCAAATATATTGCTTTCCTTCCTGCATACTAATGCTGTTTTTTGGGGATCTCGTTTTTTTCTTGCCATAGTATTTTAGTCCTTTTATTTTTTCTTTGTTTAGTTTACCATACCTTGACAGAAAAAAGAGCGTGTAGTTCATTTAGTTCTTGAACTTACACACTCTATTTTACACTCCCTAGACATTATACATATTTTGTCCACTTTTTTAACAAAACAAAAAATTATATTAACTACTAAATATTAACTACTATGAAAAATGACTCTTCCTGGAGTCATTTTTTATTTGACAAATAATTAATCAAATACTAAAATCTCCATTAATTATTGACTAAGATTTTCCCTCTTAGTAGGTTAGTCTATATTCTTAAAATACATCTGTATATTCCAGATAAATATTGAACACTTCACAATGCAATGGATATGATAATTATATCATACAATATTTAATTATAAAAGTTATAAAATCCAGATTTTCTTTCATTCTTAAATGTATCTCTTTAGCGGAAGAGACCTGCTTTACATATATAAAATTGTCTATTTAGAATAATGAACCAAAGAATAGTTTAAATTTATTTTTTCCATATGATGTCATAGATATTTTTTTTCTCATATAATCCAAAAATTCAGGATTAACTACTAACCAGTTCAATATTTATTTCTCTCTTATAAAACAATAACCTTATTCACGAATGAATAAGGTTATATTCCTATTTAGATGATTTTAAAATAATTCGTAACATCTATAAAAACGGTTTTGGTAAGATTATTTTATTCTACCATTGCAAGTTCACTAGAATCTATTGAATATGTATTATATATATCACCCAAAGTTGTTGTGGTGGTATTTGACTTAATATATTTATATGTTCCATCTGTTTTTTGAATATAATAATCTGCAACAGTTTTAATAATAGTATTTGAATTAATAGCACCGGAACTACGATATTGTGTAAAAACTATTTTAGAATTATCAGTTAATCCCGCTGTACTGATAGCTGTACTAACAGTAAAAGAACCAATTCCTGCAGCAATTGCAGCACCACCAGACAAAGCCATTGTACCTAAAGATAATCCTGAAAATAGTAATCCTAAAGTTAAATATGTAACAGAACCCGTACAAACTCCTGTTCCAAGTTGTACCCATGTTGTTGTAGCGGTAGTAGCAACAACAGATTCTTGCAATACTGTTTTTTCAGCGGCACTCACTTTTTCCGTAGAAAACACAGCCACCACTAAAATAGAAGCTACTAATAAACTAGAAACCTTTTTTTCCATTTTTTCATTACTTTAACCTCCTTATTTTTTAATTAATATTAATTATCTACCTTTTATTTTCTGTTTTTTAATTTTTTTTGCTTTTGAATTAGTCCTATTTCAAACACCAATAACAACATATTTATTATTATAAAATTAATCAAATTAATATTCCTAACTATTAATAATAATATTAAAAAAACCATACGGAGAATAGTTATAAAGAATCGTACGATTATACAAAATGTATACCACTTTTCTTTAATGTCTAATTTTCCTTTTTTCATTATTTTCTCCTTTTAACTCTTTTTTATCTATCTTTTTAAAAATCTGGAGGACTGTGTCACCTTATAATTTTATTTGATATTATCAAACACCTAAATAAAATCTTTGACCCTTTCATTTTCATGTATTTAGTCTCCATTCATATTATTTAGTTTTATATTTTTATTTGGCTCTTATACAGAAAACATAGCATAAATAATTTAAAATTTCAATTAAAACAGCATGAATAGTCAATCTGAGAGCATGAATGAACAATTTAGTGTCATAACTCAAAAGTAAAACCATAAACTAAAATCGAGTAGAAGGCTGGTAATTACTTTACCTGCCTTCTACTCGATTTATAAGCTATAAATTGTTCTTTTTAGAAATTATCCCTCCATCTGCCTTCCCAGAAAACCTGCTGCTGAAATAGCGAGCTTCTGCTCTGCTTTTTCTGTCTTACCGCTTTTGTCCTTACAGAGGATAATAACCGCACCTATGGCGTCTCCTTCACATAAAATCGGAGCAATCACCTCGGAGCCAAATTCATCCATCTCTTCATCCACAATGTTGATGTATTGCTTTTCTCCCACCGCAACGGTGAGCGTTTCCCTGTCGTTAATTGCCTCATCCAGCTTTTTGCTTATATTTTTTCCCATGAAATCTTTTTTGCTTCCGCCCGCTACCGCAATAATCTGGTCTCTGTCCGCGATACACACCACATGTCCGCAGGTCTGTGCCAAAACCTCAGAATATTGCTTTGCAAATAAACTCAATTCTCCGATTGGAGAGTATTTTTTCAGTATGATTTCTCCTTCTCTATCTGTAAAAATTTCTAAAGGATCTCCCTCACGAATCCGGAGGGTACGCCTAATTTCTTTTGGTATTACCACACGTCCTAAATCATCTATTCGTCTCACAATTCCCGTTGCCTTCATAATAACTCCTCCATTTAATGTATTAGTAGCTTTGCTTTGATACTATTATTTGTTAAATCAAGGATTTAATACATAAATATAGCAATTATTTTTGTTTTTGAATAACAAGTATAACTGACTGAATTACAGTTAAAATACACCACGCCCATAGCAGCTTCATCGAAAATTCATTATTGACAAAGTCCATCATCGGATTGTATTCATCTAAAATAAGAAATGTGATAAACATAACTGCAAATATAAGCATAAGGTGAGGTAAAAGCTTTCGAAATAGATCTGATATTTTTTTCAACTCTCCTTCACCTCCTTGATAATAATACTGTCGCTGCTTTGGCGCCCGCCGTTTACCGGATTGTTTACCACTTCACCCTCATAGGTCATAACGGAGGATTTTCCGCCATCCAAATTATAAGCTACATTACAGCCCAGCTCCTCGAAAAGCTCTGACATATCGGCTAATGTCATCCCTGCTGAGTCCTCCTCTCGCCCGTCAACCGTTACGAGGCAGTAGTGTCCCGGCTCATAATAGCCGATTGCAGTTCTCGGATTTTTACTTTGCAGCCTTCTGGATACGTCAAATTCTGAGAGGGCACCGCCGTCCTCCGCCAACAAACTTGGTCCAAAGGTCCATGC
The DNA here is from genome assembly GCF_900184995.1 of Konateibacter massiliensis. Classification (GTDB taxonomy): domain Bacteria; phylum Bacillota; class Clostridia; order Lachnospirales; family Lachnospiraceae; genus Lachnotalea; species Lachnotalea massiliensis. The sequence continues at coordinate 2,318,461 of NZ_LT860099.1, forward strand.
CTGATAAGCACCGTCTGCAACCGCCTGCTCTACATCAAAATTGCTTCCGGAAAATATCTTCATTGTTCCGTCATAATAAAGTACGCAGATATCCGCATCCGTCACCGTCGAACGATACACAACTCCATTTCGAATAACAATACCTTGCTTAGAATAGCTGTAGTAGTCTCCGTTCGTCGCCAAAATAGCGTTATTTTCCTCTGCCATATTCTCAATTGTATCCTTATAGCCGGTTCCGTATGTATCCTGAGCAAGTGCTGTCTGAAAGGATGTGATATCTGCTACATAAATGTCCGCTATATAATAGTTCACCTCCGAGCCGTTTATCGTGACAGCCCTTTCTTCCAGCGTAATGGATAGATTGGGGCTTGAATAGGAGTTTTCCGTCTGTATGACCGTGTCCGTAAAATGGGACGCAAACTTTTCACCCCAGTCGGTCGATTGGCTTTCATTTGACTCATCAGCAACCGTGGTTGCATCTGCTGTGTATGTCTTATTGCTCTCCTTGTTCGGTATCACATATTCCACTGCATAAAAAATTCCTACACATAAAAGTCCTACAAGAATATCCAGTGTTATGATACCGATCGCTTTTCCGATTTTCTTTTTCCTGCTGCCATTCATTTTGTTCCTCCTGCAACGCTTTCCTGCTTTATTTTTCGTCCGAAAATAACTTTCTGCTGCACAAGAAAACTGGTTAAAAATAGAAGCATCTCCGTAAGCACCTTGGCAATCGCCGGAGAAATAGCAAATACTCTGGTGAGCAGATATAGGATAAATGAATTTGCTCCTAAAATACTGATTGCAAGTATTGCATACTGTATCCCATAATTAGCTTTCTTGTTATTTTTCTTGAACACAAATTTTTTATTTAAATTGTAATTCGTCACGGCACTCACAAGCCTCGTAAGTACATTACATAGGATTACAGTACCTTTATATTTCATATCCCCAAGAGCATAGATAAGCCCGAGAAACAAGACATAATCCAAAAGTGCACAGACCGCCGAGGAGGTCATAAATTTAAAGATAACACCATAAACCCGCACGGAATCTCGCACAGCTCTGAAATGTGACGTCGAATTACTGCTATCTGCATAAATGGTTTCAATGGGAACCTCCGCAATTTTTATCCCTTCCTTTGCAAAAGTCAAAAGCATATTCATCTCATACTCGTAGCGCTCACCCTCAATCTCCAAAAGAAGGGGAATATATGTCGTGGAAACTGCGCGAAGCCCTGTCTGCGTATCCTTTAGGGATACCCTGCTTAACAAATAAAAAACGATCCTTGTGATGCGGTTTCCCATCAGGGATTTTATCGGAATCTTTCCCGTAAATTCTCTGCTGCCAAGAACCAAGGCGTTTTTATCTTGATAAAATTTCTCAATTACTTTTGTCATATCCGCCGCCGTGTGTTGCCCGTCCGCATCGATGAATACCACTCCGTCCTCTGCGGGCATATATCTTGCTATGTATCTTAAACCGGTTTTCATCGCCTCACCCTTTCCTAAGTTTTTAGGATGAGATATAATATCGGCATAATCTTTCAGTTTTTCAAACAATGAGATTTTCTCTGCACTGCTGCCGTCATTTACTATCACAATCGGATATCTTGTGCATAAATTCAGCCGTTCTACTATTTCCACCATACGAGCATCCGGCTCGTATGCGGGAATCACAATCACCATATTATCGCCTCCGTTCTAATGCTACTATAAGATATGGTATTGTTTGCTTTGTGTAGAACGGCTGAATTGTTTGTGAATTCTTATGGCGTTTTTTAAAAAAGGGGCTATATATATATAAGTGTGAGCAAAGCTCACACTTTGCGCCCGAGCGGGTTGCGCAGCAACAACTTCTACTCCGCGAGGTGCGCATAAATAGTTTTTTATACCATAGGAAGTTCGGAGAACTTTCCTATGGTATAAAAAGAGAACGGCTCCCGTCCGCTCTCTTTTGTGTTTGCTATAATTTGATGCCTACAACATCTTATAATGAGGCACAATATCTTCATAGCTTCCGTCGTCCATGCGAAATCCCTTCGGGATAACGCCAAGTCTTGTAAAGCCTAACTTTTCATATAAATGCAATGCCTTCTCATTACTTTTTACCACCGCATTAAACTGCAAAATTAAAAATCCAAGGCGTTTTCCCTGCTCTATGCTGTCGCATACCAGCTTTTCTCCAATCTTTTGCCCTCTCGCCCTGCTGCTCACAGCATAGCTTGCGTTGCTGATATGTCCGCAGCGTCCGATGTTGTTTGGATGCAGAATATATAAGCCGAGAACCTCTTTTGAGACTGTATCTACTGCCACGCCTGTAAAGGACTGTCTTTCAAACAGGGCCAAACCTGATTCCTCATCTAAAAGTTCCGTCTGAGGGTATGCCACTCCCTCCTTTACAACCTCGTTCCAGATTTCAATCATCTGTCCTACATCCTCTTTGCAAAACTCTCTTATCTCAATACTCATACGCTTCTCCTGTCCATCATTACGCTGCAAAAAGTGTGCGCTCTTAATCCGTCTGACTCATCTTATCTAACAGCTCTGATTTCATCTTATACAGCTTATTGGATAAATCCACATACACATTGTGAGGATTTATCAATCGTCTTGTCTCGTCCCAGAGGGTATCAAGCTCCTGCATACAGTATTCACGGATTTCCATAACTTTCGGTGACTCATAGACACATTCTCCGCCTTTAAATACAGGAACAAGCATTTCGCGCAATGTAAACGTACCCGCCTTCAGCTTCGTCTTCTTCCATGTTTCAATCGGATCAAAAATCATCAAATCCTTATCCTCCGGGAAGGTCTCATCAACCAGTGAAATCAAATCTGCCTTGATTTTTCCTGTTTCCTTCTCATAGATACGATAAATTGTCTTATTTCCCGGATTGGTAATCTTCTCTGTATTCTCGGAAAGCTTAATCTTTGGAACAAACTCGCCTTCCTCATTCATAATCGCCGCCAGCTTATAAACGCCGCCAAATGCCGGGCAGTCCTTGGAGGTAATCAAATTCGTGCCGACACCCCATGAGGAAATCGCAGCATGCTGTGTCTTTAAGCTGTCAATTAAGTACTCATCTAAATCGCTGGAGGCAGAAATAATCGCATCATAGTAGCCCGCAGCGTCGAGCATCTTTCTCGCCTTCTTTGAGAGGTACGCCAAATCTCCGCTGTCCATGCGGATGCCGTAGTAAGGCATCGGTATGTTGTTCGCCTTCATTTCATCAAATATTTTAATGGCATTTGGTACACCGGATTTTAGCGTATCATAGGTGTCTACCAAAAGCATGCATTTGTCAGGATAAAGCTCTGAATACTTCTTGAAAGCGGTATATTCATCCGGAAAGCTCATGATCCAGCTATGAGCATGAGTGCCGAGAACAGGCACATCAAATAACTGTCCTGCAAGCACGTTGGACGTTCCGATACAGCCGCCGATTACCGCAGCTCTCGCTCCGTATATACCCGCATCCGGTCCCTGCGCACGGCGAAGTCCGAACTCCATCACACCATCTCCCTTTGCCGCATAGACAACACGGGCTGCCTTGGTGGCAATCAAGCTTTGGTGATTAATAATATTTAAAATGGCAGTCTCCACAAGCTGCGCTTCCATAATAGGAGCCACTACCTTTACAATCGGCTCTCGTGGAAATATCACGCTTCCTTCCGGTATGGCATAGATATCTCCTGAAAAATGGAAATCGTTCAGATATGCAAGAAAATCCTCCTCAAATAGTGAAAGACTTCTCAAATATTCAATATCTTCTTGGTCAAAACGAAGATTTTTGACATAGTCAACCACCTGATCAAGCCCTGCTGCAACAGCATAGCCATTTTCCGATGGGTTCGTTCTGTAAAAAGCATCAAAAATAACCATCTCATTTTTATTGTTTTTAAAATACCCCTGCATCATTGTCAGCTCATATAAGTCTGTCAATAATGTTAACTTCATTGTACTCATCATAATCTCCTTCGTCTTGTCCTCTTTGTATATTCTAATTTAATTTTTCTGTACTTTACATCTGTATTTTTATAAACGTTTCCATTATATCACAAATTTTCAAGAATACACAACAAAATGTACCTTGTCATTCACCGACATCTATACTATTATGTTCTTATCACGAAAAGAACATACAAAAGGATACCATAATCTGGAGGGCAACATGGAAGCAATTATTTTTGATGTAGACGGAACACTTTGGGATTCCACCGAGGCGGTGGCGAAGTCTTGGAACTTGGCGATTGAAGAAAATACAGATCTTGATATGAGAGTGAATGCAGAGCAGTTAAAGGGATTGTTTGGAAAGCCGCTCGACGATATCGCAGATATTTTGTTTCCCATGTTAGTGGAAGCAGACAGAAGAATTTTACAGCGGCATTTATACGAATATGAACATGACATGATTGAAAAAGAAGAATGCTATTTTTATGAAGGCGTGAAAAGCGTGATTCCAGCTCTCTCTGAAAAATATAAATTATTCATTGTAAGCAACTGCCAATCCGGCTATATTGAGGCATTTTTAAAGGTGTCCGGGCTTGGAGCATACATTACAGACTTTACTTGTCCCGGCGAGACAAATCTTTTAAAAGGGGATAATTTGAAGCTGATTATGCAGCGAAATCACTTGAACTCCGCTATTTATGTGGGCGATACCCAAGGTGATGCCGAAGCCTGCAAAATAGCCGGTATTCCGATTATCTATGCAAGCTACGGCTTTGGGTCTGTCCAGTCGCCTGACTATGTGATTGCAGGCTTTTCAGATTTGCTTATACTGGACTTTTAATTGAAAAAATTTTTAAAATTTTATAATCTTATAGTAGGTTCTTGCTGTCATCTTATACACAATAATATAGATGACGGCAAAGGCAGCCGAAGTCGCTGTGATACACCTGAATATCAAACCATAGTCAGCCAGATAAAACGCCGACATCATGGACTTTATAATGTTAGATGCCGCTATCAAATGAATGAGTGCCGTGATAAGCGGAAGATAAAACACAATAATAATCTGACGGTTAATCGCCTTTTTTACCATGAATTCGTCCATTCCCACCTTTTGTAGTATCACAAAGCGTTCCCTGTCATCGTATCCTTCCGTCACCTGCTTAAAATATATAATTAATATTGTGATGGTAAGAAAAATCAGGATAAAAAATATTCCGATAAAAAGTATGCCGCCATATATACTATATGCATCGGTACGGCTGGCATCAATATTACTAACCAACGATTTGAACTCAGCGCTGTCAATAATTGCAGCACCAAATGATATCCTATCATTTTCCTCCCCCTCATAATTGATATGCTGAACACTCTGCATGCCGGTCTCATCATACGGGTTTGTGTAAATATAGTTGCTAAAATCAACAGCCTCCGCCTCTGTTGCAAAAACAAAGTAGATTGTCTGGCTTATTTCCCCATACTTACCATCAAAAAGAATACTGTCTGTCAAAATATCATCTACCTCATACCATCTGTCGCCCGCCTTTATGCCTTGCGAAAACCCAGATATATCCTCATTTGATATCAGTACAACATGATTTTCCTCTATATTTATCTTAGTCTGACCAAGTCTGTTATATTCTTCCTGACTCATGGCAACAAAATTATACAGCAATTTTTCATCAATCTGGTCAAGCGATGCAAGTGCTTCGACGTTCGCCACTGAATCCTGCTGAAAAACGAAATAACCTTCTATTGCCTGAAACTCTATATAATCCGTTACTGTAAGTCCATATTCTTCGGCAAGCTTAAGCACATCTTCCTTCGGGAAAATATCCGCTTGATCCAAAATCGTCAAATCATATGGATTTCTCTCCTTCACAATCGTTTCCTGCCCCATGTACAGCGACACGCAGCCCGCAGCAGTCACAATTACCATCGTACTTAAAATGCAAATATTTGCAAGTCCTACCGCGTTATGTCTCATTCGATAAATCAGGCTTGAGGTGGAAATAAAATTTTCTGCCTTATAGTAAAAGCCCTTATTTTTCTTTAAAACATTTAACAGCACGATGCTTCCCGACATAAATAAAAGATAGGTCGCCACAATAACCGCCAGCACCGCCGGAAAAAACACGCTGATTGCCTGAATATAATTTTGTATTGTATTTGCCTTGTAATACGCCCCGATAAGCAGGATAAGTCCGATGACGGTCAGCACACCTCTGCCCTTCACCTTCTTTTCTCCGTATTTTTCCCGGTGCAGCAAATCAATTGTTTTATTTTTCAAAATAATTACAATATTCATAATAAAACAAAAAATAAATATTACAGCAAAAAGCAGCATTGTAGAAAGATAAGGCAGCGCACTTATGATAAAGGTGGAGTCTGTTGTTGTATGGCATATTTTTAAAAGCGCCAGAAAACAAAGCTTTCCGAGTACCGTTCCAACTAGCATTCCGGCTAAAACCGCTCCGCCGTATATCAGAATATTCTCAATCAGCATTACATAAATGATATGCTTTTTTTCCAGTCCTAAGACATGATATAGACCGAATTCCCTCAGCCTTTTTTTGATTAAAAAGCTATTGATATACACCATAAATATAAAGGTAATTACGATAATGAAGTTATTTGCAATCTCAAAGCACTGCTTTAGGGAGGCTGTTGCTGGTATATCTTTCAGCCCCTCATTACTTAGCATTGCAACGACAAGGTAATACATCACTGTAATAATGACAACCGCAGCGATATAGGGCAGGTTGATTTCCTTATTTTTCTTGATATTTACAACAGCAAGTTTTGCATATATATTTTTACCCAATGTCTACACCTCCGTCCGACAATACGGAGAGATTCGATATAATCCTCTGGAAAAATTCGTTTCTGGATTCCTCTCCGCGATATATCTGACTGAACACTTCCCCGTCTCTTATAAAAAGAATTCGCTTGGCATGACTTGCCGCCTGCGCACTGTGCGTTACCATCAAAATGGTCTGCCCTGCCTCATTGATTTTATCCATCATGTGCAGCAGGTTTCCCGAAGCCTTTGTATCCAGTGCCCCGGTCGGCTCATCTGCCAAAAGAAGTTTCGGGCTTGTAATGATTGCTCTTGCAACCGCACAACGCTGCTTTTGTCCACCCGATACCTCATATGGGAATTTTTCCAGAAGCTCTTCAATATCCAGCTCCTTCGCGATTGGTTTCAAACGACTTTCCATCTCCTTATAACCGGTTCCCGATAAGACAAGGGGCAGAAAAATATTGTCTTTTAGCGAAAAGGTATCCAACAGGTTGAAATCCTGGAACACAAAGCCCAGATTATTTCTTCGAAAGCTCGCAAGCTCTCCCTCCTTTATCTTTCCCATGCTCTTTCCTTCCAGCAAAACCTCCCCGCTCGTTGGCTTATCAAGTGAAGCAAGGATGTTTAAAAGGGTCGTCTTTCCTGAACCAGAGGGACCCATAATTGCCACATACTCTCCCTTTTCCACTGTGAAATTCACATCAAAAAGTGCCTGACACTGCTGGCCGCCAAATCTGGTATTGTAAATTTTCTTTATATTTTTTACTTCCAGTAAGTTCATTTTGTTTTCCTCCATTTATTATACTCGTTTTACTGTCTCTATCATAATAAAAAAAGAAATGCACTGCCATAGTCTTAGCTTACATTTCTTTTTTATTTCTTACATTTTTGTCACTTTATATAATTTCTTATAAAAACATGTACCTTGGTTCCTTTTCCAACCTCTGATTCAAGGGATATCTCATGATTGAGTGCCGCAGCCACCTTCTGTGCCAGATAAAGTCCAATTCCGCTTGCTTTCTTGTCCATTCTTCCGTTGAAGCCGGTATATCCTTTCTCAAAAACCCGCTTTCTGTCCTCTTTCTTTATGCCGATGCCCGAATCCTCAACGGTGAGATACCAGCCCTCCGGTACCTGCCTCGTGTAAATGCGGATTGTTCCTGTATTTGTATATTTTATGGCATTGGACAATAGCTGTTCAAGCAGAAACGCAAACCATTTGCCATCCGTCGTGATTGTCTCCTCACAGCCTTCTATCTCCACACCAAGTCCTTTATGAATAAAAAGAAGTGAATATTTTTTCACGCTCTGACTGACTAAACTTTTTAACGTATATTCCCCAATGACTAAATCCGCTTCAATATTTCCGATTTTAATAAACTGCAATACCAGCTCCACGTACTGCTCAATTTTAAAAAGTTCCTGCGAAAACACCGACTTTTGCGGAATGTCCTCCATATTTTGCAGCACAAGGTGCATCGCAGCAATCGGCGTTTTAATCTGATGAATCCACAGCGTATAATATTCCAAGGTTTCCTTGTTCTGCCTATCCACTTGATTCAGGGTGCTTTGAATCACCTCATACAGACTCTCAATTACCTCATTGTATTTTTCCTCATAAGGATTTTCCGCCTTCGGGATATCTTGCACATAGATGCTTATATTTCTCTGAATTTCCTCCAATTTTCGAAATCGTTGTGTAAATCTTAGAAAATCAATGCTCAGAAAAAACAGCATCACAAGAAGATACAGGCACGCAATGTATAAAATATCATTTATCTTGATATTCAGCAAATATTCAAAGCCAGAAAACAGTGCAAGTGCAACGAACACACTGAGTAACACCCTCGCTTGGTATTTTACATAAGCTCTAATCATGCACCATATACCCCAATCCCTTTTTTGTCTCAATAAAATCAGAAAGCCCCTCGCCCTCCAGCTTTCTCCTCAAACGGTTCATATTCACCGTAAGCGTATTATCATCGATGAAGCTGTCGTTATCCCATAGCTTTTTCATAATCCGCTCCCTCGAAACAACCTCATTCTTGTGCTTCATCAGTATTTCCAGAATACGAAACTCATTTTTCGTCAGGTCAATTTTCTCACCGTTTAGCGAAAGGGAGGCATCATTTAGATTGAGTATCGCTCCCTTATGCTCCAGACAACTTGTCTCTGCTCTGTAATCATATGCTCTTCGCAAAAGTGCCTGCACCTTGGCAACCAATACCTCCATCGCAAAAGGCTTCGTGATATAATCATCACCGCCCATATTGACCGCCATTACAATATCCATCTTATCCGATCGAGAAGACAAGAAAATAATCGGCACCTTGGATAGCTTGCGAATTTCCATGCACCAGTGGTAGCCGTTGTAAAAGGGCAGTGAGATATCCATCAGCACAATCTGCGGATTGACTTCTGTAAATTCTGCAATTACATTGGATAAGTCCTTGACTCCCACCGCAGTAAAGCCCCATTTCCCAAGACTTTCAATTAATGCACCTTCTATAATTTCATCATCCTCCACAATTAATATCTGGTTCATAAGCCCTCCGTTTCTGGTTACTGCACACATTCTTTTCTATTCTTAAAGAATATCATTTAGGGCTTTTGCTGTCAAATGTCTCCCTTTTCTTTACAAATGTGGAAATACATTTTATAATTTAAAAAGAAAACAATAGGAGGTAACAAAATGAGTAAAATTGATGAAGTCAGAGCGGCCATGGTTGCGGCAATGAAAGCAGGAGAAAAAGAAAGAAAAGAATCCATTTCTTTGCTGCTGTCCGCATTAAAGAATAAGGCAATTGACAAGAGAAGCGATTTGACAGAAGAGGAAGAAAACGAGGTTGTTTTAAAGGAAATTAAGCAGACAAAGGAAACCTTGGAGCTTACCCCTGCCGACCGAACAGAAATTATTGAGGAATGCAAAAACCGTATTGCTGTTTTGGAGGAGTTTGCCCCTAAGATGATGAGTGAAGAGGAAATCAAGGCAGTCGTGCAGGAGGTTCTTGCATCTCTTGGCATTGATGCTCCTACCGCCAAGGATAAGGGTAAAATCATGAAGGAATTAATGCCGAAGGTAAAGGGCATTGCAGATGGCAAGCTGGTAAATGAGATTCTTGGTTCCTTTATGCAGTCATAACATTTTTGGTTAATATATGGAATGCTGGAAATACTATGCATAAACGTGCATAGTATTTTTTTATGCCATAGGAACGTTCCCCAAGCTTCCTATGGCATAAAAAGGCTCTTCGTGCCAGAGTGTGAGCAACGCTTACACTTTCTTATTATTCTAGATAGGAGAGATAAAAATGAGACTACCTTCCCATATAGCAATTATCCCTGACGGTAACAGACGTTGGGCAGTCAACCACAATCTTAACAAGGCAGACGGATACGATTACGGGCTTTCTCCTGGTTTGTCTGTTCTTCGCCTGGCAAAAAAGCTTGGTATTTCGGAGATTACCTACTACGGCTTTACCGTGGACAACTGTAAACGTCCTCCTGAACAGCTAAAGGCATTCAGCAAGGCATGTGTTGACGCCATTTCCCTGATTGCTCAGGAGGGCTGTTCCCTTCTCGTCATCGGCAACACCAAGTCAAAATGCTTTCCGAAGGAGCTGCTTCCCTACACCAAGAGAACGGATATCAACGGCGGCGGAATCAAAGTAAATTTCCTTGTCAACTATGGCTGGGAGTGGGATTTGTCCGGTCTTGAACAAAAAGAAAAGGACAAAAAGCCTTTCTCTGCCATTCACTCCCGTGATATTTCACGAATCGATTTGATTATTCGTTGGGGAGGCATGAGAAGATTGTCCGGCCTTTTGCCTGTTCAGTCTGTCTATTCTGATTTTTATATTGTAGATGAGATGTGGCCTGATTTTAAAGAGGAGCAGTTCTCACAGGCGCTGCTTTGGTATGACCGGCAGGATGTTACCTTGGGAGGCTGATTTGCCGTGCCGGCTATTATTAAAAAACCTCCCAAGGCAAATAACTATAGTGTTTCTAACACTCAATAAACACAGCACTCCTAGGAAGCAGACAATTTTCATCAAGAGCATATTGGAAATATCTCTTTCCTTTTATTTCATCTACGGATATCGGTGTTGAGGTATGGTTTGTTATAACAAGACCATTCGCAAAGCTTGCTACCTCAATACCCTTCTCTTGTATGCTGCAATTCGGTGCCACATAAGTGTTTAAAATATCTCTGAGCATATCCTGTTTCATATACGGAAGCGGATAAAGCTCATTATTTTTCTGGCTCAGCGGAACATGCGGTGCAATTTTCGCTGAATAATTGCTTCCATAATAAAATCCCAGCGAATACACCTTTCCTTTTCCATAGCTGTTCAACACTGCCGCACCTTTCCCGGAATGCTCATATACGGCAAGCAAGGTTTCTCCCTCAAATGTCTCAAATAAATCGCCCTGCACAAGTCCTCCGCCACGGTAAATAATCTCATCCTTTTCATGCGCTTCTCCCTTTATGTTAAGGCTTTGGTAAACCACCTCATCATTTGGTCCGTGAAGCAATACGCCTCCCTGCGCCACCCAGTCCTTAAGCGTCGCCTCCGCCTTTTCTCTTCTGTCCTTTTTATAAGACTGATTGGCAGGAATAATAAGCAGAGCATAATCTTTCAGCCTGCCTTCCTCGACAGCGTTGATGTCAATCACATCAACCTCATAGCCAAAGTCCAGACACGCCTGATAGAAACCTAGCAGGTCATAGCGTCTTTCGATATTACCCTCCACAGACATCGGCTCATAGGCTGCCATTGCATTCGGAAACAGCAAGGCAACAGACGACTTTTTCTTTTGACCAAGCAGCGGAATAACCTTTTTTGCCCAGTCATTGGCAGCAGAAAGGGAATTCAGAAAGCTCTTTTCCATTCGATGCAGTACCCCGCCATCATCCAGCCCGCACATTCCATAGGAGGAATATCCGTTGATACCACTGCCCACCATGCTGCCGATAATTTCACACGGCGAGATAAACTCATAAACATGCTGGTATAAAAATCTGCCCCAATAAATACCGCCCAAAAATTCTCTGCCTTCATTCATCGCTCGCATCATGCTGTGCTGTACCGACACCACATAGGCATTCGGATCTCCAAGCGGCGTCACCGGAACGCTGATAAACTGAGCCGCATCCACAAAAGGTGCAATCTCATACAAGTCAATTCCGCGCATCGCTGTGTCCCAAAGTTCGCTAAAGCCTACGCTCGAAATTTTTGAACCATCAATATTAAGAAAATGGCTCCATTGCGTCAGTGTCGGGCAGAGATATAAGTCTTTGTCTACCGACTTCAGTCTCTTTTGCATATCCTGAAAATAGAGAACAAGCTCCTGCTTCCTCCATTTCATATTGTCAATCCACATCTGATACTTTTCATTATCCGCCTTTATATCTGCCGCATCATAACAGCTATCGCCCTCATAAGCGCACGAAAACCAGTAATCCTTTGGTTCAAGCTCATCAAAAGCACTGAATTTTACGCGATATGCTCGGTTAAGGCTTTCAATATCCCCATAATTTTTTTCAAGCCATGACAGATATCGTTTTCTGCCATCTTCGTCAAAGCTTGGAGCCACAATCGGGTCCCACATACTGCAAATAGGCTTTTTCTCTTCTTGGTTTACCATAATTCTTGTATTATTTTCTCCGTAGTATCTGAGTAATCCGCTGACATGCTCCTGCATAGAGGTTTTTGCCTTGTCAGACCAGTAACGATACCATTTTCCGTCGCTGCCGTCTGGATTTACAACCGATTCCCCGTAAATAGGAGGGCTGAAACGGATATTAGGATACAGATTATCTGCATTTAGATAAAGGGACATAAATACATGGCTCAAGCCTTGCCTTTCGATTTCCTCCTGCATATATTCCTGCATTGCCACATATGGGCTTGCTTCCTTCCCCTCATAGCGGTCTCTGAAATCCTCCCAGGCTTTTGAATCAAGCAGTATGCTGTTAAATCCCAACTCTTTTAAAAGGCTTACGCCTTTCTTTACAAATTCCTTATCGTCGTACGCCGGTCTATAAAAGTTTCCAAACCATACATTGATATATGGCTTCCCTGTTCGTTTTTCTATCATTTCTTTTTTCCTTTCAGCATTTATTGCTTCGTCTTATATTCAAAATAATCAAAATCTGCATAGGTCCCAAACCCTGTTAAATCCTGACAGCAAATTCCAACCATCGCTCCGGTAAACCAGCCCTCCGCACACGCTTCATCAGACAGTATGCTCGCATCAAGCACCGGTCCTATTGTTTTATAGTCTTCCTCTCCATTTGTGCTGTAAAAAAATTGCAGCTTATCTCTGTTTACCTGAACCTTTAGATAGATTTTCATCCCCATCGGAATCGGAAGAAATCCAATCGGATATTCATACTTTTTATTTTCTGCCGTCAAAATGGAAATACAAGCTCCAATCTCCTCGTCATGCGTCACATGAAGGTAGAAGTAGTTGTCCGTGTCATACATACAGATAAGCCCTGCCATGTTTTTAAATACCTTCGGTTCATATTCCAGACAGGTACTCGCCTCAAAACGAAGCTCCGTCCATCTTCTTGCAATGAGACTCTGACTGAATTTGGATGACAGCCCGCTTCTTCCGTACATGCGAAGATAGCCTTTTCTTGCCGTCAAAGAGCAGTAATGCTCATCAAGAGGGATCCGAAGCGACTGAAAATCAAGCGGCAGCCTGTCATCATCAAAGTTTACCCGCTCCTTTTGTTTTGGAAACGGATACTCTGCAAGGTTTGGGGCTTCCACTTCCACTTCCGGCACATTCGTGTGATTGGCAAGCACAAGCCAGTCATCCTTTGTCCACTCCATTTTTTGGATTGCCGTCTCACGCCCTAACGTATAGCGTCTGCATCCGGCAAAGCGAACTCCCTCCGGGTTTCTGTTTTCCAAAGCACGCCCGCATAGGTGAACCGCATACCACTCTCCGTTTTGTGTCTCAACCAAATCACAGTGTCCCGACTTTTGAAGAAGATGCTCCGGATTTTCTCTTGATGTCAAAATTGAATTTTTCTCATACCACTCATAAGGTCCCCAAACTGATTTGGAACGCTGGATGGACTGTCCATGTCCTTCTCCTGTTCCAGTGTCCGCAGAAAAAAGATAATAATAATCCCCTCTCTTAAAAATATGAGGTCCCTCCAAAAACACCTTATCACCCTGATAAATCTCCTTGACTTCCCCAATCATTTTCTTTTCCTCATGGGAATATTCCTGTAGTATCAGCCGTCCTGCATACTTTTTCGGAACACGGTGATCCGTCACCATGCTTACCATATATTTTCTTCCATCATCATCGTGAAACAAGGACGGATCAAATCCGAAATTATTCAGCGGTATCGGGTCTGACCACGGTCCCATGATATCAGCCGCGGTAACCAAATAATTATTTGTATCATACATATTGCAGTAAAACGAGTTTACGACCGTATAGACAAGGTAAAAAAGATTATCTGCATAGGTAAGACACGGCGCCCAAACGCCCTGCGAGGCTCCCACTCCTCTTAAATCAAGCTGAGACACACGGTTTAGCGGGTGGGTGAGCAGTTCCCAGTTTATCAAATCTCTGGAATGATGAATCTGCACTCCCGGCCACCACTCAAAAGTGGAGGTAGCGATATAGTAATCCTCACCGACACGAACAATGGAAGGGTCTGGATTAAAGCCTCTTAAAATCGGGTTGACTATTTTCTTTTTCATCTTCCTCACCACCTACCAAATTAAAATTCCGGTTCCTTTCAGTTTATAAATTGCTTCCATAAAATAATAATCCGCATAGGACATTGTGATATGATGCTTCTTTACATGATAAGCTGCGGTACAGTTTAAAACTATTGCATCACTTTTTTTGCTCCAATCAGCACGCTGTTCGGCAATCGCCTTTAAAATTTTAACGGCTGCTTTTTCATACAGTTCCTTTTCAAGCTCCGGCACAGCCTTTGCGATTTCCAGAAGACCTCCCGCGATAATTGCTGCTCCGCAAGAGTCCTCCCATGCCGGTTCCTTCGGCTGCCTAAAATCCACCAAAACAATGCCGCTTTCCGGCAGATTCGCGATACAGTAATGTGCCACTTTCTTTGCCGCGTTGAGGTATTCTTCCTTGCCTGTGTGGGTATAGCTGTTCATAAAGCCGTAAACCGCCCAGCCCTGTCCTCTGCTCCATGAAGAGCCTTGGTCATAGCCCTGACCGCCATAGCTTTTTACAAACTCCCCTGTTTCAGGATTGAATTCTACAATGTGGTTAACGGAACCATCTGGTCTAATAAAATGTTCCAGCACCGTATCCGCATGAAGCCTTGCTATCTGCGCGAAACGCGGGTCCTTGCTCTCCTCTGAAGCCCAATAAAGCAAGGAAATATTAAACATACAGTCGATGATTGCCCAGCCCCTTGTATCGGAGTCATCCACCTCATTCCATGCACGGATAAATTTTCCGACTGGGTTAAATCTCCCAGCAAGTAGGTTTGCGGCGTGCATGGCAGTTTTTCTCGATTCCGGATTTCCTGTCAGCCTATAATTTGTCACCGCCGTCGGCACAAACATAAAGCCTACATCATGGTGAAGCCCATAATAGCTCTCAAAGCATTTTTCCAGCTTTTTCTGTGATATTGCTGCAATTTTCGCATATTTTTCGTCCTTTGTATCCTGATACATCAGCCACATCATGCCGCCCCAGAAACCGTTTGTCCACCAATTCAGCCCGTCATCCATGCTCCAGTTTCTAGAAGCATCCGAGCGGTCATCATAATTTCCTGTCTCATCCGTTGTATATGGAATTTTGTCCGCATTTTTTTCGCTTACCCAGTCCATTTTTTCCCTTATTTTCTCAATAACTGTTTCTGCCCATATTTCGTATTCTTTCATTTTAATCGTCCTCTCTGTGCGTGTCTTGTTCTAATTCCATTGTAGTGAATTGACATTTCAAGAACAATATCCTATAATACTATTAACTGACTTATTCTGCTTTTTTAGGAGGTGAATATCCTTGATTCATGTAAACATTTGCGGGCACAATTCCCACCATCCAACTCCATGTAACATTGAACATGAGCATGGCTTTTCTGACTATCTTCTTCTGCTTGTAAAGACAAAGGCATGGTTTTATATTGATAAAAAACGCACAGTGACCGAGCCGAATATGGCGATTCTCTTTGATAAAAATACTTACATCCGCTATGGCTGTGATATTGCAGGTTACAACGACGATTGGATTCATTTTTATATGAGCGAGGAGGAAAAGGAGCTTTTGTCCAAGCTGTCCCTCCCGATGAATACGCCTCTTTATGGGCTTGATATTCACTCATTATCCCGCTATGTGAGTCTGCTCACCGACTCCTTTCATGCAAAACAACACTACTCTGAGGAAGTTTCTGACTCGCTTATGCACGCTCTGCTTTATAAGCTTGGAGGCGAGCTGACAAAGGCAGAAAATGCAAGCTCCTCGCATAAATACTACACAGCGTTTTCCAAGCTGCGTACAAGTCTGTACAACACTCCTTCCGAGGAATGGTCTGCGGACTATGCCTGCCGCCTTCTGGATTTGAGTATCTCTTATTTTCAGCACCTCTACAAACAGTTTTTCGACTGCTCTTTTCAGCAGGATATTATCCGTGCCCGCATGGAGCACGCCAAGTTTTACTTAAGAAGCAGCAACATGCCTATCAAGAAGCTCGCAGAGTTTTGCGGCTATCATAATGAGCTGCATTTTATGCGCCAATTTAAAAAAACGGAAGGCATGACGCCCTCCGAATTTCGTAGAAATTATTTATTATAGTTATATGATTCAAAGCCAAACCTACCGCTTCTCCTCCTGTGCACTGACTCTCTTTCGATAGCTGCTCGGTGTCTCATGGTAAATTCTCTGAAAGACATCTGAAAATGCTCTCGCATCGCTAAAGCCTACCTCATTTGCAATTTCATAGGTCTTCATGTCGGTAGACAGAAGGAGGGAGGTTGCGTGCTGGATGCGGACACGGTTTACATAATCCTTAAAATTTTCCCCGGCATTCTTCTTAAAGAAGCTGCTGAAATAGTAAGGATTCATGTGTATCTCCTCCGCCAGTACCGTCAGCGTCAAATTCTCCTTGTAATGCTTTTCGATATATTCCTTTGCCTTTTGAATGTCCTTCTTATCATGACTTGCAACCGATTTTTGTATCAGATTTAAGTATTCCTCAAAGACAAGGCGATACCGCTCCACCATTTTCTCATAGTTCCCGGCATCTCGCCCTTCTTCCAGAAGAAGCTTCATCTCAGGCTTTAAACCGGCAAGATGTAAGTTCAGCACCTTCTCCTCCATAAGTCTTATGGCGTTGCAAAAATAGAAAGCAGCATCCTCCTTTCGCCCATCGGATACACGACAGAGCATCCGGACAAATTTTTCAAATAGCTGTTCAAAATTCCCAAAATCCTGCGCCACTACAGTATCAAGTACCCGCTCACGAAGCTCTGTCATTCGCTCTGCATCTCCTAAATTTACAAATACCGCCTCCGAGACTGTAAACACGCCACGCTTCATGTAACTTGCAAAGAAAGAATACCTCTTCATCCCCATACACAGTTCAAACGCAACAGGGATTTCTCCCATGCTCCGGACCTCATTTCCGATAATAAACATGACAAAATGACTGGTCGCAAGCATTGCAGCTCTTTGCATTTCCTCCACGACCCTTTTGCACTCCTCAATATTAAGTCCCTTTAGAACAAGCGCAATGTTCTCCTTCTTGGTAAAGGTGATTCCAATCTGCTCTTTTTCCAGATACTCCTCCAGAAAACTGATAAAGGAAAAACGAATCAGCTTTTTCATCTGCTCGTTTTCATCCGGATTATACAAAACCTCGGCATATACAGGAACATAGCACGTATCCTCTACCTCGATAAGCTTGCTGTAATCCGCCTCCTTCTGTCCCTCTTCGGTCTCCTCCTGCTGCTTTTTCTCTCCGATGCCGACGAGACATTTTTCCACCGCATTCAGCAGTTCATCCTTGATGACCGGCTTTAGCAGATAATCTGCTGCCCCATATTTAACTGCACTTTGCGCATATTCAAAATCCTGAAAGCCGCTGATAAAAATAATCTGTGTCTGGCAGCCTAGCGCACGGCATTCCTTTAATATTTCAATTCCTGTCATTCCCGGCATAGAGATATCAAGCAGGGCAAGGTCTGGTTTTTCGCGGATAATACCTTCAAGCGCCTTTTTGCCGTCCTTGTATTCCCCCACAATTTCAATTCCAAGTGAATTCCAGTCCACAAGCTTTTGGATGCCTCGTATGATAATCGGCTCATCATCCGCTATAATCATTCTCATTTTTGCTCTCCTCCATTTCGGGAATTCTCATTCTAAGCTTTACTATTGTGCCGATCGACGGTGTGCTTGTGATGAAAACTCCATATTCCTCCCCATAAAGAAAACGAATTCTGTCATGTACATTTTTTAGCCCGATGCTCTGCCAGTTATATTCATTTTTGATTCCCGGCTCATTTCCGTCCAATAGCCTGTTGATTTTTTCCAAAGCCTCCCCGTCCATTCCGACGCCGTTATCCATTATGTTAATTTCCAGAATACCCTCATTCACGCTGGCTTCAATCATAATGCTTCCATTTCCGTTTTTCGGCTTAATCCCATGCACATAGGCGTTCTCCACAATCGGCTGTAAAATAAGCTTTGGCACCATAATTTTGGATACACCTGTCACGTCCACCATAAGCTGAACCTTTCCGGAAATTCTGCAATTGAGCAGATAGACATACTTTCGCACAATATCGACTTCCTTCTCCAGATTTATCATATCCTGCATCGGTCCTATGATGTAGTGTATCTGCTCAGCAAGCGCCTCAATCATCATCGGCACCTTGTCCCTCTCCTTATCCTCCAGTGCTGTCATGCGGATAATCTCCAGCGTGTTATAAAGGAAATGCGGGTAAATCTGTGCCTTCAGTGCCGTAAGCTCTGCCTCATTCTGCTTAATCTGCGCCACATAAGACTGATTGATGTATGTCTTAAGCGCAAGACTCATCTGGTTAAAGCGCTGGGATAAAATTCCGATTTCATCTGTGGAGCGAACCGGAAGCTCAATTTCAAAGTTACCGTTTTCCACCTGTGCCATCTGTCCCATCATCTCATAGATAGGCTTCGTCAGCTTCTTTGAAAAGAAAATAGAACCTGCAAGAAGCGCAATCACGCATACCCCGATAAAAATCTGCATCATATGCTGCAAATTTCTGATATTTTCAAATGCAACCGCCGTATTCATCACAACCATAACATACAGACCGTATTCGTTCGGCTCCGTCGTGATGACAAGCTGGTCTTCGGTATTTTTCATTCCCTTTATTCCATCTGCGATATTGATGCCGATATTTTCCTCCATACTGCTGTAGAAGCAGTCTCCATTTTCATTCAACACATAGAAGACTTCATTTCCGCTTATTTTCACTGTGCGAAACAGCTTTTCCACCTTCTCAAGCGTGATGTCCAAGAAAAGAGTGCCAATATACGGTGTATTTCCGACCTCACCTCTCAGGTCAAAATAGTTTCTTGCCACCGTAAATACCGGCTTATTCAGACTATAAAAATAACCTGTTTCATGTGTCGGAATGAGTATCATCTTATTTGTCTCACGATTCAAAGTTTCATAATCCATCACCTTTTTAAACAATACTTCATCCTTAAAATAGGTACTGTATGTGCTGTAATGAAACACCAGCTCTTCCTTATTTAAATCCTCTGCCAGGAAATGAGTTCCGTTGATAAAGCTATCCACGCTGCAAAGATATTTTAGAAAATTCTCCATATCCTCCTGCCGCTGTGCATCCTTTGTCTCTTCTCCATAGCTGGTTCCATATATAATCTGTCTTAAATTATCAAACGCCAGATAATTTTTTATTGTGTTTCCTTCAATCGAATAGTTATAAAAATACGGCATCTTGCTGATTGTATCATAGGTATCCAGCATAGATTCCAAGCTGGCGTTTACATAGCTTGCAGCCTGTTCATATTGGTTCTGCATTGCCGCCTTATATTCCCGTATCATGCTGTTGGCGATAAAGGTCGTCAAAATCAGCATTGGGAGCAAGCCAAGCAAAATGATGATAATGGCAAATTTTTGATAAAGACTAAGTCTCTTTTTTTTGGGCTGCATCGCAATTTCTCCCTTCTCTGAAGAAAAACAGATTCTTTTTATCATCTTATCAAATTTCCTATCTTCCCGCAAGGAGAGGCATCTTATTCACAAGGATGTGCAAAAGCAAACACCCTCCGTCCGAAAAGTGTTTGCTTGTATTCTAGCCTTTTGCCGCTCCTGCCGTAATTCCCTTTACAAAATATTTTTGGAACATACAAAAAATAATAAGTGCCGGTACAATTGAGATGATAGTTCCTGCAAAAACAATATCCCATCTAGCCGAATATTGTCCGACAAATGCTGCAATCTCAACTGTTATTGTCTTTGCCTTGCTGCTTGGAAGTGACAGGTAAGGAAGTAAGTAATCATTCCAGATACCAAGACCGTTTAGAATAATCATAGAGCCGGTACATGGTCCAAGCAGTGGGAAAGTGACCTTCCAGAAAGTCTGAAACGGTGTACATCCGTCAATCATCGCCGCTTCCTCGATTTCCAAGGGTATTCCCTTTAGAAAGCTGCAATAGAGGAGACATCCAAATGCTACGGAGCCTGCAATATAGCTGACAATCGGTCCTGCCATTGTCCCGAAAATATGAAGCATTTTCATTTCCTTGAACAAAGGAAACATATATAAGTGAAACGGAATCATCATTCCTGTCAGAAAGAAAGCATAAATAAACTGTGTCATCCTGCTCTTTCGTCTCTCGATTCCATACGCTGCCATAGGTACGATACACACAATCAAAATCTCTGAAATAACCGTTAAAAGTAGAGAGTGCTTAATTGCCGTTAAAAAGTCTGACTGTGCAAATAAATCTACGAAGTTTTGTAAATACAAGCTGGTAGGGAACGCCGCCGGACTTTTCAAAATATCGCCGTTGCTCTTAAATGCAGACATTAATGCGAACAAAACAGGATAGATAAATAAAAATGCAAGGATAATTGTGACAATAAATAATAGGATTGTTCCTGGTTTTACTCTTTTAACTGCTTTTTCCATTACATCTGCACCTCCTTGCTCCTTAAAAACTTCTGCTGCAATGTATTTAAAATAATAATAATGAACAATAACATAATTCCTACCGCCGTACCAAAGCCCTGTCTTCCTTCATTAAATCCAACTTTATACAGGAGGTAGACAAGTGTTTCTGTTGTAAATCCAGGTCCGCCGTCTGTCATAACGTTAATCTGGTCAAAGACCTTCAAGCCGTTGATTAAGGATAAGGTGAAGTTGATTGTGAAGGCACCTGATATCAATGGGATTGTAATTGCACGAAAACGCTGCCACGGGCTTGCTCCGTCAATCTGTGCCGCCTCAATGAGATCCACTGATACGCTTTGTAAGGAAGCAAGATAAATTACCATATAGTAGCCTGCGCCCTTCCACACCAGCACAACTCCGACCATGATAAGGGTGAGCTTTGTATTTCCAAGCCAATCCTGCTTTAATCCGTCAAGCCCTGCACTCTGTAAAACAGAATTGATTGTACCAAAATTGTAATTATACATAATCTTCCAGATAAAACCAGAAACAATACCACTGATTAATACCGGAATATAAAAAGCACTTCTGAAAATATTTTTTCCCCATCTCACATTATCTACAATCAAGGCGAGGGACAATGCCATCGCATTTTCCACGATAGAGATAAAGACGGTTAAAATAACTGTATTCTTTAAGGCATTACCAAATCTTGCACTTGTAAAAATTTCTTTATAATTTGCCAAACCGATGAATTTCACGTTAGGGCTGATACCGTCCCATGACGTAAAGCTGTAGTAAACGCTCGCCAGCGTCGGGACAATAATAAACATGGTAAAAAAAACAAATGCAGGAGCGATGAAGGCAAAAGCAACTTTATCAAATTTTTTCTGTTTTGTTAGGTTCATAACAAGCTCCTTTTCTGTGCATCAGCACCTTTTGCGCGAGTGCGCATAATCATTTTAGTGCATCAGAGGAAATTCCTTCGAATTTCCTCTGATATATTACAATTATTCGATGCCAACTCCTGTGACAGGGTTAAAGCTTTCCATGCTCGTCTGCCATGTCTTGTTCAGCTCCGTTGTTGCAGAATCAATGTCTCTTGTTCCCTGTAATACTTCAATTAAAGTCTTGTAAGTAAAGTTTCTGAAGTCCGTAGGAAGCTCATTTTCACCGCTTCTTCCGTTCCACATCGGTCCTATTTCATCTGCATCATCCACTGCCTGCATAATCTCTACAAATACAGGTTCTGCTGATATCTGAGGGTCGTTTACTGTAGTTGGAATTGCGCTCATTGTCTCACAATATTCTTTGTAATTTTTTGACTCAAAAAAGAACTTAATAAATTCCTCCGCAGCTGCTTTTTTGTTTGAATCTGCTGCTGCCTCTGTGGACATCGCAAGACCGCTGATACCTGCTCCGCCCACAAGTCTCATCTTTCCGTCCGGACTTGGGATTGGAAACCATCCGATATTCATATCAGGTGCTGCCGCTTTTAACTGCGCTACCATATGAGTTCCGGAGAACATCATTGCTGACATATCATTTGCCATAAAAGTTGCAATCTGTGCATCCGGTGTAGAAGCCCAGCCGTCCTGTGCATACTGCATAATAGTCTTTAATTCTTCAAAGGTTGCCTTGAATGTATCGTCTGAGAAATCTTTTGTTCCTTCATATGCATGTTTAATAAAATCTGCATCCTGACTCAATACCTGATCACTGTATGCCTTATGGAACCAGAAGCCCATATGCCAGATATCCTGTCCGCCCACAACTAAAGGTGACATATCGCCTTTATCCTTAATCTTCTGGCACAGCTCAAGAAACTCATCATATGTAGTCGGCTCTGTGAAACCATTCTTATCAAAGTAATCTTTGTTGTAGAAAATACCGTCTGTATTTTCTCCCGCCATCGGAGCGGTATATACACTTCCGTCAAATTCCGTTGTTGTCTTAAACAGGCTTGTGATGTCCTCTGAAAGCGGAGCAATCTTTCCTGCTCTCACATAAACAGCGGTATCTCTCATTTCCATGATGTCCGGGAACTCGCCCACGCTGTCCTTCGTCTTTAAGAACTCACTGTAAGCTCCTCCGTTACCCGGCTCTATTGTTACTGTAATGTCCGGATAAGTAGCATTAAACCTATCTACAATCGCATTCATAACTGTTTTATAGCCGTCATCTCCGTCTGCAAAGATAAGGGTAAGTTCTGTCGGCTCTGTCACGATGGAGTCTGTCGCAGCAGCATCTGCTGTCTCTGTCTGCTCAGTCTCTGTTGCAGCTGCCTGCCCCGTTGTATCCGTTGCTGTTTCACCGGTTGCTGTTCCTGTTGTACTGCTGCTTCCACAGCCTGCAAGCATCGTTGCCGTCATAGCTGTCACTAAAAGCGTAGAAATAAATTTCTTTTTCATGTTTAAATCCTCCTAAATTATTTTCTTCTTCCTCTTGATGCCCCATTTATTTTTTGTATACGTAAAATATAACAGTCTTTCGTTTTTAAAAAAACGTACTTTTTTAAGTTTCAAGTGCCTTTTTTTAATACAATTAAAAAAGGGAACTTTTGTATTTTCTATATTACAAAAGTTCCCTTTTTCAGCTCTTCTTATAAAAAAGTGTGAGCTTTACTATTATTCCGCCGTCGTAGTATCTGCTTCTGCGTCTGTCGCGGTACTGTCATCTGTTGTTGTGGTATCCTCTGTCGTTGTATCGCCTGTTGTTGTGGTATCCTCTGTCGTTGTATCCGTCGCTATTGACACACTCTCATCAAAGTTGATTTTCTTCCACAATTGGTCATCTACCGTGATGGTTGCTGCCTCAAGCCATGCTGCGTAAGTATCATCATAAAGAGTATCCTGTCTCTCAGAAATGATTTCTGCACGTCTTGCCTCTGTCTGCTCCTCGTCATAAGCACTTGTCAGATTCACAATGTAATAACCGCTGTCTAGTTCAATAACCGCAGAGGTCTCTCCCTCCTGCAAAGCGTCCGCTGCTGCGATAACTGCCTCGTCCATTCCGGCATCATCATCTTTTCCGTAGGAAGCGCTACTTACCTTGCGTTCGGTGTCTGTAACTGCTGTTTCAAAGTCCGTACCGCCTGCCACTGCATCGACAATTGCCTGAGCTTCTGCCTTTTTTTCTGCCTTCTCTTCATCAGTCAGCTCCACTGTGTTGCCTGACTCATCCGTTGAACCGGCTGTGGAAATATATACATAACCAAAGGTTCTCTGCGCAGCATCCTCATCTGCTACCTCTGTGTCTGCTCCTGCGCGGATTGCCGCTGCGATCTTTGTCTGTAAGGTATATTTGGTCAGATACTCCTTGATAATAGCTTCACTTGCACCCATTGCCTCCTGCGCTTCTTTATCGTTATCTTCCATAAACTGCTTTGCAGTATCTTCAATCAGACCAATCTCTGCATCCGTAAGAGTAATCCCATACTCCTCTGCATGCTGATTCACTAAGTACATTTCCTGCAAATCCTCTAAAATACTTTGAAGGGTTGATTCTCCAAAGGTCATATCCTCGCTTAAAGCCTGATTCCACATATTGTCTCCAAACAGGGAACCATAATATGATTCATAAATCACCTGCTGATTCTTAGCATAAAATTTTGCCACACCAAATGGAATATTCTCATCATTTACTACCGAAACCGGTTTATTTAAATCGACAGAGCCACATCCTGTCACCAAGCTTGCGCAGGCTAATACGGCTGCTGCCATGCCCACGATTCGTTTACTTACACTCTTCTTCATATTGTCTCCTTTCATCGGCACCCTCGCCGTGACACTCTTTTAGATTATAGCCTTTTTTTATTCATCAATCAATGTCTTTATATCAGTTAAAATATTTTTCACAATTCCGATTGTATCCGGCTTATCCTTATTCTTAAGCGGTATATAGGTAAAGAACGGGTTAGTCTCCACGGTAAATTTCATCGTATTCCTGTATTTCTCCAAGAGAGCCGGGATTTTTGCCGGATTTACCTTCGCTCTTTCATACATTGTAAATTTGATTGTATCACCTTTTTGCGAAATTTCTGTTACAAACACGGACGCGGCAAACGCTTTTATCTGCGCGACTGCCAAAAGGTTCGTGACAGATCTTGGCGGCTCTCCAAAGCGATCAATGAGCTCCTCGAGCATATCATCACATTCCTCTTCATTTTCAAGACCTGCAATTCGCTTGTAAATTTCAAGCTTCTGGAATTCGCTTCCGATATATTTCTCCGGTATAAAGGCATCAATGTCAATATCGATTGTTGTATCAAATCTGTCTTCCTCGACATCGGCATTTTTGAGCGATTTGACTGCCTCATTTAGCATCTTGCAGTATAAATCGTATCCAACTGCCTCCATATGACCGCTCTGCTGGGCTCCCAAGAGATTTCCGGCACCTCGGATTTCCAAATCACGCATCGCAATCTTAAAGCCGGAGCCAAGCTCCGTAAATTCCCTGATTGCATGAAGACGTTTTTCCGCAATCTCCTTTAGCATCTTGTTTCGCTTATACATCAAAAAGGCATAGGAGGTCCTATTCGAACGACCCACACGTCCTCTCAGCTGATAAAGCTGAGATAAGCCCAGATTGTCTGCATCGTGAATGATAATCGTATTGACATTCGAGATATCAAGCCCTGTCTCAATGATGGTCGTCGACACAAGCACGTCGATTTCTCCGTTGATAAAATTGTACATGATTTTTTCCAGCTCATGCTCATTCATCTGCCCGTGGGCAAATGCCACATTTGCATCGGGCACGAGATTTGCGATGGTGTTTGTGACCTCATCAATGTTGTTGACCCGGTTGTATACATAATACACCTGACCGTCTCTTGCCAGCTCACGGTTGATTGCTTCCCTCACCATCTCATCGTTGTATTCCATGATAAAGGTCTGAATCGGCATACGGTCCATCGGCGGCTCCTCCAGCACGCTCATATCCCTGATTCCGATTAAGCTCATATGCAGGGTACGAGGAATCGGCGTCGCCGTCAAGGTGAGAACATCCACATTTTTCTTGAGCTGCTTGATTTTCTCTTTGTGCGTCACACCAAAACGTTGCTCCTCATCTATAATCAAAAGTCCCAAATCCTTGAACACAACATCCTTTGACAGCACCCGGTGCGTTCCCACCACGATATCCACAAAGCCTTTTTTCAAATCCTCCACGGTTTTCTTCATCTCCGTTTGAGTTTTAAACCTAGACATCAAATCCACTCTGATCGGAAAATCCTTCATTCTCTGCACAAATGTATTGTAATGCTGCTGCGCCAAAATGGTCGTCGGCACGAGATAGACAACCTGCTTTCCATCCTGAACCGCCTTAAACGCTGCTCGAATTGCAATCTCTGTCTTTCCGTAACCCACGTCACCGCAGACAAGGCGATCCATAATCTTCGTGCTCTCCATATCCCGCTTTACTGCCTCAATAGCAAGGAGCTGATCGTCCGTCTCCTCATATGGAAACATTTCCTCAAATTCTCTCTGCCAAACGGTATCTTCACTGTAAATATAGCCCTCTTTTTCCTGACGGAGTGCGTAGAGCTGTACCAAATCCTTGGCAATTTCCTTGACCGCTCCTTTTACTCTCGTCTTTGTCTTATTCCATTCCTGTGAGCCTAGCTTGTTAAGCTTTGGCTTTTTGGCATCGCTTCCTGCATATTTTTGGATTAATTCAAGCTGGGTAGCCAGAATATAGAGATTTCCGCCGGAGGCATATTCGATTTTGATATAATCCTTTGCCACCTTTTCCACTTCAATTTTCTCAATTCCCTTGTAAATACCCAGTCCATGATTTTCATGCACAACGTAGTCTCCGACCTTCAGCTCGCTGAAGCTCTGAATCTTCTGCCCTTCGTATACTTTGCGCTTCTTCTTTTTCTTCTTTTCTGCGCCGAAAATATCCGTCTCTGAAATAATGACCAGCTTGATAAGAGGATACTCATAGCCCTTATGTACGTTTCCGTAGGTCGTCATGATTTCCCCAGCTTGAACCTCTTTATCAAGGTCCTCAGAATAGAAAGCATTCAGCTCATAGTCTCTCAAATCCTGCGCCAGACGCGCTGCCCTTGTCTTGGAGGCAGAGAGCAAAATGACCTTGTAGCCTGATCGCTTCCAGCCCTGCAAATCCTTTACCAAAAGTTCAAAACTGCTGTTATAAGGATTGACTGATTTGGCAGAGATGCCAAACTTCGCTGTCACCTTAAATTCCTGAAGCTTTCCCTCCAGCGTACAGAGTGCCAGTCCGCCAAGCTTTCCGATTTTTCCTATCACCTGTCCGTGCTCCAGCAAAATATCCATCTGACCCGGCAGGATATATCCTTTTTCAATACGGTGAACCATGCTCTCTCGGAATTCGTTTTCGATTGTTTCGCCTTTTTCCAAAATGCGGTTCGGCTCATCCAGAAAAATAACTGTATCCTCGAAATCAAAATAGTCCAGAAACGTAGCCGCATCCTCATAAAAATATTTGATGTAGCTGTCAATACCCTTTGTTCCAAGTCCGCCAAACTCTACAAGCTGCTCCCTCACCTCGTCCACGGAGCTTTTGATACGAAAGGCTTCCTCTGTCTTCATTTCCTTTCGAAGCTTTTCGATATATGGCTTTGCCTCTTTTTCAATTTTTTTCAAACCTGTATGAAGACGCTCATCATCCAGAATAATCTCCGCAGCAGGGTAAACAACAATCTCGTCGAGCTGCTCAATGGAGCGCTGGCTCTCCGCGTCAAAGCTTCGGATGGAATCCACCTCTTCATCCCAAAGCTCAATTCGATATGGATTCTCCTCCGTCAGTGAAAAAATATCGATAATGCCTCCGCGGATAGCAAACTGTCCCGCTGCTTCCACCTGCGCAGTCTTTTCATAGCCAAGCGCAACCAACTCACGTTTTAGTTTCTCAATATCCACGACCGATTCGCTCGTGATATGGATGAGCGACTTTTTGACCGCCTCAAGCGGAACGAGATAGTCCATCAAACCGTCCAGCGTCAAAATCACCGTGATGCCCTTATTTTGAAGAATGGCTTTTATCACATTAATTCTCTGTTTGGCGATTAAGTTTCCGTGAATATCGGCGTTATAGAAAATCAAATCCTTTGCAGGATAAAGCATAACCTCTCTGTCAAAGCATTTATAATCCTCATATATTTCCTTTGCTTTCAGCTCGTTTGCCGCTATAATAATTTTATTTTGAAACCCTTGTGACAAACCAAACATAAAATGAGATTTCTGTGAATCGATACATCCGGACACTTGAATAAGACCACTTTTCTTCTGCAAAGCGGTCTTTATCTCATTAAATTCATTCATTTGTTGTAAAGGACTGATTAATGCGTTCATTTATCCGTTACCTTACCTTTTGATTATATAGATTCATTGCCGCATCGACATCCTGCGTAATCATGAGCTCAACAGCTTTCACTGCATTGTCGATCGCTTCATCGACAACCGGGCGCTCCTCCTTTGAAAAATGCCCCAGCACATAATCAGCTAAGTCCATATGCTTTGGCTTTTCGCCGACTCCAATTTTGATGCGCATAAAATTCTGAGTTCCCACATGGGAAATAATGCTTTTAATACCGTTATGCCCTCCGGCGCTTCCCTTTTTACGGATGCGAAGCTGCCCTACATCCAAATCAATATCGTCAAAGAGGACAATCAGCTCATCCTCGGGATTTATTTTATAATAATCCATGAATTCCCGTATACTCTCTCCGCTTAAGTTCATATAGGTCTGCGGCTTTACCAAAACAACCTTGTAGCCTTCAATATAGCCTGTACCGAAAATTCCTTTGTGCTTTTTGGAATCCACTCCAATTTTATATTTCTCTGCAATCGCATCGATTGCGTCAAAACCCACGTTATGCCTTGTTCCCTTATAATCCCTGGTTGGATTTCCAAGTCCTGCTATGATATACATTTTACCTTACCTATCTTTCACAATTCTCTCAACTTCTTCTAACTGCTCTGGGTCATTTACACCGGTCATCTCCTGCGCATTCTCAAGCACATAGGCATCAACTGGGTAACCCTTTTCCTTTATTATTGTAAGCGTATCCGGCAGATAGTATTCTCCCTGTGCATTGTTTGTCTTCAGCTGGTCAAGTGCTTCGCTAAGCTCCTTCGCATCAAAAACGTACATGCCGGAGTTTACTTCCTTGGACAAAAGTTCATCGACACTTGCGTCCTTGTGCTCCACGCTCTTTAAAAAACTTCCGTCCTTGTCACGAATAATTCTTCCGTAACCTGTCGGGTCATCCACTATTGCAGACAGCACGGTCACTTTATTTTGGTTCGTTCTATGAAACTCCACTAACTTTTTCAAGGTGCCGCCCGTAATCAGCGGGGTATCGCCAAATAAAATCAACGTCTCACCCTCTGTTCCAATAAAGTCCTTTGCACATTTTACCGCATGTCCTGTTCCAAGCTGCTCCTGCTGTAAAGCATATTCAACCTTTGAAGTCACACTGCTCTTTACCACATCGCTCTTATAGCCTACCACGAGACACACTTCGTCTGCTCCGGCACCCTTTGCTGCTTCTATTGCATATTCCACCATCGGCTTCCCGTTCACGGTGTGAACTACCTTTGGCAAATCTGATTTCATTCTTGTTCCTTTTCCTGCTGCCAGAATGACAGCTTTTAGCTTATCCATTTGATACCCTCCTGCAATTTCTTCCATTATTTTATTTTACAGTAATAAGCAGTATTTGTCACGAAAAAAGTGTAGGTGAAACGTCAAATACACCGCATGCTACAAGAAAGTGTGAGCAAAGCTCACACTTCGCGCCCGAGCGGGTTGCGAAGCAACAACTTCCACTCCGCGAGGTGCGCATAAATAGTTTTAATATCATAGGAAATTGCCTTGCAATTTCCTATGATATTAACTGACAAAAATGGAAAGCCCTCCTTTGAGCTTTCCATTTTATTAGATGACATTTCTTGGTCAATATCTTCTGACTATGCTTCCTCGTCCTCCAAAAGCGCAGCCGCATATTTATCCAGAATAATCTGTTGAATTTTCTCTCTTGTATCGGAGTTAATTGGATGGGCAATATCCCGATACTCTCCATCTGATGCTTTTCTGCTTGGCATGGCGATAAATAATCCTTTTTCTCCTTCAATTACCTTGATGTCATGAACTACAAATTCATCATCAATCGTGATTGAAACAACTGCCTTCATCTTTCCTTCTTTTGCTACTTTTCGTACCCGTACATCTGTAATCTTCATGTCTCGTACCCCTTTCTTCTGCCTTAGAGTTCAGCTATAAAACATACCTCTCATTTTTTTCTACCACGATCTTGATTCCATCCTCGCCACAGTGGTATGAGTTCGCTCGAATTGTGTCACGGCTTTCCACGATACAATTCTCTATATGAATATTATCGCCAAGATAAACATCATTCAGTATGATAGAATTTTTTATAACACAATTATTTCCAACAAAAACTTTTTTAAACACAATGGAGTTCTCGACCTGACCGTTGATGATGCAGCCGCTTGAAATCAGGCTGTTCCTCACATCAGCTCCCGGATTGTATTTTGCAGGAGGTAAGTCGTCCACTTTGGAGTAAATATCAGGATACTGCTTGAAAAAATAATCCCGAATCTCCGGCTTCAAAAAATCCATGTTTGTCTTAAAATAAGCTTCCACCGTAGAAATATTGCTCCAATAGTCTTTAATTTTATAGCCATAAATTCGCTTCAAATTCTTGTATCGAATCAAGATATCTTTGACGAAATCATGTCTGTCCTCCTCTGCACACCGCTCAATCAGTTCGATAAGTTGGCGACGTCTGATTACATAAATACCTGTTGAAATGGTGTTAGAGCGGGCAACCATCGGTTTTTCATCAAACTCCTCGATTCTCGCATCCTCATTCATTTTCAGTACACCAAAGCGGCTTACATCCTCATTTACCGGCATATCCTTGCACACAACCGTGATATCTGCCTTCTTGGAGATATGATATTCCAGTACCTTATTGTAATCCAGCTTGTAAATACAATCACCCGATGCGATGACAACATATGGCTCATGGCTGCTTTTCAAAAAACCTAAATTCTGATAAAGCGCATCCGCCGTTCCTCGAAACCACCAGTTGTTGTCGGTTGTTACAGTAGGAGTAAATACGAACAGTCCACCCTGTTTTCTACCGAAATCCCACCACTTCGAGGAGCTTAAATGCTCATTGAGTGACTTGGCATTGTATTGTGTCAAAACAGCTACCTTCTGAATATGCGAATTCGACATATTACTCAGTGAAAAATCAATGCTCCGGTAGCATCCTGCAATTGGCATTGCCGCAATTGCACGCTTGTTAGACAGTTCGCGCATTTTATTATTGTTTCCACCCGCTAAAATAATTCCAATTGCCCTCATTGTCTATCACCTGCCTTAATTAATGTTTCTCCACTTTCCAGTATAGAATCCGGATAGTCTTCTGTTGTTGTAGCTCCCGATATTGCTGTATTTTTACCAATTTTAACATGAGCAGGAATAACAGAATTCTCTGCCACAGTAACCAAACCAAAGGAATAAATGTCAGGCTTTATTTTATTCGGTTCCTCCTCACCAACTCCCAGCTCAACATCAGTACCAATTACAACACTTTCTGCAATAATTGCTTTGTCTATCACACAGTTATCTCCGATTTCCGCATCCTTCATAATGATAGAGTCACGGACAACTGCACCTCTTCCTATCGTAACTCCCGAACCGATTACAGAATTGTATACTTCCCCATAAATCGAGGTTCCCTCACCTATAATACTTTTCTCGATACTGGATTCACCGGAAACATACTGCGGGGTGATACGATCGCTCTTTGTATATATTTTCCAGAACTCTTCATATAAATTAAATTCAGGAATCAAATCAATCAATTCCATATTTGCTTCCCAGTAGGATCCTAATGTTCCGACATCCTTCCAGTAGCCATTGTATTCATATGCAAACAGCCGTTCTCCCTTGCTGTGGCAATATGGAATAATATGCTTTCCAAAGTCGCAGGAGTTCTGCTCGGACATGGTAATCAAGGCTTCCTTTAATACCTTCCATGTAAATATGTAAATACCCATTGATGCCAGATTACTTCTTGGCTTTTCCGGCTTTTCCTCAAACTCTGTGATACGGTTCTCTTCATCCGTAATCATAATTCCGAAACGGCTTGCTTCCTCCAACGGCACAGGCATTACTGCAATCGTAACATCTGCATTATTTTCCTTATGAAAGTCCAGCATTACCTCATAATCCATTTTATAAATATGATCACCTGAAAGAATTAGCACATATTCCGGATTATAAGA
The DNA here is from genome assembly GCF_900184995.1 of Konateibacter massiliensis. Classification (GTDB taxonomy): domain Bacteria; phylum Bacillota; class Clostridia; order Lachnospirales; family Lachnospiraceae; genus Lachnotalea; species Lachnotalea massiliensis. The sequence goes on from NZ_LT860099.1 coordinate 2,350,668, forward strand.
TTCCATATAATCCATATTCTGATAAATGGCATTCGCCGTACCGGTATACCACTCACTGTTTGCACTCTTCTCATAAGGAGGCAATATGGTAACACCCCCGATATTCCTGTCCAAATCCCACGGAATACCGATACCGATATGTGTGTTAAGCCTCAATGGCTGATACTGTGTCAGCACCCCGACTGTATCAATACCTGAATTAATACAATTGCTTAACGGAAAATCAATAATTCGGTATTTTCCACCAAAACTAACTGCAGGTTTTGCTACTTTAGAAGTTAACACCCCTAGTCTGCTGCCTTGTCCACCCGCAAGGAGCATTGCTATCATCTCTTTCTTAACCATGTAATCACCTCTTGCTGTTTTAGTAAATACTTCCATGATAAACCCACTTACCATATGAAAATTGCACTCATTTTCTTTTTATTAGTAAAATGGTTTGTTCTTATTATACCATAGACGCATTAAATTTTGAATAAATTTTATGAAATTATTATAATTTTATGTAATTTCATTATGATATTTTAAATAATTTAAACTAATTTAGTTTTTGGGGGCTGTAAATAAAATATTTATTATTCCTATCATTAATATATGTACAAGTATCAAAAATATGACAAGAAGAATGATTGACAGGTTTTCCGGTATCGTTTATAATTAATATTGATAATTGTTATTATTTTTACTAAGTAATAAGTATTTACACCGCGTATTCAACCTTTACTTCTTTATTACTTAAATATAGTTATTTTCATGGAAGGAGGACTACTATGCAAACGTTAAAATATAGCCGCCAGCGGGAAGCAATCAAAGAATTTCTGATGAGCAGAACCGATCACCCCACTGCCGACACGGTATATACAAATATTCGCCAGGAATTTCCTAATATAAGTTTGGGAACTGTTTACCGTAATCTTTCACTTCTCTCTGATATAGGAGAAATATTGAAGATTTCCACAGGTGAGGGCGGCGATCGTTTTGATGCCAATACGGCACCTCACTATCATTTTATCTGTACAAAATGCAACAGTGTTATCGATTTGGAAATGGAAGGTATGGAGCATATCAATGAGCTTGCTTCCGCCAACTTCAGCGGTCAGATTACCGGACACACTGCTCATTTCTACGGAACATGTGAGAATTGTATTAACAAACATTAAGTTTTATATTTTTCACATACAACTATTGACATAACATCTTTATTGTGATAAATTAATATCAGTAACTATTACTAATATTAAAATTTTTATATAAGAAAAGGAGATTATTATAATGAAGAAGTATGTCTGTCAAGTTTGTGGTTATGTTCATGAGGGAGATTCAGCACCGGAGTACTGTCCAATCTGTAAAGCACCAGCAGAGAAGTTCACAGAGCAGTCTGGAGAATTAACATGGGCTGCAGAGCATGTTGTAGGTGTTGCTCAGGGCGTTAGTGAAGATATTCTCAGCGACTTAAGAATGAACTTCGAAGGAGAATGTTCAGAGGTTGGTATGTACCTTGCTATGGCAAGAGTTGCACATAGAGAAGGATATCCTGAAATCGGTTTATACTACGAAAAAGCTGCTTACGAAGAAGCAGAGCACGCAGCTAAATTTGCTGAATTACTCGGCGAAGTAATCACAAACAGCACAAAGAAAAATCTTGAGCTCAGAGTAGATGCAGAAAACGGCGCTACCGCAGGCAAATTCGACCTTGCAAAACGTGCAAAAGAGCAGAATCTGGATGCCATCCACGACACAGTACATGAAATGGCAAGGGATGAAGCAAGACACGGCAAGGCATTCAAAGGGTTATTGGAGAGATACTTTGGCTAAGCTACAAGCCATGCAATAAAGTAAAGAAACACATTCCGGGAGCTTGCTCACGCGAATGTGTTTTTTTGCTTTATTATACGGCGCCAGCCGTCCAGCGAGAAGCAGCGAAGCGAATTCGAGCTGGAGCATGGCTGTAAGTTCACATCAACTCTTCGCCCCTGCGAGAACAGCGAAGCGCATTCGAGCCCCATCCACTCTATGCATCCCCGCGAGAACAGCGAAGCGCATTCGAGCCATCAACCCCTCATCCCCCTCGCAAGAACAGCAACGCAAATCTAAGCCCATCACCTTATCAGATTATCATACTCACATCTCCTATATCCCCACCAAATGCACTCATTAGAAATATAGTACCAAAATCACCCCTAATAATTTTTCGTCTTTCATCCCACCTATTCCCTATACATCATTGGTGTATACCGAATCCCATCTCTCATTTGTTCTTTTGCCGTGTCAACAAATCCCAAACATCGATATATCTTAACAGCATAGGGCGAAGAATTTACTGTTATCTCAGCAGAAGTCCTGTTTTCAAGTACCTTTTGAAAAAGCATTTTTCCTATTCCTTGTTTATGGTGCTTTCCTTCCACAAAGAACAAAGCAATATGATTTCCTTCATTTCTCGTTGCAATAACACCCACAAGTATTGCGTTGTGATAAGCACCATACATCACCAATTCATTCATATAATCCTCATTGTATATTGCTGTATCTTTAAATGTTTTCACTCCCTCATTCGAATAGTCAGGGGCTTCAAATTGCATAAATACGGCATCAATGAGTTTTATAGCTTTCTCTCTTTCTGCTTCTTCTATCTTTCTAATTTCCATTTTATCATTCAAATACTCACAAGAATTATTGAAGTATTTCTCCTTTATTTTCTTTTTATAATATTACAAAATGCCTCAATTTCGTTTACTCTATTTGGCACATCCGTTATATATTCAACCGAACACAATCCCAAACTTCCACTCGCAGCAATCTCCAAATGACCGTAAAAATGCTCAATACTTTCTATTATATTATTACATTCCCGCATGCTTGGTCCTGTCCTTAAAGCAATACTATAACCTTTTTTTCCTTGACTAATTGTTGCATGAGGATCGTGCGTATTACACCACGGTGTACATCTATCTATAAATGCTTTAAATTGACCGGGAATATCAGCCCAATAGGATGGTGAAACTGAAATAATTCTATCCGCCCACTCAAATTCAGCCATTATATTTTCTACATCATCATCTTGTATCATGCACGTTCCCGTATTATGACAACTTCTACACCCCTTGCAAAAATCAAATTTATAATCATCTATACAAATAATCTTGACATTATACTGCGTAATCAAACATGAAAAAATAACCGTTGCTATCTCGGCAGTTGCACCAGTTCTAACCGGACTACAATTTATTATCAATGCATTCATTTTGTCCACCCCCGCTAAGTCAAATTTCTATATCTCTCTTTTTCAATAATAACATATATTCCCATTTTGATAAATATTCAAGTCAGTTGTCTTTTAACATGTTCCGTTATATAATTATTTTTATTAAACAAACTATCAAACTATTGAAATTCTGCGGAGGTATATCTTATGAAATTAAATTTTATTACTTTTATGGTTAGAGACATTGAAAAATCAGTTGCTTTTTATCAAGAACTGGCAGGTCTTCATGTAATAAACCGAATGAGTCCTGAGGCCGGGGAAATTGTATTCTTGGCAAATGAAAAGGGCGAAACGATGCTGGAACTAATTGAATTTGAAGGGGTAGAAAAAGTTATGGCAAAGGGAATGGTCATGAGTTTTTCTGCAAAAGATGAACTTGAGGAATTGAGAGAGAAAGCTATTACATTGGGCTATTCTCCATCAGAAATTATTGCACAAGGACCAAAACCAAAACATTTTAAAGTTACAGATCCTGATGGAATTATTGTAGAGTTTAGTGTTTGATTTTATAATTACAGTAGCTCGAGCAGTTGATTACATCTGCAAACTATGCTCGCCGCAATATGCATTATATTTTTATATCATAGAAAATTCGAAAGAATTTCCTATGATATAAAAATTTGTCAGCCTAATTGAAACATACTCTTTTCATAATCCTTTACATAGTATCTGATGTTAGTTCTACCTTTTTGAATTATAGTATGTCCCTCGTCTTCTAGTTTTCTCTTTTGAAGTTCAATACCTTCCGGATATTTAGGATTTAATTCACCATTTGCTTTTAATGTTCTCCAATATGGTGTTTCCTCTTCATTTCTTTGATAACTAGCCCAAGCAACAATAGAAGTAAATATACCGGCAGTTATTGGATCGGTGAAATCAGCATTATTTTTCCTTGCAAAGTATTCTCTGATACTTCCTACTGTAATTACTTTTCCATAAGGTACCTTTTTCATCACTTCATCGTAATACATAGGTGGAGCGAAATACATGTTTTCACCGCCATATTTTTCTATGCTCGCCTTATCCGTTATCTTTTGAATCTTAGGCATATCCTTAGTTTCTTTGAGCATAGCATTAAAATCCTTTTCACTTTCATGAGCCATCGTTTTTCCTCCTTTTCAAGTAAATATATAATAATAAATAATCGAATGCAATGAGACGATTTTAATTTTCTAAAATATAATTTGCAGAAATAATTGTATCATATTCATCTAAAAATATGCTAAACTTAAATAATAGCATAGCAAGTCACTTAGAATCTAGGAGAAAGATACATGGAAAATTATTCACAAAAAGAACTAGATGCCGCATTACAGCTTGTATCTTCTACCATCAATAAGTGTGAAAAGATGCAGTTAAAATTTGCGGAGGGTACCTCACAATACTCTCTCTTAAAGAACCGAATTAAGGCTTTGTATATTTCAAAGGCTTTGATAGAAAAGGATAGTAATATTGGAATGTATACTCAGACAGATTTAGAAAAAGCATTACCACCTGTGCTTTCCATTATAAGCAAAACAGAGAAAGCTCAAATGAAGTATAACAAAGAAACTACTTCTTACAAGCGGTTTGATTCTATCATAAATGCAATGTATATTTCCAAATTTTTTATTGAGAGCGAAATATCGAAACGAACACAGTAACTTCTAAATTTAAGAGCCTGCAAGAAAAGGCAGCATTCAGAAAGGACCCCCATGGTAAAAGTAACCACGTGTACAGAGCAAATAGAACATATATTTAACAACTGGTCTGAAACCCTAATATGGTCATGCCTTCAGGGCGTTATGGGAAGTTTATATGTAAATAACACGGAAAATCCGGTTTCAGCAATGGCGGTATTGGGAGACTTTTGTTTTCTCGCGGGGGTACCGGATGAAAACTTGGGAAAATTTAAGCCTGAAGAGTTTGACCGGAATTTTATGATTATGGTGCCGCAGAACGAAGCATGGGCAAGAATTATCGAGAATGCATACGGGCACAAGGCAAAACAAGTAACCAGATATGCAATAAAAAAGGAACAAGATGTTTTTGATATCGCAAAGCTTCAGGAGATTGTTGAATCTTTGCCACCCGAATATAAAATAAGCAATATTGACAAAGAGCTTTTTGAACAGTGCAGGGTGATAAATTGGTGCAAAGACTGGGTTTTGCAATATTCCGATTATGAGATGTTTAAAAACCTTGGCTTGGGCGTTGTCATCCTAAAGGATGGAGAACCTGTCTCAGGCGTCTCTGCGTATTCTGCATACCGGGAAGGCATTGAAATAGAAATTGATACAAAAGCAGAATACCGAAGGCTTGGTCTTGCAAAAATATGCGGTGCACAACTGATTTTGGAATGTTTAAAACGAGACTTATATCCAAGCTGGGATGCCCAAAACAAGGGGTCTGTGGCTCTTGCTGAAAAGCTGGGGTATCATTATGACCATGATTATCAGGCATATGAGATTTATTTTAAATAGGCCCTATAGCTTATCTATCATCTTTTTGAAAACTTCCTTTCGCTCACTCATGGAAGTAGGACTGGATATCATATACACCCAGTTCTATTCCTCCATCCCATGCCTTCTCCCATCACTTCGTCCTCCCGATTTGCTTATATTCTTCCCATGTGCTTGCCTGAAATCGCTTCACCTATTATAAATTTATTACATGCAATATTTTTTCAAGGCTTCCAGATAAATTTTACCGAGGCGGCTCAACATACACTTCTTGTTCACCACATATCCTATGTGCATCGCACCTTCCTCTTTCAGGGGAACCGCCACGATGTCTTTTCCGTTTAGTTCCTCGTCAATGATACCGCTGCATACCGTATATCCGTTCAGCCCGATTAACAAATTAAAAAGCGACGCGCGGTCACGCACTCTGATATTTTTCCTGCGGTGTATCACACTGAATATCTCTTCTGAATAATAAAAGGAATTGCGCTCACCCTGCTCAAACGACAGATATGGGTATTCCGCTAGTTCCTCCATCGTAACCGCTTTTTTGCCCGCCAGCGGGTGCCTGCTGCTGACAAATACATGAGGCTTTGCCACAAACAATTCGTGAAATTCAAGATTGTTTGCTTTCATAATTTTGCAGAGTACCGTCTCATTAAACTCATTTAAAAACAATACCCCGATTTCGCTTTTCATATTTGCCACATCGTCAATAATCTCGTAAGTCTGCGTCTCCCGGAGGCTGAAATCGTACTCCTCCTGCCCATATTCCTTTATCAAATCCACAAACGCATTGACCGCAAAGGAGTAGTGTTGGGTTGAAATACAAAATTCCTGCTTTCCGCCCTTCCCGCCTTTGTATGTCTCCTCCAATAAGTTTGCCTGCTCTAATACCTGCCTCGCATAGCCGAGAAAAGCTTCCCCTTCCTTCGAGACAACAATCCCCTTGTTCGTTCTCTCAAAGATGCTGATACCCATCTCCTTCTCCAATTCCTTTATGGCATTGGTGAGACTAGGCTGCGATATAAATAAATTGCTGGCGGCTTCCGTGATGGTGCCCGTTTCTGCCACCATAGTGACATATTTTAATTGTTGTAAGGTCATGTTAGCCTCCTGCCTATCCTCTATCAATACCGTAAAGCTTATAAGGGTCCTCTATCAATTTTTCTTGATATACCCCGACAACCTCCGGTATATCCATCAACATACACTTTGCGTTCCCTATTATTCCTTCTCTTATATAACCCTTTTCATACGCAATCGCTTGTATGGTGTACCACGCCTTTACCGGCGCGCAGCCATCTTCTACAAACCACTGGCTGGGATTATAAAGTTCATCTAACTTAGGTGATTTCATGATTGCCGCTATTTCTTTCGGAAGATATTTTTCAGCATGATGCATTGCGGTGAGTGAATATATATCAACACCTATCATCACTGCCTTTCCGTCATTTTCAAGTAGATAGCGAAACATATTTTTTACTTCTTCTGCCTGTTTACCCCAAGCTGACGCGGCAAAAGTTCCCTCCCCCACCAAAGTATCAGGCATTAAGCGGAAGGTATCTGCTATTGCTCCCATTGCACTTACCGGCTCATCCTTAGACAAAACTTTTATCTTTCTAACTAAACCGTTTTTCTTATCCTCTTCATCCAACGGTAAATCACGGCTTAAACGCAATGCAGGCATAAAAATACTGCCTTCTTTTCCGACGACCTCTTTTAAGGCTTCGATTACAGTTTCAGCGCCGCCTTTCACATATCCTAAACTGCTCAAAGAGCTATGTACTGCAATATCCATTTTCTGTTCCACGCCAAGCCGGTGCAGCCCCTTTATAATATCTTCCTTCATTAATTCTTGCATTTATCTGCCCCCTCTTAAGACTTAAGCCACTTAAAATCCAAAACCTTTATGTACATTCTAGTCTGATATATCTAAAAAATCAATTAATTCCTTTAATTAAAAATTATTGTCAAGTTGCTCTTCAAGCTTGCCAAAAAACCTTTTTGTGCTAAAACTAATCATACAGAGAATAATTCCGGTTGGTATTAATATAACATAAATTACATTGCTAAACTTATCAAACAACATTCCATAAATAATTTGTCCCAATGGTTGTGCACATAACGAAAAAGTTGCTGCAAAAGCCATGACTTTTCCTGTCATGTTTTCTGGTGTTAGCTGCTGAATAATAGACAGGGCAAAAACAGAAAAAATACAAGCTGCTATTTGTATTGCAAAAAACGCCAGAATAAGCGTTGCATATCTTATATAAGCACCAGCCGGAATAAAAAATATCAACCCAACCGGCAGCAAAAAGAAGCCTATGCTGAACAAGGTTATGCTAAGTCTGCCAATCCTGAACTTAGCTGCAAGCAGACCGGCTGCAATACTGCCGATAATACTTGCAAAGCTAAGTATACTTACGGCGGCACCATAGTAGTTGGCACTCAGCCCCAAAATCGTACGAACTATGTAAGGAAATCCCACCAAGGCAACCCCTTGAATGAAAAATGCTATGACTGTTACCAAAAGTAATATTTTTAAAATATACGGCTTTTCCCTACTAATAAAATGTGTGCTGTCCGCCAAATCATTTTTAATGATGTTCCAAATGTTTTCCTTCTTTTGTGGCCGTTTATATTCAAGTTTGATAAAACACTCAAAGGCTGCTGTTGCGAAAAAGCAAGCTACACCTGCATACATTACGGGCTTTAATCCAAAAGAGGTATAGAGCACACTTCCAATAAAAGGAGCTATCAGCGCAGAAATAGCACTAATTTGGTTGACAAGGGCATTCCCTCGAATAATATTATCACCGCTTTGCATTTGAGGAACACAGGCTTGAACCGTCGGCATTTCAAATGCGCCTAGAATTGATTGGATGACAAGAGTTGCACCGATTATTACAAGATTATTTCCTCGATCAATCATAACAACAGCAATCAGGACTACTATACCGGCTAAAAAATCCAATGTAACCATGATATTACGCCTGTTTGCGCGGTCAGCAAGTACACCGCCTAATGGGGATAAAAGAATGGTCGGCAGCATAGCAATTGCCAGAAATCCAGCAAATATAGCGGCAGAACCCGTTATCTCCAAGACATACATTGATAATGCAAAATCTAATATACAGTTCCCAAATAAAGAAATTGTTTGCCCTGCTAAAAGCAGTGAAAAGTTTTTTGAAAAAAGTTTGTTATCCATAATACCTCCATTGCAATCTAATTTGTTTTATGTTCATCTAATTCAATGTGTTAAAAAGTGTGAGCTAAGCTCACACTTCGCACCCACGCAAGTAAAAAGCAATTGCTTTCTTTCGCCTAGTGCAGATATTAGATTTATATAAAACATTCTACAATACAATTTCATTTATGTCAAACATATTCGATATATATCAAACTATTTTTTCAAAATCCTTTACTCCAAAAACATAGTCCGTAATTTTAGCAGCAAGTTCTCCACCGTTTCTTTTGAAAGTGTATAATACACTCGCCCATCTTTTTTTTCCACATTGACCAGCCGGCAATTCAGCAGTACATTCATATGATGTGAGATAGTCGCTGCCGATAATTTTAACTCTTCCGCTAATTCTAAATTGTATTTCGGAGACTTCATAAGCGAAAGAAGAATATCAAATTTACTGCTGTCACTTAACGCTTTGAGCATAGGAAGGAGATTTTTTTGTGAAGATTTTTCTTTTTCCTGCATTTTATAAACAGCGTCCGTGAATAATCCAATATAAGAATTGGGGTATTCCCCATTTGCATGGACAAGCTCCACCGCCGGATAAACTAAGGTGGGTGTTACATTAGAGTTCTGATGCAGCGAGCCAAACAAATACTTACCGTGTGGAAAATCCTCCAAAAGTTTATCGAGCGGGCGTTGGATTGCAGCAACCGCCTTTTCATAAGCTGGTGCATTGCTATGAATAATTTTTGAAAGCTTTTCTATTTTTTCTTGCGGAGATTGCAACATTAACATAAGTTTCCAACAGGTATTGGAAGAAAAACCCGTGCGATTTAATAGAGCTATTCTTTCATCAAGAGACGGCAGTTCCGTAATGGTACCTGTTTCCTCTTCCAAAAGCTCCTTTGCAAAGGTTAAGGCAAACTCTTTTTCTTCGATCGCATTAAGGTCTTTTTCAAACCACTCAGGATGATTAGCGCAAATAAATTGAATGGATAAAATAAACTCATAGTCATCATCGGAAAAGAAAAAATCATAATCCTCAATATTTTCTTTCACCATTTCTTTATGAAACGCAGCAAGATATTTTCTAAGAGTTACGGCAACTTTTTTATTAAACTCCTCAACATTTATGCCAAGCTCTTCTATCTCTTTCTCCAAAACCTTATTTGCCATAAAATCCGGATGATTGCAGCTATACAATAACCCAATTATTTCAAAATATTTATTTAAGCTCTTGTTAACCGTTGTCGCCATATCGATATACCGCCTTCCCTGTCTTTTGTGATAAACGCACAATCTTTTACCTTTCTCAAATTAGAACACATTCTAAAATAATAGATGATTATATTATAAAAGATTGTGCTGTCTTTCACAAGAGAAAACTTCCTCAATCTCTTTCTACGCCAACGTCCATTTCTGCCCTTGCGTCTGAAGCTCAACCATATGGCTGAAAACTCCTTTCTGGTTCAGCAGTACGTCCGGTGTTCCCTGTTCAGCGACGCGACCTTCGGCAAGAACTACTATCTTATCGGCTCCTGCGACAGTCCTCATTCTGTGCGCTATGACAAGTACTGTTTTGTTTTTAATAAGCCTTGAGAGTGCCGTCTGTATGAGTGTTTCGTTCTCAACATCAAGAGAGGCGGTTGCTTCATCTAGAAGAATAATCGGTGCATTCTTTAAGAAAGCTCTGGCGATAGAAATTCTCTGACGCTCTCCGCCCGAAAGCGCGCAGCCGTTTTCTCCGATGTAGGTATGATATCCGCTCGGAAGCTTTTCTGCAAATTCATCACAGTTGGCAAGTCTTGCAGCCTCAAGCACTTCCTCGTCCGATGCATCTTTTCTTCCGATTCGTATGTTCTCCATAATCGTATTATTAAATAACGTGACATCCTGAAATACAATGGAGTAAAGAGATAGCAAAGTTTCGGGTTCAATTTTAGAAATATTCATGCCGCCCACTGTGATTGTTCCGTTTCCGCAGTCCCAAAAACGTGCTGCAAGCCTTGATACAGTTGTTTTACCACCGCCGGACGGACCTACAAGCGCTGTTACTTCCCCTTGCTTTGCGGTAAAGGATACATCTTTTAGCACCGTTTCCCCGCTGTTATAGGCGAAGCCAACGTGTTCAAATGTAATATCATAGCCTTTATTTTTTAGTTTTTTCTCACCCACCTGCACATCATGGTCAAAAATCTCATTCATTCTTGCAATGTTGGTGCGTGCTGCAATCACCGCTGCCAGGTTTTGTAACGCTGCCTGCAAAGGGTCATAGAGTCGTGATGCCACGAGCAAAAACAGGAAGAATGTCATCACATCTAACGTACCGTTTATCAGCAAAGCGGAGCCGACAAGCGCAACCGTCGCAATACCAAGCTTCAAAATAAGCTGTGCGGATACAACAATTGCCGCAGTTCCAAATTCGCCGATAACCGCACGTCTCTCCACTGCCTTTATCTTTTTATCGAGATCGTTTAAATAGGATTGCTCTGCATTGTTTGCCTTTAAGTCCTGTACCGTCTCAATACACTCTTGTATGCCGTCGGCACAAGCCATTTTTGCATCCATTGACTTTTGGTTAAGCCCTTCCTGAATCTTGGATGATAAGACGATAATGGCAAAAGCAATAGGCGCTACCCACAAAGCGGCGATTGCCATGCGCCAATCAAAGAAAAACAGGCTGATTGCAATCAAAACGGTTGAGATAGCGGAGCCAAACAATTCCGGAATAAAATGAGAAAATGCTGTTTCCAAAAATGTACAGTCTGCCATAATTGTACTTGTCAAATCGGCAAGATCTTTTTTCCCGAAAAAGGAAAGCGGTATTTTTCTTAATTTCTCAGCAAGTGTAATACGGCGCACTCCCGATTCAACATAGGTTGCAAGATAGGTTGCATTGTATTGAAAATAGGTGACTGCCAAAATCAAAGCTATGCTAAAAATGCTGCCACCGATATAGAATGCCACGCGGTTTGCGCTTACACCGCCATTCATCAGATCACCCACCAGATAATACAATAGTCCCACCGGAAACATAAAGGAAATATTTTGCAGGGTACACGCAAGAATACCCTTTAGCAAATCCTTTGCTCCCTGCTCGGACAGTGCATATTTTCGTTGTAATTTTTTTATCATCATCATGCCTCCTTTGAAACTCTCCACTGAATGGAGGTCTGGTAGTTGTTCCACATTTGGAAAAACAATCCTTTTTTCTCCATTAATTCACTGCTTGTTCCGCTTTCAGAAATCTGCCCGTCCTTTAAAACATAGATGCAGTCCGCATTTACAATCGTCGAAAGCCTATGGGCAATCATGATGACCGTCCTGCCCTTAGAAAGCTCTGAAAATGCCTGCTGTACCTTAGTTTCATTATCCGGATCAGCAAAAGCTGTTGCTTCATCCAAAATAACAATCGGAGAATTTTTCAAAAGAACTCTTGCTATTGCAATTCGCTGCTGTTCACCGCCGGAAAGATAGATACCTTTTTTTCCGATTAATGTGTCCACACCGTTTGGAAACTTCTCAACAATGTCCATACACTGGGCACTTTTTAGCGCCTGTAGCACTTCTTCTCTTGATGCATCGGGTTTTCCCATCCTTACATTTTCAAGAATAGAGGTCTTGATCAGCTTACTGCTTTGAAACACAAAAGAAACCGTTTCCATAAGAAGCTCTTTATCGATTTCCTTTACGTCCACTCCACCTATGAAAACCTTTCCCTTTTGCGGGTCAAAAAATCTTGAAACAACATTGGCAAGAGTCGTTTTGCCACCGCCGGATGGTCCTACAAAAGCAACTGTCTGACCCGGCTGAATGTTCAGCGAGATATTTTCCAAAGCATTTTTATTTCCGTCATAGCTGTAAGTGACATTTTGCAACTCAACGGAGTTATCTGCCGGTGCAAAATGGCTGTCGCTCTGTGACAGCGGCTGTAAATCTAACACACTGTCCATACGGCTCATCGCATCGTCGACAATCATCATATTTTCACTCTGGAACATGATTTTCGTTAATGTAACAGAAATAACCGGCGTAATAATAATATAAAAAATTAAATTCAGCAGAAATTCATTTGTTACTTCATCTGCCGTAAAGACAAGTCCCGCTCCTATTAAAAAGGCGAATACACTGTTAATTGCGGCTGTGTAGAACACCATAGGAAGACGCAGCTGCTTTGTATAGGCGATTACCCATATGCTGTAGCGGTCAATCGCATCTTTAAAACGCTTAAAGGAAAATACCGTCTGCCCAAAAGTTTTTACAACCGGAACTCCTCTTATGTATTCCACCGCTTCATTTGACATATCATCAAGTGCATTTTGATACTCAGTCATCTTTTGTCTCATCTTTGTACCGGTCATACTTATCATAATCAAAAATCCGAGCACAACAGGTACAAGACTCAGCAGTCCAAGACGCCAATCAAATGCAAGCAACAGCACCAAAAGTCCAATCGGTGTGGCGATTGCACCGTATCGATCCGGTAATTGGTGTGCAAGAAATCCTTCCGTCGCAGCGCTTGATTCGCTTATAATTTTGCGAAGTTTTCCGCTTCCGAAGCTCTCCACAAATCCAAGCGGGAGCTTACAGATATGATGTGTCATCTGCATACACAAATTTGACCGCACGCGAAATGCCGCAATATGCGAGCACATCAATCCCCCTACATAAACTAGAATGGAAAGAACGGCGAAAAAAACTGCCATCCAGCCATAATGCGAAAGATTTTCTGCCTTTTCAAAATCGGGCATAACATCAATCACCTCTTTTATTATTTTCCACAAGTACCAAAACGGTACAAGCGCAATTAGAGCCGAGAGTGCAGACAATATCCATGAGCTATAAGTAAAATAGCGATAGCTGCCTGCATAGTCCATAAGTCTTGACAAGCTTGATTTCTTTTTCAAATCAATAACCTCCTTAAAATATTGTTTATAGTTAGTTTTACCTAACCTTTGATTAAAAATTAAAGAGCCCTAAAGCCCTAAAATTTCTGACCATCCTGCCGTATGAAAGCTTTTCAATTTGGAAACATAGGATTGCGCATATTCGCGTGGCATATCATGAACGATCATCTCAAATATTCCGTTGAACATGCCGCTGCAGAGAATATGACAGAACTGTCTGTCTATGTCCGGTATTTCATGCCCAAGAGAACGCAGCACATCGATAAAGTTGTAAGTATATTCTACTTCAATCTCCACCATATTATGGATAAAATCAGCGTACGCCGTTCCTTCTGAGCAACAGACAATCAGTTTGAAAATATCAAAATGCTCATAAATATAGTCAACCATCCATTCGAGGCAATCCCCTGATGCTTTTCCCATATTATCAGGCTGCTCCTCCTCCGGAAGCTTTACAAAATCCTCCTGCGTGCGCATAAACTGCCCCATAATAACCGACGCATGTTTTTCCACCAATGCGGCAAACAGCGCTTCTTTATTGGAAAAATAGCCGTAGAAAGCACCGGTTGTAACACCTGCATTTTTTACAATATTTCGCAACGAAGCTGTCTGGAAGCCCTTTTCCAAAAACTCTGCTTTGGCAGCCTCCAGTATATTTTGCAATGTGCTTGTTTCCTCTATTTTCATTTTTTCCTCCATATAGCACCGTTATATAACACTGTTATATTATAGGGCGCATAACTTTTCTTGTCAAGTAGTTGCAACTAACTTTTTCCAAATTTCATTTTAATCTTTTTCTCTCCTGCCTTCAGCCCGAGAAGAATTTCGCAGCATACCGCATTTGTCTTCCGGCAGGTATTCAAAATTATGCTTATGATACAGTTTGTCGGCGGGTTTATTTGCGATTAAGCATATATAGCTGTCTTCATACGTATTTTTCTCAAAATAATCGTCAATCGCCTTCATAATTTGATCCGCATAACCTTTTCGCTGATATTCCCTGTCTACCATAATGTCACTCACAACATAGGTAATCCCGCCGTCGCCGACCACTCTGCCAAATCCAATCAGTTTTTCCCCATCATACATAGCAACTGTAAATAAGGAATTCTCCAACGCAATCTGGCTTCTTTTCAAATCTTTATCTCCCATACCGGAACGCATTCTAAGACTTACATAGTCTTGTGCGGTTGGTACTTCATAAATAAGTTTCATCTATCTGCCTCCTCAAGGTGCGCATCATAAAATAAAATTTACAATTCCATATATAAAATGGCATACCAAAAATATAATTGCCGAAATCAGTGCTATTCTATTTTTTCTTCCAATCGAAAAAAAGATAAATGCCAAACACGGCACAATGCATAAGTCCAAAACTATAATCGGACTAGTCACACCGTTATAATAAAATATCCATCCTATAAAATAGATTAAAATTGAAATGATAATTTCTATCAGATTTCTCTTTTTCATAGGCTTTTTGCAATCCTTGCTTATAAGAAAGCATAGTGAAGCAACCATTACTACCTGAAACACAGATGCAATGATGTCCACTATTTCGGTTGCCGACTCAGCTCTCAGAATATCATTCGGAGCAGGAACCGCAAACCATATAAAGTTTGGTATCATAATTATTAAAAAAAGTATGAGTCCCCATACATCAAAACTTATTTTATATTTTTCTCTCATCTCCAGCTCCCTCTTCCATCAATTAAAAGTTACCAGATAAACGGAATTAACCGATATTTCACAGTTTGCTTATACTCCATATATCCTTCTAACTCTGCCTCCAATACCTTCTCTTCATTCAAAATACGTTTTACAAGCAACACCGGATAAACCATAAACACAATAAATGAATAAACCGATCCCAAGATAATCGGAATGGATAAGAACAGCAATATTGTGGCCGAATACATAGGATGTCTTACGATTCCATACAATCCAGTATCAATTACTTTCTGATTTTCCTGTACCTCAACAGTCCTGGAAAGATAGGTATTTTCACGTAATACTTCGGCATAAAGAACATACGCAACGAGAAAAATCACTGTCGCTAAAACCACTAACCAAGTTGGAATATGTAACCATTCAAATCTGAAATCAAGAGCAGCTATTATAAATCCAGCAATAAACATGCATCCCGATAATAGAATCACAGACTTTTGCTCCGCTTCTTTTTCCTTTGTATTCATACGTTTAGCCAATAATTCCGGTTTCTTTATCCAAAGTACAACCCCCGCGATAAACATCGGCACAAACAGCACTGCAATAAACAACCATGCATTCCAAAACCGAACTGTTCCGGCTGGAATAAATAGCAGCACACTCACAAGCAACAAACCGGATAGAAACTTTACGATAGCTTGAAATAAAAGATTTTTATTCATTTATAGTCCCTCCACAAATTCAAATTTACTCAGTTATATAGTTCAATACTAAAACGAGCGACGCCGATACAAGTGATACAAATGCACCGATTGCACATCCTTTTAATGCTCCTACAATATGATGCTTTGGGCTTTTATATTCTTCTGTCATATCCTCCGTACCCGGAAGCATTAATTTTTTGCTATGGCAAAAAATAATTAAGTCACATACAATTAAATCATAAAGGTTTACTGATGAAAATAATAGAAAGACATGAAAAAAGGCAGCTACAAACGTTCTCTTTCCCGAAAAATATGCCAGTGCAGCAAAAAGCATAGAGATCAAAAATGCACCAAGAATTTTTCGCTTCCATTGATTGTGCTCCACTGAATTTATGTAGTCCTTATATTGTGGCAGCTCATAAACCCGCATCTTTATTGCAGTAGGATATGATGCAAATTGAGACAGTGGGTTGCGATACTGTGCAGGCAAAATTGCAAGTGAAAATATTATACACAGTATCAAACATTGAATAAATAATAACATTTTAGTCCCCCCTTATTATTATAATTTCGTTTGAAGCTATAAATTAAATATATTCTTATCCATGAAGCTTCCTCCTTCTAAGAAGCACGAAGGTCACAATTGCCACAATACCATATACCAAAACAAATCCCCCCCCACTTATGATATCAGTCGGATACGGCGCTATCATGCGGTTTAAGCAAAATGATGCCAGCATACTGACAGGCATAAATACAACAAGAAGTATATTAACATATTTTACCGTAAACGGAGCTTTTGCGGGTGATAACAATCTACCGATAAAATATCCTGCTGCGCCCACTGTTTGAATTATCATGGCTCCCCAGATATCGCTCGCCATCTGTTCTTCATACCAACTCCCGAAGCCACAAAATAAGCCGATTGCAATAAGAGCTGTTGATGACAGATACAGAATTTTACTTGCCAAATCATTGCTCTGCGACTCATTCTTTACAGCCGGCTCAATACCCTTGAGAATGTAGTCTGTCGTGACGCCGAAATACTCACTCATAATAATTATCTTTTCCAAATCAGGTAAGCTTTGCTCACTTTCCCATTTCGATACAGCTTGGCGTGACACCCCGACTTTATCTGCAAGTTCCTCCTGTGAAATTCCTTTTGACTTTCTTAAGTTTTGAATTCTGTCTGCTATGTTCATAACTGACACCCCTTTCTTTTGATAGGGTTATTATAATAAATTGAGAGGTTGCATCACCACCATGCGCACTTGGAGATATGTCAACCGGCGGTTGCATCTGCCAATTTCTGTATCGCTTCATCCTTTGTTTCTACAAAGAAAATATCTTTGCCGTGATTTGACTCATAGATAAAATCTTTAAGCGGCTTGCTCGTATATTTCGAGTAGTCACCATATATCGCTACTTTTATATGGTAATTGATAAACTTCTGCAAGATTTCTCCCGCCATACCTGTACTTAAAACAAAAAAATCCTCTGCTATATTCTCTTTATTTAAAACGATTCTCTCTGCACCAGTCTCGTAGTTAACCGTCATTACTAAATCTAAAGCTGATTGTGTGTCAACAATAATCTTATCATTATCGGAAACAACTGCAAGATTAACTCCATTTTCCGTTAAATGTTCAATATTCATTTCTTTTATCCTCCTATTTGTTCTTTGATGCATAAAGTGGATTTGCTTCCCGCACCAAGCCTCCATATTCCTGCTTCAGCTCCAAAAAAGCCTTCTTTACATCATCTGGTATCTCAACATGGGCGATATAATTCTTTCCCTTTGGTCCATACCCACCTTCGTCATCGGATAGTCGCGGTATCTCGCCCATCAAAAGCATAATATAGCGCTCCATTTCCCACATTCCCCATGCTTTCTCCTCGAATTCCAGCTCCTCATTTTTTACCGTGACATTCGCCGCATATACCGCATAATTGATAATCACAACATCGTTGGAAACATATTTGCGAAGAGTCGCCTCCATGCGGTGCTGCATCGTTGCATCCTGAGCAAGAATAATGCTCTTATACGCAATATTCTTCTCTTTCATCAACTCCAGCAAATAGGTTATGTTATTGCCGCAATTTGTGGATTCACATTCCAAAAAATCAGGCTCTAAATCATACCGCGCCTTCAAATAGGCGGCAAATATCTCTGCCTCGGGTAAACCCTTTGTCTGAATATCAGGGTATTCCTCCTGCATTCTCACTCTCAGTGTCTCTGTCGTATGACCCGCGCCGCCGACTATGATATATTTATCTGCCACATCATGTTTCATGGCATCCGCCAGCACATCGCCGCCTGCCAGTATGCTTCCCCCAAAAAGTACCATTACATCTGCCTTCTCAAACTTATACCGTTTTTGCAGTTCCTCCTTCGACAGCGTAGCAACATCCCGCTTACCGCAGAACTCTCCCAGTATATTTATGTTCTCTGCAATTTTTTCTTTCATGGACTTTTCCTCCTGCTTGCTCTTTGTTGTTACAATCGCTTCATCATCAGTAACAAATCCGCATACGTTCCGTCACTATATTTCACACTGTTTGGCTGAGTCGCATAGATTTCAAATCCCAAGCTTTTATACAAGTAAATTGCCCTTTCATTTGTCGCAACGACCTCCAGCTCTGCCTGTTCATAATGAAGGCTTTTCCCCGTCTCCAAAAGTGTTTGAAGCAATTTTGATCCAATTCCCAGACCGCAGTATTCCTGATAGAGAGCTATCGCAATTCTGCATCTGTGAGAATAGCGCTTTAAATCTGACACAGCATCTATTGCACCGCTTCCCGCATTTTTTCCGTCAACTTCTGCAAGCAGCATAAGTCCGCGCTCTGCCTCTATCTGCCTTTTAATAAACTCCTCTTCCTGCTCCAGTGTGACTGTAACCTCATCCGCCTCACGCATGAGATATGGCGTTTCCATGGCTGTTTGTTTTAAGTATTTGACTAATTCAGGGGCATCCTCGATACGCGGGCTTCTCAAAATACAACTGCGTCCATCCCTGCAAGTTATTTTTTTCTCCTCAAAAATCATATTTGTATTTCCTCCATCGAAACAACGTCTGCATAGCGATTCTTCCAGATTTTTTCTTCATAATATTCTGCCAAAGCTTCCCCGCTGGCAAAATCATTGTCAAACGTGGTCGTGGTATCCTTTGGAATTGTAATATGATATTCCTTTTCAAACGCTACCTTACAGGATACGTCCATGCAATACTCCGTCTGCATGCCACACATAATCAGCCTCTTTGCATGAAGCGACTGTAAATGTTCCTCAAGTTCCGTCTGACGAAACGCACTGTTGAACCTTTTGTCAATTATTTTATCACCGCTCTGCGGAAAAATATCCTTGCAAATCTGCCAGCCTGCACTGCCTTTTTCCAGCTCATCACCCAAACCGCCGTCATGGCGGATATAGATAATTGGAATATTCTTTTGTCTGCACGCTTCGCTTACCTTTTTAATGTTCCCAATTACCTTTTGACCATTATAAGGGTTCGCTTCTATTAATGCATTTTGCATGTCTATAATAATCATTGCATCGTAGTTCATTGTACGTTCCCCTCCTTAATTGCACTGCCAATCCGTTTATCCAGTCTCCACTGCGGTGCCTCACCGTCATCGCCCCAATATTCGTCAAGTTCTGCAATCTTTCCCTCCGAAATTGTAAAAAAAGAAACCACATGAAAGGACAGTGTCTTATCCGTTGTATAAACGTTTGTCGCCGTGACAATGAGGTTTCCAAAGCTTTCAATCCGCTCAACCTCCCCATCCCACTCGCCGGGATACTCGCAATTTGCTCTGATATATTCTTCCAAATTAAAATGCTCATTTGTACAATGCCAGTTTACATACGCATTTTCCAAAAAAAAGCTTCTTATTTTCTCCGGATTTTGCTCCAATACTGCTTGCCAAAATTCCTGTATGTTCATCGCGTCCTCCTTTGTCTCGTTACATCAAGAAGAGAGATTTAGCATTCTTTCCAAGGGCGTTTCTTACCCATCCAGCCTTTTTCCTTCCAATATACATTGTCAGCTTCATTCCATGCACTCTTTTGCGCCATTCTCATTATGTAAAAAAATCCACGCGTTTTGATTCCCGGTCTCACTTTTCCCTGCTTTGCTTTAATTTTCCTTGCAATTGCAGTTGTCTGCTTTTCAATCTTACCCATGATTTTCTCATTAATTCTATTGTAAGAGGTGGAACGCACTGCAATGCCCAAACGATATATCGTCGGAACTCCCCAGAAGAACAGGCTGTCTGCCATATCCTTATTCGTGCTCTTCATACCGGCTCCAGCTGCCGTTGAAATACAGACTGCCTGCTTGGAAAACATAGCTTCCTCCGGGCGGTGTACCATCCAGCGGTAACCATAGTGGTCCAAAAAGTTTTTCATCGGCCCCGACGCGTGATAAACATACACCGGACTTGTAAAAATCAAAACATCTGCCTCGTCCATCGCCTTTGTAATCGGCGAAAGCTTTTCGTAATGCGGACAGAGTGTCTCCGTCTTCATAAAACAGGTTGTGCACCCCGTACAAAAGCTGCCAAAATCCCTCGGCAGAAAAAATTCTGTGATTTCCCCTTGTAATTTATCTGCGAGCATCCTTCCGATATGATAGGTAGAGCCCTTGTGATTTTGCCCGTTAATTATGGTAATTTTCATTCTTCCCACTCCTTAATCAAACTATTATACACCCAAACGATAATTTTCTATATCCCTGTATAAGTCAAACTTCATGCCTACCTCTTTGATTGTACCGCAGAATTCAAAGCCAAACTTTTCATGTAGTCTTCTGCTCGCTTCATTCCCCGCGGTGATAACAGAAACTACCGTGTGCACGCTTTCATCCTTCTTCGCTTCCTGTAAAATAAATTCCATCAAAGCAGAGGCAATCCCCTGTCCTCTGTAATCCGGTCCAATGTAGATGGATAGCTCGACGGTCGTTTTATACGCCTCTTTATTCCGATAGGAGGACATGCTGGCATATCCGGCAACATGATTATCCACCTCCGCCACAAACAAAGGATGATTCTCTACATTATGTAAGCCAAACCATTCCTTCCACTCCTCCATGGTTCTCGGCTCCAAATCCAAGGTTGATATTCCGTTTTTTACCTCGTAATTATAGATTTCCAAGAGCTCCTCTAAGTCCTTTTTTTCTGCTTTTCTGATTATCATATGGTAATTTCCTTTCTTGTCATATTAGATAAGTAGTGTGTGCAATAATTTTATATCATTTTTTAACCAGTGCTCTTTTGCGTCTTCACCTTCCTCACATGGCGGAAAAAAGAATCCATTAAAAATACCGCCAGCGCAATCGCCCCGGCAATCTGTAATGTTTCCATTAAATAGTACGTCGCCTGCACACTATTGTTTTGTATTAAGTAATATACGCTGTAATAAATCGAGCCTCCCGGCACCAATGGCAGTATCCCCGGAATCAGGAAAACTGTCATGGGAGCTTTTAACCTTCTCGCCGCCATATGGGCAAAAAAAGCTACCGCCAGACTGGACAGAAACGCCGAAATTAGTTTTGAATCATTCAATCGTAACACCGTCAGATAAATAAACCAGCAAATTGACCCTGCTGCTCCCGACCAGAAGCGAAACTTTTTGGGTGCCTCCATAATTCCACAGAAGCCAACCACTGCAAAAAACGCACCTAGCGTTTGAATTATAATTGTCATTTCCGCCTCCTATACCAGTCGTGTAAACAATGCTATGCCCACACCCACTCCAACTGCTACGGCAAATGCCGTGACAACCGCTTCCATCATACGCGCCACACCTGCCGAATAATCTCCATTTAGGATATCCCGAACCGCTGTTGTAAATGCAACGCCCGGAACCAAGGACATAATTGCACTGATGATTAAAAGGTCACTGTTAATTTGCAAAAAGATATAGTTATTTATAATCAATGCCATTATCCCGGCTGCAGATGCCCCTAGGACATTAATACAAAAGTCATTCAGCCGGAAATATTTTGCAAGCTCCACGACAACTCCCAGGATACCGCCCACAAGCCCCGCACAGATGCATTCCAAAAAAGACCCCTGCAGCAAAACGCAGAAAAATAAGGCAACGCTGATATAGCTCACTTCCTTGCCTATTAAACTATATTGGCGCGCCTGCTTTATTTCCTCCAGCTTTTTATATGCCTCTGCAATGGTCAGACTCCCATCACAAAGCCGCCTGGATACCATATTGACCAAATAAATACGATGCAGGTTGGTAGACCGCTCCACTACTCGTTTTACCAATGTATCTGAGCGGGCATCCTCCCCCTTCACCGTGATAAAAATACCGGTACTAAATACAATGGATTCCGCATCTCTCCCGAATCCACTTAATATATAATGGATTGTTTCCTCAATCCTAAATATTTCAGCCCCGCTTACCAGCAAAATTTCCCCTGCCAGCATAGCAACTTCAACCAGCTGCTTCTCATTATTTTCCATTTCCTGATACCACCATCTTTATACTATTATTTTATATGTAATATAGCATAGATTAGCATTTATTGAAACAAAAAAAGAATTTTAAAAAAACAAATTTTTACTGAATTGTATCTAATTTTGTGATAATATAGAAGAAGTTTCTCTGTAAAAAAAACAAATGCTAAAAAATTATCAATTTTGATTTTACGGATATTTTTTTTGGATGATGAAACAATAAGAAAAAGGAATCCTATAAAATAATAGGAATGGTTAATTTATGGAACCGAAATTAGAAAAAAAATACGGTCTTTTTACAGCCATTGCGATGGTTGTAGGTATCGTTATCGGCAGCGGTGTATTTTTTAAGGCAGAAAAAATCCTTACGGCGACCGGCGGCAATTTAAAACTGGGCATTCTGGCATGGGTGATTGGCGGTATCATCATGATTTCCTGTGCGTATACCTTTTCTGTCATGGCCACCAAATACCAATATGTCAACGGTATTGTGGACTATGCGGAGGCAACTATGGGGAAAAAATATGCCTACTATATCGGCTGGTTTATGGCGCTCATTTACTATCCGACGATTACCTCCGTGTTGGCATGGGTTTCCGCCCGATATACGTGTGTAATCTTTGGTTTCTCCATTACAGGCGGAGAATGCATGACGATTGCTTGTCTTTATTTAGTTCTAAGCTTTACCCTGAATTCCTTATCTCCTGTTTTAGCCGGAAAATTTCAGGTAAGCACGACAGTTATTAAACTAATTCCGCTCTTTTTAATGGCAGTTATCGGAACCTTTACCGGAATTCGAAGTGGTATGACCATGTATAATTTCACACACAGTGTCTCTCAAGGCACTCCAAACGGATTGTTTACAGCCGTTGTCGCCGCCGCCTTTGCCTATGAGGGCTGGATTATTGCAACCTGTATTAACGCAGAATTGAAGAATGCCAAAAGAAATCTTCCTTTGGCTTTGATTATAGGTACGTTTATTACTATGTCCGCTTATATCCTGTACTACATCGGTTTAGCCGGAACGATTGAAAATGAAGTCATGATGGCAGGCGGTGAAGCCGGTGCTAAGCTGGCATTCCAGACTATTTTTACCTCGGCGGGCGGCTCTTTGCTGTTTGTCTTTGTCATCATTTCCTGCTTGGGAACATTAAATGGTTTGATGCTTGGCTGCACACGGGGAATTTATTCGCTTGCAGCGAGAGGCCTCGGTCCTAAACCCCAAATATTCAGCCAGGTGGACTCGGCAACTAATATGCCGGTTAACTCTGCCATTTTAGGATTGTTTCTCTGTGCTGTCTGGTTATTTTATTTTTATGGAGCAAATCTGACTTCTAACTGGTTTGGATTTTTCAGCTTTGATTCCTCCGAATTGCCTATCATCACACTTTACGCCCTGTATATCCCTATTTTTATTATGTTCATGGTAAAAGGGAAGGAGCTTAGCTTTTTCAATCGGATACTTATGCCTTGTCTGTCTCTTATAGGCTGTATCTTTATGATAATTGCCGCAGCTTTTGCTCATGGCATTGCCGTGGTTGCTTATTTAATTGTATTTTCAGTTGTTATGCTGTCTGCCGTTTTTTTTCTTCGAAGAGCAAAGCAGCCGTTAGAGCAATAGCAATCTATTTAAAAACAGACATATTCTCTTTCGAAAATATGTCTGTTTTTAAATTCTCTATTTCTTAAGCCTCAGCAAACAATGCCTCAAATTCTTCTCTTCCGATCTTCTCTTTTTCAAGAAGAAGCTGTGCACATTTATGAAGAGTCTCCTCATGCTCGCGAATGATATTTCTTGCCTTGGTATGACACTCTTCCACGATACGTTTTACTTCCTCATCAATAACAGTTGCGATATTTTCACTGTAACCTCTTGTATGCGCTAAGTCTCTGCCGATGAATACCTCATCATCATCTCCGCCGTAATCAATTAAGCCGACTCTTTCTGACATACCATATTTGGTAACCATCGCCTTGGCAATTCTCGTTGCCTGCTTGATGTCCTGAGAAGCTCCCGTTGTAATATCATCAAAGATAAGCTCCTCTGCCACTCTTCCGCCTAAATCAACCACGATGTCCTGAAGCATTCTGCCTTTCGTGTTAAACATCTCGTCTTTTTCAGGAAGCGGCATCGTGTAGCCTGCTGCACCCATTCCGGTCGGTATGATAGATACCGTATACACCGGTCCGACATCTGGAAGCAAGTGGAACAAAATTGCATGACCTGCCTCGTGATATGCTGTAATTTTCTTTTCTTTTTCTGTCATGACACGGCTCTTCTTCTCCGTACCAATTCCTACCTTTACAAAAGAACGATTAATGTCCTCCTGCTTGATGTAAGTTCTCTGCTCTCTCGCTGCAAAAATCGCTGCTTCATTCAAAAGGTTTTCAAGGTCTGCCCCTGTAAAACCTGCTGTAGTCTGTGCAATCACGCTAAGCTCCACATCATCGCCAAGCGGCTTGTTCTTTGCATGAACCTTTAAGATTTCCTCGCGCCCCTTGATATCCGGACGGCCTACGCCGACCTTTCTGTCAAAACGTCCCGGTCTCAAAATAGCAGGGTCCAATATATCCACACGGTTTGTTGCAGACATTACGATAATTCCTTCGTTTACACCAAAACCATCCATCTCTACCAGCAACTGATTTAGAGTCTGCTCTCTCTCATCATGGCCGCCGCCCATACCGGTTCCCCTTCTTCTGGCAACCGCATCAATCTCATCGATAAAAATAATACACGGAGAATTTTTCTTTGCTTCCTCAAACAAGTCTCTTACACGGGAAGCGCCGACACCGACAAACATCTCTACGAAGTCGGAACCGGAAATACTGAAGAAAGGAACTCCTGCCTCACCCGCAACTGCTTTTGCGATTAAGGTCTTTCCTGTTCCCGGAGGTCCTACTAACAAAACGCCCTTCGGAATTCTGGCTCCCACCTGAATGTAGCGTCTCGGATTTTTCAGGAAATCTACGATCTCCTTTAATTCATCCTTCTCCTCATCCAGACCTGCCACGTCCTTAAACGTCACCTTTTTATTTTCATCCGTGCTCATTTTTGCACGGCTCTTTCCAAAGTTCATGACCTTGTTTCCGCCGCCGCCCCCTGCTGCCTGATTATTCATAAGGGAGAAGAGTAAAAATACGATAATAAACGTCACCATGCATGGCAACAAGGTTGTCATAATCCAGCTTTCCTTTTCAACATCATTCACCACCGGATCAATGTTATACTGATCCAAAAGTTTTTCTGTCTCAGCTAGATCTATTACAACCAATGTTTTGGGAATATTGTTATCCTTTAATTCAATTTGAAGCTGTCCGGTAGGCTGCTCCGCATTCGGTGTAATTTCTACACCTACCACCTCTCCTGCTGCCAAATCCGCCTTAAACTTTCCAATTGTATAATCATTATTTCGTCTCACACTATCATTGACTAAAATTGCAACCATCAATGCCACAACTAAAACCAACAAATAGAAACCGATACCTTTATATTTTCGGTTCATATCATAAACCTCCCTTCGAAGTCTGGCTTTCTTATGTTATTCCTCTACCACACCAATATATGGCAGATTTCTATATTTTTGTGCATAATCCAAACCATATCCAACTACAAATTCATCCGGTATTTCAAATCCGACATAATCTACCTTCACATCTGTCACACGTCTTTCCGGTTTATCCAGCAACGTACAGATTTTAAGGCTCTTCGGATTTCTCTTCTTTAAAATTTCAACTAAATAGCTGAGGGTATTTCCGGAATCAATAATATCCTCAACAATAATAACATTTTTGCCTTCCAGCGCTTCATCTAAATCCTTTACTATTTTCACAACTCCGCTTGACTGCTTTTCAGCACCATAGCTTGATACGGACATAAAATCCATAGAAAGAGGCAATGAAATTCTCTTAGCAAGCTCACACATAAAGAACACGCCGCCCTTAAGCACACAGATTACATGCACCTCCTGACCCGCATAGTCCTTGCTGATCTGCTCTCCTACCTCTTTGATTCTCTTATCTACATCTTCCTCTGAAATCAATATCTTGATTTTATCTGCCATTGTCTTATCCTCCATTTACTTGTACTTTTAAAAGCTGCTTTGTATTTTCATCGACCTTATATGCTTCACTGATTCGATATCCTACGATCCAGATTATATGGTGATTGTCACTCAGCACCGGAATACTATCTCGTTTTTCTCTCTCTATTTTTTCATCTATGAAATAAGATTTTAGTTTTTTTGTATCCCCGCCGGAATTTACTGCGAAATAATCACCTGTTTCACGGGTTCTTAATCGCAAACTATCCCCTATTTTATCATAATCGAACCATTTCGTATATATCTTTTCTGGAATAATTTGATTTTTTTCCCTTTTCTCCAAGCTAAATTCGAACTGAAACCCTCCGAACTGACAGACACCCGGTACCTTGACCGAAATCGCATTTTCTATAAGATTTTCCGTTATTTGAGCCGTACCGATGATGATTTCTCCATAGCTTTTTCTCGCCTTCACTCCATAAGGCAGATGAATTTCTCTTCCTGTTTGCTGCGAGAAAAGCCCTAAAATAGACTCCACATGGTTGTTTGTGATATCCTTTAATCCTTTTGCGGCATTTCCGATACATTTTCTTATTATGTTCTTCTTAAGAATATCTGATACATCAAGCAGTCTTGAAATTTCAATGCGAATTTCCCTGCCGGTTGTCCTCACACACTCCTTATATACCTTATCCGTCTCCGCCTCCAAATATTCCCATGCCTCATAAATCATTTTTGAAGCCCCGTCAATATGGCTTACTGCCTGCTTATTAACATTTTCCTGAATATAAGGAAGTACGTTGAGCCTAATCTTATTTCTTGTGTAGTCGTCTTCCAAGTTGGTCTTGTCCATCCGGTATTCTATGTCTCTTTCTTCCAGAAAAGCTTCTATCTCACTTCGCTCTACACATAAAAGAGGTCGTATCACATTGTCCCTCAC
Source organism: Konateibacter massiliensis (assembly GCF_900184995.1). GTDB lineage: Bacteria > Bacillota > Clostridia > Lachnospirales > Lachnospiraceae > Lachnotalea > Lachnotalea massiliensis. The sequence goes on from NZ_LT860099.1 coordinate 2,378,297, forward strand.
CGGCATGATGCCGCCGAGTCCCTTTAAACCGCTTCCTCGAAACAAATTCAAAAGCAGCGTTTCGGCATTGTCATTTTTGTTATGCGCCACAGCAATCTTATTGCAACGAAACTGTGTCAGCGCTTCCTCAAAAGCCTTATAGCGCAAGGTTCTTGCCATCTCCTCCGTACCCAGTCCGGCTTTTTTCGCCTCCTCCAAAACATCATAGGAAAATTTGCAAAATTCCAAGCCGTGCACTTTGGCAAGCTCCTCCACAAATCTGGCATCCGCAAGACTTTCCTCGCCTCTTATGCCATGTTCGATATGAACCACAATGAAAGTGACCGGCACTGTTTTCTGAACATGTAAAAGTATATGCAAAAGACAAACAGAATCAGCCCCTCCCGAAACACCTACAATTACCCTGTCCTCCGGCAGAAGCATTTTCTTTTCCTCTATAAACTGTAATACCTTGTTTACCATATATCTCACCATTGCCACTGATTGGTCGAGCAGTCAGTCTTTCCTCGTATTTAAATATGGTAACAAAATATATAGTAAAAATCAAGGCTGAATGGTAATTCCTCTTTCACTCCAATCACAATTTGTCCATGCGCCTCACCCATCATCTTCCCCAGATTCCGGCTACCAATATCGTCATGTCATCCCCGGCGCCTCCGTTGTTGTATTCCAGAACATGCTCCAGTATTTCCGATGCGATCTCCCTTGGATTTGTGCTGTCAATCTCCTCTATGATATCCTTTAGCATTTCCTCTCCCGAAGCCGGAGCAAAAGCGTCAATTACGCCGTCTGTCATCATAACCACAAAATCACCGTCATAGAGCTTTTTGGAGACGGTACTCGTTTCCATCTCATAGACAAGCCCTGCCGGCAGAGTGGATGCCTCTACCACCTCAACCCAGTTTTTTCTTTTAATAAAAGAGATGGCAGCTCCGGCTTTCACAAACTCGCATAAGCCGCTATACAAATTGATTTCACATAAATCAGCCGTCGTAAATAAAGGCTCGTCCATTTTGACAACGAGAAGGGAGTTTATCATTTTAATTGCCGCCTCCTTGTAAAAACCAGCCTCCGTCAGCTCTTCCAGCAGTTCAATTACTTTCTCGCTCTCACTGCACGCATTTAAGCCCGAACCCATTCCGTCCGCGAGGCAGAGGATGCTCCTTCCGTCCTTATTTTCGATAATAGAAAAATTATCCCCCGAAACTCTCTCTCCATCTTTTATTCTCCTTGCCACGCCGTAAAGCATGTTAAAGTTTACGTCCTCGACGAGAGTAACCGGATACCATTCTCCGTTAATCAGGTTCTTGCAGTTCTTGCTGACCGTATAACCTGTATCAGACACGCTGCCGATCAGATTGGCAAGCTCCTTGGTCGGTATACATCTTCCATTTTTTGTTTTAACCGTGATACGAAGCTCTTTTCGCTTATCTGCCCGGTTGATGACAAATATATTTTTTGCCAATATTCGACTGCTCCAGAGTACAAAGCGGATATTTTTTTCCATGGCGTCACTCGGCTTCTCAACCAGGCAGACCTCGTCCTTTATCTGCATGATAATCTGCGACATTGCCTTTAGCTGTTCCGACACCGCCTCCCTTGCGGAAATAATTTTATTATTCCACTTCAGATTTTCCCTCTCTCTGTGAAAGAGTCTTTGTGTCTCCCTGACAATCTCTTCCGTTCTGATACAATCCTTTGCAAACCCGTTTTTCAGTTCTTTAAGCCCTTCTTCTTCGTCCTCATTTATCCTGCTTAAAATCTCATATGCACTCTGGTAAGTAGAAAAATAATTTTGCTCCCAGCAGCACTCACATTTCTCACATTCTTTACAGTATTTTTCTCCCAGACATTCAAATATATGATTCAGCTCATTTTCTGAAAGCTTGTCCTGACTTTTGGGCAAACCGGAAAAACTTGCGGCCAGCTCGTCAAAAGCCTTGGCAAGCAACACCAGCTTTTCTCTATTGATTTCTCCGTTTAAAAATACGGCCTCGTCCGCTACATTTAATTTCATTTTATTCCCTCCCGCCCCAAATAGCAGTGAGAATATTATAAATAGAAACACTTAAAATCTTTGTCAAAACAGAGTCCATTCCATAAAAAGTTTTTGACAAAATATTTATAGCATAGGAAATTCTTTCGAATTTCCTATGCTATAAAAAAAGAATGTGCACTCTGCACATTCTCATTGTCTTTATAAAATAGCGGAAATTGGATTTGAACCAACGACACCACGGGTATGAACCGTGTGCTCTAGCCAACTGAGCTATTCCGCCATAACTGACGAAGTTCATTATACCCAATTCCCTTACTCTTTGTCAAGCTAATTTTTTTCCTTAAATATAATCTCATCATCATAGACCAAACCAAGCTTTTCCTTCGCAACATCTACAATAAATTCCTTTGTCTCGACATACTTCGCATATTCCTCTAATTCACCCTGACGGTCCAGTTCTGCATCCCGTTCCTTCGTAAGCTGGGTTTCCTTCTGGATGTACTGCTCGTTCTTTGCATGGAGCTCCACGCTTTTTACAGAAATTACTACCAACAGCATAAGCACTACCGCACTAATCGACAGTACTCCAAATCTATTTTGTCTTCTGTTCTGCTTTCTTTTTCGTCTTGCTCTTCCCCGAGTCATATTTACACCCGCTTTCCCCTTTTTGCTTAGATAGCCTAATTTTAACAGCTTTGTAATATTTTTTCAATATATTTGAGCACTTTTTTAAAATCCACTTTATGGGAAACAATATAATATCCAGTATGGTCTTAAGCACCAATGATATATATTTCACAATCAGACGGCTTACTGTCACATTATATAATAACATCCCCAGAACAATTGCCAGAATGGCGAAGCCTCTTATAACCCCGTCATTTCGTATGTAAATGATATGGAAGACAAAAAAACCGCTTCCTACCCAATATAGAAAATCCTCAAGTCCGACCGCAAAAACTCCGTGCTTTACAATTCTTCGAAAAATGCGCAGCACATCATACATAGATATGACTGCCACCCCCGTCAATACGCAGCAGCCAAAAAAATATACCTCGTTTATTATATTTTGGCTCATAGGCACCTACTTGAACAGTCTGCTCAAGAAAGATTCACCCTGCTTATTATAGCCTGTTATTTCGGAATAGGTAAGGCTGTCAATTCTTCCTTCAATCTCCACCTCGCCCTTCTCTAAGGTAAGCCGGTTTACATGAAGGTCATTCCCTTTTATCATAAGCATTCCTTGGTCTGTCTCCAATAGAATTTCTGATATATCAAACGACAGCACATCGGCAACTCCGTTGATAATACCTGTCCTTCTATTGTTTAAAGTAAGTTTATGCGCTTTTGGCATCGGCTTTTCTTCCATAAAAATTCCCCCTTAATATAAAATGATAGATAACTGTCCAGTGCCTTCACAGTTACTATAATAAAACCATTCTGACAAGTGCTGTTCTATTAATTATATTAAGGGGAATGTCATATTATACCTAAATGCTAAATACGCAAAGGGTTTAGATGTACTTATACAGTTCCTTTGCTTCATCCTTCTTAACGGTTTCCTGCACATCCGTCACCTGAACCTTTACATTCTTCGTTCCAAACTGTATTTCTATAATGTCGTTTTCCTTAACATTTACAGATGCCTTCGCCGGTTTTCCGTTGACAAGAACTCTTCCCGCATCGCATGCCTCATTTGCAATCGTTCTTCTCTTGATCAGACGTGAAACCTTTAAATATTTATCTAATCTCATATTTCTTCTCCTGTTCTAGAACAAAGTGTGAGCTTGTTCACACTTCACACCCGAGCGGGCCCAGAAGCAACAACTTCCACTCCGCGAGGTGCGCATAAATAGTTTTAATATCATAGAAATTTCGTATGATATAAAAAAAGCTGCTGCAAATCACAATTCAGTGGTCTGCAACAGCTTTTCAATTTTTATTAGCCGTTGATAATATCCTTTAAAGCTTTTCCTGCTTTGAACTTAGGAGCTTTTGAAGCTGCAATCTTCATCACTGCGCCAGTCTGAGGATTTCTTCCTTCTCTAGCTGCTCTCTCAGCTACTTCGAAAGTACCGAAACCAACTAATTGGATTTTTTCGCCCTTTGTTAACTCTTCTGTTACTACGTCAACAAACGCCTTTAAAGCCTTTTCTGAATCCTTCTTTGATAATTCTGTTTTCTCAGCGATTGCTGCAACTAATTCTGCTTTGTTCATGGAAAACTCCTCCTCTAACTCTTTTCGTTAATGTTTGTTATTTTTTTAAACCTTTAGTTTTTGTGAACAAGTCTTTGTAACTTGCCTCTTTTCTATTTATATACGTTTCTGAGTAATTTGTCAAGGAATTTCATTCAGAATTCGTATTTTTGTGGGTTTTTTTTGCAAAACTGCTAATTTTTATCCTCCAACGAAGAAATCAGCATTTCCAGCTTATCAATAAGTGCCTCTTCCCCCTGTATTTTACTGAGTTTTGCAAGGTTTGCACAGTCCAGTAGGATGCCGCCTATCAGGTCATAATTCGACTCACCATCTTGTGCACTTTGCACTTTTAGATTGTCTAATCTTTGTCTAATGTTGTCAATTGTATCTTCCATATTTTGTGACATGTGATAAAATGCATCTGCTTTTTTCAGTACTTTTTGAGCCCTCATCAATGCCGGTAATTCCAAAGGAATCTCCCTTAAAACAGAGGTTACCCATGGTTGTCCCTCTTTTTCTTTCTTCTTAATCTCATCCCATTTCTCCAGTACTTCACCGGAGGTTTCCAAATTTTCGCTGCCAAACACATGAGGGTGGCGCCTGATCATCTTTTTACTGATGCTGTCAATCACATCATCTATCGTGAATCTGCCTTCTTCCTCCGCTATCTGGCTATGCAAAAATACCTGTAAAAGAACATCTCCAAGCTCCTCACACAGATTTGTATCATCGCCTGTCTCCTTGTAAATACGAATAGAGGCAGCAAGTTCTGCTGCCTCCTCCCGCATACACGGTTTCAGACTTTCATGGGTCTGTTCTCTGTCCCACGGACAACCATTTTCTGAGCGAAGCGTCTTAATAATATCTCTCAATTCATCAAAACTGTACTCTGCCATCTCTTACTCCTGTATTTACAGCATTGCATTGATCATGGCAAGCACTTCCTCGCCAAGCTTGGCTGATTTTTCATCCGCGTTCTCCAATGAGCTGCCCTTGATACCATAATAGAATTTAACCTTTGGTTCTGTTCCGGAAGGTCTTACACAAAGCCATGCATCATCATTCAAATCATAATAAAGAACATTAGAGCTTGGAAGACCTGTCTTTGTTGTCTCGCCTGTCTGCAAGTTTACAACTGTATCCTTCTTATAATCTCTTGCGGATAAAACAGTATAATCTCCGATTTTTTCAGGTGTTTTATTTCGAAGACTCTCCATAATACTTTGAATCTTCTCTAAGCCCTCGATTCCCTTCAAGGTGATAGATTTGATATCATCTTTGTAGTAGCCGTATTTTTCGTACATCTGAACCATAGCATCCCAAAGAGTCATATTCTTTGTCTTGTAATAAGCTGCTGCCTCACAAAGCGCCATTGTCGCAACGATAGCATCCTTATCTCTTGCATGAGTTCCGATCAGACAGCCATAGCTCTCCTCAAAACCAAATAGGTACTCACCCTTGCCTGTCTGTTCAAATCCTAATATTTTCTGTCCGATAAACTTAAAGCCTGTCAGAACTTCTATAAGCTCAACCTCATAGTGCTTTGCAATTGCATCTGCCATATTGGAGGTAACGATTGTTTTGATTAAAGCACCGTCCTCTGGAAGTCCTTTTAATTCCTTCCTCTGTCCGATTTCATAGTCTGCCAAAAGACAGCCGGACATGTTGCCTGTCAGTGTGATGTATTCTCCTGTTTTGCTGTCTTTTACATAAACGCCTAAACGATCCGCATCAGGGTCTGTTGCAAGAACCAAGTCTGCGTCCTTCTCCTTTGCCAAATCAAGAGCAAGCTTAAATGCAGCCTTATCCTCCGGATTTGGATAGCTTACCGTCGGAAACTCTCCGTCCGGAAGTTCCTGCTCCGGCACAACATATACATGTTCAAAACCAAGCTCCTTCAAAACTCTTCTAGCCGGTATATTTCCGGTTCCGTGAAGAGGAGTATAAACAATCTTAATATCTTTTTGAACAGCCTTGATGCTGTCAGGGCGAAGCACGTTTTTCTTAAGCTCTTCCATGTATGCATCGTCAATCGCTTGTCCGATTACTTCATATAAGCCCTGCTTCTGCGCCTCTTGCTTGTCCATTGTCTTAACGGTATTATAATCAACTACCTTTTTTACCTCATCCATAATTCCGGTATCATGAGGCGGTGTAATTTGTGCGCCGTCCTCCCAGTATACTTTATATCCGTTATATTCAGGCGGATTATGACTTGCCGTAATATTGATTCCGGCGATACATCCAAGTTTTCTAACCGCATAGGAAAGCTCTGGAGTCGGTCTCAGGCTCTCAAACACGTAAGTTTTAATGCCGTTTGCGCATAGGCAGAGTGCCGCTTCGTCTGCAAATTCCGGTGACATTCTGCGGGAATCATAAGCGATTGCAACGCCTTTGCTTTCTGCCTTTACATTTTTTATATAGTTTGCAAGCCCCTGTGTTGTCTTACGCACAACATATTTGTTCATGCGGTTTGTTCCTGCGCCAATGACACCTCTAAGGCCCGCCGTACCAAATTCAAGGTCAGCATAGAAACGTTCCTTTATCTCATTTTCATCTCCTGCTATTTGTTTCAGTTCACCCTTCGTCTCTTCGTCAAAATATGGGTTATTCAGCCACTCTTCATAGTTTTTCTTATAATCCATTTTCTTTCCTCCTCTAAAGCTATTTATTTATATGAAAGTGTGAGCGAAGCTCACACTTTGCGTCCGAGCGGGTTGCATCGCAACTACTTCTACTTAGCGAGGTACGCATAAGCATTTTTATATCATAGGAAATTCCTATGATATAATGTGTGAGCGAAGCTCACACTTCGCGAAACGAATCTCTTCTTGCACTACTCGGTCAATAAATCGGTCAAAACATCAGTCAGCACACTCTCCACACCTATGTCCGTCGAATTTGTTGTATCCGTACTGTCTGTTGTGCCGCTGTTTAAGCCTCCTGTAGTCCCTGTTCCCGTGGTATCTGTTCCTGTTGTGCCGTTTGTAGTACTGCCATCTCCGGTCTTTGATGTCTTATCCTGACTGTCTGATGTATCGGAAGTGCTCGTCGTATCTGAGCTTGAAGCAGTTCCCGCATTAATCTCAATCTCCGCATAACTGCTTCCCACTACAAGCGTCTGTGTATAGTCGGAATATCCGTCCGCTTTAACTCTGACGCTATGAGCTCCATAATCGACTACAACCAGCTCGCTGTAATCTGTCTTTACCCCATCAATGTAGAGGATTGCACTGCTTGGTGTTATTGTAAATTTTAAACTTCCGGATTTTTTGGCGGCACTTTTTAAGTCTCCCACGTCCACAACCGTCTTTTCGTTGCGTCTTACCGTGACACTCTTTGTCCCTCCTGCTCCGTTCTTTGCAACTGTTACCTTATGACTTCCCTCCGAGGCAACTACGAGCATATCCTCCGTTATCGGCTTTGCACTTTCCTGACTTATCTCAATCCAGCCGTCAATAAAGGTTTCATCATTTTCCAGAGAAATATAACCATGTCCTCTTGTCACAATAATCGAGCAGACTTTTTTATCAATTCCCTTGACCGTGACAATATCAATCGCGTTTAAGTCCAAAAGGCTGCCCTCTTCGCCGTCCGACATTATGGTAAGGCTGTCTCCATAGCGGTACTTCTCGCCTCCCAAAGATATTGTTTTCTCCGTTTGGTCAAATGAAAGGTTTTCAATTTGAGTGTATTCCCATGCCTTGGAAGAAACCTGAAGCTTCCTTGCCATAGAATCTGTCTGGCTGTAGTACAAATTGATCACTTCACCCATTTGCACCTGTTTCATACTTATGGCACTCTCATATTGGTTTGTCACGTCGGTCGCGCCCGAATAATTTAAGGTAAATTTCTCTCCGGAATCTATTTTTTTAACGGTCACCGTCTGTTTTTCTTGATCAACAGCAACCAAAACACCTGTCTCTTCGCTGTCATATTTCTCTGACCAAGCAAGCTCCTCTTGTGTTTCTTCCGTAGCATCTGTTTGATCGCTGCTATTTACATTTATGCCTGTGCTTTGACAGCCGCCTAATACAAGTATGGCTGACAAAAAACACAATACTTTGAATCGGTTGAACAATTTATCACCTCTTTTGTGCCTTTAATCTAACGACATCAGGAGCATATTCGCATGCTCATATGCACGCACTTCGTGCATTATGCGCACTCACTTCGTTCGGCGCTGTATAATGTCTAACGACATTATACATGATATCCCTCAAAAAAGAAACCAAAAACATTTTGTCAATTTAGAAAACACTTCATGCCATTAAGGTCTGAACCATCTCCAAAAATTTCCTTCAAAAAACTCCATTTTGCTTTATTCTGCGCCGCGAGCGTTTCCAGCTTCTCAATATTTTTAACAGGTGTCCATGCCTTATTCGAATTATAATAATGGTTGGCAATCTTCCAAAATTTTTCGGGATAAATAAAGCGAATTAACAGATTTTCTAATTCGTCTGTACTCAGCCTCTTTATTTCGTGGTAAGCCTCAAGCATTTCCCTGCCCAAGCTGATTTCCCAATTATTTTTCTCCAATATTTTTCTCATAAAATTATATAAATCCGAAATCTGAGGTCCAATTCGGCATTTGTCAAAGTTCGTGATAACCGGAAGCTGTTTGCTCACCAGGATATTATGGTGGTTGTAATCACCGTGACATACCGTTTTTTTAGTAAGTGCCTCCTTTAGCAGTTTTTCGTAATTGGACGACTTTAAGCGCTCTACCGCTGCAATTGAGTCCTTTTGGAACATATCAAATACATTGATAAAGCATATTTCATAATCCGTTTTCTTATTTTTATCTCGCACAAAGTTTCTTACCTTTTTCAGCTCCTTATTGTGCTTCTCAAATTCCTGTGTTAAATCCTCGCACCTATGATTCGGGGGAAAATCATAGTCTGGCACTACCATCTTTTCGTGCAGCATTGCCAGCAGCTTAACAGCCAGCAGAATTTCACTCCTGTTTCTGACGTCAATTTCCCGCCCCTCATACCATTCCTTCACAACATACAACGCCTCGTCCTTGTCCTTTGTCACCAGTTCCCCATTTAAATTTTCCACGAAATAATCTATATGAAAAAACTCCGAATCCTTGAGTAAATTCTTGACCCTGTTCTGAAATTCCACTTTTGAACCTTGAAACCCTACTTCCTTCACAAGCTTTAATCCTTTGTCCGTCTCACAGATAATACTTTGACGCCCCTTATATGTGCGGATCACATTGATATCATATTGTTCCCATATTAAAAGTTCTTTTTCACTCACCACAGATTCCCCCTATTCCATATTCTTTTCTATCTTATGTATGGTTTAGAGGAATTATGATAAGTGGAAATCTACTCTTAATGAAAAGTGTGAGCTTGCTCACACTTCGCGCCCGAGCGGGTTGCGAAGTAACTACTTCCCCTCCGCGAGGTGCACAGAACAAAGCGAATAAGTCCGCATTAACTCCCTAATCCCTCACTCATGAGGGACTTGACCGCTTTGTCGCGCCGAATGCAGCCACGTAGTGACATCTCCCATTTGCATTCGTTCGCATAAAAAATAGGTTACAGCTTAACCTAACGTTCAAACTGTAACCTATTCTTTCATTTTAATCGCCTTCGAAATCAAATACGGATAATTGTTATGTTTTGGTTCCTCTATGACATCAAGCAACAGGGTATTCAAAATGACTCCCATCTGCTTTCCCGGCTTGATGCCGTTGTCAATCAGGTCTTGTCCGGTAACTGCCAAAGTTTTTAAGGAAACGCACTCTTTGTCCTGCAAAATTTCATGGTAAAGCTTCTCAACCGTCTCGATATTGAGGAGCTTTTCCGCTCTCTTATATTCGCTCTGCGCCATCGTATCGGCGCGCTTTACCTTTAAAAGCTCAAGAAAACTGTCCTCGCCTACCTTATTCATCGCACGCCGCACAGCTTTCTTTCGGCTGTCAATATCCGTGTCATGATATTTAATCAGAAGGCAAACCTTATTCATCGTGTCATTATCAAACCGAAGCCTCTTTAAAATCTGTCTGGCTATCTCGACGCTAAAATCAGGATGACCGTAAAAGTGGTCGACCCCCTTCTCGTCAGTCGTCCTCGTATCGGGCTTTGCCACATCATGAAAAAGCATAGCAAGTCTGAGTGCCTTGCTGTTCTCAATCTGCTCAACTGCCTTTATCGTATGTTCACCTACATTGTAGAGGTGGTGAGGATTGTTTTGAGGGCATTCCATCATCTTATCGAATTCGGGAAGTATCACCTTCGTGATTCCGGTCTCATATGCCATCAAAAGTCTGTCAGGGTTCTTTGAAACAAGCAGCTTGACAAGCTCTACCTGAATTCGCTCCGCGCTGATATGCTCTAAATTAGCCGCCAGCTTTTGAACTGCCTGCCTTGTCTTTTCCTCAATTTGAAAGCCAAGCTGTGCAGAAAAACGAACTGCCCTTAAAATCCGAAGTGCATCTTCACGAAAACGGTCCTCTGCATTTCCCACACAGCGGATAATGCCGCGTTTCAAATCCTCTATTCCGCCGAACTCATCCACAATGCCGCTCACGTCATTGTATGCCATCGCATTTACGGTAAAATCCCTGCGTTTTAAGTCCTCAACCAGACTTCTTGTGAAGGAAACACTTTTGGGATGCCTTCCGTCCTCATATTCACCGTCGATTCGGTAGGTTGTCACCTCAAACCCTTCACGCTCCAGCATAACCGTGACGGTTCCGTGCGCAATTCCGGTATCAATGGTACGGAAAAATATTTCTTTTACCTCTTCGGGTGTTGCGGACGTCGTAATATCCCAATCATCAGGAATTCTGCCCAGAACACTGTCACGGACACAGCCGCCTACCGCGTAGGCTTCGTATCCGTTTTCCAGTAATTTATTGATAATAATCTTTACTTTTGGGGGAAGTTCTATTCTCACTCTATCACCACTCATTTTTTAGTATGCTTTACCCCAGTATACTAATTTTTTTGCATCTTTTCCACAACAAACGCATTTTTCTGAAATAGTTTCCTGCTCAAACGGCATACAGCGGGAGGTTGCCGATGTGTCTTCCTTGATTTTATTCTCACAAGCCTCGTCACCGCACCACATCGCTTTTACAAAGCCAGGCTTTGTCTCCAGAATTTCCTTAAATTCCTCATAGGCCGCAGCCGAATAGGTATGTGCCTCTCTGTGCGTTCTCGCCCTTTCAAGCAAATCATGCTGCATTGCGCCCAATATCTCTGCCACCTTCTGATTCAACTCTTCAAAGGAAACCACTGTTTTCTCTCTCGTATCACGTCTCACAACAACACACTGGCCTGCCTCGATGTCCTTTGGTCCAACTTCCACACGAACCGGGATTCCTCTCATCTCTGCCTCCGAGAATTTCCAACCCGGACTCTTATCGGTCTCATCCACTTTTACGCGGAAGCCATTGTTTAAAAGCTGTTCCTTTAACTCGGAAGCCTTTTCCAATACGCCCTCTTTTTTCTGCTGAATCGGAATAATCATCACCTGCGTCGGTGCAATCTTAGGCGGAAGAACAAGACCGCTGTTGTCCCCATGTACCATGATAATTGCGCCAATCAGTCTTGTTGTCATACCCCATGAGGTCTGATGTACATACTGAAGTTTATTTTCTTTGTCTGTATACTGAATACCGAATGCCTTTGCAAAACCGTCTCCAAAGTTATGGCTTGTTCCTGACTGCAATGCTTTCCCATCGTGCATCAGTGCTTCAATTGTGTAGGTAGACTCCGCACCGGCAAACTTTTCCTTATCGGTCTTCTTGCCCTTAATTACCGGCATTGCAAGCACGTTTTCACAGAAGTCTGCATAGAGGTTTAACATCTGTATCGTTCTCTCCTCTGATTCCTCCTCCGTTGCATGAGCGGTATGTCCTTCCTGCCACAAAAATTCTCTGGAGCGAAGGAACGGTCTTGTTGTCTTTTCCCAGCGTACAACGGAACACCACTGATTGTAAAGTCTCGGCAAATCTCTGTGAGACTGAATATCCTTTGCGTAGAAATCACAGAACAATGTCTCTGAAGTCGGTCTCACACACATTCTCTCCTGTAAAGGTTCCAAGCCGCCATGTGTCACCCATGCCACCTCCGGTGCAAAGCCTTCCACATGGTCTTTTTCTACCTGAAGCAAGCTTTCCGGTATGAACATCGGCATATATACGTTTTCTACTCCTGTTGCTTTGAAGCGGGCATCCAGCTCCTTTTGAATATTTTCCCATATAGCATACCCAGCCGGTTTGATTACCATACAGCCCTTTACGCTGGAATAATCAATCAGCTCTGCCTTTTTTACCACGTCCGTGTACCACTGTGCAAAATCCTCTTCCATTGAGGTGATTGCTTCTACTAATTTCTTGTCGTTTGACATCTTTTTGCTCCTTTCATAATTGAGTGCGCATAATATTTTTTTTGCGCCAAATGCAGTCACGTAGTGACATCCTCCGCTTGCATTCGTGTGCATAATATTTTTTATATCCTAGGAAATCCGAAGGAATTTCCTGGGATATAAAAAAGCCTTCCAATCCCTAAAAAAGGGACCGAAAGGCTTATATCGGCGGTACCACCCTGATTAGCTGTAAAAACAGCTCTCCTCAAATTCTTTATCGCAGAATATACGCTATACTTTCATATAGAGCTCCAAGGCAGGTTCCACAAGTTCCAAGCAAGAGTCTCACACCAATCAACTCTCTCTCTGATCTTTTTCCTTCTGTACTAATCCTTATCAACGCCGTTTCACATTGTTTATTCTTTATGATGTATTCTATGCTATCCGGCTCATTTTGTCAACCCGCTCTGTCAGCGTTTTTTCTAATCTAATAAATATAGACCATTACAAATTAAAAGCCTTTCTAAATTCACTGGGCGTAATCCCATGTACTGCCTTAAACGCAGAAGTGAATTTTGATTGATTCTGATAGCCGCATTGCTCCGCAATATTATGGATACTCAAATGATCTGCCCCTAATAACTGCATTGCACGTTTCATTTTTTCAATACGGATATAATCATAAAGTGAAACTCCGTACAAATTTCGAAAGCTGTTTCTAAGCTTACTTTCGCTCATTTGCGCAAGTTTACACATTTCGGTTATACCGGGTGCGTTTAGTATATCGTTATCCAAAGCAACCTTTACTTTATAGATCTTCTGTTCATTTTCCCAATTCACGTAATGGACACGACTTCTCCTTCTTATGGGTTCTTCCGGATAGTTTTGCGCGATTGCAGACAGCAACAGAGTTACCATGCTTTCAAGGCCTAATAAAGGAAAATCTGCATTTCGTACCGCCCAGCGGATTTGTTCTAAAATCAGCATGATATACGGTGTATTATAATGCTGGGATTTCCAATTAACAGCATCTTCAACATGAAATATCGGTGCATTTTCACGTCCCTGCAACACCTTTTCAATAAAATCTTCAAAAATAAGTACGCTTGTAAAACATGCATGTACACCTTTTGGGAACACAAAACTAAATGGTTTTTGAGGATTTATAATAACATGAGTCATCGGTGTCAGCTTTTGAGGCAATTTACCCTGCTGAGAAATTGTGATATCGCCGCAATCGATACAGAAAATCCACATGGCTGGCTTGCTTACATTGATTTTGTGCCGTATTTGCTTTGTGGGAGTAAACCAGGCACTTGCTGTAAACACACCTTCGGCAGGATGCATTTCATGAATCCAGCCCTGTTCCCAACTTGGAGGAAAATGGTAAATAAGACCATTACCGATTGGTCGTGTAGCTAACCTATGCTCCTTTGCCAAAGCTCCCCAACCCAAAGTATATATTTCCGTTTCATTCATACGACACCTCCTTACATTTATTAAAAGCAATATAGCACAAGCCTATTACTATTTCAATTTATTTTTACTCCAATCTGTTTTAGTCTTGCTCCAAATCAGTTAACAGCTTATTATAAAACTATCTATTAGCCTTATAATATAGCCCATTCTATAATTATCTTATATTTTTAACTTCCCAATATATTGTCTAACAGCATTTGACATTGCTGATTTTAAATGCTAGACTTTACTGGGTTAGATAAGACTAACTCCAATTTATCATGGTAGGCGCGCCAAGACAAATATCGATTTTATAAAAAAGGAGACTTAAATATGAAAAAAAACCTATACATAAAAGCAATTGCGTCATTATCTGCACTTGCAATCGTTGCAGTAGGACTTACAGGCTGCGCAGGCAACAAAGCTGATACATCCGCCTCTTCTCAATCAACTTCATCAACTGAAGCTGCGGATGCAGAAACGGAGAATAATAGTACAAAAATCGTGAGTACCGTTATGGGTGATGTAGAAGTGCCGGTAAATCCCCAAAGAGTGATTGCCACCTATGGTATGGGTGATGTCATTGCGCTTGGAGTTATTCCGGTAGCTACCTATGACGTTACAGGCACCGCATACGAAAAAGAAGTGGAGCAACTACCGGTATGGGACGGTTTTGAGTCCGAAGAAATTATGTCCTATGATCCTGACCTAATTCTTGTTGTAAATCAGGAACAATATGATGAAGCATCCAAAATTGCACCGACTATTCTCATTCCTTTCACCGAGCTTTCCATGGAGGAGCGAATTACCTTCCTAGGTGAGATTCTTGGCAAGGAAGAGGAAGCAAAAGCAGCTCTTTCTGATTTTGAGGGAAAAATTAACAACGCAAAGGCTGAAATGGAGACTATGGGAATTGCTGACAGCACCTTTAGTATTTTTGAAGCCAGCGAGAACGGTATTTGGGTATATGGTGATAAATGGGGGCGTGGCGGAGACATCCTCTATAGCCACTTAAAATTAAATGCACCGGAAGTTATTCAAAGTGAAATAATCGGAAAAGATCAGTATCGAGATGTTTCTTTGGAAGCAATAAATGATTACGCCGGTGATTTCATTGTATTCAGCGGTAATTTAGGTGATTTGGAAGATAACCCTGTATGGAATTCAATACCGGCTGTAAAAGACGGTAAAATCATTCCCATAGATTTTACACTTTTCTATGATATTGATATTTATTCTTCAAATGTTCAATTAGATTATCTTATGGAAAAATTAAAAGAAATAACACAATAATATAGTGCTGGTTCACTGGTACATTTATCTCCGGCGCCGATTCGTTTCGGCGCTGTTGATATATGTTTATTTACAATCATGGAGCAATCTTTCTTTTTACTTAGATAAGTGTTGCATATGGCCCAAACATTTCATGAACCGGTGCCGCTTGAAACGTCATAACTTCCTTGGTTACGGGATGCGTCAGCACAAGCTTATAGGCGCAAAGGGCAGGGTTCACCCCTCTTTGCCCGGCAAATTCCTTGTTGTACTTGGTATCGCCCCACAGAGGCAGTCCGGCATTTGCCATCTGCACCCGTATCTGATGATGCCTGCCCGTAAACAACTCAATTTCTGCCAGAGAAATTCCATCTCTGCTACCCAGTATCTTATAGAAAAGCTCGCTTCTTTTTGCCTGTGGGTTTCCCTTTTTCACCACAGCAGAAGTATTTGTCTTTCCGTTTTTCAGCAGATAATCCTCCAGCTTTTTCTCCTGCTCCTTGGGTGTTCCGCATAAAAGTGCAAGGTAGTATTTTTTCATTTCACCCTGGCTTATCTGCCTGCTAAGCGCTGCCGCGGCTTCCTTTGTCTTGGCAAATACCAAAATACCCTCGACCGGCTGGTCTAAACGATGCACAACGCCGATGTAGGAATCATTTTCCCGCTCCTGCCTGTACGTTCTTAGCTGGCTTACCATGTCAATTTCACCGATTTTTGCGGTTTCTACCGCTATACCCGACTGTTTTTGAACGATTATAATCGATTTATCCTCATAAGTTGTTTTAATATTCATGTTTATTACCCAAATTCCTTTATTTTTCACCAATGTCTTGAAAAAAATACCTTGGTATGATAACATATTTTTCACACGCTATAGACTTTTTATTTTATTGCACATCAAGATTTAGCTTTCCCTATTATACAAGCGTTTTTAGATAGATTCAATATAGAATCACAGGAGTATACAATGAGATATATCCCCATTCATAATATTCATCCCGGGATGTTACTTGGAAAGACAATTTTTAATAGTAACGGCACCAAACTATTAAATCAAGGCAGCCTTATCACAAGTGAACATTTGGAGCGCATTACGGCCTTAGGATATCCAGGCTTGTACATTGATGACGAGCTGTCAAAGGAATTAACACTCAACACCGAGCTTATCGATACCATCAAAATCGAAGCCGTTCAGTCATTGAAAAATCTGTTTATCTCTCCTTCCGCGGATTCTGCATCTTATCAGGACGAAATAAACTTTTTATCTTCCAGCCTAACTAAAATTATAGATGAAATAACGTTGAATTCCGACGTCATTGCCAATATGGTTGATTTGAAAATTTATGATGATTACACTTATTTTCACAGCATTAACGTCTCCATTCTGGCATTAATCATCGGAAATTCTTTGCGGCTTCAGAAAAAGACTCTGATACAGCTTGGTATGGCCGCCATGCTGCATGATATCGGCAAAAAGTTTACTCCTATTGAGATTTTGTCAAAACCGGGAAAACTGACTGACGAGGAGTTCACCATTATCAAGGAACACCCTTACAATGGCTACCAGTTTATTAAGGACAATTTCCCTACAATTTCTGCTACCGCTTATGTAGGAATACTGCAGCACCACGAGCGCTATGACGGCTCAGGCTATCCTTGCGGTACAAAAGCTCAGGATATTTCCCTGTTCGGTCGTATTTTAGCCGTTTGTGACGTATATGATGCACTTGTCTCTGAGCGTCCTTATCATAAGCCTCATCTTCCTTCCGAGGCACTGGAATTTATTCAGGGCGGCTCCGGCACCATGTTTGATCCTGCCATCGTGCTTGCCTTCAGCTACAAAATAGCCTCCTATCCACTCGGCACGGCTGTTGAGCTCAGCAACGGCGAAATTGGCATTGTTGTCAAAAACTATGAAGAATTTAATACCCGTCCAAAAGTAAAAATCATTAAAAACAATGTAGTTTCTCATTATATCGATTTAAAGTCTGACTATGATGCCCGTAATATTACGATTGTAGGTATTACCACTATTTAAAAACATTACATATGCTTACTCGAAAGAAACATAATCTATTCTTTTGTATTTTTTAACAAAACACTTTAAATGATTTTTATAGATCACTTAAAGTGTTTTTTCATTTATATAACAGTTACTGTGCCTCTCAAAGCTCTTGTTTTTGTCCAATACTTGTTCATTCTTAATTAATTCATTATGAATAATGGCAATATAGCTTTCTAGCAGCAAAATAACCTCTTTTTTTTCTTTATACAAAGGTAAAATTTTTTGCCACAACGAATTATAATATTCAACAAAAGCTTTCACTATAACAGGGTCATTAATAGATAGACAAATTCCAGTTTCCCCCTTTCCCTTTTCAAATATATTCAAATTCACTACCTTTCGCTCCTTAATAAAAAAAGAGCTGTTTTTAATTATATCCTCTATATCATGAAGCATAAGTGCAATATGATAATTATCATGACTTTTAATAACATTAATTGCATATGTAAGATATTCAATTGCATCTAACGACTCTATGGGAATTACTTTTATTCCGGTACAGGTATAAAGATATATAAGTTTATCTTGGCACAATTCTTCCAGCGTTGAAGTAAAATAGATGTCCTTGTATTGATGGTGCTGCAAATTTTTTAAAAAACAATTTGCTTGCTTTTGATAATCATGAATAGAAAGCTCCTTCTCTTGCTCTGTCAAATCAGTCTGAATTATTAGTTTTTTATATAGATTTTTCGGAAGCAAAAGTCTGCTGAAGCTGCTATTATAGCTGAACTGGTTTCCAAATTGCTCATCCATTTCCATTAAGCTTCCAAAATATTCAGCTTTTATGTCTTCAGTATAATATTTCAAAATGTTGTTTGAGTTATCTGTTATTAATAATTTGGCGTAATTAGTTAATGTTTCAACAGCTGATTTATTTTCAAAATAAAAAGCACTGTTAATCCCTGTACAAGCATCCGTAGGAAAACATGACATTGCCCCAATACCAGGTACAATATACAGCTCTTTTCGAATCATAAAGCTTTCTTGATTTGTCATATGGTAAAGTTTAAGCTTTCCGGTTTTAATAAGCGGAAAAATAAAAGCAATAAACTTAATAACATTGTTAATGCTGTTATCTAGCTTTAATAAAATATTTATTTGCCAGCCGTTATTAATGGCTTCCAAATAGGTATTTTTTAGATAATCTAATCTTTGGTCTGAGAAAAAATAGTGATCTAAAATATTATGATATGTTACATAAATTATATTATTCTCTTTTTGACTATGTCGCTTTCCCCTTTCAAGCAAAGACGTATACGCAGAAAAAATACTGG
The DNA here is from genome assembly GCF_900184995.1 of Konateibacter massiliensis. Classification (GTDB taxonomy): domain Bacteria; phylum Bacillota; class Clostridia; order Lachnospirales; family Lachnospiraceae; genus Lachnotalea; species Lachnotalea massiliensis. The sequence continues at coordinate 2,396,896 of NZ_LT860099.1, forward strand.
GAATGCTATAAATTAATTTATCATTGTGAGATAAATTAATGGTATCCCATAATGGCTTCCCAGTTTTACTTCCCGCCCTATCACTAATATTATCCATACTTTTTTTTTCTTGTTCTTTACATAAAGCAGAATGCTTTAAGGAAGCAAGCAGCATTTTATATATTTTTTCCTTTGCACCGCTCTCCGGAATTTTTCCGCTTGATGGTAAACTGCTAAATAATTCATCTATCAGCTTAGCCTGCAAGGGATTATTTATATTCACTGCTAAATATCCTGTTATACTGTCAATATATATAGTTGATGGAAGTCTTTTCTCGTTTATCCAAAGACTTACAAGCGAATTGTCTACATTAATAGCTCTTGCTAATTGGCTCATTTTCAAATCTAAGGTTGATAAAAAAAATTTTAGACATTTGCCAAAAGTCATCTCATTATACATTTTTAGTCACTCCTTCACAATGTCATACATAAACCAAACATTCATAATTCAAAATTTATATTTCATTTTGTCAAGTCAATGTCAATGACATTCAAGCTTCACCCATTTCAATTGTTACATAATTCTACTATAATCTAAATTATTATAGCAAAATATGACACGAATGAAAAGAACATGGATAGAATATTCTTCTGCATTATTATACCAAATACAAATTAAAAGTATACATAAATTTATAAATGTATGTATTATTGTTAACATAAATCAGACATATGCATCAAAATTTCAAGCACAATATAAGAAGGAGAAACGGTTATGACGAAAGAAAAAAAAATCAATGGCAAATTGAGGAGCATTAGGTTTAAATTAATTTTATATTTTGCAGCGTTAATTCTATTGTCCTGTGGAGCACTCGGAGTTATAAGTAATAAAGTAGCAAGCAATATTATAATTGAAGAAGCAGAAAATTCATTGCGCATGCTGGCTGATGATGCTTCTAAGTTAGAGAGCAGCCGCTTAGAAACACAAAACAGAGCATTGGAAATGATTTCTTCTTTAAGAGAAATTCAGGGCATGGATTGGAGTGTGCAGCAACCACTGCTTAGATATGTTCTAGAAGAATCAAATTTTACAGAGCTAGGAATTATACAGATGGATGGCACTGTTCTTTATTCAGATTCCAATAGCAGCTCCATCGTTCTGGATAAATCCGACTCTCTTAGAGGCGCATTGAACGGAGAAAGCAATGTGGTTAGTTTTGCTGTCAGTCCATCCACCGGTGAGCTTGTTTTAGTACAAGCAGTTCCAATTAAAAACAACGGCAAGGTCGTTGGTGCTCTATTGGGTCGCAGAGACGGCAGCGCATTAAGTAAAATGGCCGAAGATACAGGCTATGGAGAAAATGGCTATGGATACATCCTTGACAGCAACGGAACGATAATTGGTCATAAAAACATGGATTTGGTAAACAATCAATACAATGCAATTAATGAAGCCCAAAAGGATAAAAGTCTAACCGAAACAGCTGAGACCATTCAAAAAGCAATAACAGAAGAAAATGGTGTCGGAAGCTATCGTTATGACGGCGGCAACTATTATGTCGGCTTCTCCTCCATTCCTGAAACAGATTGGACATTTGTGCTAGTAGCAAACAAAAGTGAAATAATGGAACCGCTGACCACATTACATATCTTTATTCTGGGTATTACCACTGTAATTTTAATACTCAGCATAATTATTATTTATGTAATCGGAGCCTCAATTTCAAAACCAATTATAAAAACAAGTGATTACGCAAAGAAGGTAGCAAATTTAGATTTGTCTGAAAATATTGATTCAAAATACTTAAAAATGAATGACGAAATAGGAGTGTTGTCAAATGCACTATTTGATATCACAAATGGTTTTAGAGAAATTGTGGGTAATATCAGTGATTCATCAAAAGAGGTATCCCTGGCTGCCGGTGTTCTGACATCAACATCACAGCAAACGGCTGTTGCTTCTGAAGAAGTGGCTAAAACCGTGGAAGAAATTGCACAGGGTGCCACCGAACAGGCGAAGCATACGGAAAATGGCTCTATAAAAGCAGGACAACTGGGCGAGACCATCGAAAAGGTACAAGGATTTATCCAAGATGTATATTCTGCTTCTAGTCAAGTAATGGAGGTTGTATCTGCCGGACTTACAGAAGTCGATTCTCTAAGCAAAATAACGGAAGAAAGTACTGCGGCAATTAAAGAAATCTACGAAATCATTACAAAAACCAATGAAAGTTCGAATAAAATCAGCGAAGCAAGCAATGTTATTGAATCTATCGCTTCACAAACAAACCTGTTGTCCTTAAATGCAGCTATCGAAGCGTCAAGAGCCGGAGATGCCGGCAGGGGGTTTGCCGTTGTCGCAGAAGAAATCAGAAAGTTAGCCGAGCAATCTTCTGCCTCTACAAAGTTGATTTATAATATTGTAAACGAACTACAGGGAAATACAGCAAGTGCAGTTACAACAATGCAACGAGCTTCTTCTATATCAGAAGAACAGTCTTGCAGCGTTAACAACAGCAAAAATAAATACATGATTATATCAGATTCAATGAAAAATTCGATTAACGTTGTAAATACACTAAATACTGCCGGCGATAACATGCACAAAATGCGTCAGAGCATAATTGACGTTTTGGAAAATTTATCTGCAATTGCAGAGGAAAATGCAGCGTCAGCGGAACAAGCTTCCGCTTCAACGGAGGAGCAAACAGCATCTGTAGAAGAAATTGCAGCCGCCAGCGATAATTTATCGGAACTTGCAATAAAATTAAATTCCCTTGTGCAAAAATTTAAGTTATAAAAACGTAACCTTTGCACAAAAAAACGAGCGTTGCAGAACAGATGCAGCGCTCGTTTTTTTACACCTTAAATCGGTAACCCACTCCCCATATCGTTTCAATATATTGCGGCTTCGCTGTATTAAATTCTATCTTCTCACGAATTTTTTTGATATGCACCGTTACCGTTGCAATGTCTCCGATTGACTCCATATCCCAGATCTTGTCAAACAGCTCTTCCTTTGTATACACATGATTCGGGTTCTGCGCAAGGAAGGTAAGAAGGTCAAATTCCTTTGTCGTAAATGTTTTCTCCTCTTCATTGACATAAACTCTTCTTGCCGTCTTATCAATTCTGATTCCTCTTATCTCAATGATTTCATTCTCCTGTGCATTGCATCCGATTAATCTCTCATATCTGGACATATGCGCCTTTACTCTTGCTACCAGCTCACTTGGGCTAAACGGCTTTGTCATATAATCATCCGCTCCAAGTCCGAGTCCTCTTATCTTGTCAATGTCATCCTTTTTTGCAGAAACCATAATAATCGGTGTGTTTTTTACCTCTCTCACCTTTTTGCAGATTTCAAAGCCATCCACAATCGGAAGCATTAAATCCAGAATGATAAGGTCAAAATCCTCACCCAAGGCTCTCTTCAGACCAATATCCCCCGAGTTTTCAACCTCAACGCGAAAACCGCTGAGCTCTAAATAGTCCTTCTCTAAATCCGCTATGCTTACTTCATCCTCTACTATAAGAATTTTACTCATAAATCTGAACCTCCTGATATTTTCTTAGCTTAAAGTACATTGCTGTTCCTGTCAACTCTTTGCTTGTTACCCAAATCTCACCACCGTGGTCTTCAATGATTTTTTTCACAATTGACAATCCAATTCCGCTTCCTCCTTTAGCAGAGTTTCTTGAAGCATCCGTGCGGTAAAAACGATCAAAGATAAATGGTAAATCACTTTCCCCTATTCCCTTTCCATTGTCCTCAATCTCGACCTCTATAAATTCACCGTCATCTCTGATTCTGATATTGATAAATCCCTTTGGCTTATCCAGATATTTGATGGAATTGCCGACTATATTGTTAATAACCCTCCGCATCTGTTCTGCATCCGCAATAATCAGTGTATCTGCAGGAGTGTAGTTTGCAAAATTAAGCTCAATATTTTTTGACTCCAGATCAAGTACGATCTCTTCAATACAATCATTAAAATAATGCTCTACATTTATCTTTGTAAACGTATACGGAATGCGGTTTGTATCAATCTTGGAATAAAATGTCAGCTCATTAATCAAGCGGTCCATCTCATTTGCCTTATTATAAATCGTTTTGATATATCTGTCCATCTTTTCAGGTGTATCAGCCACACCGTCGATAATTCCCTCCACATATCCCTTTACCGCTGTGATAGGTGTCTTCAAATCATGGGAAATATTGCTGATTAACTCCCTGCTTTCGCTGTCATACTTTACCTTTTCCTCCGCCTGTTCCTTTAACCTGCTTCGCAATTCATTGTAATCGTTTGCAAAATTTTCAATCTCTTTTACCGATTTCACCTTAATTTCAAAGTCCAGATTCCCTTCCTTGATATACTCTGAGGCATCCTTAATCTGTATAATCGGACGAATAATACTTCTATACAAATTAGCTGCTATACATACGATGGAAATCATCAAAACAGCAAGCAAAATATTAGTGAGAAGTACAAACATCTTTCTCAGGTTGATAATGTTCTCATTCAAACTTGTAATAATATAAATTGTTCCTTCTTCTCCGCTTGGATACTGAAAAGAAAGTCCACGCATAAAGGTGAGCATTCTTGTATTCAAAAATTTGGCTTTCTCCAAGCCATCATCTATCGTGTAATACTTGTCCATATTTTGGCTCTCGTAATCCTCGATAAGAAGAAAGGAGGATTTCTCCGACAGCTTCTTGTTTATCTCTTCCAGATACCCTTTATCTGCAAGTTTCTCCGGTGTAAGCTCCACTACCTGTGCAAGCTCGTCATAGATTTCATCCGTCATTGAGCTGAAATAGCGAACCGGATTAAAAATAATTTCAAGTCCCCTGCTCTCACTCTGGTAAGTTCGCTCGATATTCTGAATTTTCGCATATCCTACCACAATCATAATAGCCAACGTTATTACGACCGGTGCCACGAGCAATATTAAAAACGAGACGCATAACCGTGTTTTCAGTTTCATAATTATGAAATTCCCTCTCATTGATTTTCAGAAATTTTAGAAAACTTTAAATTTTAATATACATTATAGCATATTTATTTAGCGTTCTAAAGTGATATTATATAAATTTTACCAAATGTTTTCATTTATTTCATATTTGTTTTTAAATTCCTTCGGTGAAATTCCGTATTCTTTCTTAAATGCTCTATAAAAACTAGAATAATCACGAAAACCGTATCGTTCATACACGCTGCTTATTGTCTCATTTCCTAATATTGCTTCCCTGCATACCTGCAACCTCTTTTTGGTAATATATTGATGAATGGAAATTCCGATATTACTTTTAAAGGCATGAGAAATATAATACTTGCTCACATAAAATTTCTCCGCCAGCGCATCCAGAGACAAATTTTCTTCCGGATTCTCATTGATATAGTCACACAGCTTTAAATAGAGCGCTTTTTCCGCCCGAAACGTCTTGTCGCTGTTTTGGTCATATATCATACGATTTAGGAAAATAAGCAGGCTGCCCAACCGCAGTGTAATTTCCGCATCTCTCGCAAAGCGGTCGCTTTTTATCTCCTCGATAAGGCCAAATATCATGGACTGAATCGCATTGAAATCAATCGGATCAGTATGAAACACATATTTTTTGCTCACAAGCACATGCTGCATCAAATATCCATAGTCCTTTGATACCTGCATCAGTTCATTCAAATAGTCCCGGCTGACCCAGAGGACAAAGCGTCGATAAGGCTTCTGGGCGTCAATAAACCTTGGATAGTGGCTTGTGTTCGGAGGAATCAGCACAAAATCCGCAGGCTGGATACGGTGCGCCTCGTCTCCGATGCACATATCCATGTCTCCCTCTAAGAAAAAATAAAATTCATAGTAATTATGGGCATGCGGCTTGACCGGAGACATCACCTTATCATTGTAATAATAAATTTCAAAATCCTTAGACAGCATATACTGCCTCGTACTAAACTTGGTTTGCAGCTTTTTTTTGATAGAAATCCCTCCTTTTTTTACTAGTATATCAAAAGACAACAACTTTTGCAATGTACACAACAACTCTATCAATTGGATATTTTTTTTAAACAAGTATAATGAGGATAACAAATAATTTTTTAGAAATTTAAGAAAGAATGGGGTATTTACTATGGAAATGACAATTAGATGGTATGGAAGCAAACACGACAGTGTGACCTTGGAACAGATCAGACAGATTCCGGGTGTAACCGGAGTTATCACAACGCTTTATGATTCAAAACCAGGCGAGGTTTGGAGCAGAGAAGACATCCGCGCAATGAAGGAAGAGGTAGAAAAAGCCGGACTTCATGTAGCAGGTATCGAGAGTGTAAACATACATGAGGCAATCAAGGTTGGTTCCCCTGACCGCGAGCAGTATATTGAAAATTACATCACAACACTTGAAAATCTCGGAAAAGAAGATCTTCATCTCGTATGCTACAACTTCATGCCTGTATTTGACTGGACTCGTACCGAGCTTGCAAGAAAACGTCCTGACGGCTCTACCGTGCTTGCTTACAATCAGGATGCTATCGATAAAATCGATCCTGAAAAAATGTTTGAATCAATCGACTCCGATTCAAACGGCTTTGTCCTTCCGGGCTGGGAACCAGAGCGTATGGGAAGAATCAAGGAACTTTTTGCAATGTATGAAAATATTGACGGCGATAAGCTTTTTGATAACTTGAAATATTTCTTAGAGCGCATTATGCCAACCTGCGACAAATACGATATCAACATGGCAATCCACCCGGATGATCCGGCTTGGAGCGTATTCGGACTTCCGCGTATCATCATCAATCAGGAAAATATTCACCGCATGATGAAGATGGTAGACAACCCACACAACGGTGTTACCTTCTGCTCCGGTTCCTATGGTACAAACCTGCAAAACGATTTGCCTGAGATGATTCGCTCCCTAAAGGGCAGAATTCACTTTGCACATGTACGTAACTTAAAATTTAACTCTCCTACTGATTTTGAGGAGTCCGCACATCTCTCCTCTGATGGAACCTTTGATATGTATGAGATTATGAAAGCACTCTATGACATTGACTTTGACGGTCCAATCCGTCCTGACCACGGAAGAATGATTTGGGGCGAGGTGGCAATGCCAGGCTACGGCTTATACGATCGTGCACTCGGCGCAACCTACTTAAACGGTTTATGGGAAGCAATCTCAAAGAGCAATTAAGGGAGGATTTAATAATGAAATTAACGCAGACAGAATTACAAAATACAGAGCAGTGGAGCAGCTTAGGCTATGCTCTTCCCCAATTTGACAGGGAAACTGTGACCAAAAATACAAAAGAGGCACCGTTTTGGATTCACTTTGGTGCAGGCAATATTTTCCGTGCCTTTCAGGCAAATGCGGTACAAAACCTTTTAAACAGCAAGGTTTTAGACAAAGGACTTATCGTTGCTGAGGGCTATGACTATGAAATTATTGAGAAGATAAACCATCCGTATGATGATTTAAGTCTCTTAGTTACCTTGAAGGCAGACGGAAGCGTGGAAAAAACTGTAGTAGGAAGTGTTGTGGAATCCCTTACTCTGGATTCCTCCAACGAGACAGCTTATAACAGATTAAAGGAAATTTTCCAAAATCCATCCTTGCAGATGGCTTCCTTTACAATAACCGAAAAGGGTTATAGTCTTGTGGATGGCACAGGAAAAGAGCTTCCTTCTGTAGCCTTAGATATGAAGCAGGGACCAAAGAAGCCTGAGAGCTACATCGGTAAAGTGGCTTCTTTGCTGTACAGCAGATACCAAGAGAGTAAAAAACCGATTGCAATGGTCAGTATGGACAACTGCTCCCACAACGGTGACAAGCTTTATGCGGCAATCAGCGCATTTGCAAAGACATGGGAGGAAAATGGACTGATTGAAGCCGGCTTTAGTGATTATGTAAACAATCCTGACTTTGTCTCCTTCCCTTGTACGATGATTGATAAAATCACACCAAGACCGGATGCCTTTGTCGCTGACATTCTAAAAAAAGACGGTTTAGAGAATTTAGAACCGGTTGTAACCTCCAAAAATACCTACGTGGCACCTTTTGTCAATGCAGAGGAATGTGAATACTTAGTTATTGAAGACTTATTTCCAAACGGCAGACCGGCTCTTGAGAAAGGTGGATTTATCTTTACTACAAGAGATATCGTCGATAAAGTAGAGAGAATGAAGGTATGCACCTGCTTAAATCCGCTTCACACAACACTGGCGGTATTTGGCTGCCTTCTCGATTACGATTTGATATCCAAGGAAATGAAACATCCTGTTTTGAAAAAATTGGTTGAGCTTATTGGCTACAAAGAAGGTCTTCCTGTTGTGGTAAACCCTGGAATTTTAGATCCGAAGGAATTTATTGACACAGTTGTAAATGTAAGAATTCCAAATCCGTTTATGCCTGATACCCCGCAGCGTATTGCAACGGACACCTCACAAAAGCTTGCAATCCGCTTTGGCGAGACAATCAAGGCATACGATGCTTCATCCGACTTAAACGTTTCCGATTTAACATACATTCCGCTTGTATTTGCAGGCTGGCTCCGTTACCTGATGGGAATCGATGATAAGGGCAATGCTTTCACCTTAAGCCCTGATCCGCTTTTAGAGCGTGTGTGCCCATATGTTGCAAATATCAAGCTTGGCTACAGCGTGGATGCTTTAGAAACTCTAGCACCGTTGCTTCATGATGAAACAATCTTTGGCGTAGACTTGTATCAGGTTGGACTTGCAGAGCTTGTGTGTAAGTATTTTAACGAGATGATTGCGGGTGTTGGGGCTGTGGAAGCTACACTTTCGAAGTATGTATAAGAATAAGTCAAGACCACCGGCTTAGCCGGTGGCTTGCTCTGACCCTGTAAGGGTCTATTCCCTGCTTGCGCCCGGAGGCGCCTGATGGTTTTGCCAACCGCACTTCCTTCTCAGGCAGCCCTAAAGGGCCTTTTTTATTGCCTCCTTACTCCTGCAAGCTCCTTGAGCCTTTCATTATAGCTTTATTCCCTAGCTTCCCTTTCAGGGACTACTTCTTGCTTTTTTGTACTGGCTCACCCGTGAACGGGTCTATATATTCATTCAATGTCATTTGATCCGATTCATGATCTTCTTTCAATTGATTTGCAATATATTCTTGTATCTTCTTTGTATTTTTTCCTACCGTATCTACATAATATCCTCTACACCAAAAATGGCGATTTCCATACTTATATTTTAGATTAGCATGTCTTTCAAATATCATCAGTGAACTTTTTCCTTTTAGATATCCCATTATTTCAGACACACTATATTTGGGTGGTATTCTAACTAACATGTGAATATGATCCACACAACATTCTGCTTCCATTATCTCTATTCCTTTACGCTTACATAATGTACTTAATATTTGAGCAATATCTGCTTTAATTTTTCCATATACTATCTGTCTTCTGTATTTTGGTGCAAATACCAAATGATACTTGCATTCCCATTTAGTATGGGCTAAACTATTCATATCCATTTTGGATACCTCCTATGTCTTTTTTGTGGTTGGCTAAACCCGCAATTATTATAACATAGGAGGTTTTTTGCTTGAAGCTAAAGCAAAACCGTGGGACCACCGGCATAGCCGGAGGTTTATTTTTTCTGTTTATACAAATAATAAAAGCTTATTGAAGTTTACTTCAATAAGCTTTTATTTAAAATTGATGCTTAACGTATCTCTTCCACATAATTCACGCCCTCAACATGGCGCATTTCCTCCAGAATTTCCTGATGGCTTATGCGTTTTCCCAAATCAAACTCAATGAGCACAACAAAATCCTCATCCAATATAGCCTTCTGTTTTTTCTTTTCAATGGAGCAAAGCACATAACTATGCTCCTTTAAATAGTTCATCACACTGTCAAAGCCTATCACCTTATTAATCTCTATGTCCATGGTGATAATCGGATTAAAGTCCTCCTGCCGTCTGCTTAAGAAGAGCAGAAGCCGGATTGATATCATAATGAGGATGAAGGCAACCACACCACCATAGATAAAACCTGCGCCGATGGCGATTCCCATCGTGGCGGTTGTCCAGAGGCTTGCAGCGGTTGTTAATCCTTTTACATGATTTTTCCCTGTAACAATGATAGTTCCGACTCCCAGAAAACCGATGCCGCTTATCACCTGTGCTCCCATCCGGGACGGGTCTCCTGTTATCCCTGATGTAATCAGAAGATACTGGTTGGTAATCATCGCAAGGCAGGCTCCAAGACTTACCAGGGCAAAGGTTCTAAGCCCTGCTGCACTTCGCTTCGTCGCCCTCTCCATTCCGATGACACCGCCCAAAATCACGGACAGCACAAGCCTTATGGTAACTGATACCATATTAAATTCTTCTAAGTAATGAAATATTCCGATTAATCCGTTCCACATATAGCCCCTCTTACTTTCAACGAACCTCTTTCAATTTAATGAGCTCTATCTCATTTTGCAGCATTTCCTTGAACACATCCACCAAATTCTGATTTTCCGAATAGAGGCAGGTAGATTCTCCCGCGCTGCCAAGCTCTCCTGTCAGCACCTTGTGTGAGTCGCAAATCAGGCGTATCTGACAGTCAATCTTCTCTTTCAGATAAACAGTCACACCTTCCAATTCAAGCGGTTTATCCACAATCAGTACGACCTTGATGCCCTTATCCGCAAGAAGTTTTAGTTCCTCCACATATTTGCTCAATATATCACTGCTGATTGCCACATAAATTCGGTATTCTGTGTCCGCAATCATGTTGCGCAGCTTATCCAAAATATTTTTGTTTCCCCGAATGGTGATATATCCCTGCGTTTCCTCTCTTCTCTTTGGAAGGCTTTTAATAATCTCCTGCCTCGTCTCCTGAAGATTATGAATAAAATTGCTGCTGAATTCCTCAAAGCTGACCGGTGTATACTTTGTGACACTCTCCTCAATCACATATGCCACACCCTTTTCCACCAGTCCGGCGAGCGCCGTGTATACGTTGGAGCGAGATATCCCCGTCAGCTTCGCAACCTCATAGCCGGTCAGCTCACCGTCAGAATGCAGTGTCATGTAGATTACTGCCTCTTGTCTTGTAAGCCCGTATTGCATCAATTGTTCGATTAATTCCATCGCCCCTTCACCGTCTCTTCTTATTTATTTTCAAACTCGCTAAAATCCAAAGTTGCAAAGTAATCCTCCGGTGTCTCAGCACGGCGAATCAGTTTTGTTGTTCCATCCTCTTTTAACAATATCTCCGCAGAACGAAGCTTTCCATTGTAATTATAGCCCATTGAAAAACCATGCGCCCCTGTATCGTGAATAACCAAATAATCCCCGATATCAATCTTTGGCAATTCACGGTCAATTGCAAACTTATCATTATTTTCACATAAACCGCCTGTCACATCATAAACATGATCATATGGCTCATTTTCCTTGCCAAGCACTGTGATATGGTGATAAGAGCCATACATAGCAGGTCTCATCAGGTTTGCAGCACAAGCGTCCAATCCGATGTACTCCTTGTGAATGTGCTTCTCGTGAATTGCCTGTGTAACAAGGCAGCCATACGGTCCCATCACAAAACGTCCAAGCTCCGTATAAATTGAAACATCTCCCATTCCGGCAGGTACAAGTATCTCCTCAAAGGCTTTTCTCACGCCCTCACCGATTGCCAAAATATCGTTTCCTCTCTGGTCTGGCTTATAAGGGATTCCGACACCGCCAGACAGATTGATAAATGCAATGTGAACGCCAGTCTCTTCCTTTAATTGCACTGCAAGCTGGAATAAAATCTTCGCAAGCTTCGGGTAGTAGTCATCCGTCACCGTGTTGCTCGCAAGAAAGGAATGAATACCGAAATGCTCTACCCCTTTTTCCTTCAGCTTCAAAAATGCCTCTGTCATCTGCGGTCTTGTCAAGCCGTATTTTGCGTCCTTCGGCGTATCCATAATCTGGTTATGAAGAGTAAAGTCGCCTCCCGGATTATAACGACAACTCATTGTCTTTGCAAACGGAGCAATTTTTTCATAAAAATCAATGTGTGTGATATCATCAAAGTTAATGATAGCATCCAGCTTCGCTGCCAGCTCAAAGTCTTCCGCCGGTGTCACATTGGAAGAGAACATAATGTCATCTCCGGTCAAGCCCACCTTCTCTGATAAAACAAGCTCCGTGTAGGAGGAACAGTCTGCGCCGACGCCCTCTTCCTTTAATATCTGCATCAGATACGGATTCGGAGTTGCCTTCACCGCAAAATATTCCTTATATCCTTTGTTCCATGAAAAAGCTTTCTTTAATTTTCTAACATTTTCCCGAATTCCTTTTTCATCATATAAATGAAACGGAGTTGGATATGTCTTTGTCATTTCCTGTACTTGTTCTAAATTTACAAAAGGTTTTTTTTCCATAATATTCTCATTTTTCCTTTCTAATTCCTTATCAGCTCGTTATCAGTAATACTATTTAGGAACACTATATTAAATTTTTATCCGTTTGTCAAGTATATTAGGGAAAAATCCATGTTTGCTATTGCGACTTTTTCTCAAAGTGCAATACTTAAATCAATTCCGGTCATATCATATTTTTGTGTTTTTTATTTATACAAAAAAAGTACTCATTATTCCCCTATTGCACAGAAATCCTAATGTGTTTATAATATATATAATATGAATAGATGTCAAAAGCACCGAAGGTGCAGTTCAGACAAAAAAGATTGGCGGGGAAGCTCGCTTACTCGTCAATCTTTTTTGTCTGAACTCGTGCGAAGCACCTTTTGACTCATACTCAATAATATGAAGTGTAATGAAACAAGGGTGACAGAATAATTTAAGGAAAGGATAATATGCAAACACAGTATCCTTCACCCGTTGTGTTTGCGTCTTTCAACTGTAAGCAGGTTTGCGCTTGAAAGACTTGGTACAAATATATGTATAACATTGATTTTAAAAAGCCGATTAAAATTCATTTTGTCGGCATTGGAGGCATCAGCATGAGCGGCCTTGCGGAGATTCTTTTAAAGGAAGGCTTTACTATATCCGGCTCTGATTCCAAGGAATCTGATTTGACAAAGCATTTGGAAAAGCTTGGTTCTACCGTCTTCATCGGACAGAGAGCCTCAAACATCACAGACGATATCGACCTGGTCGTTTACACGGCGGCTATTAAAGAGGATAACTTAGAATTTCGAGCAGTTATCGAAAAGGGACTGCCAACCCTCTCAAGAGCAGAGCTTTTGGGGCAGATTATGGCAAACTATGAAAATTCAATTGCAGTGGCGGGAACGCACGGAAAAACAACGACAACCTCTATGATATCCCAGATTCTTTTGCAGGCGGAGTCCGACCCGACTATTTCTGTCGGCGGTATTTTAAAGGCAATTGACGGCAATATCCGCGTAGGCAATTCCGAAGTATTCGTGACAGAGGCGTGTGAATACACGAACAGTTTTCTCCATTTTTATCCGAAAATCAGTGTCATTTTAAATATAGAAGAAGACCATATGGATTTCTTTAAAGATATCGAAGATATCCGTTCCTCCTTCAAGCGTTTTGCTAACAATCTTCCATCCAATGGAACATTGGTTATCAACGGAGATATTGAAAACTGGCAAGAGATTGCAGAGGGCTTAAACAGCGAAGTTATCACTTACGGCTCCTCCCCGGAAAATACTTATAGTGCCTCCAATATTGAATTTGATTCTCTGGCACACCCTTCCTTTGATTTGATGAGAAATCAGAAGGTCATCGACCGGATTTCTTTAAATGTACCTGGGCTTCACAACGTGTATAATTCTCTCTCTGCGATTGCGGTAGCACATATCCTCGGAATTTCCGATGGGGAAATCAAGAAAGGAATCATGGCATATTCCGGCACAGACAGGCGCTTTGAATATAAAGGCGAGATTGGCGGCGTCACAATTATCGATGATTATGCCCATCACCCGACGGAAATTGAGGCGACACTAAATGCGGCGAAAAACTATCCTCACAAAACGACATGGTGTGTCTTCCAACCGCATACTTACACAAGAACAAAAGCCTTTTTGGGGGATTTTGCAAAGGCGCTCTCCCTTGCAGACAAGGTTGTGCTAGCCGATATCTATGCCGCAAGAGAAAAAAATACATTGGGAATTTCTTCACAAGATTTGTTGGCAGAGCTGAAAAAAGCGGGCTGCGATGCCTATTATTTCCCTTCTTTTGATGAGATTGAAAATTTTTTATTAGAAAATTGTATGCACGGTGACCTGTTGATAACTATGGGTGCCGGAGACATATTAAAAGTGGGCGAAAACCTCTTAGGACGATAGTTATCCACATTATCCACATGTTTATCAACATTTTTCGTTGATTTCTCATGTGGATTTTTTCGTTAACATAATGTCAATTTCCTGTTTCTACATTTTTTTCTTGTTCTCCTCTTTTTTCGCTACTTTGCAAAATTTTTGTAAAATTTTAGCCTCACCTTATCCACATTATCCACATTGTCCACATTGCAACTTTTCCTTGTAATTCCTAGCGTTTGCGCTAAAATTTGCTGTTCTCATTTTCTAAAACCTATGCTATAATGAGGTCACTTACAAAGGTTTTCATGTGAGATTTAGTAATTGGAGGAATTGGAAATGAACAGTTTAACGCTACGCATAAGGAATAAGACAGGGGCAACTATGGTGTCCAATACATTCATAGATGAATATATGTCTGAGGCAAATGGTGAATTTGTCAAGATATACTTGTACCTTTTAAGATGTGTGAGCCATAACAGACAGGTTTCCATTTCTGTCATTGCAGACAAGTTTAATCATACAGAGAACGATGTGCTGCGTGCCTTGAAGTATTGGGAAAAGATGAAACTTTTAACCCTTACCTATACCAATCATATTCTCACTGAGATTAATTTTACGGACCAGCAGACAGAAGAAGGCAGAGAGGAAGCTGCCGCAGAGGAGGTTGCTCTGACAAGCGACATATCTCCTGCCGTAGATATTCCTGCCGTGAAGCAGTCAAATGGGGCGGAGCGGAAGGTTCCTTCCTACAGCGCGGACCAGATTAAGCATTTTCAGGAAAATGAGGATATTCAGCAGATTCTTTTCCTGACAGAGACGTATCTTGGGAAAACCTTGAGTGTGACAGAGATCAATACACTGCTCTTCTTCTATGATGAACTGCATTTTCCTCTTGATTTGATTGAATATCTGATTGAATACTGTGTTTCCAAGGGAAGCAAGAGTATCCACTATATCAAGAAAACAGCACTCGCATGGGCTGAGGAAGAGATTACAACGGTCAGCCAGGCAAAGGCATCTACAAATCTCTACCACAAGAATTGCTATACTATTTTCAACGCCTTTGGCATTAAGGGTCGAAACCCTGTTGAATTTGAGGTAAATTACATTAACAAGTGGACAAACGAATATGCCTTTACCCTTGATATTATACATAATGCCTGCACCAGAACGCTGAAGCAGACGCACCAGCCAAGCTTTGAGTACGCCGATAAAATATTGACAGATTGGCATAATAAAGGTGTGAAGCACTTGGATGACATTACAGTACTTGACAGTGAGCACAAAAAATCAAAGGCACAATCCTCTGAAAAGCCGCGTGATACAAGTACAGGCAAAAACAAGTTCAATAACTTTAATCAGAGAAACTACGACTACAATGAGCTTGAAAAAGAGCTTTTAAATATTAAATAAGGAGTTTTCCTTTCAACTATTTAGGAGGCTGGCATGGCACTTAAGAATTCTCAGTATGATGCGATTATGCGTCAGTACAACCAGACACAATTTAAAAACAAGCGGCTATGGGACGAGCGTATCAAGGAGGTTTATGCACTTCACCCTGATTTTGAGAACATCGACCATTCCATTTCCTCCCTTTCCGTTGAGCGGGGCAAAAAGCTCATAAACGGCGAAATTGATGCAATCGGCAATCTAAAGGAGCAAATTGCTGATTTGTCAAAGCAGCGCTCCAAGCTTTTGGAGCACTTTGGCTATCCTTCTGATTATCTGGACCCTGTTTATTCCTGTCTGGATTGTCAGGACACCGGCTATATCGGCAATAAAAAATGCCATTGTTTTCAGAAAGCCGCCATTGATATGCTCTACACCTCCTCGAATTTGACAGAGGTATTGAAAGCAGAAAACTTTGAACATTATACCGATCACTATTATTCTGAAGCTTTTACCGATACCGCTACGGGGCTTACTGCTCTCTCTGCGGCCAAACGTGCCTATACAGAGGCAAAAGATTTTGTAGGCACCTTTGATACAGACTTTAGAAATTTGCTTTTATACGGCGATACGGGTGTCGGAAAGACATTTCTCACCAACTGTATTGCAAAGGAGCTGATGGACAGCTCCCATTCTGTTATTTATTTTTCCGCTTTCCAATTATTCGATGCGCTGGCAAAAAGTACCTTTGGCACAGGCGAGGAATATGACGATGCGGTAGAATATATTTTTGACTGTGATTTGCTTATCATTGATGACTTGGGAACGGAGCTTACAAATTCTTTTGTTTCTTCCCAGCTTTTTCTATGTGTAAATGAGAGGCTTCTTCGGAGACGTTCCACCATTATCAGCACGAATCTGCCGCTGAACAGACTTTTGGATACCTATTCCGAGCGTACCTTCTCCAGAATATCCAGTAATTACACAATGATTAAGCTGATTGGCGAGGATATCAGGCTGAAGAAAAAGCGCGGATAGCAAAAGGCTGAATTGTATGAATCTTCATGTTCTTTTTTATGTAATAGTCTTGACTAACGATTATTGAAATGTTATAAATGTAGCTGGTGAACAAAGGCGAAGACGCACAGTCTTCCAAGTACGACGGAGGTAAATGTATAATGTTGCAGCGCGATGCAAAAAATTTTGAAACAATTCCAGTGGGTTCTTTAGGAATCATACCTTTAGAGAGTTGTAAGGATCTCGGAAAAATGGTGGACGACTATTTAATTGGTTGGAGAAATGAGAGAAAGAACGATGAGCATGCTACGCTTGCCTTTTCTGGCTACCAGAGAGATAGCTATATTTTAAAAACAAAGGTTCCCCGTTTTGGCTCAGGTGAGGCAAAGGGTATTATCAATGAGTCTGTCCGGGGAGATGACTTATACATTTTAGTGGATGTGACAAATCACAGCATGACCTATTCCCTAAGCGGACATATCAACCATATGTCACCGGATGACCATTATCAGGACTTAAAGCGTATTATCGCAGCCGTTGGAGGCAAGGCAAGAAGAATTACGGTTATCATGCCTTTCTTATATGAAAGCCGCCAGCACAAGCGCAGCTCAAGAGAGTCTTTGGACTGTGCCATCGCATTGCAGGAGCTTGTCAACATGGGTGTTGACAATATTATTACCTTTGATGCACATGATCCTAGAGTACAGAATGCAATTCCGCTAAATGGTTTTGAGACCGTTCAGCCTGCTTATCAGTTTATCAAAGGGCTTTTAAGAAGCGAGCCGGATTTACAGTTTGACAGCGATCACCTGATGATTATCAGCCCGGATGAGGGTGGAATGAACCGTGCGGTTTATCTTGCCAACGTTCTCGGCGTTGACATGGGAATGTTCTACAAACGCCGCGATTACTCCACAATCGTAAACGGACGCAATCCGATTGTCGCACATGAATTCCTCGGCGCTTCCGTGGAAGGAAAAGACGTAATGATTATCGATGATATGATTTCCTCCGGTGAGAGTATTCTTGATGTTGCTGCCCAGCTAAAGAAGAGAAAGGCACGTAAGATTTTTGCCGCTGCTACCTTTGGATTGTTTACAAATGGTTTTGAAAAATTTGACGAGGCTTACAACGCAGGACTGATTGACCGTGTCCTGACAACGAACCTGATTTATCAGGCGCCGGAGCTGTTGGAAAAACCATATTATGTAAACTGCGATTTGAGTAAGTACATTGCCTTAATTATAGATACGCTGAACCATGATTCCTCTATCAGTGAACTACTGAATCCGGTGGAGAGAATTCATAACGTTGTTTCCGCGTATAAGAAAAATCAAATACAAAAATAAAAAACGGATATGCTTCACAATAAAAAGAATGTGCCATGGCACATTCTTTTTTATATAATTCGAACTTATTCGCTTTTTCATTTGCCAAAATCCATAATCTATGATACAATCTCTTTGTTTATGAGACGGAGGTCATAAATTTCGAAAAGTTAAAAACTTTAGCGCCAAGTACCTGCAAGGAACGGAAAAAGAGGAAGAACTCTTACTTACAGGTTAACGAGGAAAAGAGTAATCGAAAATTCGGCGGATGCTCTTTCGTAGAATCAGCTGCGTATATGGAAACAAAACTGCGGGTAATCGCATCACAAACTTTCTATAACTGATTGACATATGTATTTTTTTGCATATTCTAATAATAATGTACATTGATAACGAAATATAAAGGAGAAATGAAACTATGTGTGGAATTATAGGCTATACAGGGGATAACTATGCCCAAAACATACTTTTGGAAGGACTTAGTCAGCTGGAATACAGAGGCTATGACAGCTCAGGAATCGCGCTATTGACTGACGACAACGAGATTACCGTAAGCAAATGCACCGGAAAAGTTGCTTCCTTAATTGAGCTTTGCGAGAAAGAGAAAAACAACTCCACCTGTGGAATTGGTCATACAAGATGGGCAACCCACGGCGGTGTGACAACAGCAAATGCTCACCCTCATTCCTGCGGAAGGGTATCCCTCATTCACAATGGTATTATTGAAAATTACTATAATTTGATCCAGAAATATGATCTGGCATCAAAGCTTGTATCCGAGACTGATACAGAAGTGGCTGCTGCGTTACTGGATGCGTTATATAACGGCGATCCTTTTGATACAATCAAACGTGCTGTCAAAGAGTTAGAAGGCTCTTTCGCTCTCTGCATTATGTTTTCCGATAAACCGGGCGTTATCTACTCCATCCGCAATGTAAGCCCGCTTGTTGCTACTTTTTGTGAAACAGGCTCTTATATTGCCTCCGATTTGACCGCCCTTATTCCATATTCAAGGGAATATTTTATCGTGCCAGAATACCATATTGTCACTCTCAGCAAAGAGGGTATTGCCCTTCAGGATCTTGACGGCAATGCCGTTTCACCTGAGATGCTCACCGTAACTTGGGATATTGAATCTGCCCAGAAAAACGGTTATCCTTATTTTATGTTAAAAGAAATCATGGAGCAGCCTGTTGCAATTCAAAATACAATTGCGCCTCGTATCAAAAATATGCTTCCTGACTTTACAGAGGACAATATACCGGATTCTCTTTTTGTTAATTTAAACAAAATTAATATTATTGCTTGCGGAACAGCACTTCATTCAGGAATGGTAGCAAAAACCTTGATTGAGCCATTACTCAAGGTTCCGGTTATCGTATCCATTGCATCAGAGTTCCGCTATGAAGAGCCACTCGTTGACGAGAATACATTGGTCATCACAATTTCCCAGTCTGGTGAAACGATTGACACTTTGGAGGCTTTGAGACTCGCAAAAAGCTGTAAAGGAAGAACCATTTCCGTTGTAAACGTAAAAGGCTCCTCCATTGCAAGAGAAAGCGATTATGTATTATATACTCATGCCGGTCCTGAAATCGCGGTAGCAAGCACAAAGGCTTATACCGTTCAGCTTGCTGCGCTGTATCTGCTTGGCTGTAAAGCCGCCCTTATCAACGGAACATACACCGTTGCACAGGCAAATACCTTCATTGAGAATCTGACAAAGGTATCCGGACATATGGAAGAATTGTTAAAGGATACCAAGCATATTCAGGCAATTACGGAGAAACTGACCGAAGCACAGGACGCTTTCTTTATCGGAAGAGGGCTTGATTATACCCTATCCCTTGAGGGAGCATTAAAATTAAAAGAAATTTCTTATATTCACGCGGAAGCCTACGCTGCCGGAGAGTTAAAGCACGGCACCATCGCCCTGATCAGTGAAGGCGTACCGGTGTTTGCACTTGCTACCCAGAAGAAGGTATATGGAAAAGTTATTTCCAATATCCGCGAGGTAAAAGCAAGAGGAGCTTATGTTATTTTGTTAAGCTGTGATGAAAAAATATCTGATTCCTCTGTTTGCGACGTACACATCTCCCTGCCGAAATCAGATGACTTGTTCACTGTTTTTGAATCTGCCGTTATATTGCAGTTAATCGCATATTACACATCAGATGCAAAGGGCTTGGATGTTGATAAGCCACGTAACCTGGCTAAGTCGGTAACCGTAGAATAAGATAGTGTGAGCAAATCTTACACTGTATATATAAGAGCTGTTGTTTTAATAACAACAGCTCTTTTTTTGGGCCCATGTGTTCACTTTGTGTTGGTTTTCTGAAGCTTTCATGGCGTTTGAAATTTGGTATTAACTTCTATTTTTTTATACCGATAAGATTTATGTCGGTAAATCGTTGGACTTATTTTAGAGACGATTTCATGCTTCGACTGACAGAGAAGCATTATGCGTAACAGTTCAGCATGGCTGAACTATCACCAAAATCTTCCGACAGAAACTGTCCACAAAAGAAAGGAAGGATACTAAAATGAAAATTAACAGTACCGAGTACCTAGCTATGCTCGAAGCAGCACGCGCTGCAACAAGCACAACACAGACTACAACCACACAGTCAGTAAGCACTACATCCTCTTCCCAAAGTCTGCTGGATGAGTATATTCCGTCTGACTCAGAGGATGAAATTCTGTATGCAAACTACAACAACATTCTAAGCACCATGACACCGCCTCCGATGCCGCCGGTACCTCCGACAGATACCGAGAGCACAACGGATACGGAGGAAAGTGATGTTACCTCCTCCATTTCAAATGCCGTACAATCCATCATTGATTCTCTGTCTGAATCCCTTCGTGCTAACGAGGACACTGTTCTTAGCACACTGGAAAGCTTAGGGCTTACACCGGAGGATTTGCTTGATTCCGACAATGTAGAACTTGTAGCAAATGCCTTAAACGAAGGTGCCGAGAAGCTTGGACTCCCTACCGTTGATGATTTAGATCAGATTATTGCTGATTTAAAGAGCTCCATAGAAGAAACCGTGAGCGGCTTGGAAAGTGAATATTCTCTGAGTGAGGAAGACCTGGAAGACCTTATCGAGCAGTTAAAGGCAAGAATCTTGGAGCATTTAGGAGAAAGTGATGAAGATATTACCACTCTCTTAAACTCCACTCAAATAGCGGTCGAAGAGTAAGCTTAGAATTAAATTTTTATACTATACAATCAGCCAAGTCCTGTTAATTTAGGGCTTGGCTGATTTATTAAGGTTATAGTTCAGCCGCAGGCTAAACTATAACCTTATATTTTAGTGCTGATTCTCAAAGTAGGAAGCCGGTGGTGCATTCGGCACCTCGTCGACTGTTTCTGTGCTCTCCTCCTGCTCTGTATCGGAGGACGGTGTTTCTGTCGGAGTCTCCGGTGTATCCTCTACCACATCCGTGTTAAAGTCATCTGCGGTCTTTACACCTTTGGTGCTTGAATTATAGTTTCCGTAAGGGGCAAAATCTCTTGCCGCAAGATTACTATGGATGGCTTCCATATAATTGTGCCAGATTCGTCCCGGATAGGTAGAGCCTGTCAAGCCTTCTACCTCCCTTGGCATATCAAAGCCTACCCATACGCTTGTCGTATAGTAGCTGCTGTAGCCTACAAACCAACCATCTTTATAGTCGTTGGTCGTTCCCGTCTTTCCCGCGGTCGGCATATCGCTTAGTGCAAGTGATTTTCCTGTTCCGTCAGTCATAACACTTTTTAATACATCTGTTGTCATTCTGGCGGTATTTTCCTTGTAAATTCGCTTTCCTTCATCATTAGCCTGATAGACAGGCTCATTGTTGGCATCGGTTATCTTGGTGATACAGGTTGGGACGCGGTATATACCGTCATTTTCCAGAGTGGCAAAACCTGCCGCCATCTCCACACTGCTCACGCCTGTCGTGAACCCACCTAGGGCGCTGGCATTTCGATAATCATCCTTCTCTATTTTTGCAAAATTCATTGATTTTAAATAGCTTAATCCTAAAGTCGGGGTAAGCTCATCCAAAAGCTTCCATGCCACCGTGTTAATCGACTTCATAACCGCATAGCGAAGAGTCACACTTCCCGAGTAGCCGCCCCCATAATTTTTCGGTCCATCCTCAATCGGCTCATCTACCAGTATAGAATCCGGTGTGTAGCCCGCTTCAAGTGCCGGGGCATATACAAGCAGAGGCTTTATTGAGCTTCCCGGCTGTCTGAAGCTTTGGTAGGCACGGTTTAGCGTATAGCCCGTTGTGTCCTGGCTTCTTCCGCCGATAATCGCAACCACCTTTCCCGTCTTATTGTCAATACAGGTTGCTGCCGCCTGCATATTGTAAATTCCTTCGTCGTTTACACTCACAAAGGAATACAGCTCATCATCAATCGCACTTTGAAGCTGCTCCTGAAATTCCATATTCATCGAGGTGTAAATCCGGTATCCCCTTGTATAAAGAGAACGCTGGCATTCGTCATACAGTGCATCATATTCCTCCTGATAGGCAGTCTTTTCCGTCTCTGTCTTAAAATAATACTGAAACTCAAAGCCTCTTGCCTCCATCAGCGCCCTCGTCGCACAATAATAAATGTATGTCTCCGCATAATTGTGCTTGATTGCCTGCTCCGTATTTACGTTTAAAACAATTTCCTCCTGTATCGCGCTGTCATAGTCTGCCTGACTGATTTTGCCATCCTCCAGCATCTGATTTAGAATTTTATCCCGCCTCGACAGCGTATTTTCCATATGGTCAATCGGATCAAACACAGTCGGATTGTTTGGAATTGCTGTTAAAAACGCAATCTGTGACAGCGATAAATTTTGTACGTCCGTGCTGAAATATCCCATGCTTGCGGCTTGAATGCCGTAATAACCATTGGAAAAATAAATATTATTTAAATAAAATTCCAGAATCGCAGACTTACTGTATATCTTCTCAAGCTCCAGCGCAATAAAAATCTCCTTCACCTTACGCTCCCAACTCACCTCGTTCGTCAGAAAAATAGTACGGCTCAACTGCTGGGTTATCGTGCTCGCGCCCTGCGTGATGGAGCGGTTTTTCGCAATGGATATGGCAGACCTTATCATCGCCAGATAGTCCACCCCTTTATGATTATAAAACTTTTTGTCCTCTATCGTGATAAAAGCATTCTTTACATAGGTTGGAATTTTCTCCGAGCTCAAATAATAAATCCCCTTATCACCCTTCAGCTTTGCTATTTCATCTCCGTTTGTGTCATAGACAAGGGTGGTCTGGGAAGCCTTAAAATTGTCGATGGTGGAGCCTTTCACAAGGCTTACAGCCTCCTTGTGAAGCTTCAGCACCTCCGGTCCTATACCGGTTGCATATAAAATTCCTGCCGCTCCTGCTCCCGTTATAAAAAATAGAATACTGAGTATAACAAATGTTTTCAGCAGTCTATGTTTTTTCTTTTTCTTTTTTGCCATTTGAAATCGAAACCTCCTTTTAGTCCTTTCTTATCATTCAGTCTCTTTTTCGGACAGTAAAATCTTCTGATAAGGAATTTGAAGCTGTCTCATCAGCTCCTCTTCCCTCGTATGACAGGTCAGCAAAATAACCTGTCTCTTCTCTGCCCCCAAATATTGTAATGCTCTGCCGAGCCTTTTTTCATCATACATCGCGAAAGCATCGTCCAATATAACCGGCATCTTTTCCTCCGGAAAAAACAAATCCAAAAATGCCATACGGACAGCAAAGTGAATCTCATCCATCGTTCCCTTGCTGACCTGCTCCTTGTATATCATCTTATCCGCAGTATTAAGCCTTGCTGCTGTGTTACTGTCAATGCGTAAATCTCTGTATTTTCCATCGGTGAGAACAGATAAAATCTCGGAAGCCTTTTTATTGATGCCCTCACTCATCTCCTGCTGAAGCTGCAAGGACGCTTCCTGAATCTTCTCATAAGCAAAATCCAGTGATGCCACATCCTTGCGCATGTCCTCCTCCTGAATGGAGTTTGTATTCGCTTCCTCCATCATTTCCTCCAGATTGGACAGACGCACCTGCTTATCCTGTATATCCTCCAAAAGCCCTGCAATACCGCCATCCAGACGGTTTAATTCCCTGTCTGCCTCCTGTAAAAGGCGATTTTTTTCCTTCATCCCTCTTCCGTTTAAAAGAAGGTAAACCAAAACAATTACAGCCCCTAATGCGGCGCTTGCAGCCTTTCCCCAAAGCGGAGGAATAAAAATAATTCCAAGAAGTGCAGCCGCACCAATCAACAGGCTCGTTGCAATTTTTCTGCCTTTGTTTTTTCGAAGAAAGCGGCTGTATTCCTCCGTTTCTGCTTCTCTCTCTTTATGTAAACCAGTATATTCTTCCAGTTGACCTTCTTTCTTAGCCAAATCTGTATGGATATATTCCTTTTCCTTTCGAAGTCCCGCTATGACCAGCTGCCTTTTGTTGTCCAGCTCGCGAAGCTTTGCTTCTGCTTCTTTCCTTTGCTTGGTAAGCTTGTTCAGGGCATTGGAGACATTCACACCGCCATCTCCTGATAAAAAGAAGCCTGCCGTATAATTTTTCACCTCATCTGCAAGACCTTCATCCGGCTCACTCTTTAACTGGCTGATTGCCATCGTGTTTCGAAACATCGTCTCGTTCAGTCCGTCCAAAATCTGGAGCAAATCTCCCTGCTCAATGGAAAGCTCCTCCGCATCGTCCTCGTTAATCAGACTCTCCTTTTTCTGGCTCTTGTGAAAGCCCCGCTCCAGCCTGAAATTCTTCCCTCCTGCGTGAAAGCGCAGTTCGCCCTCATAATAGAGAGAGTTTTCCCAAGGCTCATATAAATGATAGCTGTCAAACTGTGCTGCTTTTCCTCTCTGCTTTTCGATTCCAAACAGCATGCTTTTCATAAAATGGTAGATGGTCGTCTTACCCGACTCATTTTCGCCGTAAACAAGATTAATCCCGACACCAAAATCTATCGTTTTCTGATGAAAGCGACCGAAATTTTTCATTTTTAACTGTTTTATCTCCATGCGTCCGTCACCCCATTTCATCCAGCAGCGCCTTCACACCAAAATACAAGGCACGCCTTTTCGTATCCGTCATATCGTCTGAACGAATATTTTGGATATATCTTCCGATAATATTTTTTTCATACTCCTGAGCCAGCTTGTCAAAATCATAATCCGGTTTCGTGTCATCCACAACCGATACAACACGATTCAGCGCATAGATATCCTCTTTGTCAAAGCTGATGTCCTCATCTCGAAAGCCTGTCAGCACAAGCTTCCAAAAATCTGCCGGTGCATTCGTTTTTTCCATATCTTCCTGTATCACATTCAGGAGCTTTCGATTGGTAAAAGAGGAATCACACTCAATTTCCAGCGTCCGATACTCTCTCTTCGCACACTTGATAAACTTAAGCTCACAGCCCTCCTTGGAAAGATCTGCAAGGAAGAAGCCATGTACTCCTTCATCTCCCATATCAACGGGCTCTAAGGAACCTGCATATGCTATTTTTCCCGGTATCAATACCTGAGGAACATGAATATGTCCAAGCGCCACATAGTCAAAGCCCTTCGCTGAAAGCTCTGCCTTGGAAAAAGGAATATGCTTTTCATCGCCGCCGTGGGCAAGCAGAATATTAATCCGGCTCTTATCTCGAATCACAATGTCATTGCAACGGTTTTCTTTTATCTCATAGTGGTCATAGCTCAGCCCGTAAACCTCTGTGTTCAACTCCTCAAAATATATGCTTTCCCCAGTAGGGCTTGCAAGAAAATGAACATGCTTTTCCCACTCAAAGGTCTTGTAGTAGGAGCTTGCCTTGACATGGTCATGGTTGCCCGCAATAAACACCACCTGCGTGTGTGTAAGCTGGGAAAATATATAATTTAACTCCTTGAGCTCACGCATCAAGGGCTGCCTGTGAAACATATCCCCGGCAATCAAAAGCAAATCTGCCTTTTCCTTCTCGGCAAAGCGGACTACTCTTTCGACCGCCTCCCAAAGCTCTTTTGCCCTGTCAATCTGCCATGTGTTGTCCTGATGCGGGTTCGCACCCAAATGTGTGTCCGCAATATGCACTATCTTCAAGTTATCCCCATCCCATCTGCTTCATTATTAATAACTTCATTTCGATTACAATTTAGTTTTCTTCACTCTTCCAATGCAGTCTGTGAAGGCTTCCTTCCAGCTCCATATGGTCAAAATTATTCTGTCTGAGCGCTTCATATAAGACGATAGCTGCCGAGTTTGACAGATTGAGAGAACGGATATCTCCTATCATCGGAATGCGAATCGCAGTCTCTTCATTGTTTACAAGAATTTCTTCCGGTATTCCTGCGCTCTCTTTACCAAACATAATATAGCAGTCCGCCTCGTAGGAAACCTCTGTATACACCTGCTTTGCCTTTGTCGTTGCCATATAGATTTTAGCATTCGGATTCTTCTCCAAAAAGTCCTCGTAGTTTACATAAGTCGTAACGTCCAAATTCCTCCAGTAATCCATGCCGGAACGCTTGATTGCCTTTTCATTCAGGCTAAAGCCCAAAGGCTCAATCAAATGCAGTCTTGTCCCTGTCGCCACGCACGTTCTTCCTATATTTCCCGTATTCGCCGGTATTTCCGGCTCAAATAATACAATGTTCAGCTTTGCCATTTTTTCTCCTTCATAAGCAGGAAAAGGGATATTTCAGAAATCTGTGATCTCTGATACATCCCCTGCCTTTCTATTTACTTCTCAATTTATTTATAAACTTTTCCAAACGGTCCAAAGCGACCTTTAAATCATCTAATGAATATGCATAGGAAATTCTCAAAAAGCCCTCTCCGCAGTCACCAAAAGCCGTTCCCGGCACGACTGCCACCTTCTCTTCCTCCAAGAATCTGGTCGCAAACTCGTCTGAGGTCATACCAAATTCCTTGATGCAAGGGAATACATAAAAGGCACCATACGGCTCAAAGCACTCTAAGTTCATTTCCTTAAAGCGATGCATCAGATATCTTCTTCTCTGATTGTAAGCCTCTCTCATCTCCTCGACGTCCTTATCGCCGTTTCGAAGAGCCTCCACAGCCGCATACTGACTGTTTGTCGGTGCACACATAATCGCAAACTGATGAAGCTTTGTCATCTGCTCAATAATAAGCTCCGGTCCGCAGGCATATCCAAGGCGCCAGCCTGTCATCGCATAGGCTTTGGAAAAACCGTTGATGACAATCGTTCTATCCCACATTCCCGGCAAAGAAGCGATGGACACATGCGTCGCGCCATATGTAAGTTCTGAGTAGATTTCATCTGACATGACAAAGATATCCTTCTCAATGATAACCTCTGCGATTTCCTCCAACTCCTCCTTCGTCATGGTTGCCCCTGTCGGGTTATTCGGAAACGGAAGAATGAGTACTTTCGTTTTATCGGTGATGTTTGCAAGTAACTCCTCTTTTGTTAATTTAAACTGATTCTCAGCCTTTAATTCAATGACAACCGGCTTTGCATCTGCCAAAATTGCACACGGAAGATAGGATACATAGCTTGGCTGCGGAATTAATACCTCATCTCCCGGATTAATCATCGCGCGAAGTCCCATATCAATCGCTTCACTTCCGCCTACCGTTACCAAAACCTCGGTGTTGTAATTGTAGGAAAGGTTACACTTTCTTTTTAAATAATTTGCTATCTCAATTTTCAGCTCTTTCAGCCCTGCGTTGGAGGTGTAGAAGGTTCTTCCCTTTTCCAAGGAGTAGATGCCTTCCTCTCTGATATGCCAAGGTGTGTCAAAATCCGGCTCACCTACACCAAGAGAAATTGCGTCCTTCATCTCACTTACAACATCGAAAAACTTTCTAATTCCGGACGGCTGAATTTGCACTGCTTTATCTGATAATGGATTTCTCAAGGTGTCACCAGCATCCTTTCATCTGAATTGTTTTTCTGTACCATAACGGTTCCGTGGTCCTTATATTTCTTCAGGACAAAATGAGTTGCCGTGCTAAGTACGGAATCAAGGGTTGACAGCTTCTCAGAGACAAACATGGATACGTCTCTTAAATTCTTCTCCTCCAAGGTTACAAGCAAATCATAACCGCCTGAAATCAGGTATACGGCACGAACCTCCGGATAGTTATAAATTCTCTCCGCAATCTTGTCAAAGCCCTGTCCTCTCATTGGGGTTACCTTTACTTCAATCAACGCCGTCACTTTCTCGGTTGACGTCTTATCCCAGTCAATTAAAGTATGGTAGCCGCATATCACGCGCTCTTTTTCCATCTCTGCCACTTCATTGGCAATAACAGCTTCCTCGACACCCAAAATAATTGAAAGCTCATGCAAATCAATTTTACTATTCTTTTCGATAAAAGTTAAAATTGTCTCTCTCATATTTGCTTCTCCAATCTCTCTTCACTATTTACGTTATATATTTCGTCTGCTTTAGGCGGCTCTAAAAATCTTCTCTCGTCCTCATTCACCACAACCCGGTCTTTTCCTCTTGTGGTCTTTCCAACCACAGCGGCATGAATTCCTTGCCTTTCCAACTCCCGCACCAAATCGTGACCGTTGTCACATGCGATGAGCATGGAGCCGCTTGAGATAAGACAATATGGATTTAGGTTAAAAAACTCGCAGACTTCTACTGTCTCCTGCCTAATTGGTATCTTTTTTAGGTCGATTTCCAGTCCGACGCCAGATGCTTCCGCCATTTCCCAAAGAGCACCGTATATCCCGCCCTCCGTTACGTCATGCATTGCACTAACGCCAGACTTAACGGCTGCGGCGGCCTCTTTCATCACCGAAATATATTGATCAAAGTTCTTCGCTGTTTCCACAAGAAATTTAGGGTATTTTGTTAAAAGAGCTTCTTCGTGTTCCTTTGCTAAAATAGAAGTGCCCTCCAAGCCAATCCACTTCGTGACAACAATATCCTGCCCCGGTCTTGCTCCCCCGGTGGATATCATCTTTCCGTTTCTTACTTTTCCGACACCTGCAACACTGATAATAGGCTGGTTTACGGCTTTTGTAATCTCCGTATGCCCGCCCATCACCTGTATATTTAATTGAGCGCAGGTTTCCTCCACCTGCTCCATCATTTCCTTTAAATCCGATTCATAAGTATCCTCCGGCAAAAGCACAGTCAGCATAATACCCACCGGCTCTGCTCCTGCGGAAGCTAAGTCGTTTGCAGTGACATGCACAGACAAAGAACCGATATCCTTCACCGTTCCGGTGATGGGATCAGTTGAGATGACAAAGGTTTCATCCGGTGCAAGCCTTATTGCAGCACAGTCTTCGCCTACACCTGCACCCAATACGACTTCCTCTCTCTTTGTCCTTATCTGTTTAAATACGGAACGTTTTAATACATTTTCCGGTACTTTTCCTACTTTCATGTTATGCACTCCAAACTAAAGTCTTCAGCTTCTTTTTATTTTACTGTCCCGCTGCTGCTGCCGCTGCTTCAGCTGCCGCTTGTGCCTCAGCCTGTGCAGACAATGCTGCTGCCTGATTTACAATTCCTGCAAGGCTGTCTATTGTTGCTGTCACTGTTGCAGGGTCGTTTGTCGCAACCGCCGCTGCAAGCACTCCGATAGAGCCCTCATCGCCCCATGCGGTTCCCACTGATATATATGCAGGCTCTGCCTTATAGGAGCTTGAATTTACTTCTGTTACCTCTGTCTCTTTTCCGTCCACATATACATGCTTATGCAACTTTGCCTTATAGCCTATGTGTGCGGACTGTGTCTGCTTTTGCTGTCCGAATAACAATGTTGCATCCAATGCGTATTTTGCGCCCGTAGGCTCTGTTGTTGATAAAGTCTCGCTGACATATTTTATCGTACGGTTTGACGGTCTTTCTTCATCTCCATAGATAGTAAATGTAATCTGCTTTCCTGATGTAGCGGATTCTATATAAAGCGGGGCATTTGTTGTATTCGTAAAC
Source organism: Konateibacter massiliensis (assembly GCF_900184995.1). Taxonomy (GTDB): domain Bacteria; phylum Bacillota; class Clostridia; order Lachnospirales; family Lachnospiraceae; genus Lachnotalea; species Lachnotalea massiliensis. The sequence goes on from NZ_LT860099.1 coordinate 2,426,809, forward strand.
TTGAAGTCCTTTCCCGCTGATTCTGCAATTGCTGCATCGGCAGATGGGTCTACATATCCGACAATCATCGAATGATTGTGTCTTTCCTCTACCTGAAGCTCTGCCAAAAGTACTGCATTGTATAAAGTCGTCGATACCTGGCAAATACCTCCGCCCAAGCTGTCTACCACCTGTCCCTGTAAGTAGGAGCCTGCCAGATAGTATCCGTTTTCCTCTGAAAAAGGAGCTATTGTACTAACCGTAGAAAATGTCTCTCCCGGAAATAACACGGTTCCGTTTACCAGTCTTGCACCATTCTCTACATTGGCAGATCTTGCTGTGCCTGAAGTAGAATAGCTTGTCGTAAAGGTTCCGAGTACATCTGTAACCTTCTCAAAATCTTCTGTTGTAGCCTTTGGCTGTACCAATTCCACAGAGAGCTCAATACTTGTATCTTCCTTATTCCATGCTGCCAGATCTTCCTTTACCAGTTTGGCAGATGCAGAAACATCAACGCCTAGACCGGTCTGTCCCGCAGTCACTACAAATTTTCCTTTTTCTCTCTTTAGGGATGCCTCTACCGGCTCCACATCAAAAGCGAGACATTTCTCATTGATTACGCTTTCGATTGCAGCATCATCAAACGCTATCTCAAGGACATACTCCTTGTTTTCCCGTTCCAAATCCTTCAAAGCCTTGTATCTTTGAATGATATTTCCTGTTTTTCCAAGGTTTACTGCTTCTTCCACAACGTCTAAGTTGGTTACGTTCATGCCAAGCTCGTCGGCACTTACCGCCACGTTGTTCGTATCAATAACAAAGGTTATCTCCTTTGCTTTGAGCTCATCAACATAACTGTTTACGGCATTCTCTGCCTCTTCCTTCGTCATGCCGGAAACATTGATTCCTTCAATGTAAACACCGTTGCTGATTGTAGGATCAGACGAATTCGCAGATGCCTGCACATGTACGTTGATTCCGAATGCTATTGCCGCAATAGCAAGCATACAGATTAAAGACATTACTATTTTCTTTATTTTCATAATACATTCCTCTTTACTAATGACTGATTCTATCACATTTTTTGACTTTTGCCTATGGATTGCGATAAAAAATTTATTGTTTCCTCTTCTATAATGCAGGTAGTACAACTGCCAACACCATAGATAATACTAATAAAATAACGATAATACTTGAAATCGTTCTTTTCGTCTTCGTACTATTGAAATTGATCATAATTGCCTCCTTTTGCTACTTCTAATTTATAAAATCCCTGAAAGGTGCCATATTCTACGTGGTTTGGGAAAATTGAATCTAATGCCAATCATATCAGAAAAATTTCTCTAGAGTGTTTAGATTATATTACAATTTCATTAAATAATTAGGAATCACTAACTAATTCTCCCATGCTGGAGAATAATACCGTCTATTATTCTGGACGCCTCATTTTTTGTTAAGCTGTCAAGCTGGACAGTTAAACTTATTTTATGATATTTAATCAAATCATTCAAGTATATTTTTTGTCTCGCTGTGATTGGGCTCTCTCTTTTTACCTCATAGTTTAACTGGAATGGTTCAAACGCTCCCTCATTTCCCGAATAAAACTGTTTTAATAATATCTGATATACCTCGCTTGCGGCGATGGCATCGTAATAAGCTCGATGCTTGTTCGTCTGCTCAATCTGATAATACTCACACAGGCTCTCAAGCGACCGTTTTTCAAGCTCCGGCAGAAATCTTCTGGCGAGCTTTAAGGTATCAATGCCTTTTCTCTCAAAAGGATAGGCATGATTCACCGCAGCCTTTTTCATAAAGCTGTAATCAAAGGGTATGTTGTGCCCTAGCAAAATATCGTCCCCGCAAAAGTCCATAAATTCCGCAAGAACCGTTTCAAGCGCCTCGCCCGCCTCCATCATCTCCTGCGTGATTCCCGTAAGGCTGATGATATTTTGCGGCAAATCGGTTTTGGCGTTTACAATCTTTCCGTAAGTCTCCACTATCTTGCCGTCCTGAATGCGCGCTGCCCCTATCTCTATGATTCTTGCGAATTTAGGGTTTAATCCAGTTGTTTCCAAATCTAATGCAATATATGAATTTATCATTTCTTTATTCCTCTTTTTTTCGCCGGTTTTTGGTTGTACTCCACACAGTATTTTTGCAGGAAGCACTCCTCGCATTTTGGTGATCTCGCAAAACAGATATCCCGCCCGAAGGTGATGATTTGAATATTATATAAAATCCAGTGCTCCTTTGGCAGCACCTTCATAAGTTCATACTCAATCTTTTCGGGATCGTCCTCTGCCGTAAAGCCAAGACGCTTTGAAATCCGCTTGACATGGGTATCTACCACAATGCTCGGCTCATTGTAAATATTTCCGCGGATTACATTGGCAGTTTTTCTTCCCACACCCGCCAATGAGGTAAGCTCCTCAATCGTTCGCGGAACCTCGCCGTGAAACTCTAACATCAGCCTTTGGCAGCACGCGATAATGTTTTTTGCCTTATTGTGATAAAATCCGGTTGTCTTGATATCCTTCTCAAGTTCCTCCAAATCCGCATTCGCAAATTTTTCAATTGAGTCATACTTTTGAAACAAATCCTTTGTCACAATGTTGACTCTCGCATCGGTGCACTGTGCGCTGAGTATCGTCGCAACCAAAAGCTGCCACGGCGTCTCATGCGTCAAATAGCATTTATATTCGGTTGTATACACCTCATCTAAAAGTGCCAGTATTTCGGCTGTTCTCTTTTTCATTCTATCCCACCTGCTATCTGTGTAAACGCTTCATATGTGAGCGGGTTCCTCTTATTATAATCAAACAGAACCATGACCTTGCCCTCTGCCTGTGTAAGCTGCAGTGCCTTGGCAGAGAACACTTCCATATGGGTCATTTTGCTAATCTGTTTCCAATGATAGTCCTCATAGCCCAAAAGATATTTTCTTTCGGTCTCCTCCCGCCTATAAAATTCTTTGATTTTTTCCTTGTATCCACTCAAATCCGCCGCCCAATTCGGTCTGGACTTTAGGTTTTCCCGCAAATACAAATCATATATTAAACGTTCTTTATATATATCGACATTTTTTTCGTCAACTATAACCGCAAATTCAAGTAAAATTTCATATCTTGTCATTCTGGACTGGCTGATGCCTGCATAACCCTTTTCTTCGTAGAAATCGCCCAACGTCCGGTACAAGTCAAACGGCGTGTCAAAGCTTTGGATTAACAGCTCAAGCGTTTGGGTAAACTGGTTGCTGTTGTAGTAAAGCTCCACCATCTCCTCCACCTTTTTTATCTGGAGAAGCTCATCGTAATTCAGCCATTTTGTGTAAAGCACCTCATACACGGGATTGGAGTGGTATACGATGCCGTATTCCTCTGCCTTCCTATGCATATTAGAGCCTTTTAACACCTTTAAAAACCCAAGCTGTAATTGCTCCGGCTGCAAAGCGTACACATCATTAAAGGATTTTCGAAAGCTCTCATATCCCTCGTAAGGAAGTCCTGCAATCAGATCAAGATGCTGGTGAATATTTTGAAAAGAATTAATTTTTTCTACCACAACTTTTAAAGCAGAAAAATCCATCGCTCTGTCAATTTCGCGGATGGTCTGCTCGTTTGTCGACTGTACACCGATTTCCAACTGAATCAGACCGGGGCGCAGCTTGGACATAAGCTCCAAGTCCTCCTCGGTCAGCAAATCTGCTCCGATTTCAAAATGAAAGTTTGTAACTTGGTTGTCATTTTCAGCCAAGTATGTCCATATCTCTCTCGAATGCTTGGCATTACAGTTAAACGTTCTGTCTACAAATTTCACCTGCGGTACCTTATGCTCCATAAAAAAGGCAAGCTCCTCCTTCACAAGAGAGGTACTTCGAAACCTCACTTTTTTATCAATGGAAGAAAGACAATAGCTGCAAGAAAACGGACAGCCACGGCTTGTCTCATAGTAGATAATCTTATTTTGGAACCGCTCCAAATCCGTGTAGCAAAAAGGAATCTCGTCCAGATTCATCAACTTTTGCGGCGGATTTGTCGCGATGCTGCCTGAGTCTTTTCGGAACACAATTCCTCTGATATACGCAAGTTCACTGCTCTTTTCGATATAATGCGCTGACAATTCAAGGAAGGTCTTTTCACCTTCCCCGTACATAATTCCCGTTATATGCTGCATTCCCTCCAAAAGGGCGGAGGCATCATAAGATACCTCCGGTCCGCCAAGCCAAATCGGAACACTTGGAAGAAGCTTGTTTAAATCCATTGTTATTTCTTTCACATACTGAAAGTTCCAGATATAGCAGGAAATCGCCACCATATCAGGTTTTTTCTTATAGATTTCCTCCAGTATATAATCCTGCCGATGGTTGATTGTAAACTCTGCTATCTCAATCTCATCTGCATATTTTGAAGCATAAGCCTTTAAATTATGCACAGCAAGGTTCGAATGTATATATTTTGCATTGATTGCCACTAATAAAATTTTCATCTTTTTTCCACTTCTTCTATATAATACTGCTCTGCAGGATAGTCAGACCATTCCTTATCCACAACAAAACCTGCGTGCATCAGAGCACTTCCTGTGTAAATGCGGTCATTTATTCTGTAGAGACTCGTTTCGTTCAAGCCCTTTAGCTTGCAGTGCACAGCTCTTGCATTGCCTTCCACATGGGTGACAACGATATTGAAAAGTGCCTTGGACCGGTCCTCAGACACAAACTGCCATGCGCTGAAATAATGGTTTTCAAACGGATTTGTCAGGCGGTAGTAGTTCCCATCCTGTATCACATCATAATATTTCTTAAAATCCTCAATTTGTTCCTTTACGCAAACTTTCTCTTCCTCTGTCATCTTACTTAAATCCAGCTCATAGCCAAAGCTGCCCGCCATCGCCACAACACCTCTTGTTTTCAGCGGTGTATGTCTTCCGGTCTGGTGGTTTGGTGACGCAGATACATGCGAGCCCACAGAGGAAATCGGATAGGCAAAGGACGTTCCGTATTGTATTTTAATGCGCTCAATGGCATCGGTGTTGTCGCTGCACCAAATCTGCGGGGAATAATAGAGCATTCCCGCATCAAAGCGTCCGCCTCCGCCGCTGCAGCCCTCCAGCAAAACATGCGGATATTTGCTTGTAATTTTCTCCAGAAGGTCATACAGGCCAAGCATATAGCGGTGACTTGCCTCACCCTGCTTCTCTGCCGGAAGTGCATTGCTGTACACATCAGACATCGAACGATTCATATCCCACTTTATATATTCAATGTTTGCACTGTCTAACACACTGCTGATGGAAGCAAATAGGTAGTCTCTCACGTCATCTCTTGACATATCAAGCACAAGCTGGAAGCGACTCCTATCCGGCAATTTATTTGGCACCCGAAGGACCCATTCCGGGTGCTCCTTGTACAGCTCGCTGTCCTCTGATATCATCTCCGGCTCAAACCAGATACCGAATTTAAGACCCTGACCGTTTACCTCATCCACAAGCTCCTTCAAGGTTGAACCCAGCTTTTTCTCGTTCACGAACCAGTCTCCCAAGCCGCTCACGTCATTGTCTCGCTTCCCAAACCAGCCGTCGTCCATGACAAGCATTTCTACACCAAGCTCCGCTGCCGTTTTTGCAATCTCCACAAGCTTGTCCTTGTTAAAATCAAAATAGGTAGCCTCCCAGTTGTTAATCAGAATCGGTCTGCGCTTTAATTTGTAATCCCCTCTGCACAGGTTGTGACGAAACGCTCTGTGGAAAATATGAGACAGTGCCGTAAACCCTTTGTCCGTATAACTCAAGACAGCCTCCGGCATATGAAACACCTCATTTTTCTTTAACGTCCAAGAAAAATACTCCGAGCCGATTCCCATGACAAAACGTGTCTGGTCAACCTGGTCAACCTCGACCTCCGCGGTAAAGTTTCCGCTATATACAAGGGCAGCGCCGTAGCACTCTCCATAATCCTCCGAAGCCTCTCGCTCGCACAGGATGACAAATGGATTATGATGGTGACTTGATGCTCCTCGCTTGCTTCCTATTGCCCTTGTTCCATGCATCAGAGGAGTCCTTTCAAGCTGGCGTTCCATTGCATGTCTCCCATAAAAATGAAGCATATCGTAATTTCCATAAGGCAAATCCAAACACAGCGACATCGCCTTACTGATTACCGCCTCCTGCTCTCCAAGATAGGTAATATCCGCAGCTCTTGTGATAACGTCAAGCTCCTCAAAAACACTGTAATACAGTGTCACTCTAAGCTTTGCTGCCTTATCCTCCAAAACGACTGCCAGCGTCTGTGCCTCACTTCCGTTGTCATAGAGTGACGGCATTGCAGGAATTTCATGTTTTTTATCCAAAATCATATGAGAAACATAACGAAAATCAGCGCTTAGGCTTCCGTTTTCACCGCTCACCGCAACGCTGTTAAGACGAAAATCGGACGTTCCATAGCCTGAAAACTCCTGTGGAAGCGTATCCAGAGAATATCCCCTCTCGTCTCCCGCTTCGCATGGGTTTCCTGAAAAACCTCTGTCGCAAGGCTTTATTAAATAATCAAGATTATCATTTTCTACTTTCTTTCCATAATAAAGGTGGAGCAAAACATCGCATTTTCCCACCTGCATTTGATATGTGGTATTTTTTGTCTGAAGAGTAAAGAGCTTTTTTGAATCATCTATTCTAATTGCCATCATATTCCTCACTTTTCCCGGCATTTTGTATCTGAAATGCCGCTTCGCTGTTTTCTTTGATTATAGGTGATATTTCAAAAAAATACAACATAGGCTTCTACTTTTCCAGCCGCATCCACATTTTTTGTTTCTTATCCCTCTATCTCTCCCTTATCTTTTTGATACTCCTCCAACATATGATTTAAATTCTTTGCCTTCTCATAGTCCAAAAACCACAGAAACACTTCTGCCAACAAAGAAACCACAAATACAGCAACACCAAACGGTAAAATAATTTCCAAGCTCCTTACTCCGTTTAACACGATAAACAGTATGAGCAACAGCTCCAATAAGAAAAATTGCAGAATTTTGCGAACAACTACCTTTTTTGTGGACAGCTCTTTCCTTGAATAGGAAATCAGGGACGGCAGGATTCCAAGCAGACCATAGAGCAGCGGCATAAAAAACGCTTCATAACCAAAGGTTTTACTGCTGTCATATAAGAGTCCCAAGACAGCCATCGCAACGTTAATAAGCGTCACCACGACAAAATAGCTCATCAGTATTTCTTTTACAACCTCTTTCCTGCTCATGTTACTTTCCTCCATGTAGTTTTGCCTTCAGATCAGGAACATATTTCCTTGCAATGATTACCGTTTCGCCGTTGATAAGCATTGCACTGAACCTGCCGTTTAAAGCAGGCTTTAAGGACTTTATCTTCATAAGGTTTACAATGCTTGCCTTGGAGCAGCGAAGGAAGTGAAGCTCCCTGTATTTTTCCTCAAATTCATATAAACGCATTTTAATCTCATATACGTTCTTATTCAGATAGGCAAAAACCCGCTGATCCACGGCTTCAATATAATAGATATCGGAAACCGCAACACTTCTTACACCCTGCTCATCATAAGCTTCAATCCCTTCCTGATAGGACTTGGCAAAGCGTGCTATTTCCTCTACCTTTTGGTTTATTTCATAGCAGGAAATCAATACCTGCTCTTCTTTTTCTCTTCCTATTTTCTCTATTTTTACCTTCATAAGCCCCTTGTTTTCCTAGTATACTTCTTGAATTGTCAGCTCTTCGTTCTGCTTTAGATAATGATTGTAATAATTCAATATTACTCTATTCATAGTCTGGATGCAATCACTGCTGTCAATTTCTCCTGTTCCAAGCAAGGACGCCAGAAATGGAGAGAAAATAGGCAAATCTGTAAAATTCAAATGCCCTGCTTGATTAAAATGAATTTCCCTTGCATCTATTCCATTATTCAGAACTACACTGTTCACATACTGGTCGCCATAAGTCAGCCCTTCTTCATAATGGTCCGTGGTGTCAATGCATAATAACGGAATGGGATAAGGCTCTTCATTTATAGTATAGACATTATTCTCACAGCTTAACTCCTCCCCGAGCATGGTGCCGTCCAAATCGATGACCGCATCGATATCATTTCTTTGTCTGCCTACGGTAACTGCCGTTGCGCCTCCAAGGGAATGCCCCATGATTCCTATTTTGGACAGGTCGATTTTGGTGAAAGCATCTTCCGCGGAATTCTCCGTTTTTTTCTTGATTGTATCTAGTACAAAATTCATATCATTGCTTCGAAGCTCCATCCATTCTCTTGTAATTGCAAATATTTCATCCTCTGAAATTCCATCTTCATTGATTCGAAATACACTTTGGATAAACTCAGGATTTACGGTTATGACCTGACCATCCGTCTGCTTTGTAAAAAAAGCATGATAGGTATGGTCAATGCTGCATATGACATAGCCATGGCTGACTAATTCGGCATAGGTAGAATAATTGCTTTGCCGATAACCAAACGCTCCGTGAGAAAAAATTATAAGGGGAAAAGTCTCCTCTCCCTCTGTCTTGGGATACCAGAATTGTACCGTTACATTCCGGTTGGAACCGTCGGTTTCAAAGGTTTCCACACGGCTTTCGTCCTCCCAGGTAAATACGGCGGTCTCGATTTCATAGCTGCCTGTCGGGGAAAAACCGCTGTACGTGGGAAAAATAATTGCCGGAACGGTTGCAGCTCCTATAAAAAACAGCTGAAATACAGTGACTGCGATGGTTTTAACTGTGCGGTATTGTTTCTCTTGGGCTCTGCGCACCAAACAGATCACTGCCCAAATGCTTCTGATTGCCAATACAAGCAGTAAAGCCTGCCAGCGGAAGCTAAAGTCCAGTACCTTGACTGCCGCAAGCACGCTAACAATTAAAAACTCCGAAAGATTTACAACGCTCTTTTCCTTTTGAAATGATTTCTTTTTCCATATCCTTACCGCCATAAAACCTAGCTCAACGATCCCAAGCATGATTGCTATCATAATACCCATTTTTTCTCTCCTCTTTCTCTGATTTATGATTTGCTTTCAGTATAGAACAGAGCTTATGAGCTTACAATACGCCTCACGCTAAGATGCAGAAATGGGCACTAAGATGCAACGCCTTTTTTGCAAAAGGCTGTTTAAGATTTTTATTTTTAGAAACTTTTTAATTTCCGAAGAGCTGTTCCAGTGTATTATGAATAGCCGCATTTTCCAGCCATGCAGCTATATTGTCAACGGACAGAAGCAGATAGCTCCACAGCTCTTTGTCTTCACCATAATACTGATATACAAGCCTCTCTGTAAAATGTTTGAGTTTATCTTTTATCTCCTGTCGGTCAGATCGCCTGAATAATATTTTTATCTGCTCAAATTCCTGCTCGGTGAAATCCTGCTCTTCCAACGGCTTTCCGACCAGTACATGTCCTATTACATTCATAAAAACAATCTGGCAAATATTTTCTATTATTTTTTTATAGTCACTGCTGTATCTACGCAAAACATTTTTCACATAGCTTTTGCTGAAATTCCCCAAAAACCTTTGCTCCAGTCTGACACAGTCTATAAATTCATACACGGCATCTATCCCGTTGTACATGCTGATATCCTTTAAAACTGGATAATCCAGTGTCAAAATCGTATCCTGCGGCTTGAATTTTGTATCGTACCACTTAAAAAATTCCGGTATTCCTTTTATAAAAGTATCGTACAGGCAAGCGTTCTCGTAGGAATCAAATTCATTCAAAAAAGCATGGTACGAATCAAGGGCACGTTTGACCTTTTCTTTTACACAGTCATAACCTCTTTCATACGCCCGCTCCGCCGAAAGCTGCTCCACAGGCAGTGATAATTCCTCCCTTGATAGCTCCAACTCGTGAATACAGTATATAACTGCTTCCATAAGCTGTTCTGCTTTTTCATAGGTGATGGAGGTACTTTCATAACCCGTCAGCTTATTCGCCAGCTTTGACACAATCGGCACCAACTCTTCCATTTCATAATTCATATGTTCTCTCACCCCCAGAATAATTCCCGTAAAACCTCAAGATACACTTCTCTGTCCCATCTTTGCACTTCATCAAACTTTGAATACTCACCATATCCATCTGTATTCCTATAACCATCATAACCTGCCCGAATAGCCTGCGCAAAAATATCAAGGCAGCTTCCCTCCAGGTAATTAAGGTCACCAAAGCACACTGTCTCAAACTGCTCCTTCATAAAATGCAAAAGCTCGTCATCCGTGATTTCGTCAAGCATTTCATTTTTATAGAGATAAAAAATTTCCTGCAGCCGGATTAGAGTATCTACATAATTGTTTTGGTCAATATAAGCCGAATCACAAAATTCATAGATAATCTGCGGCATAATTCCCTGCGCAAACTCGATTCTTCTCTGCTCGCGCAATACATTTTGACGCTCTGCTGCTAACAGCTTTGCATCTTCTTGGCTTAATGTAAGCCCGTATTGCTCCGTTCTAACATTCATATCCATTATTTTTTCAATCTGATTTTGCTGCTGAAACGACTCCAGCCAATTCTTTTCCATCCGCAATTCTCCTCCGTTATTTCGCAGTGAAAGTTAACAGGAATTATAAGTCAAACGATATTTCGCAATCTTTCTAGTTTACACAGTATAGCACCGCCGACTGCAGTATGCCAGTCTTGAATTTTTCCCATTTTTGTGCTATAATATAAGTAGTTAAACAGGAACGCTCATAACTGATTCTCAGTTGTGGGCGTTGTTCGAATTATTACTGGTTATTTATTTTTACATATTGGAGGTAACATGAAGAAAAAATTAATAATAGGCTCGGTTTCAGCGGCAATAGCACTTTTAGCAAGCTCTTACTTTTTCGTGGGAAACTATTTTTACAATCTTGGAATCAACGCACATACAAAGAAGGACTTTTTAGACGGAAACCCGGATTTGGAGTCCACAGATAAGACTACAGCAGATGAGAAAGCGGCAAAAAAAGCCCTAGATGCGGAATTTATCCGTAACAATCCGCCTGCTTCCCTCTCCATTACCTCTGATGATGAACTTCATTTAAAGCTTCATGCGGATTTGTTTGCAAATGGGGAAGATAATCCAAATTGGGCAATTGTCGTTCATGGTTACAGTGGTGAAAATGACGGTATGTACCATTTCGTTCGCATGTTTTATGAGAAGGGCTATCAGGTACTTGCTCCTGATTTGCGCGGTCATGGCGAGAGTGAGGGTGATTATATCGGTATGGGCTGGGACGACCGGCTCGATATGGTGTCGTGGATAAACGAAATCGTCAAGATAAACCCTGATGCAAAAATCGTGCTTCTGGGCGTCTCGATGGGCGGTGCAACCGTCATGAATACATCAGGGGAAGATTTGCCGTCCAATGTACGGGTAATCGTGGAGGACTGTGGTTTCACGTCCACCGGTGACATCTTCACCTACCAGCTAAAGCAGCTATACGGACTTCCTAAGTTTCCTGTTATGGCGGCAGCAAACACCGTTGCCAAAATACGTGCAGGCTATGATATCTTTGATTCCTCCGCAATAGGTCAGGTAGCAAAAAGTAAGACTCCGATGCTCTTTATTCACGGTGATAAGGACACCTTCGTTCCATATGAGATGCTTGACCAGGTATATGAAGTCGCCACAGTGGAAAAAGAAAAGCTTGTCATTGAGGGCGCCGGACACGGTGAGGCGGAAGCCGTCAACCCCGACTTATATTGGAAAACCGTATGGGCTTTTACAGAAAAATATATGAAATAAGATAAACAAATGAACCGGAAGCGTTTAACACAAAGGAGACCTGTATGAACTACTTAGATGCAATTGAAGCATACAAACCGATTAACGAACAGGAAATAAAAGAGAAAAAAGTAATACTGGATTACATAAAGCATTTCGGTGACAATGTGCTGCTGCGTGACAACGAAATAGCACACATCACAAGCTCCGGTTTTATTATGAACCCTTCCCTTACCAAAGTCCTGCTTATCCACCACAACATCCGAGACGTTTGGGCATGGACAGGCGGTCACGCAGACGGAGACAAGGATTTGTTGTATGTCGCTCTGAAAGAGGCAAGGGAGGAGACAGGTGTTACGGATATCACTTGTCTGACTGAGGATATCGCCTCTATTGATATCCTCACCGTAGACGGGCATATCAAAAACGGAAGCTATGTAAATGTACACCTGCATTTATCCGCAGCTTACATTTTGATTGCAGATGAAAAAAGCCCGCTAAAAATCTGTCCGAACGAAAACAGCGGTGTAGAATGGTTTCCGGTTGAAAAATTCACGACAGAATATTTTAGCGAGCATGATGTTTATCTGTATAACAAATTGATTTCTTTTGCACAAAAGATTGGGCGGACGCCTTTATAAGTTTATCTCCAGCTCAACCGGGCAATGGTCTGAGCCCAAAACCTCCGTGTGAATCTTCGCATCCACGAGCTTGTCTTCCAATATTTTGGAAGTCAGGAAATAGTCGATGCGCCATCCTGCATTTTTGGCTCTGGCGCTGAAGCGGTAGGACCACCATGAGTAAATTCCCTCCATATCCGGATAAAAGTGACGGAAGGTATCAATAAAGCCAGCCTCCAAAAGTGTCGTGAATTTTTCTCTCTCTTCATCGGTAAATCCTGCATTTCTTCGGTTCGTCTTCGGATTTTTCAAGTCGATTTCCTTATGTGCCACATTCAAATCTCCGCATACGATAACCGGCTTATTCTCCTCAAGCTTCTTTAAATACGACTTGAACGCTTCCTCCCACTCCATGCGGTAGTCAAGGCGTGCAAGCTCGTCCTTGGAATTTGGGGTATACACCGTCACAAGATAGAAGTTCTCATATTCCAGCGTAATAACTCTGCCTTCCTGGTCATGCTCTTCAATTCCCAAGCCATATGAAGCGCTGATTGCCTCTTTTTTTGCAAAAATTGCCGTTCCCGAGTATCCCTTCTTCTGGGCATAGTTCCAGTACTGGTGATATCCTTCCAGTTCCAAATCAAGCTGTCCCTCCTGCATTTTACTTTCCTGTATGCAGAAAAAATCAGCATCTATTTCCTTGAAAAATTCCAAAAATCCCTTTTGGACACAGGCTCTAATCCCGTTTACGTTCCATGATATAAATTTCATTTTCTCCTCTTTTCCAATGATTTTATTCGGTCACAACACCCTTCTGCAGCATAATATTGGCATACAGTGCTTTCTCGCTTGTTGCGATAATCGCATATGCTGTTCTGGCTTCATCATAAAAGGCAAAGCGCTCAATATTACCGACACAGGATGCACCGCGTTCATCATATTTTGCCACAATTTCTTTATAAGTATCCCATATTGGTGTCTCCACTGTATCTCCCGGCATTACTTCCATTAAATTAACCGGTTTTTCTACATATCCATCCAGCGGAAACAGTTTCAAAATAGCGTCCAGTATCTCCGGTACTCCATGTCCGTCGCAACGGATTACAATGGCGTCTTTTCCCATTTCCTCCGCCGGAAAATTGCCGTCCGAAATAACAAGTTTGTCGCTGTGTCCCATTTCACATAAAACTTTCAATAATTGAGGTGATAAAATCTGCGGTATTCCTTTTAACATTAAAATGTCCTCCTATTTGTTTGTGATAAAGGGGATTGCAATTTGCAATCCCCTTTATTATATCATATTTTTTATAGTTCGTGTATCAGTTTGGTAATTCGCAATTGCCGATTAGTCGTATAAGTTTGGAGCAATGTCAGCATCGTCCATATTGTCTGCGGTATACCACTTACAGCCTGTATCCACATCAGAAACTGCCTCGCCCTTTGCTGCTTTTACAGCCAGCTCTACCACGTTACGTCCGATTGCAACTGGATCCTGTGTTACAGCGCCTGCTAATTTACCGGATTTTACAGCACTCTTAATTAATTCACCAGAGTCAAATGCAACGCCTACAATACTTGTGCCAAGCTTATTTAAGTTCGCATCACCGTTGATAAGACCTTCACCTGAGTGCTGGTTAGAGCCATAGATACAGATGGTGTCTGGTTTGTTCAAGAGGTTCTGTGCATCAATAGAGGAAAGCTCTGCTGTTACCTGTGCCGGAACTGCCACGTCAATAATTACGTTTGCACCGTCAACCTTGTTTGCCCATTTGTCATGACCTTCAATCGAAACTGTTTTTCCGTCTGCTTCAATTAAGGATTTCATTTTGTCGATAAAGCCTGAACCACGGTTTGTGATGGATTCAGATGTTGCATCCTGATTCATAACGCCGATTCTCACGGTATCGGTTGCAGAAGCAATCTTATCTTTGATTATCTTATAGGTTTCCTCTGCTGCAAGCTCACCAGCTGCATAGTTGTCAGTTGCTGCGTTTGCCGCAATTGCACCATCCGGAGCTCCCGGTACACCGGAGTCAAATCCGATAATCGGAATGCCTGCTTCCTGTGCCTTTGTGATACCTTCCAAGCATGCCTGGGTATCAAGTGCTGCCAAACCGATTGCATCCGGTTTATTGTTCAATGCATTATTTAACATCTGAACCTGCTGTGCAATATCACTTTCTGTATCAGGTCCCTTAAAGTCAATTGTTACGCCCAACTCTGCTGCCGCTTCCTCAGCTCCCTTTAATACTGCCTGCCAGTACTGATGCTGAAAGCCCTTTGATACGATGTATATGGACATATCGCCGCCTGCCGCTTCATCTGTCTTAGTATCAGCCGTATCTGTCTTTGTATCTGTTGCTGTGTCTGTCGTTGCTGCTGGTGTTGTTGTGTCCGTTGTGCTGGTGCTGCCGCTTGAACCGCAGCCTGCTAACAATGCTGATACCATTGTTGCACACATTAATACGCTTACTAGTTTTTTCTTCATTGTAAATCCTCCCTTAATTTGTTTTATACTTACTTACCAGACCTTTGCCGATAAGCTTGCTATACCCGTTTCCCTTTTGGTGGTTCCCGGGTAATTACTACCGTGTTCTTCTTCTAGTTTTTCTTTCTTCTGTTTGCAACGTCCATAAATACTGCAAAGATAAGTACAAGTCCGGTTGCTACCTGCTGATAGTGTGTCTGTAATCCGATAAATGGTAAACCGGTTTTTAACACTGACATGATGAATACACCAATTAATGTACCTGCGATTGTTCCGTATCCGCCGCTCATGGATGTTCCTCCGATTACAACGCCTGCGATGGCATCAAGCTCGAAGCCTCCGCCTCCGCCTGGAAGCAGGGTAGAGTAAACTGCCGCATAGGCAATACCTGCAATACCTGCCATTGTACCGCTTATCACATAAGCCAGTGTCTGCCACTTCGCTACGTTTACACCGGAAAGTCTTGTCGCTTCAATGTTGCTTCCGAGTGCTACGATATAACGTCCCGGACGACTTTTATTTAACAGTGTTGCCATCAATACGGCTACAAGTAAAAGTAAGATAAATCCTGTCGGAATCGGGGTTGAGATACCGTCCGCTCCTGTGATATTTATTTTAAATATATTTCGAAACCATCCTTCTGCCTCGGTTGCCTGCGGCCATGTAACACTCTGTGCCTTTGTAAAAATAGAACCAAAGCCTTTGGAAAGCATCATGGAACCAAGTGTTGCAATAAACGGAGGCAGACCCATATAGGAAACCATCAAGCCGTTTAATAAACCAAAAACCGTACCGATTAAAATACAGATGATTAAGCACAATGCTATCGGCACATTGTATTTGGTTGCGAGTGCTCCCGTCACAAGGGAGGAGCAAACAAGAACCGTACCGATGGAAAGGTCGATGCCTCCCGTCGTAATAGCAAATGTTACACCGATTGCCATGAAACCAATGTAGTAAGAAGCGTCAAAGATACTTACCAATGTGGAATACTGTCTAAAGGAAGGGCTGATTGCCCCAAATACGATATAGATGATTACCAGTGCCAGCAGGGCAATCAATCGCTGCGTACCAACTGCCTTGACAATTGGATTATTCAATAAAGCGTTAGGCTTTTTTTCTGTTGTTTTTGCTGCCATTTTTTTAATCCTCCCAATTAATTTCTAAGTGTTGCGGCATGCATGATTCTCTCCTGAGAAGCTTCCTCAATGCAAAGCTCTCCGGTCTTTCTTCCCTCACACATGATGATAATTCTATCACTCATACGAAGTACCTCTGTCAGCTCCGAGGAAATCATAATAATTGATTTTCCCTGCGCAGCAAGCTCATTCATCAGATGATAAATCTCGCTCTTTGCTCCTACATCAATACCTCTTGTCGGTTCGTCAAAAATTAGAATGTCGCAATCCTTAATCAGCCATTTTGCGATGACTACCTTCTGCTGATTTCCGCCTGAGAGGTTGATTACTTCCGTCTCCACATTTGGCGTCTTGGTCTTTAATTTTTCAACATATTCCTGAGCGATATTTTTTTCTTTCTTCTTATCAATAAACAATCCACTCATAAAATTTTCAAGGGCTGCCATTGTCGAGTTGGAGGCAACGGATTCCGCAAGCACGATTCCGTACCGCTTTCTGTCCTCGGACAAATATCCGATTCCTGCTGCCACCGCATCCTTAGGGCTGTTTATTTCCACCTTTTTGCCGTTGATATAAATATCTCCGCTCTCTTTCTTATCTGCTCCGAATAAGACTCTCGCCGTCTCCGTTCTACCCGCTCCCATAAGTCCTGAAAATCCGAGTATTTCTCCCTTTCGAAGCTCAAAGCTTATATCTTGAACCATCTTTCCGGCATTTAGGTTTTCAACCTTTAGAACAACAGGGGCATCTTTAGGCACTGTACTCGCCTCTTTTGGGTCTTCATATATCGTGCGCCCTACCATCATGTTGATGATATCATCCTTCGTCGATTGCTCAGTTATGAGCGTTCCGACATACTCGCCGTCCCTCATTACCGTCACCCGGTCCGTGATAACCTTAATTTCGTCCATACGGTGTGAAATATAAACGATACCGAGTTCTTTTTTCCGTAAGTCTCGTATAATTTTAAACAGCTCGGCAATTTCCGTTTCCGTAAGTGCCGCGGTAGGCTCATCAAAAATAATAATCTTTACATCTTTTGAGATAGCCTTTGCAATCTCACACATCTGCTGCTTACCAACGGTCAAATCACCCATTACCGTATCCGGATCAATATCAATGTTTAATTTCTCAAACAGCTTCGCCGCCTCTTGATTCATCTTCTTGTCGTTAATCAGCTTGCCGTTCATCATTTCCCGACCGATAAATATGTTCTGTGCAACCGTCAAGTGATTCATCATGTTGAGCTCCTGATGTACGATTGCTATACCTGCATCCTGAGCTTCCTTCGGATTAGTAAACTCCACTTCCTTGCCTTCATATGTAATGGTTCCGCTGTCTTTTGAATAGATGCCGGTTAAAACCTTCATAAGTGTGGATTTACCAGCACCATTCTCGCCCATCAGAGCATGTACCTCACCCTTTTTCACCTCAAGGCTTACACATTTTAATGCGTGAACACCGACAAATGACTTATCGATATCCTTCATCGTTAAAATTACATCACCCACTGTTTCACCTTCCTTTTGTGCAACTTGTTTAATATGTGTATAGTATATGTCTAAACCGTAAACATTTTAATAGAATATTCTCTTTAAAAAGGTAACTATTTTACTTTTTGGAAGAAAAGAATGTTAATAAATTAGAAAGAAAAAGGTTAAGTATTTTTAAAAAAATATTGTAAATAAAGTAGTACAGTATAATGATAGGTTTATTGATAGCAAAGAAGGAGATGAGGATAATTGATCATAAATTATGTCGAAAACTGATGTGGGGAATGCTTTTGTTAGGTATGTTATTTTGTGCAATACCTGCAGTAATTTTCCCTTCAATTTATTTATATTTTATCAATGCTGGTGCAATCATAATGGGTCTCTCTATTATTTTAGCTATTTTGTATTTACGGTGTCCTTATTGTAGAGGAGCGTTAAATATTCGTGGACTTCCACCTGATTATTGCCCACATTGCGGAAAAAAAATAAGTTAATTATTTAAAGAAATAAGTTTACAAAGCATATCATAAACTTTATTTTTACAGTAGCAGTTGACCAAACACAAAAAGAGACAAATTTGCTTCAAAGCAAGTTTGTCTCTTTTCTCAAAATATGTTTGCCATCGGGTGTTTGGATGGCATTACAGAAGTTTTTCATCGTAATGACCCAAGCACCATACCCCTTTACTCTACCGAAATGGAAATAAAAGCTTCTGATTTTCCTCCGTGTAAATATCATCTTTTCTTACAATGTTACTATTGGAATCAATATTTGCGGCGACCTCCTCGCCCCGGAGGAGTTTAACCGCCGTCTCCAAGCCGATATATCCCATATTAAACGCCTTCTGCACAACGAGCCCATCAAATACACCAGATTCCAGCAATTGGATTTCTTCTGTTGAGCTGTCAAAGCCTATCATCTTGATGGAGTCTGTGAGATTTAAATCCCGTACAGCTCTTGCGGCACCGATTGCAGAATATTCGTTAAGTCCCGCTATAATATCCACGTCAGGATGCTTTTGCAGCAGTTCCTTTGTCACCTCATACGCCTTATCATACTCCGAATCGCTGAAGACGACATCCACAATCTTTTTTTCATCTTCACCAAGTGCTTCCCTAAGCCCGGCTTCTCTTGCAATCGCAGTCGATGTTCCCTCCACATGGCTCACAATCGCAATCTTAGAGTCCTCCTTGACGAGATTTTTGATCAGCTGCCCAACTTTTCTGCCCGCCTTCACGTTATCGGTGGCGATTACGGCATCTTCAACAGGCTCGGACATCTGGGAGTCAATCAGGATAAGTTTAATTCCGGCTTCCTTAATCTTTTTTGCAGCAGGAAGTGTCTTTTCATTGTCCGCAGGGGAGAGCAAAATCGCATCCGGCTTCTGGGCAATTGCTTCCTCAATCATCCGGTTCTGTCTCTCATAGTCACTCTCCAACTCAGGTGCCCTGACACTTAAATCCACCCCATATTCTTTCGCCGCAATCTGTACCCCTTCAATCAAGGAAAACCAGAAGGCATTGTTCTCATCCACTACCTTTGAAATATAAATAATCTTAATCTGACCATTGTCCTGTGACTCACAACGAGTCAAAAGAAATGCCGTCGTTGCCAAAACAATGAGCAGGGCAAGCCACCGATACAATCCTCTATTCCGCTTCATTGTCTCTCGCCTCCTCCCCGCTCGCGGGAACTCTTACCTCAACAATGGTTCCGACATCAAGGGTACTTCTGAATTTCAGCCCATAATCACTTCCATAATAAAGCTTCAAACGATTATTTACATTCGTTACGCCGACACCGGCAGAGCGACGGTTTGCTTTCTTTTCAAATATATGCTCCAGTGTCTCTTCATCCATACCCTTTCCGTTGTCCTCAATGCATATAACAATGTCCGCTTCCTCTCTTCTAGCTGTGATGCGGATAAGCCCCTTACCTTCCTTATATTTAATACCATGGTAAATAGCATTCTCTACAAGAGGCTGCAATACCAGCTTTACAATTGATTCCCTTAAAATATCTTCTTCGATTGCAATCTCAAATTCCAGCTTATCCTTATATCGCATCTTCTGTATCGTCAGGTAGCTTCTTGTGTATTCTGCCTCATTCTCGATGGTCACAATCTCGTCCTCGTTGCTGATGCTCTGACGAAACAGCTTTGCAAGTGAGGAGGTCATAAGAACTACCTCTTTATTTTTTCCGCTCTCTGCCATCCATATAATAGAATCTAAGGTATTGTACAAAAAGTGAGGATTAATCTGCGATTGAAGTGCTTTTAGTTCACTCTTTCGCTTCTGTCTCTGCTCCCGCACAATCTCCTCCATCAGCTCCTTAATCTTGCGGGTCATAATATTGAAGGAATTGCCGAGCATTCCGATTTCATTCCGGTCAAGCACCTCAATCTCGGCATGCTCGAAATGCCCCTCCCACACCGCTCTCATGGAGTTTGCGAGCTGCTTCAGGGGCTTTGTTATCTCACTGGAAAGTACAATCGCAATGACCCCCGAGATGATAATCAAAAACAGTGCTGTAAACAGGTAAGCGAGCTGAGTTTCCTCTTTTCCTGCCATAAGCTCACTCAAATACGCCACACCAACGACGGTCCAGCCTGTCTTGTCCGATGTGTACACAGTATACAGCTTACTGTCTTCCCCCTCTGCCGTGGTAAAATTGGTCTTGTTTCCGTTTAAAACCTCCTCTACCTTTTCACTCTTCAATCCTCCATAAATCAAGGTCTGCCTTGGATGGTAAATGATGCGTCCTTGAGAATCTACAATAAACACATATCCCTTGCTTCCGAGACTGATTCCTTCACACAGATTATTGATAGCACTGTAATTTAGGTCAACAAAAAGCACACCTTCAATTTCACCTGTATAGGGATTTTCAATGCCACAGCTAAGCGTTACAACCCATTTATAATCATCCTTAATTGCATTCTGGACATGCGAAGAAGACAAGACCGCAATCTTACTGCTTTCTCTTGCCTTCTCATACCACTCCATTTCCTTTATGTTCGCGTAAGGGTTTAGCTCATCATTCCCGTCATTGATTACATTTCTCCCGTTGTCACTCAGCACGGCAATATTATAAATGTCCTCTCTGGCATCACTTATCGTCTGAAACTGTGAAATCACTCTCGCCTTAATCTGCTCCAGCTCCTCCTCGGTGCAGTCCTCCTTGTACAGATAATCCGTGACATCTTTATTGCTTGATATTAGTCTGGATATATTATCCATATAGTCAATGTAGGAATCAATATCCCCATTCACCTGCTCAATGAGCTGCATCGTATAGTATTTGGAGTTTTCCATTATGGTTTCCTGCGTATAGTTGATGGATATAATCAGAAAAACCATAAGCGCGGCGGTGATAATCATCGAAAAGAAAAATATCATCGTGCTTCTGATGCTGTTAAATCGAAAGAGAAGATTTCCTCTTTTTTGCGTCATTGTTATTTCCTCTTCTTTTTGGCATATTCGGTAGGTGTAAAGCCTGTGTGCTTTTTAAAGGTGATGCTGAAATAATGAGGATCGCTAAAGCCGACCTCATCCGCAACCTCATAGGACTTTAAGGATGTATTCTCAATTAAGTTTTTTGCCTTTTCCATTCTCTTCTTTGTCAGCGCTTCAATAAATGTCTCACCGGTGTAGCTTTTAAAAACAGAGCTGAAATAGCTCGTACTCATGGCGAGATGACTACAGACGGAATTTAAGGATATCTCGGCGTTTCCGTAGTTTTTATCAATATAGTCAAGAGCCATGACCGCCTGCTTGTTCCCGTAGCTGTCCTTTTCATTTGTCATGCCCTGCGATACCTTAATGCAGAAATCCACCAGCTCATTTTCGATATCCCGCAAATGATTCAGCGCATAAATCCGATTGATAAAGGTATATTCTCCCTCCATAAATTCCTCATCCCGAAGCCCTGCCTCCTCAAGCATATTCACAATCAATAAAACCATATTCTGAATATATAGGATAACCCGGTTTTTGGACATATAATCCGTTCGGAAGGTTTGAAACAGACCATTTACCATTTTGCGTATCTCTTCCGCATCGCCTGCTTTTATATTTAACAATATCTTGTCATTCCATGCTGATATATTGATTTCCGTGTCTGTCTTATCCTCCATGAGCACCTTGGAATCCAACACCATGTTGCCTCCCAGCAAAAAGCGGTATTCCAAAACAGATTTTGCCGTTTCAAGTGATTCGCCTAACAAACTGCTCTTTTGAAGAGTCTTTCCTATCCCGATTGTCGTCTCGATTTTTAAGTAATAGTTTAGAGCGTTTCTGATTTCAGTACAGATATCAAGTACTTTTTCCCGAAATCTTTCTTCCCGATTCGACTTAAATATAATAGCCGTCTTTCCCTCCCCGTTTTGGAAGGTCACACCGCACCCATGCTTTCTGACAATCTCATCCGTTATATTGTAGATGGAAAAGAGTATCAAATCTTCCTTAATGCCCGGCTGCCGCTTCATATATTCTTCTAGGTCGTCCCCCTCCACAATTGCCGCGCAAAAATGTCTGGCTGACAAATCAACGCCGAATTCCTCCGACTTTCTCTTAATGTCCTCCGCAAGTACATTGCCTTGAATTAAGCTGTTTAAAAACCTGCCCTTTAGCATAGGCAGATTGCTCATATATGCTTCCTGTATTTTCTTTAAATCTTTCTTTTTATCTGATTCCTGATCAAAATCCGTCTTGATTTTATCAAGTAAATCGGTAAGCTCATATGCCGTCACAGGCTTTAAAACATATTCAAGCACCTTATATTTTACCGCTGTCTTGGCGTATTCAAACTCATTGTATCCGCTTATAATAATCACTTTGGTGAGCGGGTACTGCTCATATACATAACGGGTCAACTCCATGCCATCCACATAAGGCATACAGATATCCGTAATCAGAAGATCCGGCACCTCCTCATTTATCTTTTCCATTGCCTCTTTTCCATTTTCACATGCTCCTAAAAACTCAAATCCGCTCTTCTCCCATTTGATGTTTTCACTTATCGCTTCGCGGATTAATGCTTCATCATCTACCAGTAAAACCTTGTACATAACCTTCCCCCTTAGTTATAAGTTAAAAAGTGCCTTAAGGTTTTATTCCTCAAAACACTTTTTAGTATTCGTTGCAGTTCAGTCATATAGCCAAACTGCAACTTTCTACTCTATCTAGCGGTATAACGGTCCGTATGCCTCACAAGCCCTGTAATCTGCTCCCTCTTTATCCATTCCGAATGCATTCCAGCTTGCCGGTCTGAAGATTTGTTCCTCCGGCACGTTGTGCATGCAAACCGGAATACGAAGGATGGAGCATAAGGTAATCAAGTCGGCTCCGATGTGTCCATAGCTGATTGCTCCGTGATTAGCACCCCAATTGTTCATCACGTCATAGGCAGTTGTAAATGCTCCCTCTCCTGTTGTTCTCGGTGCAAACCAGGTACATGGCCATGTGTAGTCCGTTCTCTTCCATAGTTTATCTGATACCTCGTCCGGCAGATTTACTGTCCAGCCTTCTGCAATCTGTAAAACCGGTCCGAGTCCTTTTACAAGGTTCATACGAATCATGGTACACGGCATCTCTGCTCTTGTCAAGAACCTTGATGAATATCCGCCTCCTCTGAAATATCCCTGATCCGCTGCATTCCATGTTGTTGCCTCTAAGCAAGCATCTACATCCTCTTTTGACATTTCCCAGAACGGCTTAATCACACCGTCTCCTTTTTCATCTTTCACTTCGCCGCAGGCATCAAGACACGCTGCTCCGGAGTTAATCAGATGAATAAATCCACCGGACTCTTTTGCCACACCTTCAAGCTCATAGCCTGCTGCCTTTTTCACTGCTTCAGGGCTCCAGTAGGTTCTTACATCGGCAAAAATCTGTGCTGTATTGGTTAGCAGCTTGCTGAATAACATTCCCACTCCATTTAAGCTGTCGTTTTCCGTTGCCAGAATATATGGCTCTCTCGCTCCTGTCCAGTCAAAAGATGAATTTAAAAGTGCCTCTGGGAAGTCACAGTTCGGATAAAAATCTGTCCATTGTCTCTGTCCTTGGAAACCTGCTGCGATGGCATTGTGTCCTACCATCTCCTCCTCGCATCCTTCCGGCAGATTTTTGTTGCCGTTCATCAAGTCCTTGATAATACACATCATCTTAACAACAAATTCCCAGTCTTTTTCCTTCTCTTCCGGGGTCTTCTGTGCCTCCGATGGGTTTTTGTCAAAGCCTTCCTTGCATTTTTCTTTCGTCCATGCAAGCGCCTTCTGATATTCTGCCTCGTCGTAAATATTCTCTGTCATACGGCGGATAATCTCTACCTCATCCACAGATTCCACTCTCATTCCAAGATATTCCTCAAAGAAGTCTACATTTACAATTGAGCCGGCAATACCCATACAGATAGAACCAATCTGTAAATAGGACTTTCCTCTCATTGTAGCCGCTGCAACAGCCGCACGTCCAAAACGAAGCAGCTTTTCTCTTACGTCCTGAGGAATTTCTGTGTCGTCTGCATTCTGCACATCATGTCCGTAAATACCAAATGCCGGAAGACCCTTCTGTGCATGCCCTGCGAGTACCGCTGCCAGATATACCGCGCCCGGTCTCTCTGTTCCGTTAAATCCCCAAACACCCTTGATTGTCTTTGGGTCCATATCCATTGTCTCGGAGCCGTAGCACCAGCAAGGGGTAACCGTAAGTGTGATATCCACGCCTGCCTTTTTAAACTGGTCTGCGCAGGCTGCTGCCTCTGCCACACGTCCGATTGTCGTGTCCGCGATAATAACTTTTACCGGCTCACCATTTGAATATCTCAGGTTCTCGGTAAATAATTTTGCCGCTGCCTTCGCCATTCCCATTGTCTGATCCTCTAAGGACTCTCTTACCTTTAGCATACCTCTTCTGCCGTCAATCGTCGGTCGAATTCCAATTACCGGGTAGTCACCAATTAATCTGCTCTCTGCCATTTCTTATTCCTCCGTTTTCATTGTTATCGCGTCTCTTGGTCATTTCTTAATGTATTGCGATTTTTACCATTTTAAAAAATTCGCTTTTCATATGTATGGTTGATTTGACTAAGTTTTTATATTTTTATTTTCTATTTATATACTAATTATACAATTATACTTTGGTTTTTGCTCGCAAAAAACCGCTCATATATGGACATTTTTTGTCATTATTGTTATAATAACTTTATTACTTATAACATTCTGATTAACGATGCAAAAAGGAGGCTGGCGATGAAAGCATTTCACGAGGTGCGAAGCTATGATTCTGATTTTATGGTATGGCATTCCGCCTACAAAAACATAAGCTTTTTAGCGCATTGGCATAAAGAAATTGAGCTTATTTACATTCGCGGAGGAAGTGCAAGAATCAGCATTAACGATACTATGTTTGTCGCCAAAGAGGGCGATTTGGTATTTTGTGACAGCGGCAATATTCATTACAGTGATTCCCATGATATGGACAATTCCTTAGATTTTTTGATTTTTGATCCTAATCTTGTGAGTCCGGTGTATGAAAAATCCAATTTTATCAAACCCCTTATCACTGCCGAGATGCTCGAACAGCTTCAGTTAAATGACAGACTTCTTGATTTGATTGAGACGGTGAAGAGGGAGACAAGGCAAAAAGAAGCTCACTATAAAGAGGTTGTGACAGCAAAGCTGATGGAATTTTGGTATTTGCTTCTTAGACGTCTTCCAAAAGAACAGGAGCGTTCCGCAGAAAAAAATAAAAGAAATGATATGCTCTATGATTTACAGCAGCTTCTCTCCTATATCGATAGCCATTACTCAGAAAACCTGTCACTTGCCTTTGCAGCGGACAAGATGGGATTTTCGGAAAGCCATTTTTCAAAAATATTCAAAAAGCTGATGGGAACTAATTATGTAAACTATATTAACCTCATACGGGTAGAGCATGCCGCGGCACAGCTTAAAAGCACACCGGACAAGGTGACGGACATTGCCATCGACTGTGGTTTTAACAATATTCGAAATTTTAATCGTGTTTTTAAATCAATCACCGGTTACACCCCAACTGCCTTTGCGGCGGCAGCGCGCTCCGATATCTATTCTCTTTCCTACTATAACAGAAAAAGTGCGGAGAAACAGTTTGTCGAACAAGATTCCATAACCCTGATTAACAACAACAATCTCCGCACTCCTTCTTAAGCGCAGTAATATCTTAACCTTATCAAGGAAGTCCCCCGCTTCTTCAAGCGGGGGGCAACTTGCTTGTTTCAGTAGGTGTTCAAGCACCTACTGAAATACCACGAAGTGGTAATAAGGTTATGAGTAAGTAGCGTAGCGGATTACGAATATCCGCTTTGACTTCTTATATCTTAAAATTAATCTCGCGGTTGGTGTGCTGATATTGGTAATATCTTACACCAGCAGCATCAAACATGCGCTTTGATGCTATAACTGCGGGAGTATCCTTATATTTGTCTTCATCATAGATAACCGCTTTGATCCCTGCCTGAATAATTGCCTTGGCACATTCGTTACACGGGAATAGGGAAACATAAAGCTTCGCTCCCTCCAAGCTTCCGCCTCGATAGTTTAGTATGGCATTTAACTCACTGTGGGTCGTGTACAAATATTTATTTTCCAGCGGTGCACCTTCTCGCTCCCATGGAAATTCATCGTCAGAACAGCCCTTTGGAAAACCATTATAGCCCATAGACAATATTTTGTTGTCATCACTTACGATACAACACCCCACCTGTGTACCGGGGTCCTTCGACCGCATACCAGACAAGATTGCCACTCCCATAAAATATTCATCCCAAGTAATATAGTCGCTTCGTTTACTGCTCATACTTTTTCCTCCTATCTCTTACTTTGTACCAAAAATTCTATCTCCTGCATCTCCAAGTCCAGGCACAATGTATCCGTGATCATTTAAGTGCTCGTCCAAAGCTCCGATGAAGATATCCACATCCGGATGCTCAGTCTGCATTCTTTTTACACCTTCCGGTGCCGCTATAATGCACATAAAGCGGATATTTTTCACTCCTTTTTCTTTGAGCATCTTAATCGCAGCAACGCTGGAACCTCCTGTTGCAAGCATAGGGTCAACGACAAACACTTCACGGTCTGCAGAATCTGCCGGAAGCTTACAGTAATATTCCACCGGCTCCAATGTATCAGGATCTCTGTATAAACCGATATGTCCTACCTTTGCAGCCGGAATCATGGAAAGCATTCCATCCACCATACCAAGTCCTGCTCTAAGAATCGGTACAATTGCCAATTTTTTTCCATGCAGTTCCTTCACTGTAGTCTCACAGATTGGGGTTTGTATCGTAACATCCTGAAGTTTTAAATCTCTTGTCGCTTCATAGCACATAAGCATTGCTATCTCACCTATCATCTGTCTGAAATCTTTTGATCCCGTTTCTATCCTTCTGATAATTCCTATTTTGTGCTGAATAAGCGGGTGCTCCATTACTGTAACTTTTGACATCTTTTTTTCCTCCTAGATTTCCTCTTCAATTTTGCTAATTCTCTGCATGTGTCTCTCTTCACCTGAAAACTCTGTATTTAAAAATGTATCAACAATTTTAAGTGCAAGCCCCGGTCCTACTACTCTTCCGCCCAAGGCAAGAATATTCGCATCGTTGTGAAGTCTTGTAGCTTCTGCCGTAAAGCAGTCGGTGCAAAGTGCCGCTCTGATACCCTTCACCTTATTTGCCGTAATCGAAATTCCAATTCCGGTTCCGCATATCAGAATGCCCTTTTCGCACTCTCCACTGGCAACCGCATTTGCCACTAATTTTCCATATACCGGATAATCACATGCTTCCTCACTGGAACAGCCATAATCCTTATATTCCAGCTTATGCGCCTCCAAGTAGGAAACAATTTCCTGCTTCAATAAAAATCCTCCGTGGTCACAACCTAATGCTATCATTTTTTTCCTCCTTCAATATGAATAATTTTATGTCCTGCCGCCTTTAACAGGCGATTCATGATGGCAACACCGAGCTTTCCGTCAGAAAAGCTCTCTGAATAAATAAAATCTACTTTTAATTCATCAAATTCCCTCAGCACATTATATAGATTATGGCTGATTGTCTCCTCATCACTTCTATTCCCGATGCTTTTGACTTGTCCTGCTTCGTATCGGTCTATCGTCTCATCGGTGGCAATAATGCCCACCTTGTAATTTTGCTCAATCTTTTCTTTGGTCAGCCTTGTGATTTCTCGGATAACACTCTCTTCCTCGCCCTCCAAAATAGTCAATTCTCCCTTTGGCGCATAATGCTTATAGCGCATGCCCGGAGCCTTGGGTCTGTCCTTTAATTCTTCCTCTGCCAGAATGGTCTTGTCCACAGCGACCTCTCCAATAACGCTTTCCAGCATTTCTTGATTAATATAGCCGGGGCGCAGTATCATCGGGGGCTCTGACGTCATGTCCACAATGGTCGATTCAATTCCGATACCAACCATGCCTCCGTCCAAAATCATATCGATTCTCCCCTCCATATCCTCCGCCACATGACTTGCCTTTGTGGGACTTGGACGCCCTGAGGTATTGGCGCTCGGCGCAGCGATATAGCCTCCCGAGGCCTTGATAAGAGCAAGGGCAAGCTTATGGCTTGGCATTCTGACCGCCACAGTATTTAGGCCTCCGGTTGTCCCGAGAGGTACGATATTTTTTTTATGGAAAATCATGGTAAGAGGTCCTGGCCAGAATTCATTGGCAAGAAGCAGAGCCTTCTTTGGAATCGCCTCCGCAATTTTATCAAGTGCGTTAAGCTCTGCAATATGAACAATAAGAGGATTATCTGATGGTCTTCCCTTTGCCTCGTATATTTTAGAAGAAGCATTTGCATCCAGTGCATTTGCACCGAGTCCATACACCGTCTCAGTAGGAAAGGCAACGAGTCCCCCCTGTATCAATATACGGGCGGCTTCCTCGATTGCCTCTTTATCCATATGCTCCATATCGATTTTTCTTTGTATTGTATCCATTTTCACCATTTCCTTCATGTGTATCTATGTATACTGTTACAGTTCAGCCATACGCCCAAACTGTAAACTTATTTTTTACCTTCTCCGTTGATGTATTGCAATATACCAAGGTGAATTGCCCAAGCAAGCTTTTGCTGGTAATTTTCATCCACCAACTTTGACGCTTCCTCGTAGTTTGACAGGAAGCCACACTCCACAATGACCATTGTTGCATCTGTTTTCTTCAGCAGATAATAACTTGTATTTGTTTTTGCGGCACGGTTATTATTCGGCTGTATATGAGTCCGAAGCTGATTTTGTATGATTTCCGCCAAATCTTTTGCGGCACTGGAATGTTTAAAATAAAAAACCTGCGCTCCGTTTACATATTCCTCATGATAACTGTTTTGGTGGATGCTGACCGCCACGGTGGGATTGGTTTTGCTGATGAGTTCACAGCGTCTTTTCATATCCTGCGCTTTTTTGTTCTTGGAGTTCTCATCGTAAAGCCCCGCATCTTCCTCCCGCGTCATAACAACTTCAATATCCTCAGCCTCGAGCATCGTCTTGAGCAGCATTGCAATGCTTAAATTTATGTCTTTTTCCAGCGCATTGTTGATCCCAACCTTACCGGGGTCATTTCCTCCATGCCCCGCATCAATGACAACAACCGGCTTTTGCTTCTCACTTTTCATACTGATGACTGCAATACTTCCCTGTCTGCCCACAACGATGGCACTCACCAAAAGTATCACAGCCATTAAGACTTCTATGGTCTTTCTCTTCATGCTTCATCTTCCCGCATTTTCGTTCCTTAATACAGTTTATGTACAGGACGGAAATAAAATACGTTACAGTTCAGCCTTAGTTTGTTATAGTTTCGTTTAATTTACATATTTAATAATCGTATCCCAGACGCTTTCTTTCTCAAGTCCGAGCTTCCAACTCGCCACACCTGCAAGATCAAATTCATCTACCAGCTTCATCTTTTCCTCGATAGAGGTCTCTTCTTCAAGCCATATCTCATATGTGATTCCGTTCACCTCATAAGTTGCATAATACTGACCTGTGGTCTCGTCCCAAACCGGTGTAATCCCGTTTGCACTTAAGAGCTTCTCCGAATTTCCCATGCTGTATACTTCACTGGACAAATTATATGGGATGTATTCCGTACTCTCGGTCTCTGCCGCGATTTCCTCTTCCGTCTTTGGTGTCTCTATCCAAAGTCTCGTGTAAAACGGCACCGCATTGATAACCTTTTCCTTCGGAACCTCTAAAAGTGTATTCTCTATTCCGGAACGTACAAAACCGATGGACGCAACCGAGCCCGGTTCCTCCGATGTTGCATAGTGCTCATCGTAGCCCATGATAATCACATAGTCTGCCACAATTCCTTGTTCCTTCCTATTATAAAGTGCAGAATATTCCGTCGGCACATAGTTGTCAATTGACAACACAACACCGTTATTTCTGCATTTGATAGAAAGCTCTCTGATAAACTGAATAAAGTGCTCCCCTTCCTCGCTCTTTAATTCCTCAAAGTCAATGTTAATTCCATCCAGATTATATTCGATAGCCGCAGCAATCAACTGATTAATTAACTTTTCTCTTTTTGATGTATAGGAAAGAACCTCGTAGGTGCTTACCTCATCATTAAAATTATCAACCAAAGCCCACACCTCAATACCAAGCTGGTGTGCGTGACTCACGTACGTAGAATCGGCAAGGCTTGTTATATTTCCTTCATTATCGGAAAGCGAAAACCACGTCGGGGAAACCGTATTTACCCCTTTTGTGTCAGCCAGCAATGTGAGAAGCTTATCATTTGCTGCCTTCTCCATCACCTGATGCCACACTAGATTAATATCATAGTCCTTTGATATACTTGTATAAACCGGCTCCTCAAAACTTCTGCTCTCTGTCGCCTCCGTAATATTAGTCAAATTTTTATTCTTGATATATCCGATGAAGCCATCCTCGCTTCGTACCTGACTCCAATCTTCACCCTGCTCTAAGACAACCACTTTACTGCCCTCTGCTACATCGGTTAAAATCGGACTTTTGATTCCGCCCTTCACGCGGACGCTGTCATCCTTCCTAAGCTGGGCATAGCTGACACTTCCCCATTCATAGGTAATATGCACACGGTTCGGATCATCAAATTTTTCATAGGAGATATTCGTATATTGCTGGACAAAATCCAAGGCAATATAAGCTTTGTCTCCGTCTACTTTCACAATTACATAATTTTCTGTATTTTTCGTCTTGCTTATATAATAATCTTTACTTCCCACACTTGCCGAAATCACATCGGTAGGGGTGGTATAAAGAAGAACGTTCTCATTTGGGTCCCAGTAAAATCTGGAATTTAAATAATTTTTTACGGTGTTATACTCTAAATACACCTCATCATTAAACAGTAACCCCTTTTCCTCTGACTTGGCGTTCTGTAGAATCAGTGCCACCTCATCCTCTTCGCTGAGTCCAAAATACTCAGTTCTGTCTGCCCGCTCATCTGTCGGCGTATATTTTTCTATAATATTTCCCACAACGTAAATAATAACTACGATTACGAGCAATATCAACATTGCCAGCACAGAAATAATTTTCTTTTTTAGCTCCGGAGATACTCTCCTCCACATGCCGCTGTCCCTCCTCTTTGTTTTTTACTTCCCCTATTATAACATGAACCCCCATTAACGTCATTATTATTTTCGACATTGTAATCTTTTTTTAAGGTTTTATATTGTTTTTCGTCAAACCAAAATACATTCTTCGCAATCGATCCGATTGCGCAGCAATAACTTCTTTGATAATCCCCACCCACCCTTGGAGTTCACTTCGTCTGCGTATAGAGGGATATCCGCATTTTCCCAAAATATAACTTCCCCTGATTATCATGATGAATTGCTTTATGGCTTACCAATTGCCTTACCTTATTACTTATCTATGTCTTACCTTTTGCTCTTTTGCTTTCCTGCCGGTCCTACCGCATGCCTTCCGTTTTCCAATTGGAGATTTTCGTGATATATTAATTCGAATTCTGCTATCGTGCTTGTATGACCGGGTAGAAAATTGCTGCTGCTTTGCCTTTGACTTACCGCAGCAGTCCCTCCAGAAACCCAAAGTTATACCCGTGAATCAGGAATGGGTCCGGCTCAAAGGGAGCATTATAAATAGAAATATCATACCTGTCTTTTATCTGACTGATATCGCTTTCCGTTCCAAATCTTGCGATATAGCAAATCTGCTTTTTGCAGTCCATCGCAATAAGCTTTTCAATGCAGTCAACCATTTTTTGGCTGTTCCAGGGAGTTACGTTTCCGACAATCAGCTTTTTATCGCATTTTACAAATTCTTCTGCTGCCTCGGCATGGCACGCTCCGAAATCGATAATAAGCCATTCATGTCCGGCACTGTAAACACTGCCAAGAGGCCTCTCCTTGAGCCTAGAATAGTAGGTGACGTCTGATAAATGAAAGGAGCCTTCCCCGGTCATTGGACTGTCTCTGACAGAATAGCTTCTTTGAAGCTCTCTCAGGGCATCGCTTTGGTTCATTTCGAGAATCGCCGTATCTGCCCGCCATCTTGCATGGATATAATTTCCAAGCATGATGGCAAGGTGAGTTACTCCAACTCCCCGCTCTGTTCCCATAATGCCGATGGTCTGCAGCCCCTGTTTTTCTTTTTTTCGCTTCAACTCTTTTCTCTCCTCCTCTTCTTAAAAATTTCCTTTCTGCACATATGCCGAAATGCTTTTTCCGAAGCCTTGCTGTTTGCAAGTGGGTCAGAAAACAAAGGCACATGCCATGCCCTTTTCATGCTCATTTCTCTTGCCGCTTCATATGCCTGTCCACGTTCACACAGGTTAAACACATAAAGAGGCTCCACATTTGCCGCCTTTTCCATGCATTCCCTTGCCTGCTGTCTCTCCCATGCTTTTGCCCCGAGCACCACAATCTTAATATCCGAGGAATAAAAGGAAGCATCTGCTTCTTCAAACGTTCCGCAGTCGCGCACGATGATTTCATAGCTGTCCTTTTGAATACTGATTGTTTCGTTGTAATAGGGGATTGCCGTAAGATGGCTCCGATAAATGACACCGTTTTTTTGTATTGTCTTTTCATTTTCGTCATTTAAATAGGAAAGAACACCTTTTTGATTTCGTTCCTCCAAAAGCGTTTTTCTTTTACTTTTGTTCAAAAACGTGACCAAACCGATTGCAAGATGGGATACACCGATTCGCGGCTGGCTTCCCGTAATCCCGATTATAAGAGTATTTTTTTGACTTTTGCACATTGACAATTCTTTTTTTATTTGAGAAACATTCTCATATCTGTTTTTGGGATTTCGTGCCATGCACTTGATAATAATTTTTTTGAAATCAGCCGATATATATATTAGATTGATAAATAATATTTTTTGGCTGTTAGATGAGGGCGGATTTTTTCCAGTCAGCATAAAATATAAAATGCTGCCAATTGCATAAATATCTGCCTTAGAATCTAGCTTTAAGCTGTTGAACTGTTCGGGCGCTGCAAAACAGGGAGTTCCAAAAGAGTAATCTGCTTCCTCTTTTTCCATATAAATTGCGGCTCCGAAATCAATTATTTTGACGGAATCATTACATACTATAATATGCTCCGGTTTTAAATCCAAATATAAAATCGGATACGGTTTGCTATTATGCAGATATTCCATTACGTTGCAGATTTGGGTTGTAAAATGAATGACGTTTTCTCTTGAAATAGCGTTTTGACTTTGCAAAATTGCTTTTAATGACTCACCCTGTATATACTCTTCGATAATATATAAGTATTCCCCATCTTCCTCTAAATCATAGATGATTGGAATACCCGGATGCTTTAGATTTTTCAGAAGCGTCGCTTCTGTTAGAAATTGTGGGTACATCGTCTCAGATTTGCTGATACATTTGATTACCCTCTTTGCCTTCAGCTTAATATGCCGGGCAAGATAAACCTTACCGCTTAATCCGCTGCCAATTTGCTGTTCCACAAAGTAGCGGTCAAACAGGATAAAACCATAAGCGGCTTCAGCCTTGAATAAAACCTTGTTGCTTAATTTACACCAACTCCTTTGTTTTACATCAATATGCAGAAACAAATCTCTTATGTTAAATATTATATATAAACTTTATTAAATTTGCAATAAATTTTTTTAAAACTTAAAACGCAATATAAAAAATCCCTTAAATCGTGCAATTGCCTAGTATTTAACAATTTTATTTTCAAATAAATGATTGACTTATGTAACGTTTTTGTTTATACTGTGATATACTTATGATAGGATATTAATATTTACCAGTTAACATAAACTCGATTCTTATTCTTTAAACTTTATGTAAAGGATGTGATAGTATGAAAATCGAAAAAGTAAATGAGAACCAGATACGCTGTACTTTGACGAAAGATGATTTAGCTGACAGGGAATTAAAAATTAGTGAACTGGCTTACGGAACAGAAAAAGCAAAATCACTGTTTCGAGATATGATGCAGCAGGCAGCCTATGAGTTTGGCTTTGAGGCGGAGGATATCCCGTTGATGATTGAAGCAATTCCGCTATCTCCTGATTGCATAATTCTTGTCATCACAAAAGTGGAAGACCCTGAAGAACTAGATACTCGATTTTCTAGGTTTGCACCTTCTTCGAGTGATAAAGAAGATTTTGAAAATAACACCGAGGTGTCGCCATTTACCGGCGCCGATGACGTTTTGGATTTATTTAAGAGAATCCAGGAAGAAAAAGCAAAATTAACTTCAGGCAATGATGACGATTTTGTTCCCCTATCAGAATCTCTGGTTCAGGACAAAGAAGAAAAGGCAAAGAAGAACAAAGTCTCCAAGGAGCCTGTCAAAGCTGCCGAGACCGTCAATTTAACAAAATTATATTCCTTTGGTGATTTAGATACCGTAATTCGTTTGTCCTCTGTGTTGGATGGATATTACAAAGGTAATAATTCTTTATACAAGGAAACATCAACTGGCAAATATTTTCTGGTTGTGAGCAAAGCATCACATTCACCGGAACAGTTTAATAAAGTTTGCAATATTTTATCTGAATATGCAACACAGGAAAAATATACCCCGTCTCTTGAGGCACACATGAAGGAACACAATGAAATATTTATTACGGGCAATGCAATACAGACATTATCTTATCTAAGGTAGTGCCCTGCTGAGTGCAGTCAGAGTAATAACATATTCTTTTGCACGAATGCGCATACTATTATATAAAGGATTTTCCTTTGTATATATTGCTAAAACCAGCTTGAAGTGCTACAATACATTTACTACTAATATAGTAGGAAACAAAACAGAGGAAATCTGTAACTATACTTAATTCATTTTAGGAGGTACTATTATGGCAGAAATAACCAAAGACATGATCATTGCAGAAATACTTGCAGTTGATTCCAATATTGCTCCAATTCTAATGCAGTCAGGGATGCATTGCATCGGCTGTCCTTCATCACAGGGTGAGACCCTTGAGGAAGCTTCCATGGTTCATGGAATTGATGTAGACGAGTTAACAGCTAAAATCAACGAGTATTTATCATTAGTTTAATAAGTATTAAAAGGCCTATAAATAGAAACTACATTTATAGGCCTTTTATATATGATAGGAAATTTCTATTATATAAAAACCATTATGTGCACGAATGCAAGCAAAATATGTCACGAGACGACTGCATTCGACACAAAAAGCGGATTTGTCCGCTTTTTTATTCTCAAAACTTTGTATACTGTATTCAAAAAAATACATTCCAACTCCTTGACGTGTATACAGTATTCCATTATAATGAAGGTATCAAATAAGAAACCATACTTTTAATTAATTAAGAGTACTTATCAATCAACTATATATGATATTTAGGAGGAAAATTATTATGAGATCAGAATGGAACGATTTCGTAGGCGGCATTTGGGAAAAAGAAGTTAATGTAAGAGACTTTATTCAGAAGAATTTTACTCTTTATGAAGGAGATGACTCTTTCCTTGCAGGCCCTACTGCAAACACTACAGAGCTTTGGGATCAGGTTATGGACTTAACAAAGCAGGAGCGTGAGGCTGGCGGCGTTCTTGATATGGACACCAAAATTATTTCAACAATTACCTCTCACGGTGCAGGCTATTTAAATAAGGAAAAAGAAACCATCGTTGGTTTTCAGACTGACAAGCCTTTCAAGAGATCTATGCAGCCTTATGGCGGTATTCGTATGGCGGAGAAGGCTTGCGAAGACAACGGATATAAAGTAGATCCTGAGGTTGTTGATTTCTTTGAAACTCACAGAAAAACTCACAACGCAGGTGTATTTGACGCTTATACTGCTGAAATGAGAGCTTGCCGTTCTAACCACATTATCACAGGACTTCCGGATGCTTACGGACGCGGACGTATCATCGGCGATTACCGTCGTGTTGCTTTATATGGTATCGATCGTCTTATCGAGGACAAAAAGGATCAGAAGGATTCCACACGTACTACTATGTACTCTGATGTTATCCGTGAACGCGAAGAGTTATCCGAGCAGATTAGAGCATTACAGGAATTAAAGAAATTAGGCGAGATTTACGGCTATGACATTTCCAGACCGGCTGCTAACGTACAGGAAGCAATCCAGTGGTTATACTTTGGATATTTAGCTGCTGTTAAAGAGCAAAACGGTGCTGCTATGTCTCTTGGACGTACTTCAACCTTTATCGATATCTATGCAGAGAGAGATTTAAAAGAAGGCAGATTTACAGAGGAGCAGATTCAGGAATTCATCGACCATTTCGTTATGAAATTACGTTTAGTAAAATTTGCTCGTACTCCTGAATACAATGCAATTTTTGCAGGTGATCCTACTTGGGTAACAGAGTCTATCGGTGGTGTTGGTATTGACGGACGTCCGTTGGTAACAAAATCTTCCTTCAGATATCTTCATACCTTGAGCAACCTCGGAACAGCTCCGGAACCAAACTTAACTGTACTTTGGTCCACAAAGCTTCCTGAGAACTTCAAGAAGTTCTGTGCTAAGACTTCTATCTTATCCTCTTCCGTTCAGTACGAAAATGATGACCTGATGAGAGTAACTCACGGTGATGACTATGCAATCGCTTGCTGCGTATCTTCCATGAGACTTGGTAAAGAAATGCAGTTCTTTGGTGCACGTGCTAACCTTGCAAAATGTTTATTATACGCTATCAACGGTGGTGTTGACGAAATCAGCCGCAAGCAGGTAGGACCAAAATACAGACCGATTACTTCCGAGTATCTTGATTATAATGAAGTTATGGACAGATACAAAGATATGATGAAATGGCTGGCTGGTGTTTATGTAAATACATTGAACGTTATCCACTATATGCATGACAAATACTGCTATGAGAAGTTGCAGATGTCTTTACACGACAAAGAAGTAACTCGTTGGTTTGCTACCGGTATCGCAGGACTTTCCGTTGTTGCCGATTCCTTATCTGCTATCAAATATGCAAAGGTTAAAGCAATCAGAGACGAAAACGGACTTGTAACAGATTATGAAGTAGAAGGAGATTTCCCTAAATACGGTAACGATGATGAGCGTGTTGATGAATTAGCAACAAACTTAGTTCACACCTTTATGCAGTATGTAAAAGGAAATCACACATATCGTAACGGTATCCCTACAACTTCTATCTTAACCATTACTTCAAACGTAACTTACGGTAAGAATACAGGTTCTACACCGGACGGAAGAAAGCAGGGAGAGCCATTTGCTCCAGGTGCTAACCCAATGCACGGACGTGATACAAAGGGTGCTGTAGCTTCTCTTGCATCTGTATCCAAGCTTCCATTCAAGGATGCACAGGACGGTATCTCCAATACCTTCACCATCATTCCGGGTGCTCTTGGTAAAGAAGATCAGATTTTTGCCGGCGATATTGATATTGATTTAAGCAAATAATAAAAAAATTGAATTATTATTAATTTTTCATTCATAAAAAGGACTGATTATATGGATAATAAACAAATGATTGATGATATTGTTGCTATGTTAGACAGCTCTGTTGAAAAGGGTGTCGGACACCTGAATATTACTGCTAACGAAGCGCAGGACTCATCAAAAACCGTAGAACAATTAGGCTGTCTGGACTGCGCAAACGGCGACCTTGCCTGCAGCATTCCCACTCTTCATGTGGGAATGGACACAGACGAAGACGTTGAATAGTCAAAAGAAGTCCAATAAACGTAATAATTTGAATTGTAAAGAAAATAGGAGGAATTTAAAATGTCAAATATTAGCGATGCACAGGTTGAAAACTTAATTTCTGTATTAGATGGTTACGCAGAAAGCGGCGGACATCATTTAAATGTCAACGTTTTAAACAAAGAAACTTTACTGGATGCTCAGGCACATCCTGAAAAATATCCACAGCTTACAATCCGTATTTCCGGATATGCTGTTAACTTTATTAAACTGACAAAAGATCAGCAGAATGAAATTATTTCACGTACTTTCCATAAAGCAATGTAGGTTTTTCCTAGGCTTTATATAGAGACATAATAGACGGGAAAAGAAAACCTCTTTTCTCGTTTTTGTCATTGTTAATAAGGAGGTCTGTTTTATGAACGGATATATTCATTCCATTGAAAGCTTTGGAAGTGTTGATGGTCCCGGGATTCGCTTTGTCGTATTTACGCAGGGCTGTCCGATGCGCTGTCTGTACTGCCACAACCCAGATACGTGGGCACTGAACCTTGGTACACAGATGAGTGTTGACGAAATCCTAAAGGCTTACGAAAAAAATATCTCATTTTACAAAAACGGTGGTCTCACTGTTTCCGGCGGAGAACCGTTAGTTCAGATTGATTTTTTGATTGAGCTTTTTGAGGCAGCAAAGGCAAAGAATATTCATACTTGCCTTGACACCTCAGGTATCACCTACAACGAGCATAGTTCTGAACTTATGGCAAAATTTGACCGTCTTATGGCGGTAACTGACTTGGTTATGCTTGACATTAAGCATATTAATCCTGAGGAGCATTTAAAGCTTACAAAGCAGCAAAATACACAGATTTTGAAGTTTGCCCGCTATTTGGATACCAAAAAAGTAGATATTTGGATTCGCCACGTGGTCGTTCCTACAATTACGGACAACGAAAAATATCTTTTTGATTTAGGCTATTTTATCGGTGATTTAAAGCATTTAAAGGCATTGGATGTTCTTCCGTACCACACGATGGGCAAGGAAAAATACAAGGAACTTGGCATGGAATATCCGCTTGCAGACTTAAAAGATATGGACAAGGAAGATGCCGTAAAGGCGAAAAAGCATATCATTGACGGTATCAAAAAACGCCGCGCTGAGTTAGAAGCCTTATAAATTTTGCAGCAAAATCTTATGCAAAACTGTAATAAGCCAAAGGCTGATTATAACGTTTTTTGCTTGTCATATGTGGCGATTTGTATTAAAATGTATTGTAAGAGGTTCCCCCTCTCGTAATTAAAATACTTTGTATTTTAATTATAAATTTAAAATCCAAGGAGGATAATATTATGGCATACGTTATTAGTGAAGAATGTGTAAGCTGTGGAGCATGTGAAGGAGAATGTCCAGTTGGCGCTATCAGCCAGGGCGATTCCCAATACATGATCGACGCTGATGCTTGTATCGACTGTGGTTCTTGTGCAGCTACATGTCCAACAGGAGCTATTTCTCAGTAATTCAATTGTGTTCACACCAAAAACAAGTAGAAGAAACCTATTATCTTCTACTTGTTTTTTTTGCCGCTTTTTCACAAAAGTGACAGTTCGGTCATGCCATACTACGCCATGCCATTCATAAAATGCGAAATTTCTTTTTTTTCTTGCCTGCCTCCTGTGTCGCCGCAACCTCTTTTCTATGTTTTTGGTGGGTTCGAACCAGTTCATCAAGCTTCTTAAAACGTTCCTCATCCCTCTCATCCTGAACCTTCATCAAGTAATCCATCTCCTTTAATACGCTGTCAGAAACTCTTCCGCCTACTTCCTTACCAAGCTCATAGTTATTCTCCAGCAGTGCCTCGCTTACAATGCTCTTGATAATTTGCTGAAATTGCTGCATTTTGTCATCACCGACCCGGTTCACAGAATTCTTTTGGGAAACTGTAACCTGTTTGCTCTCCGAAGTCAACGCCGCTTCTGATATATCGTTTCTCGGGTAGTCCACAATTTGACAGCTTAATTCTGCCTCCAAAGGAAGCAGGTCATTTAGTTTTTCTGTGTCGCATTCCTTTAGCTTTGGGACAAGGGTTTTAACCGCTTTAAGCTGAAATCCTTTTTCTTTTAAGACCTTGATATTTTGGAATAGCTTGATGTCTTCCTCTGTATAATATCTATGTCCCATCTCATTTCTGAGGATGTTTAGCTCCAGCTCTTCCTCCCAATATCTTAAGACATGGGTTTCAACGTCTACTAGTTTTGCTGCATCTGAAATCATATACCTTTTGTCCATATTTACTTTTTCCTCCTCGTGACAATAGTTTGGTCTTTGTAGCATCTTTAATTGGTGCTTGCTTGCCGTTACAGTTGAGCCTGTCCTATTTGGCATAAAGGCTCTATAATTATATATATTATGAAGAGGCTGAGAATATGACTAAAATTTAGAAAGAATCTGGTTGGAATTGATTTTAGGGGGGGATTAAGGAAGAATATTTAAAAGAGTTTAAAAAAATGGGGTTTTGTTGTAAATATAAACCAGCGGCTAGAAATCATATCGGTTCGCTTGGCGAAGCGATATGATTTCTAGCCGCTGAGTTTTGATTACTGAGATTACTACGTCAAAAAGTGCTGAAGCACTAATTTCAAGATAAAATGCGAGTGGGTAAGCGAGCTTCCCCATCGCATCTCGTCTTTGAATTGCACCTTCGGTGCTTTTTTTGACTTACTGATCCCGTTATTTATTTTCCATGTTTGCAAATTTCGTATAATTCGGTAACCATACTAGGTTAACGGTACCAATCGGACCATTTCTCTGCTTGGCTATGATTACTTCGGCAATATTCTTATTCTCAGAATCTTTATTATAATAATCATCTCTATATAAGAACATAACAACATCGGCATCCTGCTCGATGGCTCCGGATTCTCGTAAATCGGATAGCATTGGTCTGTGGTCGGGGCGTTGTTCTACGGCTCGGCTTAGCTGGGATAGGGCGACAACCGGGACGTGAAGTTCTCTGGCTACTCCTTTTAGAGCTCGGGAAATATCGGAAATTTCTTGCTGTCTTGAGTCTCCTTTTCCGCTTCCTGACATAAGCTGAAGGTAATCGATGATGATAATACCGAGGTTCTTTTCTAATTTATATTTACGGCATTTGGAGCGAAGCTCTGCGATTGAAATGCCGGGCGTATCATCGATAATTAAGTTGGAGCGCCCGATGATGCCTGCACCCTCGATCAGTTTTTCCCAATCGGAATCGCCGAGATTACCGGTTCTGATAAGCTGGGAGTCAACTCTTGATTCGAGTGCAAACAAACGGTTTACAAGCTGCTCCTTTGACATCTCCAGACTGAAAACCGCGGTCGTCACATTGTGACGAAATGCCACATTCTGAGCGATGTTCAACACGAACGCTGTTTTTCCCATGGAAGGTCTCGCCGCCACAAGAATAAGGTCTGAGGGCTGAAGACCCGATGTCTTATAATCCAAATCTACAAAGCCTGTCGGTACTCCTGTTACGGTTCCCTTCATCTTTGAGGTAGCCTCGATTTTATCTAAGGCATTGATAACAACCTGTTTAATTGGAACATAATCACCGGAGTTTCTTCTCTGAACGAGGTCGAAAATCTTTTTCTCGGTTCCCTCTAAAATATCCTCCAGCTTATCCTTACCAATATAGCAAGTGTTAGCTATCTCCTCATTTACCTTGATAAGTCTTCTAAGCATTGCCTTCTCGCTTACGATGTTGGCATAATATTTTATATTAGCAGAGGTCGGTACCGCGATAAGCAAATCCCTTATAAACTCCGGACTGCTTATTTCAGGTGGTACATCCTTTTCCTTTAACCTGTCCTGAAGAGTTACCAAGTCCACCGGCTTGTCTTCTGAATAAAGCTCCACAATTGCTTCAAAGAGCACCCCATATTGATGTTGATAAAAATCTTCACTTGTAATAATTTCTGAGGCAATTAAAATTGCTTCTCTATCCATAATCATAGAGCCGACTACAGATTGCTCTGCCTCTATGCTATGCGGCAAAACTCTTTTAATGAGTGCTTCTTCCACTGCGGATACCCCCTATGCTTCCTTTACGCTCACTGCAAGTTCTGCCACAACCTTCGGATGAAGCTTCACCGACACAATCGTCGTTCCCAGTGTCTTAATCGGCTCCGGAAGTTGTATCTTTTTCTTATCCAGCTCTAAACCTAACTGGTCAAGTGCTGCCTTTGCAATTTCCTTTGAGGAAACAGAACCAAAGGTCTTTCCGCCTTCTCCGCTCTTGATTGTCAGCACAACCGGCTTTTCTGCCACCTTGACAGCCAAAGCCTTTGCCTCCTCATAAATTTCCTGTGCAATTTTTTCTTCGTTTGCTTTTTGAAGCTTAATATCATTTAAATTTTTGTTTGTTGCCTCGATACCAAGTTTTTTCGGCAAAATATAATTTCTGGCATAACCGTCATTTACATTTACGATATCGCCTTTTTTTCCTAATGACTTTACGTCTTCCATTAATATTACTTTCATTTTAAAGCTCCTTTCAAAACAAGCAGTTTCTGTTAGGCCAAATCCCCGTTTTCTATCATCTCATCTATCGTTTCCTTCACAATGCTCTTTGCTTCTTCCACATCGCATTCGAGCTGCGCCCCCGCTATATTTAAGTGACCGCCGCCGCCCAGCCTCTCCATGATTAGCTGAACATTGATTTCATCGATGGAACGGGCACTCACATATATTTTTCCATTGTATTCCGTCAATACGACGGAAGCCTTTACACCAACTATATTAAGCAGCTCATTTGCTGCCTGTGCTCCCACTACCGTAGGACTTTCCAAACCAGATGCCGGGCATACGGAAATTGCAAACTCCCGATATACCTCTGCATGACGAACCGCTTCCGCCCTTGCCTTATAGGTCGCCATATCATCCCGAAAGAGCTTTCGCACTCTCGAAACATCGGCCCCGCAGCGTTTTAAATAGGCTGCTGCTTCAAAGGTTCGAACACCGGTCTTTGACATAAAGTTATTCGTATCTATCATAATTCCTGCATAGAGACAATCCGCCTCAATGCCCTTTATCTTAATGCTCTCGTCAAAATATTGAAGAATCTCAGCGACCATCTCACAGGAGGAAGAAGCATAGGTCTCAACATAGGAAAGTACTGCATTTTCAATGCTCTCCGCACCCTGTCTGTGGTGGTCAAGCACGACAATGGAACGCACCCGTCTTAGCAGCTCCTCACATTCCGTGTAACTCGGTCTGTTTACATCTACAACAACAACAACCGTGCTGCCATCTACAATTTCCAACGATTCATTGCTTGTCACAAACATATCGCCGTCATAATCGGGATTGTTCACAAAACATTCCAGAAGCGGTCTGACCGAAGTTGTAATCTCGTTTATTACAACATATGCCTTTTTGTTCAGCGCTCTTGCTGCCCTGTAAATACCGATGGATGCACCAAAGGAATCCACGTCTCCGATTTTATGTCCCATAACGATAATCTTATCGTTTGCCTCCATCAGCTCACGAAGGGCATGAGCTTTCACTCTTGCCTTTACTCTTGTACTCTTCTCGACCTGCTTCGTCTTGCCGCCGTAATAGAAGATTTTATCGTTATCCTTCACAACTGCCTGATCACCGCCGCGTCCGAGAGCCAAATCAATCGAGGTTCTGGCATACGCATAATTTTGTGCATACGTACCGCCGTTGACACCGAAACCGATGCTGAGGGTGACTGCCATTTCGTTTCCGATATTGACGGTCTTTACCTCGTCCAAAATGGAAAATTTATTATTTTGCAGGGTGTCTAGATGTTTTTGTTTCATTACAACAAAATATTTATCTTTTTCCAGCTTTTTTACAATGCCGTCCATTCCTGAAATATATTTGTTAATCTTTCTATCAATCAATGCCGTGAGTAAGGAACGTCTAACCTCCTCAACACTCTCGAGCGCCTCCTCATAATTGTCCAGATAAATAAGACCGGTTACAAGCTTTTGTTCCTTATTTTCCTTGATATAGGTATTAAGCTCCGTCCGATCAAACAGATATAATGCAATAATATAGCTTTTATCCATATCAACATTGACTAAGGACGTTGTCTCAAGCACGTTGTCCATCGATACCTTTCGCATCTGTGCCTCATAATCCTTCCCGTCGTACTCAAACAGGATATGGCATTCCTCCAGCTCATTCGGCAGGACATCCTTTGTTATGCTCGGAAACAGGCTTGTGATAGACTTGCTATAATGGCGGTCTTTTTCTGATATCCGAGAAAATTCTTTGTTCATCCACAAAAGCTTTCCCGTATTGTCCAGTACCGCATAAGGTATTTTCATTTCCAGCAGAAGCTTTTTTTGTATCTGCCCATACTGGGTTGCAAATGTAATTAAGTCATTCATCAAGGTGTTCTTCGTCCTCATATACAACACAAGAATAAAGATAACGTAGATGAAGGTAAAGGTAGCCATCGCTCCGCCGGCTTTTCTGTCTATGACAAAAACAACCCCATTCATAATGCAAATGAGTATCATCAACAACAGCGGCCATTGCATATAAATTTTAATTGCCCCTTTTAACTTAACTTTTCTATTCATAATATCCTCCATTCGTACAACAATGCACTAGGATGCGGTGTCAAAATCACCACCTCATATCCATATAGGAAAGCGGTTTACTGTCTTCTAGTATTCTATGGTCTCCATATATTTCATATAGTTTACAACCATCATCGCAATTTTAAAGGTCAGTGCATCGTCGAAAACGCGAATATCCAAGCCCGTACTCTTTTGTAATTTTTCCAGTCTGTACACAAGTGTATTTCTGTGGACGTAAAGCTGTCTTGAAGTCTCTGATACATTCAGATTATTTTCAAAAAACTTATTGATTGTTGTCACAGTCTCCTCGTCAAAGCTGTCCGGCATCTGATTTCCAAAAACCTCTTTCATGAACATCTCACACAGCGGTATCGGAAGCTGGTAAATCAGACGTCCAATGCCAAGCGTGTTGTATGCCACAATCGTTTTCTCGCTGTAAAATATTTTTCCGACATCAAGTGCCATCTTTGCCTCTTTGTAGGATTTTGACACTTCCTTGATTTCCTCCACGATTGTGCCGTATGCCACTCTTACATGGGTCATCGCCTCAGTGTTTAACATATCCACCAGCACGTTTGCCGTCTGCTCAAGGCTCTCGTAATCCTCTTCCTCCTCAAGCTCCTTCACAAGAATAATGTTTTTCTCGTCCACAGCGGTAATGAAATCCTTTGACTTTGAGGAAAAGATATTT
Organism: Konateibacter massiliensis; assembly: GCF_900184995.1. Classification (GTDB taxonomy): domain Bacteria; phylum Bacillota; class Clostridia; order Lachnospirales; family Lachnospiraceae; genus Lachnotalea; species Lachnotalea massiliensis. The sequence goes on from NZ_LT860099.1 coordinate 2,471,707, forward strand.
TTTACCGTCTCCAGAGCGTTGTTGTCCTTTTCATTTTTTGTCTCAATCATAAAGACAACTCGTCTGGCCTCAATGTCAATGTGAAGCTTTTTTGCCCTATTATAAATATCTACTAACAGAAGGTTGTCCAATATGAGGTTTTGGATAAAATTATTTCTGTCAAAACGCTCCTTGTATGCGATAATCAGATTCTGTATCTGGCATACGGCAACCTTTCCTATCATATATACATCGTCACTGGCACCCTTTGCAACAAGCACATATTCAAGCTGTCTGTCATCAAACACCTTGAAATAGTGGAGTCCTTGTATCTCCTGACTGTCTGCCGGTGAGATGGCAAAAGAACTGATCATACTCGGATTGATATTGAAATCCTCTGCTGTACTTGCCATATTCAGTCCGTCTGTGTCAAGTATACATAAATCTACTCTTGTGATCGCTTTTAGTTCATTGATACTATTTTGCAATATCTGATTTGATATCATATATTCACTCCGTTTCTTTCTATGTTGGCGATAATAAGCCTATTATCAACTTTAACCACTATTATACTACATACAAGTGATTATTTCAAATTTTTGGTGATAAAAATAGAAGCAAAAAGGCTCTGAGCAAGTCTAATCAATCTTAGCAGGATTCGTATTCTCATCGCTCCATTTTGCAATTTCGATGATCAACTCCAGCGGAAGTGGTTTACTGTGCGGAAGCTGCAGCGCACCTTTGCTTGTCTTGTATTCCGTAAGCCTGTCCGCGAAATGTTCCATCGCTTTGTCACCCGGATAGATACCAATATGATTTTTAAATGATGCAAAATGAATAATATTATGCTTTTTCCAGTATGTCGGCATGCGCCACGATATACGTTCCTCCGCGTCAGGAAGTGCTGTACGCATCGTATCTCTCACCAAATTCAAACGTTGCCTGATACTCTCCGGCTGTTCAGCAATATATTCATCAATTGTTTTTGGTAATACAACGTTATTTTTTTCTTCTTCCATCATTATTTTCTCTCCTTTTCTATGCAAAACACCTCGTATTTTATAGTATTGAATAATTACTAAAATTTTATCATACTATCATTTTACCCACAAGCTGTTATACCGTTCCATAACGAACAAAGCGGACAAGTCTGTATAAACTTTTTATATCATAGGAAATTCAACGGATTTTTCTATGATATAAAAAAGCTCTATCCGGCTATACCCGATAGAGCTTCTCATTTTATTTCATTATTTCAATTAGTTTGTGATTGTTAATTCAGTTTCTTTGTCAAATACATGAATCTTCTCAGCATCCAAAGCAACCTTAATTCTGTCACCAACTCTTGACTGTGTACGAGGGTCAACTCTTGCTGTTACAGTAGTTCCTTCGATATCGAAGTGCAAGTTAACTTCGGCACCAAGTAACTCGTAAACGCTAACGGTTGATTCAAGAACAGTGTTTGGTGAAGACTCGATAAACATCTGTGAATCATGCAGATTTTCCGGACGAATTCCAAGAACAACCGTCTTTCCGTTATATCCGCCGTCGATAAGCTTTTTAGCTTTTGCAGGTGGAAGTTTGATTCCTGTTGATCCAATATAAAGGAGTACGTCTTCGCCCTTTACTTCAACCTTAGCATCTAACATATTCATCTGAGGGGATCCCATAAAGCCTGCAACGAATAAGTTCTGTGGCTTTGTATATAAGTTCTGAGGTGAGTCTACCTGCTGTACAACACCGTCTTTCATAACTACGATTCTGGTTCCCAGTGTCATAGCCTCTGTCTGATCATGTGTTACGTAGATGATTGTGGTTCCTAAATTTTTATGTAATTTAGAAATCTCAATACGCATCTGAACTCTCAGCTTAGCATCAAGGTTTGATAAAGGCTCATCCATAAGGAATACCTTAGGATTACGAACGATAGCACGACCCATAGCAACACGCTGTCTCTGTCCACCGGATAAAGCCTTTGGCTTACGGTCTAACAATTTCTCAAGGTCAAGGATTCTAGCTGCTTCTTTAACCATTTTATCAATTTCATCTTTTGGTACTTTTCTTAACTTAAGACCAAAAGCCATGTTATCATAAACTGTCATATGAGGATACAGAGCGTAGTTCTGGAATACCATCGCGATATCTCTGTCCTTTGGCTCAACGTCGTTTACTAATCTGTCGCCGATTTTTAACTCACCTGAGCTGATTTCTTCAAGACCTGCAATCATACGAAGTGTGGTTGATTTTCCACATCCTGATGGTCCTACGAAAATGATAAATTCTTTATCTTCGATTTCTAAGTTGAAATCCTTAACTGCTTCAAAGCCGTTTGGATAAACTTTGTAAATGTTTTTAAGTGATAAACTTGCCATTTAATTTTCCTCCTAAAATAGAACTAATTATCTAGTTTCAATCTAAAGCTAGTATATCTCATTTACCTTCTCTGTACCATACCCTATTTAACCAAACTTTTTTTTAAGACCTTGTAAAATCTGCTACCCAAAAAATCAATCCATTTTTTTAAAAGTAATTTTGACGAAATTTAATATTTTGCGCTATGCAGATTCACGAAAGCAGAATATATTGTGTTAGGATTCGTGCGAAACACCTTGTGACACCTTAATCTTTTTTTAAGCTCAGGACAGTTCTAAGCCATTGGAGGCTATGACATTTTTGTACCAATAAAAGGAATCCTTCTTTCTTCTTTGCAAATCGCCGGTCCCATCATCGTACTTATCCACATGGATAATGCCGTAGCGCTTTGCCATTTCTCCGGTTGACGCACTGACTAAATCCACACAGCCCCATATCGTATATCCGATTAAATCCACGCCATCCTCGATTGCCTTTTCCATCTGCTCAATATGTTTTCTCAAGTACTCAATCCGGTATGGATCGTGTATCTCGCCATTCTCTTCAAGATTATCATGGGCACCGATTCCGTTTTCTACAATCATAAGCGGAATCTGATACCGGTCATACAAATCATTCAGTGCAATCCGAAGTCCCACCGGGTCAATCATCATATTCCATTTTGACTGCTCCAGATAAGGATTGTTTACTCCGGAACCTCCTATCATGCTGTGCCCGTTCTTATCTACACTCTTGTCGTGGGAACAGCACAAGGTCAGATAGTAGGAGAACGCATAGAAGTCCACGCACCCCTTGGCAAGAATCTGCTTGTCCTCCTCGGTAATGTCAATCTGTATTCCATTTTTTTCAAAATAATTCCATGCATAGTAAGGATACTCGCCTTTCACCTGCACATCTCCGCAAAATTTGGAATGCATATTTTCCTCCTGCTTTGCCAGAAGCACATCCTCCGGCTTGCAGGTATAAGGATATCTTGGCATATAAGATATCATGCAGCCTATCTGAAAATTTTCATCGATGGAATGTCCAAGCTCCACCGCCTTGGCACTTGCCACAAACTGGTGATGAAGCGCACAGTATCTTTTTTGCAAATCTTCAGGCTGATTGATAAAATCGCACGCTCCGGTGTGTATTCCAAGCGACAGAAAATTGCCTATATTGAGTGTTGCCGTATTAATTTCATTGAAGGTAAGCCAATATTTTACCTTTCCTTTGTATCTTGTAAAAATAGTGCTGCAATACTTTACATATAAATCAATCAGCTCCCTGCTGCTCCAACCGTCATATTTTTCAGATAAATATGCCGGTATATCAAAGTGGGCAATCGTCACCACAGGCTCAATTTGGTATTGACTCAGTTCTTCGATTACCTCGTCGTAAAATTGTAGCCCTTTTTCGTTTGGCTCAGCCTCGATTCCAAGCGGATAGATTCTCGTCCAGTTGATGGAAAAGCGAAATGCTTTAAAGCCGCACTCTGCAAACAGGCGGATATCCTCCTTATAGTGGTGGTAGAAGTCGGTTGCCTCGTGGCTTGGGTATAAATAGTTATCCTCAATGTATTCTGTTATTTTTCGAGGCGTGCTATGCGTTCCGTTCGTAATTAAATCGGCACATGCCAGCCCCTTTCCGTCCTCATTAAAACCGCCCTCATACTGGTTTGCCGCAGTCGCGCCGCCCCATAGAAAATTTTTCGGAAATGCCATTATTTTATCACCGTTAATAATCCGTCCGTTGGTGTAACCGCCGATTTCGCCGTTGGTATCACATCTAAATAGGAATCTGTATTTGTGACAGTCACGATTACAATCGGATTATATCCTTTCTCTATAATAAGGTTTTTGTCAAAGCTCAAAATTTGCTCTCCCTGTTTTACTTGTTGATTCTCCTCTGTGAACAGCTCAAAGCCTTCTCCGTTTAGATTTACCGTGTCAATGCCGACATGAATCAGAATTTCCACACCTTCCTCGGTCGTAAGCCCCATTGCATGCTTCGTCGGGAAAACAGTTGTCACAAAAGCATTTGCCGGAGCTTTGATGATTCCATCCGTCGAGTCAATCGCAATTCCTTTTCCAAGTGCGCCCGATGAAAAAGCTTGGTCGTCCACATCGGAAAGTGCAACCACATCTCCGGTCGTAACTGCGTTTACTACGGCTTCTTTTCCGATTGTAATCTCCACCGGATTTGCATCTGCCATTTTCTTATCAGCCTTTGCATTCTTGGATGCCAAATCCTCTTTTTTTACCAATATCCATGTGATTAAGAATGCAGAAACAACCGTGATTGCCACGGAAATACACGCATTAACAAAGTTCGGCATCGTGACCATAAACGTCGGAAGTGCTGCAAAAGAAGCTACCAGCGCATATGCCTTAACACCTGTGATTCCTGCATACAGACCGCCGAGCGCACCGGATATGATAATCGCGATAAGCGGCTTCTTTAATTTTAACGTAACACCATACAGAGCCGGCTCTGAAATTCCCATCGCGGAAGTGATTGCTGTTGAGAAACCAAGCTGCTTCCACTCGCTGTCTTTTGCCTTTAATCCTACTGCAAGACACACTCCCGCTTCAGAGGCAATACCTACAAGCATACCAGGCACAATCAGGTTGTCATAGCCAAATGCAGTGAAGGTCGCCATCAGGATAGGCATGAGGCAGTAATGCATTCCCGTCATAACAAGAAGCTGTGCGAAAGCGCCCATAAACATAACCGCAAGCGGTGCGTAGCCATCCATCAAGAATGAGAGGAAGTCTGCAATATAGTTTCCGATATAGGTGCCGAGAGGTCCTAGCAGCAACAGCAGAACCGGTGCGGATACAGCGATTGTGATAAGCGGTCTCAATATAAATTTCAGGTAGCTTGGTATAAATTTATCAGCAAACTTGTAGATATAAGACATAAACCAAACACCAAGCAAAATCGGAACAACTGAAGCGCTGTATGTCACGTTTTGAAGCGGAAAACTAAATAACGATACGCCGCCTTCCTGACCAAGCAGGCTTGTCATGCCCGGAAGCACCAGCACGCCGCCTAGCATCATACCCAGAAACGGGTCAATTTTCAATTTGTTTGCAACGGAATAGCCCAAATAAATAGGCATGAAGAAAAACGCTGCCTGTGATACCTGATAGAGCACAAGATATGTATTACTTGTATCACTCAAAACGCCCGCCATTGATAAAATAGAGAGCAATACCTGAAGCATACCGCCCGCCGTGATAACTGCAACAACAGGGGTGAAGCAGCTTGCGATAAAATCAAGCATACTGTCAAACACTTTCCCTTTTTTCTTTCCTTCCGTGCCATCTCCGCTTTGAATGCCAAGTTTCATGAGCTCATCATAGACGCTTGCCACATCGGGACCGATGATAACCTGAAACTGTCCGTTTCCCTGAACAACTCCGCTTACGCCTTTCGTCTCTTTGATTGCCTTCGTCTTTGCCTTTTTTTCATCTTTAAGAGTAAAACGAAGTCTTGTAGCACAGTGAATTACTTTTTCTATATTTTCTTTTCCACCAACGTCCTGTAACAGACTTGATGCCAATTCTTTATATTTCATATTATTCTCCTTTGCTTCGGTGTGTAATCCGCTGAATGTGTACCATGAGATACACCTCTTCATTTTCGGACATCAATATGTGATGTGTGTTGTAAACATATAGTTTAATTTTCTGAACACATTTGTACGCTAATGGGTACAGATTTTTAAGTTGGAGATACAAATCGTTTTCCCCATCCTCAGAAAATGCCTCGTTGAAGACAATTCTCTGGGCAAAATAGTGCAAATGCGTAATAAATCTGGAATAATCAAAGGAATCCTCGTCAAATATTACCTTGAATTCATACTTAACAATGTTTGTCAGGTCATGAATAATCTTTGTAACCCGTGCCGTCTCGTTCATATTTATTTTATTCGACCTGATATTTACAAAGTGCAGAGCGATGGCGCTTGCCTCATTTTCAGGCAACAGGCAGCCTGCATACTCATAGATGAATTCCAGTGCCTTCTTTCCTATCTCATGCTCCCTCCTGTAAAACCGCTTGATTTCCCAATGGAGGGGACTGTCAAACTCCACTCCCTCCGAAAAACGTTTCAGCGTGTAGTCAATGTGGTCGAGCAGAGTCAAGTAAATATAATCCCGCACCTGCATATCATATTTTTCCTTTGCAAATTTCACTATTTTTTCGATCAAGAGCAACAGTTCAGGATCTGTCTTGCTAAGCTGATAACTGAAATGTTCTACCATTTCATGGGTCTCTAATACAAAAATCTTGTTAACCTCAGATTCCGAAATTTTTTGGCCAATCTTTTTCGAAAATCCTACTCCGTTTGCCAATACTACAAGTTCATTTGTTCCTTTTGTGACAAGTACAGCATTGTTATTTAAAATTTGTTTAATTTTCATATTACCCTCCCTGCGATATGAAAAGTGTGCGCTCACATTTTGCCGAAGGTCTTTTTCGTCAAGGAAACTTCCATGCAACAAAAAAGACCCTATACACAATACTAAATAAAGTACTATGTATAAGGTCTGCCTGACGTATCAGTAACACTCCTTAGCTCACAGCTCATTAGCTGTAAACGGCTTATTCATAATGCCATTATACTTTGAACGTGCGAGTTTTGTCAACACGAACATTTGTTAGTTTTATCTATGAGCCTCAAACAGCTTTTTCACAACATCATATGCCATTTTCGGTCTTCTGTACTCGTCCACAACGCCCTTGTTGTTATGGCATCTTGCCCTCGTTGTAAACCATTCTCCCTCCTCGGTTACTCTGCAATCTGCAAACTGCCAGATAAAAACTCCTGATATATTCTCATCGTTCATATATACCATCAGATTTTCTTCTATAATATCGGACTGTCTTTCTTCACTCCATTTACATCTGGAACGGTCGCGGTAGCCGTAGATAGCGGCAGCACCTAATTCGCTGACGATAATCGGCTTACCCTCACCGCCGGATGCCTTAATCCACTCAATTTCCTCGTCATTCGTCTCCTTGACCGGAACATCCTTGTACCAGCCGGAATACATATTAAAGGAGACGATATCCGGTAAATCAAGACAGATATCAGTCAGATGGCGGCAGGTTGCAGATGTTGTCGGGCGCGATACATCAAGCTCCTTAATTTGCTCATACTGCCGTTTATATTTTTCCCTGCCCTCCTCTGTCTCACTGGCACATTCGTTCAAAATGCCCCATATGATAATACTTGGGTGGTTGTAATGATTTTCTATCATTTCTCTGATACAGTCTTCGCACTGCTTATCAAAATTCGGATTTAACATGTCCTCAAGGACAAGTCCTCTCGCATGGTTTTCCTCCCAGACAAGAATTCCCCGCTCATCGCACAAATCCAAAAATCTTTCATCATTTGGATAGTGGCATGTTCTCAGCGCATTTACTCCCATGTCCTGCATAATATCCATATCCTGAACCATCAACTGAAGCGGAATCGCACATCCCACGACTGCGTAGTCCTCGTGACGGTTAAAGCCCTTTAAAAATACAGCTTCACCGTTTACCTGTATTTTCTTGCCTTCCACCTTCACTGTTCTGAAACCGACACGTTCAATCAAATCGTCAGTCGGCTCTTCGTTCCTATACAGTATCGTATTTAACTCATAGAGCTTTGGATTCTGATTCGACCATGCCGTAACATTTGGAAATTGCTGCTTTATTGAAACCGTTACCTCTGTCTCACCTAAAACTTCAATATCATCCAAAATCATCTTATGCCCGTTCAGGGTACTCTCCAGCCTGACCTTTGCTGCTTCATCGGAACAATTGTGCAGCGTCGCCTCTAACTGTCCAGCCCAGATGCCGTCCTCCATATATGGTGTAAAATGAATATTCTTAATATAAATATCAGATATTCTTTCCATAGAAACAGGTCTTGTGATACCGCCGTAGGTGTAATAATCATTCGGAAGGTGAAGTGCCGAGTGCTCGCCAAAGCTGTTATCCACAAGCACCTTAATCTCATGCTCCCCTTTTTTAACCCGTTTTATAACTGTACTAAACGGCGTAAATGCATTATAATGATGGGCTACATGCTCGCCGTCGAAATAGACATCCGCGGTGTGGCTTACCCCCTTAAATTCCAGTCTGACTGCCGAGGTATCCTCAACATATATTTTTTTACTGTAAATTCCTCTTCCTCTGTAAGTGTAAAAATCAGGGTGCTGCTCCCAACAGCCCGGCACAGGCATTTGATAGCAGGCTTCCTTGCCCTCCGGCGAAAAGTCCCACATTCCGTCTAATTCCTTATACCTTCTGATGTAGTGCTGCTCAAATAATCGTATCATTTGCTTCCTTCTCCTTTCAAAAAATGCGTTAGCTTAGTTTTCTTCATTACGGTTTAGTTGATAATTTATAGTATATCTGTTGACAGATTCCACTTCAATGTTATATCCTAGTCAATAACTGATATATCCTAGCCTAAGGAGGGTTTCTGTGGAGCTGATCAAAATAGGAAGTAACGGGACGCACAGCCGAGGTTTTAAAGTATCCAGACCAAACGGTTATCCTTATTACTTATTTTTACTTATAAAAACACCTGCATTGTTTACGATTGGTGACAAGATAGTGGAAGCTGAGCCGAATTCCGTCATTGTTTATGATATAAATTTCCCTCATTATTATTCCTCTTGTAACACTGTTTATATAAATGACTGGATACATTTCCGGGCAGAAAACGAAGCTGATTATTTCGAGTCACTGAACATTCCTCTCAATCAAGTTATCAAGCTTCGGGACGACTCTGTTATCTGCGAACTGATAAGGCTTATGTCAAATGAGTTTTATTCCGTCAACACAAACAGAATCGAAACGACAAATCTGCTTTTGCGGACCATGTTTGTCAAGCTCAGCGAGGTGATTGGCACCGATACATCAAAAATTCATGCCAACCTCCACTACAATGAGCTGGTCAGTCTGCGAAAGGAGATATACAGTAACCCGCAGATGCAGTGGAGCGTGGATATGCTGGCGGACAGGCTGTCCCTCTGTGATACTTATCTGCAAAAAATATATAAACAGACTTTCGGCGTCTCGTGTATGGCAGATGTGATTGCCTGTAAAATCAGCTATGCAAAGGATATTTTATCAAAGACAAATATGCCGGTTTGTGAGGTGGCACAGGAGTGCGGATATAAGAATGATGTGCACTTTATGAGACAGTTTAAAAAGTATGTGGGAGTTACGCCTTCCCAGTATCGGAGGGAATTATAGGTATTTATATATTCAATAACTGATAAAACCAGAGATGAAATTCCTATTCCCGGAATTTCATCTCTGGTTTCTAACATACTTTACTACTTATTTATCTGTATAACTTTTTAAATTCGTCTGATACAAACTGTACTTTCGTTCCAATAATTACCTGTACAGATGTCTTACTTGGACGAATAACTCCTGCAACTCCTGCCGATTTGATTTTCTTTTCATCTACTAAGGTATAATCCTTAACTTCCAGGCGAAGTCTTGTAATACAGTTATCTGCACTTGCAACGTTGTCTTTTCCTCCAACGCCTTCCAAAATAATTTCTGCAATCTTAGTGTAATCATTGTTTGAAAGTTCTATCTTGCTCTCATCTTTATCATCATCATCTTCACGTCCCGGTGTCTTTAAGTCAAATTTTACAATTGCAAATCGGAACACCACGTAGAAGACAACAAAAGCTGCAATTCCAAGAGGAATAATCATCCATGTATTCTGTGCTGCCGGAAGTGTTGATGAGAATAATAAATCTGTTGCCCCTGCTGAAAAGGAAAACCCTGCACGGAAGCCTACCAAAGCCGTAATAACTGTGAAAATACCATATAGTAATGCATAAATCAGATAAAGACTAGGAGCAAGGAACATAAAGGCAAACTCGAATGGCTCTGTTACACCACTAACCATAGCACTTACTGCTGCAGAAGCGACAAGACCAATCGCAATTTTTTTCTTATTGCTCTTTGCTGTATGAATCATAGCAAGAGCCGCACCCGGAATACCAAACATCATACATGGGAAAAAGCCGGACATGTACATACCAAGACTCCATGAAACATCTGCTGAAGTATCACCTGCCCAGAAATGTGACAAGTCACCAAGACCAATAGTATCAAACCAGAATACGTTGTTTAAGGCATGGTGAAGACCAGTTGGAATTAACAGACGGTTTAAGAATACATAAATACCTGCGCCTACTGCATCCAATCCAACGATTGATTTTCCAATGAAAATCAGTACTCCAAATACCACCGGCCAGATAAACAGAAGCACTGCCGATGCAAGTATGGAAACCATACCTGAAACAATTGCCACACAACGTTTGCCACTGAAGAATGACAGCCAATCTGGCAGCTTTGTGCCTTTAAACTTGTTGTAACAACTTGCACCAATAATACCGGAAAGAATACCGATAAATGGATTCTTAATTTTGTCAAATGCCAATGTCTTATCAATATTATCTGCGATAGCCGGCATAAGCGTCGTAACCACTCCCGTGGAAAGCAACGTTGTAATCATCAGCCAAGATGCCAAAGCGGCAAGACCTGCTGTACCGTCATTGTCGTCAGCCATTCCAACACCGACACCAATAGCAAACAGAATCGCCATATTATCAATTAAAGCTCCTCCTGCCTTTACCAAGAAAAATCCTATGTACCCCGCAACACCTGTGATGTCACCCCCCTGCATAGTAGCCGGGCAAAGTGCATAGCCGATACCCATTAAAATACCACAAATAGGTAGTACTGCCACTGGGAGCATTAATGCTTTCCCTAATTTTTGAAGATACTTCATAACTTACTTCCTCCTTAATCTTTTTCTTTTTTTATTTTATACCGGAAACCCGGTTAAAATACGAAATTATTTTTGACAAAAGTCAATAAGGTTTCGTCTAGTTGCGCAATTTTACCCCTTAATTACTCTTTTCGTCTTTCATGACACATCTTCTAATGTGAATAAGAAGATAAAGTTCTTCCCCTTCTGTCAGTTTTGTTTCATAACGTTTCTCAATATAATCCTTAATCCGTTTGCTGCAGGCATACTCCCTAGGATATTTCTGCCGCAAAACTTCCCCCAACTCCTCCTCGCTTTCTTCTAGCATTTCACAACTTGCAATGCGTCTTACCAAGAATTTTAAGTGCGCCACAAATCTCTCATAATGCATGGAGTGTGTATCTAATGCCTCGCCAAACTCGCTTTTTACAATCTCAAGTCCATTTTGAAGCATATCGGTTATCGCATAGACATCATGCGTTGTTGTGTCGTAGATGGCATTGACAAAATGCAGTGCGATAAAGCCCGCCTCATCCTCTGAAAAATAAATGTTTAACCGCTCCGCTAAAATTCGAAGCGCATACTCTCCCACGAGATACTCCCTGCTATAATATTGGCGAATTTCTCCCAACAACGCATTTGTAAGGACTATCCCCTGACGATGCCGCTCAATCGCAAAATTAATATGATCGGTCAGCGCGACGTAAATACTTTGATTTAACTTCATCTTACACTCATTTTTGGCATAGGAAATAATGTCAGCAGATATCTCCATGTGCTCTAATGGCATATTTGAAAGCATCTTCTGAAACTGCATTGAAAGCGCACTGTTTTCAATATAAAATATTTTTTCAATTTTCTCTTCATCAATCACGTCACCATGTTTTGCCTTAAAACCGATGCCACATCCCATTAGAACGACTTCATGCTTCTTCTCATCAAAGGCTGAGATCACATTGTTATTGATTACTTTTTTAATTTTCATATTCTTTTATCCCCAAAAAAAGGCAAGACCAAATTCCACGATATCCTGTTGGAAATCGCAAAATTTAGTCTTGCCTGCCTCACCAGTAACAATCCAAAGCTATATCTTCGTTTATACGCTTTATCTTATTCTATTTTGTACTATTTGTCAATATACTATCTACCCAGAAAAGTATCTTTGTATATTTTCACTATATTCCATATCCATTTTTCATCAGATTAACCATTAAAATATAATTGAGAAAATGAAATACTTATACCTCGAAGATTAAATCTCCATAGGATGGCATTGGCCATAAGTCCTTGTCTACAAGCATTTCCAGTTTATCAACCGGAGCTCTAAGCTCATCCATAGCTGCCTTTACTTCATCTCTAAAGAATGCCGCCTGCTCTTTTGCTTCTTCTATCTCTGCTGCTTTTTCTGTTATATCTACCAGTTTAGACAATGCTACCTTGGTGTCGGAAAGCAATGCGGAGGTTTCTGTCAGCAGCTCTACCTGAACACTTGTATCCACATCACATGCTGCCTTTACTGCATTGATGGATTTTGCAAGTGCTGTTGTATATTTGATGATCGCCGGAATAATCTGCTTGGAAGCCATGTCAATCATTGTTCTCGCTTCAATGTTAATTGACTTTGCATAAGCCTCATATTCAATCTCTGCGCGGGATTCTAGCTCTGGCTTTGTAAATACATGGAATTTCTCAAAGAGGTTGATTGCCTTTGGTGTTACAAGTGCAGGAATTGCATCCACCATCGTCTTGATGTTAGGAAGGCCTCTTCTCTCTGCCTCCTCTACCCATGCATCGGCATATCCATTACCGTTGAATACGATTCTGTGATGATTGGTTGCATACTCTTTAATCAAATCATGTACTGCCATATCAAAATCGTCTGCTTTTTCCAATATATCACAAGCATCTGCAAATGCCTCCGCAACAATTGTGTTAAGAACAATGTTCGGGCTTGCAATAGAGTCCGAAGAGCCAACCATACGGAACTCAAATTTATTTCCTGTAAACGCAAACGGTGATGTTCTGTTTCTGTCGGTCGCATCCTTTGCCAAATCCGGAAGGCTCTTAACGCCTGTCATCAGCTTGCCGCCCTGGATACTTCTCTTTGCTTCACCTGTGCTGATAAGCTGTGTCAGTACGTCCTCAAGCTGCTCTCCCAAAAATACGGAAATGATAGCCGGAGGTGCCTCGTTTGCTCCAAGTCTGTGATCATTTCCTGCATCTGCCGCTGATTCACGAAGCAAGTCTGCGTGAGTATCAACTGCCTTTAAGATACAGGTAAGAACCAATAGGAACTGGATATTGTCATGCGGAGTCTTTCCAGGATCTAACATATTAACTCCGTTATCGGTTGTCAGTGACCAGTTGTTGTGCTTTCCTGAACCATTTACACCTGCAAACGGTTTCTCATGAAGAAGGCAGGTAAGTCCGTGACGGCCTGCAACCTTCTTTAAAGTCTCCATGATAAGCTGATTATGATCAACCGCAATGTTCGCCTGTGTATAAATCGGTGCCAGCTCATGCTGTGCCGGAGCAACTTCATTATGCTGTGTCTTGGCACTAACACCTAATTTCCACAGCTCTGTGTTTATTTCTTTCATATAGGCAGCAATACGTTCCCGAATGCTTCCAAAATAATGGTCTTCCATTTCCTGACCTTTTGGAGGCATCGCACCGAACAAAGTACGTCCTGTATAAATTAAGTCTTTTCTCTGTAAATATTTCGCTCTGTCTACCAAGAAGTATTCCTGCTCCGGTCCTACGGACGGGGTAACCTTCTTAGCCTCTGTATTGCCAAATAATTTGACAAGTCTGAGTGCCTGTTCATTGATTGCTTCCATAGATCTTAAAAGCGGAGTCTTTTTATCAAGCGCTTCGCCTGTATAGGAACAAAAAGCAGTCGGAATACAAAGTGTCGCTCCAATTGCATCCTGTCTTACAAATGCAGGTGAAGTACAGTCCCAAGCCGTATATCCTCTTGCCTCAAAAGTTGCTCTCAAACCGCCGGAAGGAAAGGAGGAAGCATCAGGTTCACCTTTAATCAGTTCTTTTCCGGAAAATTCCATAACAACTTTTCCGCCCTTATCCGGAGCAGAAATGAAGGAATCATGTTTCTCTGCCGTTACACCGGTCAATGGCTGAAACCAGTGTGAATAATGGGTAGCACCTTTTTCTATTGCCCATTCTTTCATGGCATGTGCTACTACTTCAGCAGTCACAGGGTCTAAATCTTTTCCCTCTTCAATTGTTTTTTTCAAATCCTTGTAAACTTTCTTCGGTAAACGTTCCTGCATTACAGAATCATTAAATACGTTTTCACCGAAAATATCAACAACATTAATTACTTCGCCCATGTCTTCCCATTCCTTTCGACTATTAATTTCTAAAAGAGTACAAAAAAAAGCAAGGCACACCCGTAAACGAACGCCCTTGTTCTCACTCTGACATATATACGGAATATTTATCCGTCTCTCTATAAAATACAATAAAATGATTAAAAAAGCAAGTAGTAAAATTAATTTTAGTAATAATATTTATTTCCTATTCCATTTAGGGGATATGTTGTAGCATTTTTAACAATTTGTGAAACATCTGTTAACGCTCTTGCTTTTATTTCATGAATTCGTTATAATTTTTTATTATCAATATAAGACTGGACGGTAAAAACGATGATGTCAGATATGAGATACCGATGAATAAGCTCGTTTATTCGGCGATATCTCATATCTGAAGCAGTGTTATGCACTTTTAACTGTCTCATATAGCAACAGAATGTCCGCTTTCTGTTGCACAAATTAAGAATTTAAGGAGAGAAAAATGGGAAGTATCTTTAGCTTGGACGGCAAATTTTTTACTTTTATGAGTAAGGTTGCTGATCTTATTATATTAAATATCATTTACTGCCTATGTTGTATCCCTATTGTCACAATAGGCCCGGCAACCACGGCACTGTATTATGTTACCTTGAAAATGGTAAAAAATGAGGAGTCTTACATTATTAAGGGATTTTTTAAATCCTTTAAGTTAAACTTTAAGCAGGGCGCCATTATCGGTCTTCTTATGTTGGCAGCTGCCGGTATTATCATCGGTGATATTTATATCATGTTGAACTGGGAAACGAACTATAAGATTATCTTAATTGTTATTTTTATTTTCCTGCTTGTTGTATGGATGTTTGTTTCTATTTATATTTATCCGTTGCTTGCGACCTTTGACAACACAATCAAGCAGACCTTCAAAAACTCATTACTTATGAGTATCCGGCATTTACCGCTTACCGTTGTGTTATTTTTATTGACCGTTGTTTCTTATCTTTTGGTAGGTTTTGTCGTGGCATTGATGCCGTTTTGGTTTTTAATCGGCTTTGCGCTGCTGGCTTATGTTAATTCTATGATATTGACAAAAATATTTAAGAACTATATGCCTCCGGAGGAAGAGGAGAACGATACATTTGGTTCCCTTAACAACCTTGATTAATTTGTCCAGTATTAATCTGTATTTAAGCAAGAAGACCGCCAGACACAGTTATGAAGTGTCTGGCGGTCTTCTTTGCTTTCGTCTGTAGATTTCCTACTTCTCCGGCACCCAGAGTACATCACCGGGGCGGATGAGAGAAAACCGACTTTTGTTGTTCAGTCGCTCCAACTCACTCATGGTGCAGTTCAGCTTGCGGGAGATGCTCCAAAAACTGTTACCACGTTGCACGGTGTAGGTGGTATACCGCAGGTTTTTTGGGATATCCGCCGTCACACCGTACTGGTCAAAGGTGTAGGAAGAACCATCAATGTCCTTCTTGCCAGTGACCGGCTTTCCGCTTTCGTAATACATCCATTTGCCGGAATCGTTCGTCGTCCAGCCCTGTGCCGTATCGCTGGAAATTACCAGCTCCACAAAGCGGTGAAGGACAGCAGACACCTCGGCTCTTGTGGCTGTACCCTGCGGGTCAAAGAGATTGCCGTTTTTACCTCTAATCACGCCTGCCATCTGCATCTGCTTCACGTCTTCCTTTGCATAGGTGCTGATTTTGGCATTGTCGGCAAAGGTATTTTCCACATGAACCTTTGTCAAGGTATCGCCGATGGTCTTGGCATAGTTGCTCATAATGATTGCCATCTGCTCATGGGTGATGGACTGATCTGGGGCAAACTTTCCATTGCCAACCCCATTTACAATGTTGTTTTTATTTGCCCACTCAATGTAGCCCATATAGTAGGCATCGTTCTTCACATCGCTGAAGCTGCTCTTTGCGTAGCCGCTTACATCGGCGTTTGCTAATCTCCCCAGCGCCGTGACGAACATTCCTCTCGTCATGGAGGTGTTCGGGCTGAACTTGGCTTCAGAAGTGCCGCTAAACAATCCACGGCTTACCACAAACTCAATATCCTCCTTTGCCCAATGACCTGCAATGTCCGTAAATGCTGTATTGTCCTGTTTATAGCCAATGCCGTAGGTGGAAAAATGATCGATACTGAAACGCAGTACCTTTTCCACACTGTCATAGACCGAGTTCACCAACCAATGTACCTTGCCCTTGCTGTCCACATACACAGCCTGCACATTCCCGGCCTTTTCGTTTTCGCCTAGAGTATATGGAATGGTTACCGTTACACTGCCTGTTCCGAAGCTGCTGACCTCCTTGCCATTGCCGTAGTTTACCTTGAGGTCAAATACCGGACGGGAACCGAGGGCAGTCTTGGCACTGTCGGAGAGATTGTTGTTGTTCATGCGAGTGGCAGTGATATTTACATCAGATTTTGCCTGTCTGTTGATTTCTTTCATGGTCGCTAAATCCATGCCGATTCTGATATCAGGGTTGTCCACCACCACAATAATGCTCGCAATTTTCTTTTTAATTATGGTATCTTGCACCGCTTTTGGCAGATTGACCGTAACATTAGAGCCGGTCTTGTTGCCGGTGTACACACGAAGAACCACCGTGATGCCATTTTGCTCCGTATCGTTTTTCTTGGCATCAGCCAATGCCTTTTCAAAGGCGTCAGTCAAATTTTTGTCAGTGATACTCACTATGACATTGCTCTTGTCGTCCACTGTACCGGGAGCCTTGATTTCCCCCTCTGTGGCTGAATCTGGCTTATCCTGCTCGGTGGAAATGACGACAACAGAGCTGCTATCATCATTCGAAGAACTTTCTTCACCGCTTCCAAAGATACCGCCGCTGGTGTAAGTCCAATGGGCATAGTAGGTAACGTTTGCACTGACGGTTGTGCTTGCAAAAATCTGAATTCCGCCCCTTGCCGCCGTATACCAGCCGCCAAAGCTGTAACTGCCAGAACGTGTCGGTTTCGGGAGTTTTCCTACCGCCGCACCCGATACAACCGAGCGTGAAGCTTCACTGACCCTACCTCCATTCGGGTTGAAGGTGACGGTGTAGGCAATCCGCGTCCACTGGGCATAAATCGTGTCATTTACTGCGAATACGGTGCTGGTGGTCACCTCTGTGCCACCGCTTGCCGCTGTGAACCAGCCGTTGAAGGTATTACCGGTCTTGCTCGGTGTCGGCAGGCTGGTCAGCTTTCCATCTGTGCCGGTCGTTCCCGATGTGGGCGATACCGTGCCGCCGTTCGGGTCGAAGGTGACGGTGTAGGCAATCCGCGTCCACTGGGCATAAATGGTGTCATTTACTTCGAATACGGTGCTGGTGGTCACCTCTGTGCCACCGCTTGCCGCTGTGAACCAGCCGTTGAAGGTATTACCGGTCTTGCTCGGTGTCGGCAGGCTGGTCAGCTTTCCATCTGTACCGGTCGTTCCCGATGTGGGCGATACCGTGCCGCCGTTCGGGTCGAAAGTGATGGTGTAGGTGATCGGCCTCCATTGGGCATAAATGGTGTCATTTGCCGCGAACACGGTGCTGGTGGTCACCTCTGTGCCACCGCTTGCCGCTGTGAACCAGCCGTTGAAGGTATTACCGGCCTTGCTCGGTGTCGGCAGGTTGGTCAGCTTTCCGTCTGTACCGGTCGTTCCCAATGTGGGCGATACCGTGCCGCCGTTCGGGTCGAAAGTGATGGTGTAGGTAGGAGCGGCGTTTAGCGTTAGCAGGGCCGAAGTTGAGGTAGCAACAGGCGAGTATGTACCTTCTACGACGGCGCGGTATTGATAGCCATTCATCCCCGCGGTTGCCCCGGTGATGGTCAGCGTCGCCGTTGTGGCTCCGCTGTATACTCCACCGTTTGAAATGTATGAGAAGCCGCTGCCAGTGTTAACCTGCCACCGGTAGGATAAACCCACTCCGGTTGCCATAACCGAGAAGGTAGCCGTCTGACCCTCATCCACCGTTTGAGGGGATGGCTGGCCGGTGATAGAAGGAGCCGGGGGATTCACCAGTACAGCGCTCGTGCTGACTATGTTGTTCAGCTCCAAAGTTGCATTGTTTCCCGCAGCATCCTGGATGGTGCCGCCGTTGAGGGTTAGCGCACCGACGGTGATGCCGTCGGCGTCGGAATCGCTCAACACCACCGTGTAGCGAAAGGTCAGTGTCGATGTATAAGTGCCGCTGACATAACGGGCATATCTTGTCGATGTGCCGACGGTCAGCGAGATGTACGGTGTGCCGCCAACGGCCGTGACCAACACATTCTCGTCAAACCTTACCGTGAAGTCCAAATTATTTCCGGTAGAATAAGTTCCGCTGGACGGCACCGTTACCGAAATAACTGTGGGGGCTGTGGTGTCTGGCGCGACATACGCCGCCGCCGATATTTTTAACGGGGTGCTGATATTACCCGCCGAATCCTCCACGACCACATAAATATCTTTTGCCCCCGCCGTCAGAGTAACGGCTTTGCCCGTCACTGTTCCGCTTACGACACCGAGAGAAGTACCCGCTTTTACCGCCATGCTCGTTGGCGCGGACGCACCGCTGTTCACAACAAGGTAATACGCTGTACCCGCCTTGTCGGTGGTAAAGCCGATTGCAGCCGCTGTGTTGCTTGTGCGGTTTACGCTCCCTGCCGAAAGCACAGGCGGTGTGATATCAAGCCCAAACTTTAAGTATTTGTAGGTTGCCAAATCCGCCACGTTGTAGGCAACTGAACCGCTTCCGTCGATGTTGGTGCTTGCCATAGCCTGCACGCCACTCTCCAATGTCGGCGCAAATGCCATTGCTTTCGTTTTGCCTTGGATAATAATAGTTGTTCCTGTTTTTATCGTTGTGCTATTGTTTTCAATCGCAGTACCGTCGACAGCACTTATCGTGCCGCCAGATATGTTCAACAATTGGGAAGAGCCGGTCTCGCTATAAATTGCATTTCCGTCAGCCTTTGTCGCACTTACCGTTCCGCCAGAAATATTTACGGTTGCGTTTTGGGTGTAAATCGCAGTACCGGCAAGCCCTGTCGCACTCACCGTTCCGCCGTTAATATTTAATATGCTATTATAGCCGACCCAAATCGCAGTATTGGTGGTACCTGCTGTTGCGCTCACCGTTCCGCCGTTAATGTTCACGGTGCCGCCATTATTCACCCGAATCGTTCCACTTATTGTTTTTCCTGTTATTATGCCGCCGCCCTTGCTGTCGATAATGGTCAGCGCACCTTTGCCCTGATGTTTAATGGCAGAAAGAGAACCGCCGTCAAGCGTTTTGCCGTTTAAGTCAATGGTGATGTTGTAATCACAGTTGATAACGATTGTTCCTGTGTCGCTATAACTGAAACTGTCGGAAAGCTTCAAATCTAAATCGCCTGCCGCATCGGTTATGGCAGACTGGAGAGTCGTAAGGTCGGCAACCTCCGAAAGCACAGGCGGGGTGGCAGCAGGCTCAACCTTGATGTATTTGTAGGTTGCCAGATTCTCCTCATCATATGAAACAACGGGGGTTCCGTTCTCATTGAGGCTTGCGGTCACCTGCATACCTGTGAAATTAGGAGACCCGACAGAGTTGGTCAATGCCTTAGCACTACCGCTTGCTGTCACCGTTCCGCCGCTAACGGTTATTGTTTTCCCTACAATTCCTTGAGTGCCTCCGGTGCTTGTCACGCTTCCTCCGCTGATAGATACGGATTCCCCCACAAAAATCACCGAACTCACAGTGGTAATTGCACCGCTGTTGATTGTTAGATTCTTGCTATAAATTCCAAACTGATTGCCAGCGGTTACAGTGAGGGAGCCGCTATGTTCCTCACTGATTTGGAGGTCACTATCCTCAGTGCAAATTCCATATACGCTGTAAGATCCAGAATTCGGAAGAGCAATAGAATTTGCACCCACCAATTTGAGGTTAAGACCGAACGGGGCATAAATACCGTATTTAGCTGCTGAAACCATGTACGAAGTGATAATTGCCGCATCGTTCAGTGTGAGAGTATTTGTGTCACTGTCATAGATGACGGTTGTACCATCGTCCATTGGACCAAGGACATCGCCCATGTTGGCGCTGGTCACTTGCACGCCGCCCACCCAAATATTGTAGGTTGTGACAGACATGGGAGCGACCATTCCGCGTTCCATTATCTCCGCACCCACCGTCACGGTAAGCTCCGGCAGCGGGGCACTGACCGTATAGCCCTCTATGACCGGCGTAAAGACATATGCGCCCTCGGTATCCATGTCATAGTCGGGCGAGGCCCATTCCACCGGAAGCTCCACAGTGGTTTCTTCCCATTCAGGCTCGTCGGCTGTTGTGGGAGTTGCCGTTTCCGGGCTGCCGAAATCCTGTGTGGGATTTTCATCGGCGGGCACGGCTGTCCGCACTGTGGCTGTCAACGTTTCGGGAAATTCCAAATCTTCAATGGATGTTCCGAGTGATACCGCTTTTGCTGTTTCTGTCAGCGGTGCAAAGCTGATAATTTCTCCGCTCCCGCCAATTGTCGTATGTGTTTCTTCCGCCATTGCCGATACCGGCAGCATGGACACTATCATGCACAGCACAAGAAACATACTGAGTAGTCGTTTGTTCATAAGGTCTGTTCCTCCTTGATTTGTAAACTTGCTTTTCCTTGTTCCAAAAGTTTTTCCAGTCTCCCGGTTTCTTCCTCGGTGGTGGGGCGAATATGGGGTTTCTCGCAGGAAGGCATTTCTTTACCGCAAACTCCTGCCGGCCATATCCGCCTTATCAGCCTGCTCCACAAGATATTCTCTTTGCTTAAAACCCAGTATTCCGGAAACCACTGAGACCGGGAATATTCGAATTTCACGGTTCAGCTTTGTCACACTGTCGTTGTAAATCAGACAGCTGGTACAAGCCATATTCTCAAAGGTCTGCACCGCATCCATTGTTTTGATGTACTTTTGGTTGGCTTTCAGGTCGGGATACTGCTCCGTTACCACGGCAATCCTGCCAAGGGTTTCGGAAATAATCCTCTCCTGACGCATCACATCATCCGGCGTGGATTTTGCCGTGATGACGCTTCTTCTTGATTTGATTGTCTCAATCAGCGTTTCGCTTTCGTACTTGGCATAGCCCTTTGTCAAATCCGAAAGGGCCGTCAGAGCATCAAAGCGGCTGGAAAGCTGCACCCCAATCTGGCTCATGGCATTGCCGATATTCTCATCTAGCACCACCAGTCTTCGCTGGGTGGAGATGATCCATAGAACAATGACTGCAATAATTACGGCGATTGTGATGAAAGTTGGCAGCATAATTAAGTCTCCTCCGTTTTCTGTTGAGTTGTATAAAGCAAATTCCCCTGCGTTCACTCTATCAGAACCCTGCCGCAAAAAATTGCCTGTTGCATGAAACATGATTTTTTCGACATGAATCATAGTTTTAGATTGTCGATTTTTATGGTAAAATTAATTTGGAGAAATAAATTTATAGGATTAAGGTGTCAAAAGCACCTTAATCTTTATAGAGAAATGGAGAAATGCTTATGCTGCAAATTGCGTTATGCGACGACAATATTGACGAGCTATCCAATATAGTACAGCTTATAGACCTGTACCGAACATCAAGACATCTAAGCTGCGAACACGCCGCCTTTTCAAACGGATTTGAACTGGTTTCGGTCTTGGAAAAAGGAAAGCGGTTTGATATATACTGTTTGGACATCATTATGCCGGGCTTCACAGGCATTGAGGTGGCAAAAGCAATCCGTGGTTTTGACAAAACCGCGCCGATTTTATTCTTTACCTCATCGCCCGAATTTGCTTTGGAAAGCTATTCGGTGAAGGCTATTAACTACATACTAAAGCCAATCTCAAAAGAAAAACTGTTCTTCACCTTTGACGAGTTGTTGGAACAGGTCAAAGCAGAAAAAGAGGAAGATGTGGTAATCGTAAAAAGCAACGAGGGCATTCAAAAAATATTGATATCCAATTTGGTTTTTGCCGAGGTCATCGGCAGAAACGTGCTCTATCATCTGCGTTCCGGTAAAGTCATCGAATGTACAGAAGCTTTTTCCTCCGTCTGCAATAATCTGATGAAATATGAGTGTTTTATCAAGCCCCACCGCTCCTATCTTGTGAATATGCAGTATGTGGATACTATTGAAAACCATCAGATTACCTTGCAAACCCTTTCCTCTGTTCCTGTTGCACAGGGCAAGGCAAAGGAGATTAAGCTGCAATATCTGAATTATCAAATGGAAGGAGAATCTTAAAATGGCAGTAACAGTGATAGGACTCTTACGATTTGGATTTTCTCTGGTCTTTGGCATCACGGTGTCAGTTCTCTTTGCAGGAATAGAACCTACAAGGAAAAACAAGCTCGTTACCGGCTTGCTCTGTGTTATTTTCCTTTTCGTTCAAACTGCCAGTTGGTGGTGTTTGGACTTGGACTTGACATCAAAGCTGTATCCGCTGATTATCCACCTGCCGCTGATTGTGATATTCTCGCTATACTATAAACGCCCATGGCGCATATCCGCCGTCAGCGTGCTTTCCGGTTATCTTTGCTGTCAAGCACCGCGCTGGTTCGGTTTCCTTGCAGGAGCCGTTTTGGACAGCAGACTTGCAGACCATATTTTTTATATAGCATCCGTGTTTTTGGCTTATTATTTCTTGAGAAGATATGTGGCCGGATCTGTCCGGCAGTTGATGGAAAAGTCCACTAAATCTTGCTTATTTTTAGGCGGAGTCCCGCTTTTTTACTATCTGTTTGACTATGTGACCGCCATCTACACCGATGTGCTTTACAGCGGCGTCGAATGGGCGGTACAGTTCATGCCCTCAACAATATCCGTTTTTTATTTTGTGTTTGTTATCCTTTATTACGCTGAGACACAAAAACAGGCAAGCCTCCAAAGAGAAAAGGATATGTTGGATGCACAGTTTAGATTGGCGCAGACAGAGTTTGCTTCTCTGCGGCAGTTACAGCAGAATGCCGCATCCTATCGGCATGATATGCGCCACCACTTTGCACTTTTACAGGGACTGGCCTCCAAGGAACATATAGAGGGGATCAAAGAGTACCTACGAACTGCCCAGTCCGACATGGATGCCATCACGCCCCTACGATTTTGCGAAAATGAAACCGTCAACCTGATTTTGTCCGCTTTCGCCGCTAAAGCGAAACAAGCGGACATCATGCTGACGGTGGAAGCGAAACTGCCTGATTTGCTTCCCTTTAGCGATACTGAGCTTTGCTCGCTCTTGTCAAACGCTTTGGAAAACGCCATACAAGCCACAAAAAAAATAAATGATGGAAATAAACGCTATATTATGCTACGCGTGTATTCCAAGAATAACAAGCTGTGCATTGACATTCGCAACCGTTATCAGACCGAACCGACATTTCACCAAGGACTTCCCGTGTCAACAGAACAGGGACATGGCTTTGGAACAAAAAGCATGGCCCACATCGTGGAAAAGCATGGTGGTGTATTTCAGTTTTCGGTTAAGGATGGCTGGTTTACATTTCAGGCTACTGCATAATCTCTTAATCCTGTATTGACATTCACACAATCCCATACTATAATTTACTTAGAGCGAACCGTTTCGCTCTCAAGAACAGGAGGAGTAAAAATGGCAGCAACAATCAGAGATATTACCAAAATGACGGGGCTTTCCCTTGCCACCGTTTCCAAATATTTAAATGGCGGCAATGTGCTACCACAAAACCGCACCTTAATTGAGGAGGCAATCGAAACGCTTCAATACGAGGTTAATGAGGTTGCGAGAGGGCTCGCAAAAAACCGCACTAAGACCATCGGCGTCCTGATTCCGAATCTGGACAACATCTTTGCGGGTACTATCATTGCTCATATCGAGGATATATTGCGGCAGCATGATTACGGCACCATCGTCTGTGACTGCCGAAGCGATATTGCATTGGAGGAGCAGGAAATCAAGTTTCTTCTGAGTAAGCGCGTGGACGGAATCATTACCATCCCAACCTCCGGCAATCCGGCTTACTTAAGCAGTGCAATCAGCCGTAACATTCCTATTGTCCTGATTGACCGTACATTTGAGAATACAAATCTTGACTCCGTTTTAGTGGATAACAGTGAAGCTTCTTTTCGGGCAGTCTCCACACTGATTGATCATGGTCACAAGAGCATCGGCATTATCTGCGGTAACGACAATGAATATACGGCAAGAGAGCGCCTTATGGGCTACTACAAGGCACTTGAGATGAATAACAGAAAGATAGAGCTTGACTTTGTAAAAAGAGGAACTCTGACTGTGGAGCATGGCTATGAAGCAACAAAAAGTCTGCTCACTTCCGGTAACAAGCCTACTGCCCTTTATCTGAGCAACTATGAAATTACCCTTGGTGCCATTATCGCCATCAACGAACTCGGCATTAATTTTCCGGAGGATATCTCCATCATCGGTTTTGACAACCTGATGCTCTCCAAAGTGGTGAAGCCAAAGCTTTGGATGGTCGTACAGCCAATGGAGGAAATCGCTTCCTCAGCGGCACACATCATGCTGGACCGTTTGAGTAAGCAAAAAGAGACGATAACACCCGATACGATAAATCCGGCAAAACACGAAGCGGTTCGTTTAAACCTGAGTACCAGCCTTCTTACCGGAGAATCGATTAAAAAAGTGTGAGCGTTGCTCACACTTCGCGCCCGAGCGGGTTGCAAAGTAACAATTTCCACTCCGCGAGGTGCGCATAAATCTTGCTTTTAACTGGCTTTTGCCAGAAAAAGATATAGTATGTGAGTTCCTTCACATCCAGCGCCCGAATGGGTGCATAACAAATAACGTAACAGCATATACGCAGAAAGGAAGGTTTTTATGCCATTCGTTACATCAGAACAAATGATTGCAGATGCCAGGGCAGGAGGTTACGCAGTCGGCGCCTTCAACGTGGAAAACATGGAGATGGTTATGGCGGTAATCTCTGCCGCCGAGCAGCTAAATGCTCCTGTCATGCTGCAGACAACCCCTTCAACTGTAAAATATGCAGGGCTGGACTTATACTATGCCAACGTCTCGGCTGCTGCAAAAAATTCAAAAGTACCGATTGCCCTTCATCTGGACCATGGAAACAGCTTTGAGCTTGCCATGAGAGCACTTCGAGTCGGCTACACTTCTATAATGATTGACGGTTCTCACAGCTCCTTTGAAGAAAATATTGAACTGACCAAGCGCGTTGTGGATGCCTGCTCTCCCTCCAATATTCCTGTGGAAGCAGAGCTTGGAAAAGTCGGAGGAAAAGAGGATGATTTAGACGGCGGAGCCGGGGGCTACACAGACCCTCTGGAAGCAAAGGAATTTGTGGAAAGAACCGGGGTTTCCTCTCTCGCTGTAGCAATCGGAACGGCACACGGCTTCTATGTCGGTACGCCAAAACTTGATTTGGAACGCTTAAACCAAATCAGAAAAGTAGTTTCCATTCCGCTCGTTCTTCATGGTGCCTCGGGTCTTACCGATGAAGCAATAAGAGAAAGTATCAGACGCGGCATCTGCAAGGTGAATTTTGCAACGGAGCTTCGTGCGGCTTATACCGAAGGAGTAAAAAAGGTACTTGCCGAAACAGCCGGCACCATTGACCCAAAGAAATACAGCACCGCCGGAATGGATTTAGTAACGCATCTTGTGATGGAGCGCATGAAGGTATGCGGCTGTGACAACAAAGCAAAATAAGTGCTGTCAGGGAGGTTTGTATGGAAAAACTATTACTCGGAATTGATATCGGAACCTCTGCATGCAAGGTTGCCATATTTGATCAAAAAGGAACTGTATTGGCGCAGGATAGCCAAGGCTATAAGCTGTATTACCCAAATCCGGGATGCGTGGAGCAAAACCCTGATGAATGGTGGGAAAGAGTTTGTATTGCCATTCAAAACACCCTTGAAAAAGGAAAAATTAATCCCTCTGATATTGCAGGAATTGGTATTGACGGACAAAGCTGGTCAGCAATTCCCGTAGATAAAGCCGGAAACTGCCTACATAATACACCAATCTGGATGGATACAAGAGCAAGACAGATATGTACCAGAGTAACGGAGGAATTCGGATTTGACACGATTTTTGACATTGCAGGAAATGCATTTGAACCGGCATACACAACACCAAAGCTTCTATGGTTCAAGGAAAATATGCCTCATATCTACAAGGAGACTCATCAGTTTTTGCAAAGCAATAGTTTTATTGCCCTAAAGCTAACCGGTTCGCCCTCGCAGGATAAATCTCAAGGCTACGGGCTTCACTTCTTCGATGCAAAGACTTGCAGCTATCACAGCGGTCTGGCGGAAGCACTCGGAATATCCTTGGATAAAATTCCCGAGCTTTATGACTGCCACGATATTGTCGGTTTCGTGACAAAGGAGGCAGCGCACCTTACCGGTCTTAAGGAGGGTACCCCTGTCGTTGCCGGCGGATTGGACGCAGCATGCGGTACACTAGGTGCCGGAGTTTACAAGCCAGGACAGACGCAGGAGCAGGGCGGGCAGGCAGGTGGGATGAGTATTTGCCTTGACAGCGCAGTATCGCATCCAAAGCTTATCCTAAGTCCCCATGTCATTCCGAACCTCTGGCTCCTGCAAGGCGGAAGCGTAGGAGGCGGCGGCGTGTTGAAGTGGTTCCACAAGGAGCTTGGAGGAGGTCTTTCTTTCGATGAGCTAACCGGTTTGGCTGATAAGATTTCTGCCGGTTCGGAGGATGTTATTTTTCTTCCTTATATGGCTGGGGAGCGCTCTCCCATCTGGGATGCCGATGCAAAAGGTGTTTTTTACGGGCTGGGCTTTGACAAGACAAAGGCTCATATGGTGCGCGCTGCTCTGGAGGGTGTTGCCTATTCCCTGGAGCACAATCTTCGCACCGCAAAGGAGGCAGGTGTGGAGGCAAATGAACTGATTGCAATGGGTGGTTCCGCTAACAGCCTTGTCTGGACACAAATCAAATCCGACGTGACAGGTAAGACAATCAAGGTTCCCACCTCTGATACGGCAACAACCCTAGGTGCGGCAATTTTAGCCGGTGTGGGTGTCGGGCTGTATGGAAGCTTTGAGGAGGCTGTCAACACAACCATTGTAATGACCAGAGAGCACACCCCGAACATGGAAAACCACGAGAAGTATAAGGCTTCGATGGAGCTTTACTTACAATTGTATCAGGATTTAAAGGATACGTTTCGTGATCGTTCAATTAAGAAAGGACAGATAAAATGAAAGCAGGAGTTGTTCATGCGAGAGAGGATATCCGCTATGAGGATATCGAAAAACCGGTGCCGGGCGCCGGTCAGGTATTAATCAATGTAAAGTATACAGGCATCTGTGGCTCTGATGTCCCAAGAGTAAACGGCGATGCCTGCCATTTCTTTCCGAATGTGCTGGGACATGAATTTTCCGGAACAATTGAGGAGACAGGAGAAGGCGTCTCTTCTTTAAAGAAAGGCGACCGAGTTGCAGGAGTTCCCCTTGTTCCGTGCATGAAATGCGAGAACTGCCAAAAGGGTGACTATTCCCTCTGCAAGCACTACAGCTTCATAGGTTCAAGAGAATTTGGAAGCTTTGCTGAATATATTGTCGTGCCGGAAAAAAATGCGGTTAAATTTGATGAGGAAGTAAGCTTTGAGCAGGGTGCCTTCTTTGAGCCGACCACCGTCGCACTTCACGGCTTACAACGCCTTAATTATCAAGGCGGCGGTCAGGTTGCCATTCTTGGCGGCGGCACAATCGGGCTTTTGACCATGCAGTGGGCAAATATCTTTGGCGCCAAAAACTGTGTCGTATTCGATATTTCACCGGAGCGTTTAGAGCTTGCCAAGCGGCTAGGCGCAACTGCTGTTATCAACACACTCGAAAGCGATTTTATAAAACAGGCGATGGATATCACCGCAGGACAGGGTTTTGACTATGTGTATGAGACCGCAGGAAACACTGCAACGATGAAGATGGCATTTGAACTTGCTGCCAACAAAGCCGGAATTTGTTTTATCGGTACACCGACTAAGGAACTTTCTTTTTCCGTAGAAGAGTGGGAAAATATGAACCGCAAGGAATTTACACTCACCGGCTCTTGGATGTCATATTCTGCACCGTTTCCGGGACCGGAATGGGAACTTGCCGCTTATTATTATAAGACCGGGCAGTTACAATTCGATGACTCGCTTATTTATAAAAAAATACCGCTCAGCCAAATTGCGGAGGCTTTTGAAATGTTCAAAACTCCCGGCGCGGTAAAAGGTAAAATCTTGATTGACAGTGAATGAAAACAAATAAAGGAGAACTGATTATGGGAGAAAATTTAAAACCAATTGACGCTATTGATCCGTCACTCGTTCCACAGCGTACACTTTATACCGGTGCCAAAATGCCGGGGCTTGGAATCGGAACGTTTGGCTCAGACCGCTTTACCGCTACTGACATTGCAAATGCTGTTGAGGACGCAATCAAATCAGGCTATCGTCTGGTAGACTGTGCTTCCTGCTACGGAAACGAAGATTTAATCGGCATTGCGATTGAAAACGCTATGCATGCAGGCGTAAAAAGAGAGGAGCTATTTGTTACCTCCAAGCTATGGAACGATATGCACGGCAAGGGAGAAATTCTCTACTCCGTGGCAAAGACTTTAAAAGATTTAAGACTTGACTATCTGGACCTCTATTTTGTTCACTGGCCTTTCCCGAACTATCATCCACCAGGCTGTGACGGTGATACGAGAAATCCTCTTTCCAGACCTTACATCCACGAGGAATTCATGGAATGCTGGCGCCAGATGGAGAGACTTGTTGATATGGGACTCGTGAAGCACATCGGCGTTTCCAACGTAACAATACCAAAGTTGGAACTAATTTTAAGAGATTGCAAAATCAAGCCTGCTGTCAATGAGATGGAGCTGCACCCTTGCTTCCAACAGCCGGAATTGTATGACTACTGTAAGAAAAACGGCATTGAAATCATTGGTTTTTGTCCGATCGGCTCCCCTAGCAGACCAGACCGTGATAAGACCGAAGAGGATATCGCAGATATCGAGCTGCCGGAGGTTATTGAGATTGCAAAAGCACACGGCGTACATCCTGCCGTAATCTGCCTGAAGTGGGCGGTGCAGAGAGGTCATTCCCCGATTCCTTTCTCCATCCACAGAAATGAGTACATGAGTAATCTTCGTTGCAGTTTTGAAGATCCATTGACAGAGGAAGAATTAAAGGTTCTCTCCACCGTTGACAAAAACTGCCGCTTAATCAAAGGCCAGGTATTCCTCTGGGAAGGCGCAGGAACATGGGAGGATTTGTGGGATATTAACGGCGAGATTCCGGGTTGGAACGGCTACGAAAAATAGGAGTAAGCCATGATTACTACGATTACATTAAATGTTGCTATTGATAAGGCATATGTGGTGGACGATTTTGCTAAAAATACGGTAACCCGCGTTCAAACCTGCACCAATACCGCCGGAGGAAAGGGGCTAAATGTATCAAAGGTCATTCAGCTTTGCGGTGAAGATATAACCGCGACGGGATTTGTGGGCGGACACGCGGGTGCTTATGTAGAAGATTTGCTGAGAGAATTTGACATTAAAACGGATTTTGTTCATACCAAAAGCGAGACAAGAAGCTGTATCAACATCTTAGCCTCAGACGGCTCCTCCACCGAATTTTTGGAGCCTGGTGCACCTGTTACCCCAGAAGAGGCGGCACTTCTTTACGCCAAAATTGACCAACTCATTGAGCAAAGCGATGTCATCACGATTTCAGGCAGCGTGCCGGTTGGAATCGAGACTTCCATCTACGCCGATTTAATTGCCAAAATAAAGAAAAAAGGCAGACCGGTCATCCTTGACACAAGCGGAGAGCTGCTTGTCAAAGGAATTGCTGCCTGCCCTACCTTAATCAAGCCAAACATCGAGGAGCTTGAGGCACTTCTTGGTATTCCGCTCACAAACCAAGAAGAGGTGATAGATGCCGCCTGCAAACTTCACGAATTGGGTATTGCATATATCACCGTATCTCTCGGCGCTGACGGTGCCCTCCTCGTCTGCAAAGAAGGAGTCTTTCACGGAAAGCCTCCTAAGATTACGCCGGTCAACACAGTCGGCTGCGGCGATTCAATGGTGGGAGCCTTTGCAGTGGCGCTCTCAAGAGGACTGGCACCAGAGGAAATGCTTCGCTACGGCGTCGCAGTTTCAGCCGCCAATGCTCTGACTATGGCAACCGGTTATTTTCGAGCCGAGGATGTGGCACGGCTGCTTCCTGACGTCTCAGTAACTCAAGTACTGTAAAATTGTTTTTATAAATATGAAAAGCAAAAAATAAATGCCGCAATTTGCGGCATTTATTTTTTTGAATTTATATTGATTTTTGGTCTTTAAGCCGCACTGTCTCTCTTATTCCTAATCGTATTGATACCATGTCGAACCGTCAAAACCGGATGATAAAAAATCAGCCTTGGTCCTGCGTAGCGCATTACTTCCTTAATTTTATCTCGCATTTTTTTACTGTAACAATGTGTTGGGCAGGTACTGCAAAAGGTTTTATCTTCCATATGCGGGCAATGCTCGACCCGCTTTTTGGCATAGGAAAGCAGCTCCTGACACTCCTCACACAGACCGTCCTTACTGTGCTTATGGCCGCGGCAGTATAACTCTATCATTTTTCCCACAACCGCAATTTCCTGTTCTCTTTTATCACTTATATCCATGCATTTGCCCTCCTTTTCTGCTTTGTGACAGCAGGCAGCTCGCAAAGTGTACTACCGCCCTACCAGAATAGTATTCTTTCTATTACACCGCGATATTGCCTACCGTAATCACCTTATCTGCAATTCCCATCGTAGACTTCCTATGCGATACGAGTACCACCGTTTTGTCTTCCTTTTCCTCTGCAAGTGCCTTTAAAATAACCGCTTCATTCAGGCTGTCCAGATTGCTTGTCGGCTCATCTAAGAACATAATATCTCCGTCATGCAAAAATGCTCTTGCAATACCAATGCGCTGCCTCTCTCCGCCCGAAAGGGAGTCGCCAAGCTCGCTTAGCTTTGTCTGGTAACCATTTGGTAGTTTCATAATAAAATCATGTATGGACGCCTTTTTACATGCCGAAATAATCTCTTTTAAAGTTGCATCCTGCTTGGCAACCCTGATATTGTTTTCTATCGTGTCCAGAAACAGATGTGTTTCCTGTGTTACATACGAAACGTGGCTTCGAAGTTCGCTTGTTGTAATGGTATTTACATCAGCACCTTGATAGGTGAGACTTCCTTTATCCGTCTCAAAAAAGCGCATAAAAAGCTTTAACAATGTGGATTTACCGCAGCCACTCGGACCGACAATCCCCGTTATTTTCCCTCTCTCAAAGGTGGCGGAATAGTGACTTAAAACCCTTTCCTCCCTGCTATTTGGATAGGAGAAGGATACATCAGTCGCCGCAAGTGTTCCGTTTCTAAAAGGTGCGCCCTCCTTGATTTCCTCAACAAGCGGTTCCTCTTCAAGAAGGCTTAACACACGGTTTCCGCTTGCAAGAGTCTGGTGCAGATTATTGGAAAGGCTGCTCAGCGCCGCTGTCGGTCCAAAAGAGCTCAT
The DNA here is from genome assembly GCF_900184995.1 of Konateibacter massiliensis. Classification (GTDB taxonomy): domain Bacteria; phylum Bacillota; class Clostridia; order Lachnospirales; family Lachnospiraceae; genus Lachnotalea; species Lachnotalea massiliensis. The sequence goes on from NZ_LT860099.1 coordinate 2,503,709, forward strand.
CATCGCCACCGTAGCAAGAAGAGCGTCCGTAAAGGCTACCTTACCTTGCACTGCGAGAAGCCCTGATACGATCAGCATCACAGCACCTCCTGTCTGGATAACCGTGTTTGTGATACTGCCCTGTGTGCTTTCTAAATCCTTCAGCTTTTTCTGCGTGTGGTTTAGGCTATCACTGTGCTTCTCCATTTTTTCTCTTCTTGCCCCTGCCTGATTGTATTGGAGAATCTCTCCCATACCGCGCAGGTTATCAAGCACAATTGTATTTAATTTTGCAAATAAGCCACGGTAAATCTGCCCCTTCTTCTCTCCTAGTTTTCCGTTTACAAGCGGAACTACCGCTCCTACTAAGAGATAAAAAACTGCCGCTATGAAGCCCATAATCCAGTTACCTCTTCCAATGTAGCTAATCATAACGATAGAGGTAAGAACCGCAATCGCAATCGGAGATATCGTATGTGCGTAAAACACCTCCAAAAGCTCCACATCGGAGGTGATAAGTGAAATCAGATTTCCTTTTTCCTTTCCCTCAAGCTTTGATGGGGTAATGCGACGCAATGCCGCAAATATCATGTCACGTATTCTTGCCAGCAATTTAAACGCAATATAATGGTTGAATGCCTGCTCTGCATACTTTAATATGGCACGAACAACCGCAAGCAGCACCATAGCGATACAAACTGTCTTTAATCCAATTGCACCCTTTGCGCCTGCCTCAAGCGTTCCTCCACCGATTGAAGAGAAAATATCCAGCAGCCCGTAGGTTCCCAAAACCGTGATAAAGACGGCACACAAATTTCCTATTGTCCCCATTACAAGTGCTGCTGTCATATGAAGGCTTAAAGGCTTTACCATTCCGATCAGCCCGAGCATGACTTTCACGCCAGAACGTTGTTTTTCTTCTGTTTTCATCCTATATTGCCTCCTTTCGTGACTGTTCTTCTGAAACCTTTTCCCTGTATACCGTATATTCCTCCAGCTTCTTTTGACCTTCATAAAGCTTTCGGTAAATTCCCTTGCCACTTCTTAACAATTCTTCATGCGTTCCATGCTCTGCGATACTTCCCTCTTCCATCATGAAGATTTCATCTGCCTCTGTGATGTTGGCAAGACGGTGTGATATAAGAATGATTGTCTTTTCCTTTGCCATCTGCTTTACGGTCTGCATAATCATCTCTTCACTTTCCACATCGATGTTGGAGGTCGCCTCATCAAAAATATAGATGTCGCTGTCATGAAGGATTGCCCTCGCCAGCACAAGACGCTGTTTCTGCCCGCCGGACATATTGTCTGCGTTTTCGATGACAGCCATATCAAGACCGCCATTTTCATGGATAAAGTCATAAAGTCTTACTGTCCGAAGCGCCTCATTCATCGCCTCATCATCCGCCATCGAATTCCCCATTTGCAGGTTATCTCTCACGGTTCCGGCAAACAGATAGCTGTTATGGTTAATTCTTGTTATTTTCTCATATCGCACTCTGCTTTTTATATCATGCAGTGCGTGACCTCCAAGCAAAATTTCACCTGCAAAGTCTGCCTGCTCTCCCATAAGAAGGGAGGCAACCGTACTTTTTCCGCAGCCGGATTCGCCTGCAAACGCCACAAATGTATGCGGCTTCACCTGAAAGCTTACGTCGTGCAATACCTTTCTTTCCTTTGCACTTGGATAGGCAAAGTCTATGTTTTTAAAGGAAATTGTGTCATCCTCTATTTTTTCAATTTTCCCGTCTGTCTCTTCCGGCAGGTCTAAAATACCAAAAATCTTATCTGCTGCGCCATTTCCGTTCATGGAAATATGGAAAAACGAGCCGAGAAGACGCATCGGAAGGAAAAATTCTGCCGAAATCAATATAATAAAAATTCCCTCCACAAAGCTTACATTTCCTGCTTTCATTGACAGAAGCCCCACAATAATACCGGCAACGGCACCGCCATATGCCACCAAGTCCATAATCGTAATAGAGTTTAGCTGCATCACCAAAACGCGCATTGTCATCTTTCGAAACTGCTCGGATTCCTCGTGCATCTTTTTTGCATAGTATTCATCTGCCTGATAAATCTTCATCGTAGTAAGTCCCTGTATGTACTCTAAAAAGTGGTCACCAAGCTCGGTGTAGGAACCCCAATACTTTGAGAAAATTTTCTTTGCAAACTTCTGGACTCCCATAATTGCTCCCGGAATAAGCGGAACACAGACAAGCAGTACGAGTGCTGCCGGAATATTCATCGTTCCCACAATAACAAAAAGCGTAATCGGTGCCAGAAACGCATAGAAAAACTGAGGCACGTATCTGCCAAAATAAATTTCCAATTGTTCAACACCCTCAGTTGAAAGCTGAACTACCTCGGAGGTTGAACATTTTTCATGATAATCCGGTCCGAGTCTGAGCATTTTATCATACAGCCTCATGCGAAGCTGATTTTTCGTGTTGACCGCCGCCTGGAAGGAAAAGCTTCCGCTTAGCTTTGCCATAATGATACGGACAAGAAAAACAACGGCCGCAATAATCGCATAACGCTGTATGTTTGCTGCTGACGTACTTCCAAGGCGAATTGTGTCCAGAAGCCGCGCACTTTCAAACACGAAAAGTACATTTGCGAGAAGCATAATCCATTGTGTTGCCACCACGCCGAATACATACTTCATATTATCCTTAAATTCTTTTAGTAGTCTTTTATGAAACATTTTTTCCCTTTCTATCGAACGGTCATTACTATTTTTTTGCCGTTCAGTTTCTCTACATTTAAGCGCACACCATAGATATGTTCAATGCAGTCCGCTGTTATCACTTCCTCTGGATTTCCCTGTACCAATACACTTCCGTCTTTTAAACCAAGTATTTCATCGCTGTAATACACTGCGTGGTTCATATCGTGCAGAACCATAATGATTGTAATCTGATATTCTTGGTTTAAGCGCTGTATCATTTCTAGCAACTCAATCTGATACCGGATATCCAAATAGGTCGTCGGTTCATCCAAAAATAAAATATCTGTCTTTTGTGCCAGTGCCATCGCAATCCACACGCGCTGACGCTGCCCGCCGGAAAGGCTTGTTACCTCCCTGTCTCGCAAATCCTTTATCTGTGTAACCTCAAGTGCCCAGTCAACCAGCTCCTTATCCTTCGCACTCATCGTTCCGAACATCCCAAGATGCGGGCTTCTTCCATAGGACACCAGCCTGCTTACCGTAATATCGGCAGCCGCTTCATTATTTTGGTGAACAATTGCCACACGTTTTGCAAATTCCTTCTGCTTCATTCCTCTTATATTCGTTCCATCCAGATAGATTTTGCCCCGATTCGGCTCCAAATTTTTTGTCATTAGATTAAAGAGAGTCGATTTTCCGCAGCCGTTTGCACCAATCAGCGTTGTGATTTTTCCTTTCGGAATTGTAAGGTCTACGTTGTTCAATATTATTTTTCCCTTTTGCTTCTCCTCGTAGGAAAAGATCAGGTTTTTCACCTGTATAACAGGTGCTTCTTCCTTTTTGATTATTTCATTAACCGCCATATTTGCTCTGCCTCCTTAGTAACAGGATAAAAAACGGTCCTCCGACCACTGCCATGATAATTGACGCATTGATTTCATATGGTGCAGCTATTGTTCTTCCTATCGTATCTGCCATGAGATAGACTGTCGCACCGAGAAGCATGGAATAAGGAAGTAACAGCTTATGGTTATGTCCGACTAAAATCCTTGCAATATGAGGCACAATCAACCCGAGGAAGCTCACAACACCCACGACCGCCGTTGCAATGGAGGCAAGGAGTACTGCCGTCATAGAAATAATCATTCTGTCCCGGTTTACATTGACACCGATACCTCGAGCGGTTTTGTCGTCAAGGGAAAGCAGATTGCATTTTCCTGCTAAAATAAGTGAAACTACTAAACATATCGGTATATAGTAAAGTGCCGTCCGCACATCCGTCCATGTTTTCATTGTGATGCTGCCCTCTACGATGGAAGCCACGCTTGACTGGTTTCCTCCGCTCATGGAATTGATTGCACTTGACAATCCGCCAAACATCGTGCTCACGGCAATACCCACAAGGACAATTCTAAGGGGACTGACTCCGCTTTTCCATGCCAGAGAATACACGATGAAAAAAGCAAATAGTCCACCTGCAAAGGCAAACAAGGGTAAATATGCAAATAAGGCAGGAAGAAATGCCGTGATTAATACTGCTGCAAAGCTGGCACCTCCCGAGATTCCTATAATTCCGGGGTCCGTCAATGGGTTTTTCAATACCGCCTGAAATAAAGTACCTGACACCGCCAATGCAGCGCCAAGCAGCACGGAAATAATAATACGCGGAAAACGCAAATCATAGACGGTTGCCACCTTCTGGCTGTACTCCACAAACAGTCCCTCAAACAGTTCTTTCGGACTGATTGCAATGCTTCCCGTATTAACAGACCATAGTACTACCAGACCAAACAAAAAAAAGGTTAGGAAAAAAGAAACAATTGCTTTTATTACTTTCTTTTTAGAAGAATGGCTGTCATTCTTGGTTTTTTCTTTCTGATACAAAACTCTCATCTCCTACTCTTCCTGTGCCGTTCCGTCGGTTCCCTGCTCGTCACCATAAAAAATTGTTTCAAGTGTTTCCAATGCCTCTTGATATTGCAGGTTGGCACTCATAGGAAAAAGCTTGTAATTCAAATCATAGACACGATTATTTTCCACAGCCGCGAAATGCTTCCATATATCATTTGTTGTAAACTCCTCACCAAACATTTCCATTACCGATTCCGGCAGTGCATGTGCCGTTCTCAAAATAATGTCAGGATTTTTCTCCAGCATATCCTCGGTGTTTACATTAATAAAGTCCTGGGTTTCCTCCGAATAGACATTTTTCCCTCCGGCAAGCTCCACCAGATTCCCCACATAGGAGTTCGGTGTAGCAACCACATAGGAGCCGGGCAGTCCCATTAATATCAGCACAGTAGGGCTTTCCTTTTCCTCCTGCTTCGCGCTGTACTCATCATAGAAGGTCACAAACTCATCTACTAATTTCTCTGCCTGTTCCTCCCTGTCAAACAGTACACCTAATTCCTGAATAGATTTATACATTCCGGTTACGCTTGAGAGATTTAGAAAAGCATATTTCGTGTCAATCGCTTCGTATTTCGGCTGTAAATCCGAAATCAAACTGACAGGAGATAAAATCCACTCAGGATTTAAAGACGATACAATCTCCATATCCGGTGCCATCGCTGTTCCTACCTCCGTTACCCCTTCATATACATCCGGTATCTCAAAGGCATCGGTATGGGGAACACCTACGAGCGAAAGCTCAAGCGCGGCACAAATTTCTGCCGTAGCCGGAGAGGTCGCAATGATAGCTGGGTCTGTCGATTGATCTGTAGCTTCATTCACAGCACTGCTATTTGCTTCTTTCACGGCATCGTCTGAATAACTGACGCATGCTCCAAGCGACATTGTCAAGCTGCAAAGCAATATCATCAAGCCTGCTTTTTTCATCAATTTCTCTGTTTTGTTTCTCATAGGTCATCACGCTCCCTTTTTCGCTGTACTGTCATCACAAGCAGCAGCACAAGTCCTGCCGTCGCCCCGGGAATTGTCAGAATAATGACACATTGAAGCACAAATACCCAAGACATTGCCGGCACTATCTGGGAAGTTTCTTTCTCCTGATTTTCCGTGCTTAACTCCGTCTCCTCCTTATTCAGAAGACTTTCATCAGAAAGAACAAGTCCTTCTGCTTCTTCAATAAGCTGTGCACCCGTCTTTTTGCCGCTTTGAGCTGTCAATGCACTGCTTGCTGCTGTACTCCCAAGACTTTGGCTTGTGCTTCCTACGGTCTGGGTATTTGCACTTTTTGCAGAGGATGCAGCCTGTGTAACAGTCTGAGTGCCTGTATCGTTGGAGCTATCCTCTGTCTGAGTTTCTTCTGTCTCGGTATTCGCTGTTCCTGCCGAGCTGTCTACGCTCACTATAAAGTCGCCGCTTCCCTCCGCAAAATTGGAAAAGGCAATAAAATAAATAATATCTCTTCCCATTGGAGTTACATAAAATTGAACTTTTACAACGGCATTTTCATTTGGTATCTCTATTCTGAAATCTGAGGTATAATCACCGCCCGCATTTTCCTGCATAACGCTCGCTGAAGCCGAGGTCCAGCCAGAGCCGCCCCACTCCTGTGTCCAAAAGCGAACATTTGAAATGTTATCCATCATGGAAAGTCGAATCGTTGCATACATACCGCCCGAATTTATTTGCTCTATCAATGCTGTCGAATTGGTAACGCTTTCCGTCATCCCCTGTCCGATTGCCTCATTGTTGCCGGGGTCTTCTATTTCCCCTGTAACAGGATGTGCATAATAGGCTGTTGCACTTGCCATATAAGCGGTTCCTGCTTCAGCGGCATGAACTGTCTGAATTGTTAAAATATTTCCGAAAAAAACTGCAATAAGCAATGCTGCCGCTATTCTTTGCCGCCTGCTTAAAACTCTGTCTAAAACTTGTTTTCTCAACCTATTTTCGCCTCCTTACTAAACTGTCTGTCAAAATAAATCCTATTATAAATAGCATGATAATCATGGAACCTGCGATTGTAATCCCGACTAAAAGCAAGGTCAGCGCCTCATTCATCTGCAATCCGTTTTGCTGTACCAAAACAGTAACCGGACTGTCCGATTCTTTTGCTGCATTTTGCTCTTCGGTATTTTGCAGGGCCGTGCCAGTTCCTCCACTCACGCTTGTTTTTGCTGCGCTGATAGACGAGGAGGTAGTTTTCTTTGAAAGTGTTCCTGTACTTTTTGTCGTCGGAAGCGTACTTTTTGTTACACTGCCTGTATCGACAACTGCAAATTTACTAAAGCTGCTTGTCTCAAACACCGCATATTCATCTTCGATTGTTGTTGTCAGCTTACTTTTCGCCGAATCCTTTATGCGATATACGCCGGTCAGACTTGTATCATAGCTGCTTGGCACGGGAATATATACCGTTACCATACCGCTTGGCTCTACAGCTGTACCCGCTGAACTGTACAGCGTGATATCGTAAGCCGCAAACTCTGTCGCTATCTCAGAAAGAAGGGCTGCTACTGTCGTGTATGTACTGCTGCCGGAGGAAATCTCCGTCACCTTCATTGTGACTCCTGAGATAAGTATATTAGCATCTGCCTTAATCCTGATCCCTGTCGTCTTATCCGTCAAATCCACTGCCGGGGAATTAAGCCCTTCCGTCGAAGTCTCCGTATTTTCTTCCACTACAGCATCATCCGCAACGGCAGTCAACGTATCCCAGCTTATTTTAAACCTTGCAGGAAGCGGGTCTGTTCCCATCACCGCCACCTTGGGATCAATTTTTACATTTGTATATTCTCCCTTGGAGGGCAGTGTAAAGGAAAATGCGCTCGGCATCGCCACACCGTCTACCGTATTGTTACTTGCCGTTATCTGAGCATAGACATAGCTTCCGTCTGCCTGCTCAATCTGTACGCTTTGCAAACACGCTGTTATAGTTCCTACTGTCATTGGGTGAGTGGTAAAATCAAGGGTATAGACGCCATCCTTTACTGTGAGCAATGCTGTGTGATTCATCGCTGCATTGCCCATGCTTGCCTGATTGGCGGTAGCGTGCCAGAGATCGACGTAGACATTATACTTTCCGTTTGATAGATTATCTTTATCCAAAGGCGAAGTCGTACTTCCCCCGTTGCCGGAGTCAGTGTCGCCGCCTGAATTTTCATCTGTGTTTCCGTCCGTATCAGTGTCTGTATCTTCGCCCGTATTTTCCGATACATCGCTTGTTTCGTACTCACTCCACAGCGCTGCTTCTTCCTCTGTTATTGGACTGACCGCCGAATAATCCACCTTAATCCTGCAAAGCTGGTCGCCAAAGCCTAAGCTTCCCATAATCGGCACATAAACGTGCGCCCATGTGTATTCCGTATTGATTGTCACGGGAACCGAAACTACTTTGGGATAAAGTTTTCCCGCGCAGTTTACGTCTGCTGCATTTGCTGCATTATATTCATCCACGGTAGCATAAGTACTGATTACTGTACTTGCAACAAGCTTGTAAGAATCGGGGTACTTATACTCGTTATAGGTGATATCCTCAAGCAAATCGAACTGAATCAAATTTCCGGTCAGCCCATACATGGAAAAGCTCTTTAAATTCAAATAAAGACTTGCTTTTCCACTTTCCACTATGAGCTTACCGGTCTGATTCAATGCTCCGTTTCCCATGCTTGCGGCATCATTTGTTGCATGCCACAGGCTGATAGGAACCGTATATACTCCATCTGCAAGTGTCGTCTCCGCTTTTGCAAGAGGCAAGCTTTCTCTGTCCTCATTTGACCAGCCGCCACAGAGCAGATACACCACAAAGCATCCAATAAAAAGAGAGGAAAAAATTTTTTTCCAAGCTCCTTTTAAAGATTTTTTGCTTGTTTTTTTCTTTTTCTCATCCTCTTCTTCCACCGTTTTCATTCTGACAAGGAAGAAGTAAAAATGTCCAATCCACACAACTACAATGACGATTCTCGCCCACAGCACAGGAGAAAAAATAAATCCAAAAGTAAACAGGACACTTATCATCCCCAGCACTTGGTATTTTGTGCGAAGCGGCATTGCCTTTGTACCTACATATGTCTCTAAATACCTTTTATATAATTGGGTTCCCTTAAACCATTTATGAAAGCGCTCAGAGCCTTTTGCAAAGAGAATTAGGGCTAAAAGCAAAAAGGGCGTTGTGGGAAGCAACGGCAATACAATCCCGATTGAGCCGATTCCGAGGCATAAAAATGCCAGTCCGACACATATTCCATTTAATATTTTTTTCATATATCCTTTTCACCTTATACTTTAAAACAATACCAGGTGTGAGCAATGCCCACACGCTGTTATTGTTTCAATGTCAATAAATTTATTTCACTGTCACCTTAAAGGTCTTAGACACGCCGTTGCTGGTCACGGTAATTTTTGCCGTTCCTTTTGCGATACCCTTTACTACACCCTTGGAGGTTACGGTTGCAACATTTTCATTGCTTGACTTATATGTAATTGTTTCCTTTGGTGAAGCGGTCGCTTTGATGGAAACAGTCTTTCCTACTTTTACCGCTGCACTTGACGCCTTCAGAGTCAATGTCTGTTTCTTTACTGTCACCTTATAGGTTTTAGACACACCGTTGCATTTTACGGTAATCGTTGCCGTTCCTGCCTTGATGCCCTTTACCACGCCGTCTGACGTTACGGTTGCAACTTTTTTGTTGCTTGTTTTATATGTGATAGTTCCGTTTGGTGAAGCAGTTGCCTTAATTTCAATTGTTTTTCCTGCTGTCACGGTTCCGCTTGATTTTTTCAAGGTAAGTGTCTGCTTTTTCACAGTTACTTTGTAAGTCTTTGAAACACCGTTTGCTGTTACTGTAATTTTAGCAGTTCCCGTCTTGATACCTTTTACTACACCAGCCGATGTCACTGTCGCAACCTTTTTATTGCTCGTCGCATAAGTAATTTTTCCTGTCGGATCAGCTGTTGCTTCAATGGTAATTTTACTTCCGACTACTACAGTTCCACTTGCACTTTTCAGTGTAAGGGATGGAGCCTTTACCGTTACAAGGCAAGTCGCTTTTACTCCGTTTGCCGTCGCTGTAATTGTTGCTGTTCCTGTTGCTTTTGCAGTTACCAATCCTGTACTTGATACCGTTGCGATTGAAGTATTGCTTGAGCTCCAAGTTACTGTCTGACTATCTCCGCTTACTGTTGCTGAAAGCTGTGTGGTTGCAGCTCCTATACTTGTATATAAAGTGGCTGCTGTTTGGTTTAAGCTGATGCTTGATGTTTTTAATGCATTGATAGCATTTGTTAATGCTGTAATTTGTGCGCTTACCTGTGCTTCTGTCGCCTCTCCATTGTTATAAACAGCTAATGCTGCTGTAATTGCTGCTGTCAGGCCTGAATAACTGGAATCTGTGTATGTTCCTTTTGCAATTGCCTTCGCTTTTGTTATTATGCTGTTCAGTGAAGTTTTATCTGCCTGTTTTACAAGTCCGCTAATCAATGTATTAAGAGTAGATGCTTGGCTGTCTAAGCTAGTCTGTAATACAAATTCACTATTGTAGATTTCTTCCGCTGCACTGATTGCACCGGATAGGTTAGACAAACTGCTAGCTGTGTAAACTCCCTGTGTCGCAACAAGCTCTTTTGCTTGCGTTATAACTGCCTCAAGATTAGTGCGGTTAACATTTGCTGTTTCAACACTGTCATAGTTAATTTTTAAATAAGCAGCATTATTATGACCGATATCTGTCTTTGTATAAACATATACCCCGGCTGAGCCTTTCATGGCATCCGGTATTTGGAAGCTGAACTTTTCTGGCACCTGTGTTGCTTCAAAGTCTCGATAAGAGTCTATCGTTGCATATGTTAATCCCTCGGTATCAGATGTGGACGTACTTGGAAATACCCCCAATTCAGTAAGATTACCCTCAAGTGCACCAAACTGCAAGCTCTTCCATTTAGTCTGAATTGTAGCTGTTCCATCCTCAGCTACCGTTAATAACCCAACTTTTTCTAAAGCCAGACTAGCCATTGACTGAGCAGTTAAGTTGCTTGCATTCATCAAATCAACGGATACAAAATACTTCCCAGGCATAAGCTTTACAGCATCCGGTCCAAAATTTAAGTTGATTGCACTCAAGCTGTCATAGTTGATTTTAAGTCTCGCTTCATTTGTCATAATTCCCATTACGGTTCCTGTATTAACACTAAATTGAAGCCCTGTATATTCTGTATTTTTAGGCAAAACAAAGGACCATTGTGTCGGACGTCCTGTTGTTTCATCTGTTTTTGTTACGGTTGCATCGGTATAGCCGCTGGCAGCCATATACTTTATATTGCTTACATATGCTGTCCCTACCTTAAGATTCATATATACCGTTACATTTTCCTGCGCATCAACATCCATATATGTGCCTAATAAGTAGCTGTTTGCACTGGATGCTGCATTGTTAGTCGCGTGCCAGAACTTAGCATCGGCTGAATAGTATCCTTCTGATACATGATAAGCCTGAATTAAGCTGTCATATTCAATTTTAAGTCTGACATTATGTGTCATTCTTCCGTAGCTCGTTCCAGTATCATACCCTACCTGAATAGTTGTATACTCAGAAGTTTGTGGCAGAACGAAGGACCACTGTGTCGGATTTCCATCTGCATCTGTTTTTGTTATGGTTGCATCTGTGTAACCACCCTCTGTTGGATAATTTACATCGTCTACCCATATTTTTCCTAATGGAATAAAATTAAGATATACTGTAGCAACTCCATTTGCATCAACATCTAAATATGCTCCTGTCAACGCTTTGTCCGCACTAGACACTGCCGCATTTGTTGCATGCCAGAACTCAGCATCAACGGCATAATATCCTTCTGCTACAACAATTTCAAGTGCCGCAATTGCATCTGATAATGCTGTCACCTGTGCATCTATTTCTTCCTGCGTAGCATCTTCATTTGCATATACTACTGCAGCAGCTGCGATTGCATCTTGTAACTGGCTGAAACTATCATCTGAATATGTATAATAATTATAATCTTTTACAATTGCCTGAGCATTTGTAATGGATTCATTTAAACTATCTTTGTCAATACTCGTTTCAGAATCATCGGTGCTATCGTCTTCTGTACTGCCATCTTCTGTACTGCCGTCTTCTGTACTGCCGTCTTCTACACCGCCGTCTTCTGTGTCATCTTCTGTTGTGCCTTCTTTTACGGCATTTGCATAGTCAACAGAGAGGAATACAGGATTGTTCATTCCGCTCAAGTCAGTCTCTGTCCATGCATAAAAACCATTTTGGTCTTTCATTTGTTCCGGAATTGTAACCGTTATTTTCTCCGGCACTTCACTTCCGTTGTATTCTCGATATGTATCTACCGTTCCGTATACCATATTGTCGTTGTCGTTGTAATCAGTAGATGGATATACCCCCAGCGCTGTAAGATTTGCTTGTAAACCCAAATAGCTGAGCGTCTTCCACTTTGTCTGCAAGGTTGCTGTTCCGTCTGCTAAAATAGTGAGAATTCCCGTTTCTTCTATACAGCCCGCCGCCATTGATGCCTTGCTTGGATTTGCCGCCTGCATAAGTGTAACAGGAACAGTATATGTTCCCTCCTCAAACTGCAGCCCCTCGCTTCCATATGTTGCCGTTGCATCGTTAGATACAGATGGTTGTTCTAAGGTAACCGCTTCCGTACTTTCCTCCTCAACATTCACGCTGCTCGCAAATGCTATCTGAGAAGGTGCACTTGTCGCCGCTATAGCCGCAGCCAGGGCGCAGGTTGCCACCCTCTTTATCATAATGCCTGATAATTTCTTTTTCATTTATTGTTCTCCTTTCCTCCGAACCCTCTTCTACTTTTTGTTAGTTTTGACTAACCTTATGTTTTAAAAAAACGACAGACCTAGGACTCTGTCATATTTATCATTTGTCCGCATTGATTGCGAAAAACATGTTCATTTTATCAAATATATTTTTCTTGTCAACTCGCGTTGTTGCACAGATGCGACGATTTTTTTGTCTTTTTTTTCACATATCTTCTTTAGTCATCGGAAATTCAAACTTTATAAAATTTTTATACTTTTTCTGTTTTTCTTATCGAAATTATTTATCAATTATCATTTAGCAGTAAATCATCAAAACCGCCTTGCTTTCCGGCATATTTAAAGCTCCAACCGAGGCTGACATAATCAATTCGGCTTTTCCTTGCAAAATATTGTCTTCCTTTACATACAAAAAATGAAACGCTTCAAGTGGGATATAAGCACAATTATCCTCAATTTTCACCTCGTATATTGCTCCATTTTTCTCGTATTTCATTCCTGCCAGCCTTCCGCGCAGAAACTTGCTGGCAAATCTTGATTGACGCTCTATCATACGCAGCTTCAGGCACAGGTAGTTTCCTTCTGTGGAAATCACCAGCATTCCCGGATGGCGAAAGCCCTCGTTTGCCATCGAAACCTGCCCATGCTTGTTTTTATCCGTCTTAAGAAAAAGAAAGGATGCCGTGTAATTTCCCACCCTCAGGTATTCATTTGCCATATCTCCCGAAAAAGATTTCTTTTTTTCCTTTTGAAGCTTCTTCTTTTTTCCGTCATAAAAGCTATCCATGCTCTTTGCAATAATTTCTGTCGCCTCACTGTCACAATTGCATAGAATGGACAGGGCGTTTTCTCTTGCATTTTCATAGGACATTCCCTTATTTACCAGCGTATGAAGAATACTTTCCTTTTTCTCTATATACAGCTCTATGTAGGTTAAGCCGCTTTGTGTAAATCGGAAGTTTTCGTCTAAAAGTCCTTCCTTCACATAATCCGCTAACGCTCTGCACACCGTGGAGCGGTTGACTCCAAATTCCTTTGCAACCTTTGTTGCAGAAGGACGCCCTTCTTCTATTTCTGCGAGAGCAATCATATATTTCAGCCCATCTGCATTTATTTTTTTCCCGGTTTCCATAACCGTTTTACACCTCCAAACCGCAATTTTACCAGTCTTTTGATACTTATCTGCAAATATATCATAAAGTCGTGACTTTCACATGAGAAAATTTCTCATTTGTATTTCCTGTCATACCAAAAGCCTTATTCATGCATGAACCGATGCTAAAGTGGCATACATTATAGAGATAATGACATATCAGGTGAATCTATGGGATACTATATCATGATAGAAAGCGGTATCAATTATTATGTGGAGGACTTAAACCCAAACGGTGATAAAACAATTCTCTTCTTGCACGGATGGCCGGCAAATCATAAGCTTTTTGAGTATCAGTTTGACTATCTGCCACAGCTTGGCTACCGCTGCATTGGTATTGATATACGCGGTTTTGGCAACTCGGACAAACCGTTTGACGGGTATGACTACAATACACTTTCCGATGATGTGAGAAGTATCGTCGATATACTCGCATTAAACAACTTTACACTGCTTGGACATTCCACGGGCGGTGCCATTGCTTGCCGCTATATGAACAGACACAATGGATTTGGCGTCTCTAAGCTTGTTCTTTGTGCTGCGGCTGCTCCAAGCCTTATCAAGCGTGCCGATTTTCCCTATGGCTTAGAACGTGAGACCGTAGATACGATTATTGAAAATACCTATCAAGACCGCCCTCAAATGCTCGTTAATTTTGGCAATATGTTTTTCTTCCAGCACAATACAAGCGCCTTTATGGACTGGTTTTTCCAGCTGGGACTCCAGGCGGCGGGTTGGGCGACTGCGGCAATCGCAAATACATGGCTGAAAGAGGTTTTGTTTGAGGACTTAGAAGCAATCAAGGTTCCGACTTTAATTATCCATGGCATCCATGACGAGATTGTACCGTTTACCTTGGGTGAAGTACAAAGTGAGATAATTGAAAATTCTATTTTGATGCCGTTTGAGTTCAGCGGACATGGCACCTTTTATGACCAGAAGGATTTGTTTAATGAGGTTTTAGTGAACTTTATTGAGAGCCGGACAGAGTAGTGTTATTTTATATTGATAAGAAAGTTCTCCAAACTTCCTATGATATTAAGAAAAAGTGCCAACAGAGCAAATAACTCTGTGAGCACTTTTTGCATTTATTCTAAAAAAGATTCTGCACCACCGTAAACCCTTCAAATGTGGTGTCGATTATTTTACCAATCCGGTTGCAGTCACCAATCATTGCCGTATACGGCACAATTCCAAAAAATGACTCTGCAAGCTCTTGCTTCGGACGAAGTCCGGTACATACAATGAGATTATCAAACGAAATGGCTTTTTTCGTACCATCCTTCATTTTGACAATGCATTGGGAATTTTCAATGCCCTCACATTTTGTTTCAAGTAAAATATCAAGTGTCTTTGCCTGTTTTATCTTTTGATTCAGTGCAATTTTATACAGCTCGTTTCCCTGCGCTGCCACCTCGTGATTCATCTCTATGATGGTCACCTTTTTGTGATGGATAAGCGCAAGCTCCAAACCGATTTCACTTCCGATTGTTCCGCCTCCGAGAATAACAATGTTTTCACCAAGTTCATCCTCTTTTTCAATTGCCTGCGTGCCTGTCATAGGTTTCGCTTCATGGATGCCGGGAATATTTGGTATAACCTCATCTGCTCCAACCGCTATGATTAGAGAATCCGGCTGAAATTGTATGATATTTTCCGGAGTCGCCTCAAAATTCAGTCTGATATCGACATTCGACTTGGCAATCTGTGCCTCATAGTGGTGCATAAGACGGACAATCTCCTCCTTAAAATGCTCCATCGCCACATATTTGAGCTGGCCGCCAAGCTCACTGCTTTTCTCCAGAAGAGTAACCTTATGACCTGCCTTGGAGGCTGTCACGGCTGCGTTGATTCCCGCAGGACCGCCACCGATTACCACTATATTTTTACGTACTTTGGCAGGGCGTACTTCCTTTTCCACAAATTCCTCGTTGTTGTACCGCGGATTTACGGAGCAGCCTACATTTTTGTGGTTCGTCGCAATATGATAGCATTGCAGACACCGTATACATGGGTGAATATCCTCCGGGTGACCCGAAAGTGCTTTCTTCGGCCAGTCCGGATCTGCGATAAAGCTTCTTCCAAATGCCACCATATCCACAATACCCTTTCGGATTAAATCATCTGCTTCCTCCGGTGATAAAACAGCTCCGACAACACTCACAGGGATATTTACCCTTTTCTTTACTTCCTTCGCCCACTTTACATTGGGCATCAGCTCTTCAAAATTGGTCGTCGCCATATGGACATTGGCTTCCCTGTTCATATCAAGCCCCGCAGAAATCTGGACAAAATCAATGTATTTTTCTGCCATCTGTATAAACTGAACAACATCCTCAAACTCAATGGAGCCTTCCACCCACTCATAGGCGCTGATTCTCATATCAATCGGGAATTTAGGTCCGACCGCATTTCTCACCGTCTCCAATATCCTAAGAGGAAATTTGGTGCGGTTTTCAAGACTGCCGCCGTAGGAATCTGTCCGCTTGTTAAAATAGGGCGATAGAAACTGAGCCGGAAGCCAGCCGTGTCCAAAGTGCATGAAAATACTATCAAAACCAAGCTCCTTTGCCTCCTTCGCCGTACTGTAATAACAGTCTAAAGTCTCCTGCATCATAGCCTCGTCCATTTCCTTCACTTCCATGCCGTCCTCCCGTATGTAAGCGGAAGGTCCTTTTGCATATTCGTAACAGCGAGCTTCCCTGCCTGCGTGGAAAATTTCGATCGAGGCTTTTGCCCCTGCCTGCTGTATTTTCAATATTTTTCTTCTTGTATCTTCGTATTCATATTTGCCAAAAACGCTTCTCTCATCAGCGCTTTTAAAGCTCGAGCGGTACGGCTCTACAATGGTATGCCCGGCAATCACGATGCCTGCACCACCTAAAGCCTTTTCCTCGAAGGTATCTCCTACGGGGGCGGCTACAATTCTGTTTTTTACCATCATCGAATTGATTTTGATTGGAGAAAACAAACTGTCAAACATTTCTTACCTACCTTTCTACTTTGGTTAAACAACTACATTTTTCTTGATTCTGCTCTTTTTGTAAAAATCACAGTCAAGATAAAGGCAACCGCTATTGTAACTGCCACTGCCACAAAATAAGGAACTGCTGTCGGACTGGATGCAAACGCCGGCAAGCCAAACAATCCGGTAAAAGCAAAGTTTGTAATATAGCAGTTGAAAATTCCGCAGATCAGTCCTCCGATACCTGCCGCAATCGACAATGCCACAAAATACATCTTATTTTTAATCAAAATTCCGTATATGGACGGCTCTGTGACGCCGGAAAGGAAGTTGACAAAAGCTGCGGACGACGCCATTGTCTTTGTCTGCTTATCCTTTGTCATTACAAGAACTGCAAGGGTAACTCCCAAAACAGCATAGTTTCCCAATCCTCCGGCACTTAAGGAGTACTCATAGCCCTGCTCTGCCAAAATGGATAGCTGTATCGGCAAAACAACCCAATGTGCGCCGATTGCGATAACATAGATAAAAAATGCTCCAAAAATGATGCTCATCGGTATAATTCCAACGGACAAAAGTGCAGAGTAAGCGGCGGCTATACCCTTTGCAATTCCAAATCCAATCGGTCCGAAAATCATAACCATAGCAGGTACCATAATCACAAGACATAAAAACGGAACTAAAATTAGCTGAATTGTTTTAGGCAGTATCTTCTTCAAACCTTTTTCCAGATAAGAATATGCCCACATACCCAGGATAATCGGAATAACTGTACTTGAAAAATCCTGCGCCGTGAAATTTAATCCCAGTATATGGAGTGTTTCACCTGTGATATTTACCGCCGTTAAATTCGGCTCCAAAAGTGCCGCTCCGATTGCAACTCCGATAAACGGGTTTGCCTTAAATTGCTTTGCAGCCGTGTAGGAGAGCAAAATCGGGAAAAAGTAAATAAGGGAATTGCCCGCCGCACTCAATATATGATAAATATCTGCTTCCGTACTCAGCCAGCCGGCTTGTGAACAAAGTGCCAAAATACCTTTTATAATACCGGCAGATGCCAGCACCGGAATATAAGGTGTAAAAATAGCGGAAAGTGTAGACAGAATTTTGTCAATAACAGGCTTTTTCTCCGCTGCTTCCTCCTGCTCTTCCTTTTGGTCTTCCAAATCTTGTTTTCCCAGCTCACCATATGTCTGTATCAAATCTTCGTACACATCGCCAACGTGTGTTCCTATAATAACCTGAAATGTGCCGTTTGCTTCCAACACTCCAACCGTTTCACTTAATGCTTGTACCTGCTCTTTGTTTACAATCTGAGTATCCTTCAATTGAAATCTTAATCTCGTCGCACAATGTGTGACAGCCAAAATGTTTTCTGACCCTCCCAGAGCTTTCGTCAGCTCTTTTACATAGCCGGTATACTTCATCTCTATCTTCTCCTCTTTTTCCTTCTTGTGGTTCACAGTTATTTTGTTAAAATTTTCTCTCGAGAGTACTTTCGCTTTTATTATACCTAGAAAAATTGAAGAGAAAAGACTTTTGGCTGATTCGTTAAAAAAGTTTCGCATTTTCTATCTTTACGATAAAAAAACACGAAACTTTATTTCACAAAAACATATTTATCTCATCATACGGAGGTTTGCACTCTTTATTTTCTCGCTATTTTCGTCATAATTTTGTGCAAACACAAACGAGTAAATACAATCCAGCAAAAAATGAATTGCATTGTGGGAAGTGAAGGTCTCCAACTTTTTATTCAGTTCTTTTTCCTCATGATTCATAATTGGGAGACAAAGGTTTGCGTTTCTGGCAACAATACTTTCAGGATCAGACGTAATCGCAAGCGTAAAGCACTTCGTCTTTTTCAAAATATTTGAGATATTGACAATAAAAGGCGTTGAGCCGGAATGGGAAATGAGAATGCAAAAGGTATTCTTGTCCGCATTTGCCGCCAATGCCTGCTGATTCGTTGTCCCCTCCTCCAGATGCACACGCTTGCCAATTCGAAGCAGCTTTGTCTTGAATTCCAGCGCCGCAATCAGAGACGAGCCCGTTCCAAAAACATATATCTCCTCCGCCGCATTTAATTTATTTATAATTTCATTCATATGGGAATAGTCGAAATTCTTTGCCGTCTCCGTTATCGTTTTAATATTGATGTTGGCAAGGTTTGACACAATCTCCTCAAATTTTGCCCCTTTTACAAAAGGAATGTTTGTATTTACATTCTCTTTATACAAAACTGTTTCCTCAAATTCGGCGTAAAATTTAATGCGGAACTCCTGATAGCCCTTTACTCCGACCTTTTTACAGAGGCGGATAATAGTCGCCGGGGAGGAATAGGTTTCCTTGGCAAGTGTCTGAATGGAAATATCCTTGATTTTTGAGCCGTTTTTCAATATATAGTTTGCAATTGACTTGTCTATTTCAGAAAAATTCTCTGCTTTTTTTAATTTTTCTATAATCATATGATGACCTGCTTTTTCTTTTTATTATAACTTATTTTAAAATTTTTACAATAATCCTTGCTTATCCCCCAAGGGAATATGTTATTCTTATATCATGATACCAGGGTCAAAAGGTCATGCATTTCATGCTTAAGTAATCCGTGGTATCTGGTATCATTGAATCAAAAGGAGGAGGAGTCTATGAAAATTAACGAGGTATCAAAGCTTACACAGCTTTCACAAAAAACAATCCGCTATTACGAGGAGCGGGGACTGATTTCACCGGATATGAAGGTAATTCGGGGCAGGAATTTCAGGAATTATTCCGATGCAACCGTAAACCGGCTCATGTCCATTGCCACGCTTCGACGGCTCTTTTTTACGATTGAGGACATCAAGATTCTTTTGGAAAAGCCGGAACAGATAAATTCTTTGCTTCGCGACTATGAAAGCAGACTTTCGGAAGAAATTACAGAAAAAAATAATATTTTAAACACCTTAGCTGATTTAAAAAACCAGACTTCCATCACGAATATTGATTCCCTTTCGGCTGCCCTATCCCACATTTCTGCGGATTACGAGCTGCCTGCTGCTGATATCAATCCTGACTTTTCGCATATGGACCCGGAGGAACCTGAATATGACAACAAGAAAGAGCATCGCATTCACACCCGCTTTTCCTTTCTTGCCAAAAAAGCAAATGCGGCAGAGATGTTTATTCTGGAGCTTTTATGGAAAAATGAGGCGATGAGCTTTAATACGATCGTCCACAAATGCATGGAGCATGGTGTTTTCTCGGACAGCGACCTCGCTCACAAGGCACTGAAACGAATGTGCCGCAGAAAATTGGTTTCCTATGGCAACGGTGTCTATACCCCCCGCGTCAACGCAACCGATATTGAGTTTCGAAATTTTGACTTTATGGTGCAAACCGCCTATAACGGCTCACCAAGCAAAATGATTTATACCCCGCCATCCACACCGACGGGTTTTGGGGACGGAAAGTGATATAATAAGGACAGATTAGCAATTCTTTTACGAAGAAGGAGCCATTTCACCATGTACAACGACATTTATTATGAAAATAAAACAATTGAAAACCTCAAAATCGAAGCAGAAACCTTTGAGGATTGCGAATTTATTGACTGCGAGTTTATAAATTGCACATTTGAAGATTGTGCCTTGAAGCGCTGCACGTTTAAGGACTGCAAATTTACAAAATGCACGATTATAAGTCTTAGGTCAAAGAACTCGCATGCAAAATACTGTGAGTTTACACAGTGCAATTTAATCGGAGTTCACTGGAGTGAGCTGCTGTCAGAAGGAAAAATCGCCGAACCCATTCAAAAGCTGTCAGAATGCTTTTTAAAGTACAATTCATTTGTCAAAATGAGCCTGATGCAGTTTGATTTTACAGGAAATCATATACAGGATTCCTCTTTTGAGGAGTGTAATCTGAGAAAGAGTAATTTTAAGAATTGTAAGCTGGAAGCAACCCAATTTACAAACTGCGATATCCGGCAGGCGAATTTTCGCGAGGCTGCCGGATATCAGATTGATATTATGAGCTGTAAACTAAAAGAAGCTAAGTTTTCATTTCCTGAGGTGATAAATTTGTTGGGAGTTTTAGGAATAAAGATTGATTAGGTGTGACCTCCTAAAAGATTACTCCAACATCCCAATCGCACTAATGCCCCGTATCTTAAGGGAAACTGCAATTACCGTTAAAAATCCCAGCAGGCTGATTCCAATCGGTGTAACTATAACAAATGAAACATCCACATAAAAACTCGTCTTCAATATTCCGTTTCCCGCCAAAGATAATGCTATCATCGGGTTTGTCGTATAATATCCTACAATCGCTCCAATGAGTGAACTGAATACGATAACCGGAATCTGACTTATGAGGATATGCCCGATTAACTGATTGGAGGTAAAGCCCAGTGCCTTTGATATTCCCATTCTCATTCGCTCTTTCGCAACTCTTGCACGCACTACAAGAAACATGATAAAAACAATGATAACCGCCGCAACTGCCAGGCAGCCAATGGAAACCACACGCATTACAATACTGAAGGTCCGCATCATCTGAGTCCAGGTTTCTTCATTATTTTTAGCCTGCACATCTTTGTTTTCGTATATACCGTTTAGCTTTGTGATAAATTTCGCGGTATCTACGCCCTCCTTTAAATAAACCATCGCGGTCGTACTCTCAAACTCCGGTACAAGCCGTTTCATTCCGGCTGTGGTAATCTCTGCTCCCTTGCCGAGATAGCTAATGTGCTGGGTGATGCCAACGATCAGGTATTCTTTGGAAATGCCGTTATACTCTACCGAAACGGTATCTCCGATTTCGGCTCCAAGCTCTCCAAGTACAAGCTTTGTCACAGAAATTTCATTGTCGTGCTCCGGCATTCTCCCTTTTATAAGTGTTTTTACCCGCAATGTACCATAATCTTCGGTAACCTGAAAATGAGGATTGGTTTCCTTGCCCTTATATTTTATGGCAGTCTGAAAGCTATCCATGCCCGACACTCTCGCGACTTCCTCCATTTTGCCGATTTCCTCATAAACAGCTTTACTGTCCCCCACTGCGATGATTTCCACCTCTGCATTCTCCAGACCGACAAGATTCCTCATCACGGTGTCGTCAATGACAAAATTATAATACAAGGTGAGCGATAATACGCATACCACGCTCAACAGCATAATAATGACCGAAGCAACAACATTCTCTCTTTTATTATATAAAAACTCCTTCATACTGATTGCCACATTTACATTAAGTCTTGTTTTGTCAAGCGGTATCCTGTTTTTCTTAAAATTATGCGTCTCAATTCCGCTTCTAAGGGCAATAAGCGGAGTAATTTTCTTAATTTTTCTCCCTCCCATATAGGCAATGCCAAGTACCAGACATATGATAATGACAAAGCTTAGCAAAGCGGAGAGCAAATCAGGATGCGAAATCCATTTTAAACCGATGGATGACGAAACAATTTTGGTAATAAAAGGGCTGATTCCCATGGAAATCAAAAACCCTAACACAAATCCCAGTGTTGCCGTAATCCCATATTCCAGTATGTTAGCTCTTACTAACTGCTTTGCCGTATAGCCTGCAGCCTCCATCATTCCAATATTTTTCATATTGTCCTCAATGTGGTTTGTCATCGAGAATCTTATTACTATCATGGAAATAAAAAGGATGATACCGGAAAAGGCTAGCAGCACTGACATAATAATTATGGCAAAAACAGATACCCCGATTTTAATTGACTGGTAATTGGTCGTCAGGTAAATTTTGCTTGTGTCTGCTATTTTCTCATTTATCTTTGCAAGCATTTGTGTCTCATATTGCTCGGCATCCTCAATATTTTTTAGGATGGCACAATTCACGCTGCATTTTATCGCACTTTTCTCCTCCGACACGGCATGAAACTGCCCGTCATAGACGTAAAACTTATACATCATAAGGTTGGTCGCACTTGCAAATATCACATCCTCATAAAAACCGCCAATCCGAAACTCAGTCTCTTTGTCATCCACATAAAGCTTAAAGGTATCTCCTGTCTTATAGCCACTTACTGCCTTTAGTACATAAGGCACAATAATTGTATTTTCATACCTCTCATCTGCTTCATCAATGACCTTAAGCTTTGAGATTTCCCTGCTGGTATCGTAATTTAAAAACAGAGACGGCATGCCAAGCTCTTCCTCTCCTATGGTTGTATTCTGAAACTTGGAGGCACTGAATATCACCCCATCTTCCCTCTCCATATAGGAAAAGCCTTCAATTTCTTTAAAAATATTTTCAATGTCACCATCGAGCGCCCTATCCGCGATAACAATTGTGTGGGTGCCATTCAGCTCACGGTTTTTCTCATCGACAAAGCCTCCCATTTGTGACATAACCTGAATTCCGCTGTATAAAAGTATCGTGGCGATGGCAACAAGAAGAAGTAAGGTAATAGCAGACGCCTTTCCGCGCTTTATATTGTTTTTGGCTATCAAAAAATATTTCAACATCACCACCCCATTTCCTCTAAAAATGACCGAAGTCTTCTGTGCCTTTCCGCATCATCCTTCTGATAAATACCAAGCTGCAGTTCGTCGATGATAATTCCATCCTTTAAATACAAAATACGATTTGCGCGCCTCGCCGTTTTGATATCATGCGTCACCATAATAACACTTTGCCCCTCGTTGTTGATATCCGTCATGATGTCAAGCACATGTGTTGAGTTCGTTGAATTAAGTGCTCCTGTCGGCTCATCGGCAAATACAATTTCAGGTGAGTTAATCAGTGCTCTCACAATTGCAACCCGCTGTGCCTCCCCGCCTGAAAGCTGAGACGGATATTTGCGGTAACACTCCTCACCGATGTCTACCTTGGCAAGCAGCTCCTTTGCCCGCTTTGCAATCGCCTTTTTATCTTTCCCGACCAAAAGCCCGCATATCATAATATTATCAAGCACGCTCATCGTCTCGTTTAAATAGACCTGCTGAAAAACAAAGCCGCAATGCTTTCTTCGAAATACCGCAAGTTTATCATTCGTATAGCCGGATATCTCCTCCCCCTTAAAACAAATACTTCCAAGCGTCGGCTTATCCATACCCGAAAGCGCATACAAAAGCGTGGATTTTCCCGAACCGGAGCTTCCCATAATAACCGTGAAATCCCCCTTTACAATCTCAATACTCAGATTCTTTAACACATGTTGCAAAACGGAACCGTTTGAAAAAGTTTTACACAGCATATCTGCCTTTAAAATAATGTTATCCACAATAATCCTCCTCATAAATAGTTTTTTCTTCGAAAATCGCAAAGCAATTTCCTATGATACAAAAGACCATGAAAGCAGCCTATCACTTTTCATGGTCTCATTATAGCGCACTATTTCTTAATAAGTCTTTTATCATCCCTTATCAATTCCTTATCTGTTTCTTAACTAGACTATCCTAACCCCGATT
This sequence comes from Konateibacter massiliensis, assembly GCF_900184995.1. Lineage (GTDB taxonomy): Bacteria > Bacillota > Clostridia > Lachnospirales > Lachnospiraceae > Lachnotalea > Lachnotalea massiliensis. Next base: position 2,527,601 of record NZ_LT860099.1, read on the forward strand.
TCCACCACAAATCCGCCCTCGTTGTAGCAGTTGAGAGAGCCTCTCATGCCCTCCATAAACAGCTTGGCAAGGTACATGCCAAGCCCGGAGCCGGAAGTGTTTTTCACCTTTTCACCCGAGCCGCGGTAATATTTCTGAGTGATAAGAGGAAGCTCTTCCTCTGCTGCACCTTCTCCCAAATCCTTTATCTTAATCTTAAGAAGCTTTTCTTGCTTATCAATTAAAAATTCCACCCAAATATCCGTATCCGCATACTTATAGGAATTGCTCACGACGTTGTCAATAACCTGGCTTAATCGCAGCTCATCGCAGTAAACAAGGCACTTCGGCAGCTCATTTTGGAAATGAATTTTACCGTAATGGTTTATTTCCTCAAGCATTTTTCCTATCATTGTACTGCCTGTCTCCTGCGGCATAATCTTTAGCATTTCCAGCTCCTCCAAGGTTGCGTGGAACATATCACTGATTAATTTATCAATAATATCCGCCTTGCGGTAGATGATTTTTATTTTTTCACGATTAAACTCTGAAAGCGCACCTTGCTCTTCTGTCCGAATCAAATCTGTCTGCGTCCGATTTCCTTGTTCCTGTGTCTTAGCCTCAATCAGCTCACAGATGGCCTTAATTGTTGAGACAGGTGTTTTAATATCGTGGGAAAGCTGTGCCACCAGCTCTTTTTTGCTTTTATTGGCTTCGTATTCTGCCTGTCTTGCCCGCTTTAGCTCCTCACGCATCAAATCAAAGCTCTCTGTAAAGGCTCCAAAGTAATTGTTTTTCTGCATATCAAGGGGGAGGTCCAAATTTCCTTCTGCCACACTACGGGCAAAATATTGCATTTTTCGAAACGGTCTTATCATCTGCATATAAAGATAGAGCACAAAAGCAACCACAGCCGCCCACACCGCTCCTATAAAAAGAAACAGTATCTTTGCCAGCCGAGCCCTTTCCTGCTCTTTCATATATCCGTAATCCGTAAACGCAATCTTTCCTATTGTCTCTCCTTGAACATCTAAGTCGAGAGTAATCCAGCCTTTTTCCACCGCCTCATTTACTTTTTGGCTGTAATTCTCATCTTCCTTAAAAAAAAGTTCATAGGATAAATCTTTGACTTCCCCGCTTTTTGTCAAGTCTGCTTCGTCACTTTCAGCAAGCTTTTCCACAGTTTTCACCGCGTCGTTAATTTTTACAATATCAACAGTACTCTGTTTCATCTCAAAGAGGAAATAATAGGAAGCAACTAGAAATACTCCGAATACCAAGGTAACACAAAATAGAAGTTTTTTAGTCTTCATAGATGTACCCCGTTCCCCAAACCGTCTTGATATGCTTTGGCTGATTGGGATTTTCCTCTATCTTTTCCCTGATTTTTCGAATATGTACATTCAATGTGCCGTCGCTGAAAAAGGTATCTCCCCACACCCTTTCAAACAACTCATCCTTGGTAATTACTTTATTTTTATTTTGATAAAGGTAGTGAAACAGCTTAAATTCCTTTGTCTTAAGCTGTGCATCCTGCCCCTTCACAAATACCTTCATGGCTTTTGCATCAACTAATAGCTCTTTATCCGCTATGCTCTGCACCCTGCTGCTTTGTATGTCCTCGTACCGCTTTAGTATGACTTTCACCTTAGCAAGAAGGATGCTCAGGGAATAAGGCTTTTTTACATAATCGTCTCCACCGATATTAAGGGCAATGAGCACATCATCATCGCTCTGCCTTGCACTGATGAATAAAATTGGAATATCTGTTTTCTCCCGAAGAACCTTACAAAGCGTAAAACCACTTTCATCTCCCAGATTAATGTCGAGAAGAATCAGTCCGATTTCATGGTTCTCCAATATTTCCAGACATTGCGCACTGTCAAATGCAGCAATTGTACTCACCCCGAACATTTCAAAATATTCGCTGGTTGCCGCCGCAAGCTCCTTTTCATCATCTACAATCAAGCAATCGTATGTCATATGCCTATCCCCCTAATCACTGTTGTTGTTTGCCCTTTGGCTTTCACAGCAATTATATCGTGCTTTTCCTCATTATACTACACGAAGGGTATCTTTTTCCATATTTTTATATTTTCCAATCGGAACAATCAAAGGTGAAAGAGAAACCGGATCCTCAATAACTGTGCAGTTTAAGCCGAATATTTCCTGAATCAGCTCAGGTGAAATAATCTCCTTCGGTGTGCCTTCCACCACCAGCTTTCCGCTTCGTATCGCAAACAGATAATCTGCGTAACGCGCAGAAAGATTGATATCGTGCAGTACCATTACAATCGTAGTACCTTTTTTCCTGTTCAGCTCGGTCAGAAGATCCAAAATTTCAACCTGATAGGCAATGTCCAAAAATGTGGTCGGCTCATCAAGAAGAAGGATATCCGTCTGCTGTGCGAGTGCCAGAGCAATCCAGACACGCTGTCTTTGTCCGCCGGACAGTTCATCAGCATTTCGGTTTGCAAGCTCTGTGATTCCCATAATCTCCATCGCTTCCTCGACTGCCTCAAAATCACTTTTATTCATGCTCTTTAAGAGCGTCCGGTAAGGAAAACGCCCTCTGCAAATAAGGTCAAACACCGTGATTCCCTCCGGCACAACAGGTGACTGCGGAAGAAGCCCCAGCGTCTGCGCCAATGTTTTGGAAGGATAGGAGGTAATACTTTTTCCGTCCAGCACGATATTGCCCTCCTCCGGTTTAATGAGCCTTGAAAAGGTCTTTAAAAGCGTGGATTTGCCACAGCCGTTTGCGCCTATAATAACGCTTATTTTATTACTTGGTATCGAAACCTCTATTCCGTCAATAATTACCTTCTTGTCATATCCGGCAACAATTTTTTCTGCTGAAAGCATATGTTTTTCCATTACACACTTTCTCCTTTCCTATTCATACTCACCAGTAAAAACAGCATATAGGGAGCACCTAAAATACCCGTGATAACGCCGACCGGATACCTTGTTCCCAAGGCATACTGTCCGACCAGATCTGCCGCCAGCACAAGAATAGCTCCGACCAATCCGGCAGGTATCGTATTCACTCTGCCCTTTCCGATGAGCTTTGATGCAATCGGTCCTGATAAAAAGGCAACGGAGGCAATTGGTCCCGTCACCGACGTTGCAAATGCAACTAAGAAAACCGCTGCAAATATAAGCATCAGATAAGTCAGCTTTATTTTTACACCCAAGGTAATCGCTGAGGCATCACCAAGCTGTAGCACCTGCAAATGTCTGCTTAACACTGTGATAAACAATCCGACTGTCACAACAACGATAAACAGGCTTGGTACGCTCTTCATCTGAACACCGTTCAGACTTCCGTTTAGCCAGCGAAGCGCCGTCGCCACGTCGTATTCCGCGCTCTTTAGCAGAATAAACGAAGTTGCCGCATGCATCATCGCCTGTATACCGATACCGATTAAGATAAGTCTGCCCTTGGAAAAGCCTTTTCCTTGTGAGAGAAGAAAAATAAGTGCTGCTACCAAAAGGCCTGATATAAGAGCCACAAGGGACACCGCATTTCCGCTCATATGAAGCATTAAAATACAAAAGACAGCGGCAACACTTGAACCCGAGGTAACTCCGATAATGTCGGGGCTTGCCAGATCATTTCGAAGAAGGGTCTGAAAAGTATTGCCTGCCATCCCAAACGCAAGTCCAGCCAATGCTCCGATAAGTAAGCGCGGCAGTCTAAGTGTCTGAATTGTAAACGCCGCATTTCCGGTTTCAATTCCTTTTAAAACATCGACAACCGTAGAAAAAGAGTATATGGTATTGCCATACAAAAGCATCACGAGAGACAATAGGATAACAAGCACGGCAAACGTAAGCGTCATGGCAATATAACGCCTTTTTCTCTTCGTATATCCTGCCTGAATAAAATTATTATTTTCTGATATCATAAAAATTTTACCTTTGCCTTTCTTGCAATAAAAATAAAGAATGGTGCTCCGAGGAATGCTGTCACAATACCTACCTCCAGCTCTCCCGGGCTTCCTATCACTCGTCCGATTACGTCAGAGACAGTCAAAAGACAGGCCCCTCCGATTGCGGACAGCGGAATAATATATTTTAAGTCCGGTCCGAAAATAAACCGGATCAAGTGAGGAACCATAAGCCCCACAAAGCCGATTGGTCCGGCAAGTGCCGTGGTTGCTCCGCATAGTACGACTCCTGCAAGCGCACCTAATCCCCGCACTAATTTTGTGTTAATGCCAAGTCCTGCCGCCATCTCATCTCCGAGTGCCAGACAGTTCAAGGACGGTATGAGGCAGACTGCCAGAATAAAGCCGACAATCAGATACGGTGCCATAATCGAGATATCTCCCCAGCCCGTTCCTCCTATGCTGCCAACCTGCCAAAAGCGAAATTCGTCCATAACACTTGTTTTTGGCAGCATAACGGTGCTTACCAATGAGGATAATGCCATGCTCGTCGCAGCTCCCGCTAAGGCAAGCTTAATCGGTGTCGGTCCGCCGCTTCCCATTGAGGCGATGCCGTATACAAAAATAGCCGCAAGGCTTCCTCCAACAAGTGCAAGCCAGATATACTGCTGCGGTAAATTAATATGAAAAAAGGCAATCCCGCATACAACAAACAGCGATGCCCCTGTGTTTACTCCTAAAATACTTGGGTCTGCAATTGGGTTTCTCGTAATTGACTGCATAAGGGCACCCGAAACTCCGAGTGCCCCTCCTGCTACCATACCAAAAACCGTTCTGGGAATTCTTGCCTGTACTACGCTCACGGTAAAAGCTTCCTCCGCCGTTCCCCCTAAAACCGCCATTACTTCATGAAACGGAATATTCCGGGAACCAAATGCCAGTGAAAGTATTCCGCATAGGACAAGTCCTGCAAGCCCTGCCAGAATTGTGATTATTTTGATATTTGTTCTCATTTTACTTTTTCTGCCGCCTCACTTAACAAGGATAAATATTCGTCAATTGTTGCCGGAATGGATAAGATAGACGGTGTACAGGAAGCTGAGATTTCTGCTGTGTCCTCTATCATAACTACTGAGCCGTTTGCGATTGCTGGTAATGTTCCGACTAAGGAATCTGCCTGCAAAGTCTCAAGCACAGATGCATCACCATAAGTAACAATGATATCAATACCGGTTAACTGATCAATGTTTTCAGCGCTTACTGTAACTGTAAAGCTTGTTTCGCCCTCTGCAAGTGCTGTCACACTCTCTGGAAATGCAAGTCCAAGATCTGTCAGGTAAGCCGCTCTTGGATCTACCGGAAGATAAACATAAAAGGTTCCCAAATCAGAAGGACTGAAATACATGAAAGCTGCTGTCTTTCCTTCTAAAACGCTGTGCTCACTTACTTTTGTGCTGATTAACTCGTCTGTCTGTGCAATTAATTCTTTTGCTTCAGCTTCTTTTCCCATGCCCTTGGCATCCATTAAAACCTGATCTCTCCAATAGGTCTGCCATGCATATTCCGGATATGCAACAACCGGAGCAATCTGGCTTAACAAGTCATATTCTTCCTGTGTAATTCCTGAATATGCCGCCAAAATAACGTCTGGATTTGAATCGCTGATTGCTTCGTAGTTTAAACCGTCTGTATCATCAAATACTACAATATCTTCATTTGCAACTCCAAGCTCCTCGTATGCCGCTGCTGTCCAAGGAAGTAAGCCTGTTTCATTTACTGCACCATAGTTTGCTTTGGATATTCCTACCGGAACAACACCAAGTGCCAACGGTACATCCTGATTTCCCCATGAGATTGTTGCTACACGCTGTGGCTCACTCTCAATTACAGTCTCTCCGAATGCATGTGTAATTGTAATCGGATAGGTAACCTCTGCTGCTTCCGCTGTTGTATCAGCAGCTTCATTTCCCTCTTTGTCTGCTGTCTCTTCTGTTGTAGCTGCCGCCTCTGTCGCTGTGCTCTCTGTTTCGCCAGCCGCTCCTGTGTCGGTTGAAGTCTGGCTGCTGCAGCCTGCCATCAAGCTCGCTGCCACTAACAGTGTCAATATGCTTGAACTGATTCTTTTTAATTTCATAATATTTCCTCCTGATATATGTATATAACTCTTGTTAGCATTGTCTAACTCATAGGTATTATAAATGCTGCCACACTTCCTGTCAACTAAAATTATTAAAATATATTAAAATATTTTTAATTATCCAGCTTACAGGGTAAAACTGTCATGCAGCAGCAAATCGCAAGAATACTGATAATGCATCTGTTTTGCTTCTTTTCCTTCCGCCAGTTGAAGTGCCATGTCAAAGGCTTTGATTGTAATCTCATCAATCGGGCGTGCTATCATCGAAAGCGATGGAATATAATTGATAATGTGCTCCGCGTCCTTCGATGACCCAAAGCATAAAAGCTCTGCATCCCGCGGTATCAAAAAATGATTGCGGGCAAGAAGTGGAATAGCTCCAAATGCCAGTGAGGTGCTCATACAGACTATCATTTCCGGTTTTTGCTCCATTTTCAAAATACTTCGTGCCGCAATCGCGCCTCCGATCATCGTATTTTCCGTTACGATAAAGTCTTCCTTTAAAAGCTTCACCTTGTTTTCTTCACAAGTCTTTATAAATAGATTCAAATATTCATCACCGTACTCTAATCCATCGTTCCCTGAAAGAATACGGATTCTTTTATATCCCTTAGCCGCAATCATCCGAACTGCCTGCGTAATGGCTTCATCTGCCCTGCAACGCACACCGGAGTGTTTCGCACTCAAATGATCATACAAAACAAACGGGAGGCTCATATTCTGTTTTTCCAAGTCAGCCAAATCCTTCTCACTCTCAATACTGACAACCGCAGAATCATAGGCAGATATCTGAACCCTATTTATTTTCTCCAGAAGATGCCCTGCCTCGTATGGACACAGCAGCACATCATAGGTGCGGTTTGTCCGCTTCATATGCTTGTTGATACCGGCATAAACAACACTCATGTCTATCCAGGTAGAATGGGCAGGAATAAAAAAAGCAATGGTTGGCTCCCATTCTTTTTCTTCACTGATATTACCGACGGAGGAATTTATCTTATATTCAAGCTGTTTTGCCGCCCGAAGTACCTTTTGGGCAGTGCTGTCAGCCACCTTATGTTCCTTTGCCATCCCGTTCAACACAAAGCTTACAGTGGATACCGATACCCCTGCAAGCTTCGCCACGTCTTTCATAACTGCCATGTTCTTCCTCCTTTGTTTTTTATAAAGCAAATTAAATATAACTGGTTTTGTATTATTTTTCAACTACTATCTTAAACTTATTAAAAAATAAACCAATTGGAAAAAATTAGCTGGATTATGCTATACTATACTTTATAATTTGGAGGAACAGATAAGCAAAACAAATCATTCAGGAGGAACAAATAATGAAGAGGACACTGATTGTAGTAGATATGCAAAATGACTTTATTGACGGCTCCTTGGGCACTAAGGAAGCACAGGCGATTGTTGGAAATGTAAAAAAGAAAATCGCTGAATATGAAGCTCGCCAAGATGAAATTATTTTTACAAGGGATACACACAAAAAAAATTATCTCGAGACAAGCGAGGGAAAAAAATTGCCGGTCGAGCATTGTATCGAGGGAACCGACGGTTGGAAAATTGCGGACGGCTTGGAAGTGCCAGGCTGTAACTATATTGACAAGCCAAACTTTGGCTGGATTGGCTGGAGCGATATGGAGCTTTCAGACGTCGAACTGATCGGGCTTTGCACCGATATCTGTGTTGTCTCAAACGCATTGATTTTAAAAGCAGCCTTCCCGGATATTGAAGTCACAGTGGACGCAAGCTGTTGTGCCGGTGTGACACCTGACACCCACAAGGCGGCACTGGAAACAATGAAAATGTGTCAGGTCAACGTGATTGGGGAAGCGCTATGATTAAGTTAGAAAATAAGATAATTAATATCAATAAATTCCCGGACGGAACCTTACTTTTGAAAGAGGACGTTCCGGTCAATTTTGAAGGACATCGCACAGCCTCTATCGAATGGCTGTTTGAGAGCAACGAGGAGCTGGTGGCACTCATTTATTTAGCAAAGCACTTGCGCGCCCACGGCATTTCTGCGTTACATTTGAAAATGCCTTATATCCCGAATGCACGTCAGGACCGCGTAAAAAATACCGAAGACGTATTTACGTTAAAATATTTTGCAGAGATACTCAATGACTTAAATTTCCGCTCTGTGACCGTGCTTGATCCACATTCAAGCGTGAGTGAAGCATTGCTTCATAACCTTGTCGTAAAATCTCCTAAAAATTTGGTTGATAAGGTTATCTCTTCCATCGGCAGTGAGAATTTAACGATGTTTTACCCGGATGAAGGCGCCTGCAAGCGCTATTCTTTCATGTTTTCTCTCCCTTATGCATTCGGCATAAAAAAGCGCGACTGGGAAAGCGGCAAAATAGATGGTTTGGACGTATCGGGGATGACCGACCTGATAAGCGGAAAAAATATTCTGATTGTGGATGATATCTCAAGCTATGGCGGCACCTTCTATCACAGTGCAAAAAAATTAAAGGAACTTGGCGCGGACAAAATCTATCTGTATTTCTCCCATTGTGAGAATTCCATTCTTGACGGTGAGGCATTGAAAAGCGGATTGCTTGAAAAAGTATTTACGACAAACAGTATTTTCACAAAAGAAGATGAAAGAATCGAGGTAATGAACTATGAAGCGTAACACAATTAACCCGATGCTGCTCTGCGACTTTTACAAAACTGTCCACAGTGACATGATTAATTCCAAAATGACAAAATCAATGTCCTATTACACACCAAGAATGAGCCGGGTTGACAGGTGGGATAAGGTTGTCATGTTCGGCTTACAGATGTTTTGCAGAACATGGCTCATTGATTATTTCAACGAAAACTTTTTTGAGCTGCCGGAGGACGAGGTTATCTCAGAATATGAGCGGGTACTGGATGCTTCCCTTGGAAAAGGGATATACAGCTCGGATAAAATTAGAAGCCTGCATCAGCTAGGCTATCTGCCGATTGAGGTAGTCGCACTGCCGGAGGGCACAATGGTCCCAATGCAGATACCGATGTTTGGCATCACGAACACAAAAGACGGCTTTGCCTGGCTTCCGCAGGCTTTGGAAAGCCTGATTTCAGCAGAGATGTGGTATCCGCAGATTACGGCAACCGTTGGAAAAACCTACCGTGACATTGTTAATAAGTATTTTGAACTGACCTGTGACGACACGCTTCCAAGAGCAAAAGCCCTAGGCGCCTTTGATTTTCGAGGTGATATGTGCGTGGATGCCGCTCTCAAAGCAGGAGCCGGCTGGTGCCTCTCCTTTTTAAACACAGCGACCGTCCCGGTTATCCCATATCTGGAAAATATCTTTCACTGCGATTGCACCACAGAACCTGTTGCGTTTGGAAGTGTCTCCACGGAGCATTTTGTCATGTGCAGCAATTACGCAGTCGACGGTGATGAAATTACGTTTTTGCGAAAAATGCTAAATGAGCTTTACCCACACACAAGTTTTTCCTGCGTGCTGGACAGCTATGATTACTGGAATGTGATTGACAATATTCTGCCTCAGCTTCACGAGGACATTTTAAGGCATGACGGCTGTATGCTGATGCGCGGCGATTCCGGTGATTGCGTCGAGGTGGTGACAAAGACGGTATTTAAGCTTTGGAAGCAGTTTGGCGGAACGGTCAACGCGAAAGGCTATAAGGTACTGGACCCTCATGTAAAAGCCATCTACGGCGACAGCATTACCGTACAGCGATGTGAGGAGATTTATAAAATCCTGATGGAAAACGGCTTTGCCTGCAGCAATGTAGCTCTCGGTGTCGGCTCCTTTTCTATGCATTGCATCGAGGAGGACAATATGCTAAAGCCGTTTACGCGCGATACATTCAGCTCCTGCATTAAGGCTTGCTATGCAGAGGTTGACGGTGTATCTTACCCGGTTTTCAAAAATCCGAAGGACGGCGGCTTTAAAAAGAGCCAGAAGGGCTTGTGTTTTGTCTACACCGACGAGGACGGTGAGCTGGCATACACAGACGGCTATCTCTCAGAAAATATACCGGATAAAAATTTATTGCAGACCGTTTTTAAGGACGGAACGTTTGTAAAAGAATATACACTCAGTGAGATAAGAGAGCGATTAAATGGAGGTGAATTCTGATGTTTGATGCGAAAAAAGTAAAAGATGACGTTGTCCTGTGGATTCGAGAGTGGTTTGAGAAAAACGGGAGTAACTGCAATGCCGTTATCGGTATATCTGGAGGAAAAGACAGCTCCGTAGCCGCAGCGCTATGCGTAGAGGCACTCGGTAAAGACAGGGTGATTGGCATACTGATGCCAAACGGCGAGCAAAAGGATATCAGCATGGCAAAAATGCTGGTGGAGCATCTTGGTATCACCTCCTATGAAATAAACATTCAAGCTTCGGTTCAGGGAATCTTATCAGAGCTTACTAAACAGGGCATCATGGCTACCGACCAGACAAATACAAATTTGCCCGCCCGCATTCGCATGTCCACCCTCTACGCAGTCAGCCAGAGCATGAACGGACGTGTCGCAAACACCTGCAATCTGTCTGAAGACTGGGTCGGCTATTCTACTCGCTATGGCGATGCCGCGGGAGATTTCAGTCCGCTGTCTCATCTTACTGTCTCAGAGGTGAAGGCTATCGGCTATGAGCTTTCCCTACCGCTAGAATTGATTGAAAAGATACCGATTGATGGATTAACGGATAAGACCGATGAGGACAATTTAGGCTTTACCTATGCCGTGCTGGATCGGTATATCCGCACCGGAGAAATTGAAGACGAGAGTGTGAAAGCTAAAATAGATATCATGCATAAAAGGAATCAATTCAAGCTGGAGCTTATGCCTTGTTTTGTTTTGAAATAAAGAAAAATATAGGCCGTGTTTGGTATTTTTATACCGCACACAGCCTATATTTTTTATCTTTATTCGACGCTTCTTCCATTTCAAGCGCTCGTATCAAAATTATACTTTCCTCAATAAATAAAATCCACAAAGCTTCGTCATATTTCCCTTACTACTCCACCCGCGGAAACACAATTGTCACCCGGAATAAATCCCCATCTAGATAAATCTCAAACTCACCCTTCTGTAAATTTGTCAAATTTTTTGCAATAGAAAGCCCAAGCCCGCTTCCCTCCGTGCTTCGCGATACATCACCTCTGATAAACCGCTCCGTCAGCTCGTCTGCGTTGATATTCAAAGGGTTTTCAGAAATATTCTTAATCGAAAATACAACATTTACCTCATCTGCCTTTACATCGACATAAACTCTTGTGTTTGGCATCGCGTACTTTGCTACATTGTTGTACAGATTTTCCACAACTCTCCAAATTCTTCTGCCGTCTGCCATAATCCATACATGCTCTTCCGGTATTGTCTTAAGAATTTGAAGCCCCTTGCTCTCAAATTTCTCTGAAAACTCTCCCTCGGTCTGATTTAGCAGCTCGACAAAATCAATTTTCACCATCTCAAGCTTGATGTTTCCTGAGCTGATTTTAGACGCTTCAACCAAATCCTCCGTAAGATTTTTCAGCCTCTGTGACTTATTATCAAGAATTTCAATATACCCTCTAATCTTCTCATCCTCTATATTCTCTCGCTTAATCAGATCCACATAATTGATAATGGACGTCAAAGGAGTTTTGATATCGTGAGAAACATTCGTAATCAAATCCGTCTTTAGCCTCTCATTTCTCACGCTCGCATCCACCGCATTGTGAAGCCCTTCACCGATATTATTAACGGCATCTGCCAGAACTTGATTGCTTCCGGAAAGGCTTCTTGTATCAATTTTATATTCCAAATCCCCGCTCGAAATCTTTTCGATTCCATTTAAAATACTCTGTCTCGCCACTGCTTCACGGAGCAGAAGAAAGCCTGCAAAGGCGCTGAAAAGAAACCACAGTGCGACAAAGAAAACGCTGTACTCCCCAAAGGCAATGAAAAGAAGTCCAAAAGAAACAATCAGATATCCTGCATAGATAACTGCAATCTTTGTCGTCACCTTTCTATTTCTGAAAAAAACTACACTCCAATAGCAGATACCATACAGCAAGCTGTTTTTCCAGAGTTGCCCCGCCTTAATCCTTTTTACAAGGCTCAAGAAGCCGAGGGAAAATAAACCAAATCCTATTCCTATTCCGGTAATAAGCCAAATGTCATCCGCCATTCCATACTGCATTTCATTCATGAAATACAAATCTGCAGCGCCAAGAGCAAGCATAATTCCCGCAGCAATTTCAGTTTTTATCCGGTCAAAGCCGCTTAGGCAAATCTCATTCTCTCCGGCTTTTCTTCCGCACACTGCCATAAGGTAAGCAATACATACCAATGCCCCAAAAACGCATGCAGCAAGGCTGATTACACTGTTTAATATACTGTAATAGGAGTCGTGTGCCCTTGAAAATTCATCTTCATGTGCAAATGTTGTGTCAACTCCAATCGCATAAATATAATCTGACTGACCGTACACCTTAAACATACTCATGTAAATGTTACCCCAAGCATAGGAGCTAAAATGGAGCTCCTTATTTGCCGCATCATACACAACACCCATCATGTCTGACGAATTAAAATATGCCTCATATGCACTGCTCTCTGCAACCGCATTATTTAAAAGAACATTGCCGTCACTATCCTGAACATAGATTTTAAAGTTAGAGCTGTCCAGCACTTTAAAATCATTTTCATATGCTTGATAAGACGAATATTCAGAAGCAATTGTATGTAATGCCTCCTCCAATTCCTGTGAAGTCTTTTCCAGCTCGGAAAAATCTCCTTTTTCAAAGAAAAAGTCCAGAACGGGCGTTTCTGTGTTATTCGGGCCGTAAGCTTCCCTTACAATAGAAGCATCCAGCATATCCTCGGATATATTAAGCCCTCTGCCCTGAATTCCGCCAACAAGGATTGCCCTTATCTGTTCCTCTGTCAATTCCCCGAAATCCGTCTCGGCTACATATGCGTCTGTCTCCTGAAGCATTTCTTTCGTGAACGCATAATATTCCATGTCACTCAGCTTAATATCTCCCGCTATCATTCTATTCTTTAAAATCTCAAAAACAGTAGCGGTCTCTACTCCATTTGTGCCCCAATTGATTAGCTCCTGCAGATTATACAGGTGTGTAATGGAATATTCCGTAGCATCTTCGGAATTACTCAAAAACTGACTGAGCGTAACCTCCTTATTTCCATCGAATTCTCCATCCGTCTCAAAGTCCTGCTGACATTGCAAAAAATAATTTACCGTCTCCAGCTTATCTGTCAATAGCTGTTCGAACATCCGAGATTCATAGTAGGCTTTTCCCTCTATCCCCTCACGAAGGCTGGTAAAGTTAACGGCACTTGTCCCAATATAGTAGGTAAGTGCAAGGCTGACTATAACTAAAATTTCCATCAAAATAAAAGCCAACACTTTTGTAACGCTGGAATATACGATTTTCTTCATCTCTCCTTAACCTTTCCTACAGTTTTTCCACCTTATAGCCAATTCCCCATACGACCTTCAAATAGCGCGGCTCTTTTGAATTAATTTCAATTTTTTCTCGAATATGACGGATATGTACTGCAACTGTATTGTCCGCGCCCACTGCATCTTCATTCCAGATGCTCTCATAAATCTGGTCAATTGAAAATACCCTTCCCTTATTTTTCACAAGGAGCAGCAAAATATTATACTCAATCGGAGTGAGTTTTACGTTCTCTCCCTCCACACTGACCAGCTTCTTCTCATCATCAATCACGAGTCCACCGGTCTGATACAGGTTCGTGTTTTCCTCCTCACATATATTTCCAAGCTTTGTGTAGCGCCTAAGCTGGGACTTGACCCTTGCTACCAGCTCAAGAGGATTAAAAGGCTTTGTCACATAGTCGTCTGCACCGATATTCAATCCGAGTATCTTGTCATTGTCCTCTGATTTTGCAGATAATATAATAATCGGGATACTGCTTTCCTGCCTGATTTGCAGCGTCGCACGAATTCCGTCGAGCTTTGGCATCATGACATCCATAATGAGAAGATTAACCTCTTCTCTTTTCAATACCTCAATCGCCTCTTGTCCGTCATATGCCTTTAGGACTTCATAGCCCTCCTGTATCAAATAAATTTCAATAGCTTCCACTATCTCCTTATCATCATCACATACTAATATTCGAAACAATTTTATCCCACCCTTTTTGTTTGTATTGTTACTTTGAATTATAGACCACAATTATTCAATTTCCTATACTTTACCAGCATATTTTTAATACCGGGTTGGGAAATTTCTTAATTCTTTCTTAAGTACGCCCACGAATCGCAAAAGGCATCCATTTTGCGGATGCCTTTTTATCAAGCTGCCTGCTCACTCTTCTCCTGTTTTTTTCCCTTCGAGGAGAAAAATAATATAAATATAGTTGATAAGATAAATATAAATCCAATAAAATCAATCAGCTTAAACGGAACATGAAGCCATACAATAGATAAAATTGCGGCAACCAAAGGCTCCACACTCGCATAGAGGCTTGCATGGGTCGGTCCAATCCATTTTACGCCCTGCATGTAGCAAGTGAAAGATATGACAGTCCCCAATACAATAATTGCAAACATCGCAGCAATCGTTTCCGCATCAATAATCGGTGAATATGTCCAAGGACGAAACAGGATAAATAATGCAGTTCCGCCAATCGTCATCGCCCACGCGAGCAAGAGGGGGGTACTAAACTGCCTCATCAGGCTTTTGGGCTGTAAGTTATATATCACAACCGTAAGTGCAGAGACAATCCCGTAAAACAGTGCTTCCTTCGAAATAACCAGCTCATTGAACTTTCCGTGTGTCGCAATAAGAAAGATACCTGCCAACGCGCATACCATCGCGATGACCTCCGCCGCCTTCGGCAGCTTCCTTGTCATAAGGCAGACAACCACCATAATCATAACCGGCGACATATACTGCAAAACCGTTGCCGTTCCCGCATTGGAGTGCTCAATCGTAGCAAAATACGTGTATTGGCAAAGCATCAATCCTGCCAGCCCGTAAATCACGATATCAATCGCATTTCGCTTTGTTTTCCAGACGCTCATCGTTGTCTTTCTGTCTTTTACCAGAAAATAGGAAAGCATCACATAACCTGCTACAACCAAACGTATCGGTACAAGCCACTTGGAAGTGACATCCTTGTATTCAAATAAATATTGTCCGCATGCACCGGACATTCCCCAGAAAATTCCTCCCAATAAGGTAATCAGTATACCTGCAATTCTTTTCCTCTGTGCCTTCATGCTGCTCCTTGCTGTTTTTTAACTAAGCCTTTATTTAATTAAAGAAGCTCTTTAATAATTCAATAAAGCTTGTAAAAATATCTTTTATCTGTGCGCGTACACCTGCATCATCCAAGTCAATTCCCATGTCCTTCAAGCCGTTGTACAGCTCCTTTGCCTGTGTTTTCAATGCTTCCTTATCAATGTCAAGGGCAGAAATCTTCGTCATCAGGGAACTAATCTGGCTTCTCTGGGCATCCGTAAGCGTGATATCCAAATCACTCGCTGCCTGCTCAATCGCATTCATAATATCTTCTTCTGAATTTAAGTTTCCTTCTACTACATATTGCTTCGCAAGTGCGATAAGCTGCTCAACCTTCTCACTGTCTCCCAAGGTATCTGCGATGTCTCCCGTTGTCACAAGCTCATTTACGGCTGCGTCAATGCTTTCCTCTGAAACAGTCTCTCCGGTCATCGTCTCATAAGCTTTCAGGGCTCCTACCAGCGCCGCGGTTCCTGATATATCAAAAGGTCCTGCAACTATCACATCCGCATCCGTGATACCCGCTGTAATCAGCGCATTGCGGTACATTCCTGTCGTACAATAGGTAATATTGTGTGTTGTAACATAAATTCCGCTTCCCTCTTCTTTCTTGGTAATCAGAACTGAAGATAAGGAGCGGCCTCCGATTACGCTCTCGGCCACATAGTCACTCAGGTAATTTTTTTCATCTGCATTTGTGATGGTTATCACATCATAGTTATCAAGATCACTCGCTGATACACCAAGCTTTTCAAGCACTGTCGCCTTCTCGCTTTCGCTCAAATCCGCACCAAGCGCCAGATATGGCTTTGAATCGTCTGCCGCAAATGCCGTAAGCCCTGTTCCGAGTATCAAGCACATACACAATAAAATACTAAGTACTCTTTTATTTTTCCACTTCATTTTTGTTTCCTCCATTAATTTTGATAATCAAAATAAACTGTATCTCTCTTATATTACAATTTTTCAAGAAATTCCTCAACCCCTTTTTCCGTTGTGGCAAAAGAAGTCACAAGGCGGATAACAGTTCTCTCCTCATCCACGCGTTCCATATGCTCAAACAAGAAATCCTTAGAAAGTCTTTCAATCTCTGTGTTTGTCATAATCGGAAACTGTAGATTCGTATAGGAATCTGATGCAAATTGGTATCCTTTTTTTTGCAGACCTTCCTTTAATTTCATGGACATCTTATCTGCGTGAGCCGCCAGTTCAAAATAGAGATTATCTCGAAACAATTCAAAAAACTGAATACCAAGCAATCTACCTTTTGCAAGCATCCCGCCCTGCCGCTTTATCATAAAGCGGAAATCCTTTTGAAGTTCTTTATTTACAATGACAAGTGCCTCTCCAAACAGCGCACCGTTTTTTGTCCCGCCGATATAAAAGGCATCCGTGAGTGCCGCAATATCCGGCAGTGTCAAATCGGTCTTACCGCTTGCAAGCGCCGCTCCCATCCTTGCTCCATCCATATAAAGATATAATTCATTTTCTTTGCAATAGGAGGAGAGTGCCTCCACTTCCGCTTTCGTGTATACCGTGCCAAGCTCCGTCGAATTGGAGATATAGACAAGCTTTGGCTGTACCATGTGTTCATCCGTATGCTCTTTCACAGCCTTATCAATCAAGGCAGGGGTTAGCTTTCCGTCCTCCGACTTTGCCGTCACAACCTTGTGTCCGGTTGCCTCAATGGCTCCCGTCTCATGAACGTTAATATGTCCTGTGTCCGCCGATACAGCCGCCTGATAAGGTCTTAGAAAAGCGGCAATCGCAGTCTGGTTTGTCTGTGTTCCTCCCACAAGGAAATGAACCTCTGCTGCCTGACTCTTTATCACTGCTTTTATCTGCTCTCTCGCCTGCTCAGAATATTCATCTAAGCCATAACCTACGGTCTGCTCCATATTTGTCCTTGTAATAGCCTCTATTATTCTCGGGTGTGCTCCCTCGCTGTAATCATTTTTGAAACTGTACATGATTGTACCTCCTGTAATCTGCTATAAGCTAATATTCTATATGACATAGTACATCAATATTTTAATTTAGTCAAAAGAATGTGTATCTATTATAATAAAAAACATCAATTTTATGGCTAATAATTTTCTTTCTCGTTTCCTATATGGTCGTTGCTTTCATCCATTATATAAAGTATAATAAATATGGGTTTAATCCCGGTGTTAAGCGGTTTACTTTCACCCTCTTGTTTGGCAATTGAAGGGGGTGAGTACACTATGTCAGATTATGAGACCATTTCCGTTTTTATTGGATTTCTGGGTATTCTTATACCTTTGCTTATAAAATACATAGATAAAAGTACAAAAAAATAAACCGCCTTTGACGAGGATCCGGTTTATTTTTTCATAAGCATGTAACTCGTTGTTAAGGGGATCTTATAAACCGCTTAACATTTCTATAATTATACTATCACACAAAACTATGAAAATCAAGCAATTATCCAGAGTTTACATAATACAAATCACCACTTAGCCAGCTTCACAACCTGTCTGATATCCCGAGAGGAACTTCCTATCCTAATCTCAATATCCTTTTCCCCTGTCACATTCTCAGCAAAAATACAAACCTCTTTTGCTTCCTGAGGTTCTAATTCCACCTTCTCAAAACCCCTCAGCTCCTGGAATGGTTCATCCTTACTTTTATGAAGCGGTGTAACATATACCTGTGCCGACTCCGCTCCTTTTCTTGTTCCTTCATTTGTGATGGTGCAAAAAACGTTCACACCATTTTCTACTCTCTCTGCTCTTGCATTTCCATAGGAAAATTCTGTATAGGACAAGCCATGCCCGAAGCAGAATTCAGGTTCTACTTCAAAGGTATCATTATAGCGGTAGCCCACAAAAATGCTTTCCTTATAATGTACCTTGTAATCTCCCTTTTCCTCTCCCGGAAATTCTCCGAGTGCGTGAGCAGAGCAATCTGTATGCTTTTTGTAAAAGGTTTCGGGAAGCTTTCCTGACGGGTTCACACGTCCAAACAGCACTTCTGCGAGTGCCGTTCCGCCTTCCATTCCCCCATACCAGCCCCACACAAGCGTGTGCGCCATAGAAAGCCATTCTCCCATCTCAACCGGGCTTCCTCCTGTCATTACAACAGTGGTGTCGGGATTTGTCTTTAGCACCTCCTGTATGAGTAAGTCCTGCTCATAAGGAAGCTTCATATCTGATCTGTCATTTCCCTCGCTGTCCTGCTCATGGTTTAGGCCTCCAATCAGGATAACCTGCTCATACTCCTTTGCAAGCACCACCGCTTCATCGCGAAGGCACTTTCTTTTTTCTGCCAGCCCTTTACTTATCTTGCTTGCAGATTTTTGACTATCTTCTTCCTTTTCAGCTTCGCCCTTTAAGCTGTCCTCCTGCCAGTTTACATCACTTTCTTTCGATGCCTCATCCCTGCAATAGCCCTTCACATAATGTACCTGCGTATTTCCGCCTAAGAGTGTTTTGATGCCCATAAGAGGTGTTATTTCATACAATGCTTTGATTTCAGCACTTCCGCCGCCGTTTGAATGAATACATTCCGCATTTTCACCGATTACTAGAAGTTTCCTTACATTTTCCGCTTTTAGCGGCAGCCTCTTTTTCTCATTTTTCAAAAGAACCACTGACTCTCTTGCCGTCTCCAATGCTCTCTGCCTGTGTATAGGCGTATTATAAGCACCTGCTTTTCTCTCCCCACCCAACATATGCAGACGCATCATGAGCACCAGAATGTTGATTACTTTCTCGTCTACTTGCTCCTCAGCAATCTCACCTTTTTCGATTTTCTCTCTCAATGGCTCTGCCATAAAATACTGGTCAAAATCGTAGGTGACTGACATCTCAATATCAAGCTGTGAGTTGGCGGCAAGCTCGGTATCGTGCACAGCTCCCCAATCAGAAATAACAACACCGTCGTATCCCCATTCTTTTCTCAAAATATCTTCCAAGAGATACTTACTCTGGCAGCAATGCTCTCCTCTTATCTTATTATAGGCGCCCATTACGCTGTGGCTCTTTGCCTTTATAAGCGTGTCATAAAATGCAGGCAGGTAAATATCCCGCAGCGCCTTTTCCTCAATTTCTACATCGACGATAAGACGGTTTGTCTCCTGATTGTTCAGGGCAAAATGCTTGACACATGCCGCAACATCACAGCTTTGCACTCCCTCCACAAAAGGAGCGGCAAGCTCCTTTGTGAGATAAGGGTCCTCACTGAAATATTCAAAGTTTCGTCCGCACAGGGGACTTCTTTTAATGTTGATGCCAGGTGCGAGAATAACGTCTTTTCCCCGTCCCCTGGCTTCCTCTCCAAGCACCTCTCCCATCTCATATGCAAGCCTTCTGTTCCATGTGGCGGCAAGGGCGCTGTTACAAGGCAGATAGGTGACATAGTCGTCGGAGTATCCGATTGTTTTCCACTGCGCGGGCTCAAATTCGTGTCGCACTCCCATCGGTCCGTCCGACATCTTAAGCGGCGGTATTTCAAGGCGAGGCACGCCGGCGGTCTGGAAAAGCTGTTCGCCGTGAATCATACCGATTTTTTCTTCCAATGTCATCTGTTGTACAAGTTCTTTTGCTTTTTCTCTGTAATCCATCCGTCCCTCTCCTAACACTTTGCTATAATTTGTGTTTCTCCCTTTTTTGTCATAACAAGGGTGTCTCTTCCCTCTATTTTCATCTGTCCGCCTTTTACAAAACTGAGCGTGCAGTTGATAAACCGAAGCGTCAGCTCTGATGTTCTGTCTAAGGTGCATACAATTTCATTCTTATTTTTTGCCAATGATACCTTTGTTAGTTTTTTTTGGTTTTGATATACTGTCACTTCTGCCTTGTCTTTTAGCTCAAATACCTGAAGTTCTAGATTATTGTCAAATGAGTAATTCACGTCCGGTGTCCGAAAACCAATCGGAATAATGCTGTTTTCCCGTACCCAGAGCGGGACGGACAGATAGCCATGGGATTCCTTTCTCCATGTGCCTCCCTCTGCTTTTTCTCCTGTCAGATAATTCGTCCACGAGCCCTTTGGCAGATAATATTCTGCAATTCCGTTTTCATTGAAAATAGGTGCTGCAAGCAGGCTGTCTCCGAGCATATATTGCTTATCCAAATACTGACAGTTCCTGTCTTTGTCAAATTCCAGCGCCATGCTTCGCATCATCGGTATTCCCGTCTCTGCTGTGTACACTGCCTGACTGTAGAAATAAGGGAGTAGCTTTAACTTTAATTTGGTAAAGAAGCGGACTACATCCACTGCTTCCTCATCATACGCCCAAGGAACACGGTAGGAGGTGCTTCCGTGGAGACGGCTGTGTGTCGATAAAAGCCCAAATGCCGCCCACCGCTTGTAAACGTCAGGTGTAGACTTGCTTTCAAAGCCTCCGATGTCATGACTCCAAAAGCCAAATCCGCTGCTTGTAAGTGAAAGACCGCCCCTGAGGCTTTCCTCCATCGACTCGTAATCTGACCAGCAGTCCCCTCCCCAATGCACCGGAAATTTCTGTCCGCCAACAGTTGCGGAGCGCGCAAATAAAACAGCTTCCTCTTTTCCTCGCTTTTTTTCTAATACCTCATAAACCGCCTTATTATATAGGTAGGTGTAGTAGTTATGCATTTTAACCGGGTCTGCTCCATTATGGTAAACCGCATCAACCGGAATTCTCTCGCCGAAATCCGTCTTAAAGCAATCTACTCCCATATCGAGCAGCATTTCCAGCTTATCCTGATACCATCTGCAGGCTTCCGGGTTTGTAAAGTCCACGATTGCAAGCCCCGGCTGCCACATATCCCATTGCCACACATCACCGTTTGCACGTTTTAGGAAATATCCTTTTTCCATTCCTTCTGCAAACAACGCAGATTCCTGCCCGATATAGGAGTTAATCCATACACATATTTTAATGCCCTTTTCCTTGATTCTCCTTAACATTCCCTTCGGGTCAGGAAATACCCTCTCATCCCAGATAAAATCTGTCCAATGAAATTCTCTCATCCAGCAGCAATCAAAATGAAATACGCTGAGCGGAATGTCTCTCTCTAACATGCCGTCAATAAAGCTCATCACTGTTTTCTCATCATAATCTGTCGTGAAGGAAGTAGAAAGCCACAAACCGAATGTCCATTGCGCCGGAAGTGACGGTTTTCCAGTGAGGCTGGTGTAGCGTTTCAGCACCTCTTTCATGCTCGGACCGTCTATGACAAAATAGTCGAGACTTTCCCCGGCAACACTGAATTCCACCTTTGCCACCTGCTCTGTTGCAACCTCAAATTCAACCAGCTCCGGATGGTTTACAAATACTCCATACCCTCTGTTTGACAAGTAAAAAGGAATATTTTTATAAGACTGCTCCGTGCTTGTTCCCCCATCCTCGTTCCATATGCTGACAGACTGGCCGTTTTTCACAAAAGGAGTAAATCTCTCGCCTAATCCGTAAATCAGCTCGCCCACCGATAGCCCAAGCTGCTGACGCATATACGCATTGTCTTTGCCCTTGTCATAGGCAAAGCCCTTCCAGTCCTCCTTTATATATGCCAGATCCCGCCACCCACTCTTCGTCAAAAGCTTGCTTCCTCTCTCATAACGCATCGACCAATTTTCCAAATCAATAAGGAGGCTTAAATTTCCGCTTTTTACTGTCAGTATATTGTCTTCTTCTTTCGTTTCCAGACTTTGCGGCTGTGACAAATCCAGCTCAAATTCCGGTCCCTTATTTTGCACGCCCATGTGGTGGAAGGTCTGTACCCGGATAATCTCCGGCATCGGAGCCGTAATTTTTATCGTCAGATTGATTCCCCCCAAGGTATCTCCCTTATGCTGGATTCTTGACGTCGGTGCGCATAGTACAACTTGCTTCTCCTCTTTTCTTATCTCATATACATGCTGCGGAGAAAAGCACTCGTAGCCTTCTTTAAACAGCCAGCAACCATTTTGAAATTTCATCCTTTTTCCTCCATTTATATTGTGTTTCTAACAGTATTTTTGTTATCCCCATTATATGGGATTTCCTTGTGGGTGAATACCGCACTTTTTGGAATAAAAATACTACACATATTTCATTTGCCCCCAACCTTTTTATAGATTATAATAAGGAAAGTGGGTTCTAAAACAGAATTTTTAAACATACTATACGAAAAGAGCGGGATTACATATGCATTTGTGGAAATTTTATATAAACTTTTTTTCAAAGCAAAACGTAAGACGGCAATTACTTACGATTTTCGTTTTTGTTATTATGATACCGATTTTCTTGGTCGGAAGTATTATGTTCTTTTTCTCTAACAGACAGCTTATGCAAAGCTATCAATATCTCGTTGAATCGGACGCGATACGGGTGCGCTCTATTGTGCTGACAACCATGCTTCCCCTCTACGACATTTATGAGACACTGGCGGAAGATGAAGCACTGAAAGACCTTCTGAGCGCAGACTATCAATCCGATGAAGAGGTTTTAACTGCATACAATCAATACACCCGTTTTCAGGAACTTTTGGCGGCAAATGCCTCCCTGTCAACTCTTAAGCTTTATATGCCCCCTGAGTTGCTTCGCTCCCAGTCGGACCAACAATTTTTTTATCCAATTGATGATGCGGTGCGCGCAACAGACTGGTATTTAAAGGCATCCTCGACATCGGGCAACTTTTGGAAAAGCAGTCTCAGAAAGGACAAACTCGGAAATTCGTACTGGGAGCTATCCTATTACTGCCACATTTATCTTCCTAAAGCCGATACCAATGCCATACTCGTGATGACGGTTTCCAACAACCATCTTCGAAGTCTGATTAAGGATGGCGACTCCCGTGTTTACATTGCCGTAAACGAGGACCCCGTCTTTTACAGCACGGTGAGAAGCTACGAGGGCGGCGAATTTCCCGCGAGTATCGATTATGCTGCCCCCTATTACAGTGAGACGAGAGCGATGAAAATAGAAGGTTCTAACGCCCTAACTTCAGTTGTAAGCCTAGAAGCTTACCGGACCAATGACACAATTTATATCCTTTCGGCAAATATGAACGCACTGCCGTATATATGGCGAACCACCTATGCGTTTTTGCTTGTACTGCTCTTTGCCGTTTTCATCCCTGCCCTGATTTTTATTTTATTTACCAAATATTTCAGTACCCGTATTCAGACACTCCGCCTCGCCATGCATAAGGTGAGCAACAATGATTATGAAATTGTTGATTCAGTCCAGGGTGACGACGAGCTGTCTGAGGCTTTTACAGATTTAAAAACAATGGTGGAAAAAATAAAAAAAGCGGAGGGAGAAATCTACATGGCGCAAATACGCGAGCAAAATTTCTCCAACCAGCAGCAGCAAATGGAGTTAAAGCTCCTAATCAACCAGATTAACCCGCATTTCCTCTACAATACACTGGAAACCATACGAATGAAGGCGTTTTCAGACGGAAACAAGGAGGTTGCCACGGCAATTAAGCTGCTTGGCAAATCCATGCGGTATGTGTTAAACAATACAAAAACAAGCTCCACCACACTTGCAAAGGAAATCGACTACACCACAACCTATCTTTCCATACAGCTTCTTCGCTTTGAAGCAAGGCTGAATTACAGTTTGAGTATCGATGACAACATCGACCCAGATAGCTACCAGATACTTCCTCTGCTGTTGCAACCTATTGTAGAAAATGCAATTTCCCACGGTATTGAACCTACCGGAAGAAAGGGACATATCATTATTCGTATTCGAAATGTTAGCAACGAGCTGCTTATCGCAGATGTTTTTGATAACGGAATGGGAATGTCAAAGGAGAGACTTAAAGATATCAAAAACAGTCTGAACGCCCCTCCTACGGATGAAGAGCATGGTATCGGGCTTTACAACATCAACAACCGCATTAAACTGTTTTACGGTGTAAAATATGGGCTTTTTATTAAGAGTAAGGAACATTTTGGTACCCTCGTTACACTTAAAATCCCTTTGCATAATTTATTGGAGGAAGACTTATGAATGTATTGATTGCTGATGACGAAAGAATTGTTCTGAATGGTTTAAAATATATCATTGATTGGGGCAGCCTTGGCTTTTCCATATGTGATACATCGATGGACGGCGCAGAGGCTCTGGATAAAATACTGGCTTTGAAGCCTGATTTAGTTTTGCTTGATATCAGAATGCCAAAGCTCTCCGGCATTGAAGTCGTACAGCAGGCGGTGGCTCGCGGCTTCACCGGGAAATTTATTATATTGAGCGGTGTTTCCGATTTTAAGCTTGCACAGACTGCTATGCGCCACGGTGTCAATTTTTATTTGACAAAGCCTATTGATGAAGATGAGCTTGAGCAGGCAGTCCATTCTGTTGCGGAGCTTATCTCACAGGAAACGAAGAAGCAGTCCTCCTATTCCCAATATCGGACAAAGGCAAAGCAAGAGATTCTGAAGGACCTTCTTCAAAACACATGTGACTACTACTCCTTGGACCTAGACGACCTTCATCTGAATGCAAATGTATATCAGGTTGTCGCCTATGAAAATTACAATCAGGACTATTTTCATACTACATGGAATTTTGCTGATTTAATCCGTGTCACCAATCAGGATAATAACTCCTTTGATATTATTGAGCTAGATCAGCAAAACGTCGTTCTTTTGAAGGGGGACTATGCGATATCCAAGTTTATGAATATGCTGCGTCACTATCGGGTTGCACCGCAAAAAGGCTCGCCTCTTGATTCCATCTTTTTGATTTATGGGCAGAAGGTATCTCGGATACGGGATATCCACCACTCCTATCACGATGTTTATGAGCTGACCAAACGGCGTTTTTTCTGTCAGGAAAACCAGCATATCGTGGGATATGAGGAGCTGATAGCCGCTGAAAATATTCTGGATGACATCAAAAATACGATGGCTGAGGACTACGCAGAGCAGTTTTCCAACTACATACAGTCTAATAACCATACTTTGATTACCGTGCTGTTAAAGCAGCTCACGGCAGAGCTGACGTGTACAAGCTCCAACATCCCTGCTATCAAGCACGTTTTGATTGATATTTATATTCTGGTAAAGCAAAAGATTATGCAGATTTACCGCAATGTCGATATTCCGTTTATGGCAAACGCATCGGTCATCGATCTGCTTGACAGAAAATATTATCTATATGAGATTATCACATTTTTGGCGGAACAGTTTGATTTGTGGACGCACAGCGTGGGATATTCATCAGGAGAAAATGTGCTGGATGAAGTGCTTTACTACATTAAGAATAATTATCAAGAAAATATTAAACTGGAATCTATCGCTCCGCTGTTTGGCTATAACAGCTCCTATCTTGGAAAAATTTTTAGCAAAAAGCTGGGTGTGAATTTTAATTCTTATGTTGACCAGATACGGATTGATGAGGCAAAGAAACTGTTGAAGCTGGACGATTTGAAGGTATATACCATCGCAGAACAGATTGGGTATAAGAATGTGGATTATTTCCACAAGAAGTTTAAAAAGTATGTGGGGATGAGTCCTCTGGAGTATCGCAAGACATTTCATGGGGAATTCGAATAAATTTCCTATCATATAAAATAAGGGAAGAAACCCAACGCAACAGGATTTCTTCCCTTTTATTTATAAATCACGCTCACATAATAATCGGGCTCAGCAAATCTGCACCCGAACGACCACCGGCAAATTGCTGTTTACCGTACCAGTCTGAATATGAAGACCCTCATGATCCTTATGATAAACAGGCTTCTCATCATATCCCAGCACACTGACCGACTTTATCAACCCGTGAAACTCGGGCACATTCTGGTCCTTTGAATTTGCCAGTGAGCGAATTGTGACTTTTCCGTCCTCGGGGTACTTCATGACAAAGGCATAAATGCAGTCTCCCCTCGCAGTAAAGCGAATGTCTTCCTTTGTGTATTCGACCTCCTGCTGGTCGGTGAACTGCCCCTGTTGCTCTTTTGTTGTTCCTTCTTCGGATTTTCTCCACGGTCTGCTCCCATATATCGCCTCCGCATTTTGGTGCATCCACGCACCGATTTCCTTTAGTATCTTTTTGTCGTCTTCAGGAATTGTACCGTCCGCCTTTGGCCCTACATTTAGGAGCATATTTCCATTCTTACTTATGATATCCACGAAATTCCGAATAATCTGGCGGCTTGTTTTGTACTCCAATGTATCGGTGTAACACCACGAATTATTTGCAATTGCCGTGTCTGTCTGCCAAAGGTAAGGCTTTGCCTCGGAAAGCTTTCCGCGCTCCACCTCCACAATTCCGCTGCCAAACATCATCGCGTCATGCTTATAGCAGATTGCGACTTCCTGATTCCACTCTTTTCCTCTGTTGTAGTAATATGACGCCAGCTTTTTCAGTGACTCCTTAAATGCCTCATGCTGTATCCACCAGTCAAAATACAGCAGAGACGGCTTATAGCGGTCTATAATCTCGCAGGTTCGCAACAGCCAGTCATCCAGAAATTCCTCAGAAGGATAAGGCTCACTTTGCAGATCCTGATTGTCCGGCTCCGGCATGGCAGGCCAGTAAAAATCTCCCCGCTTCATAGGCTCCTCGATATCACTGCCAAACTCCTTGCCATGCCCCATGAAAAACCAATGCTCCGCGCGATGAGAGGAAGTGCAAAACATCATGTTTTCCTTCTCAATGCTCTCCTTCAGCTCGCCGAGTATATCCCGCTTCGGTCCCATCTCATAAGCATTGAACTTGGACAGCTCACTTTGATACATCTGAAACCCGTCATGGTGTTCTGCCACCGGAAACACGTATTTTGCCCCCGCTTCCCGAAATAGCTTCGCCCACTCATCAGGATCAAACTTTTCCGCCTGAAACATCGGTATAAAATCCTTATAGCCAAACTCTTTCTGCTCGCCAAATGTCTTTCTGTGGTATTCCCACTCTTCCTTCTCCTGTATATACATGTTTCTCGAATACCACTCGTTTGCATGAGCTGGAATGCTGTAAAGCCCCCAGTGGATAAAAATTCCGAATTTACCTTTTGCAAACCATGCAGGAGGTGCCATTTGGGTAAGTGAACTCCAGTCTGCATGAAACGGTCCTTTTTCTATAACTCTTTCAATCTCACTTTTATAGTACTGCTCTTTTTGCTTATCCATTTTTTATACCTAATCTTTCAAGCGCATGCTTGCCTGCGTTTGCACATTGTCCTTTCTTTCTAATTTTATTATCCTGACGTCCTTTGCCTGCATAGTGATGCGCTCTCCCTTTGTAACTGCACGGTTGGTAAGCAGCTCCACACCGTCCTGCTCCATGCATATTTCCCTGCTTTCACCGGCATGATTTAAGAAAAACAAAAAACTTCCCATTTCATTTATCCGCTTTGTTACCTCAACATTCGCTACAGGCGCAGCAAGTGGTTTAATCCCCTGCTCCTCACAGAGCTTTTTCAGAAAGTTCGTGTAAAATTCCTCGCTCGAGCGAGTTCCCACATAATATGCCCTGCCCCTTCCATAGGAATGAGCCGTGAGCGCCGGTGTTCCCTTATAAAAATCCTTCTCATAGACTGCGAGTGCACCTGCCCCCTCCAAATGACTGATATCGCAGAGTAATTTTGCAGGATACGCCTCACCCTCGTAGATAAACTCATTTTCCATATCAGGAGGGAGAGCATCCGATTCCTCTACCCAGATTCCAAGAAGCTCGCGAAGCGGCCCCGGATATCCGCCGGTGACAACTAAATCATGCTTCTCCACAATTCCACTGAAAAAAGTTGTGACAAAGGTTCCACCTGCCTCAACAAAACGTTTCAACTTCTCCTCATATCCGTTTTTTGTCATATACAAAGTCGGTGCAATGACTATCTTGTATGGCGTAAGCTCATCCTCCGGTCCGATGATATCCACCGGAATATTTTGACGGTGTAATGCTTCATAATAATTCATTACCTCGTCTTTATATTTCAGCTCACGGCTTGGTCCTGCGGAATACTCGATTGCCCACCAGTTATCCCAGTCAAAATAGAGGGCAACACTGTTTTTCGCCGTGGCTCCAAGTGTATTTTCTCCAATACCTTTCAACTCTTCCCCAAGCGCTTGTACCTCTCGGTATACGCGGGTATTTTTATGCCCGGCATGATCGATAACGGCTCCGTGCAGCTTCTCGCAGGCACCGACGGAGCGTCTCATCTGGAAAAACATCACGCCGTCCGCTCCGTGTGCCACCGCTTGATAGCTCAAAAGTCGCATCACATTCGGACGCTTGAGCGCATTGTAGGAAAGCCAGTTTGAAACGCTCGGAGTCTGCTCCATCAGCACAAACGGTTTTCCGCCCTTGATGCCTCGCATTAAATCATGCTGAAATGCAATCTGCGCCGGACTGTCCTCATTTGCAGGGTAATTATCCCATGATATAAAATCAAGATAGTTTGCCCAATCCTTGTAGTCCAGCGGCTTATAGCTGCCCATAAAATTAGTCGTAATCGGAATATGCGGTGTAACCTTCTTGATTACCTCATACTCCGCCTGAAAGTTTTTTCGAAGGCTCTCCGAGTTAAATCGTCTGTAATCCAGGGAAATTCCCTGAAACTGCGTTCTGTCGTGCTCAAAATGCTCACTCAAAAGATTCGGCAGTACAATTTCCTCCCAATCATAGAAGGTATGTCCCCAGAAGGTTGTATTCCATGCACGGTTTAGTTCCTCAAGGGTCCCGTATTTTTCTTTCAGCCAAAGCCTGAATGCCTTTTCACAGTTTTCGCAGTAGCATTCTCCCCCAAATTCATTTGAGACATGCCATGCAACAATATTTTCATAGCTCTGATACCTCTCTGCCAGACGTCTCGCAAGCTCCACAGAATATTTTTGATAAGTAGGACTGTTTGGGCAGGAGTTGTGCCGTCCGCCGAACTTTCTCTTCATTCCGTTAAATTCCACCCGCAAAATATCAGGATACTTTCTCGCCATCCATGCCGGATGCGCACCTGTCGAGGTGGCAAGGCAGACAAAAAAGCCATGCTCCCTGACCAGATCCATAATCTTATCCAACTTATCAAAGCGATACTCCTCCTCGCTTGGCTGCAGCGTCGCCCAGTTAAATACATTCAGAGTCAGTATATCAATGCCAGCCAGCTTCAGCAGCCGCATATCCTCCTCCCAGATGTCCTCTGTCCACTGCTCCGGATTATAATCACCGCCATATACTATTTTTGATACCTTGTCACTGTACTTCATGCTTTGCCCTCTCTATTTTAATTTTTGCTCATGTAAAAAGCGGACAAATCCGCATTAACTCCCCAGCTCCCTTACTCATGAGAGATTTGGCTGCTTTTTCGCGCCGAATGCAGTCACGCAGTGACATTTACCTCTTGCATTCGTGCGCATAAATATTTGTATAACATAGGAAAATTCCTATGTTATACAAATACCCTTTATCGCTGCAAGCGCAGCAACAAAGGGTATTCTTTGACAGGAAAGTCGGCACTCAGATGCCTTCCTCGCTATTTCTGCGAAGGATAGGCCTCGGCAGATGCCACTCTTGCCACATTTTGATCCTGTGCGTTCTGCATATCTACCGCTAACACTTCAGCATAGCCAAGTCCATTTGCCGTTGTCTGCATCGTCTCTAAGTAGGAAGCAAATTCGCTGTCATCATTGGCAAAAATCATTTTCCAAGCATTCTCAACGATAACCGCCTTACATTGTCCGCGTATTGTTGTAATATTGGAATCTGCCTCAGGTGTGGCATAGCTCGAGCCCGGCGCAACAATAATCAGATTGTTGTTCTGCAAATATTCCATTGTCGTGGACGCCTTTGTCTGTCCACTCCAATCCTCCGTTAACGGGGTTACGCTGTCTGCAATCGTAGTTTCCCATAGCTGCCAGTCATATGGCTCTCCGGTATTCGGGTCGATATCTCCAAGATTCACCGGCTTAAAGTTCAATGTTGAAACACCATCCTTCCAGTTTCCTCCGCCGTATTCCTCCGGAACTGCCACTTCATTGGAAGGAAGTGCTGTTTTTCCGTACTCGGTCAAGGTCGCTTTTCCGTCTGCATTCTTTTCCCAAGTCAAGCCTTCTATACCTGCCGCACCGTTTGCCTGACCGTTTAATTCCATTCCTTCTGCTGAGTACAGCCAGTCAATAAAGTCTGCCAGTCTCTCCGGATCCTTTGCAGTACTTCCGATTGCAATGACTCTCTGTGAGTTTCCTTCCGGGCAATTGCCGTAAGAGAATATTTGCATATCATCAATAGTAGCCATCATATAGCCTTTTCCTGCTGCCTTATTTTCCTGTGTGTTAAACTGGTTTTGTGCCAGCCAAGGCCATGGGCAATATAATACGGTACCCTTTTGATATTTATTTTGCAATGTATCATAATTCTGAGTTGTTGAGTCAGGGTCAACCAATCCCCTCTTATTTGCTTCATATAAGAATTTTAAAACCTTTGTGTAGATTGAATCCGTGTCGATGATGCTCGAATAGTCAGAACCGTCTGCCTTTGCCAGCACAAAGCCGATTTCGTCATAGCCGTATAGGCAAGCAAACTGCTTTGCATTGTTCATCATGTTGTCATCCCAATCCTTAAACAAGGAAATCGCGTAAATCTTATCGTTGCCTTCCTTCGCTCTGGCAAGCTCCTGCATATCCTCCAACACATCAAGGAAATCATCCAAGGTAGCCATCTGCGGATATCCGAGCTGTGCATAGTAATCCCAGCGTATATACGGTCCGAAGGTCGGCTCCAATCCTTCACTTGGCTCTGTGGCTGCCTCTGAGGAAATAGAATTCGGAAATGCCCAAATTCCTTCTTGGCTCAAGCCTGTATTCATTTTCTCAATTGCACTGCTGTAATTTTTCATAAGATCCTTATCCTTCATAAGGTCGGTGCAGTCCATAACAAGCCCTGATGTAATCAAATCGTTCAGCTTTCCGTTTGAATTGTCAAGAACAATCAGCTCACCCAAATCACCCGCTGCCGAGCGGGTCTGGTAAAGTGTTTCTCCTCCGCCTGCAACGTTTCTCGCGATAATATTTAGCTCCATGTTAAACTTATCCTTTACTACTTTAGCAAACCAACCGCTTTGTATTCCTTGATAGTTTGCCAGCTCGTCAAATACGTCAACGGTAATAAACTCCTTGTATTTGCTGTTCCCTGAGTCCGAGGCTGTTTCCTCCTGCGCGGTCTCCGCTGAGCTTGGCGTTGTTCCCCCGCATCCTGCCAGGCTTGTCACCACCAGCGTGGTACATAATAGTAAACTTATAACCTTTTTCTTCATTTCTTACCCTCCATTTATTATATTGTTAGAAGCAATAAAACCCGCTTTTTAACCTTTTACTGATCCAATCATGATTCCCTTTACAAAAAATCTCTGGAACATCGGATAGATACATAAAATCGGCAGCACCACGATGACAGATACCGTCATTCGTATGGACGTTCCGGTCTGCTGGGTGGCAACCACAGAGGAGCTAAGCATTCCTCCCGAGCTGTTTTTCATCATAGATGCCAGTGAATTTGCCTGATTGATGTATGTATAGAGCAAATATTGTAACGAATACAGCTTTTGGTCTGTGATGTAAATCAGCGTATCCTGATAGCTGTTCCACTGATTTACCGCCGAAAAAATAGCCACTGTTGCCAAGATCGGCGTACATGTCGGCAGTACAATTTTGTAAAATACTTTAAAAATTCCTGCACCGTCAATTTCTGCTGCCTCCTGCAATGCCTTCGGTAAAGATTCCACATAGGTTTTTACTAAAATAATGTTAAACGGCTGTACAATCGTCGGTATTACATACACCCAGAAAGTATTTGTCAAATGTAGATTTTTCATTGTGATAAACAATGGAATTAATCCTGCGTTAAAATACATCGTGATAACGACAAAGCGATACCAGAACTTTCTTTTCCACATCCTCTCCTGTGTAAACATAAACCCCAGAAAAGCAGAACCGATTACCGTCAAAAGTGTACCAATTGTCATCTTTGCCAGCGAAACAAGTGCCGCCGGTCCAAGCCCTTTTAATTCTACCAGCTTTTTATAATTTTCAAAATGAATTTCCTTCGGTAACAGATTGATTGCCCCGCTTGCGCTCAAATTGTTGGCGCTGATTGTGTTGATAACCAGATAGTAAAACGGGTAAATACAAATTATCGTAAAAATTCCAAACAGAAGATAATTGACAATATTAAAAGTCACGTCACTGCTGCTCTGCCGTTTTCGTCTTAAATTTTTCATCTTCCTCACCTTCCTAAATAATGGACTCACCACGAACCTTTTTGGACACAACATTTACCAGTGTAAGCAAAGCAATACTCACGATACTTTTCAGCATGCTGATTGCCGTTGCAAGCGAGTAGCTGCTTCCTGTCATACCGATATTATATACATACAAATCCAGCACCTGAATATGTTGTTTATTAAAGGAGTTCTGGAATACATAATACTGATCCAGTCCGTTGTTCAAAAAGTTTGCAATACTCAACATCAGCATAATAAAGAAGGTAGGCAAAAGCGCCGGCATCGTGATATGCCTCATAAGCTGAAAACGGTTTGCGCCGTCAATGCTTGCCGCCTCATACTGCTCCTGATCAATGCTCGCAATTGAGGCAAGGTAGATGATAGCCCCCCAGCCAAGATTTTTCCAAACGTTCCACATCATCATCCACAAATAGGTGTGTGAGTCGCTGTCCAAAAATTTAATCGGCTCTGCTATCATTCCCCAGTTCTGCAATATGGTGTTTACCATACCGCTGGAAGAAAAAAGGCTGAACGCCACCGAGTAGATAAGTACCCAGCTTATGAAGTTCGGAAGTGTTGTAAAGGTTTGAACAAATGTCTTAAACTTTTTACACTTGATTTCATTTAAAAAAATTGCAAAGCCGACCGGCAAAAACGAGGTCAGAATGCCAAGAAGACTCATTGCAAAGGTGTTTTGCATTACTTGCATAAGTTGTGCAACCTGCGTCTTGTTTGTAAAGAGCATCTTAAACCATCGCAGCCCTACAAACTCGCTCTGCGCAAGACTCCTAGGCGGTTTATAATCAAAAAAGGAATAAATCCATCCGTGCAGCGGAAAATAAGAAAATAAAAATACCAAAATAATAAAGGGCAAAATCCATAAAAAATAGGTGATGCTCCTCCAATTATTTTTTTTCTTAAAAGACATCTGCTTCACAGCAGTATTTGCATCTTTCATAATATGTAACAACCTCCTTAAACCCAGATCTTTGCTGCCTGTATTCCTATCTTACCATTTGCATCTTCCAATAAATACCTGAAAATAAAGACTTTTTTCCAGACCAAATTAGAGATTTTCTATTTTTTCATATAAAAACACTATTTTTTCATGTAATTCAGTGCTTATTTTTACAGTAGCGCCTCCCGCTCACTCTATACTAAGATGAAGGAAAGACAGTTGGCTAAAAATGCTTTTTATTAGGAGGAAACACCATGAAAACTTTTACAAAACCCGGTCTTCGGGGTTCCGTGATGGATTTTATCAATACACTCTGCAATTTTATTGCATTAAATATTATTTTTTTAATTACCTGCCTCCCTGTCATTACGACCGGTGTAGCACTTACCGCCCTCTATCAGGTTACACTAAAGGAGGCAAAAGGAGAATATGGTTATCTTGTGCGAACTTATCTGAGGGAATTTAAGAACAATTGGAAGACGGGAACACTGGCATTTCTAGCATTGTTCGGAATAGGTGCCGTGCTTTTGTTTAATCTGGCATTTTGGTTTTCTATGGGAAGTATTTTATCAATGGTGATTGTGGGCATTCTGATTGTCGCATGTATCTGCTATATACTCGTATTTACTTACATTTTTCCTTTGCTTGCCCGTTTCGAAAACGGTACAATCCAGAGCCTGAAAAATGCATTTTATCTGGCACTTGTCCATAAAAAAATGACTTTATGGTTGCTTTTGATTGACGCCCTTACCCTTTCACTTTGTCTGTTTTTTCCGCCGATGAAGCTTTTTATGGTGCTGTTTGGATTTGCCTTTCTTGCTTACTGTAAGGCTTTTTTATTTAATCAAATTTTTGCCGAGTATGAGGAAGAAGAGTTTCCTAAGATATAAAAAAGTGTGAGTAAAGCTCACACTTTTTTATATCTTAGGAAATTCGCAGAAAAAACCACACTGATATCACTTCTGAAACATCTCCTCTAGCCTGTCAAGCGGAAATGGCGTCGCTGCAAGCGGTTTCACTGCAATGGACATTAAAAGTGCGGGGTTATCATCCGCGGCAATGCGATTTGAGCTTAGTGCTCCGCAAGATTTACATCTGTGGATAAGCGCCCACTCTCCCCCTTTGCGTGCCCAGACACTGACCGGTTCCATCGTCCCTCTGCACAAAGAGGCGCGGTCACCCGGCTCATTGTCCACATGTATGCTGGACAGGCACTTCGGACAGTGATTGCGGTGTCTGCTTCCCGCTCCTTCGGGCACAACGAGGGTGCCGCACACCTCACAGGTAAAGCTTTCCAGACACGCCGTATGCCGATAGTCAATTTTAGGCGCATGGCAAGGTGCTTCTTTCGCATCACTTATCCTTTGATATACGTCATACCGCTCTCTTCTTATTTCCTTTTTCCGCAGCGCTTCCAAAACCTGACAGCCATCCTCATAGACATGGGTGCAATTTCTAAAATAACAATTCCCGGAATGTTCCGCAATCTCAGAAAATACCTCATTCCTCTCCTCGGCAGTTACTGCCTGCAAAGCAAAATCGCGAAATCCCGGCGTATCTATCCAAGCCGTCCCATCAAAACCCTGTTTTAATACGCCGGCATGAGTGCTTGCAGGCGCGGTATAAGGCTTCTTCATTTCGGATTGTTCCTGTATACTCTGATTAATCAGGCTTGTTTTTCCGCAGCCACGGTCTCCGATGACAAGCACTGCTTTTCCTTTGACTTTCTCAATTAAATTCTCCTGACGCTCACATGCCGAACCGGTAAATACAAAATCCACACAGGATAAATAAATCTTTATTTTATCTTGCAGTAACTCCTGTGCGCTCTCTCCTATTAAATCCCATTTGCTTACAAACACGCCAATCTCAACTCCAGCACGTCTGGCGGCGATGATTGCCACTTCCAAATAGCCTGCCTGATTAAGCAAATAGTTTGCCGTGACAAGTACCAAAAGAAGCTGTGCATTTGAAGCTATCAAAATATCCTCCCCGGGCGAGCGGCGGTTTCCCCTGTATATCTCGGTCTTTCGCGGAAGAACGCAACTCACCTTATATTGCTCATTCTCCATTTCTTTTACCTCGACCAAATCTCCGATACCCAGCACATTTTTGCCTGACGCCAAAGACCCCGGAAGTATACAGAGAAGCTCCTCCTTGTCTGATTGCACTAAAACTTGCTTATTCATAATATTTATAATGGTAGCCTGAAAGGTTACAGCATTTGAACGGTCATTCTTTTTTTCTTTCTTTTTCATATCTGTTGTTTCCTCCTGATTTATTCGAGATAATGCGGGGCATATTGCTATCCCTTAGTATCATTATAGGTTTTATGTATCGAAGCGGCAACCTACCAGATAATTCAGAAAAGAGTATGCGCCGCACCGAATGCAGTCACGTAGTGACATCTTTCTCTTGCATTCGTGCGCATCAATAATTTTCTATGATACAAAAAGCAGGAGCTCCATAAATTTCACGGTGCTCCTGCCTTTTTTATTTATATTCTATTTTTAATCTCGCAATGATTTTTTGTATGCTTTTAGGAGACAGATAAAACAATTCAGAGAGCTCATCGACAGAGGCTCCACTTCTGTATTTTCTGTAAATATCCATATTCCTGTATGAAATCAGCTCTTTGCTGTCGGTATTTTCGCCCCAAGCCTTACGGTTTGTTTCCTTTCGCGGTATATAAATATATTCACCATCAACATAGCTTTGTATCATTTCGATTACTTCCTGTGGCAGCACATCGGCTGCTTTAATATAGCTCATGATGCTCTCTCCTTCAATCTTTAATCCCAGAGATCGAGCAAAGGCTATACAATTATCAAATATTTTGATGTTATGCATCGCCTTTGCTACGCATAAGCCACCGCACAATAATTATTATTCTTCAAAAAAATTCCTCCATTCTAATTAGCTTTGTCGCGCCGAATGCAGTCACGTAGTGACACCTTCCTCTTGCATTCGTGCGCATGAATAGTTTTTGTATCATAGGAAGTTCAAAAAACTTTCCTATGGTACAAAAAAGCAGATAGCTCCATCTATCAGAGTTATCTGCGTACTTACAGCGAATCAGTATACAAAACAAAGCATCCGAATCAACCTGTATGTCTTCCAACATCACAGCATGAATCTTCACTACCATAACAGAAAGTACGCTCCACGCGCCTTCTATCCCACAAATAAAATTATCGGCAGTCTAAGTGTATCCATTCGCAAAATAAGTACAACAAATAGCCCCTCATAATATGAGAGTCTTAAAATTTATTGTTCATTACTTTATCGAACCGATGCCACAAAAACGCCTCCTTTTATCCTATATTTCTTTCATCATAACAAGTCTGTTCAGAAAATTCAAGCCCTTTTTATAATTTTACCGACACACAGAATTTCGCTTAATAAGCGACGTGGAAACCTCCGTCTTGACCGGTGATAAACCCGGTTCAGCCAAAAGCTTGATAAGCCGCTCAACTGCAAGCTCGCCCATATATTGCTTCGGTACCTGAATCGTGGTGAGGGACGGTTCTATCACCGTGCTGCTTGGAAGATTGTCAAAACCGACAATGGAGATATCTTCCGGAATTCGAAAACCATTTTCCTTCAGCGCCTTGACGGCACCGATGGCGATATGGTCGTTATCAGCAAAATAGCACTCCGCAAGCTCCTCCTTATTACGGATTAATTCCAGCATATCCGAATATGCCCCGTCCACAGAAGGAGAGAGCGCATGAACAATGCTTTTGGAAGAAGAAAAGCCCGAGGAGCGGATTGCCTTGTAAAAGCCGGATGCCCTGTCCGAAAAATTGCTGATTTGAAACGAAGATTTTAAGTATCCCGGCTGCTTTTTGCACTTTTGAATTAAGTATCTTGTCGCAAGATAAGCCCCCTGTTCATTGTTAATCAAAACACAATCACAGGGCACCGTCTCAAAGTAAGCGTCCAAGAGGACAAACGGAATCGGAAGTGTCACAAACAGCTTCAAATCCTCAGCCGTCATTTCTGTCCCCAGCAAAATAATACCGCAGCAGTCCGAATACTGAATATCCTCTATCTGCTTTTTCAATGTGTCGTCATCCTCGTAAATATAGATACTCTTTAATTTGTAATTGGCATTTTTACAGCCAAGAGAAACCCCATCGGATACCTGGGAAAAGAACGGTGTATCACCCACGATTGTGCCGTGTTTTTTATATATAACAAAATAAATTGTACCGGGTACGCTTTGCTTTTCCGTAATGCGCCCAAAATCGTAACCATATTTTTCAGCAGTGTCAAATACCAGTTGTCTTGTCTTTGTGCTGACACCCGGTTTATTATTTAACGCCATCGACACAGCGGCGGCGGATAGATTTAGCTTTTTCGCAAGCTCCTTCGCAGTGATTCCCATCTCAGCTCCTCCAAAATAATTGTATTTGACTCTATTATGACTGATATATTTTTGATTTGCAATAATTAAGTTAATAATTAAGTTAATTTTACTTAATTATGTAATGCTATTCAGTTTTGAAAAAGATAAACTTAGCCTAGAAAGTGACAAATAAATCGTGTGTTTTGGTAATTTTACCAAAACAGAAGGGAGAAGCAAATGGATAAGATTAAGTTAGGATATGCCCCAACAAGAAGAAGTATCTTTAGTGCACCGGATGCAATTAAGTACAGGGACTTAACCGCAAACCGGCTGGAGGAACTGGGCGTTGATTTTGTGGACATCAAGGACATCAACGAGGAGGGACTTTTGTATAACGATGATGATATGTACAAAATTGCAGAAAAGTTTAGACAGGAAAAAATTGACGGTTTGTTTATTCCCCATTGCAACTTTGGTACGGAGTACGAATGTGCAAGACTTGCCAAGGAACTAAACGTGCCGGTTCTCCTTTGGGGACCGCTTGATGAAAGACCTGATGAAAATGGTGTCAGACTGCGTGACACACAATGCGGACTTTTTGCAACAGGTAAGGTTTTGAGAAGATTTCGAATTCCTTTTACCTATATGACAAACTGCCGTTTAAACGATCCTGTATTTGAGAGAGGACTGAGAGATTTTATGGCGGTCTGTAATGTAGTAAAAGCATTTCGAAGCATTCGTATTTTGCAAATCTCAACGAGACCGTTCGATTTTTGGACTACCATGTGCAACGAAGGGGAGCTGCTTGAAAAATTTAATATCCAGCTTGCACCTATTCCGATGCCGGAGCTTACAGACGAGGTAAGGCGAGCGAAGGAAGAAGCAACAGAGGTCCAAAAGGTTGTGCAGTATTGCCGTGACAACATGGAAATATGCATCAAGGACAACGAGCTTGAGACGGTTGCCGCTTTGAAGGTAGCGATGAAAAACCTCGCTGTAAAATATGGCTGCAAGGCAATCGCAATCCAATGCTGGAACCAGTTGCAGAACGAGCTTGGCATTATGCCATGCGCCGCCAACTCCCTGCTTAACGATGAGGGTATTCCGGTTGTATGCGAGACCGATATTCACGGCGCGATTACCTCACTCTTGGTGGAAGCTGCCGGAATGGGCGAGACAAGGAGCTTTTTTGCTGACTGGACTATCCGCCATCCTGACGTGGAAAACGGAGAATTGTTGCAACATTGCGGACCGTGGCCTATCTCCATTGCAAAGGAAAAAGCAAAGCTGACCTATCCGCTCGCATTTGACCACCCGGGAAGCATCACCGCAGAGGCAAGACACGGCGATATCTCACTTGTTCGTTTTGACGGCGATAACGGAGAATACTCCATGCTTCTCGGCAATGCAAAGGGTATCGACGGACCAAAAGGAATGGGTACTTATCTATGGATTGAGGTAGACAACATAAAGAGACTCGAGGCAAAAATTGTGGAGGGACCGTATATCCACCACTGCGTCGGCATCCACAAAGATGTAGTTCCAGTGCTCTATGAAGCATGTAAATACATAGGTGTAACACCTGATTTGTATGACCCAGTTGAGGAAGAGGTAAAAGCCTATCTGCGCGGTGAATGATTATAATAAGAAAGGAACGATGGTAAGATGAGTGAACTTAGTAAATTGGCATATGATTTGCGAAAAGACGTCGTTGAGATGATTATAGAAGGTAAGGGCGGTCATATCGGCGGAGACATGAGTGTTATGGAGATTCTTGTGGCACTTTACATGAAGCAGATGAACATCAGCCCCGAAAATAT
Organism: Konateibacter massiliensis; assembly: GCF_900184995.1. GTDB lineage: Bacteria > Bacillota > Clostridia > Lachnospirales > Lachnospiraceae > Lachnotalea > Lachnotalea massiliensis. Next base: position 2,567,147 of record NZ_LT860099.1, read on the forward strand.
GGACGATGAAAACCGCGACCGCTTTGTTATGAGCAAGGGACATTCCGTAGAGGCATATTACGCGGTTCTGGCAAAAAAAGGATTTTTTGATATTAATACCTGCATCAAAGAATTCAGTAAATTTGGCTCTCCATTCATTGGACACCCAAACAACAAACTTCCGGGCATCGAGATGAATTCCGGTTCCCTCGGGCATGGACTCCCGGTATGTGTCGGGATGGCACTTGCGGGAAAAATGGACAGAAAAGACTACCGCGTGTACACGGTTATGGGAGACGGCGAACTCGCAGAAGGCTCCGTTTGGGAAGCTGCTATGGCGGCAAACCAGTTTAAACTAGACAACCTCTGTGCCGTGGTGGATCGAAACAGACTTCAAATTTCCGGAAACACAGAATTAGTCATGGGACACGACGATCTGCATGAGCGTTTCAGAAGCTTTGGCTGGCATGTCATTGATGTCGCGGACGGAAACGATATTGATCAATTAAACGAAGCCTTTGAGGAGGCTAAAACGGCAAAGGGACAGCCGACGGTTCTGATTGCCAACACGGTAAAGGGAAAAGGCTCCCCCGTTATGGAAAACAAAGCCGGCTGGCACCATAAGGTTCCAACTGTAGAAGAACGCATACAAATCTTAAAAGATTTTGAAGAAAAAAAGGAGGCGCTCTAATTATGAATACAATTCCAAACCGTAAAGTTATCTGTGATGTATTATTGGAAAAGGCAGAAAAAGACAAAGATATTGTCGTGCTGTGCAGTGATTCAAGGGGTTCTGCCTCCCTCGCACCGTTTGCAGAGGCATTTCCTGACCAGTTTGTGGAGATGGGAATTGCAGAGCAAAACCTCGTAAGCGTCTCGGCTGGTCTTGCAAGATGCGGCAAAAAAGCATTTGCAGCCTCTCCGGCATGCTTTCTCTCAACAAGAAGCTACGAACAGTGCAAGGTAGACGTTGCCTACTCCGACACAAACGTGACCCTAATCGGAATCAGCGGTGGTATCAGCTACGGCGCACTCGGCATGAGCCACCATTCCGCGCAGGATATCGCTGCTATGTCCTCCGTTCCAAACATGAGAGTCTACCTCCCAAGTGACCGTTTTCAGACTGAAAAGCTGATCAAAGCTCTGTTAAAGGACGAAAGACCTGCCTATATACGAGTGGGAAGAAATCCGGTTCCTGATATTTATGAGGAAAATAACTGTCCTTTTGAGATGGATAAAGCAACCGTACTTTCCGAAGGTAACGATGTCGCCATTATCGCATGCGGTGAGATGGTAAAACCTTCTTTAGACGCCGCAGAGCTATTAAGAGCAGACGGCATTCACGCCTTTGTTCTTGATATGTACTGCGTAAAGCCGCTTGATGAAGCCGCTATTATAAAAGCTGCCAGCAGCGCAAAAGCCGTTCTTACAGTCGAGGAGCACGCACTGTTTGGTGGACTCGGCTCTATGGTTTCTCAGGTAATCGGCAGGGAATGCCCGAAAAGGGTGGTAAACATAGCCCTCCCTGACGCACCGGTTATCACAGGTACTTCAAACGAAGTATTTGATTATTACGGAATGAATGCCCAGGGTATCGCAAAGCGGGCAAAAGAAATCTTATCCCTGTAGGAGGCAGAGAATGGAGAAAAAATATATTCTTTCCCTCGACCAGAGCACGCAGGGAACAAAAGCACTTCTCTTTGACCAGAAGGGCACCCTGCTTTTTCGTGCAGATGTGCCACATAAACAGATTATAAACGAAGAAGGCTGGGTCAGCCACGACCTAAATGAAATTTACCGCAACACCATACAGGTTATAAGAGATGTGGTAAACAGGGCGGGAATTGACAAGGAAGAGATAGCCGGAATCGGAATCAGCAACCAGCGAGAGACATCCGCGGTATGGAGCAGACTTACCGGAAAACCTGTCGATTACGCGATTGTATGGCAGTGCTCCCGCGCAAAGGATATTTGCAAGGAGGTAGAGCTTCAGGGTACATCGAACCTGATACGCGAAAAAACAGGTATGAACCTGTCTCCCTTTTTCCCTGCTTCGAAATTTGCATGGTTTTTGCAGAATGTCTCTCTTGCCAAGGAGCTAAACAAAAATCATAATTTGATGTTCGGAACAATTGATACATGGCTTGTTTACAAGCTGACAAGGGGAGCTTCCTATAAGACGGATTACTCCAATGCCTCCCGAACCCAGCTATTTAATATCAATACCTTGGAGTGGGACAATGAAATTTGTTCGCTGTTTGGACTAAAATCCGATGACCTGGCACAGGTGTGCGACTCAAATGCAAACTACGGGAAAACGGATTTAGAAGGGTTTTTAGACAATCCAATTCCGATACACAGTGTGCTGGGAGATTCCCACGGCGCCCTCTACGGTCAGGGTTGTCTGGAAAGAGGCATGATAAAGGCAACCTACGGAACCGGCTCCTCTGTCATGGTAAATGTCGGCACAACACCAGTTTACAGCAGCCATGGTGTTGTCACCTCCATCGCATGGGGCATGGACGGCAAGATAAACTATGTGATGGAGGGAAATATCAACTACACAGGTGCCGTCATAACCTGGCTTCAAAAGGATTTAAAATTAATCCAATCCGCCGGTGAGACAACAGCCTTGGCTGAAGCTGCCAATCCGGAGGATAAAACTTATATTGTCCCTGCTTTCACAGGGCTTGGCGCTCCTTACTGGGACAATGAGGCAAAAGCCATCATAAGCGGAATCAGCAGAACGACCGGGCAGGCTGAAATTGTAAAGGCAGCATTAGAGTGTATTGCTTATCAGATAACCGATATCATAAAAGTCATGGAGCAGGACTCCGGCGTAGCAATCAATGAGCTTCGAGTTGACGGCGGCCCTACTAAAAACAGATTTTTGATGCAGTTTCAAAGTGACATTACCGATATCAACATACAGATTCCGGATGTGGAGGAGCTTTCCGGCATCGGAGCTGCATATGCGGCTGGTATTGTATTGGGGCTGTTTGATAAAAATATTTTTAGCAGAATAGAGCGACATAGCTATGAATCGAAGATGACCGGTGATGTACGCGATGAAAAATATAACGGTTGGAAGGCGGCTGTTGGTATGACATTGGCTAAAAAAGTGTGAGCTTCGCTCACACTTTTCGCCCAAGTAGGTTGCAAAGCAATTACTTCCTATTTATATTAAAACTAAGCGAAATCAAGGGCTGAAGACACTTAAAAGTCTTCAGCCCTGTCTATTTCTAAAATTATATTAATTTTAATACATTAATCGCTCCATATGGTCTTATTATCATCTTATATGTCGAGTTTTTTAGAAATTTATTTTCCATAAATGCAACATACTCATCCATATCCTCCAAGGAAACGATTGCCATAATAACTCCTGCAAATCCTCCTCCGTGGACACGACACACTCCTCTTCCTTTTTTATCCAAAAACATTTTTGTCAATGTCAACGCAAGAGGTATGCCTTGCTCATTATAGTTCTCAATTGAGTAACAATTTTGCAGCAACTTCCATGAAGAGTTACCTGACTCTGCTACCAGATGCAGAAACTGATCAAAATTATTTTTTTGAAGTGCTTCCACCTGCTTATCAACTCTTCCGTTTTCATCACAAAAATGTATAGCTCTTAAAACGGCTCTGTCTCCCACTTGTTTTCTTAATTCTTCTATATTATTAACAATATCTTCCAAAGAAATCTCTGCACATACAGTTTTTCCGAAATAATTTGCCACTGATTTCATCTCTTTTGGCACCAGCGAGTATTCCTCACTCAAATCTGCATGGCTTTTCCCTGTATTAACGATTACAATTCCATATCCCTCCTGATAAAAATCAATATTCATCTGAGATACAATCGGCATTTCTTCATTTTTAAAATCAATATGTATAATTCCGCCTACTGCGCAAGCCATCTGGTCCAGCAAGCCGGAGCTCTTGTTCCAATTATGATTTTCTGCATACTGACCAATCTTAGCATATTCAACCATATCAAGCGAATTGTCATTAAACAAATCATTGATAATTGCACATAATAGCATCTCAAAAGATGCCGAAGAACTGACACCTGCCGCAGAAATTACATTGCTTGATATATACGCATGGAACCCGCCTATTTTATGCCCTCTTTTCTGAACGCCTTCTAGCAAGCCACACACAAGTTTTGCTGTGCTGCTTTCAATGCTAGCCTGCAAGGTATTAACATTGATTGAAAAATCTAAGTCATAATCTACACTTACAATATTAATTGTATCACCATCCTGAATAGATGCCACACCAACACAATCCAGATTAATACTGCCAGCCAAAACCTTTCCATTATTATGATCCGTATGATTACCGCCAAGCTCAGTTCGGCCCGGCGCACTATAAATTTCAATATTCTCTCCTGCACCATATCGTTTTTCATAGCCTGTAATTAAATCTTCATATCTTTTTCTGTTCTCATCCACCTGCTCCCGCCCATACATTTTAGAAAACAGTTCTTCACACTCTTTTGTCTTTAAGGTTTCAAAAATCTCATTCGTTTTCATATTGTTGGTAACCCCTTTCGTTTTAGCAGTTTAATATTGCGCAATTTTTATTTATTTGTCCAATCATTTGCACTTTACCAAAATTATATCAAGTTAGGTTTTTATTGTCAATCTTTGATTGTTTTAAGAATTTAATTGTTTTTATTTTTTTGTGCAACTTTTAATTTATTGCGCATTTATTGTGTTATATTTTATTATAACCGGGTTTTTATAAAGCGCAAAGGTTTACATAAAATTATCTACTTTTCATCTTCACAATAAATCTCATAGACAATTCTCTTATCCTTGTCACGGTATCCAAAATAAAAATGTCCGTCCTCGCTTTGCTCGTCTCCCAGTGCATAAATCATCTGGAAACCATCTTCTGTTGATTGTGCCGTTGGAGTCTCATAATTCTGCAAAACAGCTTTTGCTTGCTCATAATCTTTCTCATCCTCATAGGACCATGAGATTTTTAAATTTAAATATTCGTCGTCAAAGATGGCGCGGTAACGGTAGAAATAATCAATATCTTGGATATTCTCAGGCAATTTCTCCGGAAGCACGGAAAATTCCTCCGCTGCAAGCATCTCCTCCGTCCATTCATTCCATTTTGCATAGTTCTTAGGATTTGTTGTACTTTCCGGAAGCACCATTAACGAAAAGATTCCCATCATAAATATAAGCGGAAATATAGCAAGTATTATCATCTGTAGAATGATTTGCACCGTTTTTAACACGATATGTTCTTTTTTTATAAACAATACAGCAATCAGTATTCCCGGTATCACTGCCGTAATAAGAGCTATCAGGCCTACCGATTGAAGTGTCATTTTATCCATTAAAGAAAAATAATCTATCATCTGAGCTTCCATGCATATAAAATAAATATTTAAACCAACATATAAAACAACCGAAACAATTCGCAATACCTTCATAACTATTTTAAATGCATAACCTAACTTTGCCTGAAATAAAAAACTGCTTGCCTTTTCATCTTTTAGATTCTCTTGGTTTATTTCGCTTTCCATTTCCCCTTCCATCTCCTCATGCATGGCTTTACATGCAGGGCAGGTCGCAATATGTTCCTCCAGTAAAGTATTTGTCTCTTCGCTGGTCAGCTTCTCTATATAGTTTGGCAATAAATCACTTACGATACTGCAAGGTATTTTATGCTCCATGCTTATTCATCTCCTTCATAATTTTTTGTTTACTTCGATAAAATGAAACCCTTGCCCAGTTCTCTGATTTTTCTAATATCTTCCCAATTTGTGCAAAACTAAGCTCCCCAGCCAGCCTAAGATATACAACCTCTCTGTTTACCTCATCTAGTTGTTTCAATCTTGTATAAAATTCAGCCACCTCAAGATTTGCAATACACCATTCCTCCAGATTTTCCTTCAGGGCAACCTCGCAAACAGCCTCTATCGGTATTTCACTTCTTCTTTTGGAGCGAAGCTCCTTATACCATAGATTTTTACCTATCTGGCAGAGCCAGACCGAAACTTTACACTCACTGCGAAACTTCTCAATCCCTTTCATCGCCTGATAGAAGGTTTCCTGCGTCAGCTCCTCCGCCATCGCCGCATCATTGGTCAGACATAGCAAATACCGATATACCAGTTCGGAATACTCCTCATATATTTCCTCGATATCATCTATTTGCATCTGCGCACCCCCTTTATTATAAGTTCCGTGAGAAGTCAATTCGTTACATCTATTTTGTTAATAATATCGTTTTTTTATAATCAATGTATAATTATTATACATCATATGGATGATTTTTCCTTTTAAAACATGACATTATTACTGTTTTTTAATAATCCAATTGACAAAACGCAACCTGTTGCATATAATAAGCAATAGGTTGCACTTTTTTAAATGGAGGTATATTTTATGAATATAGAAACAAAGCAATATTTGTTTGGCAGTATTTTTTTGTTGTCGAACAAGCTGCAAACATTAGGCGATAACTATTTACAAGAGATTACGTTAAAACAGTGGTTTTTGATGATGATGATACATAATCTAGATAAAGAGCAGCCATCCGTCACCGAAGTGGCGGCTTATATCAGCAGCACACGGCAAAACGTGCGCAAGATGTTAGATGTGCTGGCCTCTAAAGGATATGTAGAGCTTACCGTCAATGCACAAGACAAACGAAATCTATCGGTAGCCTTGACCCCTAAAGCCTACCAATTCTTTACGCAGTTTGAGGAGAAAGGAGATGTTTTTTTACAAACTCTCTTTGGCGGCATTGATACAAAGCTGCTGGAAAACTGCAGGCAAACCTTTGAAATGCTATTTGAAAATATGGAAAGGATGGAACATATCAATGAAGAAAATCGCAGTAATCTATAAATCAAAATACGGCTTTACCAAAACGTATGCCCAGTGGATTTCAGACGAATTAAAAGCAGACCTGCTGGAAGCCGATAAAACGAAACCTGCTGCATTGCAGGAATATGATGTGATTGTCTATGGCGGCGGACTGTATGCAGGCGGTGTCAGCGGTATTTCTTTGATTACAAAGAACTTTGCCAGCATCAACAGCAAAGCAATTTTTCTTTTTACCGTGGGTGCAGCTGACGTGGCAGACCGGCAGAACACTGATTCAATCCGCAAGTCTCTCGCACGTGTCCTTACACCCGAGATGCAGGAAAAAATTAAAATTTATCATTTACGAGGCGGAATGGACTACGCTAACATGAGTTTTATGCACCGCACCATGATGGGAATGATGATGAAAATGCTTCATAAAAAGTCAGAATCTGAGTTGACCAGCGAAGAAAAATCAATGATTGAAACCTACGGGCAGAAAGTAGACTTTACAGATCGCTCAACAATTACCCCTTTGGTGCAAGCTATCAAAGCAGCAACAGAAGCTCATTAATTTTAAAAAGCCCAATTTACAAGGCATTCTCAGCATTGCAAATTGGGCTTTTATCTAAAATCACCTATTCTATCTTACAAAAATTTATAAATCGTAGTCGTATTGTATTCCTCTCCCGCCTTTAACACCGGGCTTTCAAAGCCTGCCTGATGAATGGCATCCGGAAAATATTGTGTCTCCAAGCAAAGACCGCTTCTCTTTTGATAGGAAGCGCCCTCTTTACCTGCACCACTGCTCGTGTTGATAAAGTTTCCGACATAGAGCTGCACACCGGGAAGATCTGTGTAAACCTCCATCTTTCGTCCGGTTTTCGGATCCTCCACCTCAGCAATCTTCTCAATTCCCTTACCGTCTTTATCCAAAGCATAGTTATGGTCATAGCCTCCTGTGAATACAAGCTGCTCATAGTCCGCCTGAACGTCATCTCCGATCGCCTTCGCCTTTGTAAAGTCCATCGGTGTGCCTGCTACATCCCAAAGCTCACCTGTAGGAATTGCAGTGCTGTCCACAACCGGAACAAATTTTGATGCCTTTATCCACAACATGTGGTCCAAAATAGATTTCTCTGTGTGTCCTGCCAGATTGAAATAGCTGTGATTTGTCATATTCGCAATCGTATCCTGATCGCTGATTCCCTTATACTGGATGGAGACTGCATTGTCCTCTGTCAGCTTATAAGCGACAGACACCTTGAATTCTCCCGGAAATCCCTGGTCTTTATCAGGACTCACCAAAGAAAATACAACTTCATTCTCTGTTTCATTTAGCGTGTAATCCCATACTCTCTTGTTGTAGCCGTCAAATCCGCCGTGAAGGTTGTTTTCTCCCTCATTTTTATCAAGCTCATAAGTCTCGCCGTTAATTTCAAACTTAGAACCTGCAATACGGTTTCCGTTTCGTCCGATTGTGGAGCCGAAATAGCCAGGGTTATCCATATATCCCTCTAAGTTGTCGTAGCCAAGAACAACATCTGCCAGCTTCCCATTCTGATCCGGTACAAAAAGTTTTGTCAAAATTGCCCCGTAATTAATCAGATGCATTTGCATGCCGTTTTTGTTTTCTACGATAAATTCGCTTATCTCTTCCCCTTTGTTTGTCTTTCCATAACCTTCCTGTAAAATGCTCATTTGGTGTCCTCCCATAAATTGAATTTAGGAATAGAACGTATTCCCTATGCGTGAATGCGTTCTATTCCATTTTTTTAATCTATTTATTTCTTTATAAAATCTCTTTTACTGTCTTTACCACATTTTCAACGGTAAAGCCAAATTTCTTAAACAAAATGTCTGCCGGTGCACTTGCGCCAAAGCCTTTCATTGTTACATATGCGCCGTCAAGTCCGACATATTTACCCCAGCCAAAGTCACTTAATGCTTCGACTGCCACTCTCTTTCTGACAGCCTTCGGAAGTACAGCTTCCTTGTATTCTGCTGACTGCTGCTCAAATACGTCCATACATGGCATACTTACTACTCTTACGTCAACGCCATCCTTTGCAAGGGCTTCCTTTGCCTCGATGGAAAGGGATACCTCTGAACCGCTTGCAATCAAAATTGCATCCGGAACTGCCTTTGTGGAATCTGCGATAACATATCCGCCCTTTAATGCTTCCTTACCGGAGCCTGCCAACTGCGGAAGGTTCTGTCTTGTCAGCGCCAAAGCAGTCGGTGTCTTTTTATTTGAAATTGCATAATACCAAGCTGCTGCTGTTTCTGTCGCATCTGCCGGTCTGAAAACACTGAAATTTGGTAGTGCACGAAGCATTGCAAGCTGCTCAATCGGCTCGTGAGTAGGTCCGTCCTCGCCAACTCCGATACTGTCATGAGTCAGTACATAGGTAAGCGGAAGTCCCATCAGTGCGGACAATCTTGCCATCGGCTTCACGTAATCACTGAATACAAAGAAGGTGGACACATAAGCCTGTAAGCCTCCGTGAAGCATCAAACCGTTTCCGATTGCCGCCATCGCAAGCTCTCTTACACCAAAGTGCAGATTTCTTCCTGCGTAGTTGTCCTTGGAGAAGTCTCCGGCATCCTTCATGTTTGTCTTTGTGGATGGCGCAAGGTCTGCTGAGCCTCCGATAAGGTTAGGAAGCTTGTCCTTAATGCGGTTAATCATAACCCCAGAAAGATTACGAGTCGCATCTGCCTTTTCATCGTATTTCCAGAAATCCTCGTCGTCAATCAGCTTATCCGCTGCATTCACGTCATAATATTTATCCCATAATTCCTTCATTTCAGGATATTTCTTGGCATAAGCTGCAAACAGCTCGTTCCATGCATCTTCTGTCTTTGCATTCTCCTCTGCAATCGCTTTGTAGTTATCATAGACATCCTGCGGAACATAGAACGCTTCCTTTGCTTCCCACTCCAAGAATTCCTTCAGAGCCTCTACGTTATCTGCTCCCAAAGGCTCGCCGTGAGCACTTGCTTTTCCTACCTTTGCAGGACAGCCATAGCCGATTTGCGTCTTAACGGTAATCATCGTAGGTCTTGTTGTGTCTTTCTTTGCTTCCTCGATTGCTCTTCCGATTTCCTCTAAGTCATTTCCATCTTCCACAACAAGTGTCTGGAAGCCGAATGCCTCAAATCTCTTTTTTACGTCTTCTGTAAACGCGATATCGGTGCTTCCCTCGATTGAAATCTTATTGGAATCATATAAAACAATAAGCTTTCCAAGTCCTAATGTTCCGGCAAGGGAAAAAGCCTCTGATGAGATACCCTCCATCATACAGCCGTCGCCGCCGAGCACATAGGTGTAATGGTCTACTACCTTCATATCATCCTTGTTGAAAACGGAAGCCAAATGTGCCTCACCCATCGCCATACCGACAGCCATTGCCATACCTGCTCCAAGAGGTCCTGTTGTCGCTTCCACACCAACTGTATGTCCAAATTCAGGATGTCCCGGTGTCAGAGAGCCGTCCTGTCTGAAATTAGCGAGGTCGTCAATGGACAAATCTCCATATCCGAATAAATGTAATAAAGAATATAAAAGTGTTGAACCATGTCCGCCTGAAAGCACGAATCTGTCTCTGTTTGCCCACTGTGGATTTTTCGGATTGTGCTTCATGTGCTTTGCCCATAATTCATATGCCATTGCTGCCGAGCCAAGTGGTAATCCCGGATGTCCTGAGTTTGCTTTTTGAACCGCGTCAGCTGCTAATACTCTGATGGCATTAACAGATTTTGTATCAATATTTCCCATTTTGTTCCTCCTAATTAATTGTCACCAAAAACTTTTTTATAATCTGCCTGAAATTTCTCAATACCTTGATCTGTCAATGGATGCTTTGTCATCTGCTCCAAGGTAGCATACGGAACCGTTGCAATGTCTGCACCCGCCAACGCACAGTCAATCACGTGGATTGGATTACGCACACTTGCTGCTATAATCTCGGTCTCAATACCGTGTACTTGGAAAATATCTGCAATTGTGCTGATCAAGTCAATACCAGGCATGGAAATGTCATCAAGTCGTCCAAGGAATGGTGAAACATAAGTAGCTCCTGCTCTTGCTGCAAGAAGTGCCTGAGGTGCGCTGAAAATCAATGTAACATTTGTCTTAATTCCTTCGCTGCTTAATACCTTTGTTGCCTTTAAGCCCTCTACTGTCATAGGAATTTTAACTACCATGTTCGGATGGATTTTTGCAATCTCTCTTCCCTCTTTAATCATTCCTTCTGCATCAAGCGTTGTCGCTTTTACTTCACCGCTGATTGGTCCATCTACGATAGCAGCAATTTCAGCAATTACTTCATTAAACACTCTTCCCTCTTTTGCAATCAAAGATGGATTTGTTGTTACACCGCAGATAATTCCCATATCATTTGCTTTTTGAATATCTTCTACCTTCGCTGTGTCAATAAAAAACTTCATATCACATTTTCCTCTCTTCCTTGAAATCCATAGTCGCTATTAGCTTACCACTATGCTGATTTTCTGTCTACTACAATCCTTACTTTTTTCGTATTATTATGTTATTTAATTTTGTCCGTAGTATGCATTTGCACCGTGTTTTCTCAGATAATGTTTATCCTGTAAAACCTGCGGTGCTGGCTGCACTCCTGCATTTAATCTCTCCGTGCGGGAAGCCATCTTTGCAACCTCCTCCAGCACAACTGCATTGTGCACCGCCTCGTGAGCATCTTTTCCCCATGTGAAAGGTCCGTGATTGCTGCACAGTACGCCAGGAATACTCATCGGGTCAATTCCCTTAAAGGTATCGATAATGACAAGCCCTGTATTTTTTTCATACTCACCGTTGATTTCATCTGCGGTAAGTCCTCTTGCACAAGGGATTTCACCGTAAAAATAATCGGCATGTGTTGTTCCGTAGCACGGAATCCCTCTTGTTGCCTGCGCCCATGAGGTTGCCCAAGGAGAATGTGTATGCACGATACCGCCCACCTTCTCAAATGCCTTGTAAAGCTCAAGATGTGTCGCAGTGTCGGAGGAAGGCTTATACTTACCTTCCACCGTATTGCCCTCCAAATCCACTACTACCATATCCTCCGGCTTTAAATCATCGTAATCGACACCGCTTGGCTTAATAACAAACAAGCCCTTTTCCCTGTCAATTCCGCTTACATTTCCCCATGTATAGGTGATAAGCCCACGTTTTGGCAATTCCATATTTGCTTCATAAACCTGTTCTTTTAACTCTTTTAACATAACTGTTCCTTTCCGGATTTTATTCCTATAAGCAGTTTACCGCCGCACGTTCAATATCAAGTCCCTTCTTGTATCTATCCATAAATACCTCAAAGCCTGCCACGTCATCAGAATCCGGTGCTACCTCCTCGGAAACACTGTCTGCAAACACCTTTTCAGTTAAATACTCAGCAAGAGTCTCATCCTTCTTTCCTGCCATGTATGCTGCGAGCAGCGCAATTCCCCATGCACCGCCTTCACCTGCCGTCTCCATGACCGAAACCGGAACGCCTGCTGCGGCTGCCAGAATTTTTTGTCCTACGCCCTTTGTCTTAAACAGTCCACCGTGTCCTAAGATTTGGTCAATCTTTACATTTTCTTCCTTCATCAAAATATCCAGACCAATTTTCATCGCACCAAGAGATGTATACAAGTGTACTCTCATAAAGTTCGCAAGATTGAACTTGCTGTCCGGTGTTCTCACAAACAGCGGGCGTCCCTCAGAAAATCCTGTCATATGCTCACCTGAATGATAGCAGTAAGATAAAAGACCTCCGCAATCCTTATCGCCCTCTAATGCCTTATTATAAAGAACTCCGTATAATTCATTATTGTCAACTGATACGCCGAATGCGTCCAGAGACTGTTTAAACAGCTTAATCCAATCATTTAAGTCGGTCGTACAGTTGTTAGAATGTGCCATCGCCACCAAATCGCCTGACGGTGTCGTTACCATATCAAGCTCCTCATGAAGCCTAGATAACTCTTTTTCCAATACTATCATTGCAAATACGGATGTTCCGGCAGATACGTTTCCAGTTCTCTTCGCCACTGTGTTAGTCGCAACCATTCCGGTTCCTGCATCTCCCTCAGGCGGACATAACAAAATTCCTGCCTCCAAAAATCCCTCTGAATCGAGAAGCTTGGCTCCTTCTGCGGTCAACTTACCTGCTTCATCTCCTGCCAAAAGCACCTTTGGCAAAATTTGATTTAATTTCCATTCATATCCTTTATCTGACACAAGACTGTCAAACTTTTCAAGAAGTCCCTTGCTGTATTCCTTCTTCTCCATATCAATCGGGAACATTCCGGAGGCATCGCCGATTCCTAACACCTTCTCACCTGTCAGCTTCCAGTGTACATAGCCCGCAAGCGTGGTAAAAAATGTGATGTCCTTTACATGCTCTTCTTTATTTAGGATTGCCTGATACAGATGAGCGATACTCCATCTTTGCGGAATGTTGTACTGGAATAAATCTGTAAGCTCCTTGGAAGCTGCACCTGTTATATTATTTCTCCATGTGCGGAATGGTACCAATAGCGTATCATTTTTGTCAAATGCCAGATAACCGTGCATCATGGCACTAAATCCAATTCCGCCAAGCTTATGAAGCGACGTTTCATATTTTGCCTTAACATCTTTTTTTAGGTCATCGTAGCAGCTTTGAAGACCGTTCCAGATTTCGTCCTCATCATAGGTCCAGATACCATCTGCCAGCTTATTTTCCCATTCATAGCTTCCGCTTGCAATCGGATCGTGCTTCTCATCAATCAATACAGCTTTGATACGTGTGGAACCAAACTCGATTCCTAAAACTGCTTTACCCTCTTCAATACATTTTATTGCGTTTGCCTTATTTTCCATACGATACCTCTTTTATTCGTTATAGTAGTCTTCCTGCTTCTTACTTAAATGCAACGGAATTCCATCTCAATTCGTTCTTGAAGTTTCTGATCGTCGTATCCTTGTCAATTACAACACTTTCAATTCCCATTCCTGCTGCCCAGTCTACCATCTGCTCTGTTGTCAGGTCATAGGAGAATGCTGTATGGTGCGCTCCGCCTGCAAGTATCCAAGCTTCTGCTCCTGTTGAAAGGCTTGGCTGCGGTTTCCAGAATGCGGAAGCTACCGGGAGTTTCGGCATATCGATATCCTGCGGCATACACTCTACCTCGTTAATAATCAGTCTGAAGCGGTTTCCTAAGTCAATCAGGGAAGTTGCAATACCTTTGCCCGGCTTTGATGTAAATACAAGACGTGCAGGATCTTCACGTTTACCCATGGAAAGAGGAGAAACCTTAATTCCCGGTTTTACAGCGCTGATGCTAGGGCAAACCTCTAACATATGAGCCTGAAGAATTCCTTCTTTGCCCGGTACAAGGTTGTAAGTGTAATCTTCCATAAAGGAGGTTCCCTTCGCATCCTTTACACCCTCTGACATAATCTTCATCAAACGAACCATAGCTGCTGTCTTCCAGTCACCTTCTCCGCCGAAGCCGTAGCCTTTTTCCATCAATCTCTGGATTGCAAGTCCCGGTAACTGCTGTAAGCCGGATAGCATTTCAAAGTTTGTAACAATCGCCTGATAGTTTTTCTCTGTCAGGAACTTTTCAAAGCCGATTTCGATACCTGCCTGAATTCCCACATGCTTTCTAAATTCCTTCTCGTCTCTGCCTTCCAGTAAGATTTCATATCTATCATAATATTCATCCACAAGTGCGTTGATATCGCCCTCGGATACGTCATTTACATATGCCGCAATGTCTGTGATATTGTATGCGTCGATTTCCCAGCCAAATTTGATATGAGCCTCTACCTTGTCACCTTCGGTAACGGCTACGTTTCTCATGTTATCGCCAACTCTTAACACACGGATATGGCTGCTCTCCATCAGTCCGATAGCTGTTCTCATCCAAGAAGCAATTCTCTCCTGCACCTGCTTATCATCCCAGAAGCCTACAATAATCTTTCTCTCAATTCCCATACGGCTTACGATATGTCCGAATTCTCTGTCGCCATGCGCTGACTGGTTTGTATTCATAAAGTCCATATCGATGGAATCATAAGGGATTTCCTGATTGAACTGTGTGTGTAAATGAAGCAATGGTTTTCTAAACTCCTGAAGTCCGAGTATCCATGATTTTGCCGGTGAAAATGTGTGCATCCAAGTGATAACGCCCGCGCATTCTTCATCTGCGTTCGCATCGTTAAAGGTTTTACGGATCGATACATTATCGATTAAGGTTGGCTTTAATACAACCTCAAAAGGCAGTACGCCGGACTTGTTCAATCCTTCTACCATAATTCTTGTGTGCTCTGCCACCTCTCTTAAGCAGTCATCTCCGTAAAGATCCTGTGAACCTGTTGCAAACCAAAATTTGTACTGTTTTCCTTTATTCATTGTAATCCTCCTTATATTGTGCGGAATTTTCTCTCCCGCTTATTGAGGCGGTAACTTTGCCCCGCCATTTTTTCTGTTTTTTGTTACACTTCATCTATCTTCTTAACGGATTTCCTCTCGGTTAGCTCCGGTAAAAATTCATAGGTTGCATCTGCAAGCTCACCCTCTATCATTTTAATCAGGTTTGATGCCACTTTTTTGCCAAGCTCCGTCTTTGGATGTGATACGGAGGTCAGAGGTACCTTGCAGTTAGCGGCTATCTCGGAATTATCGACACTGACGATGGATAAATCCTCCGGTATTCGAATATCATTCTTACCGCATATCTTGACGATTTCCTGCGCTGCCAAATCATTGTAGCAGACACAAGCGGTGGTTTCCCTTAATCTCTTCAGTACTCGCTTTGACTCGTAGGATAAATTCCTTAAATCCTCCGTGTCAATCCAGAGCACATTTTCGTCGTAAAGCCGAAGCCCTGCATCAGCAAGCGCCTGTACATAACCGGCATACCTCAAATGTCCCTGTCTGTCGTCCGACTTAAAAATTCCTGCAATTCTTGTATGCCCTGCTTCAATTAAATATTTTGCTGCCTTATAACCGGTTGCCCTGTCGTCAAGCACCACATAGGGCAGGTTAATCTGCGGATAATTGCTGTTAAAAAATATGGTCGGGATATCGCGCTGTATAATCTCGTTATAAAGCTCCACGTTTGGATTTGGGATACCGCTCTTTGTCGGCTCTACAATGATGCCATCCGCCATATTCCTGTCCAGAATATTTTTAATCACACTGTACTCCTTCTCCACACTGTTGTGTGTAAAGGCGATTTGAAGTGTGTAGCCGGCATCGGAGATAACCTCCTCCATTCCCTTTATAATGCTTGGAAAAATATAGTCGTCCACGTAGGTGGTAACAACCGCTATATTCATGGTGTTCTCGGTCCTTCTCTTAAATACATTGCTGATATAAGTACCGCTTCCCTGGCGCCGCTCGATTATTTTTTCCTTTTCCAGTTCGCTGATGGCGTGTCTCACGGTCTGGCGGCTCATCTGGAACATTTCCGCCAGCTCATTTTCCGAATTGAGCTTTTCACCCGGATTGATTGCCCCACTCTCCACCTGAGACTTTACCCAATCAACGATTCTCCTATATTTGGGCTGTTGTGTCATGTTCTTCCTCCCCAAAATCACTTGTATAACCAAGTATGCTGTTTCTGCTTTCTTATTTTTCTGTTTTTATGTAATAATTATAATTGCGAATATTTATTATTTACATTTATATAAATAATATACAATGTACAGCAGCAACTTGTCAATACAATTTGTATGAATTTTTCTTCAAGTTGTATTGTTTTTATTGTCAAGTTGTATTGTTTTAGTTTTTTGATGAATTGGGACAAATTAATTTTACTCCAGGAGGCACGCATAAATACAAAAAAGATTGTGTATCAATTTATAAACTGATACACAACCTTGTTCCTTGCTAACGCTTCTGATTCACAGGGTGAATTCCCTCTTCTCTTACATTGTGCTGCTGATTCTGATTTTCCGGCTTCACCTTGTCGGTAACGGACTTAAAGCAATCCTGCTCTTTTTGCTCCGCTTTCTTTTCCTGCTTTTTCTTCATTTTAGATTCCTTTCTGCTCATTTCTTTCTAAAATAAGATTTGCAGTTTTTCTTGTTTCTATACTTATCTTCTCCTCATTTTTATTCATGCATTTTAATAAACCTCTTAATCTCATTCCAAGCATCACACCCCTCTTTGATATACGGGGTAATAATATAAAAAGTATGGTACATTCCCCAATATTTTATAAAGCGCACCTCAACACCTGCCTCTTTTGCCTTCCGGACAATCGCTACGCTGTCACTCAAAAGAAGCTCATCAGAGCCGGTCTGAATCAGCATAGGCGGCATACCCCTGTAATCGCCGTAGGCGGGAGAAATATATGGCAGCGTTAAATCATAATCCCCTGCATAGATGATAGGAACCGGATACTTTGGCGCCCTTTTTGTGCTTGCCGAGCCAAAAAAAGCATCTTTTTTGATTTTCGTGGAATAGGATTCTCCGCTTGCCAGAAAATCTGCCCATGGAGACGATAAGATCAACAGTTTCGGAAGCTGTTTTTCATGATCCCGCAGATAAAGCGTCAAGGCGAGTGCAAGCCCTCCTCCCGCTGAATCCCCGCAGACAACTATATCTTTTGCACTGTAACCGTTTTTCAGCAGCCATTCATAACCATCTAGCGCATCCTCCAAGGCACTTGGATAAAGATGATCCGGAGCCGTTCTATAATTCAGCGAAAAAACATCGGCATTATCATAGCTCTTTGAATACCGAAGCGCCATCTCGTTATAAGTATCCTTAAATGTCTCGACATATCCGCCGCCGTGAAGCTGATAAACGATTTTTTTATGGCTGGTATTCTCCTTTTTTAATAGGTAACCCTTTGCCTTTTTCAGTATAATTTCCGTATTTGTGTATCCCTTTGGCACTCTCCATCGTCCAAACTTGTACGTCTTTGCCTGCGTTTTCATCTTGGATGCCATAATTGACTTGCCCGTTATAAGGCTATACACCTGATTCATTACGCAAATTCCGTTATTTATTATTTTTCCTAAAAATGGTATTGATAAATTCCATCTGCTAAACATAAGCACAAAAATATTTTTCATCAAAATGCACCTCTTACTGTCATTCATGATATTAGTGTAACATAAGTTCGCATAAAGCACTTCCTATTTTATATAAATTTTATACAATTTAGTAGTTTTATGTTAAACAATGTTGAGTTATTCCATAATTCCAGTAAAAAATACTCTGCGAGGTGCGTATAAATAGTTTGTTATAGCAAAATGCCTTATGCAATAATTACTGAGTTGCCTTTTTGCTGCTTACACTGCTTTTTCGTTTTGGCAATTGCCTGGGAAAGAACCCCAGTCTCAGCAAAGTTGCCGGCACAGTTCGTAACAGCGGCAATAGACAAAGTTGCAATAGGGAAATTTTCTAAAAAACCATTGCGGTCCTTGGAAACAATATATCCCCGTTCCCAATCGGAAGGGGAGTAGAGGGACTTAATCTGCCCGGCAAACGTATGAATAATATTGTCACACAGCTTTGGTAAACGTTCCATGTCCCGGGTGATGATTACAAAGTCATCCCCACCGATATGGCCCATGAAATCCTTCTCAGAACAGCAAAGCCTCATCGCCTGAGCCAGAGCCTTGAGCATGCAGTCACCGTATTCAAAACCATAAGCATCATTGTAGGCTTTGAAATTGTCCAAATCCAGATAGACAACAGCGTAGGGCTCCGTCTCATGAATCACTGCACCGATGGTGCGCTGGATGGCATTGTTGCCGGGCAGACCTGTGAGAGGGCTGGCATCTGCGGCGTTTCTTTCCCGTATACTGATGGCAGCAAGCAGCAAATCCCGAACGGTAACCACGCCCAAATACCGCCCCTGATTTACCACGACGATAGCGTCGTAGACACTGGAAAAATCCCGCTCCATGGCTAAGGCTGCCACCTCATCCACAGTAGCGCAATGATCTACTGCTAT
Source organism: Konateibacter massiliensis (assembly GCF_900184995.1). Lineage (GTDB taxonomy): Bacteria > Bacillota > Clostridia > Lachnospirales > Lachnospiraceae > Lachnotalea > Lachnotalea massiliensis. The sequence goes on from NZ_LT860099.1 coordinate 2,585,932, forward strand.
GAAATCCTGCCCTAGCAGCTCACCCACAGTTCGGCGTAAAGAAAGGTTATACCCAAACTGTCCGCTGAAGCTACCCAGCAGATGGCTGCGGGTAAGAATGCCATGAATATGGTTTTCACTATCCACCACGCAAAGTTCCGTAAGTGAGGAATCAGCTTTCATTCTTTCATATATAGGAAGAGCCTGCTCCTTTGGGGAGATTGGCGGCTTTCGCTGGCAGATCAATCCAACGGTATCACCCCCTAACGGCAAGGAGGCAGGAGCCTGTTTTTCCTGCCAAAGCTGCTGAAGCAGAAGTTCCACCTCCTCACCAAGAGTTTGAAACTCCTCATCGGGCCGTGCCAGAAAAAAGCCCTGACCATAATCCACACCAAGGTCAATGAGGGTAGACAATTCCTGCCGGGTCTCAATTCCTTTCGCAATAATCTGAATCCCTGCTTCCCGGCAGAAGTTCACGATTCCCATAATAACGGACCGCTTCCTTCTATCCATATCGACCCCCTGAACAATGGACATATCAATTTTCAAGTAGTTGGGTGAAAAGACACAAGCCCGGGCAAGCCCCGAGTAACCGGAGCCAAAATCGTCGATGGCAATTTGAAACCCCTGCTGCTGATAGTGGTCGATGGCCTCTGTAAAAACAGAAAGTGAGCTGACAGCATTCTTTTCTGTAATTTCAAAAATAATGTCGTTTGGATTTAGTTTTAGCTTTGAAAGTTTTTCACGGGTAAATCCAGCGATGAATTCAGGATCATAGACAGTATTGGGGTCCACATTGAGGAAAAGCCTCATTCCAGCAGGTTTTGTACGGGCACCTTTCAGTGCCTGTATACGGCAAAGTTTTTCCAATTCCCATAGTTTCCTCGTTTTTGTTGCCAGTTCAAAAAGCTGCTCAATGTTCAGACAGCAATCAGAAAGGGTTATGCGGCTTAGGGCCTCATACCCCCAAATAGCACCGTCCCGAAATGAAACAATGGGCTGGTAAACCGACCGAATATGCTCGCCGCCGATAATCTCAAATAGTGTACTTGTAGGATTCATATGTATCTTTCTCCTCATAATTTTTTCTGGTCTAGTCAGCCCCTCTTGCATGGTCAGCGTTTGTTCGCCTCCATCATGCCCTCAACCATATATATTTTGTATTACTCTCAATAATATATGTGCTGTGTAAACTTATTCATCAATTTAAAGTAAAATAAAAGTAAACTTTCATAAGAACAGGACCGCAACAAATGTCGCCGTCCTGTTCTATCCCTAAACTATCTTATATTCTGCCTTCATCTTCCGCACAAATCCTATCAATCCAAGCAAACAATTCAGCTATATCATAATCACCGCTGTGGAAAACTCCCCACGGCAGTTCAAAATCAACTTGATTGTTATGATTGTCAAGAATCAATGCCAGGATTGCCGGTATTGCCAGCGAAGTATCTCTGTCAAATACACCATGACGTATTCTCCAATACTTTGCTGTATCTGCCTTACCGATATATTGGGTGGGATTGAGCATGCGAATGATTTTCTCATCCGCCATTGCACCATTCACCTCACTGTGTTCCTTCGAATATGCGGTAAAATGCTTTGCCGTAATTTTCTCCGTCCCAAATTCTTCATTTTCAGGACTTTTTAAGTCCAGCGCATCAAATGAGGGAACCTCTTTCATACGGGTAATTTTTTTAATAAATCCGTCCCAATTTAAATCCACCACTTTTTTATCTTTAACCGTCAGATACTCCTGTTCATCCATTATACTTTGGACAGCCGCAAAATCACTCAAGAATTCCTGCGTATTGCGCGTATCCAGCTCCTTCTGTGCAGAAGCAATCACAAGATTTTTGATATATTCCTTAAAGGTGCCTTCTCCATCAACATCCAAAGACAGTTCTCTGCCTTTTTTATCCTTTAGATATAAGCTGTTTAGATACGCAGGAAACAGCTTTTTCAACTCCTTCGAAATCTCTATCTGCTTTTCGGTAAGCATACCGTCAATTGCCACATTCTTTACGTTGCCTTCCGTTCTGACATGCTTAATGCGATGATAATCATGATATCCGCAAAACAGCCATTCATAAGCTATATCTGCATTTTCAAGATTGTGGATTGGACAATAGCAGCTTGCTGCAAATATATCATCCTTTTCCTCTGCCGCACCGATTGCTTTCAGATAAGGCTCATAGTCCGCACTGTTTCCCGACGCTCCGGTTATTGCAGACAGAGCACCACCGGCACTTGTACCGTTCGTAATAATGTGGTCGGTATTGCCGGGAATCAGCTCTCTGTTATGGCGGAGAAAACGGATTGCCGCCTTCATGTCCACAATCAAAGCAGGCGCTTTCCCTACCATCTTTCCACTTTTGCTGCTGATATCCCCAGTCTTGCTTCCCACAAAAAACTCAGTACTGCTTACACCCGATGTCCTTCCGCGAACACCCGCACTGGCGACAACATATCCATGCTGCAATGCCCGAAAAATAGAGTTTGTTCTTCCAAGAAAATCTTTCCCCGGTTCATCCGCAGGTCCCGGCATATAACCGCCAACCGTATTTGGCATAAAAATCGGTGCCGTATGCAGCGAATATCCATTGATTGTCTTTCCCTGATAATACGCCTCAGGTACAAACAAATTCATTTTTTGTATGGAATCAACCGGCATCGCGCAGTAAGAAATGTCCCTGAACGCTCGAAATATAACACTACGGTTATCCATGCTGCAAGTATCCACTTTATAGTTTCGTGAGTTAAAAATAAGTATATCTTTCATAAATTCGTCTATCCTTAAATTAGTTTGAATTAGCCTAAAATCTCAGCATCTTTATCTTTGTAAATAATGAGCTGCGTTACAAATGTAAACACGCCTGCAATCAGAACTGCTATCACATATTTAATCATGTCTGAAATACTGCCTGTTGCCGGATTAACAAAGTTCGGGAATGAAAACAATCCGCTTCCGCCAAACATAAAGATTTTTGTCTGAAGAAGTCCTAAAATAGCTCCGCCGATTGCACCACCTACAATGTTTAAAACCAGCGGCTTCTTGAGCGGTATCATGACAGAGTACATCAAAGGCTCACCAATGCCGCAAACCTGTGAAATGGTTGCCGGAATTGCAAGGTCACGTACTTTTCTGTTTTTGCGGGAGGCAATGCAAAGTGCAATACCCTGAAACATACCAATCATAGGTCCAATGCTGCCGCATGCCAACATATAATCAAATCCGTTGATTGCAATTGTAGAAAGTCCGAGGGAAATGATTACCCAATGAAGGCCGAACATAACTAAAATACCAAATCCTCCGCCAATCAATGCACCTGCCACAACACCGCCTACAACAGGAATATGATAAAGGAATGTCACAAAATTAGCAATTACTCCGCAAATTGCCATGGAAACAGGTCCGATAACAATATAAGTAAGCACAACTGCGCAAACCAGCGAAAATAGAGGTGTTAAAACGCCGCGAACTGCAACCGGAATACTCTTTTTACATAACTTTTCAATTCTAGATGCTACATAAACAGCCAAAATAATCGGAACAACGCTGGATGTATATCCGGTTCCCGGCATAACAATCGGAATGCCTAAGAAAGTATTATAATAATTCATTTCAAACGCAGTTCCCGCAAAAATTGTTCCGGCAATATTCAATGTGGTAGCAATATTAACCATGCCCGGATAAACCAACGCACAACCGATTGCCGCACCCACAAATTCGTTACTCTTAAATTTCCTTGCAGATGTAAAACCTAAAAGAATCGGCAGGAAGTAGAAAAATCCATCACTAAGTGCATACAGCACCATGTAAAATCCACTTTCTGTTGTAAACCATCCAAGTGTAGGTCCAAGGGAAACAAGACCCTTTACTATACCTGCCGCAGCCAATACCCCAAGCGTAGGCGCCAGAATACCGGAAATAATATTCATCAGGTTGTTAATCACACCCTTTTTTTCGCCTTGGGCACTGTCCGTATCCTGATTACTGTCAGAAGGTCCAAGATTGTATTTGGCACAAATGGCATCAAAAACGTCACCTACTTCATTTCCAATTACAACCTGATATTGCCCACCTGCCTGAATGATTTTCAGTATCCCCTCCGTTTGCTCCAATGTCTTTGTGTCTGCTTTACTCTCATCTACCAGCGTAAAGCGCAAACGCGTAACACAATGTGTTAGTGCAGAGATATTCTCTGTCCCTCCAACACTTTTGACTATCGTCTCCGATAGCTTATCATAGTTCTTTGCCATACTAATGTCCTCCTTGCTTTGCATTGCCGCTTTAGAATGAATGTTTTATTCTTATTGCATGAATATATTATTCATTATTTTATCAAATAAGTAAATATCTATTTTTCACAAACATTGCAAATAAAATTTGTCTATTGTTCCTAACCAAAATTCAAATCATAATAAATAAAATATTTACTCAAACAACTATTTTGAATAACTTTAATACGTGCTATAATAATACAAAAGCATATTACTTCAGAAAGAGGTGCCACATGAATCCATTTCAGCTTATGGAGCTACATAAAAATAGCTTTACCAAAAACGATCAGCTAATCTATAAAACTATTACAAAAAATCCTGAACAGATTATATATAAATCCTCCAGCGTCATGGCTCAAACCTGCGGCGTATCGCAACCGGCGCTTTCCCGTTTTGTTAAAAGTCTCGGCTATTCCCGTTATCAGGAATTTCGTTCTGCCGTTACTGCTTCTTTGGCACACCAAGAAGACATAAAAGCGAAAGGCACCAGTCATCTTGCCTATTTCAACAATATGTATCAACTGCTTGGCGAAACAGAAAAGGTACTCACAGACTCTTACATGCGCTCCATTGCCAAGTATGTACTTAAGTTTCAAAATATATTTGCGACCGGAACAGGAAAGAGCTTTGCTCCGGCCATATTATTGGAGCAGCTTATGCGAAAGAATTATATTTTTATCCACTCAACACCAAATGATTCTATGGAGGATCTTTCCGGTTACCTAGATAAAAAAGACCTGCTGATTGTCTTTTCCGTCCATGCACGAGACACCAATATAGAGCCAATTATCAACACAAAAGCTAAAATAATGCTGGTCACAGCAAATCCGAATCACGCCTATTCGCACATGGTCGACAAAAACGTGTTTCTGCCCTTTGTATCCATTGACCCTGAAACCAGTTCCGTCTCCCCCATTCTTTTTAATATATTTGTTGAGCTTTTGACATCTTATATTTCAAAGGAAACCAAATTGCCGGAATTATAAACTCCACAATTTAATTTTTTTCGTATCAGCTCAATGACATGTTCCTCTGTTTCCTTTGGTACAAACCATTTATATATTGACATAAAAAGACAGGTGCATTTTTTGTAAAAATGCACCTGTTTTTTTTAGAATTCCAATTTTGTTAATACCACAACATAATCTCCTGATCCGGCTTCTGCCTCCCAAATTTGGGAATCCTTCTCAAGCTCAAACTTCAACCCATCACTCTCCAAAATTTGCTTTCCATCAAGCCTGATTGTAGCCGTCGTATTTGCCGGTATATGGAGAAATACTTTTCTTGCTTCCTCCGTTTCCTCCCATCTGACCGACAGCTTACCGTAAACCGTCTCACAGGAAGCCTGCACAAATTCCAATCCGCCTCCAAAATGCGGATGAATTATGCTGTGCTCATAACCCGGCATCGCCTCATCAATCTCAATTCCCGCCACAACCCGGTACAGCCATTCACCTATCGCACCGTAGGCGTAGTGGTTGAAGGAATTCATATCAGGGCTCCACATACTTCCGTCCGGCTTTATGCCGTCCCAGTGCTCCCAAATGGTCGTCGCACCCTGCTTCACCTGATACAGCCATGACGGAAAATCGTCCTTTAGCAAAAGCTCATACGCCTCCTCTAAAGCTCCGTTTTCGCTGAGTGCATGGCAAAAATACGGTGTTCCCACAAATCCTGTCACCAGATGTCCGTCTTCTTTTGCCAAAAGCTCTTTTAGCTTTTCAACCGTCTGCTTACGGTACTGTTGTGGAACGAGCTTAAAGTACAGTGCAATAATATGCGCTGTCTGCGTCTGTGCCGTCATCCTTCCGTCACTGTCAAAAAAGGTACGCTGAAACTTATCTACAATGCAATTGTATAGCTCACCGTATTGCCTTGCTTCTTCCTCTTTTCCAAGAACCCTCGAGGCCTTTACAAACAGGTCTGTGGAATAAGCGAAATATGCCGTACAGGTCAAATCATTCGGCGTCGCACCGAAATAACTTCCCTCCTCGGCGTCCAGCGCAACCCAGTCACCGAATTGAAGTCCATAGTTCCAAATATAGTCCTCCGCACGATTTTTCATAAAGTCAATCCAGCCCTTCATGCTCTCATACTGCTCCGCTAAAATCTGTTTATCCCCAAAGCACAAATACAAATTCCAAGGCACAATTACCGCTGCATCCGCCCATGCTGCCGCTGAGTGGGTTTTCTGATCTGCAAGCAGCTCTTCCTCTCCCCGCTTTGTCAAAATATCGGGAATGACATGGGGCACTCCGCCTCCCGGCAGCTGGTCTGCCGCCAAATCATTCAACCATTTTCTAAAAAATGAATATGTGTTCATCAGATAAGTCGCAGTTCTGGCAAAAATCTGTGCATCTCCCGTCCATCCAAGCCGCTCATCCCGCTGCGGGCAATCCGTCGGCACGTCCACAAAATTGCTCTTCATTCCCCAGCGTATGTTATGCCAGAGCTGATTGATATCCTGATTGGAACACTCAAAGGTTCCTGTCTCCTCCATATTGGAGTGAATTGCGTGTGCCGCAAAACTTTTGAGCGTCGGCTCTCCGGGAAATGAAACTACCTTAGCATAGCGAAAGCCCATAAAGGTAAACGATGGAGAGTAGGTAATCTTTCCCTCTCTTCCGAACGTGTATCGCAAGGTCTCCTTGGCTCCTCTTAGATTATCCAGATAGACATTGCCGTCCTTATCCAGAGTTTCAAAGCATTGCAGCTCGATTATATCCCCCTGCTTCCCATATGCCGTCACTTGAATGAGACCGCTCATATTTTGCCCAAAGTCTATAACGGTATCTCCGCCCGGCGTCACAAGAAGCTCCTTTGCCTTTAGACATTCTTTTCTTTGTACCCGACAGCCACTCTGTGCCCTTAAATACTTCTTATCATATTCCACTTCCGAAACGCATTTCCAAGAGGTGTCCATTTCTCCTGACTCTGCCCATCCGGAAATTTCTTTTCCTGCATTGTAAATTTCTCCGTCATAAATTTCCGCAAATTCTACCGGGGAGTCATGTCCCACCCAGTTTTCGTCTGTGCAAATTGTCTCCTCACTTCCATCCTCGTAGCGAATGACAATCTGGCACAAAAAGGCTGTCCGCTCTCCGTAGTGGTTTCTCCTGTGTTCAAAACCCATCACTCCCTTATACCATCCTGCGCCGAGGCTTGCTCCGATGCCGTTTTCTCCGTCCTTAAGGCAATCCCTCACATCATAAGTCTGATACAGCAAATGACGGTTGTAAGAAGTCCAGCCGGGTGTCAGCAAATCTTCTCCTACTTTCCTGCCATTTAGATAAAACTCGTAAATCCCAAGTGCCGTCGTAAAAGCAAAGGCTTCCTTTATTTTTCCCTTTACGCAAAAAGTGCTTCTCACATACGTTCCCTTGGAGTTTTCCTTTTCTTCCTGCATTTTTGCCGAGACAAACTTTGCCTGCCAGTCCTTCTTTCTTAGTCCGGTTACAAAATAGGCAACTGCACTCCAATCGCTTTCCTCCTTGTTTGCCCATACTTTTACCCGCGCATAATATTTTGTTGCACTTTTTATTTGCAATTTATTTGGTGTAATATGGACCGACTTGTTACTGTCTGTTTTTCCGCTGTCAAATACAGTCTCTTCAAAGCCTTTATCAAGTGCAATCTGCAAATGGTAAGCGCTTTGCTTTACATTTCTCTCTGTACTTTCCAATACCCAGCTAAATTGCGGCACTTCTTCAATTCCAACCGGATTCATCTCATAGTTTATCTTTACAGCTTTTATTTGCAACATAAAAAAACCTCCATTTCCTTCTCTGTTTTCTATGTTAAAACTATCATAAAAAACGGAGGCAGACAATGTCGGTTTTTTCGCTATTACTGACCATTCTTACGCTTATTCAGTTTTCGGTAAGAGGCAGGTGTCATACCTTCCTCTTTTTCAAACAGCTTGTAGAAAAAATTTAAGTTTGCGTAGCCGCAAAGCCTTGCTATCTCTGATACAGATAAGTCAGTATTGTCTAAATAGTACTTTGCCTGCTTCATTTTCTGCTGCTGAATATGGTCTAAGAAACTTTTTCCGGTATGGCGCTTTAACAGCGTCGTTAAATAGTTGGGGCTTAAATTGAATTCCTTCGCGGTATCAGACAACGTACAGCTCTTGTAATTTTTCTCAATGTAGGACAAAAGCTTTAATATATTGGCCCGCTCCGGCGTCTCTGTTTTCTCTGCCTCTTTTTTCACCGTTCTCAAAAGCTCCGTAAACAAAATCACCATGTAGCTGTTCCACACCTCAAGATAGCCCACATTTTTTTCAGAAAACTCAAATAAAATGGCTTCCATCACCGTGCTGACCCTTTTATTCTGATGGGAGGGAAAATAAATATAATGCTCCTCCTTGCGGTTTCGAAGCACGGCTTCCACCAGAAATGTCGCGACACCTCCCTGATTGGATAAGCGGTTTAAGAAGGACGTGTCAAAAAACTCAGGCTCCATAAGGATATTTACCAAGACACCGTCACCTGTCATATCCTGCACGGCATGCGCCGCCATGGTATCCATGATACACACATCGCCCATTTCACTGATAATCTCATTCCCCTCAATTATTTGGCGAAATCTTCCGCTGGAAACGTAGTTTAATTCAATATAATTATGCCGGTGCATCTTTGCACCGGCAAATCCTCTCGGCGGGATAAATACTGTAATATTCTCTCCCGCCTCCATAAACTGCTTGCTGCGCAGTACTTCAAACTGTTTCTTTTCCATGTTTCCGGATTTCTCCTTACTCATTCGACTTAAGCGCCTCTATCATATCCACATGCTTTAACTTATTGTGCATCACCCACATAACCATCGAAGAGAACAGCAGTGTCAGCAAGCCCGCATAGACATAGCTGTGCACATGCAAGTAAGTACCAAACGTCATGTTATCCATCGAAGCCGTGTCAAGCACAAACCAGTGAAGGAATTTTCCGAGAAAGCTTCCAAAAAAAATACCAAACAGGGATAAAATCACATTCTCCCGGTAAATATACATGGTGACTTCATTGTCGTAGAAGCCTAATACCTTAATTGTTGAAAGCTCTCTGATACGCTCGGACACGTTGATATTCGTCAGGTTATAGAGTACGACAAAGGCAAGTATCGCCGCCGCTATGATGATTACAACAACTACCGTGTTTAAGCTTCCCATTGAGTCGTCAAACAGCTCAATCGTTGAAGAGTTAAACGCAATCGCCTTGATTCCCGCATACTCATTCATGACGGAGGACAAATTCTCCTCCCACGTCTTATCCTGCTCGTAACGAAGCAATGCAGCGTTGTAAACAGTCTCCTCACTGCCAAAACATTTTTCATACGTCTCTGCCGTCATATAAATATAATGCCCTGCGTAGTTTTCCGCAATTTTCGTAACCGGAATCTCAAATTCCTGATTGTCTGAATCGGTGACTGTGAGAGTGTCTCCCTCCCGCACACCGAACAAATCCGCAAGCTTCGCGGTGATAACAGCTCCCTCATCAGGGATATCATAGCCGGTATCGCTTCCCTCTTCTCTTAGAAGAACATAGTCCGAAAAACGCTCCGGCTCCTTCGGAACAATCAAAACTGCCTGCTGTGGATTTACTCCCGTCTGCTTTACGTCAAACTGCTCCTGCTTCACCATTATAAGGTCGTCAATTCCCTCGGCACCCGCAATGGCTTCCTCTGCCTTAGTTTTATCTTCCTGCGCTGCGTCCTCGTCAAACACCACCATTCCCTGATAGTGCATAAGCGTCTTAAACTGTAAATCAGCCAAGTCGGATACCGAATCATTAACGCCAAAGCCTGTCATCATGAGTCCCATACAACCCGCAATTCCAAACACAGTCATAATCATACGCTGTTTGTAGCGGAATAAGTTTCTCATCGTTACTTTTTGAACAAAGTTCAGTCGGTTCCAAATCGGGGTAACCCGCTCTAAGAAAATTCGTTTTCCCACCTTCGGAGATTTGGGGCGCATCAGGATGGCAGGTGTTCCCTTTAACTCCTGACGAAGCACCGCCCATACGGAAATTCCCGTGCAGAATACTGCAATTCCAAAGGATGTCAATGCCGACCACCAATACCACACATACTGTGCATTCGGAAAATCATACATGGAACTGTACGCGGTGATAATAATTCTCGGAACTCCGTAAAATCCGGCGATCAATCCAAGCGCAGTTCCCACACCGCTTGCGCCGAGAGCATAAACATAGTACTTGATAGAAATTTCTGCATCCGTATAGCCTTGTGCCTTTAATGTTCCAATCTGGACTCTCTGCTCCTCAATCATACGCGTCACGGTCGTAAGGCTGACCAATGCCGCTATTGCAAAGAAAAATGCCGGAAATACAATGGCGATGGAAGCTAATCTCTCTCCGTTATCCTTATATTCGCTGTAGCCTGCGTTGTCTTCCCTCGAAAATGCATAATAGGAAGGCACCTTTAAATCCGCAAGCTCTTTTTCTGCATCCGCTATCTCTTCTTCTGCATCTGCGATATCCTGCAGGGCATCTGCCTTTTCCTCATTGTACTCGGCAAGACCATCCTCATATTCCTGCTCTGCGTCAGCAAGTTCCTGCTTCTTCTCCTCAAGCTCTTTTACACCGTCGTTGTACTCAGTCCATCCGTCCTCTATCTGCTGCTTTGCGTCGGCAAGCTGCTGTTCACCGTCCGCTTTCGCATCCTCAAACTCTTGATTTTTTACAATAATTGTATCCTGACCGGTATTTATCTGCTCCTGCGCATCGGCAAGCTGCTTAGAAGCTGCCTCTAGCTCCTCCTGCTTTTTGACAAGCTCCTGCTTCGTATCTGAAATCGTCGCAAGTCCGTTGTCTATCTGAGCAATAATACCGTTTAACGTGGAGACAAGTGTATCTCCACTGACTACTCCTGCAAAATAACCCGCCAGCAAGTCGCCGAAGGTCTGCCCGTTTCCAAGGTCAATCCCAGAACCTGCCTGTATCAAAGCACTTTGCTGCTCTGCGGGGATATATGCCGCCGGAACCTGAATGACTTGCTCTATTTGAGCCAAAAACTCCTCCATCTGGGACTTTTGTGTCTTTAGCTCGGTCTCTTTCTCCTCTATCTGCTTCAAGCCCTCTTTTATCTGTTTCTTGCCATCCTCTATCTGCTTTCGGCTCTCATCTATCGTGTTTTGTCCGTCCGCGAGCTGATTTCCTCCTATATCAAGCTGCTTTTTTCCGTCTGCAATCTGCTCATCAAAAAGTGCCTTGTTATCCTCGTACTCCTTCTCACCGTCCGTAAGCTCTTGCTTTGCATCAAGAAGCTGCTCTTCTGCGTCTGCAAGCTTAACCTTTCCGTCCTCAATCTGCTCCTTCGCATCGGCAAGCTCTTCCTCTGCATCGGCAAGCTCCTGCTTTCCGTCTGCTATTTCCTGCTTCGCGTCATCGATTTCCTCCTGTGCCTCCACCTTGATATCCGCAAGACGTGTAACCGCCCGCTCATCAAAAGCAGCCTCTATCGTGTCCGCATAGGCGCTTATCTTATCCTTATATGTATCGCTGTAAGGATACAGTCCTCGCAAGCTCTTAAAGGTCATATACGCATCGGTATAGACGGAAATGTTAAAATCCGCCTTGCTGATAACACCGTAGCCGTCCAAAGTGCCTTTCCCAATCGTGCTGCTTCCAAGCTGCTTATCCGAAACGTACATCGGGCTTTTTACAAATCCGACAATCGTATACTCTGTTTTGTGAAACTGCTCAGACAAATCCGTATCCTCACTGTCAGGAACAAACGTCACCGTATCGCCAATCACATACAGATTCTGCGTTCTGGCTCCTGCTATTAAAGCAATTTCACCGCTGTTTTCAGGCAGACGCCCGGATATGATTTCAAATTGATTTATCGTATCCGCCTTGTCATAAGAATAAATTTTAAACAATTTATCTTCCTTCTGAGTGATAACATCCTGGCTGTAACCTACATTTATCTGGTCAATGTCCTCCTGCTGCCACAGTATATCGATGTCCTCGTCCTCAAGTCCCATCGTGGACACCACATGAATATCCATAAGATTTTGATTATCAAAATAGAGTGCTGCCGTCTTCAGCATATCCGGTCCTGATGAATTCAGTCCTGAGAAAAACGAAACGCCTAGCAAAATCAGCAGCATAATTGAAATAAATCTTGCCTTTGAGGTCAGAATCTCCTGCAAGATAAGTTTTTTTAGTGCTTTTTTCTTTCCCATACCTATCTCCTACCACTCAATTTCATCTACCGGCATAGGCTTCTCATTTGTCTCAATGCTTCGAACCTTTGCGTTATGAATGTGAATCACACGGTTTGCCATAGGTGCAATCGCTGAATTATGCGTGATTACAATAACCGTGGTTCCCGTATTTTTGCATGTATCCTGCAACAGCTTTAAAATCTGCTTTCCCGTCTCATAGTCGAGTGCACCCGTCGGCTCATCGCAGAGCAGTAATTTCGGGTTTTTCGCAAGCGCCCTTGCAATCGCGACTCTCTGCTGCTCACCGCCGGATAACTGTGCAGGAAAATTCAGTTTTCTATCGCTCAAACCAACCTGATCCAGCACCTCATCTACGTTCAGTGCGTTCGGGGATACCTGAGTTGCAAGCTCCACATTTTCCTTCGCTGTCAGGTTCGGAACCAGATTGTAAAACTGGAATACAAAACCCACATCCTCCCTGCGGTATTTCGTCAGCTTTTTGGGCGGGAAAGTCGCAATGTCAACTCCGTCCACAAATACCTGCCCCTCATCCGGGGAATCCATTCCTCCTAAAATATTTAAAACCGTTGATTTTCCGGCACCGCTCGGTCCCAAAATCACGGCAAACTCGCCTTGTTCAATCTCAAAGCTGATACCCTTGTTGGCGATAATCGTACTTTCACCCATCTTATATCTTCTATGTTCGTCTACAATTTTCACATAGCTCATAAATAACTGCATTCCTTTCCAATACCTAATGTCCCACTTGTGTCATATACAAAATAATAGTATACTACTAAGTAAAAAACAAGATTCTCTTGTTAACTTACACAAAAAGGAGTATTTGTGTCACATGTATAAAAAACAGACAAGCGCTATCGCAATAAAATCTCAGAGGTGGATTGCCGATTCTCTTATCCGTCTGCTGGAAAATTACAGTTTTAGTGAAATTACAATCACCCAAATCTGTCAGGAAGCCAATCTCGTTCGAAAAACATTTTACCGCAATTTCGAATCAAAGGAAGACGTTTTACATTATGTATTGGACGAGCTTTTTGGGGAATTTCAGCAGAAAAATGAAATTTCAGCCGCCGCCACATTTGAGATATTCACTCACTATTATGAATTCTGGGCGAGTGAAAAGCAGCTTTTGACCTATCTTCACCGAGACGGTCTGTTTTATTTGCTGAATCAGAAATATATTGAATATGCAGACTCCATCCGCATGTATTTATTGCAGGCAAACAATGATATACAAACAGGTCTGGAGCCTTATGCCATCCGCTTTATTGCAGGCGGTATGGTTGCCATCCTGGAGCATTGGCTGGTATGTGGATTTGATGAGTCGATCGACAGTCTGACGAAATTGACAGAGACGCTGCTGCTTAGTGCGAATGTGTATTTGAATTCTTCTTGCAGACGTTGATATGATGTATTATAATTGAGAAAAAATCGCGGGGTGGATGTATATGCCTTTATTGTATAATCGTCTGGTAACGACCATCAATGAAACAACCATAGATAGTATCGAATACCATATAGCTGGTGTTATGATGGAGAGTATCGGAAGCATTAATTCTTTCTCAATCGGTGAAATGGCAAAGCTTTGCAGCGTATCAAAATCTACCATTTCCAAATTTGTCCGTAAACTCGGATTTGATGATTATATTGACTTTAAGCTTGAAGCTGTGCGTGAACACGAGAAAGCTGTCTATATAAAAAATCAAAATACAAGTAATATTACAGACTGTATATTGGCACATAGTGTTGACTATTACCGCAAAATTTTAGATTATGATATCAATCATCTCTTTCAAACAATAGACAAACAACCCATTGAACAATTGGTAGATGATATTTATCATTATAAAAAGGTAGCAGCGTTTGGAGAAGTTTATTCGGAGACAATCTGCTTAAATCTTCAGTACAAAATGGCATTTTATCAAAAGTTTATCTATACGACACTAAATGACCAAAAGCAAACGGAGTATATTCGAAATGCCGACGAGGATACACTGCTTATTATTTTTTCAAATTCCGGAAGGTATATCAACGTACATGCCATGCAGGACGGAATGCCTCAAAAAGATTGTTTTAACCAGTCAAAAGGAAAAGTAGTCCTGATTACGTCCAATAAAGAAATGAGACAAAACAGTTGGGTAGATAGCCTGATTTATTATGAGCATTCCACAAATGTACAGAACCACCCTATTCTGTATCAGCTTCTGATTGAGATGATTGCCGTTAAATACCAGCAGAAATATGGCTTTCCACAAGACAAAAAAATTTAAAGAGTCTTTGAAGAGTTTCTAAATTGCGAACTTTTCGAAAGCTCTTTTTTTTTTGCTATAATCGGTTTAGCAACACGGAAAGGAGAATGGCAAATGAATAAAATCTGCATGCATAAAGAGGCAAAAAACTGGAATGAAGCACTTCCTGTCGGCAATGGTTTTATGGGCGCGATGGTCTTTGGAGGCGTCGGGACAGAAAGAATACAGATAAATGAAGATTCCGTTTGGTCCGGTGGTTTTATTGAGCGGACTAATCCGGATGCACGAGACTATTTTTCCAAAATCAGAGATTTGCTTATGGCTGAGAAAACAGGTGAAGCAGAAAGACTTGCAGAACAAAGCATGTTTGGAGCTTATCCTCACATGCGTCACTATCAATCGCTTGGTGATATTTGGTTACATTTTCCCAAGGAAAAGGGAAAAAAAGCACTGACTCAATTGGAAAACGGACTGATGTACCAGGCTTGGGTACCAAAAACAGTCAAAGACTACAAGCGAAGCTTAGACATTGAACAATCTGTTGGCACAATTCAATATCGGTACGAAGAAAGAATGTACGAGCGTGAATTTTTTGCATCTAACCCGGATAAGGTAATCGTATACAAGTTAAATGCAAAAACGGCAAAAACATTGAATTTCGAAACAGCTCTGACCAGAAAAGACAACCGTGGAGGCAGAAGTGTATCTTACTGCGACGGCGTAGAAGTTCTGGATAATGAAATAATACGATTATATGGTCAGCAGGGAGGCGAAAATGGAATTGGGTTTGAGTTAATGGTCATGATAGCTTCAACCGGAGGACGGCAGTACCGAATGGGTGGACGTATTGTCGTGGAAAATGCAGACAGTGCAACACTCTATATCACGGCAAGAACCACTTATCGAAGCACATCCCCAAGAGAATGGTGCCTGCAAACCTTAAAAGAGGCCGCAATTCAGGAATACACTGCTCTGCGCCAAAGGCATATAAACGACTACCAAAAGTATTATAAGCAAAGCATGCTGCTACTTGAAGGGGATGAGAAGCTGGAAAGTCAAAGCACACCCGAACGATTACAGCGAATGCGCGAAGGATATACCGATATCGGTCTGGTAAATACCTATTACAATTATGCAAAATATTTGCTTATCAGTTCAAGCAGAGAGCACAGTCTACCGGCAACACTGCAAGGAATCTGGAACGAGGATTTTGCGCCTATGTGGGGCTCTCGCTATACAATTAATATCAATATTCAGATGAACTACTGGCTTGCAGAAAAATGGGGCCTGCCCGAATTGCATATGCCGTTGTTTGAACATCTGAAGCAAATGCAAAAAAACGGTAAACAGGTAGCAGACAAAATGTATGGTGCAAGAGGCTTTTGCTGTCATCACAACACAGATATATGGGGTGACTGCGCTCCGCAGGACAGCAACATTGCCGCCACAATCTGGCCGTTGGGAGCCGCATGGTTGTGCCTGCACATTGTGGAGCATTACCAATATACAAAAGACCCGCTATTTATTCAAAGATATTACCCGGTATTAAAGGATAGTGTATTATTTTTCCTTGATTATATGTTTCAAAATGATGAGGGTAACTGGGTTACCGGTCCTTCCTGCTCACCGGAAAACACATATGTGAGTGAGAATGGAGAATACAGCAATCTGTGTAACGGACCTGTTATGGATTTGGAAATTCTGCATCAGCTTTTTACCGGATATCTCAAAATAACGGATGAAATTGGCGGCGAGAACGATATCAGCCAGGAAGTAAAGGAACGGCTGGATGGTATGCCGGGAATTAAAATCGGAAAGTATGGACAGATACAGGAATGGCAGAAGGATTATGAGGAGGCAGAGATTGGGCACCGACATATTTCCCAACTCTTTGCACTCTATCCGGGAGAACAAATTCGGGCAGACCAGACACCCGAACTTGCCAAAGCCGCAGAGCTTACGCTTAGAAGAAGACTCGAAAACGGCGGTGGTCATACAGGCTGGAGCAGAGCATGGATTATTCTGTTTTTTGCAAGACTGCATAAAAGTGAGGACGCATGGTATCATCTGGAAGAGCTTCTGAAGAATGCAACGCTCGATAACCTTTTTGATAACCACCCGCCATTTCAGATTGACGGTAATTTTGGGGGTGCCTGCGGTTTACTTGAAATGCTTGTACAAGACTACGGGAAGCAGATTTATCTCTTACCGTCATTGCCAAAGCAATTAAAAACCGGAAAGTTGCTTGGAATTCGAACAAAATGCGGAGGAATACTTAATCTTTACTGGTCAAATGGAACAATCACAAAATGGGATTTAAAAGCTGAAAGAGATTTAGATGTAACGATTGTAGGTGAAGCAAATGTTTCACATTACATAGCCTTAAAGAAAAACGAGGCATTTTATTGGGAATAAGGAGAAGGAGGAATCTGAAATGAAATATGAAAAAATGATTCAAGAAGTTATAGCCGGTGTTGGGGGTGCCGAAAATATTACAAGCGTCTATCACTGTGTTACCAGACTTCGCTTTCATTTAAAAGATGAGGGAAAGGCAAATGATGATGCAATCAAAAATATTGAAGGGGTACTGTCTGTGATTAAGGCAGGCGGTCAATACCAAGTCGTAGTCGGTCAAAAGGTTGGTGAGGTCTATAAGGAACTGATTTCTTTTCTTGGGTTGGAGGAACAGGATTCCAATTTGATTGACGCGTCTGAAATGAAAGCCGGTATGAAGGAGAAAAAAGTAAAAAGCAGTCTGTTTGATTTAATTTCCGGAATTTTTACCCCAATATTGGGTATTATGGTTGGTTCTGGTGTTATTAAAGGTGTTCTTGCGCTGCTGACAGCCACCGGCATTCTTGCCTCAACTTCCGGAACATACCAGATATTGTATATGATTGGTGATGGATTTTTTACCTTTATGCCTATCCTTTTGGGATACACTGCAATGAAAAAATTTGGCGGTACTCCCTTTATTGGTTTGGCAATCGGCTGTGCGCTGGTATATCCGAGCATAACAACCATTCTCGCCGGGGAACCACTATATACCCTATTTTCCGGCACTATCCTTGAGTCACCGGTTTACATTACTTTTCTTGGAATACCTGTTATTTTAAAAAGCTATACCAGTACAGTATTCCCTGTTGTTGTAATCTGTTATCTGGCTTCTAAGCTTGAAAAGTTTTTTAACAAACGTATCAATGATATGTTTAAAATGTTTGCGGTACCGGCTTTAACACTTACTTTCAGCCTCGTTGCTGGATTCTTGGTTATCGGCCCGTTTGTATCCATTGTCAGTGATTTACTTGGAGCGGCTATCAGTGCCTTGTACAGCGTCAGTGCCGTTGCCTGCGGATTTTTGTACGGCTCGTTGATTCAACTCTGTGTTGTATTTGGAGTTCATTGGGGGTTTGTGGCAATTTCCATCAACAACCTTTCCACTATGGGCTATGATCCAGTCACAATTGCAGGTTTAAGCTCTGCTTTTGGACAGGCGGGCGTTGTGCTTGTTATATTGTTAAAGACCAGAAACCAGAAAATAAAGAGTGTATGTGCACCTGCAATTCTTTCTGCAATGCTTGGAATCACAGAACCGGCAATCTATGGCGTGACCCTGCAAAATAAAATGTCATTTATCCTTGCCTCAATTGCTTCGGGTTTAGGCGGTGCAATTATTGGTATGGGAGGAGTAAAGCAGTACTTCTACGGCACAAACGGAATCTTTGGATGGCTCCAGGTTATTAACCCGAATACAGGTTTCGATTCTTCCGTAGCAGCTTCCATTATTGCCTGCGTAGTAAGCTTTGTGGTTTCTATCTTATTAATGGCTACGATTGGTAAGAATAGTATACCTGATTTGAAGAAAGTTTAAATAAAAATTAGGGATTAAAAAACACACTGCACTGGTATCCTATTACAATACCAGCGCAGTGCTTTTGACTTTTCATAGACATTTATCTATTTTTTACGCTTCCTTCAACTTCTGCGCCTTCTGATAATTATCATACGCAATCGCCGCAACAAGTAAAACACCTTTTGCAATATACTGCGAGTAAATTGACAAACCCATCATCTGCATTCCGTTTGCGAGCATTCCCAAAATTAATACACCAAGCACAACGTTCAGCACATTTCCGCCTCCTCCGCTGAAGGATATGCCGCCGAGTATGCAGGCGGTAAAGCAGGTGAACATTGCATCTACTGCGATTCCTGCGCTAGCGCTTCCGGTTCTGGCGGTCAGAACAACTGAGGCAATGGCTACAAATATACCCGCCACGATAAATGCAATAATTCTGACTGCACTTGTGTTAATACCTCCAAGTCTCGCCGCCTCCTCATTTCCGCCAAGTGCGTAGATATATCTTCCAAAGTAAGTCTTGTTTAACATAAGATAGCCTATCCCAACACTGATAATCATAAGTATAACGCAAATCGGTACAATCCCTATATATCCCTGTCCGATAAGCTTAAACTGCGTCGGAAAATTAAAATAGGTTTCAGAGTTGGAAGAAACATAGGCGATACCCTGATAAATTGTCATCGTCGCCATTGTTGCAACCATAGGATGAACCTTTAGCTTTACTGCAAAAAGACCGTTTACGGAACCAAGCAGTCCTCCCGCTATCAGTGCCACAATCACTGCGATAAAAACCGGTGCATTTAGCTGTGTCAAAAGCTTTCCAAGTATAACGCTCACAAGACCAATCTGATAGGAAACAGACAAGTCTGCCCCACTGCTTATCATAATCATAGCGATACCAATTGTCGCGATAATCAAATAGGAATTTTGCACAAGTATATTTGTCAGATTCAACAGGGTAAAAAATCTTGGTGCCGCAATGGAAAAAAAGACTAACACCATGAGTAACACAATTAATATATAATATTTTTCCAAAATCCTTCTAGCTGATTTCATTCTTATATCCTCCTAATCAATGGACATCAGTTTTAATAGTTCCACCTGGGAAAACTCTTCCCTGCTGATTTCCCCTTTTATTCTTCCCTCTGAGAGAGCATAGATGCGGTCCGACATGCCCAGCAATTCCTCCATATCAGAGCTTATCATCAAAATTGCCTTTCCCTCATCTGCAAGCTCCGATAGCAGATTGTAAATTTCTGCCCGTGCCCCCACATCGATTCCTCTTGTCGGCTCATCAAAAATAATCACCTTTGAATTTGTAATAAGAGTTCGCGCAAGTACGACCTTCTGCTGATTCCCTCCGCTTAAATTGCGGACCAACTGGTTGATAAACGGGGTTTTTATTTTTAGCTTTTCCACATATTCCACGCCCTGCTCCTCTACCTTTTTGTCGTTAACAAATAAAAGTCTTGATATTTCCGGCAGATGTGTCAAGGCAATATTCCAATCAATCCCAAAGTCCAAAAGACAGCCCTGCCTTTTCCTATCCTCCGGGATAAGTCCAATTCCATTTTGAATTGCATCTCTTGGCGAATTGATTACAATCTCTTTTCCCTCTATTTTAATGGTGCCCGATTCCATTTTATCCGCTCCAAAAATCATTCTGGCAAGCTCCGTTCTTCCCGCTCCCACCAGGCCTGCAAGCCCTACAATTTCTCCTTCATTTACATGCAGAGTGATATCCCTATCCTTTCCTCCGCACACCTTTTCAAGCTCTAACATCGGCTTGTTTGTTCTTTTTGTTCTATTTGGGTAGATTTCCTTCAATTCCCGGCCTACCATATATTTAATCAGTTCCTGCTTATTTGTATCTTCCGTTTTTAAAGTTGTAATATACTGACCGTCTCGCATAACGGTAACTCTGTCTGTAATAGTAAAAATTTCGTCCATTCTATGTGATATGTAAATAACCGAAACCTTTCTCTTTTTTAATTCCCGTATCAGGTCAAATAAAATTTCTACCTCGTTCGTCGTCAGCGGTGCCGTCGGTTCATCCAGAACTAAAATTCTGACGTCTTTTGAAACTGCCTTCGCAATCTCGACAAGCTGCTGCTGGGCGGTGGACAGCTGAAAAACAAATTTGTCAGGTTCAATATTAATGTGAAGATTCTCAAATACCTCTTTTGTTTTACTGGTCAATAATTTAAAATTTACAAATCTTCCATATTCTGTTCCAAAGCACACATTTTCAGCCACAGTCAACCCATCAATCAGATTAAGTTCCTGATAAACAACCTCAATTCCATACTCTCTTGACAGTTTAGGAGACATTTCGTTGTACACGTTTCCTCCTATTTCTATTGTTCCCTCCTCGGGTGTAATTGCACCACTTAAGCATTTGATCAGGGTTGATTTGCCTGCACCATTTTCACCAATCAGGGCATGTACCTCCCCTTCCTTCAGCTCAAAGGAAAGCTTGTCGAGTGCTACCACTCCCGGATAACGCTTTGTCACATTTTTTAAGGACAATATTGTATTATCGCTCATGTTCAAAACTCCTTACCTTTATGGAAGCGGAAGGGCTGCTGTTATACCAGCCCCTCCGTTTCTGATTTTTAGCACTTCAATTAATATCCGTATTCTGCCAGATTATCCGCTGTAATTTGTGCCATATCTACTGCTGAAAAGTTGTCAACTTTCTCTCCCTTTAGAAGACTATCTATGATTCCTGCTATTTCCTTAACATTATCCTCGGTTTTGCCACCATTTAAGACGGAACCCTTTAATACGCCTGCCTTCATATAGTTTGCAAGTTCGGAATTCATCTCCGTTCCGAATATACCCATCTGCGTCACGTCCTCCACAGGGCTTCCCTCTGAAATTGCATAGGCTATCACGCCAAGCACCATCTCTCCGCCTGTTGTCAAAATACAATCAATCTGTCCATATTTGCTGAACATATTCTCTGTGGCTTCCTGCGCCTTTATCGTGGAGGCTTCAATTCCTGCGGACTCTAAGATATTAAATCTCTTATCCTCCTTTAGGGAAGCTTCCATTGCCTCATATCGTTCCTTCTGCTCCGCACTGTCTGTATTTCCAAATAATACTGTGCTGATAACACCCTCTCCTGCATCTGCGCCGTACTGGTCATCTGCCCAGGATTTTGCAAGTGCTGCAATCGCCTCACCACACATTGTCTCATCGCTTCCGCGGAAAACATCAACAGACTCTTCACCCGGATTTTGAACAAATGCCAGTACCTTGACACCCGCTTTCTGGGCTGCTGCACAGGCATCGGAAACCTCCGCACCACTGCTTGCCCATACGAAAATCAAGTCAGCACCGCCTGCAACTGCATTTTCAATCTGCTGAATCATTGTCAATGCATCTCCGTTTGAGGACTGTGACTCATAGGCATATCCTAACATCGTACAGTTTTCCTTTAGAAGGTCATCAAAATATTTAAAGAATTCACCTTCCAAGCTAAAAAACATCGCCGCAACCTTTGTCGTTTCCCCCGTGTTTGCCGTGGCTGCCGTATCGGTACTTTCTGCTGTCTCCTCTGTCTTTGTATCTGTCGCAGTGTTTTCTGCTGTGGTACTTTCTGCAGAAGTACTGCTTTCTTGTGTTGCCGTCTTACTTGTGCACCCTGCAAGCATGGATACAGTCAACGCTGCTGTTAAAACCAAACTCAATACTTTTTTCATGTTTCTTGTCCTCCCATTTTTTGTTTCTGCTTCTTTTTACACTCTTATTATAATTTTATTATCAATGCTCCATAAGGGGGCAACCTTACGAAAAAGGAGGGCTATTTTATCATTTTTTAAGTACTTCTATTTTTTTGCCCTTTATTTTATAAATTCGATTGCAAACCTGCTTTAAATCGCTGCTGTTTACTGACAAAAATAAGAAGGATTTTTTCTCGGCAAGGCATTTTTCTATATTTTCAATCATTCCATCCCATCTTGCATCATCCACATGTGCCCAAAACTCCTCCGCCACAATTAATTTAGAGCTGTTCATACTCAGCCTGTGAAAAATAATACCCTCCCTCTCCTTCCAGCTGCAATCGTCAATCCGCTCCTTCGGCGGCATCTTATTTTTCTCCCGGTATTTTGCATAGATAAACTCCATAAAGGTTCGGTTCAAAAACAGCCTGCCCTTGCTTGTCCTCTTCATGCTGTTAATAATCAGATTTTCCTTGACCGAGAGATTGTGAAACAAATTGTTTTGAATATCAATCATATCAAGCTCATAAACTCCTTCAAAAACTGCCCGTTCATAACTATCCGGAACGTAAAATTTATTGTTTATCCACATATACCAGTTCTGAAGCTGTCTTTTTCCCAGAATTTCTTCCAAAAAAGCATTAAGCTCCCCCGTGTTTTCAAAGATAATGCCTACACACTCCCCTTTTGCAATAAAAATCGGCTCTTTGCTCTGCCCTTCCCTGATTCGCAGTCGGAATAACTCGTCATCCTTTTTCTTACCTATCCAGTCTGCCTGCCTTGTGTGGCTCGTCTGATTTACCATTTTACTTAAAATTTCTTTGTCCTCCGGTGTATCAAAAAAGGTTCTGACATTTTTTCCATGGTGCATTACAACAAGCTTATCCATATATTTTATTGTATTCATACATTTTCCTGTAATCCAGAGTATAGAAGTCCCCTTGCTCTGCAAAAATCGAATTGCCGAGAAGAGTTTGTCTCGCTCAGCAGGTGTATAGATGTCAGCCATGTCATTTATGATAACAAGCCTTGCTTTTCTGCAGTACGCCTTTGCAAGCTTTACAATCTGCCTGTCAATCTTTGATATTTGTCCCGCTAACTTTTCGGGCGGAATACCGACTCCCATCATGTTGAGAATGTGTTCTGTCTCCCGATAAAGTATCCTTCTTGGCAAAGTGAAGCTAAACATATTTTGTTTCCACGACAAAAATATATTTTCGGCAACGGACATTCCCAAAACCAAGCCGGTATGGTCGGATACGGCAAATATGCCAAGCTTATCAGGCTTTATCGGCTCCCTAATGTCAAGAGGTTCTTCATTTATATAGATTCTGCCCGCCAACGCTGTATTCTGCCCCATTAAAAGCTCCGCGACCTCCTTTCTGCCACAGCCAAAATTGCCGTACAGTATGACAAACTCTCCCTCCAAAATATTTAATTTAAAATCAGACAATACCGCAGCACCCTTACTTTTCATCTCAATGTGCTCCAGCCTTACTATTTCATTTTTTATCATATTCTGCCTTTTCCTTTACAACCCGTGGCAAAACAATTTCCGCCTCTGTCCCGATACCCTTTACGGAAGAAAACGTCAGTCCATATTCCTCCCCATAAATCATCTGGATTCTCTGATTAATATTTGAAAGGGCAATTCCTCCCCTCCTATCCTCACTCTCCAGAATCTCCTTGTTTGTCCGCAGTCCTTCCTGTACTTTCCTCAGTATCTCCTCCGGCATTCCCGGCCCGTTATCCCAAACCGTGATAATAATTCTCTTTTCTGTTGCAAAAAGGTGCACCGTTACCTTGCCACCATTTATGTTTTTCTCAATACCATGGTAAATCGAATTTTCTACCAATGGCTGTAAAATCAACTTTGGCATTTGCGCATTCTCAATTAAATGCTTTTCGGTGTGATAGACCGTCTCGTATGCAATTCGCTGCTTAAACCGAAATTTCTGGATTCGAATATAACTTTCAATATTCTCAAGCTCCTCTCTGATGGTCACCAAATCGCTCTTTTTGCTGATGTTGTAGCGAAAATAGTCTGCAAGCGACTCCGACATCATCGCGGCATCCATGTCTCCATGCATAAGCGCTTCGCTTCGGATTGTCTCAAGCGTATTATATAGAAAGTGGGGATTAATCTGGTTTTGAAGGCTTGATATCTCAGCCTTTCTCTTATCCCGTAAAATGTCATTTTCCTCTTCCAGCCTTGCCATAAGATGCCCAATAATTTTGCTGTAATATTCCGTTAGTTGAGAATTACTATATCGCCTCGGAAGAGGTATGCTCTCCGTTTTGTATTTTTTTGTCTCCTCGACTAATTTTTTATGCATATCTTTATTCACCGCATTGTCCTCCCTTATGAATATAGCTTCCTATACTCTGAGGGCTTTAACCCCATATATTTTTTGCACAGCTTACGGAAATACTTTAAGTCTGCGTAGCCAACCTCCTCCGCTATGTTCGCAATCGCTTTATCCGTATTCCGAAGCAGCTCGGAGGCCTTTTCAATTCGCTTCGATACAAGATACTCAGAAAAGTTAGTTCCTGTCTCATTTTTAAACATTTTAGATAGATAATTGGGACTTAACATAACTGCCTCCGCCACCAATTCAAGTGTAATCGGCTCCCGATAATGCTCTGCTATGTATTCCATCGCAAGGCGCAGCGGCTTTACCGTCGTATTTTTCATGGCATGCGCCACATAGTCAATGCTGTATTCTGCAAAGCCCTCTGCCGCTCTCCATATATCCTCAGCGGATATCGCATGGTCAATTTCCTCATTGTATTTGATATATGCCTGCCGTTTCTCCTCCTCACTATCCGTTATCTCCTCCATATTTCCCTTCAGCCACATACCAAACTGAGCGGCATAATCATATAACAACAGCGGTGAACAGTTTTGTATCTTGGCGATATCCGACTTTGTTTTCAGGATACACCTGTGAAGTCCGTCCTTATTTCCTGTCTTTAAGCAATTTTTAATGATTTCTTCTATCTCCCTCGTCAAAACAGTACTGATGTCTACCTCCTTATATTGGTATTTCTCATATTCCAATATGTGCTCCTCCTCGTTTACAATCCGGTATTTCACGGCGGAACCGGCAGTTTGCATACACTCCCTGATATATTTAATATCCGTCTGCTTTGCACCGATACCTATCGTGAGCCGTAGATATTCAAATAAGTCCACCTGTTTTTCAAGGCTTTCGTATAGCCCTTGAATAAATGTTAAAAAACAGGTTGTCTTTTCAACGGGATAGTTAACCAGATAAATAATGCCCGTATGAGTTCTTGTCCCTGCATATTCGGAGCAAAAAGCCTTCATTTCAGCATCAATTTTCTCCTCCATGCGAAGCATAAGCTGTTCCAGCTCCTTATGAGCCTTGCTCACATCATCCAGCTTGAAAAAAATGGTCTGATATACTCCCTTCTGAAAATTTAGTTTATATTGTTCGTTGATATCCGTCTCTGCGATATCTTCATTGGAAGTCATACTGTTACCAAAGATATAGCTATTGATAAAATGTCTTTTTAGGTTATCCTTGTTCAGGTCTATGACCTTCTGCATCACCAGTTTGTCCTCTTCCACGTCCTTCTCCTGACGTATTCCGTTGCTGATCTGCTGCAGCGTCTCCACAAGCTCATCTTTTTTAATTGGTTTTAGCAAATAATCTACGGCACCATACTTCATTGCTCCATGTGCGTATTCAAAATGCCGAAAGCCGCTTATAATGATGCATTTCAGCCTTGGCTGGTTATCCCTGCACCACTTAATCAGCTCAATCCCGTCACAGCCGGGCATGCGGGCGTCCGAAATTAATATGTCAATCCGCTGCTCCTTCAGTACCTCGATTGCCTCACCCCCATTGTGAAGCATGCAGACAACCTGCATATCAAGCTCCTTCCACGGCACTAAATAGTGAATCAAATTGCAAATACTTTCCTCGTCATCTACGATTAAAACCTTTAACATTTTTTTCCCTCCAATTCTTTCGTTGGACAATACCGTTATTCTTTTATTTTAACTGCGGGAGGGCATTTTTTCTTTTCAATATTTGTCGTATTTTTAGTCGATTATTTAATCTTTTTAGGGGTTGAAGTTTGGAGCATATAAAAAAGCACGATAAACAATTAATTTTTATTGTTTACCATGCTTTCTTTTAACCATTATTAATTTTACTTTTCATGCTTTAAATACCGCTTTCCGGCACTAAATCCTCTGCCCCTTACCTCGCTGACACGGCTAATCATAACGAAAGCTTCCTCATCAATTTGGTGTACCAGCTTTTCCACCTTATAAAGCTCACGATTTGAAACCACACTAAGGACAATATCAGTCTCCTTTTCCAGATAACCTGTACTGCCATGCAAAAGGGTAACACCCCTGTCTATTTCATCAATTATGGCTTCTTTTATCTCTTTGGAGCGTTTGCTAACAATCTCCAACTGCATTTTATTTGAGCCAAGTACAAGAAGCTTATCCAACACAATCGTGTAAATAAGGACCAAGACAATACCATAAAGAATTTTCTCACTGTCGCTGAAAGCTGCCTGCAATACCAAAATAACACAATCAGCAACATACAAACTTACAGAAACCGAAATTCGTGTATATTTATTGAGTATCAACGGCGGTATATCCATGCCGCCTGTGCTTGCTCCTGCACGAATAACCATCGCAATCGCTGCCCCGATGCAGATACCTCCAAACAGCGTGCATAAAAAAATATCATCAGTCAGTCTGTAATCGCCTGCTGCTTTTTGCAGTACCTCTAGTGCAATCGGGTAGCAAAATGTGCTAACAAGAGTTGTCAGTGCAAATTTCTTTCCCAAAACTACAAACCCTAGCAAAAACATTAACATGTTAAAACCAAAAATAAAGTAGGACATCGGAAGACCGGTAAAATGGTTGACGCTCAACGCAATACCGGTCGTTCCCCCTGTGATAAGTCCCACAGGCAAAATAAAAAATACGATTCCCGATGCATAGAGAATATTTCCGAATATAACAACTAAAATATTAAATAACAGCTTTTTATTTTCCATATTGACCTCCAAAATATCTTATATGATAAAATAAATTGCGTTATCCGTCAACCACTATTGTTTTAATTCCTATTCAAAGCAAACCGCTTCTCCACTCTCAGCTGACCTTCTGGCAGCCTCCATCACAGCAAGCACACGGCGGACTTCACTTATCTTTATTTTGAATTCCTCACGGCCGTTAATCGCCTCCGTTACATTCCGGTAAAATTCAACCCAGTCCGTCTCTACCATCGGCAGCTCCTCGGTCACAATGCCGCCGGGCGGTACGGGAGCAAATTGTCTGGTTGGTCCTGCTACCGTCTCTGTTATCTGAGGAGGCAGCTTTTTTAATAATTCTCCTGTATGATAAATTTTGCCTTCACAGCTAAAGTCCTTGATAACCAAGGTTCCCTTGTCGCCACCTACAAGCCATCTCGGCTGATAATCTAAAATATAGGTGGAGAGTTCAATATGCGCTGTCACGCCGTTATCCAGCTTCAGAATAATCTTGAAATAATCATCTACCTCCTCGTGGAGTACATTTTTGATATCTGCGTACAGTGATTTGATTTTTGCCTCAGGCATCATGTACAAAATCTGATCAATCAGATGAACACCCCAGTCGTAAATCATTCCGCCTCCAAACTTTTGATACAGATGCCACTCATGCATGTATCCGTTTCCGGAGTGAAGCTTTGATTCAATCGTGAATATCTTTCCAAGCCTTCCCTCCTCATACGCCTTTTTTACAATGAGCATATCTCTGTCCCATCTTCTGTTTTGATGAACGGTAAAGGCAACCTTTGCAGCCTTGCATGCCTTCTCCATCTCGTCAAGCTCCGCCACACTCATCGCCGCCGGCTTTTCTGCGATTACATTTTTTCCTGCCCTTGCAGCCTTTAAGCACATTTCATGGTGCAGGTGATTCGGAACGGTAAGAATTACCGTGTTTACCTCTTTATCCGCAAGCAACTCCTCAGTTGAGGAATAGGTGAGATATCCGTCATTTTTTCCCTGCGCTATTTTTTCTTTGTCAATATCACAGACTGCGGCTATCTCCACTCCCGCGCGGGGTGCATTTTTTGCATGCCATTTTCCCATGCCGCCGTAACCTATTATTCCAAGCTTAATTGTCTTCATCTTTTTATTCACCTCTAAATCACAAAATTTCTTAGGTAGACAGCACTTAGCACAAGCGCTTTTTTTGCATCGTCGGGCGATTTCTCGAATGCCTTATCTTCCACCTCGATACAGCTATAGCCTTCATAGCCGATATCCGTCAGGGCACTCACATATTTTCCCCAGTCAACATCCCCAAGCCCCGGAAGTTTCGGGGACATAAAGTCGAGCGGATATGCCATAATACCGACCTGATTTCGTTTTTCCTCATATACCTTGATATCTTTATAATGAACATGAAAAATTTTATCCCGAAACTCATAAATCGGTTTGACATAGTCAATCATCTGCCACACAAAATGAGACGGATCATAGTTAATGCCGAGATTTTTGCTTGGAAGAATCTCAAATACTTTTTTCCAGATATCCGGTGTCGTCATTAGATTTTGGCCACCCGGCCACTGATCCGGCCCAAAAAGCATCGGGCAGTTTTCAATTGCAATTTTTACGTTTTCCCGCTCTGCCATCTCGATAATGGGCGGCCAGATTTCTTTTACAAGCTTTAGGTTTTCCTCCACAGTCTTTGTCTGGTCACGGCCGATAAAAGTCGTCACCATACCGACTTTAAGCCGGCTGCTTGCTAAAATAACATTTTTTAAATGCTCTATGATACCCTCTCGCTTTTGAGGGTCAGGGTCCATTGTATTTGGGTAAAAGGCAAGGGAAGAGAGTTCAACTCTTTTTTCCCTTGCATAATCTATGATGCGGTCTGCATATTTCGCATCCTCTAAAACGCGCTCTGCATCAATATGGCTCACTCCTGCATATCTTCTCTCCGCCTTACCGCTTGGCCAGCAAGCCACCTCGACACATTCAAAACCGTTAGCCGAGGCAAAATCCATCATTTCCTCATAGCTGCTCTGATCCAAAATCGCACTTACAAATCCAAGCTTCATACTTTGCCTCCCATCTATTTAATGCCCAAAATTTTCTTTTCCATTGCAATCTGTCTTTTTGTAAATTCTGTACCGCCGCAGCCAATCTCATCCTCGTATTCGCAGATGATATAGCCGCCGTAGTCTGATTCCTTTAACACCGCTAAAATCTCGCCATAAGGGATACTCGGCTCCACGCAGTCTTCACTTAAATAGTGAAACTTTCCGTGCATTTCAAAGCAGTAAGGCAGTATTTCCTTCAAGCTTTCAAGGAGAGCCGGCAGTTCCGACTTCGGGCGGAACTGTACAAAACCGTACATTCCTTGAATTACCATGTTAATCATCGGATGTGCGCCTGCTGCTGACAATGTCTTTGTTGTCTCCTCCATGGAAGCACCCTCTGTTCTCATCTTCGCGGCAAGCTGTAAATATTCCTCCTTCACTCCTGCCTTCAACGCCTTATCCCAATGCGGCTTATTCGGTGCCACCGAAAAACAGCCAAAGTCCGGTACAAATCCAAGATATTTGGAGCCCGTTCTTTTGATAACCTTTAAGTATTCCTGTATCTTAGGGGAGGAAGGGGTTTCCGGGTTATGAATTTCAATTCCTACCTTCACATCATAAAGCTCTGCGTATTCTGCCAGCCTCTCAAATGCTTCAGGAGAAAGCATATACTGTGCACGCATCACCTTGCAGCCCAGCTTATTTGCTGCCTTCAAATCAATAATTGCATCCGCAAGCATCTCATCATCTGTCAGATTGCGGTCCCAGCGCATTCCCTTGTCATTGTTTGCTCCATAGCCCACAGGAGCAATCTGGTATTTTGCCTTTAGCTTATTTACAAGCCCCAGAAATTCATCACTTACATTCGGATAGGAAGGAATCATCTGTGTTGCAACAATCTCATATCCCGTCGCACCGGCTAATGCCGCCTGCTTTACACACTCCTCAAAATCATATTCATATCTGGCATACTCTGTCCCATAGCAAAACAGCGTTGCTCCCAATTTAATATTGCTCATCTTATTTCCCTCCTTAATTTAAAATTTCTACCGTTACGCTGTCTCCGCTGTCCAGTGGCATAAACATATGGTCCGGTCCAAGCTCCATATAAGGCACGCGAAGCATTAGCTTTAAGGTAAGTTCATGTGTTCCGGCAGATAATCCTCCCTTTTTAATAACGCGGATTTTTGCCGGCACGACCTGACTCCAAAATTCCGTCATCGCATAATTCAGCTTATAGAGCGGCATTTCTTTACCGTTTAACTCAAATGTAACCGCTTCTTTCGGCATCAGTTCTCCATCCGCATATACTTCAAGCAGCTCGATATCAGACAGATAATGACCTCTATAATAAGCAAGCTGAGCATCAAATTCAAATCCGTTTTTCTCTCCGTTAATATATATACTTTTCACCGTAGATTTCTTGATAATCTCCTCATTTAACTTCATTCTCATTGCAAATCCCATGTCAATACCTCCCAATTATTCAAAAACAATTTCCTTTCCCTCTTCTGCGGAACGATAAATTGCATCTAATATTTTTGTCACCATAAATGCTTCCTCTGGTTGTACAAGCGGCTCTGTGTTATTTTGTACTGACAAAAGCCACTGCTCACAGTCAACCGTTCCCTCGGCTCCGCCGCCTCCGCCAAAATACGCAACGCCTCCTACCGGAGAGAGTGTTTCCTCCATAAGCTGCCCGTTTCTTCCTCTGTTGTAAATCAGTTCATTTTTAGAATGGCTCATGCCGGAATGAATCTCTGCTCCTGCAAGAGTACCGCAAAGTGTTGTGGACGCTTCCCTTGACTCCAGCACATTCAATGCCCAGCTTGCCTCCAAATTAATTGTTGCGCCGTCCTTCATCTTGATAAAGCCCATTGCCGAATCCTCAACCTCAAACGTCTTTGGGTCCCACGGACCAAACAGATTGCCCTCTGTTGCCTGCTGCAAATTTCCCAATTTATAAAATACGGAGCCGGATACGCTTTTTACATCGTAGTTGTCCATGCACCAGAGCGTGATATCAAGCGCATGTGTTCCGATATCAATGAGCGGTCCGCCGCCCTGCTGTGACTTGTCAGGAAATACACCCCAAGTCGGCACTCCTCTGCGGCGAACTGCATGTGCTTTTCCATAGTAAACCTCTCCAAGTTCTCCGTTTTGGCAGGCATTGTGCAGATTTTGCACCTCCTGGCGAAAGCGATTCTGGTAACCTACTGTAAATTTCTTTCCGGACTTCTTCCAAGCTTCCATCATTTTCTCCGCCTCAACAGTATTGTGCGCCATCGGCTTTTCGCAGTACACATTTTTATCTGCTTCAAATGCCGCCACCGTAATTTCGCTGTGAGAGACATTCGGTGTACATACATGGACAATATCGATGGATTTGTCCTTTAAAAGTTCTCTGTAGTCCGTATATATCTTGGCATCCTCTGCTCCAAATTCCTTCGCAGCCTGCACTGCACGCTCCTTTACAATGTCACAAAATGCCACAATCTCACATAAATTTGCATTTGCCTTTAATGCCGGAAAATGCTTTTGGTTTGCGATACCTCCGCATCCAATTATACCTATTTTTAATTTCGCCATTTCCTTGTCCTCTCTTTCCCGCGACGAGCGCGATTAGCACTGCCGACAACCTTCTCTTGGCGCAAGTGCGCATAATAGTTTCTATCTATCACAGGGATTTCCTATGCCCTATAAAAATAATAAAGGATATGAAAAGTTCACACCTTTCATATCCTTTCGAATTTTTATTAATTTTTTTCCTAAATTTAGCCCGTATTTGTTTCAAATTCAAGATTTGATAAAAATATTTATTTAATTTTGTTGTTGCAAGCTCCGCAGCTCTTTAACCGGTAATTGTCAAAAGCATTACCTCATGTGCCTTCAACTCCACTGAAATTGCCAGACTTTCGTTTGTAACCTCCGCTGTACATCTATAAATATGTGGTCTGCATATCGTTTTTAAATAATCAATATCTTCCTTATTTACCTCGCCTACATAGCCTAGATTTTTCCACTCATTTAAAATGCTGCCATATTCCTCATTTAAGATATGCTTCTTGATATGGTAACTGCCGTTTTTCACGTTTGAAAGCTCAAATTCCAGTGTAAGCGGCTCATAATTCTCAAAAATATCCTCTAAGTCATCCACCGTAATTTCATTTTCTGCCTTCAAATAATAAGTATGGTTAAATCGCTTTGGATTGCATAGTAAAATATAATATTTATTTTTTCCGTTTGTGGTCACTAAGTATTGTTCACCCCTTGCAACCAAATTGCTTCCAAGCCGCCCCATAAAGAGATAGGTGTAAAATACGGGCTTTGGTATTCCGTCTCTCGTCAAAAGTCCCGTTGCACCAACAAGCGGCTCCTTTACATCATAATACTGCGCCAGCAAATCGCTCACCTGAAAATACGCAAGCAGCTTTGTTTTTCCCGCCAGTTGAATCAGCTGGTGTGCCACATGCGCTGCCTTGGCACAGCTATCATTGTAGTAATTCCGCTCCGAGATACTCGTGTTCCACTCGGTTATATAAACATCTTTCTGAGGATAATGAAGTTCCTTCAAAAACCGCTCATAGTCCTCAAGCATCTTTGGTGCAAACTGCCAGTCAGTCATTCGCTTTGCGTAAATTTCTTTTTCCGGTCCTTGCTTGCTGTAAGGGTAGATATAAGTAGTCAAAAAGTCCGGCTCACAGCTGCTTTCCTTCCAAAACTCCAAATGTTCCTGCAACTTTTTCTTGTTGTAGACAACACCAAGTCCATTCCCACCTATGCGGATTTGCGGACAGATACTCTTTACTGTATCCCAGGCTGCTTTATAGTACTCCATGTAGTAATTTGCTTCGGTCTCCTCATCAAAAATCAAATACTGCTCGTCATACCAAAATTCCAAGAGCCAGCCGGAAATCTCCTCCTCTTCATATCTTCGTACAATATGACGGATAAATTCCGCGAGCATTTCCTTCCACTCTCCAATATCTTGAAAGCTCCTGCTCTCTTGTGCATTTCCTATGATTAAATCTTTTCCCACACCGAGGGCAGCGCGCTTTGGCTTTGTCCCCAAATCAAGCACAGGAATCATACCGTTTTCCACAATAAAATCAAGCACAGAGTCCAATTTGTCAAAATTATACTGCCCTAAGCTGCTCTGTTCACATATGTGGAGACTTGGGTGAAACACATTGCAGATACGGATATATTGAAGCCTGAGCGCATCCTTAATATCCAAAATCTGCTCCCGCAGCTTTCCCATTAACAAATCAGATGCAAGCCCTGCATTGATGCAATTCATTTCCTCTAACGAAAATTCCTTAAAGTCTGCTGCATCCACCACAATATGCTTTCTCTCTTTTTGATTTGTCTCCTCCGTGACCGTCTGCTCCCTTAAGTACGCCTCAAGCTGTTCCTCGCATTTTCTTGTCTCCAAATCCTCCTTCCTCATAATCCGGTTTCTCATCAACTTTTTGTAGGAAGTAGGAGACATTTGGTATATCTCCTTAAATATTTTGTTAAAAGCGGACGGATTAGAAAAACCACAATCCAGTGCAATATTTGTAATTGACTTGTTTGTATATAAAATATCTTCAATTGCGTAATTCATGCGGATATGATTCACATACTCCACAAAATTTACACCCATGAGCTTTTTAAAATATCTGGAAAAGGAGGAATCTGACATATAAAATTGATTTGCCAGCTCTGACAGGGTTATCGCCCGCCCGTAGTGATTGTTGATATATTGAAGAATTCGGGCTGTCTTCTCGTCCTCATTGTCAGTCCAAGTTCCCTCGCTTTGAACAAGGAAATTCTTAGTTAAACTTTCCAGCATACAGTAAGAAAGACTTTTCATCATAAAGCTTTCTTCCTCCCGGCAGACCGCATACTCCCGAAGCATCTGATTTAAAATATTGCAAAGCTCGGCATAATCCTTGTCCTCATTGATTGCAGAATTGCACCAAAACATGATAAAGTCACGCTTCAGTGCCTTGACAAGCATAAAATAATCAATCGAAACCTTGCACAGCAGGGTGTTTTCCTCGACGCTGTAATGATGTTTTTTATTCGTGTTGATCAGAATAACTTTTCCCTTACTCAGCGTGTATTTTTCCTCTGGCAAATAGACATGCACCGTCCCGGCGAGCACATAGAGCAGCTCTATTTCCATATGAAAATGCTCCGGCTCGCTTTTTCCAGTCAATACTTGAAATATAACTCCTGTCTTTTCCTTTGACTCACCCACGGTGATTTCCTCCATCCAATCCTCGTTTTTATATGTGCTTAAATACTAATCCAACATCCTAATATACTCCTGCACATTATCATAAGTAATCTTCTCATACGGCAGATAAACATATTTATCATCAACCAGATTCACATCCTCCGGAATCTCCTGACCCACAGAAAGAGCATAAGCTATCTGCACAATGGCTTTCGCCTGTCCTCTGTAATCATGGTATACCGTTCCAACCATTTCCTTTTTCTTTACACTGTCAAGTCCTGCCGGAATGCCGTCCACTCCGACAATAATCGGATATTGCTGTATTTTGCTGTTTTTCAGGGCCTCAAGTGCCCCTAATGCCATCTCGTCGTTGTTGGCAAAGATGATTTCTATCTCCTCACCAAACTCCTCGAGCCATGCGGAAGCCTTTGTGATTGCCTGTACACGGCTCCAGTTGGCGATTTCATCGCCGAGCTTTTGAAGTGTATAGCCGGCATCTGTCACTGTTTTCACGGAATTTTCCGTTCGAATCATGGCATCCTGATGCCCTGGCTCGCCCTCCAGCATTACATATTGCAATATGCCGTCACCGTTTTTGTCAATTCCGTCAAAGTTTTCCTCCAGAGCATCTATAATAATTTCTCCCTGCATATTGCCCGAGTCTGCAGCATTGGCGCCCACATAATAAAGCTTATCCCATCGCTCCATATCCTCTTTTACTAGCTCCCGGTTAAAAAATACAATTGGAATATCTGCGCTTTTACATTTTTCAATTACTCCGGAGGCGTCGGTTCTGTCCACCAATCCGACGCAGACAACATCATAATTTTTATCTACAAAGCTTTCAATCTGGTCATTCTGGGTAATCTGACTTCCTCCACAGCCCTGTATTTCCAAGGTGATGGCGATTCCATCCTCCGTCTCCTTCTGCTTTGCCCACGCCGTTATCTCCTGCATTAAGGTCATCATGTAGGTATCATACTCATCATAGATGCTAACTCCTATTTTAATACTTTTAATCTCATGTGACTCCTGCTGCTGCTTGGAATACTCTCGAACTCCCAAAAACAAAATAACCGCTATCACAATAATTGAAACAAGTCCAATTTTCAGCTTATTTTTTCCACTCATGCCGTTTTCTCCTTCTATTATGGGTACTAAACAGTCACTTCTACTTTACAAACGGGAAAAGAACCCGCTCATTTTCCGGCAAATACAATGTCTCATCATTTACAATATGATATTTAATATAGTTTGACATTTCCTTTTCATTATAGTTTTCTTTTCCGAGAAGGCTTTCAATCCCTATATAGCCGATACTGAATTCGTCCTGATAAACGAGATTTTTTATCCTTCCGGTATCCAGATAGTACACGGCTTTGTCTGAATTGGCTATCCCGTATATTTTTACCTTTTTGTTCAGGTTTAGGGTTGCATCAATAACCGCTTCCAGAGAAGTATTATCGAGTGCCACAACCACGTCCACGGCCTCCGCCACCAGTTCCCTCTGGGCAGAAATCATAGGGCGGCTTTCCCCCTCTTCCCTTCTCCAAAAAGTAAAATTGTAGAATTTCTCCACCACCTTGTTATAGAAGCCCTCATATCGCTCCTTCACACTGTTTCGCTGCTGATTGTCCATCACGATAGCAATTTTTGCAATCGGACTTTCCTGCGCTATGACCTCAAGTGCCAGACTCTCTCCCATCGTGTAATTATCGGCACTCACCAAGTTTATCCTCTGGTCATTCACCCCGGATTCCACACAAATAATCGGAAAATCTTTTGACGGAAAGGAAATACTGCTCAAATCCATATCACTGTCACTTGCCGCAAGAATAATACCTTCTGCTCCGTTATCAATCTCTCTTTGTATCAAGGAAAGCTGCTCCTCTGAATTCGTATCTGTTGACATAACTACAAAATTTATCTCGGCACCATAATCCTTGCCAGCCTGCTCAATGCCCTGTTTTAAGCTGTCCCATCTGTCTATTGTATTTCCGTATAAAATAGCGGAGATGTACTTCGGCTCTTCCACCTTTTTGTCGCTGTACATGCGGATAGAAACGGCAATAAGCAAAAAGGCTATTGCAACACCTGACGCAATTAAAATCATCCTTTTATTTCTCATTTTTTTCCTCCTTGTACTTTATTTTCGGAAGATGAATGAGAATAGTCGTTCCCTCATCTAGCTCACTTTTAATTTGTAAGCCATACGGCTCACCATAATACAATTTGATTCTCTGATGAACATTGATAAGTCCGATACCTGAGCCTCTCTTTCTCGCTCTGCTGTTGTCCGTCAGTAAAAGCTCCTGTTCTTCAGCTGGGATACCCATTCCGTTATCGGATACCTCGATAAAAATATCGCCCTGCTCCTCATAACCTCGTATCGTAATCTCTCCCTCGTCGCGCATAGATTCCACGCCATAATAGATAGCATTTTCAAGAAGCGGCTGTACAATAAGCTTAATTGTGCTGTACTCTTCTATCGCAGGGTCAATCTCTGTCTTCACACTGAACTGGTCCTTGTAGCGTACCTTCTGGATTTTTAAATAGTTGTCGGCATGCTGTATTTCATCCTTAATCGAAATGATATTCTTTCCTTTGCTGAGGCTGATACGAAAAAGACTTGCAAGGGCTGTTACCATCGAAATTGCCTCGGGATACCGCTCTGATTCCACCATCCATACAATGGAATCCAGTGTATTATAAAGAAAATGCGGGTTTATCTGTGACTGCAGTGCATCCAGCTCACTCTTTTTCTTTGCCTCCTGCTCCTTCACGATATCGTCCATCATATTTTTCATCTGATTTACCATAGACGTAATCGTGCTTCCCAAATGCTGGATTTCATGAGGACCTTCCGTGTAAATATTAGAATTTAAGTTTCCGTTTTCCAACTCGCGCACAGATTCCTCCAGCTTTCGGATCGGATTGGTCACCTTTTCGGAAATCAATATATTACCGATAATAATAACAATAATCGAAACCCCCAGTATACTGAAGGTAAAAAATTTGAACTGATTTAAATTAGTCGAAATCTCCCTAATCGGTGTCACGCTTATAATTTTCCACCCGGTATATCCCACCGTTTTTACAATAACAGCGCGTTCCTCCCCTTCATATTTTTCAATATGGCTTCCGTCCTCGTATTTTGCCGCCATATAATTATTCTCCGACATGAGATTCGTGTAAATCATCTTCTGCTTTGGATGATAAATAATCTCTCCTTCTCCGTCTGTCAGATAGACGTAGCCCTCTCCCTTGGCGTTTACCTTTGAAAAGAGCTGCTCAATATCACTGAAGTTCATATCAACAAGCAAAATACCGCGGCTTGTATTGCCATAGTAGTTAAGACTAACCACACGGCTTAGGGATACCACCCAGTAATAGCGAAAATTGCTGTCATCAAACAAGTCCTGCACGTGGGGTGTTGAAAAATGCAGGTTTTCTATTTTCCGGTTGGCTTGTACAAACCAATCCTGATTGTAGACACTAACCTTCTCCTTCATTGTACCAATCGGGGAGGCTGCAATCAGCTTCCCCATATTATCAAAACAGGCAATACTGATTAAATTATTTTTGTTTGCCTCATATAAAAGTGCCATCTCCTTGTTCATGTCCTCATATCCCAAATCTTTACCCTTGATTACGCTGTAGTACATCGTATCGGATATGTTCATCATATTTCGGATATAAGTATCCAGATTTAACCCCGCTTGGTCAATAAGCTGTTTGTTTTTCTGATTGACAAGCTCAATCGAATTTTCCGTATACTTCTCATATAAGGTCAAGCCGACAAAGCCCATACTGATAATGGCAATCGCCGTAAAAGATATGGACACGGTAAACTGTATGCTTCTTCTCTGATAGGTTTTCGTAATACGCCTGATAAACTGGTTAATTTTATCCTTCATTATTTTCTACCTGACTGGCACGGTATTTCGACGGCGACATCCCATACTCCTTTTTAAACACATAGCTGAAATAATTCGGCTCCGCATAACCCACCTGTCCCGCTATCGTGTATGCCTTCTCGGAGGTGGTGCTCAAAAGCCTGAGTGCCTGCTCCATTCGAACCTTTGTTAAGTAATTCACAAATCCCATGCCCGTTTCCTTCTTGAATATTGTGGAAAAATAGGCGGCACTTACATTTAGCATCCCACAGATAACATCAACCGACAGCTCTTGATTGCTATAATTTTCATCGATATACTGGATTGCCTTCTGGGTGATGAGCTTTGCCGTATCTGTCCGCTCCCTTCGAATAAGCTTTCGAACCTGCATACAGATAGAAAGCAGCCATTTGCCTATCTCCTCAATGCTGTCAAACTTGCTGATATCCTGGTACAGGTTAAAATCCTCGCCTGTAACCTGCTCTATATCCACCTCGTAAACCCTGCCAAGCTTTATGATTTCCACAAATATTTCCATCAGAAAAAGCTGTAGCTGAGAAATGGATATTTTGTAGTGCTTCACTTTCGCCATTAACTGGTTAATTGCTCTTTCAAGGTCCTCGTGACTGCCGACCTTGATTCCCTTCATAATGTTTTGAACCTCATTTTCGTCGATGCTGATACGCTCCTCTGACTTTGGCTCAATATCCTGAATGTAAATTGCCTGGTTTGGCTCGAGCAAAATTTTATATTCAAACGCACTTTTCGCACCTGCATAGGAATTGGATAAGCCGGATAGGCTGTCACATGTCTGCCCGATTCCCACGGAAGTGTTTACGTTTAATATTCTGGAAATTATTTTACAAATTTGATTCATACTGTTTATAAACCTGCTGATATCATTGTTTTTCTCAAGCAGCGCAATGACAACAACCCAGTCCAGATAAATAAAGCTTCGATAGGAAAACAGGTTGTCCAGATTTTCCTCCACAATCTGCTTCTGGGAAACCGAAAGAAGCTGGGAGTACATAACCTCCTCGTTATTCCTATCTTGGTTCTCTCTGCTGATAGACTCCGAATGTAGGACTGCCACCGCATAATACGGTGCCTCCAGCTCGCTGTCATATAAATTTTTTAACTCTTCTATTTTATTTTTCTCTAATTTTCCCTCTAATAAGCTTCCCATAAAACGTTCCTTCATTACAGGAAGGCTTTCAAAATAACACTTTTTCAAATTATCAATGTTTCGTTTCTCTTCAATTTCATCATCAAGACTTTTTTTAATTCTCTCAAACACCAGCTTTAACTGCTCTGCATCAATCGGCTTTAATATATATTCCTCCACCTCAAGCTGAATTGCCTCTCTCGCATATTCAAACTCATCATAACCGGAGAATATAATAATCTTGGTATTCTTCGCTATCGTCTTCAGTCTCCTGCACATGGTGAGTCCGTCCATAAAAGGCATATGAATATCCGTCATAACGACGTCAGGTCTGAGATTTTCCGCCAGTTCCAACGCTTCTTCTCCGTTTTCGGCATATCCCACCACCTCAAAGCCGGCTTCCTCCCAATTTAACTTTTTAATAATCGCCTGTCTGACTTCTTCTTCGTCATCTACAAGCATTACACTGTATTTACTCATATAACCTCCAGATGTGTTGTTTTTCTTATTACATGAATTATAACCATTTATTGATATTATGTAAAGAATCGAAACAAAGCGGACAAGTCCGCATCAACAACTTCATGATATGAAAACAACTAGCAATTCTGTTTTTGCAAAATTACTAGTTGTTTCAATATATAAATTTCTATTACTCTTTTTTCAATTATGCTGCTTTACGTTTTGATAATACGTCGAAGGTTACGGCACCAAGTAAAACGATACCTTTTACTACCTTCTGGATATCAGTTGACCAGCCAATCAAGGACATACCATTGTTTAAGATACCCATGATGAAAGCACCTACAACCGCTCCCATGATAGTTCCGATACCACCTGCTGCTGCTGCACCACCGATGTAACAAGAACCGATTGCATCAAGCTCGAAACCGTCACCTGCTTTTGGTGTTGCGGAAGCGTTACGAGCGGATAATACAATACCTGCTACCGCTGCCAAAACACCCATGTTTGCATAAACCCAGAAGAATACTTTTCTTGTATCAATACCCGAAAGTCTTGCTGCCTTTGCGTTACCGCCCAATGCATAAATCTGGCGTCCCGCTACGGTTTTGCTCGTAATGAAGTGGTAAACACCTACCAAAATTCCCATTAATACAAGTACATATGGAATTCCGTTGTAGGTTGCAAGCTTAAAGAAGAAGAACCATACAATTGCAAGTATTACAACTAATTTTATGATTGTCTGCCACATTGGATTTGTAGCAAAGTTATAGCTTTTCTTTGTTTTGATATTTTTTAATTCTGATAAAATAATAAGAACACTTGCAATAGTTGCAATTAAAACGCAAACCAAATCAATTGTTCCGGCTCCAAACGGAACCTTTACCGTCGGAATAAATCCGGCTCCAATCCATGTGTAATCACCCTGAAGAGGTCCTTTTGTCTGTGCCTTTAAGATTGTGTATGTAAGACCACGTCCCATAAGCATCGTTGCAAGCGTTACAACGAAAGGAGGAATATCAAGGTAAGCAATAAAGAAACCTGTGAATAAACCTGTAAGTAATCCTACTGCCAAAGCTGCCAAGAAGGCAACCGGTACTGCAACCTTCATATCTACTACTAAAATAGCTGCTGTTGCACCGCTTAATGCTACTACTGAACCTACACCCAAGTCGATGTTACCTGTTAATACACATAGGAGCATACCTACTGCAAGGATAACAACATATCCGTTTTGCATAACAAGGTTGTTAATGTTTGTTGATGAAGCGTTTTTTCCGCCTGATAAAATATAAAATAAGATAAAGATGGCGATCAGTGCAATTACCATTCCATATTGTTTCATGTCAAGATTGACTGTCTTTTTATTCTCCATTTTTATTCTCCTTTCCCATTGTGCTGCATAATGCATTTCATAATTTTTTCCTGTGTCACTTCTTCTTTGGATAATTCTCCCGCTATCTTGCCTTCGTTGATTACATAGATTCTATCGCAAGTACCTATGATTTCCGGCATTTCGGAGGAGATAACGATAACCGCTTTACCCGCTTTTGCCAAGTCATTAATTGCACAATAGATTTCATACTTTGCACCTACGTCAATACCTCTTGTAGGTTCGTCTAGAATGAGAATATCAGGCTCTGTCAGCATCCATTTTGCGAGAACAACCTTTTGCTGGTTTCCTCCCGACAGGGAGCTGACCGTTTGATTAACGGAGTTTGCCTTTACATTAATGAGCTTCTTATATTTTTCCGCAGCAACAATTTCATCATTGCTGTTTACAACGCCGCGCTTAGAAAAGAAATTGCGGAGTGCCGCCATCGTCATATTTCTTTTGATGTCATCCATCAAAACAAGACCATAGTTCTTTCTGTCCTCGGATGTATAAGCAATTTTATTATCAATCGCGTCTTTTACATTCTTAATATGAACTTCCTTGCCATGCATCTTTATCGTTCCTGTGATTTTCTGTCCGTAGGATTTACCGAAGATACTCATCGCAAGCTCTGTTCTTCCCGCGCCCATAAGTCCCGCAAAACCTACGACCTCACCGGCTCTTACCTTGAAGGAAACGTCCTTAATCATCTGTCTGTTTGCATCCTCTGGATGGAATACATTCCAGTCATTAACCTCCATAATCATCTCACCGATTTTGCAGTCTTCTCTTTCCGGATAGCGGTTCTTTAACTCACGTCCAACCATACCTTTTATAATACGGTCCTCTGTAAATTCATCTTTTCCCTTTACTAATGTTTCGATGGTTTTTCCGTCTCGAATAACGGTAATTGCATCGGCAACATAGCTGATTTCATTTAATTTATGTGAAATAATAATACATGTTATTCCTTGTTTTTTCAGCTCCAGCATGATTTCAAGGAGCTTCGCACTTTCTTCATCATTCAATGCCGCTGTCGGCTCGTCAAGAATTAATAGTTCAACTTTTTTCGCCATTGCTTTGGCTATTTCAATAAGCTGCTGTTTTCCCACACCGAGTGAATTTACCGGTGCATTGATATCTTCATTTCCAAGACCAACCTTCGCAAGCATTTCTTTTGCTCTGGTTCTTGTCTTTGTCCAGTCAATTACTCCTTTAACTGATTTTTGTTCATTTCCCATAAATACATTTTCTGCTACTGTTAAATACGGGCTTAACGCAAGCTCCTGGTGAATGATAACAATTCCCTTCTGCTCACTGTCTTTAATATTGTGAAACTGTCCCTCTGCTCCATTGTATCGTATTTCACCTGAATAGGTTCCATACGGATAAATTCCGGACAAAACATTCATCAAAGTAGATTTACCGGCTCCGTTCTCACCACACAATGCATGAATCTCGCCCCGTTTTACTTTTAAATTAACATCATCAAGTGCTTTTACACCTGAAAACTCTTTGGTTATGTGATTCATTTCCAAGATGATATCAGACATATTTTTTCAACTCCTTTGTCTTATTAGGAAACGGGCGGCAGCCATATGCCGCCGCCCATATTTTTGCAATTCTTTCTGATTATTCAGCTAACTGCTCTTCTGTGTAGTATCCGCCATCTACAATGATTTCTTTGTAGTTGCTCTGATCTACTGCAACTGGTGTGCAAAGGTAAGCAGGAACTACAATCTTGTTGTTGTTATACTGCTCTGTATCATTGATTTCTGGCTCTGTACCTTCCAATACAGCCTGAACCATTGTTACACACTTGTCAGCAAGAACACGAGTATCTTTGTAAATTGACATTGTCTGGTATCCGGAGATGATGTTCTTTGTTGCCATAAGTTCAGCATCCTGTCCTGTGATAAGAGGCCATTCATCGCCTAATGTGTATCCAGCACCTTCTAATGCAGCACGAACGCCATAAGCAAATCCGTCAAATGCTGTACACGCAATATCTAATTTCTCATCTGCATAGTATCCTGATAAGTAGTTTTCACACCACTGCTGAGCTGTTTCCTGTGACCATCTTAAAATACATGTTTCTTCGAAAGAAGTTCTTCCTGTTTTAGAAACTAATGTACCGTCATCTAAGTATGGTTTTAATACTTCCATAACACCATTGTATAAGAACAATGCGTTATTATCGTCCGGTGAACCCATGAAGAATTCAATTGTGTAAGATTCGCCTGCTGCCTGAGCTGCTTTTAAATCTTTTGTTTCTTCAATATATTTACCGATTGCTGTACCAACACCCTTGTTATCAAATGTTGCATAGTAGGAAACTGCATCTGTATCCATTAACAGACGGTCATAAGCGATAACCGGAATGCTGTTATCCTTTGCCTGCTGAAGAACGTTTACTAACGCTGATGAGTCAACTGCTGCGATTACTAAGCAATCAGCTCCGTTTGCAATTAAGTTCTCAATCTGGGAAACCTGAGCCTGTACGTCGTCCTCTGCATACTGCATATCAACTTCATATCCTAATGCTTCCAATCTTGATTTCATGTTAGCACCATCGTTAATCCAACGCTCGGATGACTGTGTAGGCATTGCTACACCAACCTTTTTGGTCTCTCCTGTTGAAGCGGTATCAGCAGCTTTGTCTGTGCTATCCGTTGCTGTTGTATCTGTAGTTGTCTCTGATGTTGTTGTATCTGTGGTTGATCCTGTTGATGATGTGCTTCCACATCCTGTTACCATAGTGGCAACCATTGCTGCACATAAAAGTGCACTAACTAGTTTCTTTTTCATACGTGAAATCCTCCTTAATGATTTTTTGTATTTTTGCTCCCTTGTTGTTACTTTCACAGTATAGCAAAAAAAATATACAAGTTACATACGATATTCTTCTCAAATCTATAAAATTTATTGGCTAAATGTACATTTTATATATTTTGTCTGTTTGGTTTTTGTGCATTTTTATATAATTACCTAAAAAAATATATAGGTGTATTATTCCTCTGTCGTCATAGTGTATACTTCAATTTTTTTAAAAAAAGAAAATATTTATTATAATTGAGATGTCAAACACATCAAAACGGAATTTTTGACATAAAAGATTGCCGGAAAAGCAAGCTTTCCCGGCAATCTTTTATGTTACTATTCGTACAAAGCACCTTTTGGCACCTTAATCTTATTATTAAATCTCCTTCTTCTGTCAAGCCACTTTCCTTTTCCAAAAATTAAGAGAAAATGCTATCATGCAAATCGCGGCTCCCATGCTCACCAATAATATTAAATTTGTCTCGTCTCCTATTCCAAATACATCTTTTTCCATACCTAGTATAGCAAACAAAAAAATCTCTACAAGCAGCGTGACTATTCTGCTT
The DNA here is from genome assembly GCF_900184995.1 of Konateibacter massiliensis. Lineage (GTDB taxonomy): Bacteria > Bacillota > Clostridia > Lachnospirales > Lachnospiraceae > Lachnotalea > Lachnotalea massiliensis. The sequence continues at coordinate 2,630,839 of NZ_LT860099.1, forward strand.
CTATCCTTTTGCCTGACTACCTCAAGCATTTCCCATATAAACATGATAAAGAATGTAACTGCCGCTAAAATAATGACAACAGCAAAAGGGATTATAAAGTAACTGGACACTTCTATCTCTGTCTCTTTCGAAAATGTAGCCCACGCAACCACTACTGCACAAAATAACAGAAATAACCCTGCCAGAACTTTACTTATTAAAATAAGATATTTTCTCAATCTGTTTCATCCCCTTTGTCTTGGCTATCCTCGCCTTCAGCCTCACTATCTTTTTCCTCTTCCTGAGGCCCCTTATCATATTCGCCCTTTATCAAAGACTTTGCTGAGAATATAACAACAACGGCTCCTATCAATCCAAAAACGGCAACCACTGCAATCCAGAAATACATTTCACTTGTACCTGCTGCCTCTTGAATGCTTGGTATGAGCGTAAAAGCAAGATATACTAAATAACCGCCCACTAAAATGCGAAGTCCCAAACTCGTAATTGTTGAAGTTCCTTTTTTTAACATGCACTTTCCTCCATTGCCCTTTGGGCCGGTATAATGTTTATCCGCATCATGCGAATTACTTCATAATTCATGTGAATCCTATTCGGAATGTTATAATTGTCACAATTATAACATATTGTCACAATTCCTAAAACCCTAAAATTTTTCTATTGACATAAATAAAAAACAATCATATACTTGACTGAGTCATCTATCTTTTTTATTAAAGGAGGCAGTATGAGTATTCAAAAAATATTAAATTCAAAACCTAAAATATTTTTTCTATAATCGGCATTCTCGTTATTGTTTTGATTCTTACGGCTGTTGTTGCTATCCTCTACATGAACAACTATAAAAATCCGTGGGATAAGCGCCTTGCAGACGCCGGCGTTGTCGAGAAAACAGCTTATGTCGGTGAGGTAAATTTCAATTATGCAGAGGGACCGGACAACGGGCCCGCGCTTCTTTTATTGCATGCTCAACTTCTTGACTGGTATACTTACAGTGAGGCACTGCCGGAATTGTCAAAGCACTTTCACGTCTTTGCCGTTGATTACCCAGGGCACGGAAAAACAACTTATCCCGATGATTACCCGATGACTGCCAATCAGATAGGAAACGATTTGGCAAATTTTATTGAGAGTGTAATTCAGGAACCTGCCTATGTGACCGGAAATTCCTCAGGCGGACTTTTAACTACATGGCTTGCTGCCAATAAACCGGATTTGGTAAAAGCTATCGTACTGGAAGATCCTCCTTTGTTTTCATCCGAATACCCTGAAATCAAGCAGACGATTGCCTATCGTTCCTTTACAACAAGTTATAACGCTCTTCAAACCGGCTATCATAATGATTTTTTAGGATACTGGCTGGAAAGCAGTAAAACCTTTTTTACGAACCATGTCGGTCCCTTCTCAGAGCCTATCATTGCATTTGCTGTAAATTGCTATCGAGACGCAAATCCGGGGGAACCGGTAGAGATAGTTTATCTTCCTCCCGTTGTCAGGGAAATGATTCGAGGCTTAAACTATTACGACCCACGTTTTGGTTCTGCTTTCTATGAGGGCACTTGGAATGAGGGCTTTGACCACACCGAGGCACTTCAAAAAATTCAATGCCCGGCTTTACTTGTTCAAGCAAACTTTGAAATTTTGGATTCCGGTATATTGGACGGTGCCATGTCGCAGGAACACGCAGACAAGGCAGTTTCCCTCATTCCAAACGTTAAATATATGAAAGTCGACTCCTCACATGTTGTCAATCTTGAGCACCCTGATGAGTTTGCAAAAATATTGGAGGACTTTTTCTTGGAGGATTAATATTATATGGAATACGTTAAAATTATCAGATCTTTTGGCATACTCAACCGTACCTTTTTAAGCTATATTTCAAAGGCTCTCTCGGACAAAGAACTTTCCTACTCCGACAGCGTTTTCTTGGTGAACATCGGAGAAAATGAAGGCACCACGCAGGAGGAGATAGCAAGCGCTTTAGCCATTGACAAAGCCGCCATCGCACGCTCGGTAAAGAGCATGGTAAAATCGGGCTACATCCGCGCCGAACAGTCCAAATCGGATAAAAGGGCAAAGGCACTTTATCTGACCGACTCCGGCAGGGAGCTTTATCGGTTTATGCAAGAACTAAACCGCAAATGGGTTGATTACGTTTTAAGCGATTTTAATTCAGCCGATATAGACTCTTTTAGTCAGACAATCAATAGCATAAGTGAAAAATCCAAACATTTTCATAATTAAAAAGCAGCCAAGTCCCTTATGAGTTAGGAACTTGGTTGCTTTTTTACTTCTGATAATATTCCTTATATAATGATTAATTAATTTTCCGCCGGTGCACTTTCCATGGATGGTGCTGTTCCGTCTGTCGGCGGAGTCGGCATTTCACCGTCTGCCGGCATTTCCGGCATCGTTCCGTCTTCCGGTCTCTCACCATTCTGGAACATCTGACCGCGTCCGCCGCCTCCAAATCCCATCGTATTTGCCGTAGCAGCCGCTCCTGTCTCATCGGTTGTTGTGATAATTCCGCTAAGCGTAATCTGTCCGAGTGTTGTTCCGTCTGAAGTCAGAGTATAAGTCTCTCCATCCTTTAAGTCTGAGGTGCTGACTACAATCGAGCTGTAATCCTTTACAGATGTATAGCTTAACACTTCATTTTGGCTGCTGTCTAATAAGGAAACCACGCTTCCTGCCTTCTGGCTGCTTGTGTACATAACCGCAAGCCCTGCCTGCGTAGAAGTATCACTGATGCTCTGTGCCATTCCTGAACTTCCGATTGCCACTAAAGTGCCTCCGCTGATTTCAAAACTTCCCGCATAATCCAATGAACCGTTTCCTGAATTTGTAGGACCGTTTACATATACGGTTCCGCCTGTCATATAAATATTGCCGTTTGAGTCAATTCCGTCACCTTCTGCATTTACTGTCAGGGTGCCTCCTGTGATGGTAATGACACAGCTCTCATCAAGCTCATCCATGCCACCTCCCATACCGCCGCCACCGCCACGCATCATTTGGTCTTGGTTTTGCGTTGTGCCGGACTCTCCGTTTGTTGCGGTACTATCCTGCGTTGTATCAGCGGTAAGTGTAATTGCCGCACTTGCATCCTCCGGTGCTGACATAGTCTCAGCTTCTGCATTATCCGGTGGTGTCACCTCGCTGCCGCTCGTTGTGTTGCCTGTTGTACTCTCCGTTGTCTCCGTATCGTCTTGGTTTGCCGCATTTAATCCGTCATCGCTTGATACGATATCAATATCGCCGCCGTTGATTGTGATGGTCAAGCCCTCAATTCCTTCATAGGCCTCTAATACATTGATTGTTCCTCCGTTTACCACAACTGCATAGTCTGCATGCAGCGCCTTCTTTACCGCTTTCAGAGAGAACGTTCCGCCTTCCACGGTCAGATTTCCCTTGGAGTTAAGGGCGTTATGCTCCGCGTCAATCGTGTAGGTTCCGTCTAATATTGTCAAGGTATCCTTTCCGTGTAATGCATTGTTTACCGCTGTGATATCATAGGTTCCTGATGCAAAAAGTAAATTATCCTTGGACTGGATACCGTTGTTATAATTTCCTTTCACTGTTAAGCTGCCGGTTCCAGTTAAAATCAGATCATCTTTTGAAAAGATTGCTGAATCAGGCTCCGTTTCCTCTGTGCTTTCATATACATAGGTTGTGGCGTCTGATACGGAATTTTTTGTACCGTCTGCTAAGATAATAATCACTTTATCCGACTGCTCCGCATAGATTGCGGCACTTGTTGAACTGCTTATGCTGGCGCCGTTTAAAACAAGACGTACCGTATCCTCCTTATCTGCTGACACAATAACCTGTCCGTCTGTCAGTTCACCGCTTAAAATATAAGTTCCTGCCTCACTAATCGTAACGGTTGTCCCAGAAACCTCGGCTCCTGTTCCGTCCACGCTGATGGAATCTCCGCTAAGGGTTATTCCCGTGGCACTTGATTCATCGTAACTTGCGTCAATGTCCTCGCTTGTATATTCAAATGCTTCTATTGTACTGCTTTCTGATGAAGTTTCTGTTGCCTCCGCCGTTGTTTCTGTTGTTGTCTCCGTGGTTGTCGTTTCCGTTGCTGTACTTGTCCCGCAGCCCGTTATACTTCCTGCTGCCAGCACTCCCGCTAACAGGACGGCACATACTTTCATTTTATGATTTTTCATAATGCATTCCTCCATTATCTTTCTATCTTTATAAATCATGTTATCTTTTCTTCTAATTACAATTCTTCTCTTGTCATCGGCACCTTGCCGCAAGTAATGTTCAAATTACCGTTTCTGCAACGGATTTCATCAATAAATTCTTTTTCAAGCGTCTGATCCTTTATTGTGATATGATACTGCAATTCGTAAAGGCTTCCCATATTTGTTGTTCTTACTCTTACCAGCTCTGTTGAATTTGTGTATTTTTCAAATAAATCATCAAAAATTCCATTATAATCCAGACTTTCTGCAATTGTAATCTTTAACTCTTTCTCTGCCTCGTTCTTCTCACCGAATTTGCTGCCCGCTAAAACAATCATAACGCTTCCGATGATAACAAAGAATATCGCTGCATAACCAACATATCCCATTCCTGTTGTAAGTCCCAGTGCCATTGCGAAGAAAATGCTTAAAATCTCCCTTGAGGTTCCCGGAACGGAGCGAAATCTTACTAAACTGAAGGCACCCATTACCGCAACTCCGGCACCAAGATTGCCGTTTACCATCATAATAACCAATTGAATCAGTGCCGGCATCAAAGCCAGAGTGATGATAAAATTTTTGGAATATTTACTTTTATACATATATACGAGAGCAACTCCAAATCCCATTATCAATGAAGCGATGGTACATATAATAATACTTTGAAAGCTGATATCTCCTGAAGTGGTGGTTGTTAATAAACTATTAAGCACAGTGCATTCCTCCTAATTGTGTATTCATAATATTTTTATCCAGATTTCGTAAAAATGTATGGATAAGATGGTTTTTGTAACAGGTTCCGTACTTGGAAAATGATGTGGAATAAATCTCCATCTCATTGAGCAAATGACTCATCCAAAGCGGCATAACACCCGGAATTTTAATTTCCATCAATACCTGTCCCGGCTGCAAAAGCTGTCTTCCGTTTGAGCCTCTTGCCAAATCCAGATTTTCTTCCCGCCATCTTATATTCGTATCGAATGTAATTCTCAAATCCGCATCCTCTTTTCCGAATAACGCGATTCGGTCATATGCGATAAAAACCTTCGGTGACAAATCATAGGATTTTAAAAACCAGTCAATCTCTCTTGTAATTTGTGAAGTGCTGCACGGCTGCTTTCCATCTAAAACATACTTGCCTGCCTCATCAAGCTTCATCGCGGTTCTTCTTTTATAGACAACTCCATCATATTTTTTCTTAATTTCCAAAAAAACATTGCTGTCCTTCGTCGGCGTTCCGTAGCTTCTCAGTCTCAGCTTTTCCTTGTAGATTGGTTTCTCCAGTGATTTCCTGATTAGTCTGTAATCATCTGTGTCATAGTAAATATTATTGATTGTGTGTAATCCGTAACTATCTTCTTCCATATACTCTGCAAGCCGTTCCCTTAGTAATTTATATTGATAGTCGGTAAGTAAATATTTTTTCTCGTATCTTTTGAAAACTCCCTGATAGTCTGCCATTTCCATTACCTCCTCGTGGTTTCTTCTATTATTTGATACACCCATCATAACGCATCTAACTTAAATTACTCTTAAAAAAACATTTCAGGTTAAATTAAGGTAAAAAATGTGTAAAACTTCCCTATCATATAAAAAACCCGCATTTAGCGGGTTTTAAAAGTATGTAAATTCTGTTTTTGATTCCAATATTTTTTTTAAAATTTTTAAACCTTTTTCAAATTTCTCATCATTCTCCTCGGCTGTGACTGCGATTCGAACCGCCGATGGCACCTTACTGCTTCCCACGACAAAACGTTCGGCACAATAGAGCTGCACCCCTGCATTTTTAGCGTAAAGCTCGAAGGTTCTTCCTGTAAAGCCTTCCGGCAGAACAAGCCAACGGAAATTGCAGAGCTCATCTCCATATATTTCATATCCATCCAAAATACTGTTTAACCGGCGGTTTCTGTTTCTTGTATGCTCACGCCTGCTCTCCAAAATATCATCTGCCGCTTTTGAATGGATAAGGCGGATTGCTGCCTCAATCATAAGAGGGGAAACCATAATGTTCATATTATAAAAGCCGAGAGATAAATTCTTATAATAAGACGGGGGTGCCGCAACAAAGGCAATTCGAAGCCCCGGTGACAATGTTTTTGACAGGCTTGACAGGTAGATAACCTGATCGGGCGCATAGCTTGCAATGGGAGGAAGTGGATTTTCTCTTAAAAGACTGTTAATTCCGTCCTCAATCACAATGATGCCAAGCTCCTTTGCCGCCTGCGCAATCTCCTCTCGTGTCCTTGTATCCATACTGTAGGTAGTCGGATTATGATAGTCTGCAATCAGGTAAACGCCCTTCAAATCCTCCTTCCTGCAAACCTGCCGCAGTGTATCCGCAAATGCCTCGTTTTCCCTGTTCGGGATTGGCACCAACTGAATTCCAAGCATATTCGCTAAGGATTTAATTCCCGGATAAATAACCTCGTTCGTCCCTATTTTATCACCGCAGCGAAACATGGAGGATAGGATGCCCGCAAGCGCATTCTGCCCGCCTGCCGCAAACAGAATATTGTCTGAATCTACATGATAATTGGAACGCTCCAGCCACTTAGCAGCCGCACGCTTTTGTAACAGATTGTCCTCTACCAAATCGTACTGAAGCAACCGATACATTTCCGGCTCTCGAATCAGCCTTTGAATTGTCTCCAAAATAATCTGGTTCGGCGTTGCAGACGGCATAATCGCTCCCATTTCAATTAGCTTTTCCTCATTTCCGCTAAGTAAAACCGTACTGTGTGCCACATCTGATGCCACAAAGGTTCCCCTTCCAACCGCACCATATACAAGTCCCTTTTGCTCACACAGCTTAAAGGCTCTCGATACAGTACTCAAATTGATATCCATATAATCTGCCAGCTCTCGCTGGGGTGGCAGCATTGTGCCCGGCTTTAGGATGCCACTTTTAATGTCATTCTCCAATTGCGTTGCCAGTTCTTTATATAAAGAATTGTTTCTATTTTTAATCGTTGGTTTCCAGCTCATCGGATAATTTTCAAAAGAATTTACAGGCATTGTCTCTCTCCTAATATTATTGTTTTGCATACAATTATATCATTGTATGCATATTGTTGCAATGCTATAATCAAAACAATAAAAGCGTTTATCTATCGCTTGGTTTTTAGGAGGAATCGTGATGGAACAATTATTTTCGGATGGAGTGTTAAATACTCCGTCTTCATTTATTCGTGAAATACTAAAGGTTACGCAGAGTGATGATATCATCTCCTTTGCCGGCGGACTGCCAAACCCGATTTCGTTTCCTGCGGATGCGTTAAAGGAATCCTCAGACCGTGTAATCCATGATTTTCAGGGCAAAGTATTTCAGTATTCCACAACCGAGGGTTATGACCCCCTGCGAGAATACATCGCAAAGCGCTATGAGGAAAAGTTCGAGCTAAGCTATGATAAGAATGATATTCTGATTACGACCGGCTCCCAGCAGGCACTTGACTTGCTTGGAAAGGTTTTGATTAACAAAGGAGACCGCCTTGCAATCGAGCGTCCCGGCTATCTTGGCGCCATTCAGTCCTTTTCCATGTATCAGCCTTCTTTTGTGGGAATTGATTTAAAGGACAACGGATTAGATGCTGCTATGCTAAAGACTGAACTTGAGAAAGGTCCCATTAAGCTTTTATATACGGTTCCAAACTTCCAGAATCCGACCGGACTCACCTATTCAAAGGAAAGCAGGGAGCAAGTCTGTAACATATTGCAAGACTATAATACCGTTCTGATTGAGGATGATCCTTACGGCGACCTTCGATTTGACGGAGAGAATCTTCCTTACATCGGTGCTGGAAAACTTCCAAACAGCGTTTTGCTTGGCTCCATCTCAAAAATTATAACACCGGGCTTTCGTCTTGGCTGGATTTGCACGAAGAATAGAGAGCTTATGCATCAGCTTGTCATTGCAAAACAGGCTTCCGATTTGCACAGCAATATTTTCTCCCAATATGTGATTTATGACTACCTGTCCCATCATGATTTGACCGAGCATATTGTAAAAATCAGACAGCTTTATAAGGAGCAGAGCAGTGCAATGCTTGCCGCTATCCAAAAATATTTTCCGAGTACGATAAAGTACACCGTTCCGCAAGGCGGCATGTTCTTGTGGGCTACTCTTCCCGACGGACAGTCCGCGCTTGAATTATTCCAGAAGGCATCCAAGAAAAAGGTCGCTTTTGTACCGGGTGACCCATTTTATGTGGGCGAAAAAAATGTACCGTCTTTCCGCCTCAACTACACGAACTCTGATTCCGATACTATTTTTGAGGGAATTAAGAGGATTGCGCAGGCAATAGAAGACCTCTTATCTCCATAAAAAATAAAATTGTCAGCATTCCCACTCCGGAACCTGACAATTTTATTTTTTATTCATTCCTCTTTATTCTCCGCATCGTCAGTACATGTACTCTCGTCACTTAACACCTTATCAATGAAGATTTTCACAAACGGCTCATAGAACTGGGCTCCTGCTTCCTTTTTCAGTTCCTCTACGGCATATTCCTGCGACATTGCCTGGCGATAGCTTCGTTCACTGGTCATCGCGTCATAGGCATCGGCAATCGCGATAATTCTAGATTGGATTGGTATTTCTTCACCCTTTAATCCCTTTGGATAACCTTTTCCGTCCCATCTCTCATGATGTGCCAGTATATAATCTGCTATCTCCGACATCTCATTTACTGTACTCAAAATACGGTAACCGATTTCCGGATGTCTCTTTACTTCCTCCCATTCGTCCTCGGTGAGCTTGCCCTCCTTATTCAAAATCCCCTCTTCAATGGCAATCTTTCCGATATCATGGAGAAGTCCCACGGTTTTTAGCTCTTTTGCATTATCTTCGGACATTCCGATTGCAAGTCCCATTTTTTCACATAAGCAGGATACTCGCAAGGAATGCTGTTCCTCTCTCGGATTCTTTTCGTGAAGTGCTGACATGATTGTGAATACATTCTTTCCTCTTATACTCGGACTTTCGATCAGCTTTCTTTTATACATGTAATTTTCTGCTTTTTTCAAAACTTCTAATATAGACTCATCATTGTCGGTCTTGGCACAGAAGCCAAAGGAAATCGATAATGCGACAGAATTCACCGTTTCTTTTTTTGCCAACTCTTTAATCTGTTGTATCATAGTTTCCATCTCATCTAAATCGGTTTTTGGAGAAAATATAATAAACTCATCACCAGCCAGACGGCATACAACGTCCTGCTCTCTGACTCCTTCTGTCAGCACCGTTGCCACCTTCTGAATATAACTGTCACCCACAGTATGTCCAAAAGAGTCGTTGATTAGCTTTAATCCATTAATATCTGCCATTGTAAGCATAAGCGGATAATTTTCCTCTGCATCAAGCCGAATCATTTCTTCCTCAAAAAATCGCCTGTTATATAAACCCGTTAACTGATCGTGATAGCTTAAATAATTGAGCTTTTCTTCCATCTCTTTGCGATTGCTGATATCACGGCATACTGTATGTATTACTTTTTTTCCGTCCGATTCTATCGCGGTCATCATAATGTCATTTGGAACCAGAAAACCGTCCTTCCTAAGATGCCACCATTCAAACTGCGTTTTTCCGTTTTTCATACAGCTTTCCAGCTTTTCAAAAAAGACATCCTTTGAAACACTGCCATCGGGCTGCTTTGGCATGGCAAAATGTGTCGGGCTTTTTCCTATAATTGTTTCTCTTGAAGTAAATCCAAGCATTCTTGCAGCTGCATTGTTGCAATTTGTAATCTTAAAGTCATCAATCAAAAAAATACTGTCTGAAGAATGTTCGAACAGATTTCTAAAATTGTTTTCGCTAATTCGCATCTGCTCCTCTGCTTGCTTTCTTTTTGTAATATCATTTACAATAATGGCAAGCTGATTTAGCATCGGGCGGTAGGCAATGATTTCATAATAAAGATCGGTATGGATCTGATATCTTTCATAGCGGCTCGGTTCTCCCGTCTTAACGGTGTGAATAATCTTGTCCAAATTTTCGCTTTTCATCTCACGGTGTATTTCATAAAAATATTTTCCGAGCACCTCATTTTTCTTAAATCCCGTCAGCACCTCATGGCTGTAATTTGCGTCAATGAGTTTATAATGCAAAATATCCTCATTCGTTGTGCCTTCATAAAGGGCAAGCCCCAACTGCATCTGGCTAACTAGCGTCTTATATTTTTCCTCACTTATGCGAAGCATTTTATCAAACTCTATAATTTGGTCATATTGACTGCGAAGCTCTGACTCTGACGCTGTAAGCTGCTCCACATATGCCTGAAGCTCTTCATTTGCCGCAGAAAGTTCATCATAGCTTTCCGTCAGCTTTTTCTCGGCAACATCCACCTTTTTCAAAAGCTTGGACATAAGATAAAAAAGAAGAATCGTGCTGATTAAAACATAACCCAAGCCTTTATATGTATTAACCACCAAAATAAGTTTGCTGTCTTTTATAACGTGAGCAACCAGGCGATCGGAAAAAGAAATCCATAAAAATCCAATAACCAAATAAAGCGTACAGATTCTTACGCTCTCCCACTTTAACTGATTTAGTTGATCTTTTGATAATAACAAACGTAATCCATCTCTAAGTTTTCCAATCATATCGTTCTCCGAATAATACAGCACTTATCTCCTCATGCGCCTTTGGTGGTTATAATCATATCTTTTGCTACATTATACATCATTTTTCTCGCTGTATATAATTATATCTACTTATTTAATAAAATTATAATAATTGGATTTTAACTCAAAAATACTTGCATAATAAGCATAGATGACCTTATACTTGTTATAGATTTTACTTTGCAAAGGGGCGGCCCTTAAATCTAATTGGAGGACAAAAACTATGGATAATCTTGAAAAAATGGTAGTTCTGATTGACGCGGATAATACGCGTATTTCAAAAATAGAAGCCGTTATGCGTGAACTTTCTGCCTACGGACGCATTATCGTGAAAAGAGCCTACGGCAACTGGAAAAAGGATACACTGAAAAATTGGGAAGCTGAATTAAAACGTCTGGCGATAAAGGCAGAGCAGCAATTTGACTATGTCAAAGGCAAAAATGCAACTGATATTGCCTTAGCTATCAGTGCAATTGATTTACTTCACTCCGGCATCTATGATGCCTTCGTTCTTGTTGCCAGTGACAGCGATTATACCCCCCTTGCTCTTAGGCTTCGCGAATCCGGTGTCTCTGTGATTGGTGTCGGCGAAAAAAAAACACCTGAGGCATTTCGAAATGCCTGTGATGAATTTATTTTCTTGGAGAACCTCACCAACACAGCCGGAACGTCTGAGATTACTGACACGGACAAGGCTGTTATAGAATTGGATGCTGAGGTCGAGGAAGAATATCCACAAAATACAATTGCAACCATCGATGAAATCCACAGCCTGCTCGAAATTGCCTCCGAAAAATATCAGGAGGATGACGGCTTTGTAAATGTAAGCTCCGTGGGCGCGTTCCTAAAAAGAACAAAACCGGACTTCGATACTCGTACTTATGGACATTCCAAACTCTCAAATTTACTGGAAGCATATCCTGATCGATATGAAATTAAGAAATACCGCGGAAAGGGTAATGCCAGTATTGTGGCTTATAAGTGTTTATAGTTCTGTAAAAAAATATCTTCGACACTTCAACTTCCCTACCTCTCAATCCGAGGCGGTGGTGCTCTATATACAGCCTTGGGTTTAAGTGCACCGCAAAATCTGGTGAATGAATATACTGTGAATGTTATGTCGGTATCAATGGATGTAATCACAAATTCTTTGCTTGAACTGGCCAATCGTTAAACAAGATTGATATAGCACCCAATCTATGGTATACTTCTAGTTAGTTTTATCTAACTAAAGGTGTTTCTAGAGAGGTGTACTATGAACAACAACTCATCAATCTTTACACAAAAGGAAATTGCCGCTGCGCTCCAGATATGGAACCGGGCGGCTATTTCCCTTTTGGATATTCGCCACAACTTGATTTCTCCCAATGAACCGCTTCAAAGCTATCGACTGCCGGCCAGTGCCTTTGTGTATGCCGGGGGCGGCGCGGAGCTATCGTTAAATGATACCGTGTACAGCGTAGATCGCTTCGGCCTGTTTCACGGCGGCAAGGGCACGGAGCTGTCAATCCACCCGACCGGAAACTGGCTCGAATACTATATGGTGCTGTATAAGGCGACAGAGCCTTCTGTCCATAGAAGACAGTATGCGCGGCTTTTGGAGCAGGTCAATCCGTTTCAGCAGCACTATGGTTTTGCGCCGGAAAACCCTCTTTTCTTTGCAGAACAACTGCGAAGGATGTTTGAAAAATGGAGTGGTCCCACACCTCTGAATTTGTTCTATGGGAAAACGGCTTTTTACCAACTGGTGTATGAGGTCTACGAGGAACTGGACCGCGGTAAAGTCAGTGTTTTTGAGCCTGATATAATTGTACTGGCGCAGAAATATTTAAATACGCATTATGATGAAGCCCTATCCATACAGAATATGAGGGAGGTACTGGGTATTAGCAACTCACATTTCCACCGCCTGTTTACCGCACGGACGGGGCAAAGCCCCCAAGAATATCTGATTAACCTGAGGTTGGCTGCAACGAAGAAATATCTTTCTGATACGAACTGCACCCTTCGGGAAATTGCTACCAAATGTGGGTTTTCGGATGAGCTGAGTCTGATGCGTATGTTTCGCAAGCACGAGCATATGACTACAACGCAGTACAGGGATATTTGTACATCCCAAATGGGAGATGCGCCCATAGATAACCTGCTGTCTTTTCCGTATAATTGGGAGAGTCTAGTTAGTCTTGACAAACTCAAAGGAAAAGGAGAAACTTTTATGTTCAAACAAATGCGGAGCAAAGCGGTGGTAGCTGCGGCGCTGTCCCTGATGCTGCTGATGAGCGCTTGCGGTACTACGCCGGTGAATACTAACAGTGATACATCAGCGCCAACAACCTCCATAACAGCCCAAACCTCTACCGAGGAAGAAACAAGGATAATCAGCACGGAAAAGGGCGACGTTGAAATTACGGGGACGCCTGAACGGATAGTGGCAAACTACTATTATGGTGAACTGCTAGCGCTTGGGGCAATGCCTGTAGGTATTGGTTCATGGATGCCGGTTGGCTCTACGCTCGAAAACAAACTGGATGATGCTCAAAAAATTGAAACTTGGGAAGCCGAGACCATTATGGCGCTGGAGCCGGATGTCATTATCACAAGTTCAGAAAAGGATTATGAGAAACTTAGCAAAGTAGCCCCTGTTGTTTACCTCAATCCGTCAAACAACATGACCGCTCTGGAAAGAATGCTGTTTTTGGCTGAGGTTTTGAACACAGAAAATGGAAGCCAAACAGCAACAGATCTTATCCAAACATATGACGAGAAAGCAGCAACCGCAAAAAAACAACTGGAAAGCACTGGGGTTTTGGACAAAACAATAACAATTATAGTTGCTACGGACTATGACAATATTATGATTATTGGTACTGGATGGGTAAATTATGGCGCTAATATAATTTACAATGATTTGGGAATGAATATGCCGGAGAAGCTGCAACAGACACTCTCAGCAGCCGGCGCCACCTATATGCAGAATGTATCGATGGAAATGCTGCCAGAGTATTGCGGTGATATTGTTATGCACATTAATTACAACGAGGACACCGATGTTTTTGCTGACGATCCTGTTTTTCAAAATATTCCGGCCGTAAAAGAAGGTCGATATTTTCAGGTTGCGAATGGTTATATGTTTTACAGTGACATTCTTTCTAGTACCGAGCATCTTGACTACATAACAAAGGCTTTGGCCGAACTGCCTCAATAGCTCGGCATCTGCATATCGGAATGATAATGCTGTACAAAACAAGAAACGCATGCATCACAACCCAGACCCCCTGCGAAAATGCTGGGGGTTATTCCGTGTACATCTTTAAACGCGGCAGAATAGCCTATGAACGTAAAGAGAAAAATCGCCATCTCATATGAGAGATTATGTCATTGGAAAAGACGAGTGCTTTTCGTATAATAAAAGAGTTGGTTAGTCTTGGCAAACTTGGTTATTCTATGCTGGCAAGCCTAAGTACTACGATTTATACAACTACAAGTCTATCATCGAAAGGATACATATACATGCAACATCTCCTCGCAAAACAGCCAAAGCGCGGCACTGCCCGTTTTGCGCTCTACATGATTGCGGGGGCTGGATTTCTGGCACTGATGTCAGCGGCGTCGATTAGCTTCGGCGCCGCCGATATGAGTTTGTATACAGCCTGGAGGGCGGTTTTTAACTTCAATCCCAACCTGACAGAGCACCAGATTATCCAGACCCTCCGCTTTCCCCGTACTGTGGCTGACCTTATCGTTGGGTGCAGCCTTGCCATCTGCGGTGCGCTAATGCAAGGCACCACAAGAAATCCTCTTGCCGATTCCGGCTTGATGGGTATCAGCTCCGGCGCAACCTTTGCCATTGCTCTGTGCATGGCATTTCTGCCAACCCGCTCCTATGGGCAGACTATGCTGTTTGCTTTTATGGGAGCGGCGGTAACCACCGGAATGACCTATAGCATCGCCTCTCTCGGCAAACGGGGTATGACGCCGCAACGGCTGGTGCTGGCAGGCATCTCCATATCAATGCTGTTCGGTGCGTTTTCTCAATACATATCAATTAAATACAGGCTGGGACAGGCGCTGGCCTACTGGACGGCAGGCGGCACCGCCGGAGCCAAATGGAGCGAGCTTGCTATCGTGGCCCCTTTTTTCGCAGTGGCTGTTTTGGCCTCCCTTGCATTGTCGCCCGCTGTAACGGTGATGAGCCTTGGCGAGGACGTGGCAACAGGATTAGGACTGAAAACCCGGCTTGTTAAGGGGATTTCGACCATCATTGTACTGGTACTCACCGGGCTTTCGGTCATCGTTGTGGGACCGGTGGGCTTTGTAGGACTTATCACGCCGCATATTGTCCGCTATCTGGTGGGTGTGGATTACCGCTATATCATTCCGGCATCAGGTCTTTACGGTGCACTTCTTACCGTAACTGCCGATTTAGTGGGGCGGCTAATCAATAAGCCCTACGAAACCCCCATCGGCATCATTTTCGCGGTAGTCGGTGTTCCATACTTTCTCTACCTTGCCAGAAAGCAAAGGAGGGAGTTTGAATGAACAAGCAGCGTT
The DNA here is from genome assembly GCF_900184995.1 of Konateibacter massiliensis. Lineage (GTDB taxonomy): Bacteria > Bacillota > Clostridia > Lachnospirales > Lachnospiraceae > Lachnotalea > Lachnotalea massiliensis. The sequence goes on from NZ_LT860099.1 coordinate 2,646,210, forward strand.
TTACAACTAAACGGGGGATAATCATCCTGCTTTTGATGTTTCTCCTGATGCTTGCAATTGCCGTCATCAGCATGAACTCCGGGAAGATGAATCTTTCTCCTATAGAGGTACTAAATGTTATCTTGGGCAAGGGCACAGATAAACAGAACCTCATTGTGTTTGAGTTTCGGTTGCCTCGCATTATCCTTGGTATGCTGGTGGGCATCGGCATGGGTGCCTCCGGCTGTATCATGCAGAGCCTGCTGCGCAACGATATGGCAAGCCCCGGTACACTGGGCATCAGCTCCGGTTCGGGCCTGTTTGTACTGCTTTTCGTAGTCATTTTCTCAGTGCAGGGTATGTCTTCAGCCATAGCTTTGCCGCTTCTTGCGTTTGTGGGAGGTATGACAGCGGCGGGACTGATTTTCCTGCTTTCGTACCGACGGGGCAGGGATATTTCACCCACCGGATTGATTCTTACCGGCGTTGCATTGTCCTCCGGTTACGGTGCGTTGACCACGCTCCTCACCCTGAAGCTCGACGAAAATCAAATGGATTTCATGCAGCGCTGGAATGCGGGCAGCCTATGGGGAGACAACTGGCACTACCTTGCCATCTTAGCCCCGTGGACTCTGCTTTTGTGCTTCTATGTGTTCTATAAATCCCGCATTTTGAACACACTGCATCTCGGCAACCAGACAGCGACAGGGCTTGGCGTTGCGGTAAAGCCGGAGTTTCTGGGGCTTTCCATTGCGGCGGTAGCTCTTTCCTCGGGAAGCGTATCATTGGGTGGGAACTTTTTCTTTGTCGGCATGATCAGCCCCCATATGGCAAGAAAGCTAGTAGGGCCAAACCATAAGCTTTTGCTTCCGGCCTCTTGCCTGGTCGGGGCCATCATCGTGTTGCTGGCAGATACCCTTACTCGTACCGTGAGTCTTGGTGCGGATATCCCTACCGGCATTGTCATTACCATCTTGTCAACACCGTACTTTTTGTACCTGCTGGCTAAAGCGAACTAAGGAGGAACCATGAACAACACAACAAACAGCATTACAACCGAACAGTTAGACATTGCCTATGACGAAGCCCTTATTGTTAAGGCACTGGATATGAATATACCCCACGGAAAAATTACATCCATTATCGGTCCCAACGGCTGTGGAAAATCCACTGTACTTAAGGCTGTGGGACGGATTCTCAAGCCCAAAACCGGGCTGGTATATCTCTCCGGCGAAGATATCCGCAAGCTTTCCACCAACGATGTGGCAAAAAAGATGGCAATTCTGCCGCAAACACCTACAGCTCCCAGCGGTCTAACGGTGAGCGAACTGGTGGCCTATGGACGCTTCCCTCATCAGCATGGTTTTGGGAAGCTCACCCCTGAGGACAAAAAAATAGTCCAGTGGGCGCTCTCCGTGACCAAGCTGACGGAGTTTGAAGTCCGGGAGGTAGACACCCTCTCCGGCGGGCAGCGACAGCGGGTGTGGATCGCCATGGCTCTTGCCCAGCAGACGGATTTGATTCTGCTGGATGAGCCGACCACCTATTTGGATCTTGCGCATCAGCTGGAGGTTCTGGAGCTTTTGTATGATTTGAACCGAAAGCAGGGCGTCACCATTGTAATGGTGCTGCATGACCTGAATCTTGCAGCGCGCTTTTCCGATTATATGATTGCTATTCGGGATGGGAAAATTATAAGGCACGGCGGCCCTGAGGAGGTTATACTGCCCCAAGTGCTCAAAGATGCCTTCTCGATTGACGCAGAGATTGTCCACGAGCCCCGCACCGGACGCCCCGTCTGCCTTACCTACGACTTGCTGCGCAGCGAGGCTCCCCCTGTAGCAAAGGAGGCAGTTGCCGTATGAAGACCACAATTCGTGTTTTTTATGAAGCCAGACAGTATTGGGGGCTTTTTATTGTCGCATTCTTGGCACTTGTGGTGTCTACCGTTGCAGGCTTTTATACCCCATGGGCCCTGCGGGAGATGACGGCGCTTGCAACGGACGGGGTTGCCGATTTTTCCTCCGAAGCGATGCGAATCGGGTTGTTACTGCTGCTCGCTACCTTTGTGCAGGCAGCGGGAAAGTCTGTGTCCGGTTATCTGAACCATTATGGTGCGCTGCATTATGTGGCCGACCTGCGAAAGCGGGTATATTCCAAACTCCAGCATATGAGCCTGAAATATTTTCACAAAAGTCGCACCGGTGACCTGACTGGACGAGTGGTCAGTGACGCGATGGAGGCCGAGATTCTTCTTGCCCATGTGGTACCGGATTTTATATTTAATATCCTTACTTTTGTGGGTGTGGGTATTATTCTGCTAACCATCAACTGGAAGCTGGCCCTCATGAGCCTTATCACTATCCCTTTCTTGCTGGGAATAACTTTTTGGCAGAGCAGACATGTTTCCCCCACATGGAAGATAAACGCAAAGATACGTGGAGAGCTGGCTGGAACGGTTCAGGACAACCTCTCCGGTATTAAGGAAATCCAGATATTCAACCAACAAGATCACGAGGAAAAGAAGGTGGCAAGTCTCTCTTTGCGCCACAGCTTAGCCTATTTAAGATCCAGCTTTTTCTTTGAAACGACGTATCCGTTGTTGGCCTTTGTAACGGCGCTCGGCACTGTAGTGGTCGTGGTGTATGGCGGACATCTGGTGGGCACCCGCCAGATTGCCATCGCAGATATCGTTGGGTTTGTGATGTATCTTTCCATGTTTTACGGTCCGGTCAAGAGCATATCCGGTCTTGTGGAGCGTGCGGGGGAATCCTCCGCCGGGTGTAGGCGCATCTTTGACGTTATTGACGATTCACCTGACGTAAAGGAGCAGAAGAATGCTCGAGTGCTGCCCCGGGTCAAGGGTAAAATTGAGCTGGTAGATCTTTCTTTTGCTTATAATGAAGAAATTCCCGTACTGCAAAATGTGAACATAACCATACAGCCGGGGCAGACGGTCGCTCTGATTGGCACGACCGGTGTGGGGAAATCTACGATTGCCAATCTGATTAACCGTTTCTATGATCCACAACAAGGCGCAGTTCTGATTGACGGCACTGACATTGGCGAGGTCACACTTACAAGCCTGAGAGACAATATATCTATGGTGTTACAGGATACCTTCCTGTTTAACGGCACAGCATACGAAAACATCGTTTACGGCTGGAAGGACGCCAATCGGGAGGACGTCATTGCAGCGGCAAAAGCGGCCAACGCACATGAATTCATAGAAAAAATGGAGAATGGTTATGACACGGTGATTGGTGAGCGGGGCATCCGCTTATCAGGCGGACAGAAGCAACGCATTTCCATCGCCAGAGCAATTCTAAGAAATTCACCCATCCTGATTTTGGATGAGGCCACCTCCGCACTGGACACCAAGACCGAGCAGGAAATTCAGCTGGCGTTGGATGAAATATCCAAGGAGCGCACGACATTAGTCATCGCCCATCGGCTTTCCACCATTCGCCATGCCGATCAGATCGTAGTGCTTGACGGCACCGGCATAGCGGAAATCGGCACCCACAATCAGCTGATGTCGCAAAACGGTATCTACGCGAGACTTCACGCCGCTCAGGCGTCCTAATGATAATTTGGAAGGGGAGGGAGCAACAACTTCCTCTCCGCGAAGTGCACATAAATAGTTTTTCTATTCCATTGCCTGCTTTTCAAAAACGATTTGTCCATTTGTTTCAATAACATTTCGGTACCATTCAAAACTATCTTTTTTTCTTCTCTCAAAGGTTCCGTTTCCATCATTATCACGATCTACATAAATAAAACCATATCTTTTTTTCATTTCGCCTGTTGTAAACGATATCGGATCAATACAACCCCAAACCGTATACCCCAGAATATCTACTCCGTCTTCCTCTATTGCCTTCATCATTTCTTCAATATGGCTTTTCAAATATGAGATTCTATTACTATCATGAATTCCGTCTTCTTCTACTTTATCTTCATAGCCAAATCCATTTTCTACAATAAACAGCGGAATTTCATATCTATCATAATATAAATTCAACATGTAACGTAACCCCACAGGATCAATTGACCATCCCCAAGGCGTTGCTTCTAAATATGGATTGTCTACCGCCTCCATTGTTCCGGCAGAAGCGATACCGGACTTTTCCATGTTTTTGTCTGCACTTACCGTAAGGCTCAAATAATAACTAAATCCAAGATAGTCCACACAGCCTTCTGCAATCAATTTCAAATCATTTTCCGTAATATCAAGTTGATAGCCACATTTTTCCCATTCTTTTAATAGGTAGGAAGGATAATGGCCTCTAACCTGGACATCTGTGTAAAATAAATTTTTTCGGTCTTCTTTCTGTGCAAGCACAATATCATTAGGATTACAGCTGAATGGATATGTTGGTGTTCCGGCAACCATACATCCTATCTGAAATTTCGGATTTATTTTATGTCCCTTCGCAACCGCAACAGCGCTTGCTACAAACTGATAATGGGATGCCTGATATACTGCCTTTAATCTGTCTTCATCCTCTTCAAAAAGAACTCCCGAATTTGTAAATGCATAAATTGGATTTTCGATAATCATTTGATTATTAATTTCATTAAATGTCATCCAATAGGTTACTTTTTCTTTATATCTTTCAAATACCGTAACTGCAAATCTCTCAAAAAATTCAATCATCTTTCGATTTCTCCAGCCGCCATATTTTTCAACCAGATGATATGGGATTTCGAAATGAGATAACGTAATTACCGGTTCAATATTGTATTTGTGCATTTCATCAAAAAGCTCATCATAAAACTTCAATCCTTCTTCATTCGGTACTGTCTCATCTCCATTTGGGAAAATTCTGCTCCATGCAATACTTGTACGAAAACACCTAAATCCCATCTCTGCAAAAAGTTTTATATCTTCTTTATACTGATCATAAAAACGAATCGCCTCATGGTTCGGATAGTACTTATCTTCCATAACGCCTTGGGTAATTTCTCTTGCCTTTGTTTTACTGCCTGCAGTCATCACATCTGCAATGGAAAGTCCCTTTCCGCCAGCGTCATATGCTCCCTCTACCTGATGGGCGGCAACAGCGCCGCCCCATAAGAAATCTTTCTTCATATATTCCTCCTAGACCATAACTTGATACATGACATCTCCACATGTTACAGTTGTCTTATCTTCTATAATAATATCTTTTACATCATCCGCATTTGTTATAATTACCGGTGATACAAGTGAATATCCTTGTTCTTGAATCAATTCTCTGTCAAACTTAATAATAGGTTGCCCTGCCTTTACTTTATCGCCTTTTTCAACTAAGTTTTCAAATCCTTGTCCGTCAAGCATTACTGTGTTTAGCCCGACATGAATCAATAACTCGACACCGTCAGCCGTCGTTATTCCTAATGCATGTTTGCTGGGAAAAACAACTGTAACTTCACCTTCACAAGGTGCTTTTATTATATTACCGTCAGGATCAATCGCAAGTCCCTTTCCTGTTACACCGCTTGCAAAAACTTCATCATCCACTTTTTCTAATGAAATTATTTTACCGTCGGCAGGAGCTTGAATATCTACCATTTTTACTCCCAATGCTGCTTCTTTTTCTACTATTTCTGCCGCCGCTTCAAAGTCACCCATATCTTCCTCACGAATTCCCCAGAAATACGTCAGCAATGCACCAACTACCAAAGATGCTAAAATACCAATAACAAAGAAGCCAAATGGTGAATATGTCATCATGGATGCTGAAAAAATATTGTGGAATACATATGCATCACATGTAACACCAAAAGTACCGTTAATTGCTCCGCCGATGCCGGCTGCTATTGCAACAACAGCAAATAATCTCTTATATTCCATTACAATACCGTAAAGAATTGGTTCGGTTACTCCCGCCAAAACACCGGTTAATACATTCGGTCCGGCAATACCTTTAATTTTTGAACCTTTTTTACCTTTTAAATATGCACCGATTGCAATACCTATCTGTGCATATACTGCGCAAACCGCAACGCCTTCAATTACATCTCCGCCATAAAGTTCAAGATTTTGCAATGTAATCGGTGTAAATCCCCAATGCAATCCAAGAATTGTAAGATAAGGATATGTTGCTCCTAAAATGACGCCTGCCAAAGTTCCGTTTAATTCAAACAGCCAGCTGACAACTGCTGAAACGGCATTTCCGACAGTTGTACCAAAAGGTCCGAATACAATTGCTGTAAATGGCACCATAATCATAAGACTTAACATTGGTACAAGGAACAACTGTAATTCCTGTCTAATTATTTTCTTTAACCCTTTTTCTAATAACGCATAAACCATCATTGCAATAAAAATAGGGAAAATTGTTGCAGAATAGTTAATGGCTGTAACATTTATTCCAAGAAACGTTGTTCCCTCTACATCAATTAGTGCTGTAAAGCTTGGTTCAAGCAATGCTGCACCGATAGCCGCGCCAACATACGGATTGGCACCAAACTGCTTTGCTAATGTATATCCCAAGAATAACGGCATGAAATAAAATACACTATTTCCGGCTGCTGAAATTATGGCATATGTGGAACCTGCATCTGACATCACACCTGCTGTTGCAAGTACGGTCAGCAGAGCCTTTACCATACCTGCCCCGGCAAGTAATGGTATCAACGGAGAGAATGCTCCGGAAATAACTTTTAAAATCATATCAAGATTTATCTTTTTTTTGTCAGAATCTTCTTTTTGTCCATCTGCCTTTATATCACTGCTGATATTTGAAACTTTTAATATGGCATCATAATAGTCCGCAACAGCCGGCCCTACAACAATCTGACACTGTCCGCCACTCTGTACTACCTGCATTACATATGGAAGTTTTTTTAATTCCTCTTTATCCACTTTACTTTCATTTTTCAATTCAAATCGTAGTCTTGTTGCACAGTGAAGTAAATTATTTACATTTTTTTCTCCACCCACCAAACTTACTATTGTTTTGGCTTCCTGTTCATATTTCATCTTTTTTCCTCCATTCAAGTGTCTACTTGCTGGCATGTAGTGCCTTTTATATAATAGGAAATCTCGCAGAACTTTCTTCATATATAAAAAAGACCCAAAACTAAACCTTTGTTTCATTTTATGGAAACAATAGTCGTTTTGAGTCATGCCTGCCTAACAGTAACACTTCTTAATTTTTTTCATTCACGTTGATTCGGTTCAGGTGCAAGGTCAAATAGAGTTTTTCTCCGTCGGTGACATCCCATTGATAATTATGTTTTAGAAATTCTGCAATCTTCAGTGCACATTTGTAATCTTTCGGGCACTGCTTTCCTATCATCTCTGCCATTGTAATATCAGCCGTTAATTTCTGTCCGCTAACCTGTCTTCTAACAAAATACTGTATATGAGTAATAAATCTGCTAACATTAAAATCATCCTCATGAAACTCACGTCCATAATACACCCTTGTAATATTCAAGATGTTTTGGATAATCTTCGTACACAACACTGTTTCATTCATTCCTGATCCGTCAAACCTGGAATTAATAAAGTGTAACGCAATAAAAGCAGCTTCCTGATTTGGTATTTCATATCCGGTTTTTTTCCGAAGTTTTTCTATCACTTTTTCTGAATATCTGTATTCTTTCGGGTAAATTAATTGAATATCCCATTGCAATGGGGACGTAAAATACAATCCGTCTTTTGCGCGTTCCAACATCATACCCAAGTGGTCTGATAAAGTAAGGATAATACTGTCCCTGCATTGATAACCTAATTGATTTTCTCCATCCTTAATAATATTGCTGGCCAATTCAACATCATCGACACGGATTCTATCAAGCAGGTTTTCAAAGGCTTTTTTCTTTCCATTCCCGTCAAGAACAAATCTTTTTTCCACAAGTGCTTCATTTATTTGTTCTCCAGAATGTACTTTGAAGGACACTCCGCTGCCCATGACAACTTCTTCCTGATTATTTTCATTTTTTACTAATGCAATATTGTTATTTAATGCTTTAATCAGTTCCATAGTTCCTCCAAATAAAAAAACACAACCACCAACTATACTTGATGCCAAGTATATATTAATAGTCGTGCCTGCTTTATCAGTAACACCTATTAATACTATAAGTCAACTCATCTGCTATGTCAACACGTTTTTGTTATTTTGTATATATCATACAAGTATTATACTTGTTTTTTGTGCGATTTACTAAACCGTTTTAAAATAAAAAAACTCCAAAAGCCTTATCCATACAGCTTTTGGAGTATCTCAAACAAGTAGTCGAAGCGACGGGATTCGAACCCACGACCTCTGCGTCCCGAACGCAGCGCTCTACCAAACTGAGCCACGCTTCGCTTTCCGACTACTCTATTATATAACAATTTTTATAAAATGCAACTCAAAATTTAATTTTTTTCAAAGGAATTTTTCAAGATCCAATCTCCTGCCATTTTAATCCATGGCTGAACTTCCTCGACAACCTGCCCGGTTTCTTCTGTTCCGAGGCCGAGACCATGTCCTCCCTCCTCAAAAATATGAAGGGCAAACGGCACCTTTGCTTTTCTCATGGCATTTGCAAGAAGCAGAGCATTTTCAACCGGCACGGCACCGTCCTCATAGGTGTGCCAGATAAATGCCTTCGGCATTGTTCCATCCACCTGCTTTTCCAAGGACACCAGCTCTCGCCAATTGGTATCGTCTTTCCTGTCTCCCAAGAGATTTTCAAAGCTTCCTGTGTGGGCATGTTCTCCTGAGGTAATAACCGGATAGCACAGCACTAAGCCGTTTGGCTCAATTTGCTCCGGCTTTAGATTTAATTCCCGAAGTAAAAATTCCTTGTTCCAAAATACGCCGAAGCTGGTTGCAAGATGTCCCCCCGCAGAAAAACCAAGTACAATAATCTTACTAGGGTCAACGTGCCACTTTTTTGCATTTTCTCGAATCAGTTTTACAGACTTTGCAACCTGATTCAGTGCCGTCGGAAATTCTGCCGGAGCACAGCTATAATTTAACACACAGGCATGAATGCCAAAGCTGTTCATTTGAAGGGCAATCGGTTCCCCCTCCTTCGGTGAGGTCATCACATAACCGCCTCCCGGACACACCAAAACAAGCGGTCTTATTTTATCTGGCTCAACCGTATTGTCAACGATATAAGTACTTAACTCCGCCTGAAATTCTCCGTCTCTTATTTCTATTTTTTCATGAATCATTGTCTGCTTCCTCCTTAGATTTCTTTATATCATAACCTACACAAACGACTTATCAACCTTTACCACCGGATGACAGTTCTCCCATGTGTCCGTTATCCTCTTCTCAATCTCTCTTTTTACCGCCTCATCGCTTAAACTAAATTTATACGGCACCACCGCATCAAATATTACATTCGTAATCGTAGGTCCCTTGACAAGGCGAAAGTCATGAATTGTAATTTCGGGGCTGATGTTCTTAATCAGCTCTTCCACTTTTGCGCGCATTCGCTGCACCTCTTCATCCTCCACGGCAACCGGGTCCATATGTATGACAGCCTCACAGCCAAGCTTTGTATTCAATTCGTTTTCAATCAGATCAATTGCCTCATGAATCTTAAAAATATCGCCGTTTCCTGCCACTTCTCCGTGTAAAGATATCATTACTCTTCCCGGTCCATAGTCATGCACAATCAAATCATGGATACCGGAAATCTCCTCATGTGCCAGCACAATTTCTTTTATCTGGTTTACATAATCAGGGTCCGGCATTCTTCCAAGCAACGGGGACATCGTATTTTTTGCTGCACTATAACCCGCATACAGAATAAACAATGCCACTACAATACCGCACCACCCATCAATTGCTATGCCTGTAGTCTTCATCACCACAATTGAAAGCAGTACAACCAGAGTCGCTATCGCATCGGAAAAACTATCTGTCGCCGTTGCCTTCATCGCCTCTGAATCTATTTTTCTTCCAATTCGTCTGTTGTATAGTGTCATATAGATTTTAATAATAATAGAAAGAATCAAAATTGCAACCGTAAGCCCGCTGCTATCCACCGGGGTCGGTGCAAGAATTTTCCCGACGGAGGATTTCGCCAGCTCAAAGCCTACCAATATAATCGCCATCGATACAATAAATCCCGAAATATATTCCATTCTTCCATGCCCGAATGGATGCTCCTCATCCGGTTTCTTTCCCGAAAATTGGAAGCCGACCAGCGTAATCACGCTGGAGCCTGCATCTGAGAGATTATTGAACGCATCCGCCATAATGGCGATGGAGCCGCTGACCACCCCGGCAAAATATTTTATAACAAACAGCAAAATATTAAGAGAAATTCCCACAATGCTGCCGAGCATTCCATAATTTCTCCTGACCTTGGCATCGTTTATATTTTCTCTGTCCTTAATAAATAACTTTACCAGTAATGTAATCATAATTTCCCCTCTCCCATGCATTCACAATAAGTTTCCGTTTATACAGTTCTTACAATGTATACAAAAAACACCGTCCCCGAAGCTTCTAAGTCTTCAAAAACAGTGCTCTAGTGCGCCAACAGGGGCTCGAACCCGGGACACCCTGATTAAGAGTCAGGTGCTCTACCAACTGAGCTATTAGCGCGTTTCTATCTATTATGAATTGCCACTTGTGCAATGCAAAAATTATTATATTATATAAATTTGAATAATGCAAGCACTTTTTTTATTTTTTTCAATTTTTTTGTTACTATTTAACTATTATAAAAAATAACGCACATTTCTTACCATAGAAGGGAGCATTTTTGCCCCCTTATTTTCCACCCTTTGTGTTAATTATTTTGTTGACCTCATCAAAGGATTTTTTCATCTGGCTTACCCTTGCGTTGAACGTTGGCTTATCATAGGTAATCTTGTTGATTTTGTCTTTTACCTGCTTACTGATGCTGACCGCCATTTCATGGCTCCTCTTCCCTTTTCTATATCATATGCAAGAAGGAATGATTCTTTACCGTTCTCTCACCGCGATAAGCTTATGAATCGGATTTCCTGCTTTCGAGAATTTTTCTTCATATTCTGTCATGACATTATCCACGTTGAGCACCTCATCGTGATGTAAATCGTAAGTGCATGCCTTTAGCTCCCATCCTGCGGCCGGAATCTCCTCCACAGAAAAGTCAAACAGCAGTCTGTTGTCCGTTTTAAATTCAATACAGCTCTCCGGTTTCAGTATCACATCATACTTTTTTAAATACTCTCTTGATGTCAATCTTCTCCTTGCATGACGATCCTTTGGCCATGGATCGGAAAAATTTAGATAAATTTTATCTATTTCATATTTATTAAAAGTTTCTAAAATATCTTCGGCATCCATTTTGACAAATTTCAGGTTTGAAAGCTCTAATTCCTTTGCTTTATCAATAGCTCTGACCAATACACTGGAATATTTTTCAATTCCTATATAATTTATATTTGAATTTTTTTGTGCGAGCGTCGTAATAAATTTTCCCTTACCCATTCCAATCTCAATATAAATGGGGTTTTCATTCCCAAATAGCTCGCTCCATTTTCCTTTTTGCTCCTCGTGATTATGAACCACATGCTCACTCTTTTCAATAGCTTCCTCTGAACCTTTTACGTTTCTTAATCTCATCTTCTACCTCATATTTCTTTTATCATTTTTATTATTTTTTAAGTTTTTTATTATTTTACAATAAATTAGAAATTTTTTAAAGTTTATTCGGCTTTTTAGTCAAATTTTGTGTCAAAATGACTATGGACTTTAGCCGAAAAAGTAGTATGATAAGAAGAAGGTATGTTATGCTCTCATAGCGGAAATACTGGAACTAGCTGAAACATTTGCTGGTTTTGTGACTTGGCGGTTTGTCTTAATCATAAAATATACAGATTATTCAAGGCTGCTGTCACAAACAATAAAATATATAGGAGGATAGTTATGGAAAAGGTAGTTAATAAACTATCAGAAATCGAAGCTGCTGCTGTTTCCATTATGGATGAAGCTAATCAGAAGAAAAAAGAACTTTCTGATAAGATGGACCTCCAGATAGCCGCATTCGACAAAAAAGTTGATGCAGAAACTGCAAATACTCTTTCTGAATTAACTAAAAAGCTCCAAGCAGAAACAGAGCAAGATTTAGAAAGCATTGAAACTCAGATGCAAAAAGCTCTGGAAACTTTAGATGATGAGTATAATAAAAATCATTCTGCTTTAGCAAATGAGATTTTCAGTACTATTGTAAGGGAGTGATTTTATGCTGATTGACTTATTATCGTACAGTGGTATCACCACTAAAATAAGAGCAATGGAAAGCAATCTGCTTACGGATAATGATTTTAGGGAATTTGTTGGGCTTCGAAGTGTAACAGAGGCTGCCGCTTTTTTGAAAAGCAAACCGGCTTATAAGGAATTGTTTGCTGATGTAGACGAGACCCGTATTCACAGAGGTCAGATAGAGCGTTTACTCAATATCTCTTCCTTTACGGATTTTACAAAGATTTATCGATTTGCGAACTCAAAACAGCGTGAGTTTCTTCATTTATACTTTTTGCACTACGAGGTTTCCTTATTAAAAACCTGTATGAGATCCGTATTAAACGGCAGTTTTGACCTTCCATACAGAGATGTCGTAACAGAATTTTTAAAGCGGTATTCTTCTATTGATATAGACAGTTTAGCTTCTGCCCATACAATCGAGGAATTCATTGCATGCTTAAAAGGAACCGAATATTATAAGCCGTTGTCAAAGTTATTGGATTTGACCGAGCCTACTCTCTTTGATTATGAGATGACTCTTGATTTATATTATTTCTCCCATCTGTGGGAATTGAGTCATGAGTTCTTATCAGGCAAAGAGCTGAAGAGCTTATCCGAGGCATACGGAACGAAAATCGACATGTTGAATCTTCAATGGATTTACCGTTCGAAGAAATATTATAATATGTCCGCAGCTGATATTTACGCTCTGCTGATTCCAGTATCCTATAAGCTGAAAAAACAAGACATAGTGCACCTTGTGGAATCTGCCAATATGGAAGATTTCAACATGAATTTGGCAAACACTCGTTATGCCAAGGCTGTACTGCCCGATGCTTTTTCCGGTGAAAGCTTAGAACATTTTTATGTTACTCTGGTGGAAAAAGTTACTTATATTAGTGCGCGCAAAAACCCTTATTCTGTGGCAATGCTCAACATGTATTTGACAAGAAAAGAGCATGAAGTCCGCAAGATTACAACTGCTCTGGAATGTATCCGCTACGGTCTAGAGGCGAGCGAGACAGTAAAATATATTAATATAAACTAATCGGGAGGTGAAACTGTGATTGTTAAAATGAAATTCTTGAGTGTTACGGGACCCAAAGCCGACATTGACCGAGTTTCTGAACATTATTTATCCAAATATGACGTTCAGCTTGAAAACTCTCAGACAGAGCTTAAAACCCTGCAAGACTTAAGACCCTATGTGGAAATAAACCCATATAAAAATCTCCTGATAAAGGCAAGTGACTATCTTAATCTTGTCACCGAAAAAGGTCCGATTGAACCTACCTCCATTACTCTTGAGGAAACTGAGGATAAGCTCCTTAAGCTTGAAAAGGTAATTAATGACTTAAAGTTCAAGAGGCAGGCGCAAGAGGATAAGAAGGTAAAATATTTAGACCTTCTGCACAAGATTGAACCTTTTCGGGAGTTAAATTATGATGTTGAGAAAATTCTTAACTTCAAATTTATTAAATACCGTTTTGGTAAAATATCCAAGGATTATTTTGCAAAGCTGGAACACTATATGTATTCTGATTTGGATACTATTTTCTACAGATGTCATACTGATGAGAGCTATGTTTGGGGAGTTTACTTCCTTCCGGCTTATCAGGAAGAAAAGATTGATGACATTTATGAGTCCATGCATTTTGAAAGACTGAATTTGCCGGCTGAGTACAACGGAACGCCTGATGAAGCTTTCCATAGGCTTGAGTCACTGATTGATTCAATTAACGATGAAATTAAGGCAATTAATAATGAGATTACAGAGAAGATTAACTCTTCTAAGACATTCATTTACGCAGCTTACAAAACCTTGGATGAATTATCAAGAAACTTTGATGTCAGAAAGCTTGCAGCATGTACGAACAATGAGATATCAACCTTCTATATTGTATGCGGCTGGATGACGGAGACTGATGCCGAGGCCTTCCAGAAGGAAGTATCCGAGGACCCGAATGTATTTTGTATCATCGAAGATGAGTTCAATAACATTTTAAGCAGTCCTCCGACAAAACTGGAAAATCCAAAATTCTTCAAGCCATTTGAAATGTTCTTAAAGATGTACGGACTTCCGGCATATAATGAGTTTGACCCAACCATATTTGTAGCAATTACTTATACATTTATTTTCGGCATTATGTTCGGTGATTTAGGACAGGGCTTTATCCTGTTTGCAGGCGGTATTCTTCTTTATAAATATAAGAAGATGGACATTGCAGCAATCGTGTCCGTAGCCGGTGTGTTCTCCATGATATTCGGTGTTTTGTACGGAAGTGTGTTCGGTTTTGAGGATGTTTTTCCCGCCGTGTGGATGCACCCGATGCATACGTATGTCACCTTGCCTCTTGTAGGTAACATTAATACAATCCTTGTACTTGCTATTGCATTTGGTATGGGATTAATCTTACTCGCCATGATATTTAATATGATTAACGGTATCAGGCAGAAGAATGTTGAAAAAATATTTTTTGACACCAACGGTGTTGCAGGCTTTGTATTTTACGGCTCTGTTGTAGCTTGCGCCGTATTGTTTATGACAGGCAACACACTGCCGGGAGGAATTATACTCTTTGTTATGTTCATCCTTCCGCTTATTGTCATCGCTATGAAGGAACCATTGGCTGCCCTCGTTGAGAGAAAAGCAGATGAGCTTCCAAAGGAAGTCGGCATGTTTTTAGTTCAGTCCATATTTGAACTTGTGGAGGTTTTACTGAGCTATATGTCAAACACCATTTCCTTCGTCCGTATCGGTGCCTTTGCACTGAGCCATGCGGGTATGATGCAGGTTGTTATGTCACTTGCCGGTGCTGAAAACGGTTCGCCAAACTGGATTGTAGTCGTAATCGGTAACTTACTTGTTCTTGCAATGGAAGGACTTATCGTTGGTATTCATGTTCTTCGTCTTGAGTACTACGAGATATTCAGTCGTTTCTTCTCAGGAAGCGGCAGGGAATTTATTCCTTATTCAAAACAGAAGCAATAAAATTTATAATATATTTTTATCAAAAAATTACATCAAAAAAGATTTTATTTAATGAAAGAGGAGGTCACATTTATGTTGACAAAAATTATTTTAGTAGCTGCACTTATTCTTAGTATCATCGTTCCTTTCGGAGCTTATTTAATCGGGGAAAAGAACAGAGGACGTTTTAAAACTTCTTTAGCTGTTAACGTATTCTTTTTCTTTGGCACAATTGCTATTTCCAGTATTTTCTTATTCAGCGGAAACCCAGTACAGGCTGCTGAAGCTACAACTACTGCTGCTTCAGGCGTAGGTTTAGGTTACATTGCTGCTGCTTTATCAACTAGTATTTCTTGTATTGGTGCCGGTATCGCCGTTGCAAGTGCCGCAAGTTCAGCTCTTGGTGCAATCAGTGAAGATTCAAGTATCCTTGGTAAATCACTTATCTTCGTTGCTCTTGCAGAGGGAGTTGCTCTGTACGGACTTATCGTTTCTATCATGATTTTAGGTAAATTATAGGAAAAGGAAAGCCCACTAATATGAAAATATATCTGATTAGTGATAATATTGATACCTATACGGGAATGAGACTTGCAGGCGTTGAAGGTGCGGTTGTTCATGAACGAAATGAATTAAAAGAAGAATTGGAAAAGGTTCTGGCCGATAAATCAGTTGGTATTATACTGCTGACTGAGAAATTCGGCCGCGAATTTCCTGACATCATTGATGATGTCAAGTTAAATCGGAAACTTCCGCTGATCGTTGAAATCCCGGATAGACACGGAACCGGCCGTAAACCAGACTTTATCACTGCTTATGTAAATGAAGCCATAGGCTTAAAGCTTTAGAAGAAAGATAGGTGAAACTATTGACGTTAGAAGAAAAATTACAGCATTTTCAAGAATTTACCTTGCAGGATGCAAAGGCAAAAAGTGTTCAGATGATTGATGAATATAACGCCTCTCTTGAGAAATCGTTTGAAGAACACAAGGAAAAAAAGCTTCGCCAGGCTCAAGTAGAATTAAAAATAGAAAAAGAAAATTTGAAGCGTAATAAAAATAAAGCGTTATCTAAGCAGAATCTTGAAGTCAAAAGAAAGATTACAAGAAAGCAGGAGGAGTTAAAAGGAAAGCTCTTTGTTGAAGTAAAGGACTTACTTTCTAAATATATGGAAACTCCTGAATATGAAAAGCTTTTAATTTCTCAAATTAACGCTGCTAAGAATTTTGCAAAAAATGAAGACATCGTTATCTATATTGATCCTGCGGACTCCTCCAGACAATCCAGCTTGGAGGCTGCAACTAATACATCGCTTACTGTAAGTGAATATTCCTTCCTCGGAGGAACGAGAGCTGCCATAAAAGCCAGAAACATCTTAATTGACAACTCTTTTGAGACCTTACTTGCAGAAGCAAGAGCAAAATTTATATTTAACGGAGGTATCTCCAATGACTAAAACTGGAATTATATATGGTGTAAACGGACCAATTGTTTACCTTCGCGGCAATACAGGCTTTAAAATGTCTGAAATGGTTTACGTTGGTAAAGAAAATTTGGTAGGTGAAGTAATCAATCTGACTACTGACACCACCACCGTACAGGTTTATGAGGAAACAACCGGTATCAAACCAGGTGAAGAAGTAACAGCCACTGGTGATGCTATTTCTGTTACACTCGGACCTGGTATTTTAAATAATATTTTTGACGGTATTGAACGTCCACTTAGTGAAATTGCCAAAGAAGGCGGTGCTTATATCAACCGTGGTGTAAGTGTTGATTCTCTTGACACTGCAAAGCTTTGGGATGTTCATATGACTGTAAAAGTGGGTCAGGAAATATATGGCGGTACCATTATTGCCGAGGTTCCTGAGACATCCGCTATCACTCATAAGTCCATGGTTCCTCCTAACGTAGAGGGACGCATTGTGAGCGTTGTAGAAGACGGACAATATAACATTACTGATACAATCGCTGTTGTTCAGTTACTTGACGGTACAGAGATGAAATTGACCTTGGCTCAGAAATGGCCAATCCGTGTTCCTAGACCTACACAGAAACGTTTCCCTACCTCCGTTCCGCTTATCACAGGACAGAGAATATTGGATACTCTTTTTCCAATCGCAAAGGGCGGTACTGCTGCAATTCCTGGAGGTTTCGGTACCGGTAAGACAATGACACAGCACCAGATTGCTAAATGGTCTGACGCTGACATTATCGTTTACATCGGTTGTGGAGAGCGTGGAAACGAGATGACACAGGTTTTGGAAGATTTCTCTCAGTTGGTTGACCCTAAGTCCGGAAATCCTTTGATGGACAGAACAACTCTGATTGCAAATACTTCAAACATGCCGGTTGCTGCCCGTGAGGCAAGTATTTACACCGGAATTACCCTTGCTGAGTATTACAGAGACATGGGTTATGATGTAGCTATCATGGCAGACTCCACTTCCCGTTGGGCGGAAGCACTTCGTGAGCTTTCCGGACGTCTGGAGGAAATGCCTGCCGAGGAAGGTTTCCCAGCTTACCTTGCTTCCAAATTATCCGCTTTCTATGAGAGAGCCGGTATGATGGAAAACTTAAACGGTACAGAAGGCTCCGTATCGATTATCGGTGCAGTATCCCCACAGGGTGGTGACTTCTCTGAGCCGGTTACACAGAATACGAAGCGTTTCGTAAGATGCTTCTGGGGACTTGATAAATCTCTTGCTTATGCACGTCACTTCCCTGCTATTCACTGGCTGACCAGTTATAGTGAATATATGGATGATTTGACTCCTTGGTACAGAAGTAATGTTTCTGCAAACTTTATGGAATGTAGAAGCCAGATAATTTCTCTGTTAAACCAGGAAAGCAGCTTGATGGAAATTGTTAAGCTGATTGGTAGCGATGTTCTTCCTGATGAGCAGAAGCTTGTTCTTGAGATTGCAAAGGCAATCCGTTTAGGCTTCTTACAGCAGAATGCCTTCCACCCGGAAGATACCTGCGTTCCAATGGAAAAGCAGTACAAGATGATGGATGTTATTTTATACTTATATACGAAATCAAAAGCTTTGGTTGCTATGGGTATGCCGATGTCCGTTTTGAAGGAAGACAATATCTTCGAGCGTGTTGTTTCGGTTAAATATGATGTGGCAAACAGCGAACTGGAGAAGCTTGACCAGTTAAAGAAAGACATTGATGATTTCTATAATAAAGTAATCGATAAGAATGCATAAGGAGGAGGTTATAATATGTCAATTGAATATTTAGGACTTAGTCAAATTAACGGCCCCCTTATCGTTTTGGAAGGTGTTCAGGATGCCGCATTTGAGGAAATCGTTGAACTTACCGTAGAAGGCAATCAAAAGAAATTGGGTCGTATTGTTGAAATTTACGATGATAAGGCAATTATTCAGGTATTTGAAGGAACAGAAAACATGTCCCTGAAAAATACTCACACAAAATTAACAGGACATCCGATGGAAATCGCTCTTTCCACCAGCATGCTCGGACGTACTTTCAATGGTATCGGTGAGCCGATTGATGGTTTAGGACCTATCATGTCCAATGTAAAAAAGAATGTTAACGGTTTACCGCTTAACCCGGTTACGCGTGAATATCCTCGTAACTATATCCGTACCGGTATCTCAGCTATCGACGGACTTACCACACTGATCCGTGGACAGAAGCTTCCTATTTTCTCAGGAAACGGTCTTCCTCATGATCAGCTCGCTGCACAGATTGTACAGCAGGCTTCCCTTGGAGATGACTCCGATGAAGACTTTGCTATCGTTTTCTGCGCGATGGGTGTAAAATATGACGTTGCTGAGTTCTTCCGCCGTACCTTTGAGGAGAGCGGTGTTTCAGACCACGTTGCTATGTTCCTTAATTTAGCAAACGATCCGGTTGTAGAAAGATTGATTACACCAAAGGTTGCTTTGACCTTGGCTGAGTATTTGGCATTTGAGAAGAACATGCATATTCTTGTTATCTTAACAGATATGACTTCCTATGCGGAGGCAATGCGTGAGGTTTCCTCTTCAAAGGGTGAAATCCCATCCAGAAAGGGCTTCCCGGGCTATCTTTACAGTGAGCTCGCTACTATTTACGAAAGAGCCGGAATTGTACAGGGCATCAACGGATCTGTGACACAGATTCCAATTTTAACAATGCCGAATGATGATATTACACATCCAATTCCTGACTTAACAGGATACATTACAGAGGGACAGATTGTATTAGACCGCAGTATTCACGGAAAGTCCATCTACCCTCCAATCAATGTTCTTCCTTCTCTTTCCCGTCTGATGAAGGACGGTATCGGTGAAGGCTATACAAGAGCAGATCATCAGGACGTTGCAAACCAGCTCTTCTCTTCCTATGCAAAGGTTGGTGAGGCGAGAGCACTTGCTTCCGTTATCGGTGAGGATGAGCTTTCTCCTATCGATAAGAAATACTTAAAATTCGGTCTTGCCTTTGAAGCTGAATATGTAGGCCAGGGCCCGGCTGAGAACAGAACAATTGAACAAACCTTAGATTTAGGCTGGAGACTCCTTGGATTACTTCCTAAGGAAGAACTTGACCGTATTGATACAAAGATTCTTGATAAATATTATAAAGCTGAATAAGAGGTGATTCAATGGATCCAAATACATTCCCCACTAAGGGTAATTTAATGTTGGCAAAAAACTCTCTTGTTCTTGCAAAACAAGGCTATGAACTTATGGATAAGAAACGAAACATTCTTATCCGTGAGTTAATGGAATTGATTGATGAGGCAAAGGGTGTTCAATCAGAAATTGATGTTACCTTTACATCCGCATACAGGGCATTACAGCGAACAAATATGGAGCTTGGTATCAACTATGTGCAGGAAATTGCCACAACGATACCGATCGAAGATTCTATCATGATTAAGACCCGTAGTATTATGGGAACTGAAATTCCATTAGTACAGGCAGAACATTGCGATACAATGCCTACTTATGCTTATTACAGTACAAGGGAATCGCTTGATATCGCAAGATCTTGTTTTGAAAAGGTAAAGCAGTTAACGATTAATCTTTCTATGATTGAGAATGCCGCATATCGCTTGGCAACCAACATCAAGAAGACACAGAAACGTGCGAATGCCCTTAAAAATATTACCATTCCTTATTATGAAACACTTACTACAAGTATTCAAAATGCTTTGGAAGAAAAAGAGCGTGAAGAATTTACACGATTAAAGGTAATCAAGAGAACGCATTCAAAATAATAAAAAGTGTGAGTTTTTGCTCACACTTTTATTATTTTATGCATTTTACTTCCTATTTATATTTTGCGGTATACAGAAGGCTGTACGCATATCAGCTTATGAGAAACAATACGTATCTCCTCCTTGATTCCGATAAACAGGTATCCACCAACCTCTAAATAATCCGCTATCTTATCCACAATTTGATTCGCTAATCCACTTTCGAAGTAGCTCAATATATTCCTTAAGAAAATAACATGAAACGTTTTCTCAAACTCAAACTCAGATACCAGATTCAACTCATAAAACACAGCTTTTTCTTTTACAAAATCATTAATCCGATAGCCGCCGTCAATTTTAGGTGTAAAATACGCTCTTATCCACTCCTCCGGAAGCTTCTCCACCTCTATCTTACTGTACTCACCAATTTCTGCCCTCTTTAGCATTTCCTTAGATATATCGGTTCCCACAACCTCTATCTTCCAGTCCTTCGCCTCCTCCTTCATAAAGTCCAGAACTGTCATTAAAATAGAATATGCCTCCTCACCGGACGAAGATGCTGCAGACCATACTTTTATCCCTGTCTCCGTATTTCCACGCTTATATAGCTTAGGGAGCACAACATCCGTTAACAACTCAAAATGAAGAGATTCACGCAGAAAATAAGTGTAACTTGTCGCCATGGAGGAAATCAGTCTTGCATTAAGCTCCTCATTTTTGCCGTACTCAACCGCTTCTGTAAATTCATCCACACTTTGACAGTGCGTTTCCTCCATAAGCCTTTCCAGTCTTTTTTCTACAAAGTCCCTCTTACTGCTTAGGTTCACGCCATATTTTTGCTTGATATAATTTGTGATTCTAAAAAATTGTCTGTCGTCTATTTTCAAAGCTCATCAAGCCTCCCTGCAAAACTAGTTATAACTATTTTAACAATAAAATATATATCGCCGGTATCGATACCATAGAAAGCAGTGTGGTCAGAAATACACCGACCGAAGCCGTTTTTTCCTGTCCCTCGTATTTTAAACTCAGCATAACACACATCGAAGCTGCCGGCATTCCCATCGAAAGTGTTGCAACGCCAATAATAATCGGATCGGTAAATACATTTTTAAAGATAAGCCAAACAGCAATCGGAATCACAATCAATTTAATCACCGCAACAAGGTATAGTTTCTTCTCGTTGAATAAATCTTTGATTGGATAATTTCCAAGCACGCTTCCAAGTATGATCATCGACATCGGTGTCGTAATTCCTCCAAGGAAGGATGCTGTTTCAGCAATAAAGGACGGTACCGGTATCTCGGCAAAGTAGATAAGTGCAGCTGCCAGTGCAGCCAGAAGTCCTGGTGAAAGAATATCCTTTAGCTTCACCTTTACACCGCCCTCATCCTTTGCCAGCAGATATTCACCGTAGGTAAAGATTAGAATATTAAAAGGCATATGAAAAAGGGTATTGTAAAATATAGCGGCATCGCCGTAAAGAGCCTGTACAATCGGATAACTCATAAAAGAACAGTTGGAAAAGATAATCAGCATCTGATAAATGCCTGCCTTGTCCTTCTCTACCCGGATGAGCTTCACAATCAGAAAAGCGAGAATTGGCATAACTATATATATTATAACACCAATTCCTACAATTTTAAGCACCTCCATCTTATTTGCCGCCTCAATATTGCATACGGAGCTTATAATAAGGGCAGGTGCCGTAAATTGAACAACCATATTTGATAATCTGGCGTTTGTATCCTCATCAAAGTATTTTTTCTTATTGAAAAAATAACCCAAAAGCAACAGTGCAAATAGCTTAAACATTGTGTCAATAATTCCTAAATAGCCCATTTCTGATGTTCTCCAGTCTATAATAAAATATTATGTCTATTATAGCACTTTCACTGTACCAAACAATCATTATAAATAATAAATTTCAAATTTCTCCATATTGTTTAGTTTTCAAAGGATTTAAACTCCTTTTTTATTAATAAAATCGCAAAAACCGCGGCGATTCCCTCTGCAATCGGAAAGGAAATCCATACTCCGGTCAATCCCATGAACCTTGATAGAACGATTGTCAGACCCACCGTCACGACAAGCTGTCTCAAAAGAGAGATAATAAGCGATTCCCTTCCTTTTCCCAATGCCTCAAACAGACCTGAATAGATAATTCCCACCGAAGATACAATAAAGCCGCAGCTTATAATACGAAGCATACCGACACCGATTGCATTCATCTCCTCTGTTGCCGAGAACATAGATAGGATAAGCTTTGGCGCACCCATAAAGATTACCGTTCCTATCGCCATAATCACGCCTGCCACAATAAGGCTCACCTTCACCGTCTTTTTCAGGCGGTCATATCTTCCTGCACCATAGTTGTAGGATATGATAGGACGCATTCCCTGAATAAGTCCGGTTGCAGGCATATACACAAAGGTCTGCAGCTTATAATACAGTCCAAACACTGCAACCGCAGTATTTGATATGCTTCCCAAAATACCGTTTAAAATACTGATTAATATGGAAGGAAGTGACATCATAATCGCTGACGGAATAGCAATCGAATAAATCCTCTTCACCATCGACCACTTTAGCTTATACTTCTTTAAACTGATATGAACCTCCTTGTTCATAATCGCAAAGGAAATAACTGCAAGGAGGCATGCTGTCATCTGCGCAATAACCGTCGCAATCGCAGCTCCTCTTACCTCCAGTGCAGGAAGACCAAACATTCCAAATATCAAAATCGGGGCAAGAATAATATTTATAATCGCACCCACACCTTGCAAAATCATTGGCACAAACATATTGCCCGATGCCTGAAACATCTTTTCTATATTAATATGAAACAGACTTCCGAATGAAAAACAAATTACAATCTGACCATATTCCAGCGCCCATTTCAATACCTGTTCATTATTCGTAAACATCTCCAAATACGGTTTTACAAGAAACAGACCGATTAGCAGGAGCAGCAAGGAGTGAAATACAGTCAAAACAATGCCGTTTGACGCTGTCAGATTCACAGTTTCCTTATTTTTTGCTCCCATATTAATTGCCATACAGGCATTGATACCGACTCCCAGTCCTACCGCAATGGCGAGCACCAGGTTCTGCAGCGGAAACACAATGGAAACCGCTGTAATCGCATCCTCACCAAGTTTTGCTACAAATATACTATCTACTATATTATAAAGAGATTGAATCAGCATGGAAATCATCGGCGGTATTGAATTGGACAATAATAAAGGAAGAATCTCCTTTTTCTCCATCACATGAACCGATTGTTCTTCTACTTTTACCATAATAAGCTCCTCTCACACTTCGCACCCAAGCGGATTGCGAAGCAACAACTTCCTCTCCGCAAGGTGCGTATAAAAAAAGCTATAGAAACCTACTGTTTAACAAATCAGAAACAGTAAAATCTATAGCTCAACATCATTATTCCATAATTAATGGTTGTAACTCTATTAACCTAACATATTTATGAATATTTGTCCATACCTGAAGCCGTATTTTTGTGTTTTTTGTGAATATTTTGAAATATAATTGCGAAGTATAAAAAAATGCAATATAATGATAAGGACGTTACCGTAATCGTAACGATGGAAACAAAACCACATGAGGAGATTTATAGATAATGAGAAAACCAAAGAGATTGCTTTGCCATGCACTTATTGCATTTTTATGCTTATCAAATATATTAACTGTTCACGCTACCGCGGAAACCACAGAGGTATCCACAGAAGAAACAACAAATGAAACAAACAGTGATCCCAGCCTTTGGCCTGACGGTCCTTCGGTGGAGGCTGAATCTGCTATCCTAATGGATATCAACACCGGAACTATTCTATATGAAAAAAATGTAAATGAAGAATTATATCCAGCAAGTATCACAAAAATTATGACCACTCTTCTGGCACTTGAGAATTGCAGCCTGGATGAAATTGTAACTTTTTCCCACAATGCGGTTTACTCGATTGAGCCGGGAAGCAGCCATATCGGCATCGTGGACGGTGAGCAGCTCACCATGGAGCAATGCCTCTACGGAATTATGCTGGAAAGCGCAAATGAGGTGTCTAACGCGGTTGCAGAGCATGTCGGAGGAAGCATTGAGGGCTTTGTCGATATGATGAATGCGAAAGCTGCGGAGCTTGGCTGTTTAAATACACATTTTGACAATGCAAACGGACTTCCTGATGAGGAGCATTACACCTCCGCCTACGATATGGCGTTAATCGGAAGAGCTGCGATGCAGAATGAGACCTTCCGCACTATCACCTCCACAACGAGTTATACCATACCTCCGACAAATCTTCAGGTGGAGGCAAGACCGCTTTCCAATCACCATAAGATGCTTCCGAAAAGAAGCTATGCGGATGCCGACGTAATTGGCGGAAAAACCGGTTATACGAACGTAGCCAGACAAACTTTAGTTACCTTTGCCAAACGGGGTGATATGGAGCTTGTATGCGTTGTTATGAAGACAGAGGCGCCTCTTCAATATACGGAGACAAAAGAACTGTTTGACTGGGGCTTTGAAAACTTTCAGATTTTGAATATTTCGGAAAACGAAAAGGATTATACACTTCAAAACGCAAGCTTTTATGACAGCGAGACAAGTATTTTTGGAAATACGGATTCTATGATTGAAATTAATAAATCGGGCGAAATCATACTTCCGATTACAGCAGCTTTTTCCGATGCCGACTCAACACTGGAATACAACAATGACGGAAGTAATTCCTTTGCCTCCTTATCTTACTCTTATGGCGGCAAAACGGTGGGTTCCACAACGATTGATTTAACGAATTTAAATATACCGGAGTTTAATTTTTCATCTTCAAATTCCGTTGATGCTTCCGATAGCAGTACCGCTTCCACCCCGGATTCTTCAAAAAAAGCGATTGTCTTTACTAAGACACAGATTATTGTTGTCGTTGTAATCGTCATTGTTCTTATTTTACTGACAATTCTCTCTGTTATTCTGTTTCGAAATTATCACTTCTTTAAGAGGAGACAAATAAGGAAGCACAGACGGGAACGTCTTAAACTGGACGATTTTGATTTTAAATCATAAGCAACTTTGATATACAAAAAGGAATTTCCTTTGAATGGGAAATTCCTTTTATATTGTATTCTCTTTTTTCAGTTTCCGCTTGACTCTTCTTTTTACCCGAAGCTCGTCCCTCTTATCTCCGATGAGGAAGCTTTCCTCCTCACTGATATGCTTTATTGTCTTTACCACAAAGTATTTCTCTTTCTCACTCTTCTTCATTCTGATTTTGCACTTCATATAACCGTGCTCTGCACAATACCCGAGCGCATAATAAATTCTTGAATTGATAGAAAACCATCTTATTTTTCTTTTTAAATTCTTGTTGCAATATTTACATCTTGTACTGATAACTTCCCTATCAAGCATAGCCTCCTCTTTCGAAGGGAATTCTCTTGAAACATATTTATTATAATTCTCATACTTTAAATAAACTTCTTCTTCCCTATTTGCCGGAGGTGTATAATAATCAATCGACTTATTTTTCATTACAAAATTCTGGCTGATGAGTGACAATATTTTTCCTGTATATTCCGCATCAAAAAGGGCTTTGTGAAATTCCTTTTTTCTCTCGATATTAAGCTGCTCAACAGCATATTCCAGCGTTCGCCTCTCCTTTGATTTCTCAAAATAAAGCCCATACAGCTTTTGCACATCGCAGTATTCAAGAGGATATTCAAACTTATGCTTCATCCTGTAATATTTCATATTACGCTGCAGCTCTGTCAAATCCATATTTCCCCATGTGGCAAATAGGTAATCTTCGCCGCACCAATCAAAAAAGGATTGACAGACCTCCAAAAAGCTCCTTCCCTCTCTCAATTTCGTTATATCCAAATGGATTACTTCCTTCGTTTTATAGTGAATTTCTTTATACACAGAAGGCTTAATCAGCTCGCTGAACTCACTTATCTTCTTATAATTGTCATCAAGCTTTACCGCACCAATTTCAATTATCTCAAAAGGAAGCTCCTTATTTTCCTTCTCTTTTCCATCCGGACATTGGTTCCACTCCAAATCCAGCACAATATAGTTCATCTTATCCGTTCACCGCCCCTATAGTGGTAGAAAAAATGGAAAGGCTTAACCTTCCCATTTGTGTAATGTTACACTCCTAACGTTCCCGACACGATTCGAACGTGCGGCCTTCCGCTTAGGAGGCGGACGCTCTATCCTACTGAGCTACGAGAACATATGATATTTCCTATGATAAAGAATGTACCAAATAATAAGGCACATTCTTTATTTTATATGGATTAAATCATAAAGTCAATGACATAATGAAAATATTCTGTAATTTCTTAGAAATTAATATACCTACACCGGAAAGTTAATTTTCCCCTGCATCCATATGACTCCTTTGAAACGTCTTCCCACTGCCGGCTCACCGACTAAATCCTTTTTATTAATGCAGACATCGTACGTCATTGAATTTGTATTCAATGTTAAAATATAGATTTCTTCATCCGTATAGGTGTTTACCTCTGTTTCCATATCTATAATCTCACCTAAGACGGAATATTGATCACATTCAATTCCATACGGCATAAAATAAGAATCCACAATGGTAAAGACATCTTCACTTAATATTCTCTTTGATATCATTGTATAAGTATCAATATCTTCCAAGGTCAGGCTTTCAATCGCCTCCTCGTCGCCGTTTCTCGCGGCGGCAATCAGCGTATTTCTATTTATGGAAGCCTCCCTTGTATTTTTTATTTGATTTTCACTCTTACTAATCGGAAGAATAATGGTTCCTTTGATAGACAAAGCGGAAAGGGTAATCGAAATGTTCTGTTTAGACAAAGCACCTATTCTTTTTTCATTCCTGTATTCCGCAATATTTTGCAGATAAAAAATCAAGGATACTCCTACCTTAACGTCATCAACGATACCAGCATAGGATTCTTTTTCAGCATGCTTTTCTACTGAAACATCTTCGTTTGTGGTGATACCTTTTCCTTTAAAATATGGATAATAGTAACTCATATCAAATTCATTATCTTCATTATATTCACCACGAATATTGATACCAATACTCTTTGTAAACTCTTTTGATATTTCTGTAAATAAGCTTCCTTCTTCTATTTCTGCCATTTCTTTTTTATCTGGGTTTTGTATCGCAAAATCCAGTAATGAATCTAAATCTTTTTTCTTTTTTATATTACTAAAACCAATTGCTCTTAAGTAACTATGCACTAAACTCACCTCGCTTCATGTCTTTGTGTGTGCAAAACTAAATTTATTTAATTTCTGTCAATCCACCCATATATGGTACCAAAATATCTGGAATCTTAATGCTTCCGTCTGCCTGCTGGTAGTTTTCCAATATGGCTGCTGTTGTACGTCCGATTGCAACACCGCTTCCGTTTAAGGTATGAACATATTTTGCCTTATCCTGAATGCTGTCTTTGTATTTGATGTTGGCACGTCTTGCCTGAAACTCCTCAAAATTACTGCAGCTTGATATCTCAACATAGCGGTTATAGCTTGGCATCCACACTTCAATATCATATTTCATCGCAGCTGTAAATCCTAAATCTCCGATACAGATTTTTACAACTCGATAAGGAAGGTTTAACAACTGTAATACTTCCTCTGCATCTTTTGTCAGCTTTTCCAATTCCTCATAAGAATCCTCCGGCTTTGTAAATTTAACAAGCTCTACCTTGTTAAACTGATGCTGTCTGATCAAACCTCTTGTATCACGTCCTGCTGAACCTGCCTCTGCTCTAAAGCATGCAGTATACGCGCAGTGCATAATCGGAAGCTGGCTTCCGTCCAGAATCTGCTCTCTGTACATATTCGTGACAGGAACCTCTGCTGTCGGTACAAGGAAATATTCCTTTCCGTCGCCGAGTACTTTATAAGCATCCTCCTCAAACTTAGGAAGTTGTCCTGTACCTGTCATGCTCTCTCTACTTACCATAAAAGGAGGAAATACCTCTGTATAACCATGCTTTTCTGTATGGGTATCCAAAAAGAAGTTCATAATAGCGCGCTCTAATCTAGCACCTGCACCCTTATAGAAAGTAAAGCGGGAGCCTGATACCTTTGCTGCTGTCTCTGCATCAACCACACCAAGGTCAGATCCAAGGTCCCAGTGAGGCTTTGGTTCAAAGTTAAATTTTGTCGGCTCTCCAAATTTTCTAACTTCCACATTATCTTCATCTGATGCTCCCTTTGGAACACTCGGATTTGGAATATTAGGAATTGTCAGCATATAATTGTTCAGTTCTTTTTCTACCGCTGAAACCTCTGTGGTCAATTCCTTTACCTTATCAGAAAGCTTCTTCATCTCTTCCAATACCGGCGCTACATCTTTTCCTTCTTTTTTCATAGCTGGAACTTGCTTGGAAACAACATTCTGCTCTGCCTTTAATGCTTCCACTTCACCTAAAAGCTGGCGTCTTTTCTCATCAATTTCTTTGAATTTACTTAAATCAAAGTCCTCATTTCTCGTGGATAAAGCCTTCTCCACCTCTTCAAAATTATTTCTCAATAATTTAATATCTAACATTTTCGTTCCTCCTGAAAAGCATTTTTTTATTCATCCTCAATGCTTTTGCTCATCCTGTTTATAACATTATATTTTATTTTATTTTTTTAGTAAAGGTGATTCTCTATTCTATTACACGTTCTATAAAAATATTAAGGTATTTTAATAAATCTTTTTCTTTCTTTATATTGTTTCCAGATTTATCCTTTGTAATACTAAGAACCGGTCTTTCCTTGAAATTAGAGTTTTGCCTGATTACAACTCCAATCTCACCCTCGTTTGTTTCTACCTTGGTTCCGTTTGGATAGAGAGCAATAAAATCCAAAAAAGCATCCACATGGCTTTCTTCAAATTCTATTCCCCTCTTTGCTTTCAAATTTTCAACAATCTGATATGTTTTCATTGGTTTACAACCAATTCCACATAAAAGCGTATCATATTCATCGCAGATTGAAACAATTTTGGTTGCATCGTTTATCTCTTTTTTCCTAAGAGGATAACCGCTTCCGTCTATCCTTTCGTGGTGCGATAAGATAATATCCTTACTTTCCTCCGTCAGCCATTCTTCGTATTCAACTGCCATATATCCATATATTGTATGCTTTCGAAATTCATTTAAATCCTTTCGGCTCAAATCACTCATAAGCTTATTCGCATACGATGTCGGTATATATCGAAAGCCGATGTCATGTAAGATACTTCCCACCGCTATCGAATGAATAAGCTGCATATCCAGCTTCATGCGGATTGCCAACAAAATAGACAGCGCACAGACATTAATGGAATGCTCATAAATGTCTGCCTCATGCTCCTTCAAATTTTCAATTTCCTCAACAATCTTATTTTCATTTATAATATCTTCAATTATCTCATATGCTATTTCCCTTAATTCTGCCAATTCGTCTCTACTGGTGTAGACATGACGCTCTAAGATGTTTCTTATTTTCTCCCTATAATCCTTTACAATCGAATCTTTTTTATACCCGCTCTTATCTGTTTCTTCTGCATCGTCGTCCGCAATGTACACATGCTGTACACCCAATTCGCGTAACTTGTTTATATACTCTTCCTTTAAACAGGTTCCTTCATAAATTAAAATAATATCCCGACCAATACAGACAGGCCTTGCTAAATACTCCCCACCTTTTAAATCATTAACATTTTTTAACTTCATATCTCCATACTCCGTTTATGTTATGTAAACCATTTGCGCGATACATTATTTTCATTCGTTTATAAGCTTCCTATTGCTTCGTCCAATGCCTTTTTCTCTTCTTCACCGAGCAGAATGTAAGACTCTCCTTTTATAATTTCTTTAATATAAGTGTAACAGCCTTCCCTGCTATGCATAGCATTTATAATAAAACCATCGTTTTTTTCATTTAACAATGCCACCGCAAAGCTCAACTTACCGCCCATCTCATTGAACGCATCATATTTTACAATTCCAACTTTTTTGAAGGTTGAAAGCAAAATCTCATTGATTTTCTGGATATCCTTTTTATTCTTTTGATCTGATACCTTTAATGTTTCAATTTCCTCTAGCTTTTCCGATATAATCTTTTCCAACGATTTTGCATCTTCTCCCTGCATGAAAATATTATATCTCTTTTTTAATTTTCCAAGCTTTACGAGTGCAACAATTCCTATAATAAAAATCAATAAATCAAACGCAGCAAATCCGATTAATAAGTAAAGTGGCTCCAAATACACACTATAGTTTAAAACATTTAAATTCATATTTCCCTTCCAATCTATTTTATGACTTAATTATCTATGGTCTGTAATAAGTCAAAAATTCTTTCCAGCTCATCATTTGAGTAATACTCTATTTCTATTCTTCCCTTATTATTACTCTTTTGATTTATAGTAACTTTTGTCCCTACGATTGATGTTATTTTATCCTCGATATTCTTATAAATGAAATCGTTTTTTATTTCGACTTTTTTCTTCTTTTCTTCTTCCTTATCACTCATAAGTTTTTTTATCAATTTTTCTGTTTCTCTTACACTCAACTTTTCATCGAAGATTCTGTTTGCAAGATGATACTGTAATTCTTTATCCTCAATCGTGATTAAAGTTCTGGCATGTCCTGTCGAAATCTTATCATCAATTACCATCTGCTGAACCCGCTCGTCAAGCTTCAATAATCTTAAAGAGTTTGTGACTGCCGTTCTGCTTTTCGACACTCGCTCCGCTATCTCATCCTGCTTTAAATTAAACTGTTGAATCAATTTCTGATAAGCAATCGCCTCTTCAATCGGATTTAGACTTTCTCTTTGAATATTTTCAATCAAAGCAATTTCCAATACTTCTTCTTCTGTGTATTGTTTTATAATAACAGGAACCTCTTTTAAACCGGCTAGTTTAGCTGCTCTCCATCTTCTCTCACCAGCAATAATTTCATAAAAGTTTTCTCTTTCCTGAACCACCAATGGCTGAATAATACCGAATTGTTTAATCGAATCTGCCAACTCCAACAATGCATCTTCTTCAAAGTTTTTTCTTGGCTGATTTAAATTTGGCTCTATTTTTGTTATCTTTATTTTTTTCTCTACAGGCTTTTCAATTACCTTCTCAATTATCTTGGCATTTTCTTCTTTGATACCTGAATCAGGAATTAAACTATCCAATCCCTTTCCTAATCCCTTTGCTCTTACTGCCATTATTCCTCCTCCTCTCCCCTATTTATTACTTCTTCTGCCAACAGCCTGTAACTTTCCGCACCGGCTGATTTTGCATCATATAAATTGATAGGAAGTCCGTGACTTGGTGCTTCCGCCAATCTTATATTTCTCGGTATAATAGTCTTATAAATAGCTTGTTTTAAGTTTGCTTTTACATTTTCAACTACCTGCAAGGACAAGTTTGTTCTTGCGTCATACATTGTAAATACAACACCTTCTATTTCAAGCTTTGGATTTAATCTGGTTTTCACAAGATTAATTGTTCTAATCAACTGAGACAATCCCTCCAGCGCATAATATTCACACTGTATCGGAACCAGTACGCTATCAGCGGTTGTCATCGCATTTACTGTAAGCATATTAAGAGAAGGAGGACAATCTATAATAATATAATCAAATTCATCCTTGATTTTTTCTACTTCTCTCTTCATGATATACTCTTTGTCTTTAATACCAATCAATTCAATTTCAGCGGCTGCCAAATCCACATTAGATGAAATAACACTCAAACCATCCATAATACTCTTTTGCATGCAATCTCTTATATCACATTGTCCAAGCATCAGTTCATATATTGTATTTTCAATGGAATTCTTGTCTAACCCTAATCCACTGCTTGTATTTCCTTGGGGATCAATGTCTATTGTTAATACTTTTTTACCAAACTCCGCTAAATATGCCGATAAGTTAATTGTTGTTGTTGTCTTACCAACGCCGCCCTTCTGGTTAGCGACCGCAATAATTCTTCCCATTCCAATCCCCCTTTTTCAAAAATAAGTTCACTTTTTTTATTATATCACTTTTCATTTTTATATTCTACATATATTTAAATGTTTCACGTGAAACCTTTGAATATTTTATATAAATAGGACTTTTGGCTTATTTTTTTCATATAAAAAAGAGCTTATCGCTCTTTTTATTTTTATGTTTCACGTGAAACATTATATAACAATAATATTATTTCTAATTGCAAAAACCGCTGCTTGTGTTCTGTCTGCTACCGTTATCTTTTTAAAAATATTAGATACATGATTTTTAACAGTTCTTTCACTAATACTCAATTTTGATGCTATTTCCTTATTAAACATTCCTTCTGCGAGAAGCTTCAAAACTTCAAATTCTCTTTTTGTTAAAGCATCTATTTTTCTCTGGTCTTCATTTCTGTTTATCAGTCTTGAATTTAATAAAGGAGACAACTTTGGTTGAATATAAATTTCACCCTTATTCACAGAATAAATCGCTTTCTTTAATTCATCAGAGGTTGAATCCTTTAGCATGTATCCGTTAATTCCTATGTCTACAGATTTTAACAAATATTCAACTTCATTGTGAATTGTGAGAACAATAACTTTTGTTTCATCTCGTCTGTCTCTCATTATCTTTAATACTTCCAAGCCGTTCATAACCGGCATATTGATATCCAATAACATGACATCAACCTGTGTTTTTTTCAATAACTCCAAACACTGAGCTCCATCTCCAGCCTGCCCGACTACTTTGATTTCTTCATCTAACTCCAATAACTGAATCAGCCCTTCTCTGACCATCACATGGTCATCAACAATCGCAATATTAATTGACATTACTTATCCTCCCTAAAACATTTTGGAACTTTTACATATATTTGTGTTCCCTTATCCTCGCCTGTTTCAAAATTTATCAAACCTGATAGTAAGTATACTCTCTCTCTCATCATCGATAAACCAAATCCAGACTTTGATTCA
Organism: Konateibacter massiliensis; assembly: GCF_900184995.1. Lineage (GTDB taxonomy): Bacteria > Bacillota > Clostridia > Lachnospirales > Lachnospiraceae > Lachnotalea > Lachnotalea massiliensis. The sequence goes on from NZ_LT860099.1 coordinate 2,679,520, forward strand.
TATACCATATCATTTGTTTTCAAAACTTCAAAACCTTTACCGTTGTCCTTTATATAAACCTCTACACAATCTTGGTTATATACTATTTTTACACAAAATTCAGTAAAATCCGAATGCTTTACTGCATTGTTGCAAGCCTCTTGAATTATTCGTATTAAGGTAATCTGAACAATCTGGTCAACATTGCTGTTATCACCAAGCACATCATATGTAACATTAATTCCATTCTCTTTAATTTTCAGCAATTCTCTCTCTATTATAACATCAATTCCTATATCATCCAATGCCATAGGACGCAAATTATATATAATGTTTCGCATTTCCTCTATAGTACTTCTTATATTGTTTGACATAGACATCAATTCCAATTTTGCTCTGGTAATATCTTGATCCATAATTTTCATAATAAACTCTGACTTATGAATCATGTTCGTTAGCTTTTGAACAACGCTGTCGTGTATATCCCTGGCAATTCTTTTTCTTTCAAATTCCTGACTTCTTAATATCTCTATCTTATAGTCCTCATTTGCCCCACAATTCTTTAAATATCCTCCACAATTTTTATTCTTCATATTATTGATAATATGATCAATCTCCCCAATCCTATTATCTAAGGAACGAATCTTTTCACTAAGTTCCTCATTTTGCTTTGTTATTTTTTTCTCCTCTTCATGTAAATACCTTAGCTTTAAATTAACTTCCTCCAAAGAATAATTAGGATGAAATATATTTTCATTACATGATAAGTCATCTTCTAATAATAACATATTAGATTTTAACTCTAATAATGATTCCATATTTCTTTCCTGCTTTATAATGCAGCTATCTCTTTCGGTCATTAGTTCGCCATACAATTTAATAACAAAACTATTCAATTCGTCAAAAAATTTAAACTCACTATTTTTTATATAATCCTCTTTACTATCCCTCATTTTGAACCTTCCAATTTTCGTAATTTAAGATACACTTCTATTCTACTTCATTTTTCACAATTTTTAAACAAAAATTTGCATTAACTTTTATAAAATTGTAAAATTCTTTATTATTTCCTAAAAATTCCTTAATGTCAAAGGTGTCAAAAGTACTATTTTTCTTTATAGAATTAAAAACAAGATTGCATATCTAAAAATATTATATTATCATATCTTAAACTTTTCGTGAACTAAAAAAATGTATTTGTATATCCTATAATTATGGACTATAATATAGTTAAATCATTTTCACTATATTACAGTTGAAAGGAGCTTTCAATGAAAATTAAAAACAAATTAAAATATGCCATTCTCTTTGGAACCGTAACGGCGTTTTCAATTTCTATTATAAACAAACTAATATATGTATCTGCAACTTTAAAAAATAACCTTTCTCCGGCAAAAGGTAAATATTATAATTGGAGATTTGGAAAGGTCTTTTATACAAAGCAGGGTACAGGCTCTCCCCTTTTATTGATTCATGATTTGGACGTTTGTTCCTCCTCATCGGAATGGAGAGAAGTTGTTAAAAAATTATCAATCAACCATACTGTTTATACACTTGATTTGCTTGGCTGTGGTTTATCAGATAAGCCTTATTTGACCTATACGAATTATTTATATGTTCAATTAATTTCAGATTTTATAAAAAATGTAATCGGCCACAAGACGGATGTAATTGCAAGCGGATTTTCCTCTTCCTTTACCATTATGGCCTGTCATAATGACTCAAGTCTCTTTCACAAAATTATGCTTGTGAATCCTGATGACTTGCTTCAATCCAACTTTGCACCGAGCAAAAAAAGTATGGCACTCAAAATACTTTTTGACTCTCCTATTATTGGAACCTTAATTTACAATATTATCTTCTCAAAAAATAATGTGAGAAGCAGCCTGCTTGAAAAGCTTCACTCCTCATCCGGCAAAACAATTCTTTACCTAGATGAATTTTATGAAGCTGCCCATCTTCAAAATTGTCAGGGTAAATACCTGTTTGCAAGTATGAAGGGCCGTTATACAAATGTTAATATTATACATGCTTTGAAAGAAATTAATAACAGCATCTACATTGTTGCCGGTAATAATCAAGATAAGATTAAAATTAGAATTGAAAATTACTCCTACTACAATCCTTCTGTCGAAAGCTTTTTTGTCACAGATACAAGAAATTATCCTCATATTGAAAAACCAAGTGTTTTTCTTGAGCAAGTAAATATATTTTTTGATAATTAAAAACAGCCAAGTCTCTAAATTATTTAATCATAAGAGACTTGGCTGTTTTACACTCTATTCACCGATTGGATTCTTCGTCGGAACTCCTGCTTTTCTTGGATACATCTTCGGGGTGGATTTTTCTTTCCTTATAATAACGAAAGCACGCTCAATATCTGAGTTTGGCAGATTAAAATACACCTCATTCTCTATCTTTCCTCCCAATACATGAATTGCTTTTTTGGAGGCCACAAGTTCTTCTTCTATCTTTCCGGATTTATATGGGACAAAGCTTCCCTTTACCTTCACATAAGGCAGACAATATTCCGCTAGAGAAGCAAGATTCGCAACTGCTCTGGAAACGCATAAATCAAAGCCCTCTCTGTACTCTTTATCATGCGAAAAATCTTCCGCCCGCCCGTGAATCGTTTTTATTTTTTCTAAGTTAAGATTCTGAATCACTTCATTCAAAAAATTAATACGTTTATTCAGAGAATCTAACAAAACCACCTCAATATGAGGAAATACTATCTTTAACGGGATTCCCGGAAAACCGGCTCCTGTTCCTATATCAATTAAACGAATCTTTTTATTCATATCAACAGCCTTAACAATTGATAAACTATCTATAAAATGCTTTTGTATTACCTCATCAAACTCCGTAATAGCAGTTAGATTCATTACCTTATTCCATTCCACCAAAATCTCATAATAAGAAATAAATTGATTTATCTGGATCTCATCAAGCTCTATTCCTAGATTTTGAATGCCCTCTTTAAACTTTTCAATATTATAATCCATATTAACCTCTCTTATTTATGATTTCTCAATTGCTCCAGATAGACAAGCAGAACTGATATATCTGCCGGGGTAACACCGGATATACGGGAAGCCTGTCCAATGGAAACCGGCTTAAACAAATTAAGCTTCTGTCTTGCCTCAATTCGAAGTCCGCTTATAACATCATAATCAAAATTTTCGGGAATCCTTTTCTTTTCAATCTTCTTAAACTGTTCTACCTGCTTTAGCTGTCTCTTGATATATCCCTCATATTTTATAGTTATGTTAACCTGTTCCGTCACCTTCTCATCGAGCTCTATCCTATCCTTATCAATAGGAGCAATCACATCATAAGATAACTCCGGTCTTTTTACCAATTCAGCTAAATCCGTTCCTGAGTTTAATGGAGTACTCTCATATCTCTCCAGTAAATCCTGAACCTCCTTGGAAGTTCCTACAAAAGTATTTTCCAGTCTTTTTATTTCCTTTTCAATTTCCTCTTCCATCCGCATTACACGTTCATATTGCTCATCATTTACCAAACCTGCCTTGTGCCCGGTCTTTGACAAACGAAATACAGCATTATCCTGACGAAGCAGCAATCGATATTCTGCTCTGGAGGTCATCATTCTGTACGGCTCCCTATTTTCCTTTGTTACCAAATCATCAATCAGTACACCAATATATGCCTCAGAACGATCTAATATAATCATTTCTCTTCCCAATGTCTTAAGCGCTGCATTGATACCGGCTATCAAGCCCTGTGCGGCAGCTTCCTCATAACCGGAGCTTCCGTTAAACTGTCCGCCGCTGAATAATCCCTCAATCTCTTTAAATTCCAATGTAGGATTCAATTGTCTCGGATTAATGCAATCATATTCAATTGCGTAAGCATTTTTAACAATTTTAGCATTTTCCAATCCTGCAACACTTTGATACATTCTATATTGAACATCCTCCGGCAGGGAGCTTGACATGCCTCCTACATACATTTCGTTTGTATATAGGCCCTCCGGCTCCAAAAATACCTGATGTCTGTTCTTATCTGCAAATTTTACAACCTTATCCTCAATGGACGGACAGTATCTTGGTCCTGTTCCCTCAATAATTCCCGCATAAATAGGGGATCGGTCTAAATTGGCTCTTATAATCTCATGTGTTTCTTCATTCGTGTAAGTCAGCCAACAGGATTCTTGCTTAATCTGCACATCTTCGGCATTTGTGGAAAAGGAAAACGGAACGACCCTCTCATCTCCAAACTGCTCCTCCATCTTTGTAAAATCAATGGAGCGCCTGTCTATTCTTGCCGGTGTACCGGTTTTAAAGCGATACATCTCAATACCGTTTTTCTTTAACGAATCAGACAGATAATTTGCTGACTGAAGGCCGTTTGGTCCGGTATAGTTAATGACTTCTCCATAAAGGCATCTTGCATTCAGGTAAGTTCCGGTGCATAAAATAACGGATTTACAGTTATACAAGGCTCCTGAAAATGTCTTTATTCCTGTAATTTTCTTGTCTTCCACAACAATTTCGGCTACCTCTGCCTGCCTGATTGTCAAATGCTCTGTATTTTCCAATACCTGACGCATACGTCTGCTGTATTCCGCCTTATCTGCCTGTGCACGTAGAGAATGAACAGCCGGACCTTTGGATTTGTTCAGCATTTTGGATTGAATAAATGTCTTGTCAATATTTTTGCCCATCTCACCGCCTAAAGCGTCAATTTCTCTAACTAAGTGTCCCTTAGAACTTCCGCCTATATTCGGATTACACGGCATGAGTGCAATACTTTCCACATTTACTGTAAATAAAATGGTCTCAAGACCTAATCTGGAACAGGCAAGAGCAGCCTCACAGCCTGCATGACCTCCCCCAACAACGACAATATCATAATTCTCAACTAATGCTGACATTTCCTATATCTCCTTTAATATAAACACAAAGCATCACTTTCCCATGCAGAATTTACTAAATATTTGATTCACCAAATCATCTTCCATTGCCTCACCGATAACCTGTCCCAAACTCTCATAGGCATCCATCAAATCAATGGAATAAAAATCCTCCGGCATGTCATCCATAATACTGTTTTTAACTAGTTTAAGACTCTCAAAAGCGTTTGAAATCAATGATTTTTGACGTATATTTGTAATATATACCTCATCATTTAATTCCACAGTTCCCTTTATAAACATATTTTGAATGGTTTTCTCCAACAAATCAATCCCTTTATTTTCCTTCACCGAAACCGGGATAACAAAATTCTCTGTCTTTTTTATCAACATATCTTCTGTCGTAACCATATCCAAATCTGTCTTATTTAAAATAATAACCGCTTTTCTGCCTTTCAACATCTCAATAATCTGCTCATCATTCTCATCTAACTTAGTGGAGGAATCAACTACATATATAATCAAATCCGCATCGTTTGCGTATTGAATTGATTTCTCAACACCTATTTTCTCCACCACATCATCGGTATCCCTGATTCCGGCAGTATCTATAATATTTAAACTGACGCCGCGCAGATTAATATTTTCCTCTATAATATCTCTCGTTGTACCCGCAATATTGGTTACAATCGCTCTATCCTCACCTACTAAATGATTCAAAAGCGAGGATTTTCCTACGTTTGGCTTTCCTACAATGACAGTCTTAATTCCTTCTTTTAAAATCTTACCGTCATCTGCTCTCTCAAGCAGCTGTTCCAATTCCTGCATTACCTCATCAACCACTACGGTAAGTTCGTCACTATAACCATCCAGACTAATATGCTCCGGATCATCCAATGCCGATTCGATAAACGCAATATGGTAAATCAAACGCTCTCTTATATTTTTAATTTTACTTTGAACGGAACCCTTTAACTGATTCAGAGAGTTTTTTAATGCAAAATTATTTTTTGAATTAATTACATCTATGACTGCCTCCGCCTGTGACAAATCGATTCTTCCGTTTAAAAAAGCTCTCTTTGTAAACTCACCGGGTTCTGCACATCTCGCACCGTTTTTAATAACTGTCTCCAATACCCTTTGAACAACAAGTATTCCACCGTGACAGTCTATTTCCACGCTGTCCTCCCTTGTATAACTGTTTGGTCCCTTCATCAGAACTACCATGACCTCATCAATCATCTCATCTCCATCATAAATATGTCCATAATGGATTGTATGGGTATCAACTTCAGACAGCTTCTTATTCTTTTTTGCCGATTTAAAAATTTTATCTACAATCTCAACGGCATTCTCTCCGCTTACACGGACAATGCCGATTCCTGAGTTACTCATCGCCGTTGCTATCGCAGCAATCGTATCCCACTTCATCTTTTTTTCTTCAACTCCTTTAAATTTCCTATGATAGACGAATAGGAACAGTCAAAAAGACTGTCCCCATTTTTAATCACTATTTTAATGTAACTACAACTCTTCTATACGGCTCTTCGCCTTCACTATGAGTCACAACATATCTATCATTTTGTAATGCGGAATGAATTACTCTTCTCTCATATGGATTCATAGGCTCCAATGAAACAGGACGCTTTGTCCTCTTCACCTTATAGGAAATATTCTTCGCTAAGGTCTCAAGTGTCTCTTTTCTTCTTTTCCTATAATTTTCCGTATCCAATTTAACTCTTAAATAGTTATCACTATTTTTATTTGCAACTAAGCTGATTAAATATTGAAGTGAATCAAGTGTTTGTCCTCTTTTTCCGATTAAAACACCCATCTCATCACCCTTTAATTCAACATCAAGACTATTATTTGCTTCGTCAAGATTAATGATTACCTCAACCTTCATATTCATTTTGTCGAATACGTTATCCAAAAATTCTCTTACATAATCTTCAAGCGTAAATTTTCTTCTTGCCTGAATAACAGCGGGTTTACTGTTAAATCCTAAAAATCCTGAACTACCTTTTTCAAGTACTTCATATTCAATCATATCACTGGTAGTTTCAAGCTTAATTAACGCCTCTGTTATTGCGTCATCAACTGTCTTTGCGGAAAACTTGATATAATCCATTCCAATTACCCCCTATTTCGTATTCTTTTCGTTATATTGCTTTACCAAATTGGCTTTATCTTTTATGCTTCCCGGTTTTACATTATAGTTTGTCTGACCGGTAGCTTTGCCTTCTCCTTGTTTTTTATCATTCGTATCTTTTTTAGCAGTACTTTCAATGTTTTTAACATTTGTTTTTGCTGCCGCAGAAATCTGAGGAAGTCCCTGCTTCTCTCTCTTTTTGCTTGCTTTTTCCATATTCTTCTTAATCAAATCATCAAGATCAATGGTATCCATATATTTATTAATAACTAACTGCTGGATACAACGAAATACCGAACCTGCAATCCAGTATAAACCAAGACCTACCGGGAATGTAAATGTCATTACTGCTGACATAATCGGCATCATCAGGTTCATTGTTTTCATAGAATTCATCATTGGATTCTGCTCACCATTTACAGGTGCTGCAGGCTGTGGCATAAGCTTAACGTTAATCCACTGTGTTAAACCAGATAATACCGGAATTAAAACCGCAACAATAAATGCAAGAGGTACTATACTGCTTGTTAAAATATAAGTAATCGGTGAATCGGATATATTAATAACACCTAAAAAGCTGTTCATATGAGACATTTTAGCTGATGTTTCAGATATAACCGAACTTAAATCAGGAAACTGAGATGTTAAGTGTGTCCAATCCGATGTATCAAATTTATATAAAACATCAATAAGCGTATTAGCCTGTGTATAATCATATTTATCCGGGCTAATCATCTTCTCTTCCCCAATTTTCTGCATAATCGTCAGATAGTTAGGGTCTGCCATAATTCCTTGTACTAATGCACTGTAAGTATCCTTTATACTGCTTACATAAGCCGGGATATTATAAATAACCCGATAAAGAGCAAACAAAATAGGCATCTGAATAATAAGCTGTAAACAGCCTCCCGTTGGAGAAGTACCATATTTTTCATAAATAGCCTTTGTTTCCTCATTCATTGCCAGCATGGACTGCTGGTCCTTTTTATCTTTATACTTTTTCTGAATCGCCTGAATCTCAGGATTCATTTTTGCAGAGAGCTTGGAAAACTTCTGCTGCTTTATCGTCAATGGCATCATTAACATGTATACAATGAAAGTAAATAATATAATACAAAGTCCAATATTTTCTATATGAAATGTATTGCTTAAAAAAACAAAAATCGCATTCATGAGCCATCCAAGGACTCTTGCTACCTCACCAATAACAGGTGTTCCAGTCTGTGTTGCCAATATACCAATCACTTAATATCCTCCTTAATTTACGGGACAGGGTCATAACCGCCTTTTGCAAACGGATTACATCTTAATATTCTTTTGCAAGTCAAATAGGTTCCCTTTAATGCACCATACTTTTCAATTGCTTCCAATCCATACTGGGAACATGTCGGAGTATAAATACAATGACTGTACAATTGAAGTGGTGATATATACTTCTTATATAATTTTATTAACCAAATTAATATTTTTTTCATTCTTATCATCTCTTTACAATGTTGTGAATTTTTCCCAAATGTAATAAAGAACCCTGAATTTCACTAAAACCTTTTTCTCTCGCCGCTACTCGGATTACAATTACAATATCTAAACCTGTCTGAAACTTCTCCTCGTTTAATCTGTAACTTTCTCTTACCAATCTTGTCAGTCTGTGTCTGACCACGCTATTTCCTACTTTTTTACTAACGGATATTCCGATTCTGTTACCCTCTGTATGATTCTCTAACACATACATAACCAAATGCTTGTTGGCATAAGAACTTCCTTTTTTATATATCAGTTGAAAGTCCTTATTTTTCTTCACACTCTCAGAAAACTTCATTCTTTTTCCAATCCAATCTACAGCTACTGCAGATAGAAGAAAAGGCCACAAATTTGCGGCCTACGCTGATAATCTTTTTCTTCCTTTTGCACGTCTTGCTGCTAATACTTTTCTTCCGCCTGGAGTACTCATTCTAGCTCTAAAACCATGAACTTTTGATCTTTGTCTTTTTTTAGGTTGAAATGTCATTTTCATAATATGGGGCACCTCCTTTATATAATCGAATGTTAAAAAACATTATTCTAATTATATTCAATAAACTAGTCCACGTCAAGTAAATACAAATATTTTTTGAATAAATTTTTATTTCCAATTTTTCAACACATCATTTTTATCCATATTGATTTACATAATATTTATCCACATAATGTGTATAACTTGTGGAAAACTTTTTCTATTCCTGTGAATAACTTGTCCATAAATTACTCTTTTACTGTATTTTAGCATGTTGATAGTGTTAATTAACTTATCCATTTATAAACACAAACCCTATGTTCGGTGTTAAAAACTTGTTTACCTAATGTGAATTAATATGATTTAGTATTTTTTTTCGATTGATAAATTATTTATTTTAGTTTAATATAGAGTAGAGGCAGTTTGTTGCTATACAGCCGAAAGCTGGATAGTAACATTATTTTACTTTATAAGGCAGGGAGATTAGAAATGGATTTAATACTAGAAAAATGGGAAGACATATTGGATCAGGTACGCCAAGAACATGAATTAACCGATATTTCATTTAAGACATGGCTCTTACCTTTGAGAGTACATACCGTGCAAAACAACACGGTTATTATTGTTGTACCTTTAGAAAATGCTGCTCTTTCCTATATTAATAATAAATATGCGCTTCCTTTAAAGGTAGCAATTGCAGAGGCGACAGGCGTTGAATATAATATTGAATTTATATTAGAAAAAAATATAGAGAAATCAGAAATCAAAGCTCCTGCCAAACCTAATCTCAATCAAAATGTTGAAAAAGCTAATCTCAATCCTAGATATACATTTGATACTTTTGTCGTAGGCGGAAATAACAGTTTTGCACATGCAGCTTCCCTGGCTGTTGCCGAATCTCCCGGAGAGGTTTACAACCCTCTTTTCTTATATGGAGGGGTTGGACTTGGAAAAACGCATTTAATGCATTCCATTGCACACTTTATTTTGCAGCAAAATCCTGAAGCAAAAGTATTGTACGTGACGAGTGAATTTTTTACCAACGAGCTGATTGAGGCAATTCGAAACGGTAATAACACAGCAATGAGCAAATTCAGGGAAAAATATAGAAGCATTGATGTTTTGCTTATCGACGACGTGCAGTTTATCATCGGTAAGGAAAGTACACAGGAAGAATTCTTCCACACGTTCAATGATCTTCACGGAGCTAAAAAGCAAATTATACTTTCCAGTGATAAACCTCCAAAGGACATGGAAACTTTGGAAGCCAGACTTCGTTCTCGTTTTGAATGGGGACTTATCGCTGACATATCTTCCCCTGATTATGAAACACGTATGGCAATTCTTCGTAAAAAAGAGGAACTCGACGGCTATAACATTGATGATGAAGTAATTAAATACATCGCTACTAACATTAAATCCAATATTCGAGAATTGGAAGGAGCTTTAAATAAATTAATTGCCTGTGCAAAGCTTGAAAAAAAAGAAATCAACGTTGAGCTTGCAGAAAGTGCTCTTCAGGATATTATTTCACCGGATGCACCAAAAGAGATAACCCCTCAGTTAATTATCAATACAGTTGCAGAACATTACAATATATCTCCGACTGACTTGGCATCCACAAAAAGAAATGCCGAAATTGTACTTCCAAGACAAATTGCGATGTACCTGTGCAGAGAAATGACAAGCACTCCACTGAAAACAATCGGAGGCTTCCTTGGCAAAAAGGATCATACTACCGTCATTCACGGCTCAGAAAAAATATCAAACGAAGTAAAGACAAATGAATCACTCAGTAACGCTATTGATATCATCAAGAAAAAAATTAACCCTAATTAAGAAATTTAAGGATGTTATAAACAATTTTTAACAGTTATGCACAATTTTTGTTTATAACCTGTTAGAAATGTGTTTATATGTTTGATTTTTCTAATCTTATGTTTATTTTTTACTTTTTATACATGATATATTAAACGGTTTTTAACATAGTTATCATTCATCTAATCTCATGATAATTATTAAGCTTTTAAGGGTTATTCACTTTTTAACACCCTCTATTATTAAGACTACTAATTTATTTCATAATTATTTAATACAAAATCCAGAGAGGAGTTATTCACACAATGAAAATAGTATGTACAAAATCTGATTTATTACATGGTGTCAATATCGTATCTAAGGCAGTTCCATCCAAGACAACAATGGCAATACTGGAATGTATTCTGATTGATGCCTCCACAAATGAAATCAAACTCACAGCAAATGATATGGAGCTTGGAATCGAGACAAAAATAGAAGGCAATATAGTAGAAAAAGGAATCATAGCCTTGGATGCCAAAATTTTTACCGATATCGTAAGAAAGCTTCCTGACAATGATGTAACAATAGAGACAGATGCTACATTAAAGACAATCATCACCTGTGAAAAAGCAAAATTTAATATTGTAGGTAAATCAGGAGAGGATTTTTCTTATTTACCTTATATAGAAAAGGATTATTTTATTTCCATTTCACAATTCACCTTAAAAGAAGTAATCAGACAGACAATTTTCTCTATTGCAGATAATGAGAATAATAAGCTGATGACAGGTGAACTGATTGATATAAGAGAGGATGAGATGAAGGTTGTCTCCTTGGACGGCCATCGTATTTCTATCCGTAATATCAAATTAAAGGAAAGCTATGACAACAAGAAGGTTGTTGTTCCTGGCAAAACATTAATAGAGATCAGTAAAATATTAAGCGGTGATATGGAAACTGAGGTAAAGCTCTTCTTTACCGATAAACATATTGTATTTGAATTTGACAGGACAACGGTTGTATCCCGTCTGATAGAAGGTGAGTACTTCAAAATTGAACAGATGCTCACAAATGATTATGAGACAAAGGTAAAAATAAATAAAAAAGAATTGTTAAACTCCATAGACAGAGCGACCCTTCTTGTAAAGGAAGGAGATAAGAAGCCGATTATCATTAATGTAAATGATGAAAAGATGGAGCTTAAAATCAATTCTTTTATTGGATCAATGAATGAGGATATCGATATTACAAAAGAGGGCAAGGATATTTTAATCGGCTTTAACCCTAAGTTTTTAATTGATGCACTTCGTGTTATCGATGATGAGGATATTGATGTTTATTTTGTAAATCCAAAAGCACCTTGTTTTATCAAAGATGAAGAGGAAAAATATACGTATTTAATTTTACCTGTAAACTTTAATTCCGCAGCGAATTAAAAATAAAGTTATGTAAACCATAAAAGAAGGCGGTACTATGGAAATTGTATTGAGAGATGAATATATTAAATTAGGACAGGCTTTAAAGGCGGCAGGTCTTGTAGAATCCGGCGTTATGGCAAAGGATGTTATAGCGGAGGGGCTTGTAAAGGTGAATGGTGAAGTGGAATACCAAAGAGGTAAGAAACTGCATGACGGAGACATTGTTTCCTTTGACGGCGAAGAAATTAAAATAAAGGCTTAATGAAACAGTTGGTGTAAAATGATTATTAAATCACTAAAGCTTGCAGATTTTAGAAATTATGATGAGCTGGATATTTCCTTTGATGAAGGAACCAATATTTTATATGGGGATAACGCCCAGGGAAAGACAAATATACTGGAAGCTATTTATTTGTGCGGAACGTCCAAATCTTATAAGAGCAGCAAGGATAGAGAAATTATTAAATTTGAGCGGGATGAAGCACATATCCGAAGTATTATATTAAAAAATGATATTGAGTATAAGATAGATATTCATCTCAAAAAAAATAAAACAAAGGGAATTGCAATCAACGGAATACCAATAAAGAGAGCAAGCGAGCTTTTTGGTATTGTTAATTTTGTGTTTTTTTCTCCGGAGGATTTGAATATTATTAAAAATGGACCTTCTGAACGGAGAAGATTTGTTGACTTAGAGTTATGTCAACTAGATAAAATCTATTTATACCATTTAACCAAGTATAATAAAATATTGAACCAGAGAAACAAACTGTTAAAGGATATTCCTTTTCAGAGGAGCCTGCAGGATACGTTGTCTGTATGGGATTTGCAATTGGCGGAATATGGTATTAAAATTATAGAGAGGCGAAGGGAATTTATTGAACAGCTCAATGAAATTATTTTAGGCGTTCATAAAAAGCTTTCGGGAGGAAAGGAAGAATTATTCATCGAATACGAGGAAAATGTAAAGGAAGATGAATTTTTATTCCTTTTGGAAAAAAATATAGAAAAAGATATCAAGTTAAAGACAACATCGGTAGGCCCCCATAGGGATGATTTGAATTTCCTGATTAAGAACGTTGACATAAGAAAATACGGCTCTCAGGGACAGCAAAGAACCGCGGCACTTTCCTTAAAGCTATCGGAGATTGAACTGGTGGAAAAAATAATAAAGGAAAAGCCTATTTTATTGCTGGACGATGTACTGTCTGAATTGGATTCAAACAGGCAAAACTATTTATTGAACAATATCAGTAATACACAGACATTGATTACTTGTACCGGTTTGGATGAATTTATTAATAATCGATTTTGTATTGATAAAGTATACAAGGTAAAAGAAGGTATGGTAATCTCAGAAAATTAGTATTTAGGGTTATTTAATTAGCGGTAGCCACTTAGAAAGGAGTTTAGCATGAGTGCTGAATACGGAGCAGATCAAATACAGATATTGGAGGGACTGGAAGCAGTTAGAAAGCGACCGGGTATGTATATTGGAAGTACATCAACAAGAGGACTCCACCACTTGGTATACGAAATTGTAGACAATGCGGTGGATGAGGCACTTGCAGGATACTGTGATACGATTGATGTAACGATTAACAACGACAATTCCATTACCGTTATTGATAACGGACGTGGTATACCGGTAGGTATTAATCATAAAGCAGGAATTCCTGCTGTTGAGGTTGTTTTTACGATTCTTCATGCCGGCGGAAAATTCGGCGGTGGAGGATATAAGGTATCCGGCGGATTGCATGGCGTTGGTGCTTCAGTCGTAAATGCTTTGTCAGAGTGGCTTGAAGTAACAATATACAGTGAAGGAAAGATTTACAGACAGCGCTATGAGAGGGGACATGTTGTCTATAAATTAAAGACAATCGGTGAATGTGAGCCTGAAAAGACAGGTACGATGGTAAGCTTTTTACCGGATAAGCAGATTTTTGAGGAAACTGTCTATGACTATGAGGTATTAAAGACAAGACTTCGCGAGATGGCTTTCCTGACAAAGAGTTTAAAAATAATACTGAGAGACGACAGAGAAGAACCTCAGAAAATGAAGGAATTTCATTATGACGGAGGTATTAAGGAGTTTGTCAGCTACTTAAATAAAAGTAAGACAGGGCTTTATGATGATATTATTTACTGTGAAGGCTCTAAGGATAACGTATACGTTGAGGTTGCGATGCAGCATAACGATTCTTATACGGAAAGTGCTTACAGCTTTGTAAATAATATTAATACACCTGAGGGAGGAACCCATTTAGCGGGATTTCGTAATGCACTGACGAAGACCTTCAATGACTACGCAAGGTCAGCAAAGCTGTTAAAGGACAACGAGACAAACCTGTCCGGTGAGGATATCAGAGAAGGTTTAACCGCAATTGTAAGTATCAAGGTTGAGAATCCTCAGTTTGAAGGACAGACAAAGCAAAAGCTCGGTAACAGCGAAGCGCGTGGTGCTGTTGACGGTATTGTGAGTGAGCAGCTTACTTATTATCTGGAACAGAATCCTCAGGTTGCAAAAATTATTCTGGAAAAATCCATTATGGCGCAGCGAGCAAGAGAAGCGGCAAGAAAAGCAAGAGATTTGACCAGAAGAAAAACCGCTTTGGAGGGTATGGCTCTCCCGGGAAAACTGGCAGACTGTTCCGATAAGGATCCAAAAAATTGCGAAATTTACATCGTTGAGGGAGATTCCGCCGGTGGAAGTGCAAAGACCGCACGTTCCAGAAATACGCAGGCTATTCTTCCGCTTCGAGGAAAAATATTGAATGTGGAGAAGGCGCGTCTTGACAAAATCTATTCCAATGCGGAAATTAAGGCGATGATTACTGCATTCGGAACGGGAATTCACGATGATTTTGATATCACAAAGCTTCGTTATCATAAAATTATCATTATGACAGATGCCGACGTAGACGGTGCTCATATCAGTACTTTATTATTAACCTTTTTATATCGTTTTATGCCGGAGCTTATCAAAGAAGGCCATGTGTATTTGGCACAGCCTCCTCTTTATAAAGTTGAGAAGAATAAAAAAGTATGGTACGCATATGATGATGCAGAGTTAAGCCGCATTTTATTGGAAATCGGCAGAGATACGAACAATAAAATACAGCGTTACAAAGGTCTTGGAGAGATGGATGCAGAGCAGCTTTGGGAGACGACAATGGATCCGGAGCGGAGAATCCTTTTGAAAGTTACAATGGACGAAGAATCAGCTACAGAGGTTGATTTGACTTTTACAACACTCATGGGCGATAAAGTAGAGCCAAGACGTGAATTTATAGAAACTAACGCAAAATATGTTAAAAATCTGGATATCTAAATAAAAAGGTTTTGAAAGACGGAGGAAACATAAATGGATGATAATATTTTTGATAAAATTCATGAAGTGGACTTGAAAAAAACAATGGAAGATTCTTACATTGATTATGCGATGAGTGTTATTGCATCGCGTGCCCTTCCTGATGTAAGAGACGGTTTAAAGCCAGTTCAACGAAGAGTTTTATTCTCGATGATAGAGTTAAACAACGGACCTGACAAGCCACACAGAAAATGTGCACGTATTGTCGGTGATACAATGGGTAAATATCACCCTCACGGTGATAGCTCCATTTACGGTGCTTTGGTAAATATGGCACAGGAATGGTCGACGAGATATCCGCTTGTAGACGGTCACGGAAACTTTGGTTCTGTGGACGGCGACGGCGCTGCCGCAATGCGTTACACGGAAGCTCGTTTGAGCAAAATTTCGATGGAGATGACTGCGGATATCAATAAGGATACCGTGGATTTTACACCAAACTTTGACGAAACGGAAAAAGAGCCGGTTGTTTTGCCGTCCAGATATCCGAATCTTTTGGTAAACGGAACGACAGGTATCGCGGTTGGTATGGCGACGAATATTCCACCTCATAACTTACGAGAGGTAATCAACGCCGTTGTAAAAATCATTGATAACCAGGTAATAGAAGACAGGGAAACCGAGATGCAGGAATTGATTGACATCATAAAGGGACCTGATTTTCCTACCGGTGCAACGATTCTTGGAAGAGCCGGAATTGAGGAGGCATATCGAACAGGCCGCGGTAAAATAAGGGTGAGAGCGATTACCGATATTGAGCCGATGGCAAACGGAAAAAATCGTATTATCGTAACAGAGCTTCCTTACATGGTGAATAAAGCAAGACTGATTGAAAAAATAGCAGAACTTGTAAGAGATAAAAAAATAGACGGAATTACTGATTTACGCGATGAATCAGACCGTACCGGTATGAGAATCTGTATTGAGCTGAGAAGAGATGTGAATGCAAATATTATACTAAATCAGTTGTATAAGCACACTCAGCTTCAGGATACCTTCGGTGTTATCATGCTTGCACTTGTCGATAATCAGCCGCAAGTATTGAATCTTTATCAAATGCTTCACTACTACCTGCTTCACCAGAAGGAAGTTGTGACAAGAAGAACCCAGTATGAGCTTAATAAAGCGCAGGAGCGTGCTCACATATTGGAAGGCTTGCTCGTTGCATTGGACAACATAGATGAGGTTATCCATATTATCCGTGCTTCCCAAAATGTTGCGGCGGCTAAGGAGAAATTGGTTGAACGCTTTGGTTTATCTGATGTTCAGGCTCAGGCTATCGTAGATATGCGTCTGCGTGCGCTCACAGGCTTGGAGAGAGAAAAGCTAGAAGCAGAATATAAAGAATTAATGGAGAAAATCGCAGAATTACAGGCGATTCTCGCAGATGAAAAGAAGCTGTTAGGTGTGATAAGAGAAGAAATTTTAATTATTGCTGAAAAGTACGGTGATGAAAGAAGAACCTCAATCGGCTATGATGAGAGTGAGATTTCAGTTGAGGATTTGATTCCGAATGAAAATGTCGTGATAGCTATGACCAGCTTAGGTTATATTAAAAGAATGACGGTAAATAATTTCAAGAGCCAGCATAGAGGCGGTAAGGGAATTAAGGGAATGCAGACATTGGAAGAAGATTTCATTGAAGATCTCCTGATGACGACAACGCATCACTATATCATGTTCTTTACGAATAAGGGAAAAGTATACCGCTTGAAGGCATATGAGATTCCTGAGGCAGGAAGAACGGCAAGAGGAGTTGCCATTATCAATCTTCTCCAGCTTTCTCCTGGTGAAAAAATAACCGCTATCATTCCGATTAAGGAATACAAAAAAGGCCGTTATTTATTTATGGCAACAAAGAACGGTATTGTGAAAAAGACAGATATCACAGAATATCAAAATGTGAGAAAAACTGGCTTACAGGCAATTACCCTACGTGAAGATGATGATTTGATTGAAGTTAAATCAACAAACAAGGAAAAGGATATTATCCTTGTAACAAAGCACGGACAGTGTATTAGATTCAGTGAAAATGATGTAAGACCGACCGGAAGAAATTCCATGGGTGTAATCGGAATGAATCTATCGGACGGCGATGAAGTAATCGGAATGCAGCTGAATACACAGGGAGACTCCCTTCTTATCGTTTCTGAGTTTGGAATGGGTAAACGTACCTTTATTGAAGAGTTTACAGTTCAGTACAGAGGCGGCAAGGGTGTTAAATGCTATAAGATTACAGAAAAAACAGGAAATGTAGTCGGTGTAAAGGCAGTTTCGGATGAAAATGAAATAATGATGATTACAACAGAGGGTATTATCATTCAGCTTATCGTATCTGATATCTCTGTATTAGGCCGAATAACCTCCGGTGTTAAGCTTATCAACATGGAGGAAAATATTACCGTTGCAAGTATTGCGAAGGTAAGAGAAAGCTCCAATGCAACAGAAGAGGATATGCTAAAGCAGTTGGAAGAGGAACTAAACGAAGAGTTAGATGATAAAAATGAGTAATTAATATATGCATATAAAAACAAGGCTTACCTGAAATGATTTCAGGCAGCCTTGTTTTTGACTATTGATAAATAAATTCATCTATTATATGATGATACCAGGGTCAAAAAGTCATGAGTTTCATGCTTGCATGAAAACACATGACGTTGGGACCCGCAAAACATGAGAAAGTAGCCCGAATAGGGCGGATTTCGAATGTTTTTAGGATTGTGGGAGCACAAAGTGCGTAACAATCCGTAGGTATCAGGGTCAAAATATATTTTGACCCCTTCAGCATATGATTAGAGTTATGTAATGAAATAAGTGAGGAGAACGTTATGAAACACTTAAAACAGCAAAATATAGTAAAATACATACCAATACTTCCATTTCTAATATTTTTTATTTTAATGGTATTTCAATATTTAAATGTATTTGTCTATTACGATGATTACGGATTTGCATCTTTGAGCTATAGCAATAGTATTGAAGGAGTAAACGGTCTTCACTATAATTTGGGGCAGCTTTTTAAATTTTTATATCTCTATTATATGGACTGGGGCGGAAGAGTGATTAGCTTTGGAACAGAAGCCCTTCTTTTAAAAAATGGTGTTATTGTAATGCAGCTTGCAATGTCTCTCACTGTTACATTAATTATGTATTTTTTATATAAAATCATAACAATATATCCAGTTAAAAATAAATGGTTTCCGGCGATTGCTGTTTGTTCGTTGTATGGGTTAATACATATAGGAATGCTTCGTGATTCCTTTTACTGGTACACCGCAGCGGTTATTTATGTTATGCCGTTTATGCCATATTTAATTGGGGCTTATTTTTATTCAGCCAATGTGATGAAGGAAATAAGAGGGGAAGATATCTCACAGAAATTTTTGGTGTTCAGACGTATTGTTGTGGCAGTTATTTTATTTATTGCCGCTTTCTCACAGGAGCAGGTTGCAATCTCTTTAAGTTTTTTCATTGCCGCAGTTACGGTTTATAAATACATAAAGCAAAAAAAGCTGAGCAGATGGGACATTATAAATACAGGCGCTGCATGCCTGGGAACAATATTTGTTGTGTTTGCTCCCGGCAATAGCAAGAGGATGGATGAAAAAATAGAATTTTACAATACTCCTCTTGTGCAAAGAACATTGGCAAATGTAGACAGTATTTTTAAAGAGGTATTCGGATATAAATTTATTTATATCATGACAGCATATATACTGGCTCTCGTACTTATCAGTGTTGTGATGCTCCTAAAAAATTACGGAAATAAAATAGTAAATATTGTATTTCTCGTAATTAATACGTTGTTATTTATATTATATATTTTGATAAAAGAGCCTCTCTACTATTTTTTAGAAAATAAGATAAGTACAAGCTTTGTTATGTTAACCATTTTTTTATATATTGCATTTATTATGACAGAGGTTACTATATACTATTTGTCGGTAAAAAAACAGATCTTGCTTTTCCTGTTTTGGGCATCCATGTGTACAATCGCTTCGATGGCATTTATTCCGGCAATTACAATAAGATGCTATGTACCTTTTGTGATACTGAGTTTTGGAATCATAACCGATTTGGCAACAACTTTTGTAGAACAGGTGAAATACGGTATTTTTGCGGGAGCATTGATGCTTCTTCTCATACTTCCGTTTTCTTATAAGAATTATTCCGTTATATTGGATGGCTATCAGGTAAACAGTGCGGCTAACATTCAAAATGACAAGGAACTTAAAAATGCTTCTGAACGCATTAAAAATGGTGAAGCGATTGAAACAGTAAATCTGCAAAAGCTGGAAAATACAATTTGCTCAAATATTATGCAGTACGAGGAAGGCTTTGAATTTGTAAAAGTATGGATGTGTGAATATTATAATATACCGCAGAATATTGAATTTATATGGGCTGATTGACAGAGACGATAAGAATAGGAGGTTCCAATGTTAAGAACAATAAATGTAAGTGAAATTACAGATAGCATAAAAGAAATGTGTATCAAAGCAAACCATTTTTTATCACCGGACATGGATGAGGTAATGAAGAAAGCGACAGAAACAGAAGAATCCGTTGTCGGAAAGCAGATATTGTGTCAGCTTCAGGAAAATTTACAAATTGCGGGCGACCAAATGATACCGATTTGTCAGGATACCGGAATGGCAGTTATTTTTATGGAAATAGGGCAGGAGATTCATTTTGAAGGGGGCAGCTTAAGCGATGCTATCAACGAAGGAGTCCGCAGAGGCTATGAGGAAGGATATCTGAGAAAATCCGTAGTAAAAGACCCGATTGAGAGGGAGAATACGAAAGATAATACGCCGGCAGTCATCCACTATGAGATGACGGAAGGTGATAAAATCAAGATTACGGTTGCTCCTAAGGGCTTTGGAAGCGAAAATATGAGCCGTATTTTTATGTTAAAACCATCTGACGGACTTGAGGGAGTGAAAAATTCCGTATTGACCGCCGTAAAAGATGCAGGTCCTAATGCTTGTCCTCCGATGGTAATAGGTGTCGGAATAGGCGGAACTTTTGAAAAATGTGCCCTTCTGGCAAAAAAAGCTCTCACGAGGGAAGTAACGGAACATTCTTCGATTGGATATGTGAGAGAACTGGAGGAGGATCTTTTAAAAGAAATCAATGAACTTGGAATCGGTCCGGGAGGCTTGGGAGGAAAAATAACGGCTTTGGCAGTTAATATAGAAACCTTCCCAACACATATAGCGGGATTGCCTGTTGCTATCAATATATGCTGTCACGTTAACCGGCATATTGTGAAAGTAATATAACGGTGAAGATACCAAACAGTTACAAGTAATATAAAATGGGAGGACAATATGGACAGATATATAAAAGCACCCCTGAGCGAAGAAGATGCAAAGAGCTTACGGGCGGGTGACTATGTGTATATTACAGGAAAAATATATACGGCAAGGGATGCCGCCCACAAGAGGATGTACGAAGCCTTGGAAAGAGGAGAAGAACTTCCGATTGATGTAAAAAATAATATCATCTATTATATGGGACCTTCCCCTGCAAGGGAAGGAAGAGTAATCGGCTCGGCAGGTCCGACCACAAGCAGCAGAATGGATAAGTATACTCCAACCCTTCTCGATTTAGGTCTAAAGGGGATGATTGGAAAAGGAAAGAGACAGGAGCCGGTGCGAGAAGCTATTATAAGAAACAATGCAGTTTATTTTGCGGCGGTTGGAGGAGCCGGTGCGCTTCTATCCAAGAAAATAACAAAGTCTTCCATAATTGCTTATGAGGATTTGGGAACAGAGGCAATCAGAGAGCTTGAGGTTGAAAATTTTCCTGTTATAGTAGTAATTGATTCTGAAGGTAACAATTTATATGAGAGTGTAGTAGGATAATAATATGAAAAGAATTTTATTAATGGTTATATTAAATATATACAGAGTACCTTATTGGTTTATTAAATTATGTATTTATGGAAAAAATGATAAGTACACAGAGCAGCAAAGATATGGATTACTAAAGCATATCATCGTGAGAGCAAATAAAGCAGGAAGAGTAAAAATAGAATCCCACGGGCTTTCTAACTTGCCAAAAGAAACAGGATATATTATGTTTCCCAACCATCAGGGGTTATTTGATATACTGACATTTTTGGAATCTCATCCGCTTCCGTTTACCATAGTTGCAAAAAAAGAGTTAGATCATGTCATTTTTCTAAAGCAGATTATGAGAGCATTCAGAGGACAGTTAATTGACAGAAACGATGTGAGACAATCCCTGCAGATTATTAATAAAATGACAGAGGAAGTTAAGCAGGGAAGGAATTATGTTATTTTTGCGGAGGGAACAAGAAGTAAAGATAACACGCTGCTGGACTTTAAGGGAGGAAGCTTTAAAAGTGCCATCAATGCAAAGTGTCCGATTGTACCTGTCGCATTGATTGATTCCTATAAAGCCTTTGATACAAGTTCAATAAAAAAACAAACGGTGGAAATTCACTATTTAAAGCCTATCTTTTATGAAGAATATAAGGATATAAAGTCCACTGAAATAGCCAAATTGGTAAAAAGTAAAATAGAAGAAAAAATAAGAGAAAATAGCATTGACAAACCTTTGACGGTTTAGTATAATAAATTTTGCGTCGGATGGCGTTAATTAAATAATGTTGATACATTCGGGCAATTTGGAGAAATACTCAAGAGGTCGAAGAGGTGCCCCTGCTAAGGGTATAGGTCGTTAACGCGGCGCGAGGGTTCAAATCCCTCTTTCTCCGTTCTTTTTATTCACAGTGAATGAAGTGGTAAATCTGTTTGTTATTATTGTTTAATAATTTTGCTAAATTATTGACAAGCACTGGCTAAAATGGTAGAATATAAGTCCACTATGAAAAGTGGTTTTGTGCGTGTGACAAGAGTTACACGTTGTTTTATCTCTTAGATTAAAAGAATAAAAAAGAAAATAAAAAAAGTGTTGACAAGCATATATGACTATGATATCATATAAAAGTTGCTGGTCAGACAGGAACAAAACAGAACCTTGATAATTAAACAGTAATTACAACCCTGAAAATTCAAGGGTTTTCAATAGAAAACCAAGAGAAAAATTCAGAACAGTATCATTTAATGATACAACCTAAAAAAACAGTAATTAACGGAAAAATAGCAAAGCTAGTGCTTTTTGACGTTAGGATATAAACTTTTATTGAGAGTTTGATCCTGGCTCAGGATGAACGCTGGCGGCGTGCTTAACACATGCAAGTCGAACGAAGCNGATTAAAGGCTTCAAAATGAAATTGAACGAGGGTCAGGAAAAGGAGTATGAATACCGCCACAACCAGCTATGGCCAGAGATGAAGGATATGATTCACGAGTACGGCGGAAAAAACTATTCAATTTTCCTCGACAAGGAAACATTGACATTATTTGGGTACATTGAGATTGAAGATGAAGAAAAATGGAGCAAAGGTGCAGACACTGCAATCAACCGTAAATGGTGGGACTACATGGCAGACATCATGGAGACTAACCCGGACAACAGCCCGGTTGCCGTTGACTTAGAATTGGTGTTCCATTTAGATTAAGATTAATAAGAAAGTGTGAGCTTTGCTCACACTTCGCGCCCGAGCGGGTTGCGAAGCAACAACTTCCTCTCCGCGAGATGTGCATAATATAAATTACGCAGACTTCCCACTTGGATAAGTGCGAAGTCTGAGTAATTTACTTTTCTAAAACAAAGCCTGCTTTTTTAGACTATGTATAAATCCGTCATCATTCAGTAAGACTTTCTGTTCGCATATTCCCAGTATTGTTTTGTTCATATCGCTTCCAATGCAGTTCCTGAAATCAACTAAGATGCAGGGATTAAAAAAGACACCCCGGTTAGATATCCTTGTCCTTTTGTAAAGAAAATGAAGGATATGGTTATTAACAATTTGGGAGAAGAGATAAAAATATTAGATTATACACATTAAACTTTATGATATATAATATTACTTGTACGAAAAGTAAATAAAATGTAAAATGAAGTTATAAAACAGAAAGGTGTGCCAAAAGATGAGTTTATTTTCTAAAGAGGCATTAAGTCAATTTAGTGATTTGGACTATGAAGTATATCACTTTATACTGAAAAACAGCGAAAAAATATCATATATGACCATTCGGGAAGTAGCCAAGGAAGCACACGTTTCCACAACTACCATTACCAGATTTTGCAGAAAAGTAAATTGCAATGGATTTTCCGAGTTTAAAGTCCGGTATAAGTTGGAATGTGATAATAAAAAAAGCATGGAAGGAGGATATGACTCTTCCATTGTTTTAGATTTTTTTCAAAGAGTAAGTACCGAATCCTTTCAAAAAAAGCTGGATGATATCGCAGCACTGATTGCTTCAAAAAAGCATGTAATCTTTTTGGGCGCAGGAAATTCCGGGATTATGGCAGATTATGCAAGCCGCTATTTTTGCAATATCGGTATTTTTTCTACCGGAATTAATAATCCTATGTTTCCTATCAATATGGAACTGCCAAATGAGACTATCATCATAGCCTTATCGGTGGAAGGAGAAACGGAGGTATTGGTGGATAATTCGGATATTCTAAAGAGAAGCAAAGCGACCATCGTGTCTATCACGAACAGCAAAAACAGTACCTTGGCAAAAATGGCAGATTATAATATTTCTTATTATATACAAAGAGAACTGGCAAGCAAAAATCAATGGGGAAAAGTTGATATTACTTCACAGATTCCAGCTATGTATATCGTTGAAACGCTGGCGAAGTCAGCTATTCACAAAAAACAAAAATAAAACACTATGTTTTTTAAAAGAAACATGTAACTAAGAGGTCCTCCTTGTTTCTAAAAGCGCTGGATATATTGAGCAAATAAATGCTTGATACTATAATAGTGCTAGAGAAGGAGGATTTATCATGAATAAAAAATTAAAAATAGTAACCATCGGCGGGGGTTCCAGCTATACTCCTGAATTAATGGAAGGTTTTATCAAAAGAAAAGAAGAATTACCAATTAAGGAAATCTGGCTTGTTGATATTGAGGAAGGAAAAGAAAAACTGGAAATTGTGGGTAATCTGGCAAGGCGAATGGTAAAGGCAGCGGGATTAGACTGGGAAATTCATTTAACTTTGAATCGCCGTGAGGCACTAAAAGATGCTGATTTTGTTTCGACTCAGCTTCGAGTAGGTTTGTTGGATGCACGTATTAAGGATGAGAGAATCCCGTTATCCCACGGAATTCTTGGACAGGAGACCAACGGAGCAGGCGGAATGTTCAAAGCATTGCGTACAATTCCGGTAATTTTGGATATTGTAGAAGATATGAAGGAACTTTGTCCCGATGCCTGGTTGGTTAACTTTACAAACCCATCCGGAATGGTGACGGAAGCTGTGATGCGTTATGGGAATTGGGACAAGGTAGCAGGGTTATGCAATGTTCCTATTATATGCCGGAAAATCGCAGCAGGAGCGTTACAGACAAACGAAGAAGATTTGTTTTTCCGTTTTGGTGGATTAAATCATTTCCACTGGCACCGTGTATGGAATAAAGCAGGAGAAGAAAAAACAAAAGAAGTGATTGATGCTGCTTACACGACATCAGACGGATTAAAAAAAGCATTAACAGGTGTGAATAACTCCGGTGTACAAAATATTCCCAATATTTCTTTTTTGCCGGAGCAAGTGCGGGATTTAGGTATTATTCCATGTATGTATCATAGATACTATTACATCACCGATGATATGCTGCAGGAAGAATTGGAGGCATTTGAAAAGGGAGAAACACGGGCGGAATTGGTAAAATGTACGGAAGCCGAATTATTTGAGCTTTACAAGGACCCGAATTTAAGCATTAAACCGCCTCAATTGGCAAAACGCGGCGGAGCTTTTTATTCCGATGCGGCATGTGAATTAATTACCTCTATTTACAATGATAAGCGCAGCCATATGGTTGTAAGCACGAAAAATAACGGTGCTATTACAGATTTGCCGGATGATGTAGTTGTTGAAGTAAGCTGTATCATCACTTCCAACGGGCCGGTTCCTATTTCATGGGGTTCCTTTGAGCCTTCAAGCAGAGGTTTGCTGCAGCATATGAAGGATATGGAGCTGACTACGATTAAAGCGGCAGTAACCGGGGATTATAAAACTGCTTTGCAGGCATTTACGTTGAATCCCTTAGTTCCAAGCGGTAAAATAGCACAGACGGTATTAGATGAATTATTAGTTGCACATAAAGAATATCTGCCGCAATTTAAAGACCGAATTGAGTTTTTGGAATCTGGCGAATAGCAGATTGTTAATAAAAAAAGCATGACGTCCGATAGGAAAAGATATTGGTCGTCATGCTCATTTTATACCCGCCCCTTGCGCGAAGTTATTTTAGCTGTGCCTAGATATCCTCGGCATCAACACCGATATCAAGCGTATTTAGTGTACGGCGCTTTCTTCTCTCTGCCTCCGTCTGAGAGAGCAGATAGTCCTTTATAGTGTGAGAATTTTTAATATGTACAAGTGTTAAGGTAGGGTGAGTTACATCCGAGGTCTGGCAGGTAATTGTGCCAAGACCAAACATTCTCTCCAGCAGAGTGCGGCTTAATGTGACATCCTGAACCTTATACATATAACAGTCATTTTCTACTGTTTTGAACAGTCCACTGTTGATTGTGATAACCTCCTCGGTCAGCTTATATGTGGTGAAGGTGAACGGAAGTCCGAAAAACAGGACTCTTTTCTTTTCAACAAAAATCATAAGTATCTCCTTTCATTTTCAGATAACGGGAAGTTAAAAAACGATAACTGTATTATAACAGAATATGAGGCAGTTGCAAATAGTTACTATTTGGCCATAAAAGTGTAAGTAACGGTTGACAAAAATTAAAATTGTATGTTATAACATAACTATATGAAAAACCGATGAGAAAGAATAGTAGATTGGAAATGATATAACAGAGAGTCGCTGTGGGTGGAAGGCGATATGGAGTTTTTAATCGAATGGGCTTTTGAGGGCAACCTGAAATTATAGTAGGCGTTGACGGGAGATGCACCTGTTACAAAGGCATAGCATATGTTAGTATGTTTACAAAGAGGACATTAGTCAATTTGAGTGGTACCGCGGATATTTCGTCTCAAGCATTTGCTTGAGGCTTTTTTTGTATGATAGAAAGTTTCTAAAAATTTCCTATCATACAAAAAACATTTATGCGCACGAATACAAGTAGAAAATGTCATTACGTGACCGCATTCGGCGCGACAAAGCAGCCAAGTCCTCATGAATGAGGGATGCAGACCTGCCTGCTTTGTTGTATCAATATAAAAAATTATAGAAAAGAGGAAAAAATATGAAAAAGTTTAACAGAGTAACAGCACTATTATTAACAACAGCACTGACAGTTTCTATGGCAGCAGGATGCAGCAGCAACGAGGCGGGCACAGAGAACAGCCAGAAAACAGCGGAGAGCACGACCTCGTCGGACACAGGCTCCTATACAATCGGAATTGGACAGTTTGCACAGCATGGTTCCTTGGATAACTGCCGTGAGGGCTTTATTGAAGGTTTAAAGGAAGCGGGAATTGAAGAGGGAAAGAACTTGACGATTATCTCAGACAATGCCAACGCAGATACCGGAACAGCAGCACAGATTGCAGACAACTATGTTTCCAAGAAGGTTGATTTGATTTGCGCGATTGCTACCCCGATGGCACAGAGTGCATTTGGAGCAGCGAAGGATGCCAATATACCGGTTGTTTATACTGCGATTACAGATCCGATTGCGGCTGAACTTGCAGGCGATGATAAAACACCGACCGGAAATGCGACCGGAACAAGTGACAAATTACCGATTCAGCAGCAGTTAGAAATGATTCGTACCATGCTTCCGGAGGCAAAAACAATCGGTATTATGTATACAACAAGTGAAATCAATTCAGTCGTAGCAGTGGAAGAATACAAGTCATTGGCAAGCGAGTACGGATTTGAAATTGTGGAGAGTGCAATCGCAACAGCGGCAGATATTCCGCTGGCAGCAGATGATTTAATCGGCAAGGTAGACTGCATCAACAATCTGACAGATAACACGGTAGTAAGTGCATTGCCGGTTATTTTGTCAAAAGCAAACGAGAAAAACATTCCGGTGTTTGGAAGTGAAATCGAACAGGTAAAAATCGGATGCCTTGCAACGGTAGGCTTGGACTATTTTGAACTTGGAAAACAGACAGGTGCTATGGCTGCTAAGATTTTAAAGGGAGAAGCAAAAGCTTCGGAGATGCCATTTGAGGTAATTGAGGAAGGAAGCTTTTATGCAAACAAAGCGGTAGCAGAAGCGTTAAATATTGAAATACCGCAGGAATTATCCGACAAAGCGGTAGAAATATTTGAAACAATAGAAGAAAACTAAGCAGAGCTTGCTTAAAAGGAGCGTGTAAGAATGCTGACCATACTGAACAGTGTTTTAGTACAGGGACTCATCTATGCGATTATGGCATTAGGAGTTTATATTACTTATAAAATTTTAGATTTTCCGGATTTGTCCGTAGACGGAACCTTTCCGCTAGGTGCTGCCATCACAGCCGTATTAATTACAAATGGAGTAAATCCTTATATTACGTTGCTCGCATCTTTCTTATGCGGAACCTTTGCAGGAATGATAACCGGTATTATACATGTAAGGCTTAAAGTAAGAGATTTGTTAGCCGGAATTATTATGATGACGGCGCTTTACACGGTAAACTTGCGAATTGCAGGAAAGGCTAACGTGGCATTTTTTACAAAGGATACGATATTCACCAAAAATATTTTTGTAGGTATCCTGAGTAATAAGGTGGTAACACTGGTTATTCTCATTGTTATGGTCATTCTGTTAAAATTATTACTAGACGCATATTTACGCACCCGCTCCGGCTATCTTCTTCGCGCTGTCGGAGATAACAAGACCTTGGTGACGACATTAGGTAAAGACATGGGACTTGTAAAAATCGTAGGACTGAGTCTTGCAAACGGCCTTGCTGCATTGGCAGGCTGTATCTATGCACAGGAGCAAAGCTATTTTGATATCACGTTTGGAACCGGAATGGTTGTGATTGGACTTGCGAGTGTTATCATAGGAATCAATGTGTTTAAAAGCTTTGACAGGATAAAAGCAACAACAGCAGTTATTATCGGAAGCATTTTATACAAAGCGTGTGTGGCGATTGCCATTAGTGCCGGGCTTGGCGCAAATGACTTAAAGCTGATTACGGCAGTACTCTTCTTGATTATCCTTGTCGTGACCCAGGAGAAGAAAAGGAAGGTGAACAAAAATGCTTGAGCTGAAAGAGATTAGTAAATATTATAATCCGGGCACCGTAAATGAAACCTGCCTTTTTGACCGTTTTAATATGACGATACAGGACGAGGAATTTGTCTCCGTTGTAGGAAGCAACGGTTCAGGAAAGACGTCCATGCTAAACATCATATGCGGAAGCATTCCGATTGAGCAGGGGCAGATTATACTGGACGAAAAAAATATAACCAATTTAAAGGAATACAAGAGACAGCAGATTATCGGAAGAGTTTATCAAAACCCTTCGATGGGAACCTGCCCGCATATGACAATCTTAGAAAACATGTCTATTGCAGACACCAAAGGAAAAGCCTTTAACCTTCGTCCGGGCACGAACAAAAAGCGGATTGACTTTTACAGGGAGAGTTTAAAGGAGTTAAATCTTGGTCTGGAAGATAAAATGGAGGTAAAGGTTGGTTCCTTGTCGGGAGGGCAGCGTCAGGCTATGGCGCTTTTGATGTCAACCCTGACACCGATACGCTTTTTGATTTTAGACGAACATACCGCTGCATTAGATCCTAAGACTGCCGAGATTATTATGGAGCTGACTGATAAGATTGTCAAAGAAAAAAAGCTTACAACCATTATGGTGACGCACAATCTGAGATACGCAGTGGAATATGGCAATCGACTGGTGATGATGCATCAAGGAGAAGCTATTATTGACAAACGTGGGGAAGAGAAGAGCGGAATTAAGGTTGAGGATATACTGGACCAGTTTAATCAGATTAGTATTGAGTGTGGGAATTAAAGGGCAAGACAAACGTAGAAGGGAATAACAGATGGAAATTAGGCAGCTGGAATATTTTGTTGCTTCAGTTGAAGAAAAAAGTTTTTATAAAGCAAGTGAAAAGCTATATACCTCTCAGCCGGCGGTTAGCAAATCGATAGCTGTGTTAGAAAGAGAAATCAACCAAAAATTGTTTAAAAGAACAAGTAAAGGTTTAAAGCTAACGACACATGGAGAAAGGTTTTATCACCATGCTAAAAATGTTTTAAGGCAAATTGATATTATGAAAGATACCATGCTTGGTACAAAAGAAGTACATTTGACTTTAGCTTCGTATCCAAGTAAATTGATTTCAAATGCATTGACAGCTTTTTACAATGAGCAGGAAACACAGTTTCAGTTGGAATACCACGAAGGTTCGGTCCAGGATATGATTGATTTTGTGTACAAAGGTATTTGTGAGTTTGGTATTCTTTATATTTTTCCAAAGCAAGAACAGGCATTTAAACATATTATGACACACAAGCATTTAGAATTTGTACCCATGAAGGAATGTGAGTTATGTGTATATGTCGGAGAAAAAAATAAGCTGTATAAATCCCAAAAAGCGATTACGCTGGAAGAATTGTCAGAATTACAGTATATAAGAGGAGTAAGAGATTTTTTTTCGGTAGAACATCATTTTGATTATGTTTTAAATGAAATCAATACAGCCTATTTTGATGATAGAGTTCTGACGAATAGTGATCACCTTGTCTCCCTGATGCTGAAAAAAACGGATTTATGCTATTTAGGTATTGATACAAAAGGGACAAGAGCCTTTTCAAAGATAAGGATTGATGCTCCTGAAAAGCAGCTTACATTGGGATATATTAAAAACAGATCCACTGAATTAAGTGAAAAAGCAACTGAATTTCTTTCTTACCTGATGAGGTATGTATAACCAAAAGTTATACATACCTCTAACTTTTGAGTATTGGTTAGATGCAACTAACCTGTGTTATAATCCAAACGACAAATAACAGGAGGTTGTGAAAATATGAAAAAATTATTAAAGGCTGTGCTTACAGCAACATTGGTAACAGCTATGCTCGCAGGCTGTGCGTCTAAAAAGACAAGTGAAACTGACGCCTCAGTGGCAACAGGCGAGGGGAGAGAGGAATTGGTTTTTGTAAATTATAGAGATATTCGTGATTTGAATCCTCATCTTTATGCAGGGGAAATGTATGCACAAAATATGATTTATGACGGTCTGATTGATATGGTTGAAGGCGGGTTTGAAGGAGCATTGGCAGAGAGTTGGGAAATCTCTGAGGATGGAAAGACCTATACCTTTAAAATTAGGGAAGGTGTTACTTTTTCGGACGGAGAAGTTTGCGATGCCCATGCAATTAAGGCAAATTTTGATGCTATCTTGGAGAACAGCGAGCGTCATGTATGGCTTACTATGATGAGTGTTTTAGAAAGTGTAGATGCACCGGATGAAAATACATTTGTTATTCAGCTATCGGCACCTTATTATCCGATGCTGACCGAGCTGTCTATGATTCGTCCTTTTGCAATGATTTCTCCAAAGGCAATGAAGGATGGAAGTACGATGGATGGTGTAACGGAATACATTGGAACAGGTCCTTACATACTTACTGATTTTGTGACAGACGAATATGCGGTATTCGAGCGTAATGAGAATTACTGGGGTGACAAGCCGGAAATTAAAAAAATCACAGTCAAAGTAATTCCGGATAATCAGACGAGAATTCTGGCATTGGAAAAAGGCGAAATTGATTTGATTTTCGGTAAAAATATGATTGATGCCGATGCACTGCAAAATTATCAGGATAATGAGAAGTTCAGTATTGCATTGTCAGATCCGACTTCTACAAGACAAATTGTTATGAATACGACACATGAAATTCTAAGCGATAAAAATGTACGTTATGCTCTTTCCTATGCGACGAATAAGCAGGCGATTTCTGACGGGATTTTCTATGGGCTGGAAGCAGTTGCAGAAACTTTATATGCAAAGACCGTTCCGTATTGTGATATTGATTTAGAGCCGTTTACCTATAATGCAGAAAAAGCAGAAAGCTTACTTGCAGAGTCAGGCTGGACAAAGGGAGCAGACGGTATTCTTGAAAAAGACGGTAAGAAATTTGAAATTGAATTGCTCTACAACAGTGATAGTGTAACGGAAAAAAATATCTCTGAATACTTACAGTCTGAATATTTAAAGCTTGGAGTGAAATTGAATATTCATGGTGAAGAGGAACAATCCTATCGAGACAATATGAAAGCGGGTAACTTTGACATGGTATTTAATATTTCTTGGGGAACACCATATGACCCACAGTCTTCCCTTTCTGGTATGACAGGTCCGGTTTATGGTGATTATGCAGCACAGCAGGGATTAGAGGATAAAGCAGAGATTGATGAAGCGATTGATAAAATTATGCTGTCAGTTGATGAGGAGGAACGTCAGGAATTGTATGAATTTGTTCTGACAAGATTGCATGAAGACGCGGTATATATTCCTCTTACCTATGAATGCAATAAAGCGATTTATACCTCTTCTTTGGACGGGGTTGGGTTTACCCAGTCTCAATACGAAATTCCTTTTACAGATATGTTTTTTAAATAAATTTGATTAAGGTGTCAAAAGCACCGAAGGTAAAATTCTGACACTAAATATTGTTGGGGAGGCTTGCTTGCCCAGCAATATTTTTATACCATAGAAAAGTTCTTTGAACTTCCTATGGTATAAAAGCTATTTATGAGCACACTTTCTTATGGAGGTAACAATGAAAAAATATATTATTAACAGACTATTAACAGCAATTCCGCTGCTGCTTGCCATCTCGTTTCTATGCTTTGTGTTTATCAATATAATACCTTCAGACCCGGCAGAGGTAGCGCTTAGAGTAAATCAGGTGGCTGTGATTTCAGATGAGCTGCTTGAAAAGACAAGAGAAGAAATGGGTTTGAATGACCCTTTTTTTATTCGGTATTTTAACTGGCTGGCGGACTGCATACAGTTGGATTTTGGAATTAGCTATGTGAATCCGCAGCGTACTGTCTTAGGGGAAATGACAAGGTCATTGCCAAATACGTTAATGCTTGCCGGAATTTCATTTGTTCTTGTTATTTTTTTAAGCCTGCCGATCGGCTTTTTTTGTGCTGTTTATAAAGACAGCTGGTTCGACAAAATAATGAGAGGATTTATTTTTATGACAACTGCTATGCCGGCTTACTGGGTGGGGCTTCTTTTAATGTGGATTGTAAGCATAAAGCTTGATTTGCTGCCTACCAGCGGAATTGGCGAGGGTCTGAAAAGCCTTGTTTTGCCGTCTGTTACGGTAGCGCTTACTTATATCTCTACCTTTATTCGTCTGATACGTAATAATATGCTGGATAATATGAAGCAAGATTATGTTTTATATGCTAATGTGAGAGGATTAAAGCAAAAAGATATTTTGACAAAGCACATTTTAAGAAATTCCCTCCACACATGTGTGGTTGCTGTTGGTATGAGTATTCCCCAGCTTATTTCAGGAACCATTGTGGTGGAAAATGTGTTTGCTATCCCCGGATTAGGTACTCTTTGTATCGAATCCATCTTTAACAGGGATTATCCGATTATACAAACCTATGTACTGTTTATCGGTGTTTTATTTGTAACGTTTAACCTGTTGTTTGATATAGTTCAATGTGCAATTGACCCAAAACTGCGAAAGGAGGAAGCGTAATGTTAAAAAGACTGTTAAGACATAGAGGATTTATGTTGACAAGCGGGTTTATCATTCTAATTGCATTTGTCGGTATTTTTGCACCGTTTTTTGCACCGCATGATCCTTATGAAACCAATATATTAAATAAATTTGCCAGATTTAGTCTGGAATATCCTCTTGGAACGGATAATTTGGGTAGGTGTATTCTCTCCAGAATGATTTATGGTATTCGCCCGACATTGGGGCTGGCGATACTTACAATGCTTGGGACGATAGGATTAGGTGCTGTGATGGGGCTTATTTCGGGATATTTTGGTGGGCTTATTGATGAAATTATTATGAGGGTTGTGGATGTTATGCTATCCTTTCCAAGTCAGATTATGGTGTTTGCAGTGGTAGCATTATTGGGTATTGACGTCAGAAATGTAATATTGGCAAATATACTCATCAAATGGGCGTGGTATGCTCGCATGATTCGTACCAGTGTCTTACAGCACAAGGATAAAAATTTTATTCGTTTTTC
The DNA here is from genome assembly GCF_900184995.1 of Konateibacter massiliensis. Classification (GTDB taxonomy): domain Bacteria; phylum Bacillota; class Clostridia; order Lachnospirales; family Lachnospiraceae; genus Lachnotalea; species Lachnotalea massiliensis. The sequence goes on from NZ_LT860099.1 coordinate 2,713,390, forward strand.
ACGTGTTGTAGGAAATAATGAGTTTTTTATACTGAGCAAACATATGCTGCCAAGCATTGCATCGGAAATGGCGGTTCTTGCAAGCTTGGATATCGGCTGGGCAATTATCAATATTTCCACCTTGTCATTTTTGGGATTAGGGGTACAAGCTCCGATACCGGAATGGGGAGCTATGTTAAATGAGGCAAAAAATGCTCTTACAACTAATCCAGTACAAATGTTAGCGCCCGGAATAGCGATTGTTGTTTTGGTTACAGCGTTTAACTTTCTGGGAGATGTATTGCGTGACGCCTTAGATCCAAAGGAGGAGATGTAATGCCGATACTTGAAATTAAAAATTTAAATGTTACATATAACGGAAAAAAAGGAAAGCATTCAATTATAAAAGATGTTTCCTTTCGTGTCAGCAAAGGGGAGTGCCTTTGCGTGCTGGGAGAAAGCGGAAGCGGGAAGAGTGTGACGATGAAAGCGGTTATGGGTCTGCTGGACAATAATTTTGATATAAGCGGAAGTGCTTTTTTAGAGGGGAGAAATCTGATGGAACAGGATGCCGAAGCACTGCGGAAAATGCGCGGAAGCGATTTGACAATGATACTGCAAAACCCGATGACCTGCTTTGACAGTCTTTACCGCATTGATTACCAGATGGCAGAAACGTTTTTGGCGCATACAAACTGGTCTAAGGAGGAAATATATCAAAAATCTGTTGAAATACTGGAGAAAATGAAGATAAAAGAGCCGGGGGAGGTACTACGAAAATATCCGCACCAACTAAGCGGCGGAATGCTTCAAAGAATTATGATTGGTATTGCTTTAACCCTAAATCCCAAAATACTCATTGCAGATGAGCCTACAACAGCAATTGATGCGATTACCCAATTTGAAATCATGGATGAGCTTAAGCGATTAAAAAATCAGCATACCACAATGATTTTTATTACTCATGACTTGGGAATTGCCTCTATGATTGCGGATACAGTTATTGTGATGAACGGGGGAAAAATTGTAGATAATGGCACTTTTTCAGAGATTTTGCAATCACCGAAGGATGAATACACCAGACTGCTTATCGAAAAACGCTCTGCGGTTATGAATGTCTATAAAAAGGTGTTGGGAGGTGACCTTGTATGATGATTTCAGTTAATCAGGTATGTATGGAGTTTAAAAGCGAACTTAATTCAAAAAAACAGGAGGTTTTAAAGGATATTTCGTTTGTGATTGAACAGGGAGATTGCCTTGGAATACTGGGAGAAAGCGGAAGCGGAAAGAGTACGTTGGGCAGGATTTTAACGGGACTTTTGAAGCCGACAGCGGGGCAATATTTATTTCAAAATATCAATCCATATAAAAATAAACAAACAAAAAAATTCTTAAGCGAAAATATTAGCATTGTTTTTCAGGATTATAATACATCTGTGAATCCTAGATTTACCGTTTCTGAAATTATAAAAGAGGCGCTCTGTTTGTTTTCAAAAAGAACGAAAAAGCAATTGAATTATCAAGAAGAAATTTCAAAGCTTTTACATATGGTAGGTTTAGACGATTCGTTTGCGAATAGATTCTCGCATCAATTAAGCGGCGGGCAGCTTCAAAGGATTTGTATTGCAAGAGCAATTGCAGTAAATCCGAAAGTTATTTTGTTTGATGAAGCAATCAGTTCCTTAGACGCCCACACACAAGTCCAGATTATGGATTTGCTTAAGGAGTTAAAAGAAAAATTAGGTCTTACTTACATATTTATCACACATGATTTGACATCTGTAACTTATTTATGCAATAAAGTAATGTTTATTTATCAAGGGAGGGTTACAGAGTTTATCAATGTAAATGAGATTGCACATACAAAGGATGAGTATGCAAAAAAATTATTAAATACGATTATTTCAATTTAAAGGAGAACTGTTTTGCTTAAAGAAAATAGAATTACAGAGGGCGTGATTTGGAAGGAAGTTCTATACTTTTTCTTCCCAATTGTAATCAGTTCCTTCTTCCAACATTTTTATACAATAGTAGATGGTATTATTGTCGGGCAGAATTTAGGTGATGTTGCATTTTCAGCAGTAGGTGGCTCGGCTGCAAAGCTAAGTGGTATGCTAATCAACTTTTTCGTGGGAGTATCAACAGGTATCACAGCCTATACGTCTAGATTTTATGGAAGGCAGGATATAGATGCGGTAAGGCAGGTAATTTATAATGGAAGTGTAATTTTTGCTGTCTTGGGAGCATTGCTCTCGATTTTTGGCTTTGTATTCTCGGACAAACTGTTGGTGGCAATGAATACTCCTGTTGAGACGATGGAGTATGCCAGCACATATCTTCGCACATTTTTGTGCGGTTTAATTTTCTGTGTACTATACAACATTTTTTCGGGTGCCTTAAGAGCGATGGGAGATTCTAAAACACCTCTCTATGTACTTGTTTTTTGCAGTTTTGCAAATGTTTTGCTTGACCTTACGTTTGTAATCGTGCTGAAATGGGGAGTGTTTGGAGTAGCCTTCTCAACGATACTGGCACAAGCAGCAAGTGCAATCATACTAGGAATCATGATATGCAAGAAAATACCGGCCGAAAAAATAGTCCTGCAATTAGACGGCAAAATAATAAAAGATATATGCAGCATTGGCATACCTGCCGGATTGCAAAGTATTATGTACAGTCTGTCGAATATTTTGGTACAAAGTGCTATCAATGGCTTTGGTTATTTGACCGTTACCGCTTGGGCAGCTTATGTAAAAATTGATAATATTGTCGATATATTCGTATCTTCATTGGCGAGTACAGTCATTACTTTTGTCGGACAGAACTTAGGAGCAAATAAAGTTGATCGAGTAAAACAATCGGTAAGACAGATTGTTATGTTAAGCTATATTATTACGATTACGTTAGTGGCAGGCTTTATGTTCTTTCGAATGCCTTTGCTTGGTTTGTTCACAGAAAATTTGGAGGTTGCCAATCTGGGCGGCAGCCTGATGTTTATAATCATGCCGATGTACTTATTGGGTATTCCTTATCAAATGTTTGCACAAGCGTTAAGAGGACTTGGAAAGGCATTTGTACCAATGTTGATTACCTTGACCGGTATAGTAGGGATTCGGGTAATATGGGTTCATTTTATATTTCCTCTCAACCCGACAATTTATTTTCTGGGTATCTGTTACCCCATAAGCTCATTCATTATGTCCATTATATTTGGAGTCTATTATATGCATGAAATTGGGAAACTGAAAACCGCCTAAAGCAATGAGATCCAGTATTCCCTCCTCGTCCGATATGGCAATACTCACGAACATTGTACAGCTCATACGCATATTATATAGTATCATGAGTAATCAATATCTCTCATGATGTTAGGAGGGAACGTATATGCCGTTATTAACTAATGTCGGTAGAGCAGAAGCCATGTTCGGTGCGGAACTAATGTTTGATACCTCCACAGCTGAGGTGGAAATACCTTCTATAAAAGTTGACAAAGTAGCTGATATGACTGTTTGGCACGGAGACGTGCTGTCGTATACAGTTACTGTTACAAATCTCGATGCAGTCGTTATTGCTGAGGATGTTGTATTCACAGATACGATAGACCCTACTCTCGCAAAACTTGACGTGGACAGCGTTTATGTTGATGGTGTACAACTCACCCTAGGTACTGACTTCACTTATAATACAACTACCGGTGAACTGGAAATCACTGCGATGCCTGATATTCCTGTTGGAGATAGTTATGATGTAACCTTTCGTGTTACAAAAGCGTAGCAATGATTGCTTTGTCATGACGAATTGTGCAGATGTAAGAACTGCACGCTATACGGTTGAAAGCAACACCGTCGTGGTTAGAAATGCATCCCCATGTTGTTGTTGCTGCCCGTGCTGTGGATATCGATTCTGTTGCCGGAGAAACGGCTGCTGGCGTCGTTGCCCATGGTGTTGGCGCTGTATATGGTGTCCGTGAAACTGTGGTTTCTGGTACTTGGTAATGGGCATTTAAGAGAGTGTGAGCTTTGCTCACACTTTGCGCCCGAGCGGGTTGCATAGCAGCTACTTCCACTCCGCGAGGTGCGCATAATATTTTGTTTAATCATAGAAAATTTCGAAGGGAGTGGTTTTGAACCGCCCCCTGATACATTATGGATTGTGACCCTGCTGAGAGCGCAAAGCGTGCAAAATATTAACAGCTCGTTATGTGATGGGGGCATGATTACAAATAATTAACTTATATCATATTACCATTTGGACCGTCCTACAGTGACTACAACAATACGCTCGTTGAGGCAGCCTATGATATGTTAAAAATACCCAAGTTTTGTAATGACATAGGAAATATATACTATTTTTATCTAATTATGTTATAATTTCAAGAGATATAAATTATACAAATGAGGGAGAAAATATGAAACACAAAAAATTATTACAAGTTTTATCAAGCCTAGGTAAGCAGGTAAATAGAAAGAGCATTAAGGCATTTTTACCTTTGTTAATTGTCTTATTGATAGCTGGATGCTCCGAGTCAACCGCTGACAATGCGATAGAGGCCAGTGAGGTTGAGCAGACACAAGAAGCCGAAGGGGCAAAGGCTGATATTGAAACAGTCGATACGAAGGAATATAATGGAGCCACCTACACCATTATCGAGGTTGATGGCGGCGATTTATCAGGTGATAGACAAGCTAATGTTGCCGTAAATATTGGGTATGGCGATAGGGAGTATTGGGCATATACAAATGAGTATGGTCAACTAGTTTATGTAACTGCTGATAAAATTATATTGCAAGATGATGATACTGAACCAGTGAACAGCGATGGTCGCTATTATAATGATGAAGCAAAAGTACCCGGAACGGAGCAATCGGATTTAGACAAAGGACACGTCATAGCGGACTCTTTGGGTGGCGTTTCCAATGCTTATAATATTACCCCCCAGAATAGTACCCTAAATCGCCATGGCGACCAAGCATATATGGAAAAGGTTATTCGGGATGCCGGCGACTGTACAAGCTTTGTGGCTATTATTACATATCCGGATGCAACAACCCAAACACCTTCTCATTATCATTATGAATATGTCTTAAATGGTGAAAAAATTGTTGATGATTTTGACAATGTTAATCCGGATGAGCTGAATGCAAAAGTCAATTATCAGTCAAATGAAAGTGGTTCATCTAGTGATTCGATTTCGGCTGCAGCGGCAGGAAGCACGACAGCCACCCAAGACACAACAGTAGTGGAACAAACCGAAGAGGTAGTGGATAATACCGACCAAACGAGTATTGAAGTACATATAACTAAAACTGGAAAGAAGTATCACAGTGCTGGATGCCAGTATTTAAGACAGAGTGATATTGTTACTACATTGGACCAGGCTAAGGCAAAGGGGCTGGGACCATGCAGCAAGTGTAAACCGCCACAATAATTATAACTTTTATTTATTATTAAATATTATTTATTCAACGTTAGTATTGAATGTGGAAATTAAAATATGGGGCTGTCGCTTCAAAACGATTCAAAAATCGTGAAGCGGCGGCTTTCTTTTTTTGCTTCAATGAGAAATGACGATATGATTATAAATGATGAAAAAACGATAAAAAAGTATACAAATTAACCAAGGTGGAATAGGGCGATTTGTGATAATGTACACATAATCATTTAATTTGCGAAAAAAATTGACAACTAGACATTCTTGCGTTAATATATAAACAGAGTTAATTAATTAACGCAAGAATGTTTAGTTTGGAGCACAGAAAGAGGTTGAATAACGAAAATGAGAGACACAATAGGTAATAACAATAGTGATTTGACTGAGATGAATCGCTCTGCTGTTGTAAAGATATTACAGCAGCGAGAAATCTGCTCCCGGGCAGATATAGCCAAACAAATGGGTCTTACTCAAGCTTCTATTACCAAAATAGTAGCGGCGCTGATGGGGATGGGCATAGTATCTGAGGTAGGCAGCATAAAGGGCAGTGGTAACCGCCGCTCCATAGGATTGAAGCTGAATGCCGACAGACATCAGATTATTGGAGTAAAATTTGCAAGGCATATGTTTGCTGTAGGTGTATTCGATATTTCAGGTAAAATATATACCCAGACCGAAACGGAATACCCTCTTGAGCAAGATCAAAGATCAGTGCTTTCCGCTATGAAAAAGCAGATACATGATATGCTGAAAGAGTATAAGAATGTAGCAGCTATTGGTCTTGCCGTACCTGGACCTTATCTTCGGACCGAGGGACGAATCGCCATGGTAACCCGAATGCCCGATTGGCACAATATTAATTTTATTGAAGAATTCAAAGATGAGTTTAACAAGCCCTTTTTCATCGAACAAGATGCCAACGCGGGAGCGCTGGCGGAATGGTGGTTTGGAGATCATGACAAGTCGATGAATACGTTGGCTTATTTTTTGGCAGGAGAGGGAATAGGATCTGGTATTATCGATCGTGGCAGTTTACTGCTGGGCTCACAGGGGGCTGCGAGTGAAATTGGACACATTAGCATAGATGCTCAGGGACCTCGCTGTGAATGCGGTAACTATGGCTGCCTAGAAATGTATTGTTCAGCTCCTGTCATATTAAAGTTGGCGAAGCAGCGTGTGCCGGAATGTTTTGCTAAAGGTAATCGGCAAAGAACGGATGCCTGCAATGCCGTTTTTGAAGAGGCTCGTAGAGGTGACCTAAAGGCGTTGGAGTTGGTAAAGGAGATTGCGGAATATATCGGGTACGGCTGTGTTACTTTGATTAATTCCTATAACCCCGATATTATTGTCATTGGCGACAGTGTATCCAAAGGCGGGGATTTATTACTTCCTACGATACAGGAGGTGGTGAACCAGCGAACGATTCCCGAATTGCACAGCAGGGTGAAAATTAAAATATCCAGCCTAAAAGTTGACCCTACTCTGTATGGCGCTGCTGCTATAGCGACAAACAGGGTACTGCAAATGCCTAGTGCGTTTTTGGCAGTAAAAGAAGAAGAGGTGAATTCTATTTGATCGGACCAGAAGCGGTGCAATATAAAATAGTCTTTTGCGATATTGATGGAACACTCATAGATTCGAAAAATCAAATTTCTAAAAGTACGGTGCAGAAAATACGGGAACTTTATCGTATGGGAATTCCTTTTATAATGGTATCGGCGCGTATGCCTTCGGGAATTTTGCCGATACAAGATAAAGTGGGAATAAAAGCACCTATTGTTTGTTACAGCGGTGCACTTATTCTCAATCAGTATGGGAACTGTCTCAAAACGTTGGGGATTGAGCGCAAAAAGGCGGTTCTTATTGACACATTTGTAAAAAAAGAATGGAAGCATATTTGTTGCAGTGCTTTTTGCCATAATAACTGGATTGTAGATAATGTTGACGATAAATGGGTGGTACAGGAACAACAAATTACATCATCCGCGCCGGTAGAAGGGAGAGTCTCCGATTTTATTTTGCCAGACGGACATATACATAAGTTTTTGTGCATGGGAGAAGCGGAACAGATTACTGCTTTGAACGTAGCAATGAAAGAAAAATTTCCTGAGTTATCCATTTACCGATCCAAAGAAACCTACCTTGAAATTATGGATGGAACGGTCTCAAAATCAGGTGCAGTCAGATACCTATGTATGGATTACAATATTTCTCTTCAAGCTGCCGTATCGTTTGGTGACAATTTTAACGATATAGATATGCTGCTTGCTACCGGCACCAGCTTTGCCATGGGCAATGCACCGGAGGAAGTAAAGCGGCATGCACGAAGGATTACGTTGGATAACGATCACGAGGGTGTGCTTGCAGGGCTTAGACAATTGGATTTTGCAGGGAAACAGATATAGCATTACAACAATATTTGCCTGCCAAAAGGCGGGTATACAGGGAGGTAGGTTTAAGTATATGGAACATCCTTTAATCCTTCAGATGCAAGGAATTACCAAGGTTTTTCCGGGTGTGCGTGCCTTGGACGACGTAACTTTAGAGGTGCGCAAAGGGGGGATTCACGCAATTTGCGGAGAGAATGGAGCCGGAAAATCAACACTGATGAAGGTTTTGTCCGGCGTTTACCCTTACGGCACCTATGAAGGCCGAATTATTTACATGGGCAGTGAAATGACTTTTAAAAATATAAAGGAATCAGAGAGTGCTGGTATAGTAATTATTCATCAGGAGCTGACAATGATTCCGGAGCTGTCCATCACCGAAAACATTTTTATGGGGAACGAAGTAGTCAGGCATGGCCTGATTGACTGGGATACTGCTCGAAATTACACGAGAGAGCTGCTAGAGAGAGTAGGGATGGATATTGATCCGAATACGCAGATTAAACATCTGGGGGTAGGCCAGCAACAATTAGTAGAAATTGCCAAGGCATTATCCAAAAATGTTAAGCTGTTGATTCTCGACGAGCCGACATCTGCACTCAACGAGGCTGATTCTGCAAATTTACTCAATATCATGCGGGATTTAAAAACAAAGGACATCACGTGCATCATGATTTCGCACAAGCTCAATGAGATTGCAGCAATATCCGACGCAGTTACAGTAATCCGTGACGGTCACACAGTCGATACATATGCCGTAGAGGCGGGGAAGGTTGACGAGAATCGTATCATTCGTTCCATGGTAGGGCGTTCGATTGAAAACCGTTATCCGGAGCATGAATCCCATCCGGGAGAGATTATTTTTGAGGTGTCTGACTGGTGTGTTGAAGATGCTCATATTGCAGGGCGGCTAGTGTGCAAAAATTCCAATTTTTATGTCAGAGCCGGAGAAATAGTCGGCTTTGCAGGTCTTATGGGTGCGGGAAGAACGGAGCTTATGCGTTCTATCTTCGGACGCAACTATGGTAAATATCTGGGAGGAACGATTAAAATCAGGGGAAAAGAGGTTCGAGTTACCTCCGTATCCTCCGCTATCAGACATGGCATAGCTTATGTGCCCGAGGATCGCAAAACTTTGGGACTCAACCTGCTTGACAGCATCCGCAAGACGATCGTGTCGGCAAATTTAAAGGCAATTAAGCGGGGGGCTCTGCTCAATGCGGATAAAGAGTTAAAAGCTGCCGAGGAGTACCGTAAATCTATGAATATTAAGGCACCAAGCGTTGATATCGGGGTAAATACGCTGTCGGGTGGCAACCAGCAGAAGGTGGTTTTGGGCAAATGGTTGTTTACGGAGCCGGAGGTCTTAATTTTGGATGAACCGACAAGGGGTATTGATGTCGGTGCTAAATATGAAATTTACCGTCTAATTCATGCACTGGCAGATCAAGGGAAAGCGGTCATACTTATTTCATCTGAGTTGCCGGAGGTGTTGGGTATGGCAGACAGGATATATACTATTTTTGAAGGAAGTATAACGGGAGAGCTAAACAGTAGCGAAGCTAATCAGGAAAGCCTCATGAGAATGATGACGGATACCTCTGCGGAGGGTTCTGATATAGGAAAGGACGGAAATGTATCATGAAATATATAAAGCAAGTATTAGGCGGTGAACTTCGTCAGTACACAATGGTGCTCGCTCTGGCGGCGCTAATTATTATCTTTAATATCACTTCAGGAGGAAGGATGCTTACTTCTTCCAATTTCCAAAATCTGCTATCTGGCAACGCATATGTATTAGTTTTGGCAATTGGCATGCTGATGGTTATCGTTATCGGACAAATTGACTTGTCTGTTGGCTCTGTAGCCGGATTTTCGGGAATGGTTATGGCTCTGGTGGCTAGAGATCTTCATTTTCCGTGGTGGCTTGCAGTAATTGTCGCTTTGGCAATCGGTGTTGCAGCCGGCGCATGGCAGGGCTTCTGGGTGGCTAAGCTTGGCATTCCAGGGTTTATCACAACTTTGGGAGGTATGATGATTTTCCGAGGAGGCGTCATCTGGATATCCAAATCTATCTCAGTACCGGCACCGTCAGAGCTTAAATGGTTTGGCGCAGGTTATCTGCCAGAGTGGGGTCCGGCATTTACGGGAATGAACAATTCAACCTTGTTGTTGGGAGCTATTGCAATCGTCTGCTTTGCGGTATCGCAGCTACGCAAACATGCCCGTTCGACTGGTGTTAACGGCACGAAGGAACCGCTTTGGGCAGTGGTAGTGCGGATTATTTTGGTAGGAACAATCATCGGCTACTTTACATGGCTTTTTGGCAGTGGACGTCCGGGAACTTCATTTCCTGTACCGGGACTGATTTTAGTTATTTTGATTATCATTTACCACACAATTACCGAACGTACACAGTTTGGCCGTCATATCTATGCGGTTGGCGGAAATAAAAGTGCTGCAGCTTTGTCTGGTGTAAATGTGCAGAGAACGTATTTTCTTACTATGCTGAATATGTCATTTCTTGCAGCTTTGGCTGGCATCATGTTTGTGGGTCGCTCCACTGCCGCTGGTCCTTCGGATGGAAACGGCTGGGAATTGGATGCGATTGCCTCAGTATTTATTGGAGGTGCTGCAGTTTCAGGTGGTATCGGTACAGTTTTTGCTACAATGGTAGGTGGTATGGTGATGGCTGTGCTTAACTCTGGTCTTATGCTTATGGGAGTTGGTGCTGACCGTACACAGGTAATAAAGGGGCTGGTATTACTCGCAGCAGTTGCGTTTGATGTTTATAACAAGGTGAATGGACGTAACTCCATCATTGGAAGACTGTTTCCGGATAAGGAAACCAAATCTAAGCAAGGCAAGCCTGCCGGCAGTGATTCATAACAAACTGTACGGCCGGGCCTTATATAGTCAAAGGACTTTAAAAAGGAGGATTATTTTATGAAAATGAGAAAACATGTATCCATGCTTATTGCAACTGTATTGGTTGCGACAGTAGCACTGGCAGGTTGCGGCGGGGGACGTGAAGCTGCAACTGATTCGGCAGAGAGCACTCCGGTTGCAGAGTCAAGCACGGAAGACACAAAAACACCGGAAGCGGATACACAGGAAGCAGCCGTAGGTTTTGAAGAGGGAGCAACCATAGGTGTTTCTCTGCCATGGCTCGGTACTCAGAACTGGAAAGAAGCAGAAGAAATGTTTAAGACGCAGTTAGAAGCAGAAGGCTTCAACGTAATTGTTCAGGCAGCTGATAACAAGGTTCCTCAGCAGCAACAGCAGATTGAGTCTATGATTCAGAATGGTGCTAAGGTTATCGTAGTTGGTCCAGTTGATGGTTCACAGCTTGGTGCTGTTTTGGAAGAAGCTGAAGCAGCAGGAATTGTTGTCATTGGTTATGATCGTCTGCTTGAGAATACTACCGGTGTTGATGGCGTAGTACAGTTTGGCAGCATCAGAACTGGTGAATTACAAGGTCAGGCGTTACTCGATGGTTTGGCAGCACAAAAAGGCGAAGGACCTTATAATATCGAGTTATTTGGCGGTGGTCCTGCTGACCCGAACGCTCCTAACTTCTTTAAAGGTGCTATGTCAGTGCTTCAGCCAAAGATTGATGACGGTACACTTGTAGTTGTATCAGGACAGACTGATTTTACTCAGTGCGCAACTCTTGACTGGGATAACGCTAAGGCACAGTCTCGTATGGATTCTCTGCTTTCAGGTTTCTATTCAGACAAGGAAATTGATGGAGTTTTGTCACCAAACGATGGTATTGCTCGCGCTATCATTACTGCTTCTGAGCAGGCAGGACAAAGCATTCCTGTTGTTTCAGGTCTTGATGCTGAGAACGAATCAGTTGAATGGATTTGGGCAGGAAAACAGTATTCGACGGTAGCTAAACCGACTGATGTTCTTGTGGGAAAAACAGTTGAGATTATTAAAACACTCCAGGCTGGCGGAAGAATGCCGGAAACTGATGTAACTGTAAACAACGGAAAGAAGGATGTTGATATTTATGAACTTGCTCCGGTTGTTGTTACAAAAGAAAATGCGAAAGAAGCATTTGCAAACGATCCTGATCGTCTTGCACTTCTGAAATAGTTTTTCAATAAAATTTCAAATAAAATCTGCCGCTTCAACAATTAGAAAATTGTGAAGCGGCAGATTTCTGTTTCCTTATTTGTTTAAATAATTTAAAAATAGATATTATACCTTGACACCACATAAAAAAGGTGATAGGATATAAAAAATAAAGAAAAATCGATGATCAAAGAGAGTACTTACGGAAAGTACATTTCAGAGAGCCGGGATTGGTGGAAACCGGTATGGAGAGCCGTAAGGAATGGGTTTGTTAGATGCAAGGTGAACGAGTTTCAAGTAGCTGCAGCCGTGACCTCACGTTACAGGGGAATAATATCGAAGCGCAAGCTTCCGTATTGTAAATGAGTCAAGTTATGAATTGGTGGCAGATATATTTTCCGATTGGAAAGTGTATCTTTTTTTATTTTTATAGCAAAATATATTTGCTATGAAATTTAGAAGAAATAAAAAGCCGCTGTCAAAGCCTTACCGGAAATAATCCGAAGGCAGACATCATACAAACTTGAGAATATGGGTGGTACCACGTGAACAACGTCCCTGTTACTATAAATGTTATAGTAGCAGGGATTTTTTATATCATAGGAAATCATCAAGGATTTCCTATGATATAAAAAATATTTATGCGCATGAATGCAAGTGGAAGATGTCACTGCGTGACTGTATTCAGCGCGACAAAGCAGCCAAGTCCATCATGAGTGAGGGATTAGGGAGTTGATGCGGACTAGTCCGCTTTGTTCATATCATAGGAAATTTTGAGGAGGAAAAAAATGAAGCGAATATTAAGGGCATACAAGAAAACGGTAAGTATCGTAAATGAAACCGCAGTCGGTCTGTATGAGGGACTGGCGAAGGACAAAAAAGGTTTTTTGCTTGAGAGCTATGACAAGAATAACGGAAGATATACCTTCATCGGAGCGGAGCCGGAGGAAATTATCACTTCAAACAAAAACAGTTTGATAATCAGAGGAAAAGACGGCGGACAGAGAGTGCTTAACGGAAATCCGGCAGAGCTTCTAAAGGACTATTATTCCAGCTTTGAGGTGAGAACAGATGGAACAGAGCTTCCGTTTGCAGGAGGATTATTTGGAAGCATCGGTTATGACTATATTCGCTATACAGAAGAATTGCCGGATGAAAACGAGGATGAAATCGGAATTGAGACGGTTCAGTTTATGCTGGCAACCTCTTTTATGGTGATGGACCATGTGGCGGAAACGCTGACAGCGGTTGTCTTAGACAGCGATGACGAGGCCGGAAGGATAAACGGAACAAAAATGGCGGAGGAATTGGTTCAAACTGCCGTTTCAGGGATGGTTACAAGGGAAAATAAATTTGTTCACGATGGTGTCATCGTCAAAAAATCCGACAGCTTAGAGCAGTACAGCGAAAAAGTAGAAAAAATCAGGCACTATATAAGAGAAGGACATATTTTCCAGACGGTGCTGTCCCAGAGGTGGACGATCGAGACAAAGCAAATGGGCTTTGATTTATACCGTGAGCTTAGAGAATTAAATCCTTCGCCTTATCTCTACTATTTTAACTTTGGAGAGTTTGAGATTATCGGCAGTTCACCGGAAATGCTTGTAAAGCAGGTAGATAACAAGGTGTACACCTGTCCGATTGCGGGAAGCAGAAGAAGAGGGAAGGATGCAAAGGAAGATGAGCTTTTAAAGGAAGAGCTTTTGCAGGATGAAAAAGAAAAGGCAGAGCATGTAATGCTCGTTGACCTTGCAAGAAATGATATGGGAAGAATTGCGGAATTTGGAAGTGTAAAGGTGACACAATTCATGGAGGTGCAGAATTATTCCCACGTCATGCACATCGTATCTTTGGTGGAAGGCAAGAAAAAGGGAGAGTATCATCCATTTGACTTAGTATCCTCTTTCCTCCCGGCAGGAACGCTAAGCGGAGCACCGAAAATCCGTGCGATGGAAATTATCGATGAGCTGGAAAGTGTAAGGCGTGGGCTTTACGGCGGGGCAACGGGACATATTGATTTTAACGGAAACATGGATTTTTGTATTACGATACGCACAATGATTAAAAAGAACGACAGAGTGTACTTACAGGCAGGGGCAGGAATTGTAGCTGATTCTGTTCCGAAAAGCGAATATGACGAATGTTGCAATAAGGTGATGGCACTTGCCAAAACCTTGGTTGAGGAGGAAAAGCTATGATACTTTTAATCGATAATTACGACTCATTTACCTTCAATTTATACCAGTACATGGGAATTTTCACAGAGGACATCCGAGTGGTGCGAAATGACAAGATTACAGTCAAAGAAATCGAGCAGATGAATCCGGATAAAATTCTTATCTCGCCGGGACCGAAAAGTCCGAAGGAGGCAGGCATCTGTATGGAAGCGATACAGTACTTCTTTGACAAGAAGCCGATTATGGGCATTTGTCTCGGGCATCAGTGCATCGGTGAGGCGCTGGGGGGAACTGTGAGCTATGCAAAGGAATTATTTCATGGAAAACAGTCAACAATTGAGCATGACGGCACAAGTGTTTTCACAGGAATCAATACGCCTATCCGTGTGGCGAGATATCACTCCCTTGCGGTGCTTTCAAACGACCTGCCGGATTGCCTGAACGTTCTGGCAAAAACAGAGGACGGAGAAATCATGGCGATGCGTCATAAGGATTATCCGGTTGTGGGACTCCAATTTCACCCTGAGTCCATCTATACGGACCATGGAAAACGGATTGTTGAAAACTTTGTAAACGGTGTGATATAGGAGGATATTATGATTTTAGATGATATTGTAAGGGATAAAAGAAAAAGACTGGAAGAAAGCAAGAAAAAAATAAGTGAGGGCGAGATGAAACGTCTTGCGATGGCAAGTGAGAGACAGTCCGTCAGTTTTTATGAGGCACTTGCAAAGCCGGGACTTTCGATTATCGGTGAATTTAAAAAGGCATCGCCGAGCATGGGAGTCATAAAAAGTAAAATCGAGCTGACTGATCGGATTGACCAGTACAATGAAGCGGTGGACGCAATTTCGTGCCTGACAGAGGAAGATTATTTCAACGGAAGCATTGCGTATTTAAAGCAGATACGAGAAATGTCTGATCTTCCGATTATCCGAAAAGATTTTATCATAGATGAGTACCAGATTTATGAGGCGAAGACAATCGGAGCGGACGCTATTTTACTCATTGCGGCAATTCTTGATGACAAAGAGATGAAAGTATTTTATGATTTGGCATATCATCTGGGAATGGATGTTTTGGTGGAGGTTCACGATGAGGAAGAAATGCAGCGGGCATTGCATTTGCAGGCGAAGATTATCGGTGTCAACAACAGAAATTTAAAAGACTTCACCATAAGTCTTGAGACGACAAAGAGATTATCTGAATTGGTTACGGAGGGGACGGTATTTGTATCAGAAAGCGGTGTTACAACAGAGGAGGATATCGCATTTTTAAAGGGCTGCAAGGTGAATGCATTGTTAATCGGCAGGGCATTTATGGAGTCTGAAAATCCGAGAGAGCTGGCAAAAAGCTGGAAACAGATATTTGACTGATTGGAGGAAACGGGATGACAAAAATTAAAATTTGCGGCATCACAAGGCTTGATGAGATAAAAATGCTTCCCAAGAATCAGGTGGACTATGTGGGTATGGTCGTATTTTTTCCGAAAAGTAAACGAAACAATACGATGGAGAATGCAAACATACTTCTTGGAGAGTTGAAAAAGCTGCCCGTCAAAACCGTTGCAGTTACGGTGTCACCTACGGTCAATCAGGTCAGGGAAATTCAAGAGGCAGGCTTTGACTACATTCAGATACATGGTACACTGGAAAAGGAAGCGTTTGACGAAATTAAATTACCGATTTTACGGGCGTTTAATGTGACCGATTTAGAAAAGTACGAAGTTTACCGCAACTGCCCGAAGGTTTATGGATATCTGTTTGATGCGGCAATTCCTGGCAGCGGAAAAATATTTGACTGGTCACTACTGGATAATGTCCCAAGAGATGAGAAGCTGTTTATTTTAGCCGGAGGATTAAACTCTGAAAATGTATGTGAAGCAATAAAGAGACTAAAGCCTGATGCGGTGGATGTAAGCTCCGGCGTGGAGGGTGAAAACGGTAAGGATGCAGATAAAATAAAAGCATTTGTAAATAGCGTAAACAAAGCAGGAAAGGAAATGTGAGATGGATAAATATTATTATGGTAAGTTTGGCGGCAGATATGTGCCGGAATCATTGATTAACACGTTGGATGAGCTGGAGGCGGCATTTGAGACAGCGATAAAGGATGAGGCATTTATAAAAGAGCTTAACTACTATTTAAAGGATTACGTGGGAAGAGAAACGCCGCTTTATCTGGCGGAGCGCTTATCTGAAAAATACGGAACGAGGATTTACCTAAAAAGAGAAGATTTAAATCACACCGGTGCGCATAAAATCAACAATGTAATCGGACAGATACTTCTTGCAAAGCGTATGGGTAAGAAAAAGGTCATTGCAGAGACAGGTGCGGGACAGCACGGCGTTGCAACGGCGACGGGAGCGGCACTTTTTAATATGGAATGTACGGTTTACATGGGCGAGGAAGATGTACAGAGACAGGCACTCAATGTATTCCGCATGGAGATGCTCGGAGCCAAGGTTGTGAGTGTAAAATCGGGAAGCAATACCTTAAAGGATGCAACGAATGAAGCGATTCGTACATGGGCAAAGACAGCGGAGGATACCTTCTATGTAATAGGCTCTGCTGTCGGACCTTATCCATATCCGAAAATGGTAAAAGAGTTCCAGAGCATCATCAGCAAAGAGGCAAGAGCGCAGTTTTTACAGAAGGAAAATAAATTGCCGGAGACCGTAATCGCCTGTGTGGGCGGTGGCTCCAATTCAATCGGTATGTTTGCAAACTTTTTGGAGGATAAAGAGGTAGAGCTGATTGGCGTGGAGGCGGCAGGGCTTGGCATTGAGAGCGGAAAGCATGCGAGCGCGATGGCACTTGGAAAACCGGGAACGCTTCATGGCATGAGGTCCTATCTGTTACAGGATGAGGACGGAAACGTTGAGCTGGCGCATTCCATTTCAGCAGGATTGGATTATCCCGGTGTGGGACCGGAGCATGCGTACCTAAAAGATACGAAGAGAGTCGAATATGTGTCTATCACCGATGCAGAGGCGATGACGGCACTGAAGGAGTTATGTGAATTGGAAGGCATCATTCCGGCAATTGAGAGTGCTCATGCGTTGGCTTATGCGTTTAAAAAGGCAGAATCGATGAACAAGGAGCAGGCGATGATTGTGTGTTTGTCCGGCAGAGGCGACAAGGATGTACACACGGTTTCCGATTATTTCAGCGGAAAAGGCTATTTGAATTAGGAGGGGAATACGATGAATCGAATTGAGCAGAGATTACAGGAGCTTACGCAGCAAAATAAAAAAGCATTTATCACTTATATGACAGCAGGACTCCCTTCCTTGGAGGGAACAAAGGATATCATCCTTGCGCAGGATGAGGCAGGAACGGATATCATTGAGCTTGGCATTCCGTTTTCCGATCCGGTTGCGGACGGACCGATTATTCAGGAGGCGTCCTTTGAGTCGATACAGCTTGGAACGAATCTTTCGAAGGTGTTTACTGTGGTAGAGCAGGTGAGGGAAAAATCACAGATACCGATTGTATTTATGTTATATTACAACACGGTTTTGTATTATGGTGTGGAAAACTTTGTAAAGAAATGTAAAGAAACAGGCGTGGACGGTTTTATTATCCCAGATCTTCCGCTTGAGGAGCAGGAAGAAATCAATGAGTTTTTAGAAGGAGAGGATGCTCCTGTTCTCGTTCAGCTTGTATCCCCTGTCTCCAAGCAGAGAATCCCGCTTATTCTTTCGAAAGCAAGAGGTTTTGTCTACTGTGTATCAGCGATGGGCGTGACTGGGCATGCGGCTACTTTCCACAAGGATATTCAAGAATATCTGGCAGAGGTAAAGAGGGCGAGTAACATACCGGTTATGATGGGCTTTGGAATCCGCAGTGCGAAGGATGTCGAGCCGATGAAAGACAATATCGACGGTGCGATTGTGGGTACACATTTTATCAAGCTGATGAAGGAATGTAATTATGATTTGGATACAATCAAGGATTATTGCAGAACCTTTAAAAAAAAATTGAATGAAACGTTTTTATAAGTAAGAAAGTGTGAGCGTTGCTCACACTTTTCCTATATAGAAAATTTTATAGGACAAACCACCCACATGAAATTATTTTCTGCTATAATATCCATAGACTAGTGTTGGAGGGTATAAAATATGAGTCATAAGAAGAAAAATCTTCCGCTAAAAACGGTGTATTATCGTTCGTTTATTGTTTTTACAGTACTGCCTATTCTTGTTGTTTTAGTGATTGCCCTTTCTATCTTAAATATACAATTCAAGAAGCAGGCAATCGAAAATATAGAAAGAGCACAGGAGAACGTTATTACGAATTTGAAAGCGGATATTGATACGATGTCTATGAGACTTTCTCATATTGTTTATACAAATAACAATGAGATTTTGCAATATGCGTCAGAAACCGATACGAGTGTAGCGGCGACCAGATATGAAAATGAGCAGCGGCTTTCCCAATCTGTCAATATGGCATTAGAGCCTGTGAAGGAAATTGTATCCGTTGGATTTTACATGAAGGATGGAATTAATGTTTATGTAAAAAGAGATATTAATCGTGAGATAGATGAAATTAAAAAGAGTAGTTGGTATCAGGAGGCTTTGGAAAAAAGCAATCAGGTTTGTGTCGGTTCTTATGATACGAAATCCACAAGTGATTTATTCAATGGAGGGAAGAAGGATTTACTTATTTTAGTATTTGCAATTGCCCCCGATGTAAAGACAGATCGCTCTCAAAAGATTGAAATGGTTACCTTTTATCAATCTACAAAAGCGGCTGAGAGAATTGGAGAATATAATAAAGCCTATCTTGCCGGAAAAAACAAACTAGGTATGACAAGAATTACCGATGCAGACGGAACTATTATATTTTCTACCAGTGAAGAGGAGCCTGACTATAAAGAAGCTGGATATACAAGTATAAAGACACCGATTGCTTTTAACAATACACAGTGGATTATAGAAAGCTATATCAAAACAAAAGAGCTGACCTCCGATTATTGGGAAACGGCTATGCTTGTTCTTGGAACGGCTGTCTTAATCTTATTGTTTGCAGGCTATTATTTTGGCTACTTTTTAAAAGGCATCGTAAAGCCGGTAGAAGTAATCAGTCAAGGCTTAAAGCAGGTAGAAGAAGGAAAACTGGATATACATATCGAGCCGAGCGGACAATATGAAATCAGAAGCATGATACATCAGTTTAATGCGATGGTACGCAGGTTAAAAGCCTTAATTGAGGATTACGAAGAGCGTGTGAGAAATATAAGTCATACTCCTTCCTATTATTTAGGGGCTATGATAAAAGGAGAGATGACGCCGGAAGAAGTCAATGAGACGACAAAGGAATTTTTTATGGAGGGCTATGCGATAATCGGTTTGATGATAGACCGGTATTCTTCTGCGGAAACCGAAACTAAATGTGCCCTTCGCGTGATAAGCAGTTTTGAGCGAAACCCAAGATTTGCATCACGCTGTGTTCTGCATATGGAAAGTGCAAAATTTTTATTGGTATTTTACCGCATTACAGAAACGGATTATAAATCAAATATTATTAAAATGATAGATGAACTGCAAAAGATAGGGGCAAGGGAGGCGGATATCCATATGTTTGCCTGTATCGGCAGCAGGAAATATGGCTGTCAGAATTTTGAAAGTGCAGTAAATGAGATAAAAGAAAGTATGTGTCTTTGTCATTTAAAGAAGGAAAACGGGCTGATTTATCTGGAGGATAAGAAAGAGCTGTATCAAATAATTATAAAACACAGCTTTTTCTATGAGAAACTTGCGGAAGCCTTATATATTGCAGACGAAAAGAATTCGCTTCAAGAGAGAGAAAAATTATTTGAGTTATTTGCAAATAAATCGATGGAAGAGAGCAAAGCGGAGGTTTATGCGGTTATTACGGCAATCGGAAAGCGGTTTAACAGGGATAATTCCAGATTTTCGGATGTATTCGGACAGCCGTATGATTATATGGAAAAGATGGACAAAATAGAAGATGTCAGAAGCTTAAGACTTTGGATTACGAATTATTTTACCTGGATTATCGATTTTTCCGCATCAAAATTAAACATCATGGAGACGGATGTTATCGTAAAGGCAAAGCGCTTTATGAGCGATCATTATGAGGAGGCAGATTTATCACTCGCTATGGTGGCGGATTACGTTGGTTTAAATGAAAAATATTTTACCAATCGTTTTACAAAGGAAACCGGTGAGACGTTTTCTTCTTATCTGACCGAATTAAGAATACAAAAAGCAAAGGAATTATTAAAGACAACGAATTTTAAAATATATGAAGTTGCCCAGATGTCCGGCTATCATAACGTGGAACATTTTAACCGTATGTTTAAGAAGTTAAATCAAATAAGTCCAGCGCAGTATCGAAAAACCATGTAAAGTGTGAGCAAAGCTCACACTTGAGGCTGTCGACAAAGTCGACAGCCTTTAAAATTCATGGCTAACGCCATAAATTTTAGTTACTGGTCGTAAAAATGCTGATTTTCTCGCACAAGAGCTATGCCCCTAAAAATCAGCATTTTACACTACAGCGGAAGTGAATTCCGCTTGCGTGATAGAAATGAGAACGCTTCGTTCTCAAACTCTCCGCTTTTATAAAGCGTTTGTCTACAGTCTGAAGTGTGAGTAACCCTCACACTTTCTTATATCATAGGAAATTCCTGCGAATTTCCTATGATATAAAATATTATGCGCACGAATGCAAGAGGAAGATGTCACTACGTGACTGCATTCGGCGCGAAGTGTGAGCAAAGCTCACACTTTCTTACTATAAATCAAGAATTCTAACAAAAAGTTAAGAACATGTTAAATGCAAATGTGAAAATAAATCAAGAAAAATGATAATATGAGATAGGAAAAAAAGGGCTTGCTTGCTATGATAGGGACACAATAAAAAAGGGAGGTATTTTTCAATGAAAAAGAAAGTAATAACAACGCTATTGGTGTGTGCCTTAACAGCGTCTACGCTGGCAGGGTGTTCCGGTTCTTCTAAAGAACAAGGGGCGGCAAAGACAGAGAGCACGGGGGTAACCTCTGAAGCAGCGGGGGAAAAAAGCGGAGATTTAAGCGGCTCTCTTACCTTTGCAATATGGGATAACAACTTAAATGATTTTATTGAACAAAATGATATGGTAGGTAAATTCCAAGAGCAATATCCGAATATCGAGATTGAAGTGGAAAAGATAAAGGACGATACGGAATATTGGAATGCAATGAAGATGAGGGCTTCCGCAAATCAGTTGCCGGATGTAATGTTTAATAAGCCGTTTACTTTATCCAGATTTAAAGATTATTTAGTAGATTTGTCCTCCACAGAGGCGAGTGCAAATAATGAGCTGGCAAGCGGTTATGCAATTGACGGCAAAGTGCTTGGCATACCGATGACGTCTGGTTACGAATATGTATATTATTGGAAAGATATGTTCAAAGAAGCAGGTGTAGAAGTACCGACAACCTGGACGGAATTTGAAGATGCTGCTAAGAAATTACAAGAGTATTATGGAAAAGATAATGCTGATTTTATGGCAATTGCCTGCGGATTAAAGGATGAATGGCCGGATTATCCATATATGGAGTTTATGCCTGCACTTGAATCCGGAAACGGACAAAACTGGAATACAATGGCTGCGACAGATGCGCCTTTTGCAGAAGGAACAGATATTAATAAAGCTTATAATAAAATATACAGTCTGTTTTCTTCCGGTGTACTTGGAAAAGATCCGCTGGGAATCGGTAATGATCAGGCAACTTCCATTTTTGCTTCAAAAGGTGCTGCTATCATTGCTCTGGGAGACTGGGGACTTCAAAATATTCAGTCGGGCGCTGCGGACAGTTCAGAACTTGGAACATTTTACTTACCGACCAGAAATTCAGAATCTGATCCTTACAATGTAATTGTGCAAGGCGATTCCTTTATGGGAGTTACAACACATTCTAAGAATCAAGAAGCTGCAATCGCTTTTGTGGAATGGTTTTACTCCGATGCATGGTATCCTGATTATATAAACTTTGTATCATCGGCTTCCTCTATGAGTAATTTTCCAAAAGAGAAAGACCCTGTGCTTGCACAAGCAGATGAACTTACAAAGGATAAAGTGTTAATTATGTATGATGGCGGAGGAGATGATTTTTCGTCAATCCAGAATGAAACAACGTTTGATTATAAAAAGCTTGGTGCAGAGATGCTGACAAACGGCTTTGATTTAAAAACAAAACTAGCAGAGCTTGACACAAAGTGGGCAGAGGCCAGAACAAAGCTTCAGATTAAATAGAGTTTTTAGGAGGAGGGCTGTGTAAGGCAGCCCTCAAATTATATCAGGAGGTAAGTATGAACAAACTAAGCAAAAAAAGAAAACAATTTATTGTTGTTTCCCTGATTGTGCCTATGCTGCTTTTGACCGGCTTTGTAGTTTTTCCCGCAATTGACTTGTTTCGTATGAGCTTTACGAATTGGGACGGTTATTCTCCCGAAAGCAGTTTTATAGGAGTCAGTAATTATATATCCATGTTTCAAAATCAAGACCTTTGGCTGTCTTTGAAAAATAATGCCGTATATTTTCTGGTACATCTGTGCATGATTTTTGTCGAGCTTGCCTTTGCTGTACTGTTAAACAGCAAATTGCGAGGGGCAAAGTTTTATAAAACAATGGTTTTTATGCCTTATATTATTAACGGAGTGGCAATTGCCTATGCTTTCTCTTACTTCTTTTCACCGATTAACGGAGCATTTAATGCGATATTGGAAAGTGTGCATTTGGAAGCCTTGATTCGAAACTGGCTTTCAGACTCAAAAATTGTAAATTATGTGCTGTCCTTTGTTTCTGTATGGCGTTTCAGCGGATATCACATCATCCTTTTCCTTGCAGCACTTCAGTCTATTCCTACTGATATCGAGGAAGCAGCCAGAGTAGACGGGGCACATGCATGGCATTTGTTTAAGTATATTCAGATACCGGCAATTATGTTAATGGTTGACTTTGTACTGTTTGATAATATCAGAGGAGCACTTCAGGTATTTGATATTCCGTTTGTTATGACGGCAGGAGGACCGGGCTACGCATCATCAACCTTTACCTTATATACCATTAAAACTGCATTTACCTTTTCGAATTTCGGGCTTGCATCAACTATGGCTGTGGCAATTATGATTATGATTGTAATCATTTATCTGATACAAAATAAAATCATTCATGGATTTATTTTAAGGGAAAGGAGGAGATAGGATGCTAAAAAGAATAGTTTCACAAACTTTAAAACAAATTATTTGTATTTGTATGGTGGCAATTGTAATTGCGCCTATTCTTCTCACCTTGTTTGCGGCATTAAAGACAAAGTCAGATATGGCAATCACTTCACCACTGGCAATGCCCGGTTTGGACAGCATTACCTTTGAAAATTTTAACAAGGTGCTTTCTGACAAATATTTATATATAGGATTTAAAAACACAGGAATGATACTGTTTATCTCTTTGATTTTTAATGTATTATTCGGAACGATAACAGCGTTTGTTATTGAGCGGTTTTCCTTTCGAGGAAAGAATATTGTAGTTGCTTTGTTTTTTATGGGAATGCTCATTCCGACCTTTGTAACGGAAATAGCAAGATTTCGTATTATACAAGGGCTTCATTTATACAATACATTAGGGGCACCTATTATCATCTACATTGCTTCCGATTTGATGCAGTTATATATTTACAGACAGTTTATCTCGGGTATTTCCGTATCCTTGGATGAAGCGGCACTCCTTGATGGCTGTTCCTATTTTACGTTGTTCGGCAGGATTATTTTCCCGCTCCTTGCACCGGCAACGGCGACTGTATGTATTATTAAGGCGATTAACATCATAAATGACATGTATATTCCTTATCTTTATATGCCAAAAAACAGTCTGCGCACCCTGACAACATTTTTAATGAATTATGCAAACGCACAGCAAGGTTCTTGGCAGCTGCTTGCGGCAGGAATTATTATCATTATGATTCCTACCATTGTCATATATGTCTTTTTCCAGAGATACATATTAGCCGGGGTTGCATCCGGTGCGGTAAAAGAATAAACAACAGGCTGTTCAATAAATGCAATTTTTTATCTAAGAAAACACAAGAAAGAAACTCCTGCCGATGCTATAATAAAGAAGTAACTTAAAAGAATATTTTAAGAAATCAGTGTAGGAAAAGGAGATAAGACAATGAAAATAGCTTTAATTAATGAAAATAGCCAGGCGGCAAAAAATGAACTCATTTGTGCAGCACTAAAGAAGGTTGTAGAGCCGATGGGCCATGAAGTGTTCAACTATGGTATGTACAGCGCAGAGGATGAGAATCAGTTGACATATGTTCAAAACGGTATTTTAGCGGCAATTCTTTTGAATTCCGGTGCGGCAGATTATGTAATCACAGGCTGCGGTACAGGTGAGGGAGCAATGCTTGCATGCAATTCCTTCCCGGGAGTAATCTGCGGACACGTGGTTGATCCGTCAGATGCTTATATGTTTGCACAGATTAACGACGGCAATGCAATCGCTCTTCCGTTTGCAAAAGGCTTTGGCTGGGGAGCAGAATTAAACCTTCAATACATTTTTGAAAAATTATTTGAAGGCGAGAGCGGACAGGGCTACCCAAGAGACAGAGTTGTGCCGGAGCAGAGAAATAAGAAGATTTTGGATGAGGTGAGAAAGGTTTCTTTAAATGACCTGATTACTACATTGAAGAACATCGATCAGGAATTGGTAAAGGGTGCTGTTTCAGGCTCCAAGTTCCAAGATTTATTCTTTGCAAATTGCAAGGATGAGAAAATTGCGGCATTTGTAAAAGAGATTTTAGCTTAATAGCATATATAATAAGAAGCAGGAGAAAATAGTGTAAAAGCTATTTTCTTCTTTTTTGTTTTGTGTTGTTTTTGGGACAACAAACAAATGAAAAAAAGTTGTAAAATATGTTGATTTTTAATAGAATTAATGATAAAATGAAATAAAGTCAAAATAAAACAACACAAACACACATGTTTAAGGAGGAATTTTTAAAATGGCTAATGAATACGAAATTAAAAAACAAATCTGTGACATCGGAAAGAGAATATATGATAGAAACATGGTTGCTGCGAATGACGGTAACATTTCTGTTAAGTTAAACGATCATGAATTCCTGTGCACACCAACCGGCGTATCAAAAGGTTTTATGACTCCGGAGTATATCTGTAAGGTGGATGAAAACGGAAATTGTCTTCAGGCAAACGGAAACTTCAGACCATCATCTGAAATCAAAATGCATATGAGAGTTTACAAATTAAGACCAGACGTTGGATCAGTAGTTCATGCACATCCAACATTTGCTACATCATTTGCGATTGCAGGAATTCCTTTGACACAGCCAATTATGCCAGAAGCGGTTATTGCATTAGGATGCGTTCCGATCGCTGAGTACGGTACACCTTCTACCAATGAAATTCCGGATAGATTAGAAAAATACCTACCTTATTATGATGCAGTTTTATTGGAGAGCCACGGAGCATTGACATGGAGCACTGACCTTTTAGCTGCTTACCACAAAATGGAATCAGTAGAGTTCTATGCAGAATTATTATACAAAGCAAGACAGCTTGGCGGACCAAAAGAATTTGATAATGAAACAATTCAAAAGTTATATGAAATCAGAAGACAGATGGGCTTACCAGGAAAGCACCCAGCAGATCTTTGTGCTAACTTAGGCGGACAGTGCGGCGGCGGATGCCATTCAGGCGAAGGCAAATGTTCATCAGATTCTTCATCAAATGACATCGAAAAGATTGTTGCAGAAGTAACAAAGAAAATCTTAGCTCAGATGAAATAATCAATTTAATTGTAAATCTGTAGGAGGTGCATAACGTGTCAGTCAGCGAACAAGATATTCAAAATATTGTTCGGAATGTTTTACAAAACATGGGAAAATCAGAAGAACCGGCTATCAAAGCAGCAGCACAGCCAAAGAAGCTGATGGGAATTTTTGAAAACATAGAAGATGCAATAGCGGCTGCAAAAGCAGCGCAAAAAGAAATCCAGCCTATGCCGTTGGAATTCAGAGAAAAAATCATTGCCAATATCCGTAAGAAGACTCTGGAGAATGCAAAAATGTTTGCGGAGCTTGGAGTACAGGAAACCGGAATGGGTAATGTAGGGCATAAAATATTGAAGCACCAGTTGGTTGCAGAGAAAACTCCGGGAACGGAGGACCTTTCCACAGTAGCGTGGTCAGGAGACAGAGGTTTAACCTTGATTGAGCAGGGACCTTTCGGGGTAATCGGAGCGGTGTGTCCGTCCACAAACCCGACAGAGACCGTAATCTGTAACTCAATCGGTATGCTGGCAGCAGGAAATGCGGTTGTATTTGCACCACATCCGTCAGCGAAAAATGTATCAAACCTTGCCATTGACATGATTAACAGAGCAAGCGTAGAGGCAGGCGGACCGGAAAACTTAGCGGTTGCAGTTGAAAATCCGACTATGGATGTAAGCAAGACTATTTTCGGACATAAGGATATTTCCTTATTGGTTGCAACGGGAGGCCCGGGAGTTGTAACAACCGTGCTTTCATCGGGCAAGAGAGCGATGGGAGCAGGAGCAGGAAATCCGCCGGTATTGGTTGATGAAACTGCTAACATTCCAAAGGCGGCAGAGGATATTGTAAATGGTGCAACCTTTGATAACAACCTTCCGTGTATTGCGGAAAAAGAAGTAATAGCTGTAAAATCCATTGCAGATGAATTGATGTATTATATGGAGCAGGCAGGCTGTTACCGTGCAAATGATGAAGAAGTAGCAAAACTGATTTCAACAGTTTTGGTTGAGAAAAACGGCAAGAAGATATTAAACAGAGATTGCGTTGGACGCAGTGCGAAGGTTTTGTTAAGCAAAATCGGTATTACGGTAGGAGACGAAATCCGCTGTATTATCTTCAAGGGTGAAAAGACCCACCCGCTTATTGAAGAAGAACTTATGATGCCGATACTTGGTGTGGTTGAGGTTGATAATGTAGATGAAGGAATTGAAGTCTCTGTGGAATTAGAGCAAGGCAATAGACATTCTGCGCATATGCATTCCGCCAATGTAAACAATCTGACAAAGTTTGGAAAAGCTCTTGATACAGCAATCTTTGTTAAGAACGGTCCATCCTATGCAGCACTTGGCTTCGGAGGAGAAGGTTATGCAACCTTTACGATTTCAAGCCGTACAGGAGAAGGTCTGACATCGGCGAAGAGCTTTACAAAGAGCAGAAGATGCGTTATGTGTGACGCGTTGAGCATTAGATAAGGAGAGTGGCAGAAGTGGATATGAATATAGAAGCAATTGTAAAACAAGTACTTGCTGAAATGCAGGGAACAGGAAGCTCTGCTGCACCAAAGCAGGCAGGGGCAATTCCAAAGACTTCCAAAGCAGCAATGCTTACAGCTTTAGAAAAATACGAAATCAAAGAATTTGCAATTCCTGAAATCGGAGATGACGATATTTTAGTGAAGGTAGAAGGCTGTGGTGTGTGCGGAACAGACGCTCACGAATTTAAAAGAGATCCATTTGGTTTGATACCGTTGGTACTTGGACATGAAGGTACCGGAGAAATCGTAAAAATGGGTAAGAATGTAAAGAAAGACAGCGCAGGAAAGCCATTGGCTTTGGGTGATAAGGTAGTTACCTGTATGATTTTCAAGGATGATCCGGAAATCACCATGTTTGACTTGAATAAGCAAAACGTAGGCGGCGCTGATGTATACGGCTTACTTCCGGATGATGATATTCATCTGAATGGCTGGTTTGCTGAGTATCTTGTAATCAGAGGCGGATCTAGCGTATTTAATGTAAGCGATTTAGATTTAGATTCCAGAATTTTGATTGAGCCTTGTGCGGTATTAATCCATGCAGTGGAGAGAGCAAAGACAACAGGAATCTTGAGATTTAACAGCAGAGTGGCAGTACAGGGTTGCGGACCGATCGGACTTATCTGTATCGCTATTTTGAAGACAATGGGAATTCAGAACATTGTGGCAATTGACGGAGAGCAGAAGAGACTTGATTTTGCAAAAGAGCTTGGTGCATCCGCAACAGTAAACTTCAAAGACCACAAGGGAATTGAAGAACTGGCAAACGGCGTAAAGAACGCATTCGGCGGATATTTGGCAGATTTTGCATTCCAGTGTACAGGCTCACCGGTTGCACACTCCAATATTTATAAATTTATCAGAAACGGCGGCGGACTTTGTGAACTTGGTTTCTTTATCAACGGCGGAGACGCAACCATCAATCCGCATTTTGATATTTGTTCCAAGGAAATTACAACCGTTGGTTCATGGGTATACACATTAAGAGATTATGCAACAACCTTTGATTTCTTAAAGAGTGCAAAGGCAATCGGACTTCCGCTTGAGAAGCTGATTACCCACAAGTTCCCATTAAGCCAGATTAATGAAGCTCATATTACGAACTTGAAGATGGAAGGCTTGAAAATAGCAATCGTTAACGAATAGGAGAATGAGCGATGAAAGAAGCAGTAGGTTTATTGGAAGTATTCGGATGCGTAGCAGCTTTTGTAGCGGCAGATGCAGCCTGCAAAGCAGGAAATGTGCGAATTGAAGCATTGGATAAGAACAAGCCGGCAAATGCAGATGCGTTGCCAGTACCGTTGATAATGTGTATAAAAATCAGAGGAAGTGTGTCTGATGTGGAAGCGGCTATGGAAGCGGCAGCAACAGCGGCAAATAACCTTACTGGCGTAGTAACAAAGCACATTATCCCAGCGCCTGATACGAATACTGAGAAAATGTTAAAAATCAGTGCGTTATAAAAACAGTGCAGTTTTATGAAAAACATGGTAGAATAATATCAATTTAGTATGTAAATCTTAAGGAGGATTTTAATTATGACACAGGAAGCATTAGGAATGATAGAAACAAGAGGTTTAGTAGCAGCAATCGAGGCATCAGATGCAATGGTAAAATCAGCAGATGTTGTTTTAGTAGGAACAGAAAAAATCGGTTCAGGTCTTGTAACGGTTATGGTACGCGGTGACGTTGGTGCAGTTAAAGCTGCAACAGAGGCTGGTGCACAGGCAGCAGGAAGACTTGGAGAATTAGTAGCTGTTCATGTTATCCCAAGACCTCATGCAGACGTAGAAAAAATCTTACCTGTAATCAAATAGGAATAGCATATGAAATCATTAGGGTTAATTGAGTTACCTAATTGCACCGATGCCATTCAGGCATTAGATGTTATGCTGAAAACGGCAGACGTTAAATTTCTTACTTGGGAGAAGAAATTAGGCGGTAGGTTGGTTACCGTTATTGTTCAGGGTGAAGTGTCAGCCGTAGCGGAGGCAATTGAAAGTGCAAAGAGAAGTGCGGTAGGAAATATTGTGGCATCAGCAGTCATTGCTAATCCTCATGAGGAGACAATGAAGCTTGTTGCAACAAGTGCAAAAAAATACAAGTTCTTTGATTAAGTAAAAGCTTATTTATAAAATGAGGTAATGAAGATGGCCGAAGAAAAGAATCTAAATCAAGGCAAGCCGGCAGCACCAAAGGCAGCACCGCGAAAGAAGACAAGTACAGCGAGCAAGCCACAGCCGGCAGAGAACACAGTAGTTATTAAGGAGGAAAAAAGAATGGAACTTCAAGCATTGGGAATGGTAGAAACCAGAGGTCTCGTAGCATCAATCGAAGCAGCAGATGCTATGTTGAAGGCAGCAAATGTTGTATTGGTAGGAACAGAGAAAATCGGTTCAGGACTTGTAAGCGTTATGGTACGCGGAGACGTTGGAGCTGTTAAGGCAGCCGTAGAAGCAGGCTCTGCTACAGCAGCAAAATTAGGCGAAGTAATTGCAGTACATGTAATTCCAAGACCACATGGTGACGTAGAAAAGATTCTTCCACAAATGAAATAAAAATTGTATCTGATAGTGACCGGGAGCTTTATGCTTCCGGCGCGGTCAGAATCCATGTTAAATTTAGCTGGAGGTAAATATGCAGGAGCAATTGGTTCAAGAGATTACAAGGCTGGTCATAGCGCAGCTTGGTAATACAGAGGTAGTAAATTCTGAAAATGTAATCCCGATCGGAATATCAGCGCGTCATGTGCATCTGACAAGAGAGCATGTTGAGATATTATTCGGTAAGGGCTATGAATTAAATAAGAAGAAAGAGCTGATGGGCGGCCAGTATGCGGCGCAGGAATGTGTAACGCTTGTCGGAACAAAGCTTAGAGCAATAGAAAACGTCAGAATATTAGGACCTGAGAGAAAGTCTTCACAGGTGGAGGTATCGCAGACCGATGCCATTCGATTAGGTATTAAAGCACCAATCAGAGAATCCGGAAATATAAAAGGTTCAGCACCTATTGCAATTGTAGGACCAATGGGAGCCGTTTATTTGGAGGAAGGCTGTATTGTTGCAAAGCGCCATATTCATATGTCACCGGAGGACGCAGCCAGATTTGGTGTGGAGGACGGACAGATTGTAAAAATCAAGATTGCCAACGATAGAGGAGGCATTTTTGAGGGCGTTCAAATTAGAGTAGACAAAACATTCACATTGGAAATGCATATTGACACAGATGAAGCAAATGGCTTGGGTGTAGGCAAGGAAATGGGAATTTTAATCAAGTAATAGAGAATAGCGATTCTATTAATAATTATTGGGATACAATAGAGTTTCCTAATAGTTGGGAGGCATTTATGATTATAGGTAAGGTAGTTGGTACAGTTATCTGTACCAGAAAGAATAGTAATCTGGTCGGCAGCAAATTTATGATTGTTGACCCTATGGAGAAAATGGCAAGCCTTGGAGCTGGCAGAATCGTGGCTGTGGACAACGTAGGAGCAGGAATCAATGATATTGTACTTGTTGCGACAGGAAGTGCTGCAAGAGTTGGCTGTGATGATGCAAATGCCCCTGTGGATGCCTGTATTGTAGGAATTGTAGATGATCCGCAAAAAATTGTAATCGTAGAATAGGGTGAACCTAATGGATATAACAGAAATGAAAAAGGCTTTATTCGAGGGCGGCATTGTCGGAGCAGGAGGAGCCGGTTTCCCTACCCATGCAAAACTTTCAGGGCAGGCGGACACCATTATCTTAAACTGCGCCGAGTGCGAGCCCTTAATTAAGGTTGACAGACAGTTGATGACGGAGTATGTAGAAGAAGTGCTTTCCGGCATGCAAACGCTTGTGGACACATTGGAGGCGAAAGAGGGAATCATCGCCATAAAGAAATCATATGTCTCCTCAATCGAAGCTGTAAACAGTTGTATCAATAACTATAAAAGTTTGAGACTTCATATTTTGCCTGACATTTATCCGGCAGGTGATGAGGTCGTTTTAATATATGAAACGACAGGCCGTATTGTTCCTCAGGGTAAAATTCCGATTTTAGTCGGCTGTATCGTTGTGAATGTAGAGACTGTTCTCAATATTTACAGGAAGCTTACCGAGGATAAGGATGTCATAACAAAATATGTTACGGTGGCAGGACTTGTGAACAATCCGATTACGGCGGAGGTTCCGGTCGGTACTTCAGTCAAGAGATTGATTGAGCTTGCAGGAGGGACAACGACAGAGGACTTCGTTATGATAATGGGCGGACCGATGACAGGCAGAATTTGCAATCAATATGACCTTGTGAGCAAGACGACAAAGGCAGTTTTGGTATTGCCGCCAAACAGTCCTCCGGTGACGAAAAGACAGAGCACCACAAAAAGCAACTTAAAGGCAGCGATGTCTGCCTGTTCCCAATGCTCCATGTGCACGAGTCTCTGTCCGAGAAATCTTCTTGGTGCAGCGATTAAGCCCCATGAATTTATGAGAGCAATCTCCAACGGGATTACATATAATGTAGACCCATTTTTGAATACATTTTTCTGCGTTTCGTGCGGACTTTGTGAGATGTACTCCTGCCATCAGGGATTATCTCCTAGAAGCCTGCTGGACGAATACAGGAATGGACTGCGGGCAAAGGGAGTAAAGGCACCGGAGAGAGAAAACAAGCCTGTTAACACTTTACGCGAGGAACGAAAGGTTCCTGAACACAGACTTTTAAACCGTTTAGGATTGGCTAAGTTTGATCTTGCAGCGCCTATGACGTGTGACACAGATGTAAAAGAGGTAAAGCTGCTGCTTCGTCAGTGTATCGGAGCACCATGCAGCGCAAGTGTAAAAGCCGGGGATAAGGTTACCGAAGGGCAGATAATCGGTATGCCAAAGGAAGGCGAGCTCGGAGTTTATCTCCATGCCAGCATAACAGGCACGGTTACAGCTGTAAATGACAGCTTTATCGCGATAGCAAGATAGTACACTACACCAGGAGGCAAAGATGAACAAAGCAATTGGAATGGTAGAATATAAAACGGTTTCCACCGGTATGAAAGCAGCTGATATGCTTGTAAAAACCGCAAATGTGGAATTGCTTCAGGCGCAGACTGTCTGTCCGGGAAAATTTATTATATTATTCAGCGGCGATTTAAGCGCAATCAAAGCTTCGGTGAATGCGGTTGAGACAGCGTATCCGGAAGCCTTAATTGATAAATTTGTACTTGGAAATCCACATGAATCGATTTTTAAAGCACTGAGCTGTACGGCTGAGATTGATACAGTATCCGCTTTAGGAGTAATTGAGACATTCACGGCTGCATCCGCAATTGTAGCGGCAGATCATGCGGCAAAGACCGCACAGGTTGATTTATTTGAAATTCGCTTATGCAGAGGTATGTGCGGAAAATCCTACGTGCTGTTGACAGGCAGTGTTGCTGCGGTGACAGAGTCAGTTGAATCCTCTATCGCATTGATTAGAGAGGAAGGCATGCTTTTAGACTATGCGGTGATACCAAGTCCTTCGAAGGATTTTGTGAATACGTTAATGTAAAATATAAAAAGGCGATAAAGATTTTAATTCTCTATCGCTTTTTTAGTATCAATATAATGAAATGAGATGTTGTTTTATATTGTTTCCACAAAAAAATATACAAAATACTACAAAAAACAAACATATTGTGGTATAATAAATGAAACATAATCACAGTATATTTCATAAAAGAAACTGGAGGGGTAAACGTGCTTGCAATAGAGAGAAAAAATGAGATACTCGCTACTCTGCAGAAGGAGCAGAGGGTGCTGGTGGCGGAATTAAGCCAAAAGTATAACGTGACAGAGGAAACCATTCGAAGAGACTTAGAGAAGCTGGAAAAAGAAGGATTTGTAAAAAAGACGTATGGCGGAGCTGTTTTAAACAATAATACGAATGTGGATCTTCCGCTTAGAATCAGAGAGAAGACAAACAAGAGAGAAAAACAGATTATTGCCAAGATTGTGGCGGAGCTAGTGGAAGAAGGAGAAACTATCATGCTTGATTCCTCCTCAACCTCCCTTATGGCGGCAAAAAATCTAAAGCAGATGAAAAAACTGACCGTAATCACGAACTCGGTAGAGGTACTGATTGAGCTGGCAGGAAACAAAGGAATCAATGTGATTTCAACCGGAGGGATGCTTCGAGATGCATCGCTTTCTTTGGTTGGAAAAACGGCAGAGCGGACATTGATGAATTTCAATGTGGATAAAGCAATTATTTCCTGCAAGGGTGTAGATATGGAAAAAGGAATTACAGAGTCAAATGAGAGTGAAGCAGAGATTAAAAATGTGATGCGAAGCTGTGCAAAAACAACTATTCTTGCAGTGGATAACAGTAAGTTTGACAATGTATCTTTCATTAAAGTATCTGACTTGGAGAAAAACGATATTTTGGTCACGGACAAAATGATACCGGACAAATGGAATCAGTATTTTGAGGATAAAGGGATTCAATTAATCACAGAAAATCAATAGGTATAAAGGAGAAGATGTATGAGCACACCAATTTACAATTTAGCTTTTGACTTTGGAGCGTCAAGCGGCAGACTTATTTTAGGTAAGTATGATGGAGGCAGAATCGAGCTGGAGGAGATACATAGATTCACAAATGATCCGGTTCGGGTTGGAGAAAATTTCTATTGGGATACCTTCCGTCTGTATCACGAATTAAAAACCGGCTTGAAAAAGGCGGCGGCAAAGAAAATAAAGATTACAAGCCTTGCAATTGACACATGGGGTGTAGACTATGGACTGATTGATAAGGATGGTAATCTGATCGGTAATCCGGTTAATTATAGAGATGACAGAACAATTGGTGTGATTGATGAGGTTGACAAAATTGTACCGCTCAAAGAGGTATATGCTTCGACCGGAATTCAGTTTATGAATTTTAATACAATTTTTCAGTTCTGTGCGGATAAGAAAATGAGACCGGAAATCTATGACAGAGCAGACAAATTTTTAATGATGCCGGACTTATTTAACTATTTTTTAACCGGAAAAATGTATAATGAATACACGAATGCCAGTACAGGGCAGCTTCTGGATGCGAAAAAAAGATTTTGGGATATGGATTTAATTGAAAAGCTGGGACTTAGAACAGACTTATTCTGTGAGATGATTCAGCCGGGAACGATTGTCGGCGATTTGATTGCAGAGGTTGTAAAAGAGACCGGGCTGGAAGGAGTTAAGGTTATTGCGGTAGGAAGTCATGATACGGCCTCAGCAGTGGCAGGAACACCGTTTGAGGAAGAAAATGCAGCGTTTTTGAGCTGCGGAACTTGGTCACTCCTTGGTATGGAGATTGATGAGCCTGTTTTAACAGAGGAATCTTACCAGTTTAATTACACGAATGAAGGCGGCGTAGAGAGAAAAATCAGACTGTTGAAAAATATCAACGGACTTTGGATTATGCAAAACCTCAGAAAGAACTGGTGTGAATTTGAGGAGGAGGTTTCTTTCCCTGATATTATCAGGGCTTCCCGTGAAGCAAAGAGACAGGACTTTATCATTGACCCGAACGACCAGAGATTTACTGCACCGTACAATATGATGAAAGAGGTTATTGCGTACTGTGAGGAGAAGGGACAGGGAACGCCTGAGGGACTCGGTGAAATCGCTATGGCTATTTACAACGGACTGACCAATGAGTACAAAACAACGGTGGCAAATCTAGAGGTGATTTCCGGAAAGACAATACCTTGCATCAACATGGTAGGCGGTGGTATTCAGGACCAATTGTTATGTGAGCTGACAGCCAATGCGACAGGAAAGAAAGTTGTTGCAGGACCGATTGAAGGCTCTGTGCTCGGCAATATTGTAATGCAGCTAAAGGCAGTGGATGCCATTGAATCTTTGGAGGAGGGACGCAAGATTATCAAGGCTTCCTTTTCACAGAAGGTTCATATGCCAAACTAATGCTTTAGTGACAAGATAGATAGGCGGTGAAAACCGCCTATCTTTGAATCTGTTTGAAAAGACAAATAGGCCTTGGTGTTTTACTGGCAAAGACAAATGTTTGCCACAAAAAGAATTTGTGGTTGACATTTATATTGAAATAAGATAGAATGAGTAGACTGGTGACTAATAAAGGAAAGTGATTGTGAGGTAGAAATGAAAAATTTATTAGATGAAATGAAATTAAATCTTCCGGACTACATCCTTGATATTTTGAAACAATCAAAAGGTGTAATTATCCCTAAGACTAGAGAAGAGCTGGTTGCATTAGCAATGGGCAGCAATGAGAATACCACGTTTGATGTTTGTTATGATGTGGAAGGCAAGGGAAGTGTAAAGGAAGCAATTGTAACCAAATGTAAGAACGGTATTGTCGTAAATTATCTTGAGGATTACATGAGAAGACGTGATCCGAACAGTATGATTATTGCAGATAATAAGGCGACAGATAAGCCAAGATATTCTGATGTATACGGCTGTGATTTTGACGGACTCAGACAGGAGACCTTTGCATGGTTAAAGGATCAGGAGCTTATTTTCTTTCCATTCAAATCAGGCGGCTACGAATATGGTTATGATTCTATTTTTATCGCACCGTCAAATGCAGGCTTCTTTGCAGCAGGTCTTGCAGATTTACAGTATTTCCTGAATATAGATGAAATCGACTGGGAGTTTGATACAAAGGCAGTTGTATTTTTGGCACCGCCTTTCCGTCACACACATTTCGACGGAAAGCAGGTTGTTGTTCATAACCGTCTGGATAGTATTCATGAGGTTTATTCCTACAATCTGTATCCGGGTCCAAGTGCGAAAAAGGGAATTTATGCCGTACTTTTGGATATCGGTGAGCAGGAGGATTGGGTTACAGCACATGCTTCCACGGTAAAGGTAATCACTCCATATGATAATGAAATTGTTATTATGCACGAGGGTGCTTCTGGCGGCGGTAAGAGTGAAATGCTTGAGCAGGTTCACAAAGAAATGGACGGAAGAGTTGTTCTCGGAAAGAATATAGTGACAGGCGAAAAATATTACATTGATCTCAGTGAGACATGTGAGCTTTTACCTGTAACGGATGATATGGCAATTTGCCACTCAGCTATGCAGAAGGGCAGCAAGAAGCTTGTTGTAAAGGATGCAGAAGCAGGTTGGTTCTTAAGAGTTGATAATATTACAAGCTACGGAACATCACCACAGCTTGAGAAGACATTTACACAGCCGGAAGAGCCGCTTGTATTCTTGAACATTCAGGCTACTCCGAATGCAACCTGCCTTGTTTGGGAGCATACATTGGATTCAAACGGAAAACCGTGCCCGAACCCAAGAGTAATTCTTCCAAGACGTTTGGTAAAGGATATCATATCTGATCCGGTTGAAGTAGATGTAAGAAGCTTTGGTGTGCGTACACCTGCTTGTACAAAGACAAATCCGTCCTACGGAATTTTGGGTGTGTTCCAGATACTTCCGCCGGCACTTGCATGGCTTTGGAGATTGGTAGCACCGAGAGGCTACAACAACCCAAGTATCATCGATTCAACCGAGATGACAAGTGAAGGAGTTGGTTCCTACTGGCCGTTTGCAACAGGCAAAAAGGTTAGACAGGCAAATCTTCTGTTAGACCAGATATTAAACTCTGAAAGCACAAGATACTTACTTCTTCCAAACCAGCACGTTGGTGCTTATGAGGTAGGCTTTGTTCCTCAGTGGATTGCCAGAGAGTATATCTCCCGTCGAGGCAGTGCAAAGTTTAAGCAGGAACATTTGGTAGAGTCAAGATGCCCATTGTTGGGATTTGGACTTGACTCCTTAAAGATTGACGGACAGTATATCAGAAAAGCATTCCTTCAGCCGGAGAGACAGCAGGAGGTTGGAATTGAAGGCTATGATGCAGGTGCTAAGATATTGACTGATTTCTTCAGAAAAGAGCTTGCACAGTACAATACAGAGGAGCTTAATCCGTTAGGAAGACAGATTATCGAGTTATTTATGAATGATGCTTCTGTTCAGGATTATATTGATTTAATTCCGATGAGATATTAAAATAGTTGATTGAAATGTAGACAAAGTGATGCCGGTAAAAGGCGCGCTTTGTCTACTTCTGTATTTACCATTAACAAAAGGAGGAATAGGCATGATTTATTTTACATCAGATTTACATTTTTACCATAAAAAACCTATCATGGGAAAACGAACTTTTTCTTCCGCTAAGGAAAAGAATAAATTTTTAATTGAGCAATGGAACAATACGGTAAGAGAGAATGATGAAGTGTATCTGCTTGGCGATATTTCAGATGGGAACGGGCTCGAAACAAATGCAGTATTAGGGCGGTTAAACGGAACTAAGTATCTTGTGATTGGCAATAACGATGAATATTTGAATGATCCGCAGTTTGACAGAAGCAACTATGCATGGTGTAAACAGTATTATGAGTTGCTTACAATGGATACCAAGTTCGTGCTGTTTCATTTTCCAATCGAGGTCTGGTCCGGATACGGAAAGGACAGAATACACCTGCATGGACATTTACACAGGGAAAAGCCCTTCTATGAGCCGATAAGGCGCTACGAGGTAGGTGTGGATTGCCATGACGGAAAACCGGTTTCAATCGAAGAGATTTGGGAAAGGATCAAAGAATTTCACAATAAAGATCGTTTTTAATGATATTTTACAAAGTCTGATTTTTATTAACGAGACTTTAACCAATATTTAACTCCTCACTGGTAGAGAGGCCCCGTCCTTTTGGCTAAAATAGAGTCAGTAAATAAAAGGAAGGGAATGAGGAGTGAGAAATGTCTACGCTATTACTTAAAAACGTGAGCAAGATATATGACAACGGGATTGCGGCGGTAAGAGATTTTAATCTTGAGATAAAAGACAAGGAATTTGTTATTTTTGTAGGACCATCTGGCTGTGGGAAATCTACCACGCTGAGAATGATTGCAGGGCTGGAAGAAATATCGAAAGGCGAGCTTTGGATTGATGAGCAATTGGCAAACTTTGTGGAAAGCAAGGACAGAGATTTGGCTATGGTATTTCAAAACTATGCACTGTATCCATATATGTCAGTATACGATAATCTGGCATTTTCACTTCAAATAAGAAAAATACCCAAAAAAGAAATTGATAAAAGAGTAAGGCAGGCGGCAAAAATATTGGAGATTGAAAGCCTTCTAAACAGAAAGCCGAATGCCCTCTCAGGCGGTCAAAAGCAGAGAGTTGCAATAGGAAGCGCGATGGTTAGAGAGCCCAGAGTGTTTTTAATGGATGAGCCGCTGTCAAATTTGGATGCAAAGCTTCGGGGACAAATGAGGGTGGAGCTTGCAAAATTACATAAAGAGTTGGATGCGACGGTCATCTATGTGACCCATGATCAGACGGAGGCGATGACATTGGGAACAAAAATTGTGGTAATGAAAGATGGCATGATACAGCAGGCGGCAAGTCCAAGAGAGCTGTATGATAACCCGAGAAATATGTTTGTGGCAGGTTTTATCGGACTTCCTGCAATGAATTTTATTATGGCAGAGGTAACGGTAAAAAACAGAAATCTCTATCTGGAATTTAATTTTAAGAAAATAAAGCTTGAGGAGAGAATAAGCCGCATTTTATATGAGCAAGGTTATGTAGATGAGGTGGTTGTAATCGGGATTCGTCCAGAAGATATATGCTTTCATGCAAGGGAATTTGAGGAGGGGGCGGTTACCGTTTATCCGAATAGGAGGGAAATGCTCGGAGCAGAGGCAAATATTTATTTTGATATGGAGAGAACAACATTCTGTGCCAGTGTGCCTGCCGAGATGGAAATCGACATAAACCAGCCTGCTCAGATTAGTTTTAACCAGGATAAGCTGCATTTATTTGATCCGGATACAGAAGAAAATATTTTGTTTTTGGATGAGAGCGGAGGGAAGAAATGAAGAGTAAAATAGAAAAATTATTTGAGCCATATACTTATCTGCTGCCTTCTCTTTTGATATTTGGAATTTTTTTGTTTTATCCGTTTATCAAAACGATTTATTTAAGTCTTTATAAGACAAATAATATGGGGGAGGCAAAGCTGTTTGTAGGCTTGGGAAACTATAAAGATTTGTTTCAATCGGCATCCTTTTATAATAGTCTGATTGTGACAGGGATTTTTGTGGCAATTACGGTGTCGGTCAGCATGCTGA
This sequence comes from Konateibacter massiliensis, assembly GCF_900184995.1. Taxonomy (GTDB): domain Bacteria; phylum Bacillota; class Clostridia; order Lachnospirales; family Lachnospiraceae; genus Lachnotalea; species Lachnotalea massiliensis. The sequence continues at coordinate 2,752,932 of NZ_LT860099.1, forward strand.
TCGGTCTGTTGGCGGCGATGCTTTGCAATAAAAGCTTTCCGGGAATCCGTGTGTTCAGTATGGCATATGCGTTGCCGATGGCGATTGCTTCAAGCTCGGCGGCAATTGTATTTAAAATTATGTTAAATCCATCGGTGGGAATTATAAATAAGCTGCTGGGTCTAAATATTAACTGGATTAACGATCCGAACTATGCGCTTATCTGCGTGGCGCTGCTGACGGCGTGGCTGAACAGCGGAATTAATTTTCTCTATTTCTCGGCTGGGCTTAGCAACATTGATGAGGCGATTTATGAGAGGGCGTCCGTGGATGGGGCAAATGAGTGGCAAAAGTTTAAGAGGCTGACGCTTCCGGGACTTAGTCCGATTCTGTTTTACACCTTAATCGTAAATATTATTCAGGCATTTCAATCCTTCGGCCAGGTGAAAATATTGACGCAGGGTGGACCGGGAGAATCTACCAATTTGATTGTATATTCTATTTACCGCGATGCTTTTTTCAATTTTCGGTTTGGAAGTGCGGCAGCGCAATCTGTCATACTGTTTGTGATTATTATGTTGTTAACGCTGATTATGTTTCGACTTGAGAAAAGAGGGGTGAGTTATTAATGGAAGAGATACAGAGAATATCACCGAATACCATTACGGCGGCGGAGCTTGAGAGACTTAGAGTCAGCATGAACCAGAGGGCAAAGCAGAAGAAAAGGGCAAAGAAAGTTATGCTTGTCGTGCTAAATACAGTGGTGGCCTCGGTCATACTGTTTCCGCTTTTTTATGCGGTAAGTATAGCGGTTATGCCGTCAAGCGAGGTGTTTTTGACAGATTTTAATTTGATTGCAAAAAATCCTACTTTGGATAATTTCAAGCAGGCATTAAGCAAAATTCCTTTGGCAAGATTTGTATTTAATTCTTTTCTTGTGGCAGCATGCATTACACTGGGACAGATGATTTCCTGTTCGTTGGCGGCATTTTCTTTTTCTTTTTTAAATTTTAAAGGAAAAAAGGTCCTTTTTATGCTGATTATGGCAACAATGATGATACCGGGGGAGGCGACCATCATTTCAAATTATTTGACGGTAAGCAGCTTTGGCTGGCTGAATTCCTATAAGGTGCTGATTATCCCTTATTTGACCTCAGCGATGGGAATTTTTTTGTTCAGGCAGTTTTACATGACGTTTCCGATATCATTGTATGAGTCAGCCAGACTGGATGGCTGCTCCAATCTACGATTTATTGCTAAAATATTAACACCGCTCACAAAGTCAGCAATCGGTGCAATGGTAGTATACACCTTCATCAATGCATGGAATATGTATATGTGGCCCTTACTTGTTACAGGAAACAATGAAATGAGAACGGTGCAAATTGGAATCAGTATGTTAGACAGCGTGGATTCCCAGTCTATCACGATGATGATTGCAGGGGTGGTCATGATTATCCTGCCGTCTATATCCATATTTATCATAGGGCAAAAGCAGCTTATCCGTGGCATGTTTTCGGGAGCTGTTAAGGGGTAAGCAATCGGTTTGTGTGGTATTTACGGAATATTTTCCGTTTGAATACAAAGGGAAACAGCGCTTGTAAAGCGCAAAACCAATTAGGAAAGAAAGAGGAGATAGAATGAAAAAACGAATTGTATCACTGCTGTTGGCGGCAACTATGATACTAGGGGCATTGACAGGCTGCTCCGGTGGGGAGAGTGTCACGCAGACTACAGGCGCACAGGAGACAAAGACGCAGCAGGCAGCACAAAACGATACACAGGTGACGGCAGAGAGCAACGAGACAGCAACGACGACAGCCAAGGTGGAGGGGGAGACGATTACCTTCTGGCATTCAATGGGCGGTGTAAACGGCGAGGCAATCCAGTATCTCGTTGATAAATTCAACAACGAAAATACGGAGGGGATTACCGTAAATGCAGAGTATCAGGGCAGCTATGACGAGGCAATCAATAAATTAAAAAGTGCCCAAATTGGAAATATGGGGGCAGATTTGGTACAAATTTATGATATCGGAACCCGCTTTATGATTGACTCTGGATGGGTCGTTCCGATGCAGGATTTAATTGATGCGGACGGCTATGATGTGACACAGATAGAACCAAACATTGCAGCTTACTATACGGTGGAGGATAAGCTGTATTCCATGCCGTTTAACTCATCTACACCGATACTTTATTATAACAAGGATATATTTGACAAGGCAGGCATCACAGAAATTCCGGCAAGCTTTTCAGAAATTGGAGCGATTTCGGATAAGCTGGTTGCAGAAGGTGGCGCAAGTGAAGCGATTGCAATCGGAATATACGGGTGGTTTTTCGAACAGTTTGTGTGCAAGCAGCAGCTTAATTATGTAAACAACGGAAATGGTAGGAGTGAGGGAGCAACTGCTGTGGAATTTGACTCAAATGGAGCGGCATATAATATTTTAAAAGCTTGGAAAGAGTTGGCAGACAAGGGCTATGCACCGAATATGGGACGAGGTGATGAGGATGCCATCACAGATTTCAGTGCGGGAAAGGCAGCGATGACACTTGGATCAACCGCTTCATTAAAGCAGATTTTGACGGATGTAAACGGAGCTTTTGAGGTCCAAACGGCATATTTTCCAAAAGTAAATGATACAGATGAGGGCGGAGTTTCAATAGGAGGCGGCTCACTGTGGGCGCTTGAAAATCAGGATGAGGTAAAAAAGGCGGCGACATGGAAATTTATTAAATTTCTCGTTTCACCGGAATCACAAGCTTATTGGAATGCACAGACCGGATATTTCCCGATTACAACAAAGGCACAAGAGGAGCAGGTTTTCAAGGATAATATTGCAAAATATCCGCAGTTTATGACAGCAATTGACCAGCTTCATGACTCTTCACCGAGCTCCGCAGGAGCGCTTTTGAGCGTGTTTCCGGAGGCACGACAGATTGTGGAGACTGAGATTGAGAATATGCTGAATGGTCAGCAAAGTGAAGAAGAGGCAGTTTCTAAAATGGCAGAGAACATCAACAGTGCAATTGAGGAATATAATCTTTTGAATAACTAGGAAAAGGTGTATAATGAGTGGGAGGATACATAAAAAGTGTGAGCGTTGCTCACACTTTGTGCCTGAGCGGGTTGCAAAGCAACAACTTTCACTTCGCGAGGTGCAAATAAATAGTTTTTAATTATCTATTAAAGTATATTCTTTATTCTATCATAAGAAATTTCAATCATAACGATAGGAGGAAACAATTTGAAAACACAAGTATGGGCACACAGAGGGGCGAGTGGATATGCTCCTGAAAATACACTTCCTGCGTTCTCCCTTGCAGTAAGCCAGAAAGCGGACGGAGTGGAACTTGACATTCAATTGACGAAGGACGGAGAGATCGTCGTAATCCACGATGAGACAGTTGACCGAACGACAGACGGAAGCGGCTATGTAAAGGATTTTACATTGGAAGAGTTAAAGCGCTTTACCTGCGACAATAAATTCAGCGAAGAAAAGGATATTAAGATTGCGACGTTGGATGAGGTGTTTGAGCTTTTGGCGCCAACGAAGCTGGTTGTGAACGTGGAACTGAAAACGGGAATTTTTCGCTATGAAGGGATAGAAGAGAAGGCGCTTGCAGCCGCAAAAAGATGGAAAATGGAAGAGAGAGTCATCTATTCCTCCTTCTGCCATGAAAGCGTGCTGCGGGTAAAAGAGCTTGACAGCAGTGCGAGGATAGGGCTTTTGTATAGTGACGGCTTTGTTGACGTGCCAAGGTATGCGATAGGGCTTGGCATTAAGACCTTGCATCCGCCGATTTGGAGATTAAAGGATAAAAACTTTATAAAGATATGCAAGCAGCTTCAGATTGTGCTTCATGTGTGGCATGCAGACACGGAGAAACATATGCGGTATCTGGCAGAAAATAAAATAGAAGCAATCATAACCAATTATCCCGATAAGGCAAGAAAAATCGTAGACGATGAATTGTAAAATAAGCAAAGAGAGAATGTGTGATAAACACATTCTTTTTTTATATGCTAGGAAATTGCAACGCAATTTCCTAGCATATAAAAATCCTCCGGAGGATGCACACGAATGCAAGAGGAAGATGTCACTACGTGACTGCATTCGGCACAAAAAAAGCAGACAACTACTTTTTTTATTTTCGCGACTTTACAATTTAAAACGACATGATTTTACATAGATTTAACATTAATTTAACCGGACGTTGATAGAAGCATAAAGAAAATTGGAATAAAATAAAATCATCAATACAATGTAATAAATGTAACAGAATAGGCAGCTTTACATATTATAAACAGATTGAAAAAGACAAAAGTGTACATACTAAATTTTACAAAAGAAAAATGCATTTACACATTTTTAACACAAGCCTGCTTTTGGATTTTACAAACCTTTTATAAGATAGAAATGTAAACAGGAAATGTAAAAACAAAATGAATGTAAGTAAAAGGAGAATTATATTATGAAGAAAACAACGAAAAAGTTATTTGGATTAGCTTTGACAGCAGTACTTTCCATGACATTGTTGGCGGGATGCGGATCAGGCAGTGCGCAAGAAAGCACAGGAACAACAACAGAGACAACAACAGAGACGACAACAGATACACCGGCAGCTTCGGATACAGAGGAAACAACAGACGCAGCGGCAAGTGATTTTGATACCTCAAATGAGATTACGGTAGTATCCAGAGAGGACGGTTCAGGAACAAGAGGAGCATTTATTGAACTGTTCGGCGTTGAAGAAAAGGATGCAAACGGCGAGAAGGTAGATAATACGACAGAGGAAGCTACCATCACAAACAGCACCTCCGTAGTTATGACAACAGTAGCTGGCGATGATTACGCAATCGGCTACATATCTCTTGGCTCTTTAAATGATACAGTTAAGGCTTTGAAGATTGACGGAGCAGAAGCAACAGTGGATAACATCAAGAGTGGTACTTACAAGATTGCAAGACCGTTTAACATTGCAACAAAGGGTGATTTAAGCGCAGTGGCACAGGACTTCGTAGATTACATTTTAAGCTCTGACGGCCAGGCAGTTATTGAAGAGAACGGATATATCTCATCCTCTGAAAACGGAGCTTATGCAGGCAGCAAGCCGGAAGGAAAAGTTGTAATAGCAGGTTCTTCCAGTGTATCACCGGTAATGGAAAAGTTAAAAGAGGCATATCTTGCAGTCAATACAAATGCAACGATTGAAATTCAGACAAGTGACTCTACAACCGGTATGGAATCAACAATAAGCGGAATTTGTGATATCGGTATGGCATCCAGAGAATTAAAGGACAGCGAAATTGAGGGCGGTTTAGCGAACACCGTAATTGCAATGGATGGAATTGCAGTAATTGTAAATAAAAATAACAGCTTTGATGAGTTGACAAGCGAGCAGGTAAAATCTATCTACACAGGTGAGACAATCGCTTGGGATGAAGTAACACAATAATCAGACATAGAAAGGGGAAGTCGCAAAGCAGGAATTCTGTTTTGCGGCACTCCTGTTTGTCTTATGGAGGAAACTATGAATAGAATGATGGAAAAAGTAATGGAAATCGTATTTTTGATTGCTGCCTGTACATCCGTACTTGCGGTAGGCTTAATATGTGTTTTCCTATTTGCAAACGGAGTTCCCGCAATGCAGGAGATTGGATTTTTAAATTTTCTGTTGGGACAAAAATGGAAACCAAGTAATGATATTTTCGGAATACTGCCGATGATACTGGGGAGTATTTATGTGACAGCAGGAGCAATTGTAATAGGGGTTCCGGTTGGGCTGCTTACGGCAGTCTTCATGGCAAAATATTGCCCGAAAAAGATTTATCCATTTTTAAAGTCGTCTGTGGAGCTTATGGCAGGTATTCCGTCTGTTGTATATGGCTTTTTCGGATTAGTTATTATAGTTCCTCTCATAAGAGAGCTATCGGGTAAGAACGGAAGCAGTATATTGGCGGCATCAATCCTGCTTGGCATTATGATACTGCCTACCATAGTGGGAGTATCAGAGGCAGCAATCAGAGCGGTGCCAAGTCATTATTATGAAGGTTCACTTGCTTTGGGTGCCACGCATGAGAGAAGTATTTTCTTTGTAGTGCTGCCGGCAGCAAAGTCCGGTATAGTAGCGGCTGTTGTACTGGGAGTCGGAAGAGCGATCGGTGAGACAATGGCGGTTATTATGGTAGCCGGCAATCAGGCACGAATGCCGGTCAGTATTATAAAGGGAGTGCGAACCCTGACTGCCAACATTGTAATTGAAATGGGATATGCGGCGGACTTACATAGGGAAGCATTGATTGCTACAGCGGTAGTCCTATTCGTCTTTATTCTTATTATTAATTTGTCAGTATCATTATTGAATAGGAGGAACTAGGAATGGAAGTGATAAATAAACAAACCCTGAAAAGCAAACTAAAATCTTATTTAAGCAATCCATTTTCCGCATTTTTGTTTCTGCTTGTTATGCTTGCGACCTTACTCGGATTTATTACGCTGGGCTTTTTGATTGGCTATATTTTGGTGAGAGGCGTACCGAATATCAACCTGAGTCTGTTTGAACTGACTTATACTTCTGAAAATGCTTCGGTTGTTCCGGCTCTTATCAATACATTGATTATGACGGTGTTGGCGTTGCTTGTTGCGGTCCCGCTTGGTATCTTTTCTGCAATTTATCTTGTTGAGTATGCAAAGCGCGGAAATAAGCTTGTAAATATCATTCGTGTTACAGCGGAAACATTATCAGGTATTCCTTCTATTGTATATGGTTTATTCGGATTTCTATTCTTTGTTACAGCTCTTGGCTGGGGCTACTCCATTTTAGCGGGCGCTTTTACCATCGCAATTATGATATTGCCCCTTATTATGCGAACGACAGAGGAAGCATTAAAGTCGGTGTCAGACACATACCGGGAAGGCAGCTTCGGACTTGGAGCAGGAAAGCTAAGAACGGTATTTCGAATTGTTCTTCCGGCGGCAGTGCCGGGAATATTGGCAGGTATCATACTTGCAACAGGAAGAATTGTAGGTGAGACGGCAGCGCTTATTTACACGGCGGGAACCGTGGCGCAGGTGCCGGATGGTCTCTTTTCCTCAGGAAGAACCTTGTCGGTACAGATGTATAACCTGGCAAGTGAAGGCTTGTATATGGAACAGTCCTATGCGACGGCGGTAGTTTTGCTCGTCATCGTGGTGGGAATTAACAGTTTATCAAGTATGATTGCAAAAAGAATAGCTAAGGAGTAAACGTATGGATAAAATAGTGATTGAAAATTTAGATTTGTTTTACAATGATTTTAAGGCATTGAAAAATGTCAATTTGAAAATACCGGAAAAGGAAATTGTAGCATTTATCGGGCCGAGCGGCTGTGGTAAATCTACTCTGCTAAAGTCCCTGAATCGTATGAATGACTTGGTTGAGGGCTGTAAAATCACAGGGTCAATTACACTTGACAATGTAAATATTTATTCTGATATGGAAATCAATGCACTTCGAAAGAGAGTCGGAATGGTATTTCAAAAGCCGAATCCGTTTCCGATGAGCATTTATGATAACATCGCCTACGGACCGAGAACCCACGGAGTGAGGTCAAAGGCAAAATTGGATGACATTATCGAGAAATCCCTGCGCGATGCGGCGATTTGGGATGAGGTAAAGGACAGAATGAAAAAAAGTGCGCTTGGGTTATCAGGCGGTCAGCAGCAAAGACTTTGTATTGCAAGAGCATTGGCAGTACAGCCGGAGGTGCTTTTGATGGATGAGCCGACTTCCGCTCTTGATCCGATTTCTACTTCAAAGATAGAAGACCTTGCCGTGGAGCTGAAAAAAGACTATACTATTGTTATGGTTACACATAATATGCAGCAGGCGGCGAGAATTTCCGATAAAACTGCGTTCTTCCTGCTGGGAGAAGTGATTGAGTACAATGAAACCGAGAAGCTGTTCTCCATGCCAAAGGATAAAAGAACAGAAGACTATATTACAGGGAGGTTTGGCTGATGCGAAACAAATTCGAAGAGCAGCTTGAAATGTTGAATGTTGAGTTGATTGAGATGGGCTCCATGTGTGAGAGAACGATTTCAAATGCAATCAATGCACTGACAACACATGATATAAAAGCGGCAAAAGAGGTAATGAACAAAGATTCAGAGATTGACAATAAAGAGAGAGAGATTGAAAGCCTCTGTTTAAAAATGCTGTTGCAGCAGCAGCCTGTTGCAAGAGATTTAAGGCAGATATCCTCTGCGCTCAAGATGATTACCGACATGGAAAGAATCGGAGATCAGGCGGCAGATATTGCAGAAATTGTAACTGTCATGGATACATCGGTAGAAAATTTGTCTGATGTGGTAGGGATGGCGGAAGCCACGATGAAAATGGTTACAGAAAGCATTGATGCGTATGTAAGAAGAGATTTAGACCTTGCCAAAAAGGTAATTGAATATGACGATGTGGTAGATGATTTCTTTTATAAAATCAAGAAAGATTTGATTGAATCAATCGCCAAAAATGCAAGTGACGGAGAATTTGCACTTGACCTTTTGATGATTGCAAAATATTTTGAGAGAATTGGAGATCACGCTACCAACATAGCGGAGTGGGTGGAATTCTCCATTACAGGTAAACATAAAGGGAGCTGATGAGCATGATATATTGTGTTGAGGATGAGCGTAATATAAGAGAGTTAATTGTGTATACTTTGGAATCAACAGGGCTTTCGGCAAAAGGATTGGAAACGGGGGCTGATTTATTTCAGGAGTTGGATAAAAAAATGCCGTCCCTAATTCTTTTGGACGTCATGCTTCCGGGGGACGACGGCATCCAAATACTGAAAAAGCTGAAAGGTGAGTCTGCAACGAGAAATATTCCTGTCATTATGGTGACGGCAAAGGGAGCCGAGTATGACAAGGTAATCGGACTTGACGAGGGCGCGGATGATTATATCACAAAACCCTTCGGTATGATGGAGTTTGTTTCCAGAGTAAAGGCAGTTCTTAGGCGCACAAGAACCGAGGAGCCGCAAAAGGAACTGAATGTCGGTGACATTACAATTAATACGGAAAGACACAATGTCCTTGTAAAAGAAGAGAACGTGTCATTGACCTTAAAAGAATATGATTTATTAAAGTTTCTTATGGAGAATGTTGGGATTGTACTGAGCCGGGATCGGCTGTTAGAGCACATCTGGGGCTATGACTTTGACGGTGAAACAAGAACCGTTGACGTTCATATCCGAACCCTTCGTCAAAAGCTTGGAGAAGCAGGCAATGTAATAGAGACGGTAAGGGGCGTAGGTTATCGAGTACAAGGATAATGGAGGCATAAATGAGACAAAAAATATTTCGAAGCATGGGCATTTTAATCGCAGCTTCTCTTATATTTTTTTATGTTTTAATTATAGGAGTTATGTATCGGCAGCTCTTTGTCAGCATGGAAAAAGAGGTGGAGCGTGAGGCAAAATATTTAGCTTCGGCATTAGATATCACCGGTGTTGATTCGCTCTCCATTCATGCGATTGACGATGATGACAACAGGGTAACGCTGATTGATGCAGACGGAATCGTACTGTATGATTCCAATGAAGATGCTTCTCTGATGGAAAACCACAAGAACAGACCGGAGATTATGGAAGCACAAAGCGACGGCAGCGGAAGCATTGTGCGTTACTCTGAGACGCTCAGAAAGCAGACCTTTTATTATGCGGTTGAGCTGAATAACGGAATGGTTCTAAGAGTCGCAAACACGACCGACAGCATAGTGTCCATGATTATGACAAATACGCCGATTTTATTTGTGCTGGCAGCCGCAATTCTCTTTTTTGCTATGCTTCTGATTAGATGGCAGACGAAGAGCATCGTCACACCAATCAACAATCTAAATCTGGAAAATCCGCTTGAAAATGACGTATATGAGGAATTGACCCCTCTTTTACACCGGATTGAAAATCAAAATAGGCAGATTGATGAGCATCTGGAGCATATGAATAAAAAGCAGGAAGAATTCAATGCCATCACGGAAAACATGCGGGAAGCACTTGTCATTATCAATAAAAAGAACGCAGTGTTATCCATGAATAAAGCGGCGGTAGAGCTTTTACATGTGAATAGGAGAAACTGCATTGAAAAGCATTTTCTTACGATAAGCCGTGACAAAGAATTCCAAACCTCGATTGAAGGTGCAATGGCAGGAACGCCAAGCGACGCCACGATTATTTTAAATGGAAAGTACTATAAAATATTGGCTAATCCTGTTTACCTAGACGGTGCTTTAAATGGCTGTGTTGTTCTGATGCTTGATGTGACGGAAAAACAGCTTGCCGAGCAGATGCGTAAGGAGTTTTCTGCCAATGTATCCCATGAGCTGAAAACACCGCTTATGTCCATTTCGGGTTATGCAGAGATTATTAAAAACGGTTTGGTAAAAAGTGAAGATATTCCTGAATTTTCAGGCAGAATTTACGATGAGGCGACAAGACTGAGTAATTTGGTTGAAGATATCATTAAGCTTTCAAGACTGGATGAGGCTGACAAAGCACCGGAGTTTGAAGAAGTTAATCTTCTTATGCTCTCGGAGGATATCAAGGAGAGACTTCACACGCAGGCAGAGAAGAAGGGTGTGGAGCTTCGCGTAATCGGTGAGAATGTAAAGATAAAAGGTGTCCGCCCTATATTGGATGAGATGATTTATAACCTGCTGGAAAACGCAATTAAATACAACGAAGAAGGTGGAAAGGCGGGAGTAAGTGTTATAAAAGAAAACGACAGTGTTGTGCTTTCTGTGTGGGACACGGGAATCGGTATTCCGAAGGAGCACCATGACCGGATATTTGAGCGTTTCTATCGCGTGGATAAGAGCCATTCGAGAGAGACGGGCGGAACCGGGCTGGGACTTTCTATTGTAAAGCATGGGGCACTGTACCACAACGCAGAGATTAAGCTGGACAGCGAGCAGGGACGCGGAACAAAAGTTATCCTCACGTTTAAAGCAATTTCTTAAAGGTGGAAAAGTTATGATGATAGAAGCATAATGCAGGAAAGATGGTAATATACTGGTTATATAATGAATTAAAGAGGTAAAGCAGTGGACAAAACAGTACCAAAAACAAACAGTGGCAGTATAATTACCATCTTAAAATGCCTTCTATGTTCCTATATCATTACCGGTCTGGCGCTATTGCTGTTAGCATTATTTGTATACAAATTAGATTTGGACGATGGAAAGGTAAGAGTGGGCATTACAATTATCTACATAGTGGCAAGTTTTATAGGTGGATTTATTCTTGGTAAGTTGAAAAAGGAGAATAAATTTATCTGGGGTGCCATATGCGGAGCGGCGTATTTTGCAATTCTTGCTCTGGTATCCTTCGCAGTAAACCGCTCAATCGGAAGTGACGGAATCGGCTTCTTCACCGTGCTTGTTATGTGTGTTTCGGGGGGAACCTTCGGAGGAATGGTAAGCTGACATGGGAAGTTTTGGAGGACAGAAAGTGTATTGTAGTTAAAGACAATGCACCTTCTGTCCTTTTTATTAGGTATTGATTCTATTGAGGTATGTGGATATAATTAGAATAATTGGTAAAATGCAAAGGAGATTATTATGGTTAAGTTAGTTGCGGTAGATTTAGACGGAACATTTTTAAATAACAGAAGAGACGTGTCAAAGGAAAACAGAGAGATGGTGAAGAAGCTCCAAAGTATGGGAGTAAAATTCATAACAAACTCAGGAAGAACCTATGAAGGAGTGCGCCATGTGCTTGATGGCAGCCAAATTGAGTGTGAGTCTATCTGTATGAACGGGGCAGCCGTATATAATAAGGAAGGAAAAATTGTAAAGGCTTGTTTTATGAAGAAGGAGGATGTGCTTGCAATCGCTTCTAGAATAGGTGAGGAGGATTATTTTATCGAGTATAATACGGATGCAGGAACCTGTGTCACTGTTTCGCCGGACGAGGCGGAAGCATCCATTCGAGGCTGGATGTCTCTTTACAATAACGGAAATACGGGAATGATTACAAAGGAAGAAATGGATAGAGATTTAAAGCGGATTAAGGCAGATTTTATCTATATAGACAAGGTAGAGGATATCTTTGAGAGAGGATATCAGGTATTCAAGATTGCCATCAGCCATGTTGATACGGAAAAAATTAAACGGATTCGCGAGGAGTTAAGTCAAAATTCAAATATTGCAGTATCTGCCTCCTTCCATACGAATGTGGAAATAACGGATAAGAGTGCAGACAAGGGACTGGCTTTGGAGCAATATGCGAAAGAAAACAATATTTTGATGGAGGAGGTTGTTGCATTTGGGGACAGCCTTAACGACTATTCCATGCTAAAAAGAAATTTTGGTTACACAGTTGCGATGAAAAATGCGATGGAGGAAATCAAAAAGGTTGCGAAATATCAAACGAGAACAAATGATGAGCATGGTGTTTCGCATTTTGTCAACCGCGTGATTTCGGGAGAAAATTTATGTAATGCATGAGATTTGCTTATGTGATACGAAATACTGCTTTTTGCATAAAACGGGTGAATGTGATAGAATAGATTGGACAAAATAAAAGTAAAAATGAAAAATAGATGGAGGAGTCTGGATGAAAATAAATGATATCAAAGAATATCAGGTGCTTGAGGAAAGAAAAATTGATGATTTAAATTCCAAGGGCTATTTGTTAAGACATAAAAAGAGCGGTGCGAGAATTGCACTGTTGGAAAATGATGACGAGAATAAGGTATTTTATGTGGGCTTTCGAACTCCGCCAAATGACGATACCGGATTGCCGCATATTTTGGAACATTCCGTTTTGTGCGGTTCTGAAAAGTTTCCGGCAAAGGACCCGTTTGTTGAGCTTGTAAAGGGCTCTTTAAATACGTTTTTAAATGCTATGACCTACCCAGATAAAACGATATATCCGATAGCAAGCTGTAATGAGAAGGATTTTCAAAATCTCATGCATGTCTATATGGATGCGGTGCTGCACCCGAATATTTACAAGAAAGAGGAGATATTCAAGCAGGAAGGCTGGCATTATGATTTAGAGTCGGCGGATGCAAAATTAAAATATAACGGCGTTGTCTACAACGAGATGAAGGGTGCTTTTTCTTCACCGGAAGGAGTGCTTGGACGTCTTGTACTCAACTCCCTGTTTCCGGACACTGCCTATTCAAAGGAATCAGGAGGAGAGCCAAGCAAAATTCCTGATTTAACCTATAACGAGTTTATTCAGTTTCACAAGACCTATTATCATCCGGCAAACAGCTATATTTATATCTATGGTGATATGAATATGGCAGAAAAGCTTCTCTGGCTTGATAAGGAATATTTGAGTAAATATGATGAGATTTCCGTTGATTCAGAAATCAAGTTTCAGAAGCCGTTTGAAAAAGCGGTGGAGGTGACGGAGAAATATTCCATAACGGATGGCGAGCCGATGGCGGATAATACGTTTTTATCCTACAATATGGCAGTCGGAACAAGTCTTGATGTGGAACTGTATTTGGCTTTTCAGATTTTGGAGTATGCCCTTTTATCAGCACCGGGAGCACCGCTTAAAAAAGCACTCTTAGATGCAAAAATAGGAAAGGATATTATGGGCTCTTACGACAACGGTACATTGCAGCCGATTTTTTCCGTTGTGGCAAAGAACTCCAATACCGAATCAAAGGATAAGTTTATAAGTATTATTCAGGATACTTTAAGTAATATTGTGAAAAACGGACTGGACGAGAAGGCAATCAAGGCAGGAATCAACTACAATGAGTTCCGCTATAGGGAAGCTGATTTCGGAAATTATCCGAAGGGGCTTATGTACGGTTTGCAGATACTGGATAGCTGGCTCTATGACGATAAGAAGCCGTTTATCCATATTCAGGCTCTGGATACGTTTGAATTTTTGAAAAAGCAGATCGGAACAGGCTACTATGAAAACCTAATCAAGGATTATCTGGTTGACAACAAGCATGTATCGGTTGTAATTGTGGAGCCGGAGAGAGGCTTGACCGCAAAAAATGACAAGCTGCTCGCCGAAAAGCTTAAGGCTTACAAAGAAAGCCTGTCTAAGGAAGAAATCGAAAGATTGGTGGAAGAGACGAAGGCTTTGGAGCAATATCAGGAAACACCGTCCTCGAAGGAAGAGATGGAAGCGATTCCGATGCTGAAGAGAGAGGACATGAAGAAGGAAGCCTCCAAATTTTACAATGAAGTGAGAAACATTGACGGAGTGGAGGTGCTTCACCACAACCTGTTTACAAACGGAATTGGTTATCTGGAGCTTTTATTTGATGCGAAAAAGGTATCAAACGAGCTGATTCCTTATATGGGAATCTTGAAATCGGTTCTTGGCTATATTGATACTGAAAATTACAGCTATGGCGATTTGTTTAATGAGATTAATATTAATACAGGCGGAATTTCCAATGTGGTAAACCTATTCCCGAATTTGAACAATAGAGGGGAATTCCAGGTGAAATTCCAGATACGTTCCAAGGTTTTATACGAAAATCTGAATTATTCCTTTAAAATGGTAAAGGAAATTTTACTGAATTCAAAATTTGAGGATGAAAAGCGTCTCTACGAGATTGTTGCTCAACTAAAATCCAGGCTGCAGATGACGCTGAATTCTTCGGGGCATTCCATGGCAGTTATGCGAGGCTGCTCCTATTTCTCACCGGTGTCTTATTATAGTGACCTGATGGGCGGCATTGAGTTTTACCGCGTGCTAGAAAAATTAGAGGGTGATTTTGAAAATCAAAAAGCTGGCTTAATCGACAAATTAAAAGAGCTTATGCACATTATATTCAGACCGGAGAATCTGATGGTTTCCTATACCTCCAATGACACAGGCTTTGCCTATTTGGAAAAGGAAATCAAGGAATTTAAAGACAGCCTCTATCAGGACGACTGTAAGGAAGGAGCGTTTGTACCGCAGCTTGAAAAGAAAAACGAAGGCTTTAAGACCTCTTCTAAAGTACAGTATGTAGCAAGAACCGGTAATTTCCTGAATAAAAATTTAAAATACACAGGAGTTTTGAAAATGCTGAAAGTAATATTAAGCTATGACTATCTGTGGACCAATGTCAGGGTAAAGGGAGGCGCTTATGGCTGTATGAGTAATTTTGCCATTACGGGTGACAGCTATCTGGTATCCTACCGAGACCCGAACCTAAAGAAAACAAATGAAATTTACAACGGAACAGCTGCTTATTTGAGAAGTTTTCAGGCTGATGAGAGAGAGATGACAAAATTTATCATCGGAACCGTCAGTGATTTGGACAGCCCGCTTACACCTATGGCAAAGGGTGTGCGTTCCCTTTCTGCTTATTTGACCAATCTAACGATTGAGCAGGTACAGAAGGAGAGAAACGAGATATTAAACGCTACGGTGAAGGATATACAGGCACTTGGAGATATCGTGGATGCTGTGTTAGCCGAAAATGCAATCTGCGTAATCGGTAATGAAGATAAGCTTGAGAAAGAAAAAGATTTGTTTAACAAATTAGAGAATTTGTACAGTAACTAAAGAGGAGACTCCGATTTCCTAAATTCGAGGATACCTCATAAAAGAAATCGGAGTACATTCGCACGTAAGAGAGCAGAACACGCTCTCTAAGTGCTAAAAACAAGGAAGCTCCGATTTCCTAAATTCGAGAATACCTCATAAAAGAAATCGGAGTACATTCGCACGT
The DNA here is from genome assembly GCF_900184995.1 of Konateibacter massiliensis. GTDB lineage: Bacteria > Bacillota > Clostridia > Lachnospirales > Lachnospiraceae > Lachnotalea > Lachnotalea massiliensis. Next base: position 2,768,603 of record NZ_LT860099.1, read on the forward strand.
AAGAGAGCAGAACACGCTCTCTAAGTGCTAAAAACAAGGAAACTCCGATTTCCTAAATTCGAGAATACCTCATAAAAGAAATCGGAGTACATTCGCACGTAAGAGAGAAAAACACGCTCTCTAAGTGCTCATAGTAAGGAGAAATGAATGAACGCAGACAATAAAGCAGGGTTTGTCACCATAATCGGAAGGCCAAACGTTGGAAAATCTACCTTAATGAATCGACTGATTGGGCAGAAAATCGCTATCACATCGAATAAACCGCAGACAACGAGAAACCGTATTCAAACGGTTTATACGGATGAAAAGGGGCAGATTGTATTTTTGGACACGCCGGGGATTCACAAGGCAAAAAATAAGCTGGGTGAATACATGGTAAATGTGGCACAGAATACGTTAAATGAGGTAGATGCGGTACTATGGCTTGTGGAGCCGTCCACCTTTATCGGGGCGGGAGAGCGTCACATCGCAGAGCAGCTTCAGAAGGTAAAGACGCCGGTTATTCTTATCATCAATAAAATCGATACGGTGAAAAAGGAAGAAATTCTTCTATTTATTGATACTTACAGGAAAATATATGATTTTGCGGAAATTGTTCCGGTTTCGGCACTAAAAGGAGACAACGCAGAGACGGTCATTGATGTGATTTTCAAATACCTTCCGTACGGACCTAATTTTTATGACGAGGATACCGTGACAGACCAGCCGGAAAGGCAGATTGTTGCAGAATTAATCCGTGAGAAGGCACTTCGGACACTGGATGAGGAGATACCGCACGGAATCGCTGTATCCATCGAGAAGATGAAGAACCGTCCGAAAAGTGATATCGTGGATATTGAAGCGACGATTGTGTGTGAGAGAGATTCACACAAGGGAATCATAATCGGCAAAAACGGTGCAATGCTTAAAAAAATCGGAATGCAGGCAAGAAAAGAGATTGAGCATATGCTGGAGCAGAAGGTGAATCTGCAGCTTTGGGTCAAGGTAAAAAAGGACTGGCGTGACAGCGATTTTCTTATGAAAAATTATGGCTACAATAACAGAGAAATATAAAATTGGTATTTATTAATTAGTATAGTTGCAGAATTATTACGCATGCTAATCATGTAACGAAGGAAGAGATTTGTATTACATGATTGATGTGGAGGAGATAATTATGTACGAAGAAGATTACTGGTTCTTATTTACTAACTCAGGAAATGTATTTGATTATTTGGCATACAAGATTGAAGACAGAAATAAAGAAGAAGTAAGTGTGACGCGGGTAGGAGTAGACGCAGATGGAGCAGTCAGCTGTTGTAACAGGGATAATTTTATATGCAGCACCTATAGGTGAGTATGATAAAAGAGTGGTTATTTTGACGAAAGAGCGCGGAAAAATAACCGCCTTTGCAAAGGGGGCAAGGAGGCAGAACAGCAGTCTGATTGCGGCTGCCAACCCCTTTGTTTTTGGCGAGTTTGAATTATATGTAGGGAGAAATTCCTATACGTTGATGAAAGCTACCATACAAAACTATTTTTTAGAGCTTGTAAACAGCTTTGAGGGTGCCTATTACGGCTTTTATTTTATGGAATTTGCGGACTACTATTCCAGAGAGAACAATGACGAGCTTATGCTGCTGAAGCTTTTATACCAATCGCTGCGGGCATTGACGAAGGAAACAATACAAAATGAGCTGGTGCGGTGCATCTTTGAACTGAAGGTCATTATGGTGAACGGAGAATATCCCGAGGTTTTTCAGTGTCAGTGCTGCGGCAAGGAAGAAAAACTTTCTTATTTTTCGGCAAAGCTTGGCGGAATGGTATGCTCGTCCTGTGTGAAGGCAGAGAATATGGCGATAGAGATTAGTGATTCGACCCTGTATACGATGCAGTATATTATCACTTCGCCTATCGAAAAGCTGTTTACGTTTAAAGTTTCTCCTCAGGTTTTAGGCGAGTTGAGGGCGGTTATGAAACGATATATCAGAATGTACATAGATAAAGAGTTTAAATCACTTCCGATCTTGGACAGTATTGTGACATCTTAATAGTTTTGCTGTCTTAATTTTATGATAGAATCCCGATTTTAAGGTTGAAAAAGCAGAAAAAAATGCTATAATGGATAAGACTAACATTAGGAGGAAGAATTATGAGAAATAAAAGGGCATTGATAGCATTTTTTATTATGCTGATGCTTCTGACAGGTTGTTCTCTTCAATCCTTTGATGCTGAGCGCAACACCGTTTACGTGAAAAAGGACGGCACGGTAATGCAGGCAATCATTGAAGATTTTAGTGCGGACTATTATGATTCGGCAGAGCTTGAGGACTTGATTAACCAGGATGTGGATATATATAACAGCGGTACGGAAAATGTTAAGGTTGAAAGCTATAAGGTGAAGAATGAAACGGCAAAGCTGATTACAAGTTACAAGACAGCGGCCGATTATGCAAAATTTAATGAAGTGGAATTTTTTGTAGGAACGATAAGTGAAGCAAAGACAGAAGGCTATGATTTTGATGAAACGTTTACATCAACTGATGACAATAATACAATCAGTGCGGAGACGATTAAGAGTTTTACCCAATATAAAATAATTGTTTTTGAGGAAGACGTTCACATTCAGACGGACAGTAAAATATTATATATCAGCAGCAATATAAATTTGGTAGATTCAAAGACGGCAGCCCGTGCCGAGGAGGCAGAAGGGTTGGCATACGTCGTATACGAATAAAAGATAAACCGAAGACTTGGAGGAAATCAAATGGAAAAGACAATGGAAAAAATAGTAGCTTTAGCAAAAGCAAGAGGATTTATATATCCGGGCTCTGAGATTTATGGCGGACTTGCAAATACTTGGGATTACGGAAATCTTGGCGTGGAATTAAAAAATAATGTAAAGCGCGCTTGGTGGCAGAAGTTTATTCAAGAAAATCCATATAATGTGGGTGTGGACTGTGCCATTCTTATGAATCCGCAGACATGGGTAGCATCAGGACACTTGGGTGGATTTTCAGACCCTCTTATGGACTGTAAAGAATGTCATGAGAGATTCCGTGCGGATAAAATTATTGAGGATTACAATGCAGAAAACGGTATTGAGACGGAAGGCTCTGTTGACGCATGGTCTCAGGAGCAGATGAAGGCCTATATTGATGAGAAAAATATTGCCTGCCCTACTTGCGGAAAACACAATTTTACCGATATCAGACAATTTAATTTGATGTTCAAAACATTCCAAGGTGTTACCGAGGATGCTAAGAACACTGTATATTTGAGACCGGAGACGGCACAGGGTATTTTTGTCAACTTTAAAAACGTACAGAGAACATCAAGAAAGAAGATTCCGTTCGGAATCGGACAGATTGGTAAATCCTTTAGAAATGAGATTACACCGGGTAACTTTACGTTTAGAACAAGAGAATTTGAGCAGATGGAGCTGGAATTTTTCTGTGAGCCGGACACTGATTTAGAGTGGTTCCAGTATTGGAAAGAGTTCTGCATTAACTGGCTGAAAAACTTAGGCATCAAAGAGGATGAGATGAAAGCAAGAGACCATGAGAAGGAGGAGCTTAGCTTTTACAGCAAGGCGACAACCGATATCGAGTTCTTATTCCCGTTTGGCTGGGGTGAGTTATGGGGTATTGCAGACAGAACCGATTATGACTTGACACAGCATCAGAACGTGTCCAAAGAGGATTTGAGCTATTTTGATGATGAGAAAAAAGAAAAATATATTCCGTATGTAGTAGAACCATCACTGGGAGCAGACCGCGTGGTGCTTGCTTTCCTTTGCTCTGCTTATGATGAGGAAGAGCTGGAGGGAGGAGATATGCGTACGGTACTTCGCTTCCACCATGCACTGGCACCGGTTAAGATTGGTGTACTTCCGCTGTCCAAAAAGCTGAATGAAGGTGCGGAAGCAATTTTTGCGCAGCTTTCTAAGAAATACAACTGTGAATTTGATGACAGAGGAAATATCGGAAAGCGTTACAGAAGACAGGACGAAATCGGTACTCCATTCTGCGTAACCTACGATTTCGAATCAGAGACAGACGGAGCAGTAACAGTCAGAGACAGAGATACGATGGAGCAGGAAAGAATTAAAATTGAAGAATTAGACGCATATTTCGCTAAGAAATTTGAATATTAAAAATTAAGATGAGTTTAAAAAGATGACAGCAGGTTTTATGAACCTGCGTCATCTTTTTATTTTATATAATAGGAAATTATTTTGAATTTCCAGTGATATAAAAATATTATGCGTACCTAGCCAAGTGGAAGTTGTTGCCGTACAACCCGCTCGGGCGCAGAGAATGTGTTTTGTACACTCTTTTGTTATATCAATGGCATTTTAACGGATGGTAATGATGCATAGGTATATCTTGTAAAACACAAAAAGGTGTGATAGTTTTCACAAAGAAGAAATTGATAAAATTTCTCTTATGCAAAAAAACGACATAAAATTTAGGATAAATCGCTTTGAATTATAAATATTCCCTTGACTATCGGGGGTAGTGTGGTAAAATATTGATGAGAGAGAGATACTAAGATATGGTATTAATGTAATCTTTAACAAGATACTTTGGTGGCAAACAAAGTTTGTTAAAGATTATACTATATATACAAAAGTACATTATCATTTAGGAGGAATTACAAAATGGCAAAATGGGTTTACTTATTCAAAGAAGGAAAAGCAGATATGAAAAACCTTCTTGGTGGAAAAGGTGCTAACTTAGCAGAGATGACTAACTTAGACTTACCGATTCCTCAGGGCTTTACTGTAACTACGGAAGCTTGTATTGATTACTATAACAGCGGCAAGAAAATTACAGATGAAATTCAGACTCAAATCTTCGATTCATTGGCTGAATTGGAAAAAATTCAGGGAAAGAAATTTGGGGATACACAAGATCCATTATTAGTTTCTGTTCGTTCCGGAGCAAGGGCTTCTATGCCTGGTATGATGGATACCATACTTAATCTTGGATTAAATGATGTTGCGGTAGAAGGCTTTGCAGCTAAAACCGGCAACCCAAGATTCGCTTATGATTCATATAGAAGATTTATCCAGATGTTTTCAGATGTTGTTATGGAGATGAGCAAAACTTTCTTCGAAAGTATTTTAGATGAAATCAAAGAAGAAAAGGGTGCTAAATTCGATACAGATTTAACAGCAGACGATTTAAAAGAAGTAATTGCAAAATACAAAGCAATTTACAAAGAGAAAATGGGAGAGGAATTCCCTCAGGACCCTAAGGTTCAGTTGATGGAAGCTGTAAAAGCGGTATTCCGTTCATGGGACAACCCTCGTGCTATTGTTTACAGAAGAATGAATGATATTCCAGGTGACTGGGGAACAGCTGTAAACGTACAGGCAATGGTATTTGGTAACATGGGTAACACATCAGGAACCGGTGTTGCATTTACACGTAACCCTTCCACAGGAGAAAAGGGAATCTATGGAGAGTACCTAATCAATGCCCAGGGTGAGGACGTTGTTGCCGGTATCAGAACACCATTACCTATTACTAAATTAGAGGAAGATATGCCGGAATGCTACGCAGAATTCATGGCAATCGCTAATAAATTAGAGAACCATTACAGAGATATGCAGGATATGGAGTTTACCATTCAGGAAGGTAAATTATACTTCTTACAGACTCGTAACGGAAAGAGAACAGCTCCTGCTGCAATTCAGATTGCTTGCGATTTAGTGGATGAAGGCAAGATAACAGATGAAGAAGCAGTACTTAGAATTGATGCAAAATCATTGGATCAGTTGTTACATCCAACTTTTGATCCGGCAGCATTAAAAGCAGGCGAAGTAATCGGCTCAGCTCTTCCGGCTTCTCCGGGTGCAGCAGCAGGTAAAGTATATTTTACTGCTGATGATGCAAAGGCAGCAGGCGACAGAGGAGAGAGAGTTATCCTTGTTCGTCTTGAAACTTCACCGGAAGATATCGAAGGTATGCATGCAGCTCAGGGTATCCTGACCGTACGCGGCGGTATGACAAGCCACGCAGCCGTAGTAGCACGTGGTATGGGAACAGCTTGCGTATCCGGCTGTGGAGAAATTAAAATCAATGAGGAAGCAAAAGTATTCGAACTTGGCGGACATAAGATTGTAGAAGGAGATTACATCTCACTTGACGGTTCAACGGGAAAGATTTACTACGGAGATATCAAGACTGTAGAAGCTTCTGTTGGCGGTAATTTCGGAAGACTTATGGAATGGGCTGACAAGTACAGAACATTGAAGGTTAGAACAAACGCAGATACTCCGGATGATACAGCAAATGCTGTTAAATTAGGAGCAGAAGGTATTGGACTTTGCCGTACAGAGCATATGTTCTTTGATGCAGAGAGAATTCCTAAAATTAGAAAGATGATTTTAAGTGATACAGTGGAAGCAAGAGAAGCAGCTCTTAACGAGTTGATTCCGTTCCAGAAGGCTGACTTTAAGGCTATGTACGAGGTATTGGAAGGAAAGCCGATGACAGTTCGCTACTTAGATCCACCCCTTCATGAGTTTGTACCTACTGATGCAGAAGATATCAAAGCATTAGCAGCAGATATGGGCTTAACACCGGAGCAGGTTAAGGCGAAATGTGATGAACTCCACGAGTTCAACCCAATGATGGGACACAGAGGATGCCGTCTTGCAGTTACTTATCCAGAAATTGCTAAGATGCAGACAAGAGCCGTTATGGAAGCAGCTATCGAAGTAAAAGAAGAAAAAGGCTATGATATTGTTCCTGAAATCATGATTCCATTAGTTGGAGAGAAGAAGGAATTAAAATTTGTAAAAGATATCGTAATTGAGACAGCAGAGGCTGTTAAGAAGGAAAAAGGCTCCGACATCGAATACCATATCGGTACGATGATCGAAATTCCTCGTGCAGCATTACTTGCTAACGAGGTTGCTGAAGAAGCAGAATTCTTCTCCTTCGGAACAAACGATTTAACACAGATGACATTTGGTTTCTCACGTGATGATGCTGGTAAATTCTTAGATGCTTATTACAAAGCAAAAATCTACGAATCAGATCCATTTGCAAGACTTGACCAGAATGGCGTTGGACAGCTTGTTAAGATGGCAGCTGAAAAAGGACGTGCTGTTAAATCTGACCTTAAGCTTGGTATTTGCGGCGAGCACGGCGGTGATCCTTCATCCGTTGAATTCTGCCACAAGATTGGATTAAACTATGTATCCTGCTCACCTTATCGAGTACCGATTGCTCGTTTGGCAGCAGCTCAGGCAGCGTTAAACAACAAATAATTTCAATATATAGAAAAGCAGTCCATAAGGGCTGCTTTTTTATAGGGAAAGCAGCGAACCAATGATGCATTAGATGATAAAAGGTAGGTACTATTATGAAATGTCCGTATTGTTCAAAGGAAATGGAAGAAGGTTATATACCAAGTGACCGTTATTCTTTAAAGTGGATAAATAAAAATAAGAAGTCAAAATGGCCACTGCTAAATGAAAAAATAAAATTAACCTCAATATTAACAGAACCATATGTAGAGGCATTTCATTGCAGTGAATGTGAAAAAATAATAATTGATTTGAAAAATATAGTATTATAAAATACTAACTTTGATGGAGAGAAAAATGAGGGACGATATTATTAAGTTTTTGGCAGAGGATATTAAAAAACGATGCGAAGGGGAAAATAATTTCTTTGGCATTGGCTGCTATTATCACATTAAAGCGGTGGTCAAGAATGCTGTTATTTTGGCAGAAAGGTATAATGCCGATATGGAGATTGTAACAATTGCGGCGTGGCTGCATGACGTGGCGTCGATTACAGATTATGATTTATATGAGGAACATCATATACATGGTGCAAATATGGCAAAAACTATGCTTGAGGGGATGAATTACCCGGCTGAAAAAATAGAATTGATCCAAAAATGTATTAGAAATCACAGAGGTAGTAAACCAGAAGAGAAAACATCAATAGAGGAAATATGCGTAGCTGACGCAGATGCGATGTCTCATTTTGACAGTTTGCCGTCATTATTTTATTTAGCTTATTCTGCTAGGAAATATAATATCGAAGAAGGAACAGAATTTGTGCGTGATAAACTGAAACGAAGCTATAACAAAATGTCGCCAGGCAGTAAGGTGATTTTTCAGGATAAATATAATAGCGTAATGGAGATTATTTAGCAAATTTAGCGGACTAATCAACTAATTTAATTTTAAAAAATTGGTATTGGTTGACAATTATAGTGAAATAAAAGAATGATATATTTTAAGAAATAAATAGTGCAAGGGCATTATTTGTTGAGAAATCAATGAATACTGCCCTTGCTTTTTGTTTCATACAAAACATACAAACCATAACGCTGAAAATTATGCACTATGCTAAATATGGAAAGAGAACAAAACAATAGTTGACATATAATTGTGTAAAATATATAATCAAGTAAAAGAGTACACGAGTACGCAAAGTAATATTATATATTCAAATTGTACTCTTTAAGAAAGTAAGATTTGAAGGCACATGAAAAATGATAGAAGGAGGTAAAAAAAGAATATCCCGACGATTCTTTCCCTGGCAAGAGAATGTTAATGAATCATCAAGATATCCACGTTATTATATTAAACCATATGCTGTAAAATGTAAAGATTACTTTCGAAGTTACTATAAATGAGAGATAACTATATGGAGGTAGAATATGAAAAGGAAATTAATTGCAGGAATTTTAGCTGGAACTATGATTTTAAGCTTAGCAGGTTGTGGAAATACCAGTTCCCCGGCGAGTGCTTTAGATGAAAATAAGACTGCGGCAAGTGAAGATACTACCGCATCAAGTGAGAACAGTACTGCGGCAAAGGAGACCGGATCGGCATCAGAGACGGGCGGAACAACCATTCAGTTTTGGAATTCCTTTACAGGCACAGACGGAGATGTACTGAGAGATCTTGTAGAAATATATAACAAGACAAATGAGAAGGGCAATACAGTAGAAATGGATATTATGCCAACGGCAAGTTTGGAAGAAAAGCTCCCGGCAGCCATTGCTTCGAAAACTGCACCGGCACTTGTAATAAAAGGAAACTTTGATGTGGCAACTTATGGAGATAACAATATTTTTCAATCGGCAGATGACTTTTTTGACGCAACAGGTACAGATAAGGATGACTTTAGCACTGCATCTTTGGAAGCACTTCAATATAATGGAAGCCAATTGATGATTCCGATGCAGGTACATTCTACATTTTTATTTTGGAACAAAGATCTTTTTGAAGCAGCCGGATTAGATCCGGAAGCAGCACCGACAACATGGGATGAGGTTGCAGAGTACGCGGCTAAGATAACAGATAATTCCAAGAAAATTTACGGAGTTGGTCTTCCGGTGAGTGGTGCGCCATGCTATTTTGATGCTATGTTTAAATCAAATGGAGGCGATGTGGTTTCAGAGGATGGCAAATCTTCTATTTTAGACTCACCTGAAAATCTTAAAACACTTCAATACATACAGGATTTGGTAACAGCAGGCTATGCACCGAAGGGGGCAACCGGGGCAGATACAGATAACTTAATGTTAGCAGGTCAATTGGGAATTTACTGCAGCGGTCCTTGGTTAGTGAGTGGATTAAAGGAAAACGACATTAATTTTGGTGTGACGGCAATGCCTTCCGGTACAAAAGAGGCAGCGGGTGTAATAGAGGTTCAAGGATTTGGTGTTACTTCAACATGCAGCGAGGAAGAGAAAGCGGCAGCTTACGATTTTATTGCATTTTGGAATACAACAGAGACCTGTAAAGCATGGTCACTGAGAAATGGTTTTCCTCCTTATCTGCAATCTGTAGCAAAGGATAAAGAGGTGCAGGCAGATCCGATTGTAAATGCATTGTCATCTATTTCAGAGTTTGGCTACTCTTTTGCACCTGGTGTGAAAGCAGCAAATCAAATCAATTCAGAGGTTCTTTTTCCGCTGATTGAAAACATTAGTTCTGGAAATGACTGCCAGACAGAATTGAGTAATGCATCAGAGAAAGTGAACGAACTACTTTCGGCAAACTAGACTAGTGAGTTAAGTTGCGGAAAGGGAGAAAAGCCCTTTCCGCAGTAAAGAGGTAATAATGACAAAAATAAAGCAAATTAAAAAATATTTCAATAAACCAAGTAGAGCAGCCTATTTATTTTTAATGCCTTCCTTACTGATACTGCTTGTGTTTGCAATTATTCCGCTGATTGCTTCTTTGGTTATCAGCGTTATGAATATGAATATCTTTTTCACTGATATCTCATTTGCAGGAGTGAAGAATTTTATTCAAGCATTTCAGGATGAACGCTTTTGGAATGCATTAAAAAATACTGTTGTTTTTGTGGCTTTCGAAGTACCCCTTCAGATAGTAATCGGATTATTAGTTGCCAATGCCCTGACGAATACAAATTTCTTTAATAAGATGGCAAGAACTATTTTCTTTCTGCCCGTGATTTGCTCCATGGCAGCAATCGGTATTGTCTGGTCAATTCTTTTGGACGGTAATATTGGGCTTGTTCCATATTTGCTGGAAAAGTTAGGAATGGAGTCGCCAACGTTTTTTAGAGACGTAAAAACGGCAATGCCGACAGTTATCGGCATGACAGTATGGAAAAACTTTGGATACACGATGTCTATCTTGGTAGTAGGAATTCAAGGGATTTCAAAAAGCTATTATGAGGCATCTGAGATTGATGGGGCGAATAAGGTAGATCAATTTTTTCATATCACCTTACCTCAATTAAAAAGCGCGCTCGGATTTTGCGTGATTACGAATACCATTGGTTCCTTACAGGTATTTGATCAGGTATATGTAACAACGCAAGGAGGACCTCAATATAGTACAGAAACATTAGTACAATATATTTATAAAACAGGATTTAGTCAACCCTATGACCTTGGTTATGCATCAGCATTATCGGTCTTGTTACTTGTAGTAATTTTGATTATTTCATTTCCTATGTATAGGAATATGTTTATAAAGGCTGATTAGGAGGGGAAAATGAAAAAATATACAAAAAGCAATATAGGGTTAGCTGTACTAAAATATGCTATACTTATCACTTTATTTATCCTTGTACTTTGCCCGCTGATTTGGTTGGTTCTCAGTTCTTTTAAAACGGAAAAAGAGATTATTGGCTTTCCGCCATCTATTTTAGGAACCACCTATACCTTAAAGTCATTTGCGCGTATTTTTACGAATATACCTTTTGCAACCTATATCAAAAATACAATTATTTTTGCAGGGGGTTCTACACTCTTGGCAGTTGTGTTCGATTCAATGGCGGGATATGCATTTGCAAGGCTGGAGTTTAAAGGTAAAAACGCAATTTTTATGTTTATCCTATTAACGATGATGGTGCCATTTCAAGTAATGATGATTCCTCTTTTTTTGGAATCAAACTATTTGGGAATGCTCAATACATATCAAGGTTTGATTTTGCCGAAAGCGACAACTGCCTTTGGAATTTTTATGATGAGGGCTTACTTTGCAGCATTGCCCAAGGATTTAGAAGAGGCAGCCAGAGTGGATGGTCTGAGTGAATGGGGAATTTATTGGAAGATAATGCTTCCGTTGATAAAACCGGGAATCATGACCTTAGCGATATTTCATTTGATGACAAACTGGAATGATTTACTATATCCATTGATGATGACCAGCTCAAGTAAAATGAGGACATTAGCATCAGGGCTTGCACTATTTGTAGGAGAACATGCGACAACTTATTATGGACCACAACTGGCAGGTGCGCTCATCTCTGTAGTTCCGCTGTTAATATTATATGCATTCTTCCAAAAATATTTTATAGCTAGTGCGGCAACAAGTGGAATGAAGGATTAGGAGGATGTATGAAGAAATTAGAAATTATAATAAATAAAAATTATAAGATTGGAGAAATAGATAAACGGATTTATGGAAGCTTTGTAGAGCATATGGGACGTGTTGTTTATACAGGAATCTATGAACCGAATCATCCATGTTCTGACGAAGAAGGGTTTAGAACCGATGTGATAGAAGCTGTCAAGAATCTTGGGATTACCACGGTAAGATATCCGGGAGGAAATTTTGTTTCCGCTTACAACTGGGAAGATGGAGTTGGTCCAAAAGAACAAAGACCCAAGAGATTAGAGCTTGCATGGAAAGCAATCGAAACAAATGAGTTTGGCACAAATGAATTTATGAAATGGATAAAGAAAGTGGAAGCAGAGCCTATGCTTGCAGTTAATCTTGGTATAGGAGGAATAAAGGAAGCGGTTCAATATTTGGAATACTGTAATTTTCCACAGGGTACAAAGTACAGCGATATGAGAAGGCAACATGGGGTTGTGTCGCCTTACAAGGTAAAGACCTGGTGTTTAGGCAATGAAATGGATGGCCCATGGCAGATTGGGCATAAAACGCCTGAAGAATACGGAAGAATTGCGCAGGAAACAGCCAAGTCAATGAAAGTGATTGATTCTAATATTGAACTGGTTTCTTGCGGAAGTTCACTAAATACAATGGAAACTTTTCCGGAATGGGAAGCAAAGACACTGGATTATACATACGAGCATGTAGACTATATTTCGCTGCACCAGTATTTTGCCGGACAGGATTTAGGAACAGAAAGGTTTTTAGCACAAGCCGATGATATGGATCGCTATATAAAAACAGTGATTGCAACATGTGATTATATCAAGGCAAAAAAACGTTCCGTCAAAACATTAAATATTAGTTTTGATGAATGGGGAGTATGGGCATACGATTCCTCCGAAACGGTGAAGCAGTGCAATGAGGTTGAGTGGCAGGTGGCTCCTCCGATTAGTGAAATGGTTTATACCTTTGAGGACTCCCTGCTATTTGCTGGGATGTTATTAGTACTATTAAAAAATGCAGATCGTGTAAAAATGGCTTGTCAATCCCTTCTTACAAATGTAAGTGCAACAATCATGACGAAGCAAGGCGGAGAGCTTTGGCTGCAACCGACATATTTTCCATTTTCACAAGTTGCAAAGTATGGACATGGTGTGGTTTTGGATATCAGAGCGGACAAAGCAAACCAAATGATAGACTGTGTAGCGGTATATCGAGAAGAATTAAAGGAAATAGTATTGTTTGTAATTAACAGAAGTCTAAATGAAAATATAGAAATAGAAGTTAATTTACAGGGATTTAAGGCTGAAAGAGTTTTAGAGCATTCCCTGATGAAATGTGAAGATCCTAAGATGACAAATGCTCTTCATCATGAAGCAATTAAGCCATATAATGTGGAGCATACAAGTATAAGAAATGGAAATATAACAAGTAATATAGTAAAATTGTCTTGGAACATGATACGAATTGGTCTTTAACAACAAAATAGATAATTTTATGGAGGTAATAATATGAGTGTGACGACAAAAGATATTGCTAGTATTTGCGGAGTTTCACGGACTACAGTGAATCGTGCTTTCACAAACAGCGGACGGATAAGTGAGAAAACAAAACAAAAAATATTAGAGGTAGCAGCCGAATTGGAATATAGACCGGATCTTTTGGCTACAGGACTAAAAAGCGGAAAAACAGGGTATTTGGGTGTGGTTGTATTTGATGTAAGAAACAGATACTTTGCGCAGATGCTAAATGCTGTTGAGGTAGAAGCAAGAAAGCATGATTATTTTGTAAATATTACTCTCCATGAAAAAAATAAAAACCTGGAAAAAGAATTAATTCAAAGGTTGGTAGATTATCGGGTAGAAGGATTGATTTTATCTCCCGTATCCAAGGGACATTCCTTTAATGATTTTTTAAAGAAAATGAATAAGCCTACGGTCATTATTGGAAATCGTGTTGGTAAGGATATACCATTTGTTGGAATTAATGAAAAAAGAGCGGCAAGAGATGCGGTAAAGGCAATTGCAAGAAAAGGATATGAACAAATTGTATTTGTGTGTCCGCCCTTAGCAGATGCAGAGCAAGAAAATATTTATTCACACGAACAAAGAGAACAAGGTTTTCTGGATGAAATGAAAAATTATACAGATATTAATTCATCTGTTATTCGTTCGTGGGATTATCTTAAAGAAGCAGAGGAAATTATAAATAGCACTTCTCTTAAAACGGCGTTTTTCTGCTCTGGTGATATTTTTGCTTTGGAAATTATGAAACATTTCAAGCAATTAGGTAAACGTGCAAAACAAGATTACGGAATCATGGGATTTGATAATATAGATACGTTAGATTATGTGATGCCTAGATTATCAACCATTGATAACGTTGTGGAGACAGTTTCGGAAAAGGCTGTAGATATCTTGTTTGAAATTCTTGATGGAAAAAGCGTTCCAAATAAAACCATTGTTGATTACATTGTTGTGGAAGGAGAGACTTTGTAGGAGGACGAATGAGAAAATAAAAAGTTTTCACACCTTCTAGTATGTGCTTTGAAAGTTGCATGAATGGAGTGAACTATGAATAGTCAAAACTATGTTAAAACCATATATAACAAACCTTATATAGAGCAAAGAGCAGACCCTTATATATATAAACATAAGGACGGTAATTATTATTTTACAGCCTCTGTTCCGGAATATGATAGGATCATTCTTAGAAGAGCAAATTCTTTGGACGGACTAATAGAGGCAAAGGAAAAAATCATTTGGAAGAAGCACGAAAGGGGTATTATGAGTACTCATATTTGGGCACCAGAATTGCACTATATAGATAATACATGGATTATTTATTATGCAGCAGGAGATAAAGACGATATCTGGGCTATTCGACCATATGTTTTAATGTGTAAGGATGAAGATCCTATTGATGGAACCTGGGTTGAATTAGGGAAAATGAAAGGGGCTGACGATTTTTCCTTTCAAGATTTTTCCTTAGATATGACAGTATTTGAACATAATGAGAAATGGTATTGCATATGGGCGGAAAAAGTAAGTGTAGGTAAGAAAATATCAAATATCTATATTGCAGAATTAGAGTCCCCCAATCAACTAAAGAGTCAGCAGGTATTATTAAGCTTTCCGGATTATGATTGGGAGCGAATCGGATTCTGGGTAAATGAAGGTCCGGCAATACTAAAACATAATGGTAAAATATACATGACCTATTC
Source organism: Konateibacter massiliensis (assembly GCF_900184995.1). Taxonomy (GTDB): domain Bacteria; phylum Bacillota; class Clostridia; order Lachnospirales; family Lachnospiraceae; genus Lachnotalea; species Lachnotalea massiliensis. Next base: position 2,783,668 of record NZ_LT860099.1, read on the forward strand.
AGCAAGCGAAACAGGAGCATATTATTGCATTGGAATGTTGAGTATTGATGAAAAGGCTGACGTACTTGATCCAAAAATGTGGAACAAAGAAAAGGAGGCAGTGCTAAATACGAATATAGAAAAAGGGCTGATTGGTCCCGGACATAATTGTTTTGTGAAAAGTGAGGACGGAGAAGAAGATATTATGGTATACCATGCAAGGCAGTATGATGAAATTGAAGGGGATCCCCTATATGATCCAAATCGTCATACATATAAAATGCGAGTGCAATGGGATAGTAATGATAATCCAAGATTTCTATTTGACAATAATTATTAAAAGGAGGCTCTATAAAAACAATAAGGAAAGGAATAGCAAGAAAAAAGACTGTTGGCTTGCCAACGGTCTTTTTGTTGGTTGCCCGGGATAAGTGTAATATAATCAAAATGAATATAAAACACAATAATTAGCTCGTGAATGATATAATATGACTAAACAAGTGGAATAAAAAGGTTTCTAGTTTAAAATAATAAACAATCAAAAACAAATAAAAACGATGAATACATACAAAGATAACAATAAATCAGAAAAATATCCACTTTTTCACAAGAATGTTATCTGTAATGGATAGAAATGAGATGATATACTCATTTTATAACAAGACAAAAAGTTTTGTGAAAAAAATGGAGGGTTTACTATGAAAAAGAAGTTATTATCGTTACTACTAGTTGCAACAATGGTTACTTCCTTAGCAGGATGCAGCGGAGCAAAAAGTTCTGATTCTGCTTCAGTAGAGGAAAAAGTGACAATCAGGGTATTTTCGAATCAGACTGACAGAAAAACAGGTCAGGGACTTATTGAACAAACGTTGTTCGATAACTACGTAAAAGAAAATCCAAATATCAATATCGAAGTGGAAGCGCTTGATGATGAGGCTTATAAGACAAAATTCAAGGCATACGCAACAGGAAATGCAATGCCTGACTTATTAAATGCATGGGGTCAGCCATCATTCCTAAACGAAGTAATTGATGCAGGTTTACTTGCTGAACTAGATAAGAGCAGTTACGATGATTACGGATTTATTGAAGGATCCTTGGATGGCTTCAGCAGAGATGGAAAATTGTATGGACTTCCAAGAAATACAGATGTTATGGCTTTCTACTATAATAAGAAGATATTTGAAGAGAACGGATGGAAGGTGCCGACTACATATGCAGAATTATTAGCTTTAGCAGAAACAATTAATGAAGCGGGAATAGTTCCGTGCAGTATGGATGGTTCGGACAAATGGCCATTGTCTATCTGGATGCATGATTTAATTGCAAAAATTAATGGTGAGAGCAAAGCAATGCTGGAAGCTTCCGTTACAAATGCAGATTTTTCAGATCCTTCTTATGTTCAGGCTGCACAGTTATTAAAAGATGCGGTAGATGTTGGATTATTCCAGAATGGATTTGAGACAACAGATTATGGTACGGCACGAAATCTGTTTGCAAATGGGCAGGCAGCTATGTACTATATGGGAAGCTGGGAAATGTCTATGGCAACGAATGAAGATGTATTAGAAGACGTTCGAAATAATCTCGGTGTATTCGCAATGCCGGTTGTAGAAGGTGGTCAGGGAGCTGCGACAGACATTGCAGCTTGGAATGGCGGAGGATATGCAGTATCCGCTAATTCAGAAGTGAAAGAAGAAACAATCGCATTGTTGAATTATATGTTCCAGCCGGAAAACTGGTCAAAACTTGCATGGGAAAATGGAGTATGTATGTCAGCTCAAGATTATTCTGCTTATTTAACCGGAGATGAGACAGAACCGCAGAAGGCATTTACGGATATCGTAGTAGGTTCTACAAGTATTACAGGTGTAACCTTTAATGATTTAGGAACTTCAGAATTTAAGACCATTAGTGAAGATGGAAGTCAGCAGTTGGTGATTGGTGCTTTAACTCCGGAAAAATTCTGGGAAACGATGGCTGAGGCTTGTAAATAAGTGATACAATGACCAAATAATAGATTCAAAATACTTTATATGGCTGCCGGTAAAAGGCAGCCATAGTATTAGATGGAAAGAGGAGAAATTTCATGAAAAAACTATATTCCAACAAATGGGTCATTTTTAGTCTGGTCGCGCCAGGAATTATAACATTCATTTGTGCAATCTTGGCGCCAATCTGTTTGAGCTTTTACTATGGCTTAACTGATTTTTCGGGAATGGGAAGTTTCTCATTCATAGGGCTGGAGAATTACAAGGTCTTAATGACAGATACATCATTTTGGTTATCCTTGCGTAATTCATTACTTTTAGCAGTTGGTTTTATTTGTATTCAGCATCCATTGGCAATTATTACGGCAGCAGTTCTTGACAGGCTGCAAGGCAAAGCAGAAGGATTTTTCAGATGCGTTTATTTTATTCCGAATGTTATTTCAGTAGCAATTATAGCTTATCTTTGGAAATTTATATACAATCCTAGTTTTGGATTGCTGAATAATATATTGAAAATATTTGGTGCAAAGGCAGAAGTGAACTGGCTGGGAAGCGGACTGGCAATCTGGTCAGTGCTTATTGTGCTGATCTGGCACGGCTTTGGCTGGGGAATGCTCATTTACTATACAGGAATTAAAAATATTGATACGGTAATTTATGAAGCGGCAGCAATCGATGGTGCCAGTGCAAAAACTACCTTTTTAAGAATAACATTACCACTGATGAAACCGGTTATTCAGGTTAACGTTACACTTGCTATCATATCAGCATTAAAACAAATGGAAACCGTATATCTGCTGACAAATGGCGGACCAGGTAATGAAACCCAGTTTTTGGCGAATTATTTATATAAGCAGGCATTTAATTCGTTCAAATATGGGTATGGAAATGCAATCAGTATTGTTTTTGTGGTAATTTGCCTGTTAGCAACAGTAGCGTTAAACAAAATATTTGCTGAGCAAAAGACGGCATAGAGGAGAATGGATATGGAAATCGTGAATCATAAAAATAAATCAATTGGCAAGATTATAAAATTCATTATATTATCCGCAGTTGCAATTGTCCAAATTTTTCCTTTGGTGTGGCTGATTAACTTTTCTCTGGCAAGCAGTAATGAGTTATTTACAAATGGATTACTCATTATTCCGGCGAAAATAAGATGGGATAATTATATAACGGCATTTGTGGATGGAAACGTACTTTTATATTTAAGAAACAGCCTTTTAATTAATTCACTGGCAGTTCTTATTGTAATTGTTATATCCATTATGGCAGCTTTTGCATGTACGAGAATGGAATGGAAATTAAGCGGTTTCGTAAAAAATTTACTTTTAGTTGGAATGATGATACCAATCCACGCAACACTTCTTCCGAACTATGTGATTTACCAAAAAATTGGAATTACGGATACCATTTGGGCATTGCTGATACCATATGTTGCATTTTCATTACCACAAGGTATGTTTTTAATGAGCAGCTTTATCAGTTCTATTCCAAAGGAAATGGAAGAGGCGGCATTAATCGATGGCTGCGGCATTTACAGAATTATAGCAATTATTATTACCCCGCTCATGAAATCTTCTATTGTAACGGTGACAATCATGACATTCTTAAATAACTGGAATGAATTCATGATGGCATCCACTTATTTAAGCAGTAAAACATGGAAGACGCTTCCGTTTTCCGTATTGGAATTTACAGGTGAATATTCCTCTAATTATGCGGTTCAGTTTGCAGTTATGGCACTCACAGCCTTGCCGGCAGTTGTCATCTATGTTCTGTTAAACAAGCATATTACAAAAGGCATTGCGGCAGGTGCAGTAAAAGGCTAACCTGCTTGCCATTATAAAAATGCATGGGTATAATATTATATATAAATAAAAATAGGGGAATGTCATATGAAAAAAATTAACCATCTATTTGATAAGCTGAAAGTAAAATATAAAATAATATTATCCATGTATTTAATCATTGGGCCATTGCTTTTAATTACAACGGTGTTTCTCTACAATAGAAATACAGCTGCGATTGAAGAAAAAATGATTGAGTTTTACAAAAATCAGGTAAGCACCATTCAGGAAAATGTCAATTACTTACAGGCAGATGTGCTTGATATCGTGACTTATCTTAGTATTAACAAAGATATCAGAACGATCTTATATCAAGAAAAGGGCTCTTCCTTGGCAGAAAATCCTTTGATTTGGGAGCAAAATGCACCGATTGATTTAGTGAAAGATAATATTTCGGTAAAGAATCATATAAAAACACTGATTCTTTATACCGAAAATGATATTCGTCCTTTTTATGTTTCCAGAGATAGCAGCGTGCATAATATGAAAATGGAAGCGGTTCGTCAGACACAGTTGTTCAAAGATGCTTATGCAGCGAAAGGTGATTGTGTATGGACACGCATTGATAAAGGTGAAAATAGCATTTTTACCAAAAACAATGGAGGGAAAATAGTAGTAGGAAAAGCATTGTATAATCTTTCCAAGTCCAGATTAGTTGGATTTTTATGTATCGGCATCGATGCATCTCGCTATGAACAGCTCTGCAGTAATATACTTCTGGATGATTCGGAAGGGATTGTTATTGTGAATAATGGCGTTAAGCTGGTTCAGGCAGGAACTGTAAGCGGTGATATGCTAAGTTATGCAATCAGCAATGTAATACTTCCTTCCGAAACGGTTGCCAAAACTAAAATAGGAACAAACTATGTATTTAGCACGATAGATGAAACGAGTAAAGACCAAATATATTATATCGTTCCAAAGGAGCAGTGGTTATCACAAAGAGAGAATGCATTTGTATTCCCGGTTGTATTCTTTTGCATATTCTTTATAGCAATATGGCCAATGGCAATGCTGATCGCCAATATTATTTCACATCCGTTACAGAAATTAAACAACTCCATGATGAAGTTTAAAGAAGGTGATTTTGAACAATATGTAGAAGTCATTGTAGATGATGAAATTGGACAAGTAACAGAATGCTACAACAATATGGTTTCGGAAATAAAAGAATTAGTTGACTCTAACTATGTCATGGTTATTCGAGAAAGACAAAGTGAACTGGAGGCGCTTCAGGCACAAATTAATCCTCATTTTCTATATAATGCCCTTGATTCTCTATATTGGCAGGCTTTCAATGACGATAGACATACGTTGGCAGAGGATATTTTTTCACTTTCCCAATTATTCCGCCTGGTTTTAAATCAAGGACAGAGTGACATATACGTGGAGAAAGAAGCGGAATTAATTTATCATTACTTGCAGATACAAAAGATGCGTTTTGAAAAGAGGTTAGATTATAAAATTGATATTGATGAAGAAGCTAAGAGGTATATCATCCCGAAATTAATCCTTCAGCCTTTTGTGGAAAATGCGATTGTACATGGCTTAGAGTGCAAAGAGGAGACGGGATTTATTAAAATTACAGGAAGAGTAGATGGAAGGTATCTTTATTTTGAAGTAAGCGACAATGGAGTTGGCATGACGGAGGAACAAATCAACCAGATATTCGACCATGAAAATAATGATACGTTAAAATATACAAGTCAAAGAGTTGGAAAGTTTGCAATTTATAATGTGCGAGAAAGGTTAAATTTAAAGTATCGAGGAGATTTTAAATTGGATATCATAAGTGATGTTGGAAAGGGAACAACGATAAAATTATGTGTTCCTGCACAGTTTAACCCTTAAATAACCTAGAAAGGTTGAGATATGATGCAAAAACTACTAATTGTAGATGATGAAGCGAAAATCAGAAACGGAATTGCCAGCTATATCGAAAATAACAGTAAGGTGTTTGACAAGATTTATATGGCCCAAAGCGGCGATGCTGCAATTGATATTATTTTCCAATACAAACCGGATGTAATGCTATTAGATATACAGATGCCGGGAAAGACCGGATTAGAAGTTTTGAAAATTACCAAGGAGAGCGGATATTGTCCCAAAACAATTATTTTAAGTGGTTATGATGAATTTGAATATGCCAGAAAAGCTCTTCGATATCAGGTAGTGGACTATCTTTTAAAGCCGTGCAGGCCAAACGAAATATTGGAAAAATTAGAAGCTATTGTAGCTCAGCCTGGAGAAAAATTAACTTGCGAAAATCAAATTATTGCTCATGTGAAAGATTTTATTGAGGAAAACTACACAAAGAATATCACACTGGCGGATGCTGCTAATCATGTGAAATTAAGTACAAGCTATCTGTCCGGTTTGTTTTCCCAGAGCATGGAATGTGGATTTGTTGATTATGTAAACAAAAGAAGAATTGAACATTCTTGCTTTTATTTGAAAAATGGTGATTTAAAGACTTATGAAGTGGCATTTAAGGTCGGTTTTCACGATGAGAAGTATTTTACACGTGTTTTTAAAAAGTATATGGGAATGACCCCATCACAATTCAGAAACGGCTTATCGGAATAAGCACAGAGAGGTAACTATGGATTTAAAGTTAACAACAACAACTTTTGCAAATAATGTGAAAGAAGAAACGAAAAAACAATTTCATTTTAATCAGGAAGATGAAGAAGAAAATTATGTAATTAATCTTTATCCGGAGGTTGTTTATCAAAAAATAGAAGGTTTTGGCGGGGCGATTACAGATGCGGCAGGCTATGTGTATGCACAGATGAGTAAAGAACAGCAAGAAGAAGCCTTAAGGACGTATTTTGGAAAAGAGGAAATGAATTACCAAATTGTCCGCACACATATGGATAGCTGTGATTTTTCATTGGGGCATTACGAAGCAATGTCTGATTCCCAAGATTTAGAGATGGAAAGCTTCAATATGGAGAGAACAGAGAAATACATATTTCCCCTGTTAGAGGATGCACAAAAGGCGTGCGAAACTAAGATTGAAATTATGCTGACTCCTTGGAGCCCTCCTGTATTTATGAAAACAAACGGGGAGCGAAATCATGGAGGAAAATTAAAAGAAGAGTATAAAGCGTTTTGGGCAGAGTATATATGCAGGTATATCAAGGAATTTAGAAACAGGGGATATCAAGTGACAAGGATAAGCCTGCAAAATGAGCCAAAAGCCACGCAGACATGGGATTCTTGTGTTTATACGGCAAAAGAAGAGAAGATTTTCCTAAGAGATTATATGTATCCGGCACTTTGTAAGAATGGCCTTTCGGATATTGAAATCTTTATATGGGATCATAACAAAGAGCGGGTGTTTGACAGGGCATGTGAAATTATTGGGGAAGACACGAACCACATGGTTGCAGGAATTGCTTTTCACTGGTACAGCGGCGATCATTTTGAGGCACTCCAGTTAGTGAAAGATAAATTTCCGGATAAGAAACTGATTCTTTCAGAAGCATGTATTGAATACTGCAAATATTCTTCTGATAATTATCTTGAAAATGCACAGAAATACGCACACGATATAATCGGAAATTTAAACCATGGAATGACGGCATTTTATGATTGGAATATATTTTTGGATGAGATGGGAGGACCCAATCATGTAAAGAATTACTGTGATGCCCCTTACATGTTTGATATGAAAACAAAGAAGGTATTGGAGCGAAATACATTGTCTTATATCCGCCATTTCAGCCACTTTATTAAACCGGAAGCGGTTCGAATTGCCCATACAAGATATACGGAAAAACTAGACGTGACAGCTTTTAAAAACACAGACGGTACGATTGCGGTTGTGTTACTAAATACGGAAGACGAAGAGAGACAAGCCTATATCCGAATAGAAGGACACGGAGTAAAGGTGACAATCGCACCAAATTCCATCGCAACCGGAATCATAAGCAGGTAGTAAGAGGTAGTGAAATGAATAACAACCCAATTTTAACAGGATTTCACGCAGATCCATGTATCTGTAAAAAAGAAAATGAGTATTACTTGGCAGTTTCCAGCTTTGAATGGTTTCCGGGGGTACCCGTATACCATTCAAAGGATTTAAAAAACTGGGAGCTGATCACGAACATTTTATCGGATGAGTCAAAGTTTGATTTACGGAAATTGCCAAGTGCAAAAGGCATCTGGGCACCATGTCTCACCTATGATGGGCAAACCGATTTATTTTATCTGGTATATGGTGTTATGAACAGCATGAATGGAAGATATTTCGATGTAGATAATTATCTGATTACGGCATCGGAAATTACAGGACCATGGTCAGAGCCAGAATATATACATTCATCGGGATTTGACGCATCTATGTTTCATGATGAAGACGGACGAAAATATATTGTGAATTTAGAGTGGGAAACGCGGGATGATTATACAAAGCCGGGTAGAATTGTGTTGTGTGAATATGACAGTAAAAAAGGTATGATTGGATATCCAAAGCCAATCTCAGAAGGTTCTACCAAGAGAGGCTGTATGGAAGCACCTCACATTTATAAGAAAAACGGCTGGTATTATTTAATGCTTGCAGAAGGCGGAACGGGCTATTACCACAGCGTTACGATGGCAAGGTCAAAGAATATATGGGGACCTTACGAATCAGACTCGGAGAATCCAATTGTAACAAATGTAGAGGCAAATTATGATGAACGCATGGATACCAATCACTTAAAACCTCATTATTTCAATCCGTCCAGTTATTTACAAAAATCTGGTCACGGGAGTATCGTTGAAACACAAAAGGGTGAAACCTTTTTGTTTCATCTGTGTTCCAGACCATTTTTACCGGAGCTTCGCTGCACGCTGGGGAGAGAAACGGCAATGCAGAAAATGGAATGGAACGAAGACGGATGGCTTAGACTTTTTGACGGCACTAAATTGGCAAAGAAAGAATTGCCGGAGGTGGATTTGCCTGAAGTGAAATGTCCGCCAGTGATAGAAAAGGATGATTTTGATCAAGCAGAGCTTGGCTTATTTTACTATGCACCTAGAATTTCGCCGAAAAGTTTTACAAACTTAACGGAGCGGAAAGGCTATTTAAGGTTACGCGGGCAGGAAAGCGCCTGCTCTTTGAACCGGTTTAGTTTTCTAGCCAGAAAGCTGACAAGCACTTATATGACAGCCGAATGTAAGATGGATTTTAAGCCGACCCACTATCAGCATAGTGCGGGACTTATGCTTTATTATGATAACATGAACTATGTTTTTTTAAGAAAATATTATAGTGACACATTAAAAAGTGAAGCTTTGATTGTAACCCAGTTTGAAAATGGAGTAAGAACGGAGCACAAAGACAGCCAAATTGCAGCCTCAGATTGTGAGATTTATTTTAGATTAGAAATCCGCGGCAGAAATGCAAGGTTTTTCTGGTCAGTTGATAATGAAAAATATCATCCGATTGCACGTAAGTTTGATACATCAAAATACTCCGATGAATATTGTAAATTTGGGGAGTTTACAGGGGCATTTGTTGGAATTGCCTGTGTAGACAGTTTGTTTCACCGACAATATGCAGATTTTGATTATTTTAATCTTTGTCAGGAGGAAGAACCGGAAAATTGGCAACAGGACCTTTTTGATACGATTTCATAGTGAGAGTACAGAATGCGTATGTGAAAGATTTAACAAAAGGAGGAACGTATGGCTTCAAAGTTATTATATGGTGCAGCTTATTATGATGAATATATGCCTTATGAGCGGCTGGACAAAGATATAGAAATGTTAAAGGCGGCGGGGATGAACGTCATTCGGATTGCTGAGTCTACCTGGGCGACGATGGAACCGGAAGAAGGGACTTATGATTTTAAACATATTGACCGGGTATTGCATGCCTGTGAAGAAAATGGTATTTCTGTAATCATTGGAACGCCCACTTATGCAGTACCGGCATGGGCGGTTAAAAAATATCCTCAAATTATGGTGACAACCACGCAAGGGCAGGCTCTTTATGGTGCCAGACAGATTATGGATATCACGAATTCAGATTATCTGCGTCTTGCAAAAGGTGCGATTGAAGCATTAGTTTCCCATGTGGCAGACAAAGCTTGTGTAATTGGCTATCAGCTTGACAATGAAACAAAGCATTACGGTACTGCATCATCAAATGTGCAGGAACGTTTTGTGATATATCTGAAAGACAAATTTGAACAGGATTTAAACCGGCTGAATGATGCATTTGGATTAAATTATTGGAGTAATCGGATCAATACATGGGAAGAGTTTCCGGATGTAAGAGGAACGATTAACGGAAGCCTGGGGGCTGAATATTCTAAATTTCAGCGCAGGCTGGTGGATGAATTTTTGTCATGGCAGGCAGAGATTGTACGAAAATACAAAAAAGAGCATCAGTTTCTCACACAGAATTTTGATTTTGAGTGGAGAGGACATTCTTACGGATTACAGCCCGATGTCAATCATTTTCGTGCGGCAAAGGCACTGACGATAGCAGGATGCGATATTTATCATCCGACCCAAGACGATTTAACCGGGGAAGAGATTGCCTTTGGAGGTGACATGACACGTTCCTTAAAGCAGGAGAACTACCTGGTATTAGAAACACAGGCTCAAGGACAGCAGGCATGGCTTCCTTATGAGGGACAACTGCGGTTACAGGCATTCAGTCATCTTGCCAGCGGAGCAAATAGTGTTATGTACTGGCACTATCATTCTATCCATAATTCATTTGAAACTTACTGGAAGGGTGTTTTAAGTCATGATTTTGAAGAAAATGATACTTATTTGGAAGCTAAACAGATTGGAAAGGAATTCAATGCCTTAAGTAAAAAGCTTGTGAATTTAAAAAAGAAAAATAATGTGGCAATTTTAGTAAGCAATGAAGCATTAACAGCTATTAAGTGGTTTCGAATTGATACAGGGATGGCATTTGGAAACGGCAGTAAACCGGAAAGTTTCTGTGAATACAATGATGTTTTGCGTCAGGTTTATAATGTACTTTTTCACTGCAATGCAGAAGTAGATTTTGTGACATCGGAGATGACAGAGCGTTTTGGCGATTACGATTTACTTGTAGTTCCTGCACTCTATACGGCTTCGGAGGAATGTTTGTCAGCAATCGATTGCTATGTACAAAAGGGCGGCCATTTGTTTATGACCTTTAAAAGCGGAGTTGCCGATGAAAATTTGAAAGTATATCACGACCGCCTGCCGCATCAATTAACGGACTGCCTTGGAATGACTTACAATCAGATGACAACGCCGGTGAAAACAAAGTATTCTCTGGCAGGTGTGAAGCTTTCAGAGAGCGAACAAAATGTGACAGAATTTATGGAACTTCTAAAACCGACAACGGCAAAGGTAATCGCTTCCTATGACCATGAAAACTGGAAAAGATACGCAGCTACGACACAAAATCAATATGGAAAAGGCATTGCAACTTATCTTGGATGCAAGGTATCGGATGAGGCTCTTAAAAGCCTGTTAATGATGTGCTTAAAGCAAGCCGGAATTTGGAATTATGAAAATGAGATTTCTAACCAGTGTGTCATTCGAAAAGGGATGAATGAAGAGGGAAAAGAAATTTTATATTATCTGAACCATAGAAATATTCCGGTATCCCTCAAATATCAAGGGAATGATGCGGCCTCGTTGCTTGATGGTAAACACATTGAGAATGGGCAGGAACTTACGATAGATAAATGGGGCGTTGTGATTTTGGAAAGAAGTTTTTAGGGATTGTATGCTTGGTGGAGAAGCTACCCCCATATAGGAATTGTTATATTTCAATGTCCTATATGGGGGTAGTTTTATCTTATTTTTATTAAATATAAAGAAAAATAATGTAAAAAAAGCAAATAATATAAAAAGATAAGTAAAAATATGATAGAATAGGATAGAATAACTTCTAAATATGACAGAGACGGCAAGACTGAAAACATGTGTTATGGAGGGAATACCTATGAGGAGTGAGAGTAGTGTTTGGAGTGTTTCTTTTTATTCTATAATAGCGGGAGTTATCCTGTGCATATTTTTATCAAATAATACTGCTTATGCGGCGGGGGAGCCTACAAGAAATGTGTTGTTTATCAGCTCCTACACAGAAAATTTTGTGACAGTTCCGGAGCAGATTGATGGCATACAGGAGGGTTTTACAGGACAGTCAGTCAATCTTGACATTGAATATATGGATGCCAAGAGACTTTCTTCTGATGAAAACATAGAAAATTTTCATACAAGCTTGAAATATAAGCTGCAGCATGTTCCGAAGTACGATGCAATTATTGTGGGGGATGACTTTGCCTTACAGTTTGCGATGGATTACCAGGAGGAATTGTTTTCTGGCATACCGATTGTATTTTTTGGAGCCAATGATCAGGAGCGGGCAGCGGAGGCAGCGAAAAATCCATATATGACGGGAAGTCTGGAAGAAGCGTCCTTGGTAGAAAATATTGAATTGGCAGAGAAGCTTAACCCAAAGACTACAAAGGTAGTAGGAATTGTGGACAATACTCTGACAGGGCAGGGAGATAAAAAACAGTTTGAGACGGCAATGAAATCATTTCCCGATTTGGAAGCGGAGGCTTTAAATGTCTCAGAGTACACCTTTGAGGAATTCGGAAAAACATTAAGCAAGATTGATGATAGTACCATCATTTTATTTATGAGCATGAATCAGGATAAGGAAGATACATATATGAGCATGGACAGCCAATATGCGTTTCTAAGTGAGCATACGAATGTTCCGGTATACCGCAGCAGTATCGGAGGTGTCGGGCAAGGTCTTTTGGGTGGTAAGATGATTTCATATAGGGATTTCGGATTGACAGCCGCCAAAATGGTGCTGCAGATTCTTGGCGGAGTTTCGCCCTCAGACATTCCGGTTGTGGAGGAGACGCCATATTACTATATTTTTGACTACAATATTATCGAGAAGTATAGCATTGATGAAAAACTAATTCCGGAAGGTGCTATTTTAATCAACAAAAAGGAAAGTCCGCTGAAGGGATATGAAAAATATCTTATCATGGCAGGTGTGGTAGTGGGAGTTCTTTCTCTGATAGCACTTATTCTTGTTGTGGACAATATAAAACGAAGAATCATGCAAAGAAAGCTTCAGGAGAGCAACGAAGAGCTGAGCATGATATATGAAGAGCTGTCAGCATCCGAGGAAGAGCTCAAATTGCAGTATGATATTGTGGAGAAGCATGCCGCCGAAGTGAATTTGCTTTGGCAGAAGTATGACATTGCAATAAAAAGCACAAACAGTGCGGTGTGGGAACTTGATTTGGCAACAAATGAGGTCGAGGTGTCGAGTAATCTTCAAAACATTGTAAATAAACCAATACCCGGCAGGGGCAATTATTATTCGCTTATGAAATGTCTCGTTCGAAAGGATTACAGAAAAAAACTGTTGGCAGAGGTATACCGCTATGTGAATGGGGAAAAGAACGAAATATATGTTCAGGTTGGCGCAAATGTAGATGCGGACAGACCTTGCTGGTTCTTGGTTCGGGGAAAGGGTATTAAAGATTCTGACGGTCAAGTATCGAAGATATATGGAATTATTTTAGACACGACAGTAATCAAAGAAAAAGAAGAATATATTGAATATGCGGCAAGTCACGATTACCTGACACATTTGCCGAATCGCAGGAAATTCATGGAGATGCTATCGGAAGAGCTGGAAGATAAGGGAAGCGGAGCTGTTATGCTGTTTGACATTGATGATTTTAAAAGCATCAATGATACATTGGGACATACTCACGGAGATGATTTGCTAAAACAGATAGCAGAGCGATTGGAAAACATCAAGGAAGAGCACATGAGTATAGCCAGAATGGGCGGCGATGAATTCCTGGTATTGCTGAAGGGAATAACCGACTGTAAGAATGCGGACTATTACATTACCCGCATAAATGAGGCGTTTACACAGGTATTTTCACTGGAGGGCATGGAAAATACAATCACGTTTAGCATGGGAATCACCTTTTATCCAAAGGATAGCGACAATTTGAATCAACTGATTATGAATGCCGATACTGCTATGTACAAGGCGAAAAAATGCGGGAAGAACAATCATATCTATTACCATGAGGATATGAAAAATGAAATTAAGTCCAAGAAAAATGTAGAAGCTATTTTAAGACAGGCAATCAAGGAGGAAGGTTTCTGCCTTTATTACCAGCCTCAGGTGGAAGTTGAGACGGGAAATATTGTGGGCTTTGAGGCATTGCTTAGATTAAAGGATTTCTCGATAGGACCGAATGTTTTTATTCCGGTTGCCGAGGAGACGGGATATATTATTGAAATCGGAAGATGGGTTGCAAAGGAAGCAATCAGACAGATGGCAGAGTGGCGAGATAAAGGCTTTGGAGAAAAGATGGTTGCAATTAACTATTCAAGCAAGCAGATGAGAGACAAAGGCTATACCGCCTATGTAAGACAGTGCCTGGAGGAATATAATATCAAGCCGGAGCACCTTGAAATTGAGATTACGGAAGGAATTCTTTTGGAAAATAATACACAGACACTGGAATTTATTCAGGAGTTGAGAAGACATGGATTTAAGATTGCTCTCGATGATTTCGGAACAGGATATTCTTCTCTGAATTATCTTACTTTCATGCCGGTAAACAAAATTAAGCTGGATAAATCCATCAATGATAAATTTTTGGAGTTTGAAAACAGCAAGGTTATGGAAAGCTTGATTTCGCTTGCCCATAGTTTGAACCTTAAGATAACGGCAGAGGGAATTGAAGATTGGGATAAATTCAAAAAGCTGGAGGACAGCGGCTGTGACTACATTCAAGGCTATCTGTTCAGTAAACCGCTTGCAAAAGAAGATGTTGAGGGAATTTATAACCTTAATCTTATAGAGGAGACAAAGAAAAAGGAGACAGTATTATGATACACGAAATAGACGAAGCCAAGAGATGTTTAAACTGCAAGGTGCCGCAGTGCCGGAAAGGATGTCCGATTAACACAGCGATACCTCAGATGATACAGTATTTTAAGGAGGGAGAATTACAGACAGCAGGACAGATGCTTTTTGAAAACAATCCTCTTTCGATGGTTTGTTCCCTTATCTGTAATCATGAAAAACAATGCGAGGGACACTGCATTTTAGGGAAAAAAGGACAGCCGATTCATATCAGCAGCATTGAAAATTACATATCTGACACTTGCTTTGAGCGTATTGAGGCAAAGTATGAGAAAAATAAAGGAAAAAAAGTGGCAGTTATCGGCTCCGGTCCTGCTGGAATTACAATTGCCATCATTCTTGCACAGAAGGGCTATGACATCACAATTTTTGATGCGAAAGATAAAATTGGCGGTATCCTCCAATATGGTATACCGGAATTCAGACTTCCGAAGAGCATACTGGGCCGCTACAAAACAAAGCTCTTAGAAATGGGAATCAAAATAAGACCGAATACTGCAATCGGAGAAGCACTCACGATACAGGATTTACAGCGTGACGGCTATAAGAGCATCTTTATCGGTACCGGAGTATGGAAGCCGAAGACACTTGGAATCAAAGGAGAATCTTTGGGAAATGTACATTTTGCCATTGATTATTTAAAAAATCCAAGTGCATATAGCCTTGGTGATAAGGTAGCAATTATCGGCATGGGAAACTCGGCGATGGACGTGGCAAGAACGGCAATCAGACATGGTGCAAGGGAGGTCATTCTATATGCGAGGGGGCTTCATTGGAACTCAAGTGACCATGAAGCAAATTATGCAAAGCTTGACGGCGCAAAATTTGAATATGCCAAAAGCATAGTGGAGATTACCGACGAAGGTCCGGTATTCCAAAATATCCGCTATGATGAGGATGAAAATGTTGTGGAGACAGAGGAAGAAAAAATACTCTATCCGGCGGACACTACGATTATTTCCATCAGCCAGGGACCGAAGAGCCGTTTGGTCAGCACGACAGCAGGCTTGAAGGCGACGGAGAAGGGACTCCTTCAAACGGATGAGAAGGGAACAACGACAATTGACGGTATTTTTGCGGCAGGTGACGTTGTGTTAGGTGCTAAAACAGTGGTGGAGGCAGTTGCCTATTCCAAAGTAGTAGCGCAGTATATGGATGAATACATGCAGGGATTGGACGAGAACGAATAAAGAAGAAAAAAGCAGGCAGAAATTCATGGTGATGAATTTCTGCCCTCTTTAGTTTTGCGTAGAATAAAGCGGGGATTTATAGTAAAGAAACAGTTATTTATCAAGAGGTTCTGTTTTGGTTTTGGGTGAGGATGTTTTGTCTGATTCATCATCATGGAATTCTTCCGAAAACTCCGTCAAGAAAGCACGCTTACTTGGCAGCTTAGAATATTCAAGGAGCACTCTTTGAAGCTTTCTTGTACTTACATATCTCATAATGGCATAGCTGACGCCATAAAATACGACCAGAAAGATTCCGGCAAAAAAGCCTGCGGTCTGCCCGGCGATAAAGGGCATGCTCACCATCGCGATGATAAGCCCGATCAATGTAAAGAGGGAGCTGTAAGGGAAGCCGTACAAGCGGCAATTTCCCTCCGGCTTTCCGTTTGCTTTGCGGAAACGGATATGGGTTATCATAAGAATAATGTAGGTAAATAAAAGAGCAAAGCCACCCGAACTGATTAAAAATAGATAAGCTCTCGGAAAGAGCATTCCTGCAAAAAGGGCGAGAAGCATACAGGCACCTGAAAAAAGAATGCCCTTGTACGGAACATCCGTGGTATCCTTTAAAAAGTGTGGACCTAATCCATCCTCAACGAGGGAACGAAGCATTCTGCCGATACCGAACATGGCAGCAAGCATAGTGGAGAGTATGGCACTGATTAAAATAATATTCATGGCAGTTCCTGCCCAGGAAAGCTGATAGCGGTTCAAGGCACTGACAAGAGGACTTACATTTTCACTTAGATCAGAAGTAGGAACCAGAAACAACAGTGTTACGATGCACAGGATATAAAGGATAAGCAGAGAAAATACGGTGTGGTGAATGGCTCTTGGAATTGTTTTTTGTTTATCCTTTGTCTCGGAGGCTGCCAGTCCGATAATTTCAAATCCGGCATAGGTAAAGAGAACAATAAGCATACTTCCCGCAAGACTTTTGATTCCGCCGCCAAAGAACGGTTCTGTGGTCAAAACGCTATTTCTGACTGCGGGGATATCCGAAAAAAATCCAACAATCAATAGAAGACCAATTACAATAAAAGCGATAATTGCAAAAATTTTAATGGCAGCTAAAAATCCTTCGAGGCGGCTTAGCTGCCTTGCGCCTAGAAGGTTTAAAAGGGTAACGCCTATTATAATTGCAGAGCCAAGCAAAGGAAGCGAGATGTTTGGAAACCATTCTTTTACGAGTAAGGAAACCGCAGTCGCCTCGCTTGACATGGTAATTACCATTCCGGTCCAGTAAACCCAGCCGACCACAAAACCTGTCCCATCGTTGACGTACTGAGAGGCAAAGCTTCGAAAGGAACCGACAGCAGGGGTGGATACGGTCATTTCGGATAGGGCAAACAGGATAAAATAAACTAAAATTCCGCATACAATATAAGAAAGAATAACACTTGGGCCGGCGGATTGTATCGCCACGGAGGAACCGAGGAAAAAAGAGCCTCCGATTACAGTTCCAAGAGCCATCATCGTTAAATGTCCGGAGGTTAGTCCGGCGTTCTCATTTTTCATAAAATACCTCATCTGTCTTTTTTCTAATAGTATTTCACAATTCTTATTGTTTCAAACTAGTTGTACAGATTTATTTCATGATAGGAAGAGAAACGGAACCTATTTGTTTGAATACCCGCCTTTTCGGAAATCACGCGGAGAAACATGGTGGATTTTTTGAAACACCCGGTTAAATTGGGAAAAGCTTGTAAAGCCGCAGGCAGCAGCGATATCCGTAATCTTGTCATTTGTCGTAGTCAGGAGGTGTTGTGCATGTTTGATACGTGTCATTTGAATATAGTTTGACACGGTAAAATTAGTGACCTTCTTAAACTGGTGTGACAAATAATAAGGACTTAAATAAAACTGGTCAGCCAGTGAATTCAAACTGAGCTCCTCATTAAAATGACCGTGTATGAAGGAGCTGACCTCATACATTTTTTGCGTGGAAGGAGTATTTTTCTTCTCATCACGGTAGATATTCTGATCCCGAAATCGTAATATTGTATTCAAAAAATCTATAAATTTCGAATGTATAATCAATTCGCTCAATTCTGACTGTTTAAAATCCTCCTGCTTGGAATAGAGAAATATCTCATTAAGTTTCTTATGCAGAAGTTCTTTTTGTTCTTGTGAAAAGCGAAAAATAGAAATCTCATCATGAAAAGGCTTTAGCAAGCTGGAATAGCCGTTGGGAAGCCCGAATAAGTTTTCCGGAAACATAAAGCTGATTACAAGACGTTTGCTTGGCAAGCCTTCATTATAGATGGATTTATGCAGACAGAAGGGCGGCAGTAAAACCATGTCTCCCATTTTGAGGTGAAAGGAGTTTCCCTCTATCAAATGGTCTGCTTCCGGTGCAAGCAGAATCAAAATTTCGTAAAAGCGGTGAAAATGCTGAAACTCCATGTTGATACCTGCATATCTCTCATCATAATCGAAATAATAAAAAAGATTATTATTCAAATCGTTGACGATAATACTATGTTTTTGCTCATATAGGAGAGAATCATCAATTAACATAAAATACAGTTCCTTTCCATAAATATATTGCATATTTTGTCTATGTATAAAAACATTGTAATTCTTGTGAGCAAAAAATGCAATAAAAATCGAAAAAAATGACAAAAAGTATGTAGTATATGAATGAACCATTCTGTATAATTAAGAAAAACAAGAAAGTAATAAGCAATATCTGCTATTATTTTAGGAAGGGATACAAAATGAATCAAAACACGGATAAACAGGTAACAGATAAGCTTGTTAAACTCATTGACAGTTTTACGGAAGTGTTATATGAAGAGGACGAAACCTTTTTGGAAAATATGAAAACGAAAAACTTGGCAGGTGATGATATCCGAAAATATCAATTCTGGGAATGGACACAGGGCGTTGGCTTATTTGGGTTTTGGAGATATTTTGAATATACAAAGGATGAAAAATACTTAGATATCTTAATCCGATATTATGACAGGCAGATGGAAATTGGTTTTCCGGCAAAAAACGTCAACACAACGGCTCCTATGCTTGCAATGTCTTATCTGGTAGAATATACAAAAAATGAAGCCTACAAGAAGATATGTGATGATTGGGCAGAATGGATTTATACGGAAATGCCGAGAACAGAGGAAGGCGGTCTGCAGCACACGACTTCAGATACATTAAACGATCAAGAACTATGGGATGATACCCTGTTTATGACGGTGCTATTTCTTGCCAATATGGGCAGGATGAACGAAAGAAAAGATTATGTAGAGGAAGCAAAATATCAATTCTTGCTTCATACCAAGTATTTGGCAGACAAAAAAACCGGATTGTGGTTCCACGGATATACCTTTCATGGGAACCATAACTTTGCAGAAGCACTGTGGGGCAGAGGAAATTGTTGGATAACCGCAGCAATACCGGAATTTCTTGATATGGTAGAATGTGATGCGGCTTCCAAACGCTTTTTGGAGGAAGCGCTTCGGGCACAGGTGGAAGGACTTGTGAAATATCAGGATGAGACAGGAATGTGGCACACGCTGGTAGATGATAAGACCTCTTATGTAGAAGCGAGTGCAACCTGCGGATTTGCCTATGGTATTTTGCGGGCGGCTCAGATGGGAATCATAGATAAAAGCCTGACAGAGTGTGCCCAGAAAGCATTGGAACCGATTTTATCCTGCATCACAGAGGAAGGAAAGGTAAACCAGGTTTCCTACGGAACAGCGATGGGAAGAGAAAGCAAAGATTTTTATAAAAGTATTGAAATAAAATCAATGCCATATGGACAAGCACTTGCGATTTTATTTTTAATAGAAGCAAAAAAAACACTATAATAAATATTAGGAGGAAAAGAAATGAGAAAGAGATTTAATAAGGCATTAGCGGCAACCTTGAGTGCGGTTATGGTGATTTCCTTAGCAGCATGCGGTTCTTCTAACAGCACAACATCAGACACAACAAAAGAGAACACAACGGAGGCTGCGACAGAAAACTCAGGCGATACCGAAGTAAGAGGAAAGACCATGAAGGTTATGATTTCCGAAGAGCCAGGCGAAGGAAATGCACTGAAAAATGCGCTGGACAAGTGGGCAGCGGAATCAGGAAATTCCTATGAGACCATTATTCTGTCAAATGATGATCAAAAGACAAAATTCCCTGCTATGGCAAAAAATAAAGATTTACCGGATTTAATTTCAACAGTAGGAATTCATCAGCTGTATCCGGAAGAATTTGTTGATATGAGCACAGTGGTTGACATAAGTTTATTTGAAGAAACTCCGCTCAACATTATCGGTAAGGCATTTACAGAAGATGTATATTCAGGTCTTCCGGTACAGTTTACAACAACAAGCTTCTATTACAATGAAGATCTGTTTGCAGAAGCAGGCATAGAGGCACCTACAGCAGAAAATCCATGGACAATTGACCAGTTATATGAAAATGCAGCACTGCTTCAGGAAAAGACAGGCGTAAAATATGGTTTTGCAGCAGACGTTTCCAGAGCAAGATATGATATTTTAATGTATGCAAACGGCGGTTCCTTAGTTCAGAAGGATGGAGATTCCTTTAAAATTACTTTAAACAGTGCAATGAACGTTGACACCCTGACAAAGTTTGTAAAGGCTAATGAGGATGGTGTTATGCCAAAAGCTATCTGGGCAGGCGCTACAACAGATAACCCGGTAGAATATTTTAAAAACGGTGATGCGGCAATTTTGTTATCCGGTTCTTGGAATTACAACACATTTGCAACTGAAATTTCCAGTTTTGAGTTTGGAATTATGACATCTCCTACAGGAACAGTATCCAGAAGTGCGATTATCGGCGGTGGTGCTTTGGCGGTTCCGAAGAATGCTGACAATTCAGATGTTGCACTTGACTTTATCAAGTGGCTTTACACAGAGGAAAACTTTAAGACATATTTACAGAATGATAAAGGTCTTTCTTCTATGAAGAATGTTATTTATGAGCCAGAATCAGAAAAAGCAAGAGTAGATTTTGAGATGCTTCAGGATGAAGTAAAGCAGGTTACCGATACATTTGAGGTAGATGAGAGCTCTTCTTGGAGAGTATATAAGGATGCAGAATATAGAGACACATTAAAGAGAGCGGTAAGCGGTGAATTAACTCCGCAGGAAGCATTGGATTCTTTTGCAAAAGAACTTTCAGAGGAATCTGGCTGGACTATCGCTGAATAAGTGAAATAGAAAGATGACGAATATTAAGCTGCTGAATTCATAATCAGTAGCTTAATATAGAATCTAACGGAGGATTTATTAATGAATAGAAAGAAGCAGGCATTTTGTCATACAAGAGCCTTTTGGATGTTTATTGCACCTGCCTTTATATTATTTACAATCTTTTTCTTAGTGCCGTTGGTGTTAAGTATAGGCTTGTCCTTTACAAATTTTGACGGTTGGAAGAAGATGGACATAGTTGGAATAAAAAACTATGCAAAGATATTGACAGATGCAGAGTTTTACAAAACAATGATAAGAACTCTTATTTACACAATTGTAAACTTGCCTTTTAAAGTAATTATACCGCTGCTTATAGCTGTTTTAGTTACCTCAAAACTATTAAAGGGAACAACACTGATTCGTACGATTGTTTATATTCCGGTATTGCTTTCCTCCCTGGTAGTTGGTATTACGATTAACTGGATGTTCGGACAGGAATATGGTCTGATTAACTTTCTCATACAGTATTTAGGAGGCACTCCGCTTGAATGGGCGCTTAATCCAAAGCTGGCGACTTTTGTAATCAGCTTCGCCTCGAACTGGGCTTCAGTTGGCTATTTTATGATTTTATTCATCGGAGGAATCAACAATATTCCGAGAGAATTGTTTGAAGCGGCAGATGTGGATGGGGCTTCAAAGGTGCAGACTTTTTTCAAAATCATGCTTCCGATGCTGTCACCGACCATTTTTATCGTATTGTTATTATCCACTGTAAACTTGTTAAAAGAATATGCATTGATTCAGGGTATTTCATTAGGAGGACCCGGAACATCAACTACATATATCATCCAATATATGTTTGATCAGGGCTTTAACCAGTCTAAATACGGTTATGCATCTGCAGTTGGTGTTGTTGTAAGTTTTGTGTTTATCATTATTACGATTATTCAGTTTAAGTTTACAAAGGGAGGAGGAGAAGTATAATGAGAAGTGTAAAGAAAACACAGCGCACACAGAGTGCTATTATAACGATAGTGGGTTTTGCTATTGCATTTATTATGATTTTCCCGATTATCTGGTTGCTTTTAAGTTCCTTTAAATCTTCCAGTGAGTTGTTTGCTTATCCGCTTCATTTGTTTCCGGAGAACTTTTCGGTTGCTTCCTATGTGAAGGTAATTCAAAACGGTTTCTTCATTTATGTTAAGAACAGTTTGTTTCTTGCGGTAGTCGGAACCTTGATTACGGTGGCAATCAGCGCCATGTGCGGTTATGCCTTTGCTATTTATCGCGGTGAAATCACATATACAAATAAGGTATTTGGAATTTTCCTTTTGGGAACCTTGATTCCAGGTGAAATATTGACTATTTCCCAGTTTACAGTTATCAGTGAATTAGGACTTTACAACAATGTATGGGGTGTTATTCTTCCGGTTGTTACGACCACCACAGGTATTTTTATGTACAGACAGCACTATATGTCAATCCCGCTGTCATTAGTGGAATCGGCACGTTTGGACGGAGCGAGCGAGTTTAAAATATTTAAAGATATTATGCTTCCGCTTGGTTCTTCTGTAACCGTAACATTGACTATATTCTCTTTCTTGTGGAGATGGAATGACTATATTCTGCCATTGATGGTATTATCTGATCAGAAGAATTTTACAATTCAGATCGCAATTAAGAGCTACATCGGAACAATGGGTGTTGACTGGAATTCTATTCTTGCAGCCTCCATGCTATCTATTTTACCTGTCATTATTTTATTTATTATTTTGCAGAGATATATTACCGGCGGTATTGCCACCACAGGCGTAAAGGGCTGATAAGGAGAGTATCATGTATAACATAACAAGAAGATTGGAAAATCTGCTAGATGCATTAAAAAAAGAAATAAATCCAGAGGAAATTGCTATCCATGATATTCAAATGAAAAAGCTTGGTTATGATGAGAGGACAACCTTCCTCCAGGAGAAGGAGGGCTATGAAAGCTTTGAAGCAGGAGAGCGGTTTGGAGAGTGGGACCAGCATTATTGTTTCAAAGCAAAGATAAGCCTGCCTCAAAAGTTTATGGGGAAAAGGGTTGTATTCTGCTTAAAAACAGGTGCCACCGATATTTGGAACACGGACAATCCGCAGTTTATTTTATATTTGGATGGAGAGATGCTGTGCGCACTGGACATGAACCACTATGAATGTATTTTAAGCGAATATGCGGATAAGAACGAATACGAGATTGCACTTTATGCTTATACAAATACCGGAACAAAGGATGTCATTCTCGATATGAAGGCAGCAGTACAAAGCAAAGAAGTACAAAAGCTTTACTACGATCTTTTTGTTCCGTTTGAAACGGCGGTGCTTTTAAAGGAAGAGGATGAACGACGCCTTAAGATGTTAGGCATCTTAAATGAAACAATGAATCGGATTGATTTTCGAAGAACCGGTTCAGAGGAGTTTTATGCTTCTGTTTCAAAGGCACAGGCTTATCTGGAGAAAAACTTTTATGAAACGATGTGCAAAGAGAGCGATATAAATGTTTACAGCATCGGACATACCCATATTGATGTTGCGTGGAAATGGCGGGTACGCCAGACGAGAGAGAAGGTAATCCGCAGCTTTTCCACCGTGCTTTACTTAATGGACCGCTATCCGGATTATAAATTTATGTCAAGTCAGCCTCAGCTTTACCAGTTTGTAAAGGAGGATGCGCCGGAGCTGTTTGAAAAAATAAAGGAAAGAGTCAAAGAAGGGCGCTGGGAAACCGAAGGAGCCATGTGGCTTGAGCCGGACTGTAATCTTTCCTCAGGCGAATCACTGATTCGTCATATTATTTACGGAAAAAAGTTTTTTAAAGAAGAATTTGGAAAAGAGAATGTGATTCTCTGGCTTCCTGATGTGTTCGGATACAGTGCGGCACTTCCGCAGATTTTGAAAAAGTCGGGTATCCATTACTTTATGACGACCAAGATTGGCTGGAACGAGTACAATAAGATTCCAAATGACACCTTTTTGTGGCAGGGAATTGACGGAAGCGAGATACTTACCTATTTTATTACGACAAGAAACTATGAGCCAAATCCGGAACTTAGAAGAACGCCGGATATCAGCACAACATATAACGGGCTGCAAAATCCAAGTCAGATTATGGGAACTTGGCAGCGTTTCCAGAATAAAGAACTGAGCAAGGACGTCTTGACGTGCTACGGCTACGGCGACGGAGGAGGGGGTACAACCCCTAAAATGCTGGAACAAAGTGAGCGGCTGAAACGGGGAATACCGGGCTGCCCAACCGTTAAGCATGCGTTTGCAAGAGAGTTTTTTGAAAAGCTGGAAGAAAATTTGAAGGGAAAACAAATACCAAAGTGGTGTGGGGACCTTTATTTAGAATTTCATAGAGGAACCTATACTTCAATGGGAAGAAATAAAAGGAATAATCGAAAGATGGAATTTGCTCTTAGGGAAGCAGAATTTTTCCAGACACTTGCCTTTGTTTGGGATGCTTCTTTTTCTTACGAGAAGGAAAAACTGGAGGAGGCATGGAAACTACTTTTGCTGAATCAGTTTCACGATATTTTACCGGGAAGTTCCATCGGCGAAGTGTACGAGGATTCCGATCAGGATTATAAGAAAATAAAAGAGTTGACAACTGATCTTTCTTTGCAGGCAAGAAAGAAAGTAGAGGAGCAGAGCGGCGGTAGTGAGCAAGAAGGCAAAGCAGCCCTCTATCTATGGAATACTTTAAGCTTTGCAAGGGATGAAATCGTGTTGCTTCCAAAAGGCGTAAAACGCGTTGTCAATCGCGGCAGAGAGTTGGAAATACAAAATACACAGGATGGTTGCTTGTGCCATGTTGCGGATATTCCGGCAAATGGCTATACCCTTCTTTTTTATGAAGAGGAGAGCGAGAAAGCACAAGTTCCGGTAAAAAATGCTGCTGATAAATCATTTGAAACGAAATATTATAAGGTGAATTTTAACGAGACAGGAGAGCTTACCTCCCTTTATGATAAATTAGAAGAGAGAGAAGTGCTGAAGGAGAACAGACTTTCCAATGAGCTTGTTGTATATGAGGATAGGCCTTATGAGTTTGATGCATGGAATATTGACTCGTTTTATACCGAGAAGAGCTATCTGGTCAATGAAGTGACAGACTGGACGGTTGAAAAGGGGTCTCTGTGTACAAAAGTAATTTGCAAAAAGAGATTTTTGGACTCCTCGATTGTGCAGGAAATTATATTTTACGAGAATACAAGAAGGATTGACTTTAAAACAGAAGTGGATTGGAAGCAGGAGCAGCTTTTATTAAAAGCAAGATTTGCACTGGATCTATTGACGACAAAGGCGACCTGCGATATTCAGTATGGAAACATTGTCCGCAATACACATAAGAATACGAGCTGGGAGCAGGCACAGTTTGAAGTTTGTGCCCATAAGTGGGTGGATATGTCAGAGGCCTCCTACGGTGTTGCCTTGATGAATGACTGCAAATACGGATACAGCTTTGAAGAGGCGGATATCAGCATTACACTTATCAAATCCGGTATTTTTCCGTTTCCGGATGCGGACAAAGAAGTGCATCATTTTACTTACTCAATTTATCCTCACACGGGAGATTTCCGAGAAGGGGAAGTGATACAAAACGCCTATCAATTAAATGTTCCTTGCATTTTATCAAAGGCAGAGAGACAAAGTGAAACAATCTGTGACTTTAGCTTGTTTGGCACATTGCCTGAGCATGTGATACTGGAAAGTATGAAGAAGGCAGAAAACTCGGATGAAGTGATACTGAGACTGTATGACGCTTACGGCAAGAGAGGAAAGGTTACCCTTGATTTGAAGGAGCTCCATGCAACGCGGGCATGGATTTGCAATATGCTGGAGGAGAAAGAGCAGGAGCTTTTACTCAGTGAAGATAAAGTGATTTTTGAGATAAAACCATATGAAATTATAACAATAAGTGTGGAAAAATCACAGCATTAAATTTTACGATCGGAAAGAAGAAAAAGACATGTCAAAGAAAAAAGAAATATTAGCTTACATCAGTATGTCTGTCATTATGGTGGCTCTTGGGGCAAGCGATGCGATGAGAGGGATTTTCGCACTTATTTTTGAAAATCATTTTGCCCTGACAACCGCCCAACTTTCCATGATTGTCACGATAAGCTATGTGGGCAATCTGGTATTTTTGCTCATAGGCGGCAAGATTGCGGACCGTTTCCAAAAGAAGGCGGTTTCTCTTGGTATTATGTCTATCTGGTGTCTGGCGGCATTGTTATACATTGTAACGGACAATTATTATGTCTTATTAATTGGAATGTTTTTTACGATGGGTGCATCAACACTGATGAATACCTTAATCAACATTATGACTCCGGCATTGTTTGCCAGTGCTCCGGCAATGATTATCAACACGCTGTTTTTCGTTCAGGGAATCGGAACAACGGGAAGCCAGAAGCTGGCGGGGAAATATGCTGAGAATATCACATCATGGAAGGTGACCAATGGAATTTTAATCGGGATTGCAGTGGTTGGTATTATCCTGCTTGCACTTACGCCAATGGAGGAGCCCGACAAGAGCCCCCAAAAACAGTCAGGAGGAAAAAAAGGCTTTAAAGAGGTTGTTCAAAACAGAGCCTTTTTGTATCTTGTCTTTATTCTTGGCTGCTACTTTGTGGCAGAGCATGGTATTCTCAACTGGTTTGTCTCCTATGCACATAATTCACTGGGGCTTCCGGTGGCAAAGGCGTCCACTTATCTGTCCTTGTTCTTTGGTGGTATCACAGTGGGCAGACTTATTTTTGCACCGCTGGTTGCCAAGCTTGGAATTCAAAAGAGTATTAAGCTCTTTGGCGGCGTGGCAGCACTTTTTTATACAATAGGAATTTTTATGGGAGCAAAAGGAGTATTGGTACTTAGCTTAGGAGGAATATTCTTTTCCGTTTTGTATCCGACGTTGATTATGATGATTCAGAGCTATTTTGACAGAGACATTGTATCGACTGCTACGGGAAGTATTATCAGCATTGCTACCATATTTGATATTATATTTAATATTGTGTTTGGCTATCTCGTGGACAGGATTGGTTTTGCAAGAGGATTTATTATTTTACCGGTTACAATGTGTATCTTTTATTTGATTTTTCATGTTTTTGACCGAAGAATAAGTGTGATAGGAGTAAATGAAAATGGAAATTATTAAAGCAGAAGATTATTTGGATATGAGCAGAAAGGCGGCAAACATCATATCGGCGCAAATTATTATGAAGCCGGACTGCGTGTTAGGTCTTGCTACCGGCTCAACACCGATTGGAATCTATGATCAGCTTGTAGAGTGGTACGAAAAAGGTGATTTGGACTTTTCGAAGGTGACGACAATCAATTTGGATGAATACAGGGGACTTTCAAGAGACAACGACCAAAGCTATTATTATTTTATGAAGGAAAAACTGTTTCAGAGAGTGAATATAGAGAAAGACAGAATTTATTTGCCGAAGGGCATGGAGAAGGACAGTAAAAAAGCCTGTGAAGACTATGACACAATCATTGAGAATGCAGGGGGCATTGATTTGCAGCTTTTGGGACTTGGACATAACGGTCATATCGGCTTCAATGAGCCCAGCGATAAATTTGAGATGAAGACACACTGTGTTGATTTGACGGAATCCACAATCTTGGCAAACCAAAGATTTTTTGACAGTATCGAGGAGGTTCCAAAGCAGGCGTACACTATGGGAATTGACACAATTATGAATGCGAAAAGAATTGTGATAGTTGTCAGTGGGAAGGAAAAGGCAGAAATTTTGAAGGAGGCCTTCTTTGGACCGGTTACGCCGAAAATTCAAGCCTCTATTTTGCAGCTTCATCGTAATGTGACGATTGTGGCGGATGAGGCAGCGCTGTCAGAAATTAAGCAATAGGAGGCACTTATGAAAAAATATGCAATAGGGGTAGATATCGGAGGTACAAACATTGCAGCCGGTTTTATCGATGATGATAATCAACTGGTTTTGAAAGCGTCTGTGGAGACTCCGAAGAATGGTTCGGCAGATGAAATTATTGTTTGTATTGCCTCACTTATTGAAAAGCTGGCGAAGAGGCTTGGGATAACCAGAGAGAATTATGCCTGCATCGGAATGGGTGTGCCGGGAACTGTAAATAAGGAGAGCGGAAAGATTGAGTTTGCCAATAACCTGTCTTTTCACGATGAAGATTTAATCGAAATGCTCAAAAAGTACTATGAAGAAATACCGATAACCATGAATAATGATGCCAACGCGGCTGCCTACGGTGAGTTTGTTGCAGGTGCGGGAAAAGAGGCAGATTCTTTAATTATGGTAACACTTGGAACAGGAATCGGCGGCGGAATTATAATTGATAGAAAGCTCTATGAAGGTTCTAATTTTGCGGCAGGAGAGCTGGGACATTTTGTTATCAACTGTGAAGGAATACCTTGTAATTGTGGAAGAAAAGGGTGCTTTGAGGCATATGCTTCTGCAACGGCACTGATTGAGCAGACAAAAGCCGCTATGAAAAAAGAGAAAGAATCCATCTTGTGGGAGCTGTGTGATTACAATTTGGAGAAAGTGGAAGGCAAGACGCTCTTTGATTCGGTGAGACTGCTTGATAAGACGGCTGAGAAGGTGATGAACCAATATATTTATTATTTATCGGTAGGAATCATTGACATTATCAATATTTTTCAGCCGGATATGGTCTGTATCGGCGGCGGTATCAGCAAGGCAGGAGATTTGATTTTAGACGGGCTTCTCAAGAGAGTGCAGAAGGAGGATTATGCCCGAACCTCCAGCAGGCAGACAAAAATAGTATTTGCGCAGCTTGAAAATGATGCGGGAATAATCGGAGCAGGCTTACTTGCAAGAGATGTTTAAAACCATAGATGGAGGAAAATTACCATGAAGAGATATATGGAACATATTATTCGTTCTGCTGAAACGAGGGTAGAACATTTCCTGGCAGTACAGGTGAAGGATAAGAGCCGGATGGATTTTGGCGGAATGAAGGGTGAAATTTACGAGGCAAAGCCGACGATTTATGCAATGTCCGAGGCAGTTGCCGTCTACTGCAATAAAAACAGCAGATACTACCACGATAAAGCCTTAAAGTCTGCTATGAATCTGGCACTTGATTTTATCGCAAAGGCACAAAGAGACAACGGAAGTTTTGATTATCCGTCCTGTAATTTTAATTCCGCACCGGATACATCCTTTTGCTTTAAACGTCTGATAGCGGGATATCGCGTCATGTTACAGTATGAGCCTGATGAGGAAGAAATACTCGGCAAATATAAGACAATTTTGCTTCGCTCACTTCAGGCATTGGCAGAGGGTGGCTTCCATACGCCAAACCACAGATGGGGCATTACCGCAGCTTTGATGCAGGGAGCAAATCTGGTCGAGGATGATGAGTTTAAGCAAAGACTTTCAGCGCGCGCAGACCAGTTTCTTGCGGAAGGAATTGACGGAGATGAGGAGGGCGAGTACGCGGAGCGCTCCACCGGAAATTACAATGCGGTTGTAAATAATGCGATGATGGCAATGTATGAGGAGAAAAAGGACGATTATTATCTTGGCTTTGTAGAGCGGAATCTAAAGATGATGATGTACTACTATGAGCCAGATGATACGGTGTTTACGCAGAATTCCACAAGACAGGACCAGGGAAAGGCAACCTATCCGTATCAATATTTTTATCAGTATTTATACATGGCGACAAAGAGTAACGACCCTGCTTTTGCGAATGCGGCACATAAAATCATCAAGGACAACAAGGACAGAGGAGATTTAGCACCTCCATGCCTCTATACGATTATGCAGCATAAGGAGATGGAGGAATTTGAGTTTCAAGGCTATGGCTTTTTGGACACCTACCGCAAACACTTCAAGGAAGCAGGCGTTATGCGCGTAAAGACAAAAAAGTTTGGCTACAGTATCATAAAGGGAAAAAGTGCATTTTGCTTTATGAAATTTAAAGAGACACCGATTTTTATAAAAATTGGTGAAAGCTACTGCGATATCCGCAATTTTATTCCCGAGGAGATGCAGGTAGGAGAAAAGGAATATGTGCTGAGTGCTACCGCAAAGGGCTGGTATTACCTTCCGTTTGAAGAAAAACAAGACACCTCGGACTGGTGGAAGATGGATCATGCTAAGAGAAAGCTTCAAATCAGCAGTGAGTTAAAGGTAGAGGTAGCGATAAAAGAGCTGGAAAACGGGTTGGAATTTAAGGTGAAATCCACCGGATTGGATAAGCTGCCGCTTCGGGTTGAAATTTGCGTTCCTCACGGAGTGATTATGGAGCACGATTCCTTTTACATGAAAACAGAGAAAGGCAGCGGTATGGTGCTAAGGGACGGCTATGTAACGGTGCGTGACCAAAACCGCAGCATTCAAATCGGACCGGGCTACGGAACACATGAGTTTGGCGGCCATTATTCAGGAGAGGAATTTAATGAGGGAGGCTATACCATTTATTTGAATGACTATACCCCTTATGAGAGAACATTTGCGATAACATGTGAGGAAGCATAGGAAAGAGTGGATTTACAGTGTTAGAAATCAAAAACAGGGGTACCGAATTTGAATCGGTACTCCTGTTTTGATATTATGCGCACGAATGCAAGTGGAAGATGTCACTACGTGACTGCATTCGGCGCAACAAAGTAGCCAATTATCTCATGAGCGAGGGAATTGGCTGCTTTGTTAATAATAAATCTGCTTATCGCCTTCGATTGTATCCCGCATCGTGGATGATAACCATTCAATTGCCTTTTTACTGTCTCGTTGCTCAATGTAATTACATAAAACAGAGGTATTTTCGTAAAGAGAGTCAATACCGTAAAGTCTGCAAAAACGCTTCCACAGTGCCATAACCGGAACCTTAAAGGAGGAGACAATCAGTGGTAGCAGTGTATTTCCGGACAGACATGCCAGCTCGTGCTGGAAGCAAAAAGCCAGCTCAGATGCTGTCTCGATAGATTTCGTTTCTTTCATTTGAACAACATATTGCTTTAACTGATGAACCTCATTATCTGTTATCTTGGCAATACAAAGTTCGGTTGCAAGCGATTCAAACGCAATTCGAAGTTCCAAAATAGAGCGGATTTCGGCATCTCTTAAAACACCGCCGTTATAATTCATAATTGAAACCAAAGTTTCTAATGTACCGTTTCGTCTATAATCAGCTACAAAAGTACCTATTCTTGGCTTAATAACCAGAAAACCCCTTCTGGCAAGCTCTGTAATGCCTGCATTTACAACGGCACGACTCACCTGCATGGAATCCGAAAGCTCTCTTTCGGAGGGCAGCTTTTCGCCAATTGGGATTTTTCCGGATAAAATCATGGTTTCCAACTGATTGATAAATAATTCTTTTAGAGACGGGGCACTTATTTTAGAGAACTCCATGACACGTCACTCCCCTTTCTGTTACTGGTATGACCAGATACCAAAATAATTATATAGCAAAAAAAGAAAAAAATCAAGAAAATATATTAGCAGAAATCATAAAAGATTTAAATCTAAAATCGTTCCATCTATTGACAATTTTCAGCAATATATGTTAAGATGTTGTCAAACAGGAAAAAGGCGCTTAGTCTTTTTTTTGTGACAAATAAAATATGTGTCATACTGGTATGACCACAAAGGGAGATGTTTAGATGTTTGTATTTAACTATGAGAGCGGGGCAACCGCATTGTCCGTATGGCTGGTATGGATTGCAGTCTTTTGTCTTTTGTTTTTGCTAAACGAGGCGACAAGACGAAATAAGTATGTAGGATTTTTCTGTTTTGTTGTAATGCCTATCATCTTATCAGTGATATGGTTCACGGTATTAAAAGATACCACTTACACAGACTGGTTCCATCTTGCAAAAGTATACTCTGCAACAGCGGGCTGTATCGGTTTTTGGTGTATTCGCCATCTGCGCGGAACAAACAAGAAGACCGGAAAAGAGTGGAGTCTTTCCACTAATAAAATTGCATTATGTTTTCCGGCATTGATTTTGGCAATTAATATTTGTGAAGCAGTGGCAAGAGACATTGAAGTAGGTCTTACCTTCTCAATGGAAGGCGGCGGAATTGCCAACGACTCTATGCTTGTGCTTGGCGGTTCATGGAACTTTATGAACGCAGCAGCCGGTATTTTGAATATCATTACAATTACAGGCTGGTTTGGAATTTGCATCCGTAAGGCTACGGCAAAGGATAAGAGCAGAGATATGATTTGGCCGGATATGTTATGGTTTTGGATTGTAGCTTATGATTTATGGAACTTTGCTTATACATACAACTGCTTACCGGCACATTCCTGGTATTGCGGATTTGCATTGCTGCTGGCACCTACCGTGTGTGCGTTTACACTTGGAAAGGGAGCATGGCTGCAGCATCGTGCGCATACCCTCGCAATCTGGTGTATGTTTGCCCAGACAGTACCGGCGTTTATCGATGAAGGAAAATTCGCAGTAGCTTCCTCCTACAATACTAACTGGTTATTCTTCTGGAGCTTTTTATCACTGGCAGCGAATATTGCAGTGTTCGTATTCATGATATACAAAGCGACTAAGACAAAGAGAAACCCATACAAGGGCGAGCTTTATGTAGATATGAAGAAGTATGGAGAAATAAAAGCATTAGCAGAATAAGGTAAAAAAGAAAATCATTGTGATAGGCGAAAAGCTTTGCTTATCTCAATGATTTTTTTATATCATAGGACATTCCATCGAATGTCCTATGATATAAAAAATATTATGCGCACCTCCCGAAGGGGAAGTAGTTGCTTTGCAACTCCCTCGGGCGCGAAGTGTGAGCAAAGCTCACACTTTCTTATATAACAGGAAATTCCTTTGAATTTTATGTATGCTAAAGCAGATTCTTATCAATAATAATTTTCAATTGTATTTTGAATACGGAATGGACGAACTGGAAAAAAAGTGATATGATAAGTTGGTACAAGTTAGATTATGATGAATAAGTAATAGGAGTGACAGGAAGTGAATAAAATTACAGAATCAATTTTATATGTAGGCTGCGATGATAAGGATTTGGATTTGTTTGAAGGACAATACAAAGTTCCGAATGGAATCTCTTATAATTCATATGTTATCATAGATGAAAAAATTGCAGTATTGGATACGATAGATAAAAGGAAGACAAAAGAATGGCTTGAAAACATTGAAGAGGCACTGGCAGGAAGAGGTGCAGACTATCTCATTGTATCTCATATGGAGCCGGATCATGCGGCAAACATTCAAAACCTTGTAGAAAAATATCCGAAGTTAAAGATTGTCGGAAATGCAAAAACGTTTCAGCTTATTTCTCAATTTTTTGATTTAGATTTATCAGACCGAAAATTGGAGGTAAAAGAGGGCGATACATTGGAACTGGGAAGCCACACCTTACAGTTTTTCATGGCGCCGATGGTTCATTGGCCGGAGGTTATGGTTACTTATGAGCAGAGTGAAAAGATATTATTCTCAGCGGATGCTTTTGGAAAATTCGGAACACTGGATATAGAAGATGACTGGGTGGATGAGGCAAGACGTTATTATCTTAACATTGTAGGAAAATACGGCGCTCCGGTTCAGGCACTTTTGAAAAAGGCGGCGAATCTGGACCTTGCCATGATATGCTCCCTTCACGGACCCGTTTTGAAAGAAAATTTAAGTTATTATATCGGCAAATATGATACTTGGAGTAAATATGAGCCGGAGGAGGAAGGTGTGTTGGTTGCATATGCTTCCATCTACGGAAATACCGCCGCCGCCGCCGAAGAACTAGCAAAAATGCTGGAGGAAAAGGGCGAGAAGGTTGTTGCAGTTGACCTCGCAAGAGTTGACCGCTCGCAGGCACTTGCATATGCGTTCCAGTACAGCAAAATGGTACTAGCAGCATCCTCCTACGATGCAAGTGTATTCCCTTGCATGCAAGAGTTTTTACAGCGTCTTCACCACAAGAACTATCAGAAGCGTAAGGTTGCCATCATTGAAAATGGTTCATGGGCACCGACAGCAGGAAAAGCGATGAAGGAAATCGTTTCCACGATGAAGGATATTGAACTTGTTGAACCAAGCATCCTTATTAAATCTACTATGAGTGAAGAAAACAGAAAACAGATGAAGGAATTGGTGGAACAATTTTAATTATTCATGACAAGTGAAGCGGTTTACGGCTTTATCTTGTTTGAAAAATAGTGATATTTAGAGAATCCGTATCGGCGTAAAGCAGGTATGGATTCCTTTGTAATTTCTTATGATATAAAAACTATTTATGCGCACCTCGCGGAATGGATGATGTTGCTTCGCAACTCGCTCAGGCGCGAAGTGTGAGCAAAACTCAAACTTTCTTATATATTAGGAAGTTTCTGTAAATTGCCCATATCATCAGGAAGGAGGTTTTGCCTTGAAGCAGAGCAAAGAAAAGATGGAATTATCTAAAGGAATAACAAAAGAACAACTGATTTTTCTTGGCGGCATTTACTTTGACAGCATTCAAGAAGGCTTTGAACTGTATGAACACTCTATGCTTGAAGGAACAGAAGAGGAGCTTTTGACGGAGATAAAACGGCTGAGAGACTCAAACGGCATGGAATATTCTTATGCGGACTTTTATTATGGAAGCTTAAATCAAGAGGAGAGGGACAGAGTAAAGTCTGGATTGAGTGCGTCTTCCCTTTCTGTATTGGAAAAATATGAGGTTTTGCAGGATATGGTATTTCTTTCCTTGGAGGATGAGTTATTGCATTTGACAGCGGAATTAAATGCAAAAGAAATATTGTTTAGTACCTACTATTTTTGTAAGCACCCTTGTACCGTTTGGGGAAACTATAATCGAAAATATCCGGTATTTACAAGGCGAGGAAGTGGGAACAATAGATAAAATGGATGTGATAGAGCACAAATCGCAAGTGATTCAATATAAAACAATAAGAAGTGACCGAAGGAGCATTGCTATATCTGTTCGCCCTACGAGAGAGGTAATTGTAAGGGCTCCCAGGCAGATTTCAGACCGTGAGCTTGAACGTCTGGTAAAGTCAAAAGCAGACTGGATTTTGACAAAATTAAATGAAATGCCCAAGCATATCGTACCTTCGACTGAAAAACAATACAAAGACGGGGATGAAATTCTTTTTCGGGGAAAAGAATATACATTGAGGGTGCAGAAAATGTATTCCATCTCCAAGTCCCAAATTATACTGGGAGCCGAGGAGATAACAATTATCAGGAAAGCCGGAGAAAAGAAGGAGCCGAAGGAATTGCTTCTTTTGTGGTACAAAGAGCAGGCAAGAGAATTTGTCTTGGAGAGGATAAGCTTTTACAGCCCCCTTATCAAGAAACCGATTGGTGATGTGAGAATCAAAAGCCAGAAGAAGAGATGGGGAAGCTGCAGCAGCCAGGGGAATTTGAATTTTAACTGGAGAATTATTTTAATGCCGGATAAAATGTCTGATTATATCGTGGTACATGAAATGTGCCATTTAAAGTATTTGAATCATTCCCGGAGTTATTGGGACAGCGTTGCCTCGATTTTGCCGGATTATAAAGAAAGAGAAAATTGGATTAAGCGAAATACATTCAGACTGGAAATGTTATAAGCGTGAAAGAGAAAAGGAGATTCTTATGAAAGTAGAAGAACGTTTTATAGAATATGTAAAAATTAATACGGTTTCGGACGAAAACAGTGAAACTCGTCCAAGTACGAGCCGTCAGCTTATATTGGCAGAAAAGCTTAAGAAGGAGCTGATAGAATTAGGGCTTCACGATGCAAGGATTGATGAAAACGGAAATGTTATGGCGAGCATAGAGGCAAGCCAAGGCTATGAGGAGGCAACACCAATTGGTTTTGTTGCCCATATGGATACGGTAGGTGATGAAAATGCGATCGTAAATCCACAGGTGATTGCAAATTATGACGGAAAGGATATTGAATTAGGTAAGAGCGGAAAAATTTTATCCGCGGATTTGTATACCGAATTGAAAGATTATGCAGGAAGAACGCTTATCACCACAGACGGAACGACGATTCTCGGAGCAGATGACAAGGCAGGTATTGCGGAGATTATGACTCTCTGTGAAGAATTGCTTCAGTCAGGAGAACCTCACGGAAAAATTTGTGTGGCATTTACACCGGATGAGGAAATCGGACGAGGAGCAGCATGGTTTGATGTGGAAAGCTTTGGAGCAGCATACGCATATACACTTGACGGTGACTTAGAGGGCGGATTGGAGTATGAAAACTTTAATGCGGCTTCCGCAATATTTGATATTAAGGGTGTTGATATTCACCCGGGAACGGCAAAAGGAATTATGGTAAATGCAGCAGGACTTGCCTGTAGAATACAGTCTATGCTTCCGGAGGCAGAGGTGCCGGAGCTGACAGATGGTTATGAAGGTTTTTATCACTTGATTGAAATGAAGGGTGATACCCAGAATGCCAGACTTGAGTACATTGTTCGTCACCACGACGCAGCATGCTTTAAAGCACAGAAGGTGACGTTAGAGCGCATCGAAAAGACGCTGAATGAGAGATATGGAGAAAATACCGTCACTCTCACTTACAAAGATGGTTACAAAAACATGTCTGAAATTATAGATCAGAACTACCATCTGATTGAAAACGCTAAGAGGGCAATCGAGGAAGCCGGACTGACACCGAATATTAAGCCGATCAGAGGAGGCACAGATGGCGCAACCTTGAGCTTTAAAGGTCTGCCATGCCCGAATTTGGGTACAGGCGGAAATGCTTTTCACGGAATCTATGAGCACATTACCGTAGAGGGAATGGAAAAGGTTGTGATAGTGCTGCACAATCTGGTGAAGATATATTCCGAGAAAAGATAGTTTATTCACGTAAGAAGAGAGGACTTTGGGAAACATGGATAAGATAATAATTCAAGCCATGAACGATTATGGCTATTTTGCAATTATGTTTTTTGTAATTTTAGAAAATATTCTGCCTTTTGTACCATCAGAGCTTGTACTGACCTTCGCCGGGTTTATGACGACCCAGACAAGCATGAATGTAGTGACCGTTATCATTGGTGCTACTTTATTATCGATTGTAGGCTCCTTTGGTTTGTATGGAGTGGGACGTTTTATATCGGAGGAGAGGCTTGCAAGACTGGTTGATACCAAGCTGGGAAGACTACTCGGCTTTAAAAAAGAAGATATCTACAAATCAACGGAATGGTTTAATAAAAAAGGAAAATATACTGTTTTAATTTGCCGCTGTGTGCCTGTTTTAAGATGTTTGATTTCTCTACCGGCAGGAACCTCAAAGATGAATCCGATTCTCTTTGCTGTTTTCACCGGCGTCGGAAGCCTTCTGTGGAATTTGCTTTTAGTGGATTTGGGAGCAGTGGCAGGAAATAACTGGGAGTCCATTGTCGGCAGAGTTGGCATGGTAACCTCTGTTGTAGGTCTTGGAATCATCGCGTTATTTGGCATTGCCTTTTTGGTTTTTATCAAGAAACGTATTCGTCTTGCGAAGGTAGACGGAAATGAATAAGTAAAGAGCAGCATAGAAGAGTATTTGAGTCTTTTGACTTGGATACTCTTTTTAATATACACATTCTTTGTTCTATAATAGAAACAAGCAAGAAGGTGTGGTATTATATTCTTATCGAAGAAGAAGCCGAATACCCGGCAAAATAGTTCTTAAGCAAAGGAGATAATTTTATGGTACACAAACAGATTCATTCTGATAACGGCACTGTCCACTATTGGATTCATCACAATGAAAACAAGAATGCACGATGTATCGTTTTTACCCATGGTCTAACAGCCGATAACAGTATGTTTGAAAAGCAGATTGATTTTTTCGCATCAGACTATACCGTTATTACATGGGATGTTCCTATGCATGGTCTATCAAGACCCTATACTGATTTTTCATACAAACAGACTGCGGCAGAACTAAAGACAATCTTAGAAAAAGAACAGATTGAAAAAGTAGTATTGGTGGGAATGTCCATGGGTGGATATCCAAGTCAGGTCTTTGCTGATAGATATCCTGATATGGTGGAAGGATTTATCGCTTTGGATACGACGCCGTTTGGGGTGGCATACTATTCAAAAACAGATTTGTGGTGGCTGAGACAAGTGAGACCAATAGCAAAATGGTTTCCGGATAATATGTTGCGAAAAAGTATGGCAAAGTCAGTTTCTAAAACAGCATACTCCTATCAGAAAATGACAGAAATGTTAAAGCCATTAACGAAAGAAGATATTATTCAGCAAATGGGAATTGCATATGGTGAATTTGCCGTTGAAAATAAGGATATGGATTTTGCATTCCCTGTACTTATATTGCTAGGTGAGCACGATACGACAGCAAAAGTGAAGCAATACTGCAAAATATGGGCTGAAAAAACAGGCTATCCTTTACATATCATCAAGGGTGCCGCTCATTTTGCAAACGGTGATAATCCCGATCAGGTGAATGCTGAAATAGCGCGGTTTATTGAGGGTTTATAATAATTATTATATTTTTTTAATTATTGTGTTGACATAAGGCGACAGATTTGGTAGAATACTCTTTGTCGCCAAAAGACAAATTGTTAATAAAATAAGATGAGTTTTTTGAAATGAATAAGAAATTCAAATAATTTCAAATAAAACAAAAAAAGTTATTGACAAAAGATTACAAGCATGGTAAACTAAGTAAGTTGCTTGTGAGAGCGGCAAAAGAAACAAACAGAACCTTGATAATTAAACAGTAATTTCAACCCTGAAAATTCAAGGGTTTTCAATAGAAAACCAAGAGAAAAATTCAGAACAGTATCAATAATGATACAACCTAAAAAAACAGTAATTAACGGAAAAATAGCAAAGCTAGTGCTTTTTGACGTTAGGATATAAACTTTTATTGAGAGTTTGATCCTGGCTCAGGATGAACGCTGGCGGCGTGCTTAACACATGCAAGTCGAACGAAGCATTTTCAACTCTTCGGAGGAGAAAATGACTGAGTGGCGGACGGGTGAGTAACGCGTGGGTAACCTGCCTTATACAGGGGGATAACAGTTAGAAATGACTGCTAATACCGCATAACCCGCTAGTACCGCATGGTACGGACGGAAAAGATTTATCGGTATAAGATGGACCCGCGTCTGATTAGCTAGTTGGTGAGGTAATGGCCCACCAAGGCGACGATCAGTAGCCGGCTTGAGAGAGTGAACGGCCACATTGGGACTGAGACACGGCCCAAACTCCTACGGGAGGCAGCAGTGGGGAATATTGCACAATGGGGGAAACCCTGATGCAGCAACGCCGCGTGAAGGAAGAAGTATTTCGGTATGTAAACTTCTATCAGCAGGAAAGAAAATGACGGTACCTGACTAAGAAGCCCCGGCTAACTACGTGCCAGCAGCCGCGGTAATACGTAGGGGGCAAGCGTTATCCGGATTTACTGGGTGTAAAGGGAGCGTAGGTGGCTGTGCAAGTCTGATGTGAAAACCCGGGGCTTAACCCCGGGACTGCATTGGAAACTGTGCAGCTAGAGTGCAGGAGAGGTAAGTGGAATTCCTAGTGTAGCGGTGAAATGCGTAGATATTAGGAGGAACACCAGTGGCGAAGGCGGCTTACTGGACTGTAACTGACACTGAGGCTCGAAAGCGTGGGGAGCAAACAGGATTAGATACCCTGGTAGTCCACGCCGTAAACGATGAATACTAGGTGTCGGGAAGCTAAAGCTTTTCGGTGCCGCAGCAAACGCAATAAGTATTCCACNCATATGTGGTGAACCGCGTACTTTTTGTAGAACGGTCCGGCGAGTTACGCTTACTGGTAAGGTTAAGCACTTAAGGTGTGGAGCCGAAGGGAAACCAAGTCTTAATAGGGCGCAAAAATCAGTAGGAGTAGACCCGAAACCGGGTGACCTATCCATGTCCAGGTTGAAGATGCCGTAAAAGGCATTGGAGGACCGAACGCACATCCGTTGAAAAGGGTGGCGATGAGGTGTGGATAGCGGAGAAATTCCAATCGAACCCGGAGATAGCTGGTTCTCCTCGAAATAGCTTTAGNGAAGTTCTTGTTTAAAACATAAAGGTTCCCTGCACTAGGTTCGAGAGGACCTCACCAAGTTGCAGTGAACAGCTTTCGTACTAAACTCGAAAGGACCTCGTTAAGTGCTCAAAGCTTCTGGTGGCGATGCGTTTAGGGGAAACACCCGTACCCATCCCGAACACGACGGTTAAGACTTAAGCGGCCGATGGTACTACACTGGTGACGGTGTGGGAGAGTAGGTGGCTGCCAGATTAAAAAAAAGAATAATGAAGTTCTATTGCACTAGGCTCAAAAGTACTTCGCCAAGTTGCAAAGAACAACTTTTGCACTAAACTCGAGAATACCTCGTTAAGTGCTCAAAGTTTACTAGTGATCAGACATAAAAACCAAAGAAGATTATTTTTTTTGTGCCTGATGACTGGTAAACAGTCAGAAAGACTTGTACCTTGAAAACTGTATATAGAAGAGAAAATAAATATCCAAAGATATTTAAAGACATCGAATAAGAAATAAAACGATTAAGCAATTAATCAAACAAAGACACGCTTCATGCAACGCTATGCATGGAGAAGAGGTCATGCTAGAAAGAGCACAGGGCGGATGCCTTGGCACTAAGAGCCGATGAAAGACGTGATAAGCTGCGAAAAGCTTCGGGGAGGAGCAAATATCCTACGATCCGGAGATATCTGAATGGGGAAACCCGGCTGGACAGACTCCAGTCACTGTATGGTGAATACATAGCCATACAGAGGGAACCCGGTGAACTGAAACATCTAAGTAGCCGGAGGAAAAGAAAGAAAACTCGATTTCCAAAGTAGCGGCGAGCGAAATGGAAGGAGCCTAAACCAGAGTGCGTGCACTCTGGGGTTATGGACTGCAACAAGTGACTTAGAGGTTAGTAGAATGGTTTTGGGAAAGCCAGCCAAAGAGGGTGAAAGCCCCGTATATGAAAACCAAAGAGAGCGAGCAGGATCCAAAGTACCACGAGACACGAGAAACCTTGTGGGAATTCGGGGGGACCACCCCCCAAGGCTAAATACTACTTAGTGACCGATAGCGCATAGTACTGTGAAGGAAAGGTGAAAAGAACCCCGGGAGGGGAGTGAAAGAGAACCTGAAACCCTGTGTTTACAAGCTGTGGAACACCTATATATGGTGAACCGCGTACTTTTTGTAGAACGGTCCGGCGAGTTACGCTTACTGGTAAGGTTAAGCACTTAAGGTGTGGAGCCGAAGGGAAACCAAGTCTTAATAGGGCGCAAAAATCAGTAGGAGTAGACCCGAAACCGGGTGACCTATCCATGTCCAGGTTGAAGATGCCGTAAAAGGCATTGGAGGACCGAACGCACATCCGTTGAAAAGGGTGGCGATGAGGTGTGGATAGCGGAGAAATTCCAATCGAACCCGGAGATAGCTGGTTCTCCTCGAAATAGCTTTAGGGCTAGCCTCATACAAATCTAGCGGAGGTAGAGCACTGAATTTCCTAGGGGGCGTCAAAGCTTACCAAAGAATATCAAACTCCGAATGCCGTATAGATGATGTATGGGAGTCAGACTGCACGAGATAAGTTGGGTAGTCAAAAGGGAAAGAGCCCAGACCTACAGCTAAGGTCCCNGCAGTTTTGAAGGTATAAACCTTTAACAGTCAGATTGTCACGATTTATGTCGTGGCTTTTTTTGTTTTATAGAAAATTTTCTTGAATAGTTTTATTTTGAAGCAGATATCACTTATCGGGAAATTATCAAATAATTTTTTATAAATTGTTAATAAAAACAGATATATCTTTTCGAGTTTTTATGCTATAATAAAACAAATATGAGAAGATTTAGCTGCTATGCATAGAGAGGAAGGTAGAGATATGGATACAAATATACTACTAGAGAATGGTACAAACGAACTTGAGGTCTTAGAATTTACTCTTGGCGGCAATCATTATGGAATTAATGTTGCAAAAATCAGAGAAATTTTAACTTTTCAGAAAGTAACCCCGGTTCCGAACGCCCATCCATGTATTGAAGGTGTATTTATGCCAAGAGATACTATGATTTCTGTTATTAACTTAAAAAAAGCAATTAATATGAATTATAATGAAGATGATACAGGATTATTTATCATTACGAATTTTAATAAATTGAACATTGCATTTCATGTAGATGCAGTGCTTGGTATACATAGAATATCTTGGGCAGATATTATTAAGCCGGATGCTACAATTAACACTGCAGGAAGCGGTGTCTCAACTGGTATTATTAAAATTGACAGTAAGCTGATTATTATTTTGGATTTTGAAAAAATCGTGACAGATATCAGCCCGGAAACGGGATTGAAGACATCAGAGATAGAAGCACTGGGAGAGCGTAAAAGAAATGATGCACCTATTTTAGTTTCAGAAGATTCTCCTCTTCTTAGCAAGCTGATTACTGATTCCTTGAAGGCAGCAGGATATAAAAATTTGATTGTGACAGGGAACGGACAAGAAGCTTGGGATTGGCTGCTAGAGCATAAAAAAGACGGAACTTTTGAACAAAAGGTTAAATGTGTTATCACCGATATAGAAATGCCGCTGATGGACGGTCACAGATTAACTAAATTAATTAAAACAGACTCGGAGCTCTCGGTCCTTCCGGTTGTAATATTCTCATCGCTTGTCAATGAGGAAATGAGAAGAAAGGGAGTGCAGTTAGGTGCAGACGCACAGCTTTCCAAGCCAGAGATTGGGAATTTAGTTTCAGAGATTGATAAGCTGTTAGCAAAATAAGCAGATAGAAAAGTTCTTATTCGTGAGAGAAAAGGGATAAGGACTTTTTTGAGTGAAATTATTTAAGAAAAAGAAGTAAAAGGAAAAGGTTATATGGCAACCTCGATACAGGAAATAGTTGAATTAATACAAAAAGCAGACAAGGTTTTAATTGGAATTGGAAAAGAATTTTCTTGTGAAAAGCTTGATTTATCGGGGAATGATGTGTATCAAGCTTATTTTGGGAAAAAAATATCCAAGGAGTATGAAGAGACAGATTGGCTGCTAGAGACAATCCAAAAGTACTATCTTGCATCTTTGGATTTCAAAGATGATGGCAGGGTTCTTGAGGCTTACAAAA
Source organism: Konateibacter massiliensis (assembly GCF_900184995.1). Classification (GTDB taxonomy): domain Bacteria; phylum Bacillota; class Clostridia; order Lachnospirales; family Lachnospiraceae; genus Lachnotalea; species Lachnotalea massiliensis. Next base: position 2,826,928 of record NZ_LT860099.1, read on the forward strand.
GCTTATTCGATATAGTCGGGGATAAGGACTATTATATTGTGAATATGAATGGTGATGTATTGCTTCAAAGAGCTGGGTTTTCAGAAGAAAAAGTTGTTTATCCATGCGGAAACAGAATGCACTATCAATGCCAGAATAATTGCAGTGATGAGGTCACAAGCAGTGAGAGCATAGATGATGAGCTACTTTCGCTTATTGGCAGTGCATCTGTTAAATTAAGTGAAATAAAGCGCCCTAAGTGTAAAAAATGCGGGAAGAATTTAGTTTATAACCGTGTTGAAAATAAAAACTATTGTGAGACAGGATATTTGGATAAGTGGAAGGAATATACAGAATGGACGGCACGAACATTAAACAAAAAGCTTTGCGTGCTTGAATTGGGAGTAAATTTCCAATTTCCAACTGTAATAAGGTGGCCATTTGAGAAAATTGCGTTCATCAATAACAAAGCAGATTTTATTCGAGTAAACGAAAAATACAGTCAGTTAAGCAGTGAGCTGGCAGATAAGGGAATTCGGATTGAAAAAAATGCAATTGATTTTTTATTAAATATAAAGTAGGAGTATAAGCTCAAATTAACATGAGGAGGAAGAGGTATGGGACAAGAGGACTACCTAAACAGTTTATTAAATTCTCTTACTGATACGGAAGAGAAAAGAGATAGTTCTTTAGAAACGAAGCTTGACAAAGAGGAAGAAATTGTCATAGATCCGCTTGAGGGAATGTCTGCAAATAATGGAAATGCGTCAGTTGATATATTTGCAGATAGCGGAGAGGAAGAACCATTGGTAGACGTATTTGTAGATAACGGAGAGGAAGAACCACTGGAGGACATCTTCGCAGATTCCGGAGAGGAAGAACCACTGGAAGACGTATTTGCAGATAATGGAGAGGAAGAACCACTGGAGGATATCTTTGCAGATAGCGGAGAAGAAGAACCGATAGAGGACGTATTTGCAGATGGCGGAGAGGAAGAGCCACTGGAGGACGTATTTGCAGATAACGGCGAAGAAGAGCCGCTGGAGGATATCTTTGCAGATAACGGAGAGGAAGAGCCACTGGAGGATATCTTTGCCGACAACGGAGAGGAAGAGCCTCAGACGGATGCTTTGTCAGACGACGAGGAATACGATCCGCTTGCAGATATATTTGTAAATAATAATTATGTAGATTCGTCCGAGAATGAAGAGACAGACGATGCTGAAGACGATCTAATCAGAGATATTATAAATGAATACGACGCAATGGGTGAAATGCTTGAAGATGCAGAGGAAATAACAGAGGCTTCCGAGGATGGGGAAGCATTGTTAAACAGCATCGAGGGAATGTTAGGCAATTTGGAGGATGAAGAGGCTATCCTGCAGAATTCAGACCGGAAAGTGGTTACGAATGACAGTCCGGAGGAAGCGGAAGATATTTTTGCCATGTTGAACAATAGCGGAGAAACCGTTGACTTAGAGACAGGGGCAAGTGAGGAGCCGGATGTAAAAAATATATTTGATGAGGATTTAATGAAGCTACTAGGGGAGGAAGACCTTTCAGGAGAAGAAGCCTGGCTAGGAGAGGAAGAGACTGAGGATTTCCTTTTAGCAGATGGAAAGGGAACAAAAATGGCAGAAGAAGTGAAAGATAAAAAGAAGGAAAAAGGCGGCTTATTTTCAAAAGTTTTCAAAGGAAAAGAAGAAAAGGAAACGAAAGCGGACGGGGAGAATGTAGAAGAGTCTGCACCGAAAGAGAAGCCGAAAAAGGAAAAGAAGGAAAAACCGAAGAAAGAGAAAAAAGAAAAAAAAGAGAAGAAACCAAAGAAAGAAAAACCTAAGAAGGAAAAGGTGAAAAAGCCGGAGGTTATTGAGGAGCCGTTGCCGCCATTACATAAAGGCCAGGTTGTGGCAATCTTTGTTTTATGTATCTCAATCGGAGCATTTGTCATAATCTGCTCTAAGCTTATTCCATACACAATAAGTGTATCAGCGGCGCAAAACTATTATGAGAGAGAAGACTACGAAAATGCTTATCGTGAGCTGCAAGGGCTGACGATTCAGGAGTCAGATACAGAGCTTTATCATAAGGCTCAGACCATTATGCTTATAAAAAATCAATGGGATTCTTATACGAGCTATGACAGTCTTGGAATGACACAGGAGGCACTGAGTTCCTTGTTAAAGGGTGTTTCTAACTATGATGAATTTTATTCGGCGGCTGAGCAGTATGGTGTATCAGCTTATTACGATACTATGCTGGAACAAATCACAAGTGAGTTAAGTGCAAAATATGAGGTATCTCTTGAAACTGCAAGAGTGATAAATGAGTCAGAGGATGCGGAAACATACTCAGCACAAATTTACAGTATTATAGAGCAATAAATAGATTTAAGGGAGAAGGAATGTGCTTTGGCACATTCTTTTTTCATAAATCTACAAATAAGGATAGGAATTTTTAGGATTGTGTTTTATAATAAAAAAAGGTTTCTATAACTCATATTATGGAGGAAAGACATGATAGGAATAATTGACTACGATGCCGGTAATTTAAAGAGCGTGGAAAAAGCATTGAATTTTCTGGGAGAAGAGGTTATAGTTTCCCGTGACAGAGCTGCTTTGCTGCATGCTGACAAGGTGATATTGCCAGGGGTAGGAGCCTTTGGTGATGCAATGCATAATTTAAAAAAATATGAGCTTGATAAGGTGCTTCATGAAATAGCGGCGATGAATAAGCCGTTTATGGGAATATGCCTGGGATTACAGCTATTATTTGAATATAGTGAGGAAAGTCCCGGTGTGGAAGGGCTTGGAGTTTTAAAAGGGAAAATTCTTAGAATTCCGGATAAGCAGGATTTAAAGGTTCCTCACATTGGCTGGAATTCTCTAAAATTGATGAATAACGGGACTCTGTTTCAGGGAATCGAGGACGAAGCGTATGTCTATTTTGTTCATTCCTATTATTTAAAGGCAGAGGATGAGACTATCGTAAAGGCAGCAACGGATTACGGCACGGTTATTCATGCTTCTGTCGAGCAGGGCAATATTTTTGCGTGTCAGTTCCATCCGGAAAAAAGCAGTACGGTAGGGCTTAAAATACTGAACAATTTTGCAAAGCTGAATAAGGAGGAAAAGTAGATGCATACAAAGAGAATTATTCCTTGCTTAGACGTTTGTAATGCGAGAGTTGTAAAAGGCGTTAATTTTGTGAATTTACAGGACGCAGGTGATCCGGTCGAGATAGCGGCGGCGTATGATAAAGCCGGTGCGGATGAGGTGGTGTTTCTGGATATTACCGCTACGTCAGATGCAAGGAATACTGTGGTTGACATGGTAAGAAGGGTGGCAGAAAAAGTCTTCATCCCTTTTACTGTGGGCGGAGGAATCCGTACTGTGGATGACTTTAAGGTACTTCTCCGTGAAGGTGCGGACAAGATATCTATCAATTCTGCGGCTATCAACAACCCCAATTTAATCAGCGAGGCGGCTGAAAAATTCGGAAGCCAGTGCGTTGTAGTTGCGATTGATGCCAGAAAAAGAGAGGATGGCTCAGGCTGGAATATATATAAAAACGGCGGAAGAATTGATATGGGAATCGATGCGATTGAGTGGGCAATGCAGGCGGACAGGCTCGGAGCAGGAGAAATTCTTCTCACAAGCATGGACTGTGACGGGACAAAGGCAGGATATGATCTTGAATTGACCAGACTGATTGCGGAAAATGTTTCGGTTCCGGTTATTGCATCAGGAGGTGCCGGTACAAAAGAGCACTTTTATGAGGCATTGACAGAGGGGAAGGCAGATGCTGCATTGGCAGCCTCCTTGTTTCACTATAAGGAGCTTGAGATAAACGAGGTAAAACGTTACTTGAGGGAGAAGAATGTTCCGATAAGGCTATAAAAGGAAGTTGAGGTGAAGGTGATGCCACCGATTAACAATGATTGGCTGGAGCCGTTAAAAGGAGAATTTCGAAAAGAATATTATAAAAATTTACACAAGAAGATAGTGGAAGAATATAACGCGCGTCAGGTTTTTCCGGACCCTGATGATATTTTCAATGCATTTCATTTGACACCGCTTAGTAAGGTAAAGGTTGTTATTCTGGGACAGGACCCTTACCATGATAACGGCCAGGCACATGGAGTATGCTTTTCCGTGAAACCGGAGGTGGAAACACCGCCGTCTCTTGTAAACATTTATAAGGAGCTGCATGATGACTTAGGCTGTTATGTGCCAAACAACGGTCATCTGGTCAAATGGGTGCAGCAGGGTGTATTGCTCTTGAATACTGTGCTCACTGTGCGGGCTCATCAGGCAAATTCCCACAGGGGAATCGGCTGGGAGGAGTTTACCGATGCGGCAATCCGTATTTTAAATGAGCAGGACAGACCGATTGTCTATATATTATGGGGAAAGCCGGCACAGAGCAAAAAGGAAATGCTGAACAATCCAAAGCATCTTATTTTGGAAGCACCTCATCCAAGTCCCCTCTCGGCATACAGAGGTTTCTTTGGAAGCAAGCCGTTTAGTAAGGCCAACCAGTTTTTGGAGGCAAATGGGCTGGAGGCAATTGACTGGCAGATAGAGAATATATAATAATCATAATTTAGTGAGATTAATAGGAATAATCAAACCCTCCACTATAACACCAGACTTTTTGTTTGAGGTAAAATTTGATGTAAGTAGGAGGTATGCATCAATGAATTCTTATAAAACTGCTGAAATTGCAGCAATAATAGGGATACATCCCAATACGGTACGGCTTTATGAGGAATTAGAGCTTATACCAAAGCCTAAAAGGCAGTCCAACGGCTACCGTGTTTTTACGGATTTTCATGTGGAGCAATTTCAGCTTGCACGTCTTGCGTTTCAAGTTGAGGTACTGCAGAATGGTCTGCGAAAGAAAATCATTCAAATGGTTAAAAAATCGGCAGCAGGTGATTTTGAAACAGCGCTTGTGCTTACACGGGAATATTTAGAGCAGGTCAGACAAGAACGCGAGAACGCAGAAGAAGCGATTTATATTGTGGAGCAGGTTTTAAACGGTTTCCATGAAAATACACATTTTTTTAAGAGAAAAGAAGTGTCGAAATATCTAAATATTTCTATGGATACACTGCGAAATTGGGAAATGAATGGTCTTTTGACTGTCAAACGCAGGCAAAACGGGTATCGTGTATATACGGATGAGGATATACAAATATTAAAGATTATTCGTTCACTGCGATGCGCTAATTATTCTTTAGAGGCTATTTTGCGTATGCTTTGTCAGTTATCTGAAAATCCAAATGCAGATATCAAGAAAGCTCTAAATACACCCAACGCTGATGCGGATATTATCGCAGTATGCGACAAGCTGATTAGTTCTTTATGTGATGCGGAGAATAATGCACAGAAAATGATTTATAAGTTAGAAAAAATGAAAACTAAATTTTTATAAACGCTCCACTTTACCACCAATGTTTCTGTTGGTGGTATTTTTTATATATCATAGAAAGGAGGCAGTAAGATGCAGGAAGTAATTAGGGTTGAAGAACTTACAAAATCGTATGGTAAGCTGATTGCGGTAGATAATGTAAGCTTGTCAGTAAGGCGCGGTATGTTTTTTGGTCTGCTTGGAGCAAACGGAGCAGGCAAAAGTACGACGTTGGAGTGTATGTTAGGAATTCAAAAGGTAGACAGCGGAAAAATAACTATTTTAGGAATGAATCCGCTGACAGAGCGAAAAAAATTATTTGAAAAGGTAGGTGTTCAATTTCAGGAAGCTAATTATCAGGAAAAAATTACGGTATCAGAGCTTTGCGAGGTTACAGCGTCACTATATCAAAAATCGGTAAACTATGTTGATTTACTAACCGAATTTGGTATTTTTGATAAACAAAAAAGTCCTGTGTGCGAATTGTCAGGAGGTCAAAGGCAGCGTTTATTTCTTGTTCTTGCCCTTATTCCTGATGCAGAGGTTATTTTTTTGGATGAATTGACGACAGGGCTTGATGCGAAGGCTCGCCGGGGTGTCTGGAAGATTCTTTCCGATTTAAAAGAAAAAGGATTGACAATTATGTTGACTTCTCATTTTATGGATGAGATTGAAGCCCTGTGTGATCAGATTTGCATTTTGAAACAAGGTAAAATCGTATTCAGCGGTACTGTACCAGAAGCAATTCATGCAAGTCCCTATGATAAACTGGAGGACGCTTATCTTTGGTTTTCAGATGAGGAGGTATAAGATGAGAACTTTTATTATAATGCTGAAAACAGAATGGAAGCTTTCTCTGCGAGGAATGGATATGTTTATTTTTGCTATTTGTATGCCGCTTGCAGCATTGGTCATGCTTGGTATCATTTATGGGAATAAGCCAGCCTTTGAGGGGGCAGAGTATAGCTTTTTGGAACAGTCTTTTGGTGCACTGACAACGATTGCAATTTGTGCAGGCGGTGTTATGGGGCTGCCGTTAGTTGTGTCAGACTATCGCAGCAAAAAAATATTGAAGAGATTTAAAGTAACACCGATTAGTCCATCCATGATTTTGCTGGTACAAGTTGTTATCTATACATTCTATTCGATTGTATCCTTGCTTCTTCTCTATCTCGTTGCAGCAAGTGCTTTTGACTATCGGCTTCAAGGCTCACCGCTTTATTTTGGAGGAGGTTATATCTTAGTAATGCTATCAATGTTCAGCGTTGGAATAATGGTGGGCGGTATAGCTCCCAATACCAAAATTGCCGGTGTTATTGCAAGCCTATTATACTTTCCGATGCTCTTATTTTCCGGAGCAACACTGCCATATGAGGTTATGCCCGCGACGCTTCAAAGAGTTGCCGATATGTTACCTCTGACACAAGGAATAAAAATCCTTAAAGCTGCTTCACTGGGGCTTGATATGGATGGTACATCAGTTCCGATTTTAGTTATGACGGTTCTCGCTGTTGTTTGCGGCACGATTTCAATTAGGTTTTTTCGGTGGGAATAAGATAGATTTATAGAAAGAAAAAGCTGTCCCCCAATTTATATGGGGAACAGCTTTTGGACTTATTTCCGATAATTTATTCTATGCTTCTTTTGCTAAATCAAGATTCTTGTTTGCAGTAGAAAGCATTAATTTAATTCGGTTCAACTGGTTTACCTCACTTGCACCCGGATCGTAATCGATGGCAACGATATTGGAAAGAGGGTACTGGTGTCTGATTTCCTTGATAACACCCTTTCCTACGACGTGGTTTGGCAGGCAGGCAAACGGCTGCGCACACACGATGTTGTTTGTGCCGCTGTGAATCAGCTCTAACATTTCACCGGTTAAGAACCAGCCTTCACCCGTCTGGTTTCCGAGTGAAACAAATTTGGAAGCCATCTCTGCAAGTTCATCGATGTCTGACGGAGGAGAAAAATGCTTGCTTTCCTTCAATGCCTTGTAAGCCGTAGCACGAATAAATTCAATACCTTTGATACCTAATCTGCCCTTTATGGCAGTTGACTTCTTAAAGCCTAAATCACTCGCCTTAAACTCTGTGTTTTTAAAGCAGTAGAGGAAGAAGTCGATTAAGTCAGGCACAACAGCTTCGGCACCCTCTGACTCTAACAATTCTACAAGATAATTGTTGGCGGAAGGGAGGAACTTAACTAAAATCTCTCCGACGATACCAACCTTTGGCTTCACTTCATTTGTAATCGGCAGACTGTCAAAGTCCGCTACAATTTCACGGCAGAGGCGCCTGAATTTAAAGTAGGAAGGGTTTTTGCCCGAAACAAATTTCGTACAAATATCAACCCACTTGCGATGCATGGCGTTGGCAGAGCCAGGAACCGCCTCGTAAGGACGCATGTGGTATAAGGTGCGCATGAATAAATCACCGAATACTAACGAGAAAACACCTTTTTTCACCATGTCATATGTAATCTTAAAGCCAGGATTGCCCTCCAAACCGCTTAAGTTTAAGGAGATAACAGGTATCTGAGGATATCCTGCCTTTTCCAAAGCACGGCGGATGAAGCCGATATAGTTAGAAGCACGGCAGCCACCGCCGGTCTGACTGATGATAACGGCAGTCTTATCCAAATCGTATTCCCCGGATAAAACAGCGTCCATAATCTGTCCGACTACCATAAGAGACGGATAGCAGGCATCGTTGTTTACATATTTGAGTCCTATGTCAACGGAGGACTTATTGTCATTGCCAAGCAGTTTAATGTTGTAGCCGCAGGATACCAAAGCCGGCTCCACAAGCTCAAAATGAATCGGTGACATTTGCGGGCAAAGTATTGTATAATTCTCGCGCATTTCTTCTGTAAAGACAACTCGGTCGTAAGCGGAGGATTTTACATTTCGGTTGAAATGCTTTTGCTCACGCACACGAAGAGCTGAAAGGAGAGAACGAATTCGGATACGCGCTGCACCTAAGTTATTAACTTCATCAATTTTTAAAACAGTATATATTTTATCTGATTTTGATAAAATATCGCTGACTTCATCGATTGTAACGGCATCAAGTCCGCAACCGAAGGAATTCAACTGAATGAGATCCAAATCATCCCTTATTTTAACATAGTTAGCAGCCCCATAGAGCCTTGAATGGTACATCCATTGATCCATAACGAGGAGAGGGCGTTCAACCGGCTCTAAATGGGAAATAGAGTCCTCTGTCAGTACCGCAATGCCGTAGGAGTTAATCAATTCCGGAATACCATGGTTGATTTCAGGGTCAATATGGTAAGGGCGTCCGGCAAGAACGATACCTCGTCTTCCTGTTTCCTTTAAATAGTTCAGTGTTTCCTCACCCTTGCGCTTGATATCCTCCCTCGAAGCCTCCTGCTCGTTCCAAGCAAGCTCTACGGCTGCTTTTATTTCTTCATAAGAAAGATTAAAGCTCTCTAAGGATTTTACAAGCTGAGGAATAATGGTTTCCTTGCTTTCGAAAGATAAAAACGGATTTTTAAAATTAATCTCGCCTCTTACGATTTCATCAATGTTGTTTTTGATGTTTTCCGCGTAGGAGGTAACAATCGGACAGTTGTAGTGATTGTTTGCATCCTCAAATTCCTTTCTTTCATAAGGAATACACGGATAAAAAATAAAGTCAACACCTTGCTTAATCAGCCACATAACGTGTCCGTGTGCAAGTTTTGCAGGATAACACTCTGATTCACTTGGAATGGATTCAATACCAAGCTCGTATATTTTACGGTTAGAGTCAGGTGATAAAACAACCTGAAACTTTAAGGCATTGAAAAATGTAAACCAGAACGGGTAGTTCTCATACATATTTAAAACTCTTGGAATACCAACGGTTCCGCGTACAGCCTCCTCCGGAGAGAGCGGCTGATAACCGAAGAGCTTCTCATATTTATATTCAAATAAATTCGGAATATTGTCCTTGTTTTTCTCTTTTCCGATACCGCGCTCACAGCGATTTCCTGTGACATACTGGCGTCCTCCGGTAAAACGGTTAATGGTCAAGACACAATTGTTTGTACAGCCTCTGCATCGGCCCATTTTTGTGTCAAATTCCAAAGTATAGATTTTTTCGATCGGAAGCATGGTAGTTTCCTTCGTCTCGGAAAGCTCATAGCGTTCTCTGGCGATTAAGGCAGCTCCGAATGCTCCCATGATACCAGCGATATCAGGACGGACTGCCTCACATTTTGATGTTTTCTCGAAACTTCTCAAAACGGCGTCATTATAGAAAGTACCGCCTTGCACAACGATTCGTTTTCCTAAATCTTTCGGGTCTGATACCTTGATAACTTTAAATAAAGCATTTTTGATAACGGAGTAAGCAAGTCCGGCTGAGATATCATCTACGCCGGCACCTTCCTTCTGTGCCTGCTTTACCTTGGAATTCATAAATACGGTACAGCGGGTTCCAAGATCAATCGGGTTTTTCGCAAACAGTGCGGTTTTTGCAAAATCCTCTACCGTAAAATTCAGGGACTTTGCAAAGGTTTCAATAAAGGAGCCGCAGCCTGCGGAACATGCCTCATTGAGCTGTACGCTGTCTACCGTTTGATTTTTAATGCGGATACACTTCATATCCTGACCGCCGATGTCTAAAATACAGTCAACCTCAGGGTCAAAGAAGGCAGCAGCATAGTAGTGAGAAACGGTTTCCACCTCTCCCTCATCAAGCATCAATGCCGCTTTAATCAAGGCTTCCCCATAACCTGTCGAGCAGGAATATACAATCTCAGCCTTAGCCGGGATACGGGAATAAATTTCCTTGATTGCCTTGATGGTCGTTGCAAGAGGGCTTCCGTTGTTACTGCTGTAGAAAGAGTAAAGCAGGGAGCCGTCCTCGCCAATCAGAGCAACCTTTGTCGTTGTGGAACCGGCATCGATTCCTAAAAAGCATTTGCCTGTATAGCTCTCCAAATCACCGGTTGTCACACTGTGGCTGTTGTGGCGTGCTTCAAACTCTGCATATTCCTCCTCAGAGGAGAAAAGAGGCTCCAGACGTTCCACCTCAAATTCCATCTTAATATTGGAACTAAGCTTATTCTTTAATTCGGATAAAGAAATAGAAACCTCCGGTTTGGAATGAAGGGCAGAACCAACCGCCGCAAACAGGTGGGAATGTACAGGTGCTATAATATGGTCCTCATCCAGATTCAGGGTCCGGATGAATGCTTCACGAAGTTCGGATAAAAAGTGAAGAGGACCGCCTAAGAATGCAATATGTCCGCGGATTGGCTTACCACAGGCAAGTCCGCTTATAGTCTGATTTACAACCGCCTGAAAAATGGAAGCCGATAAATCCTCTTTTGTAGCGCCTTCGTTGATTAAAGGCTGAATATCCGACTTGGCAAATACACCGCATCTTGCTGCGATCGGATAGATTGCCTTGTAGTCCTTGGCATATTCGTTAAGTCCCGTGGCATCTGTCTGCAACAGAGAAGCCATCTGGTCGATAAAAGAGCCGGTACCGCCGGCACAGATTCCGTTCATTCTCTGTTCCACAGAGCCGCCGGAAAAGTAAATGATTTTGGCATCCTCTCCTCCAAGCTCGATTGCGACATCAGTCTGAGGGGAATCTTCCTGCAAGGCAGATGCAACGGCAATTACTTCTTGGACAAATGGGATTTCTAAGTGTTTTGAAAGAGTTAAACCGCCGGAGCCTGTGATGACAGGAGAGAGGGAAAGCTCGCCGAACTGGCTGTGAGCCTCCTCTAAAAGAGAAGCCAAAGTTTCCTGAATGTTGGCAAAGTGCCTTCGGTAATCAGAAAATAGTATGTTTTTGTTTTCATCAAGAATGGCAATCTTGACAGTGGTGGAACCAATGTCAATGCCTAATGGATATAATAATTGATTTTTCATATAATTTTTACAGTAAAATACTGTTACCTCCTAGCTCTAAAGGGATACATCTTGTATCAGAAGCAGTGTCAAGCATTGTTTTGACACTAAATATAGATACCGATACTATTATACGACATTAAATAAGTAAATACAAATACAAAATTTGTATAATGGATATAAGAATAACACAATCTGGAAAAAATATCTACATATTTTTATAGTACCAATTCTTAAGGAAAAGAATATTATATGAGGAAGAAAGAAAGGGGAAACGGTCTATGGATAATTCTGAAAATGCAAATATAGGCAATGTCCGCGCCTATGCAAATTGTCTCAATAACTGTATCAATAATTGCAGGTGCCGGGGATTTTATTATGTCATTAAGGAAGGGGATAGTTTATATCAATTAAGCCGAGCGTATAACGTAAGTGTATCTGACTTAATTATGGCAAATCCTTACATCAATGTATATAATCTTCAGATAAACGATGAAATCTGCATTCCGAAAGCAATAGAAGTTGAGCTCGCAAAGTAAAATTTTTGTGAGCAAATGTAAAAAGTTTTACTTCCGATTGACAAAAACGGATGCAGAAATTATAATGATAGCGATAAGAAAGTTTATGTGGGGAAGCTTTCACTTTGGTGGAAGCTTCTTTGCAAGAAATTGAACGATGAAAGGAAGTGTAATATCATGGAAGGTTTGCCGGGTCCGGGGAATAATTACTTAGAATTAAACAGATAATTAGGATGAGACAATCGGCATATACGGACATTGTCTTATTCTGAAGAGCGATAAGACGATGAAAGGAGTAAATTCCATGATCAGAATTTTTAGAACGATTGATGAAGGAATTCAGGAAGTTAATGAGATTCAGCCAGGCTGCTGGGTTGCATTGACAGATCCTACAGCAACGGAAATATTAGATATTTCCAATCAGTATAACATTGATGTAGAGCATTTGAGAGCATCTCTGGATGAGGAGGAACGCTCAAGAATTGAAGTGGAAGACAGGTATACGATGGTTTTGGTTGACATACCTGTTATTGAGGAGAGAAATAATAAGGATTGGTATGTTACAATTCCTTTGGCTATCATACTTACGGATGAGGTTATTTTCACTATCTGTCTGGAGGATACGCCGGTACTCGGAGCCTTTATGGACGGAAGAGTCAGAAATTTTTACACCTATAAAAAGACAAGATTCATCTTACAGATGTTATATAAAAATGCAACCATGTTTTTGCATTACCTGCGTATTATAGACAAAAAGAGTGAAGTGATTGAAAGAAAGCTTCATATGTCTACAAAAAATGAAGAATTAATAGAACTTTTGGAATTAGAAAAGAGCCTTGTGTACTTTACCACATCGCTTCGATCTAATGAGGTTGTTTTGGAAAAGCTGCTAAAGACGGAGAGCATCAAGCAATATCCGGAGGACAGAGAGCTGCTGGAAGATGTTATCGTTGAGAATAAACAGGCGATTGAGATGGCAGGAATTTACAGCGGTATCTTAAGCGGAACAATGGATGCGTTTGCCTCGGTTATCTCCAACAACTTAAATATCGTGATGAAGTTTTTGGCGACAGTGACAATCTGTATGTCAATACCGACCATGATAGCAAGCTTCTACGGAATGAACGTAAATCCGGACGGAATGCCGGGAGCGTCAAGCCCCTTTGGCTTTGCCTATGTAATTGTATTTTCACTTGTAATTACGATTATGCTGGCACTGTTCTTTGCGAAGAAGGACCTGTTTTAAGTATGATTTGTAGAAAGGCGATTGAAATATGAACTTTTTGAACAAGCTTGAACGTAAATATGGTAAATATGCAATACATAATCTCATGTATTATATTATCATCTTATACGGAATTGGAACGGTACTGGATATCGTTGCACCGGGGCTTTATCTGCAATATCTGGCACTTGACGTGCGTGCGGTTTTGCATGGTCAGGTATGGAGGCTTTTGACCTTTCTGATACAGGCACCGAGCGGCGGGCTGCTGTTTGCGATTATCGCACTGTATCTGTATTATATGATAGGAACCAATCTGGAAAACCAATGGGGTGCATTCCGGTTTAATATGTATTTTTTTGTCGGGGTACTGGGACATATACTTGCAGCATTTTTAGTATATTTCATAAATGGAGACAGTGTTTATATCAATATCTATTATTTGAACTTCTCTCTGTTTTTTGCCTTTGCCGCAACTTATCCAAACATGCAGTTTTTACTGTTTTTTGTCATACCGGTAAAAGCCAAATGGCTGGCATGGCTAAACGGAGCATTCTTTGCCTATGAGTTTTTGATTGGCTCATTCAGCACGAAAATTTGTATTGCATTGTCGATGGCAAACTTTTTAATCTTTTTCTTTGCAACGAGAAACTTCAAAAGAATATCACCGCAGGAAATACATCGCAAGCAAGCATATAAAAAAGCTACTTCACGCCCGCAAGGGATTACAAAGCATAAATGCGCTATATGCGGACGGACGGAAGAGGACGGCGATGAGCTGGAATTTCGTTTTTGTTCCAAGTGCGACGGCAACTATGAGTATTGCCAGGATCATTTATTTACACATACCCACATAAAAAGATAGTAAGAATTTACACACCGCCTCTTATAAAGCTTACAAAATTAAGAATAAACTATAAGAGGCTAAACTTATGCTGTCACTTAACATTAATGATAAATGCACAATGTGTGCCCAATTTAGGAGGAAAAAAATGAAAAAAACAAAAATAATCTGCACGATGGGACCAAATACAAATGACAAAGAGTTATTAAAAGCGTTGGCCATAGAAGGTATGGATATTGCCAGATTTAACTTTTCACACGGTGACCACGAAGAGCAAAAAGGCAGAATGGACATGATTAAGAGCCTAAGAGCAGAGTTACAGATTCCGCTTGCAATTTTGCTTGATACGAAGGGACCTGAAATCAGAACAGGTCTGTTAAAGAACGAAGAAAAAGTCAACTTAAAAGAAGGTGACGCTTATACCTTTACAAGTGAGGAAATCATTGGTGATGAGACAAGAAGTCATATTACCTATGCAAACCTGGCAGAAGATTTATCGGTAGGAAATAAGATTCTTGTCGATGACGGATTATTGGAATTTGAAGTAACTGAAATTGCAGGAAAAGAGATTAAATGTAGAGTTGTAAACGGTGGCGAGCTTGGAATGAGAAAGGGTGTCAATGTACCGAACGTTCAGATTAAGCTTCCGGGTATTACAGAAAAAGATAAAGAAGATATTATTTTCGGTATCGGCCAGGGAATTGATTTTATTGCAGCGTCTTTCGTCCGTTCAGCAGACTGTATCAAAGAGATCAAAGAAATTTTAAAAGAGCATAAAGCAGAGCATATTCAGGTTATTGCTAAAATTGAAAATGCAGAAGGTATTGCAAATATTGATGAAATCATCAAATATTCTGACGGAATCATGGTAGCAAGAGGTGATCTGGGTGTTGAGATCCCTGCGCATGAGCTTCCTTATCTGCAGAAGATGATTATCAAGAAGTGTAACGAGCAGTACAAGCCGGTTATCACAGCGACACAGATGTTAGATTCTATGATGAGAAACCCAAGACCGACCAGAGCGGAAGTGACAGACGTTGCAAATGCTATCTATGACGGTACAGACGCTGTTATGCTTTCCGGTGAGACAGCAGCAGGTAAATACCCTCTGGAAGCAATTCGTATGATGGTACAGATAGCAAAATCAACCGAGCAGCATTTAGATTATGAAAGACTAATCCAGAATAAGGCAATGCATAGAAAGAAAGGCATTGAAAGTGCAGTCGGATATTCCACCGTGGCAATTTCACACAATCTGGATGTGAAATTAATTGTGAACCCAACTGTATCAGGAGCTACTGCAAGACTGGTATCCAGCTTTAGACCAAGTGTTCCGATTGTCGGTATATCACCAAACGAAGAAACAGTAAGAAAAATGCAGATTTACTGGGGTGTTACACCGATACTGTCAGAGGCAAAAGAAACGACAGAGGATATTATTGCAAGAGCAATTGATATTATTAAAGATAGAGGATATGTACAAAAAGGAGATACGGTTGTATTGACAGCAGGATCACCGGCACCTACAAGGGAAGCGGCTGCCGGGGCAGTAAGTAATATGATGCGTGTAAGCGTTATCGACTAAGTACCATACCTTAATCAGGACAGTATTCCTATAATTGGGAGGCATATTTATGAACTTGTCTGAAATGAACAAGGTCGGAAAGACGAAAGTATATAAGAAAAACGCTATCATTTTAGACGAACAATCTACAGATACCACAATCTGTATTGTATTGCAGGGTGAAGTAGAGGTAATCGAGAAGGTAAGAAATACAAACACTTATATTAAGGCGGGAGAGTTTTTCGGAGGAATCCCGATTCTTCAGGATGCTATAAGACTGTATACGGTGAAAGCACTGGAGGATAATACAACGCTGTTTCAAATACAGACAAGTACCTACAACAGCTTAATCATGAAGGCGCCTGATATGTATTTTAAAATATTTATAAACCTTTTAAATAAGGTGAGGACGGGAATTGATGAATTAAATAAGACGGATCCGGTATCCGCCACACTCTATAAATTAGATCCCCTCTATGCCAGAATCAATTTGCTGAAAGAAGAAGATCTGGAAGACATGATTCAAAATGATTTGAATTATACAGTGTTTGTAATGCGATTTTTGAGCGATTTAAGCAATAAAATGAACTTAAATATAGTATAGGCTTATGATACCGCCAGGTGGCAGATTGACCATTTGGCGGTTATCCTTGTATTATAGGGGTTTTCTATGATATAAAATACCTTATGACAACGATTGCAGAGATAAAAGAAAAAAGTCTAAAAAGATAGAAAATATGGGGAGAATAAGACTCTATCAAGAAGAAAATAAGTGTATTTTAAATGAAAGTAAGGCATTATAGAGAAATAGAAACGTTTGCAAAATGACGAAAATATCTTGTCAAAATTCACAAAAATTGAGTCTCACATATGTTAAAATGCACAGTTGACAATATAAAACAGTAATGTTATCATAAAAAAGTAAAGAAAAGACAGCATGAATGACTAATTGAAATAGTAATTAAATTCTAATTCCTTAGCATTTGTGCCTATTTTTTGAAACAAATTGCAAACCTTTGCAAAACAACGAAAACTAAAGGAGAGATAAGTATTATGAAAAAGGCTAAAAAACTAGTTGCCTTATTAATGGCATCAACAATGGCACTGTCATTGGCTGCTTGTGGATCTTCTAACAGCGGATCAACTGCAACAGACTCCACAGCTACAACAGACACTACAACAGAGGCTGCTGATACAGCAAAAACAGAAGAAGCAGCAACTGACACAACTTCCGCAGACGGAAAAACAGTAATCACATTCTCATGGTGGGGTGGTGATTCAAGACATGAAGCTACTATCGCAGCGGTAGATAAGTTCATGGAGTTAAATCCAGACATCGAAGTTAAAACAAACTACGGTGCATGGGACGGATGGGAAGAGAAGATGGCAACTGGATTTGCTACAGGTACAGGTTCTGATGTTACACAGATTAACTGGAACTGGCTTACATCTTTTAGCTCAGACGGAAGTGTTTTCGCTGATTTAAATCAGTATTCAGACATCATTGATTTGACACAGTTTGATCAGACAAAATTGGATTTATGTACAGTGGCTGACAAGTTACAGGCAATTCCTGTATCTATGACAGGTAGAATCCTTTACTGGAATAAGACAACCTTTGATAAGGCTGGTATCGAAGTTCCTACTACTTTAGCTGATTTAAAAGCAGCTGGTGAGACTTTCAAAACTGCTTTAGGTGATGAGTATTATCCACTTGCTTTAGGCGAGTATGACAGAATGATTTTCATGGTTAGCTACTTAGAGTCCGTATACGGAAAGAACTGGGTAGAAGACGGTAAATTACAGTACACAGAAGCAGAAGTAAAAGAAGGCTTAGAATTCATTCAGTCTCTTGAAGATTCACATGTAATTCCTTCTATTGAGACAATCACTGGCGACGGTGCAGACTCTCTTGACAAGAACCCTAAGTGGATGGGCGGCATCTATGCTGGTATCTTTGAGTGGGACTCTTCAGCTTCTAAATTCCAGTCAGCATTAAACGAAGGACAGGAATTTGTTGTTGGTGACTACTTAACAGACTTAGGCGAGTATCAGGGTGGATTTACAAAAGTTTCTTTAGGATTTGCAATTTCTGAATCAGCAGCTAACAAAGAAGCTTGTGCTAAATTAATCAACTTCTTATTAAATGAAGAAGAAGGTATCAAGATTATGGCTTCTGAGAGAGGAATTCCTCTAAGTACAGCAGCATTAAAGATTTGTACAGACAACGACTTATTAGATGCAACAGTAGCAGAAGCAAACGGAAAAATTCTTGCTTGGACAAAATTCTCATTGGATCCTACTTTTGAGGATGCTAAGTTAAAGAACAACCCAGACGGCACATACTATGACGCTATGCAGGGATTAAGCTATGGTGATTATAGTGTTGACGAAGCTACAACTACTTTAATTGATGGAGTAAACGCAGTTTTAGCTAAATAATCCTAGCACGGATTGATATATTTATAAACCAAATATGTCGCCGGATACTTCGGTTTCCGGCGACATGTTTAAAGATAAGGAGAAAATTATGAAGTTTGACCAATATGTAGAATATCATTTAGCCCACTTTGAAAATGCAAAGTCTGACTGGAATTATGAAGATGGTTGTGTTTTACTGGGATGTGTTCAATTATATAAGGTGACAGGGAAGGATATGTACAAGAATTTTATAATTGAGTACATGAAAAAATTTATTAATGATGATGGAAGCATCAATCATTTTGAAAAAGAGAATTATAACATTGACAGTATACATACTGGTAAAGTATTATTCTTCTTATACGATGAGACAAAAGAGGAAAAATACAGACAAGCAATTGAAAACTTAATGGATCAGCTTAGAGATCACCCACGTACACAATGCGGCAGTTTTTGGCATAAAGCGATTTATCCGAATCAGATTTGGTTGGATGGTTTGTATATGGCACAGCCATTTTATATGGAATATGAAACAAGATATGAAAACAAAGAGCATTACGATGACATTATAAATCAGTTTAAGAATGTTAGAGAATATATTTATGATGATGAAAAAGCATTATATTGTCATGCTTATGATGAGGCAAAAATCCAGATATGGGCAGACAGAGAAACAGGAAAGTCTCCTAACTTCTGGTTGAGGGCAATGGGTTGGTATTTGATGTCTTTAGTAGACACGATGGATGTGATGTCAAAAGAGATATTTGAGCAGTATAAAGTATTGGAAGATATTTTCAAAGAGGCTGTGAAAGGAATTTTACAGTATCAGGATAAAGAAAGCAAATTATTTTATCAAGTGATTGATAAAGGTGACATAGAGGGTAACTACTTGGAGACTTCAGGCTCGGTAATGGTTGCATATGCAATTATGAAGGGATGTAGGCTTGGGGTACTTTCAAAAGAGAAATATCAAAGCGTTGGAGAAGAAATTCTAAATTCAATTATTGATCGTATGTTGATTGAAGAAGATAATGTTCCAAAACTAAGCCAAATTTGTTCGGTGGCAGGACTTGGTCCGAAAGACGAGCGTGACGGAAGCTTAGAATATTATTTTTCAGAGCCGATCGTGTGTGATGACCATAAGGGTTCAGGTGCTTTTATGATGGCATATGCTCAGATGCTATTGCTGAAACAAGCGTAATGCACACGTTGAAATAAGGAGGATTTATAATGGCGAAACAAGCTAATGCTACTACGGTAGCACCTACAAAGAAGAAAGGGTTTAAGAAGTTTGTAAAAGAAAACACAGGTTTCTTTTTCATTCTCCCTTGGTTAATAGGTTTTCTTATATTTAAACTGATTCCGTTTGGTTCATCTTTGGTTTACAGTTTTACAGATTATCATCTATTTGACGGCATTACACAAGTCGGATTGATGAATTACACTGATATTTTTTCAGATAATAAAATTATGAAGGCGTTTGGAGTAACATTCAAATATTCCTTTATTACAGTTCCGCTAAAATTGACAGCGGCATTATTTATTGCGTATATTTTGAACTTTAAGATTAAAGGTGTTAACCTGTTTAGAACGGCGTACTATATTCCTTCTATTTTAGGTGGCTCTGTAGCAATCGCAGTTCTTTGGAAAGCGGTATTTAGAGATGAGGGTCTTATCAACACCCTTTTAAGCTACTTTGGTATAAACGGACCAAACTGGCTGTCTGATCCTTCCTATGCGCTGTTTATTATTTGTCTCTTAAGAGTATGGCAGTTCGGTTCTGCGATGGTAATTTTCCTTGCAGCATTGAAAGGTGTTTCCGGAGACTTATATGAAGCAGCAGCAATTGACGGTGCAGGAAAATGGAGACAGTTCTTTAGCATTACTGTTCCGCTTATCACACCCGTTATTTTCTACAACCTTGTAACACAGCTGTGTCAGGCGTTCCAGGAGTTCAACGGACCATACATCATCACAAAGGGTGGACCGAGAAATTCCACAACACTGGTTTCCTTACTTGTTTACAATAACGCGTTCAAGAGTTATGAAATGGGTATGGCGAGTGCGATGGCTTGGCTGATGTTTATTATTGTAATGGTACTTACCGTAATTGCGTTTGTCAGTCAGAAGCGTTGGGTATATTACGCAGATGATGAGGGGAGGTAGAAGATAATGGAATTAGGTAAGCAAAAATATATCAGCACATTTTTTCGATATTTTGTATTAATTTTGGTTGGTCTTATCATGGTGTATCCACTTATCTGGATGCTTGGTGCGACCTTTAAGAGTAATAATGAAATCTTCAGCGGAATTGGTTTTATACCGGCAAATCCTACACTGGATGGATATAAAGCAGCTATGAAGAGCTACGGCGGTGATATTAACCTGATTAAATCTATGGTGAATACATATTCCTATGTTATTCCGAAGGTTGTATTTACGGTAATCTCCGCGACAATTACAGCATACGGTTTTGGAAGATTTAAGTTTAAAGGCAGAGATTTGTTGTTTGCACTTTTAATGTCAACTTTGTTCTTGCCACAGGTAGTATTGAATGTTCCACAGTATATTTTATTTAACAACTTTGGTTGGGTAGACTCTAGTTTATACTTACCAATCATCGTGCCTACACTGTTTGCAACAGATACGTATTTTGTATTCATGCTTATTCAGTTCCTTCGAAATGTTCCGAAAGAGTTGGAGGAAGCGGCTAAGATTGACGGATGTAATGTTGTGCAGACATTATGGAAAATTATTGTACCAATGTTAAAGCCTGCGATGGTGTCTTGTGCATTATTCCAGTTTATGTGGTCATCAAATGACTTTATGGGACCATTGCTTTATGTATCCACACCGGCAAAATATCCTGCAGCTATCTTCGTTAAGCTTTCCATGGACGCAGATACGGGATTTGATTGGAACCGAGTACTTGCTACTTCATTGATTTCCATCGTTCCTTCACTTGTTGTGTTCTTTATGGCTCAGAGTACTTTCGTTGACGGTATTTCAGCAGGCGGTGTAAAGGGTTAATGAATAAGAAGGTGGGAGCTTGGCTCACACTTTGCGCTCAATAAGAGAATAGTATTAGATTACAGAAATATATAGAAAAAAAGAAGATGGGATGTAGCAAGTGCTATGTCCCATTTTGTCAAAAATAGTGTGAAATATTAAAATTAATTTAGTAAAACATAATTCTTGTGATATAATTTACTGGGAGTTATTTACGTCAAAATATTTATTTAGCAGGTGGAAAAGTATGAAGCTTAATTTATTAATGAAAACAGCACGAAGCATATCGTTTGAAATAGAAGACGGAGGCATTGTTTTCACAGATCGGGAGTATGTGATTTGTGTCAACGGAGAAAAGCCGGAAGTTACAAATAAGGTTGTAAACAGCGTATTTAACTTAACTCCGAATACCCCATACAAGCTGGAAGTGAAGGGGAGAGAGGAAGCTGAAATACTGGAATTTACGACAGATTATGAGTTTGTCACTTTGAACGTAAAGGACATGGGAGCAAAGGGAGATGGTGTAAGTGATGATACCGGCTTTATTCAGGCGGCAATCATGGCTTGCCCTGCAAACAGCAGAGTCCTTATTCCGGAAGGAACCTACAAGGTCACGAGTCTCTTTTTGAAAAGTGATATCAATATTGAGCTTGCCAAAAATGCAGTTATCTCAGCCGAAACAGACAGGGACAAATTTCCGAAGCTAGAGGGCTTGATTGAGAGCTATGATGAGACAGACGAGTATAATCTAGGCACATGGGAGGGAAATCCGCTTCCGATGTTTGCGGGGATCGTGACCGGTATCAATGCTAAGAATATTACCCTATATGGTGAGGGTGTGATTGACGGTAATGCAAGCTATGATAATTGGTGGTATAATGCAAAGGTGATGAGAGGAGCTTTTCGTCCCAGAATGCTGTTCTTGAACCATTGTGAGCAGGTTAGCATACAGGGAATTAAGTTTCAAAACAGCCCGTCATGGAACATTCATCCGTATTTCAGCAATGATTTGAAATTCATTGATTTAAAGGTAGAAAATCCACAGGATTCTCCGAATACGGACGGCTTGGATCCGGAATCCTGTAAAAACGTATCGATTATCGGCGTACAGTTTTCCTTGGGAGACGATTGTATTGCGGTTAAGTCGGGGAAAATTTATATGGGAAGAAAGCATAAGACACCGTCAGAGAATATTTTGATTAAGCAATGTCTGATGCAGAACGGGCATGGTGCTGTCACAATCGGAAGCGAGATGGCAGGAGGCGTTAAAAACCTGACTGTTCGTGACTGCCGTTTTGTGAATACAGACAGAGGGCTTAGAATTAAGACAAGACGAGGCAGAGGAAAAGATGCCATCATTGATGGAATTGTTTTTGAAAATATTTTGATGGACCATGTCATGTCACCGCTTGTATTGAATTGCTTTTATTTCTGCGATCCCGATGGACATACGAAATATGTATGGACGAAAGAGGTGCTTCCGGTAGATGAGAGGACACCGCAGATTAAAAAATTATCCTTCCGAAATATCAAGTGCAAAAACTGCCATGTGGCAGCGGCATATTTTTACGGTCTGCCGGAGCAAAAGATTGAGGAGATAGAGCTTAAGGATATTTCTTTTGAATTTGCAGACAATTGTAAAAAGGATGTTCCGGAAATGCTGGATGGAATTGAACCGTGCAGCAGGATGGGAGTATATGCGAATAATATTGACAAACTGGTTATTCAGAATGTAGAAGTAAAAGGTCAGGATGGAGAGCCGTTTATACTTGAAAATATTGTAAACGTTAATCAATTAGAGAAAAATTAGGAGGAAGGTTTATGCAGTTAGGAATAAGATTACATGATGCAGTCGAACTGCCGTTGGAGGAAAGACTTGCAAATATAAACAAACAGGGATTTAAGTGTGCGCATGTGGCACTCAAGAAGGTGATTTCCGAGTACTCAGCAGAAAATACTGCTTTAACTCCGGGACTTGCGATGTATCTTAAAAATTTATTTGCAAAAAACAACATTGATGTGGCGGTATTGGGATGCTATCTAAATCTTGCCACACCGGATGAGGCGGAGCTTAAAAAGACAGTGGAGACCTATATGGCAAATATCCGTTTTGCTTCTATTTTAGGATGTGGTGTGGTCGGAACAGAAACCGGTGCACCAAATACAGAGTATAAGCCGGTGCCGGAATGCAGAAGTGAGGAAGCTCTTCAGACTTTTATCACAAACTTGAAACCAATTGTAGAATATGCAGAAAAGATGGGAGTCATCGTGGCGATTGAGCCGGTATTAAGGCATATTGTATACAGTCCGAAGAGAGCGCGTCAAGTTTTGGATGCGATACAGTCTCCAAATCTTCAGATTATACTGGACCCTGTCAACCTGCTTGGTATGGAGAATTATGAAAATAGAGAGGCTGTTATAGCCGAAGCAATTGAGTTGCTGGGGGAAGCGACGGCAGTTGTTCATATCAAGGATTTTGTTGTAGGGGAAGATGATTTGGTTTCGATTGCAGCAGGTACAGGAATTATGAATTACGAGAATTTACTTCGTTTTATGAAGAAGGATAAACCATATATACATGCAACCTTGGAGGACACCAATCCGGAAAATGCGGTAAAGGCAAGAAAGTATATTCAGGAAATATGGGACAATCTATAAAACGGAAATGGCTGTCTAAATAAAAATCAGGTAGGAGAATGGGAATGGCAGTTACAATAAAGGATATAGCAAAAAAAGCAGGAGTTTCTTATTCCACCGTGTCGAGAGCTTTAAACGGCGGAGAAAATGTCAAATCGGAAAAGAAAGAATTGATTATGAAGATTGCCAAGGAGGACGGCTATGTTCCCAATCAGGCGGCGATTAATCTGAAGCTTTCGAAAGCGCATACGTTAGGTTTGTTTTTCTCGACTATCAGCAAAGAAACCTCTCCATATGTACTTCATGATGTGGTATCAGGCATATATTCGGCAATTGGCAGTCAATACAGCGTCATTGTCAAAGGTATTGATATGCAGGAGGAGAATACCTTAAATCCAGCCATATTTGACGGACTTATTATACTGAGCCAGCGGACAAGTGATTCTGCTTTCATAGAGGAAGCGATTGCAAAGAAAATACCGTTGGTTGTAATCAACCGCCCTGTTTATTATGGGGTGTCAAATGTCTTGACAGATGAGGCACAGGGAATGAAAAAAGCAATGGAATTTTTGCTGGATAATGGACATAGAAACATTGCAATTATTGAATCAACTCAGACGCTGGACTCCACGAGAGCCAGGCATAGAGGGTGGGTTCAGGCTGTAGAATACTGCGGATTAGACCCAAAGAGTATGCCAATTGCGGTCGGAAATTACCGTTTCAACAGCGGTTATCTGGCAGCCAAAGAGCTGCTGGTACATAAGCCAACCGCAATTCTATGCTTCAACGATGAGATGGCGCACGGTGCGAGAAAGGCGATTTTGGAGGCAGGCTTGTCAGTGCCGGAGGATGTTTCCTTAGTCGGTTTTGATAATCTGGATGCTTCCAGATTCTCGGATATGCAGCTAACCACGGTGGAGAGAAACATGCTTAAGATTGCACAGACAGGAACCGAAGTGTTGTTAAAAAAGATTGAGGAGGGAGATACCTCCTGTGAGCGCATTTACCTTGATACCCAGTTGATTATACGAGATACGGTAAAGGATATCCGCGCAGGAAAGGCAGAATAGTTACCAGCAAGCCTTTAACTTAATATTGTAAGATAAAATAAGCCTATCAGAAAGATTGGAGAGAAATAGCTCTTTGCCTCTTTCAAATATAGGCTTTTTTTGCTGTGACAGTTCAGCCATGCAGAAATGATTACGCAAAATTTATCGTAAGTGCTTGCACTTTAAGAAAATTTTGCGTAATTATTTCTATAGGGCGAACGCCCTACATGAATAATGTGCCAATCATTTAGTAAGATACTTGGCGTATTTGCATATTCTGGCACATTATGAATGGCATGATTGAATGGCTGCTTTGCATTAACAATAGTAAGATGGAAGTATTGTAAATGAAGAGCCAATAAGGTAAGATGAGTGGTAAGGAAATGCAAAAAGGAGAGTTTTGATTATGAAGCGGAATAAAGGGATAATTATATTGCTGTTGGCGTGTCTGATGGTAGCGGGATGTGGGCAGAGTGACTTTGATGCGGTTCAGGGAAATAAGGTGGAGAGTGAACAGGAAAGAAATGCAGAGAATCAGCAGGAGAGTACCTCAGCAGATGAAACGGCAACGGAACAAGAGCAAGAGAAGTCTTCCTCCAAAGCAGTACAAGATGTGACTTGGGAGGATGAAGTCCAACCAAATGCGAAAGAGGCAGAGGAACAAGAGACAGAAGAACAAAAGGCAGAAGACCAAATGCAAGATACTGAGAGCACACAGATATCAGAGGCAGCAGGGCAGAACGATAGCGAAGCGGAGGCGACAAGTGATATGGAGACGAAAATTCTTGTATATAAGGCAGACAGAAAGCTCGAGCTATGGCAAAACGGGGAGCTGGCCGAAACCTATCCCATCGGACTTGGAAAAAAGCCGGAGGGAAAAAAGGAAAAAGAGGGAGATAAAAAGACACCGGAGGGAGAATATTATGTTTGTGCGAGGAACCAATACAGCAAGTTTTACCTGTCTTTGGGAGTGTCTTACCCGAATATAGAAGATGCGAAGGCGGGGCTTGAAAGCGGATTGATTGATCAGAGCACCTACGACAAAATTGAGAGTGCAATTTTAAACGGGGAATGTCCTCCGTGGAATACGGCACTTGGCGGCGAAATTATGATACACGGACATGGCAGCAGCAATGATTGGACATTAGGCTGCATTGCGGTGGAGGATGAGGTAATGGACGTACTGTGGGAGTCTTGTGCAGTCGGAACCCGGATTGTTATTTACCCATAAATGGCTCTAAAGTTATCTTGACGGAAGATATAATAAATGATAAAATGTTTTTAGAAAACACATCATATAGTGTTTGTGAATAAAAACAACACAAAATATAGTATATATAACGAAAAAGATAAAATTATCAGAAGTGAGGGATGTCGCGATGGTTGTAGTCAAAAAGGACGGTACAAAGGAAGAATTTAATATACAAAAGGTGGTAGTTGCAGTCAATAAATCTGCCTACAGAGCCTTGATTAAGTTTACCGATGAAGAATTGGGCTTTATTTGCAAATTTGTCGAAGAAAAAGCGGATGCGATGGGATTGGAGGAAATACAAATATCCCAGATGCATAATATTGTTGAAAGCGCCTTGGAAAGGGTAAATCGCACCGTTGCCCAGAGCTACCGCGACTATCGAAATTATAAGCAGGATTTCGTTCATATGTTGGACGAGGTATATAAAAAGAGTCAGTCTATTATGTACATTGGCGATAAAGAGAATTCCAACACGGACAGTGCACTGGTATCGACCAAACGAAGCCTGATTTTTAATCAGTTAAACAAAGAGCTGTATCAGAAGTTTTTTATGACGACAGAGGAAATTCAAGCATGCAGGGACGGATATTTGTATGTGCATGATATGTCAGCAAGAAGAGACACGATGAACTGCTGTCTGTTCGATGTAAAATCAGTTTTGGAGGGCGGCTTTGAGATGGGAAATCTCTGGTACAACGAGCCCAAGACCTTAAATGTAGCATTTGACGTTATCGGTGATATTGTCTTAAGTGCTGCAAGTCAGCAGTATGGCGGCTTCACCGTGCCAAGTGCGGATTTGATTTTAGAGCCTTATGCAGAAAAATCCTTTGATATGTTCACCCAGAAATATATGAGAATGGGATTGAGCCAGGAAGCGGCGGAAAAAGAAGCATGGGCGGATGTTTTAAATGATTTTGAGCAGGGCTTCCAAGGTTGGGAATACAAGTTTAACACGGTGGCTTCGAGCCGTGGCGACTATCCGTTTATCACTGTTACAGTCGGAACAGGAAGAGGCAGATTTGCAAAGCTTGCAAGTGTTACGATGCTCAAGGTGAGAAAAAACGGCCAGGGTAAGAAAAACTGTAAAAAGCCGGTACTTTTTCCTAAAATCGTATTTCTATATGATGAGAATCTTCACGGGGAAGGCAAAGAGCTGGAGGATGTATTTGAGGCAGGAGTGGAATGCTCTTCCAAGACGATGTATCCGGATTGGCTGAGCCTGACCGGAGAAGGCTATATTGCCAGCATGTACAAAAAATATGGCGAAATTATCAGCCCGATGGGATGCCGCGCATTTCTTTCTCCTTGGTACAAGGAGGGCGGAATGGAGCCGAAGGATGAGAATGACAGACCGGTATTTGTCGGTCGCTTTAACATCGGTGTAGTGAGCCTGCATCTGCCGATGATTTATGCAAGGGCGAAGCAGGAGAGCAAGGAATTTTATCAGGTGCTTGACTACTATCTAGAGCTGATTCGAAACCTGCATTTGAGAACCTATGACTATTTAGGAGAGATGAAGGCTTCCACGAATCCGCTTGCTTACTGCGAGGGCGGCTTCTACTGCGGACATCTTGATATTCATGATAAAATTAAACCGATTTTAAAAACAGCAACGGCTTCCTTTGGCATTACGGCATTGAATGAATTGCAGCAGCTCCACAATAAGAAATCGCTTGTGGAGGATGGGCAGTTTGCGTTGGAGGTACTGGAGCATATCAATAAGAAAATTGATGAGTTTAAAAAGGCAGACGGTAGATTGTATGCGATATATGCAACTCCGGCAGAGAATTTATGCGGTCTTCAGGTGCAGCAGTTCCGCAAGAAATACGGAATTGTGGAAAATGTATCGGACAGAGAATATGTAAGCAACGGCTTCCACTGTCACGTTACGGAAGAGATCACACCGATTGAAAAACAGGATAAGGAATATCGTTTCTGGGAACTGTCAAACGGTGGGAAAATACAATATGTGAAATATCCGATTAACTACAACACAGAGGCAATCAGAACCTTGATTCGCCGCGCTATGGCAATGGGTTTTTACGAGGGTGTCAATCTGTCATTGGCTTACTGTGATGATTGCGGACATCAGGAGCTTGAGATGGATGTTTGCCCGAAGTGCGGAAGCAAAAACCTGACGAAGATTGACCGAATGAATGGATACCTCTCCTATTCCAGAGTAAAAGGTGATACGAGGCTCAATGATGCGAAAATGGCTGAAATTGCAGAAAGAAAATCTATGTAGCCAGGATTGGTAATCACTAAAGCGGAGGTATGGGATGAACTATCATAATATTACAAAAGACGATATGTTAAACGGCGACGGGCTGCGAGTTGTTTTGTGGACGGCAGGATGCAGTCATGGCTGTAAGGGCTGCCATAATCCCATCACATGGGATGCCAATGGAGGACTTTTGTTTGACGAGGCGGCAAAAAAAGAAATATTTGCGGAGCTTGACAAAAACTATATATCAGGTATTACATTTAGCGGAGGAGACCCCCTGCATGAGAATAACAGGGAAGCGGTCAGGGAGCTTGCAGAGGAAATCAAAGCAAAGTATCCGAAGAAAACAATATGGCTCTATACAGGCTATGAGTGGGATGCAATCAAGGATTGGGGCATTGTAAAGAGTTTGGATGTAGTAGTAGACGGTAAATTTGAATTAGACAAAAGGGATGAACAACTTCACTGGAAAGGAAGCGCGAACCAGAAAGTTATTGATGTAAAGAAAACACGAGAGAGCGGGCAGATTATACTGCATGACAGAATGGAGAGACGATGAAAGACATAAGAATCAAATATTTTACAGAGGAAATCGAAAAGGTTGAAAAAATTGCAAAGGGTGATTGGATTGATCTTAGAGCAGCAGAGAAAGTACAACTGAAGGCGGGAGAATTTAAGCTAATTCCTCTTGGAGTAGCAATGGAACTTCCAAAGGGCTATGAGGCGCATATCGTGCCGAGAAGCTCAACTTATAAGAATTTTGGCGTGATTCAGACCAATTCCATGGGCGTTGTGGACGAGACCTATTGCGGTGACAATGATCAATGGTATTTTCCGGCATATGCCCTCCGGGATACCGTTATCGAGGTAAATGACCGAATTTGCCAGTTCCGTATTATGGAACATCAGCCAGACATTGAGTTTAACATCGTGGAAGCTTTGGGAAATGATGATAGAGGCGGAATAGGAAGTACAGGAAAGAATTAGTTAACGAGAATGAGGACGACTGCCGAGAGGTGGTCGTTTTTTTGATATCAGGAGGAAAGTTTTTTGAATTTCTTATGATATCAGAAACTATTTGTGTGCACTTCGAAGAGAAGAGGTAGTTGCTTCGTCTAAAGGATATATGCCGCTGCACCGACTTCGCTTGGTACGAGAATATGCTAGGCATATTCTTTTCTTTAGTGTATTAATAAAACTGTGGATATAGCCGAAATATACCTATATAAGAATGTACGGGAATAATTTGGGCATTTGAGGGAGACAGCAAGGCACAAGGAGTGAAAGGTTTGGTTCCAAGGATGGAGCAGGAGGAAGAGTTATGAATATAACAAGTATGAAGGCAGTGATAACAGGAAGCTATGGAAAGATACAAAAAAATATAAGCAGCACGACAAAAAAGAGCGGAAGCATTACGATAAAGAGGAGCTTTAACCCTGCACGGGCATTGGCACAGCTTGCAAATGCCAGAACGAAGTCGCAGGTAAGTGCCATAGAGCGTACCCTAAGAGCACAGATACCGGCAATGAAAAACCAGGAGGGCGGCGAGCAGGCGGTCCGACAGATGAAATATGTCATTCAAAAAGCAAATATGAAGCGTCAAGCCCTGACCAGAGAGCAGACGATTGAAAATAACCGAAAGATTGCGAAGAGCGCGAATAATAGGAGACAAGAGGCAAAATTGGAGAGGGAGCTGAACCGTAAGAGAAATAGCCGTATGAGGAAAGAGGTCGTGGATGCTCTGAATGCACCGGGGGTATTTCGTAAGAATGAAAGAGATGGTGACAGTGTTGGAACGCAGGGGAATGCAGGTGTGACAACGAATGTGGGGATAGATGTGGTGTGTGATGGATTTGGAGTGAGCGATGCGGGTGCCGGAAGTGTTGTGGGGGGCTCGGTGGATGCTTTGTTGTAGGGGGGGAATAAGTAGATAGGGTAGTAAAAAGACCAAAATCTGACTATGGTAGATTTTGGTCTTTTTTGATAATGGGTTCCAGTATGGGACGACTTGTGTAATAAAGTATAAAACATTTAAAGCTACGTTTTACATTCCAATTTGGAGATAAACATAAACTGGGGTAAAAAATAATTATAATAGTGCAAATCTAGTTTAATATATTTTAGACATTCTTGCAAATAAAAAATTAAAAAAAAAATATTTATTAAACACCACGTAGATTTATATGTTTAATATAATATTAAATTATGATAAAATAGTATTGACAAATAATGGAGATTAATATAAAATGATGCTAAGAAAGGGGGGATATAAAATGAAATTTTGTTTAGATTTTTATTTACAAGGAAATTATTTACACAAAGATTTCAGAAAATGTATTGCCAGCTTCTTCAAGAAGAGTCTAACAGAAGCGAATGAAGGTAAATATTTTGACAGATTTTACAAAGATACTTGCCAAAAGAACTATACGTGGCATTTAGTAATGCACCAACCTCAATATAAGAAAGATCAAATAATATTGGGTGATAATGAAATCAAGCTTATTGTATCAACAGACAATGTAGATGGAACGGGGTTTATATTGTACTCAGCGTTTATGGGGCAGAAGCATAAAGAATTTCCGTTACCAAATTCAAATTCTATGGTATTAAAAAATGTTAGCCAACTAAAAGAAAGAATTATTACAAAAGAAAAAGCTTTATTCAAAACCGCTGTGGGAAGCCCCGTTTGTATTCGTGAGCACAATAGAGAAACGAACAAGGACAGATATTATAGCGTTGTTGATAATGAATTTTCAGCAGTGACAACGGAGGCACTTAAAAGGCAGGCGAAGGAAGCGGGATTTTTAGAAGAAGATGTAGAGCAGATCAAATTTATACCGATTCAGTGCAAAAAGATTGTGGTAGAACATTATGCTTGCTACATTGATGCAACAGTTGGAATGTTTGAACTGCATGGACCTTCTCTGCTACTTCAGCATTTTTATCAAAATGGAATCGGTTCTCGTCGTTCAATAGGATTCGGAATGATTCAGGTGGCAGATTAAAATTGTTAGGAAGGAGGAGTGACTTTGAATGGTAAAAAAGGAAAGTTTAATTCAAAATTGGAAGCTGCAGATTGGCGAACTTCGGCGGCATTGCTAGGACTTGTTAGGTATTTAAAGGATCAACGAAAAGAATATTATTATCATGAAAATACTGATGAAATAGAAGAAGCCGAAGATGATGTACTTTATTATAACAAGGAAGATATTACGGAAGAAGGATTTCTAAAGTTTGTTGAGTACTATTTTTCAGAAGATATGCACCATATGGAAATTTTAAAAAGGCTAAAACGAGAAGAGTTTTCAGAGGAAGAGATTAAGGCAATTAACGAGAAGCTAACCGCAAATACCGTTTTAAAAAAAGTATATGGAAAAATTAAGTTTGATGGAAAGAATGTTGAGCTGATTAAACAGTTATTAGAAGAGAATAGAGCTATTATTATCAAAGAAACATTTAGAAATAAGAGTAATCTATATAAAAACTTCTGTAATCCTAATCAGTTGTTAAATGAAGCGCAGACGATTTGCCGATTGAACGGATATTATATTGATTCAGGGAAAAAAGGAAAATCAATAGGATATCAGTTTGACATGAACTCATTTGTGGGACAAGATAATGCGCTATATGATTTTGTTCCAGCGGGCTTTACAATTGGAAGGGAAGCACTGTTTATCAATGATAACTCAACAATTGAAGATTTAATTGGAACGAATGAGCGATTGAAAAAATATGTGAAGGAAGCGTATGTTGATGATAAAACAGGAAACAAAGATGTACGTAGAGCATTTTTTAAAGCGTTAATTGAAGCAGCTGATTTTATTGACTATGATGTTGAGGTTATATTAAAAGATAGGGAAAAGGACTTTTTTGAAACATTATATGTAAGAAAGAGTAGCATAAGGATATTCAGGAAAATAAAGAATTACTCTATATTCTGCATTTCTATTAAGGTAACAGACGATTATTATATCAATGTGAACGAAAAGGTAACAGACTCTATTCTTAATATGTTATTGCTGGATGATTTTATCGATTGGCTTCTAAAAAATAATTTAAATGAAGAAGGACGATATCGATATTTAGTAGATAACCTATTAACTGTAAACATACTTATCAGACAGGAGATTATGCAAAATAATAAATTAGAGGGAGGTAATGGCCAAATGAATAAAGGAATGAATAGTGCTTATGCAAGTGCGAAGGAAATCGTTGCTAAACTACCGGACAATAAAGTTTCAAGTTATCGGAACAAGTTAACCAGTGCATTGGTATTTAAGGATTATAACCGGTTTTGTGAGATTTTGTTACAATTAGGTAATTATGCAGATATGCAGTTTGATTTTGCATATGGTTTGTTTGAGGATTTTGAGGGAAATAGAGATATAGCATGTGCTTTTATTAATTCATTGTACAAGAACGAAGAGAGAACAAAATTAAGAGATGTAGAAAAGGGAGGAATTTAATATGGGAAAAAATGCATTAACTTTAACGGCTGTGGCTAATATGACATCAAACTATTCAGAAAATTTGGGAAATGTATCGAGTGTACAAAAAGTGTTTCGCAATGGCAAGACTTATAGTATGAGAAGTAGAGAGAGCTTAAAAAATGCAATTATGGTTCAAAGTGGTATGTATGATGATTTGCAGACACAGGTGGATGGAGCAACACAGAAATTGGTAAATGAAGAAGTGAATGTATCAAACAACCGTGCATTAGAAGGTGGATATATGAGCACAAAAGGGAATACATATATACGAAAAAGCTCGTTTTATCTGACGGATGCAGTTTCTTGTGAAAGCTTTGTAAATGAGAGTAGATTTCACAATAATTTATATTTGGCAAGTAATTATGCAGCCTCCAATAAGATAAACCTCCAAGCCAATGCCAAGGAAACAGGGTTGATGCCATATCAATATGAATATGATAAGTCACTAAAAGTTTATAGTATTACAATTGATTTGCAGATGATAGGTAAGGATAATAATTTTGAAGCAGAGGAAGCTTCATCAGAAGAAAAGGCGATTAGAGTAAATAGTATTTTGACTGCGATAGAAAATCTATCATTGATAGTAAAGGGGAATCTGGACAATGCGGAGCCGTTATTCATAGTAGGTGGATTGTCAGAAAGGAAGACGCATTATTTTGAAAATCTTGTAAGAGTTAAAGAAAACAAGGTGGAGGTTTCGGAAGATTTAATCAAAAGGAAAGAGGAGGGCTTTCAGGCAGGACTTCTCAAGGGGATGAATTTTGAAAACGAGAATGAAATTATTCAAAAATTAAATCCTATAGCAATGCCTCAGTTTTTTGAAGTACTAAAAAAACAGATAAATGAGTATTACGGCTGCTAAATCAAGAATTGGAAAGGAGGCAGCTAATGAGAGCATTGAGAATAATTTTGCACCAAAACAGTGCAAATTACCGAAAAGAAGAAACAATATATAATAAAATGACATATCCATTACCACCCTTATCTACGATTATTGGTGCATTACATGGAATTTGCGGGTATACAGACTATCATGAAATGGATATTAGCGTTCAGGGAAGGTATGGTTCTATGCATAGGGAATCATATACGGATTATTGCTTTCTAAATTCGATAATGGACGATAGGGGTAAATTGGTGAAAATGAATAATGCAAGCATGCTTTCAACGAGTTATCAAAGGGTTGCGGATGCATTAAAGCCCCAAGGAAATAGCTTTGCAAATGAAACTACTGTTTTGGTGCATAATAGAGAACTATTAACAGAATACCAGCAGCTAAAAAAGCTTGCAGTATCAATTGATCAATTTAAGAAGGAAAGAATAGAGCCTGTATTAGGTTTGATAAAGAAAAGAAAGGCGAACTTATCTATTAAGAAGAAGCAATTTAAAAGAGGGACAATAGAATTTGAACGTCTTACAGCTAGGGAACAGGAGATTAAAAATCTAGAAAAAGAGATTAATTCTAGGTTAAAGACATATAAAGAAGAAAATTATGAAAAGCCAATTTCAAATTTTCGTTCTTTAACGACTTCTCTGAAATATTATGAAGTATTGGATGATGTTAATTTAATCATCCATGTCAAAGCAGAAGATGACATTTTGGAGGATATTCTTGATAATATTTATGAGTTAAAAGCTTTAGGAAGAAGTGAGGACTTTGTTTCAGTTGGAGAAGCAAAAATGGTGGAGTTAAGTGATGAACTTAGGGAGGAAGAAGAAGTAAGTAAGTATGCCGGATATTATGATTTAAACCTTATTCTTTCAAACCAAAATAAGATTTTTACAAAAGATGGAGAAAAACGAAAAATAATTGGAACAAAATACCTTATAAACAAAAAATATGATAAGCCGGAAGGGAGACGGATATTTAAAAAAGTAAAGGTGTTATATGCATCGGAAGTTGCGATATATGATACGACAAATAATTTGTACATGGATTATGATGGGGAAGAGACATATATTGTTAACTTTTTGTAATAGGATTAGGGTGCCAAAGAAACCGAAGTTGAAAGTTTGACACCCTAATCATAATAGTAAAAGAACAGAAGATAAGAGAGGGGCATAAATAATATGGATTGGGATAAGTATAACGCAAAGTCTAACAAAACAATTGCGAGACATAGCAGGGATCTAATAGAGCGATTAGAAATTATAAGAGCGCTTGGCTTAATTCCGAATGAGTATATATATAATATGACAAAGGAAGCTTGCTTGCGTCACGATTGCGGCAAAGTAAATGAACCTTTTCAGATTAGAGTTAATTCAGAAAAAGAAATCAAAATGATGAGGGAGAAAGAAATACCACATAATGTACTTTCTATGCTGTTTATTAATCCGAAAGATTACGAAAAGCCAATGGATTATTATAGAATGCTTTATGTGGTGGGATATCATCATAATTATTGTAAAGATGTATTCCAAGTATTAAGCGAAGAAAAAACGCTGGTAGATGAATTAATGGAACCATTTCAAAATGAAATTTATGAAATTAGGCGGTTTCGAGATGTTAGGAATAAGGTGTTTGATGTAGAAAAAAGGGCTGAACCAAATACAGTATGGATTAAAGGACTATTACATAAATGCGATTATAGTGCCAGTGCAGAGACAGTTGTAGAATACAAAAACGATTTTCTAAAAGAATGTCTTCAAAAATTTAAGGAGACAAAACAGCAAAGTAATCAAGAGAATGGTCTGCCGACATTTGAATGGAAAAAACTACAAAAGGATTGTATGGATAAAACAGAAGAGAATATTATTGTGGTTGCACAGACCGGAATGGGAAAAACAGAAGCGGGGCTACATTGGATAGGTGATAATAAAGGTTTTTTTGTATTACCCGTTCGAACAGCAATCAATTCTATGTATGACCGGATTAATGAGGAAATCATATGTAAAAAGGATACAGTTCATCGATTGGCGTTATTACATTCTGATACAAGGGAATATTATTTGAAAAATGAAAATAATATTTGGGAAAAAAATGAGAATATCAATGAGCACGAGGACAGCGATTTAATCGAATACGCTAAACGAAGCAGAGAGCTTTCAATGCCTCTAACAGTATGCACAATGGATCAGATATTTGACTGTGCTTTTCGATATCCAGGATATGAAATGAAATTGGTTACCTTAGCATATTCTAAAATTGTTATAGATGAGATTCAAATGTATGAGCCAAGAGTATTAGCGTGCCTTATTTATGGACTACAGTTAATACATAAAATGGGAGGAAAATTTGCTATTATAACGGCTACCTTGCCACCTTATATACTAAACATGTTAGATTTCTTGCAAATCGAAGTGAAAGAATATATTGATGATGAGGTAAAAAGACATAAGGTGAAGCTTTTAGAAAAAGAAATAAATGCAGAAGACATATATAATCAGTTTCTTAAAAACAAAAGTGCAGGAAAAAGCAATAAAATTTTAGTGGTATGTAATACCATAATGAAAGCTCAGGAATTGTATAATGAGTTGAAGGATAGGATGGGAAATGATGAAAAAATAAATGTATTGCATTCCCGATTTATTAAGGGGGAAAGAATTGAACTGGAAGAAGCAATCAGGAAATTCGGAAAGAGTGTAGATGAAAAGGGAAATGTGCACGTAGGAGAGGGAATCTGGATCTCTACTTCATTGGTAGAAGCTAGTTTGGATATTGACTTTGACTATTTATTTACTGAATTGCAAGAATTGTCATCTCTGCTTCAAAGATTGGGAAGATGTAATCGCCAAGGGCTAAAACCGATTGAAGAAGTCAATTGCTTTATTTACTGCAAAAAGGGAAGGGGCATTTACGACGAGGATATGTTTGAGATATCTAAGAAGGCTTTACTTGGAATAGAGGATATCATGGAAGGTCGTTATTTGAGTGAAAGCGAAAAAATGGAGTTAATTAACAAGACATATACGGTAGAAACAGTTGATGAGACTGGATTTATAAAAAAATATAATGAGGTTTTTGATGAACTTAAAGTTATTGCAGCAGAAAGTAAAAGCGATGCAAAAATAAGGGATATTTTTTCCGTCGATATTATGCCAAGCCCTATTTACGAAAAGAACAAAGAGAAAATAGACGAAACGCTAACAGAGTTAAAGAACACTAAGTCAGGTAGTGTGGAACATGTGAGACTTATAAGTGAAATAAGAGACATGTGTGTCTCAATACCTTATGGTTACTACGCTGCGTATATAAAAGCAATAAAAGCTGGGAAGGCAGACAAATTAATAGATATTAAGTTAAATAAATATGAAGCCATACCTGTTATGGAATGCCATTATGGAGATGATAAAAAAGGATTTTATCAAAAAAAATTCGACACCCAAAATCTTTCAGCATATATGTTGTAGGAGGTGCTTATGGAGAAACAAATCACAGGTGTCATGGTATATTACTATGCAGTGTGTAAGAGAAAGCTCTGGTATTTTTACCATGAAGTCACAATGGAACACGATAACGAGAATGTGCAGATAGGTAAAATAATTGATGAGGGGACATACTTGCGTGATGATAAACATATCAATATTGACAATGTTATAAATATTGATTTTATTAGAAGCAAGAAAGTACTTCACGAAATAAAAAAGAGCAATAAAATAGAGGAGGCATCTATTTTACAGGTCAAATATTATTTGGATTATTTAAAGCAAAGAGGTGTTGAGGTAACAGCAAAAATTGATTATCCGTTATTGAAAAAAACAATAGAAGTTGTTTTAAACGATGATGATATTGTGGAACTTGAAGCAGTTCTCTTAGAAATTCAAAATGTTGTCAGCCATGAATGTCCGCCGACTATAAACAAAAAAAGTATCTGTAAAAAGTGCGCTTATCATGACTTGTGCTACATATAGAACGGAGGAGAATATGAAGAGAAGTTTATATGTCTTTAATAATGGAGCAATGAAACGAAAAGACAATACATTAAGATTTACAGACGAATCGGATAATAGCAGGGATATTCCGATTGAGAATATAGGCGAAGTGTATATTATGTCGGAAACAAATTTTAATACAAGTCTGATAAATATCTTTTCACAGTATGGAGTAGTAGTGCATTTTTTCAATTATTATAGCTTTTACATTGGAAGCTTCTATCCGCGGGAAAGATTGGTCTCAGGTGATCTTCTGGTAAAGCAGGTAGAGGCTTACTCGAATAATGAAGCAAGAATGATAATTGCAAAGAAGTTTATAGAAGGGGCAGCAGACAATATTTATCGAAATCTGAGATACTATAACGGGAGAGGAAAATCCCTTCAGGGAGTTATGAATGAGATTGATAATTTACGTTCCCAGATCTCTTCATGTACAAGCATACAAGAGTTGATGGGATATGAAGGAAATATTCGTAAAAAATATTATGCTGCATGGAATGAAATTGTCAATCAGGACATCGACTTTAAAAAGCGCGTAAAAAATCCACCTGATAATATGATTAATACATTAATATCTTATGTAAACACACTGATTTATACGAAAGTATTGGCAGAAATTTATCAGACTCAGTTAAATCCAACAATTAGTTATCTGCATGAGCCAGGAACAAGGAGATTTTCACTTTGTCTTGATATTGCGGAAATATTTAAGCCGATTATTGGAGACAGACTGATATTTTCATTGTTGAATAAAAATCAGATTAACGAAAAAAGTTTTACAAAAGAATTGAATTATTTGCACTTAACCAAGGAAGCCTCTAAGTTGATTGCGGCAGAGCTTGATGCAAGGCTTCAAACAACAATCAATCATAAGGATTTGAATAAACAGGTATCCTACCAATATTTAATGAGGCTTGAATGCTATAAAATAGTAAAGCATTTGGTAGGCGAAAAGGAGTATGAACCCTTTAAGATATGGTGGTAGACAGGAGGATTTATGTACGTTATACTTGTATATGATATATGCGGGGAAGGTAATGGGCAGAAGGTATTAAATAAAACTTTTAAGACTTGCAAGAAATATTTGAGTCATATCCAAAATTCCGTTTTTGAAGGGGAACTAACAGAGGCGCAAATTATGAAGTTGCATAAGGAACTAGATGCAATAATACGAAAAGAGATTGACTCGGTTATTTTGTTTCAGAGCAGGAATGAGAGATGGCTAGAAAAAAGTATGTGGGGAATGCAAGAGGATTTGACATCTAATTTTTTGTAATGATTGTCGACCTATAATAGTGTAAAAAGTATGGGGGGATGACAATCTGCATATTATCGGGCAAAAAGGTGATTTGGATTAAATAAAGAGCTTGTTTTTAGGAAAAAATTAAGGGTTAAGTAGAGGTCGACAAAATAGGTGCGTAGAAGTGCTGTGAATACAGGGCGTATGCAGGTACGGATAGAAGTAGAACCATAGTGGAATGTAAATTTATTCGCTTGCTTAAAGATGCCGAATGCAAACGGAAATAGAAGTAGAACCATAGTGGAATGTAAATAAGGATAATATGCCACTTGAGATGATTGCAGCTATTATAGAAGTAGAACCATAGTGGAATGTAAATCAAACATGGTTAACAAAAAGAATTATCAGGTTAAGATAGAAGTAGAACCATAGTGGAATGTAAATCAATAAACATTAGGCTAAGTATATGTCAATGAGGCAATAGAAGTAGAACCATAGTGGAATGTAAATATAGCACA
The DNA here is from genome assembly GCF_900184995.1 of Konateibacter massiliensis. Classification (GTDB taxonomy): domain Bacteria; phylum Bacillota; class Clostridia; order Lachnospirales; family Lachnospiraceae; genus Lachnotalea; species Lachnotalea massiliensis. Next base: position 2,866,051 of record NZ_LT860099.1, read on the forward strand.
AATGTAATTGAAGTAAATGCAGAATTACATAGAAGTAGAACCATAGTGGAATGTAAATCTCTTTATAGCATCTGATAGGATTTCTTTCAGTTTATAGAAGTAGAACCATAGTGGAATGTAAATTTGTAGCCTTGTATGTGCCTATTCTAGCACTATAACATAGAAGTAGAACCATAGTGGAATGTAAATGATATCCCCCTACATGGGTTACGCCATACATCGGCATATAGAAGTAGAACCATAGTGGAATGTAAATCGAAAAATCTATAAAGGAAGAACATGTATTGATTGATAGAAGTAGAACCATAGTGGAATGTAAATGATGTAGAGCAATATTCTATAGATGAAGCGTACGATAGAAGTAGAACCATAGTGGAATGTAAATGTGATTATTTTTGTCTGGATAACCACTCATTACATTATAGAAGTAGAACCATAGTGGAATGTAAATTTACTTCGGCAATTTTTTCATCGGTGTATGCGTTTGTATAGAAGTAGAACCATAGTGGAATGTAAATGTTAGACAGACTATTTGATGCCGGTATAGGTGCGGCAATAGAAGTAGAACCATAGTGGAATGTAAATAGCGAAAAAGACTTCCAGATTGCTAAGACGTTGGAATAGAAGTAGAACCATAGTGGAATGTAAATTAAAAACAGATGTTGATACCCTTAAGGGAAAATTTATAGAAGTAGAACCATAGTGGAATGTAAATTGTGCAGGAAGCGCATCAGCAGGCAGAGCTTGTATATAGAAGTAGAACCATAGTGGAATGTAAATAGGTGGATTTGCTTCTAACGCTTACAAGGACAAGTCATAGAAGTAGAACCATAGTGGAATGTAAATGACGGTGAAGTCTACGATGCAATCGAACAGAGCTCATAGAAGTAGAACCATAGTGGAATGTAAATATTGAAGATTTTGACTTAACACAAATTGATGAAGTATAGAAGTAGAACCATAGTGGAATGTAAATGTTACAGTTACCGAACAGCAGATTATGCAGTCATTCATAGAAGTAGAACCATAGTGGAATGTAAATATGGGAGCCAAAAACGCAGCTATCATGAGTGATAAATAGAAGTAGAACCATAGTGGAATGTAAATGTAATTGCTAAAAACATTAAAGTTTTAGCAGATGCATAGAAGTAGAACCATAGTGGAATGTAAATTAGCAACTAATATTGTTGCAGGCATAGGGCAATACCATAGAAGTAGAACCATAGTGGAATGTAAATTTATTAGAACAACGGTGGGACATGATAATAGCTTTCCATAGAAGTAGAACCATAGTGGAATGTAAATTACTAACTTTGAGTTAATGTCAGAAGCATTATTTATAGAAGTAGAACCATAGTGGAATGTAAATTTTAATTTTATTCAAATTACAAATGCGAGTGGAACGATAGAAGTAGAACCATAGTGGAATGTAAATCAAACTGAAATAGTAAGAAATAAAGTTATTGAATTAGATAGAAGTAGAACCATAGTGGAATGTAAATGTTTCATTAATTGACGAATTTCAAATTGAGTTTTAAAATAGAAGTAGAACCATAGTGGAATGTAAATAAGGTTATATATGTATTGATTACATAGGTTGTAAGCATAGAAGTAGAACCATAGTGGAATGTAAATCGTATAAGCCTCATACACGCAATTTACATCATATTCGATAGAAGTAGAACCATAGTGGAATGTAAATAAAGGTACGGTTGATAAGATTTTAAGCGGAGTAACAATAGAAGTAGAACCATAGTGGAATGTAAATGAAATATTAAGCAGCAAAAACAAGTCACAGAAAGCGATAGAAGTAGAACCATAGTGGAATGTAAATCCAATCAGCGTGCCCATATCTGCTATGGCATTTGTTAATAGAAGTAGAACCATAGTGGAATGTAAATAACTAATATCTGAAATGATATTCCACTCCTGAATATATAGAAGTAGAACCATAGTGGAATGTAAATTGGATTAGAATATCAGGCTTTAAATTCCATCCGACTATAGAAGTAGAACCATAGTGGAATGTAAATATAACTTCTCTGGTTTAGAAATCCTTGGAAACGACAATAGAAGTAGAACCATAGTGGAATGTAAATAGATAGCCATTGACTTTGCAATAGCAGAGTTGGTAATAGAAGTAGAACCATAGTGGAATGTAAATTTCATTGAATTCTATATTTTCATTTTTTTTATCATATAGAAGTAGAACCATAGTGGAATGTAAATATTTTTGTAGCTCGAGAAATCTTTAAAACTCCGTATAGAAGTAGAACCATAGTGGAATGTAAATGTATCTACTAAGTTTCTAACAAGTGACATATTTCATAGAAGTAGAACCATAGTGGAATGTAAATTCTGTTGTTAATTCAAAGTACAGCGGTTCATCCTGATAGAAGTAGAACCATAGTGGAATGTAAATTCTACTAATGTCAGTTGATTTTCTTCGCAATTTGCATAGAAGTAGAACCATAGTGGAATGTAAATAAATTTAGCTCAAGAACGGTAAACGGTGTCACATTAGATAGAAGTAGAACCATAGTGGAATGTAAATTCTATTGCTTGTTGCTCGTTCATACTCCACCTTCTTATAGAAGTAGAACCATAGTGGAATGTAAATCCAGTCGATACGATTTGTTTACCATTCCACATTCCGCCATAGAAGTAGAACCATAGTGGAATGTAAATCTAAAATTGAAGAGCTGTAATAAAAATATGCTTCCATAGAAGTAGAACCATAGTGGAATGTAAATTTCAAGAATTTTGTCTGGTCAAGAAGCCCTATTGATAGAAGTAGAACCATAGTGGAATGTAAATTTATCCACCTCCTGCGGCTTTCTTTGCCAATTTGAATAGAAGTAGAACCATAGTGGAATGTAAATATAAATATCTCCTCTTTTACACATAATATCTCTCCATAGAAGTAGAACCATAGTGGAATGTAAATTCAATGACTTCTACTATATTATCTTGATTTAACATTATAGAAGTAGAACCATAGTGGAATGTAAATTTTTCAAATGGTATCTTTTTAATCTCTTGTTTCATATAGAAGTAGAACCATAGTGGAATGTAAATTTTTATCAAAGGCCAAAATAATATTTTACTAACTAATAGAAGTAGAACCATAGTGGAATGTAAATAAAGCACTTGCCGTCCCTGTATCCATACCTATCGTTCATAGAAGTAGAACCATAGTGGAATGTAAATCTTATTGATGTTCGTGGATTTTATCAATATTACAAAAATAGAAGTAGAACCATAGTGGAATGTAAATTGATGTTGTGTCAAGGGCAATCACTTCCCTGATACTATAGAAGTAGAACCATAGTGGAATGTAAATAAATTCACTTATATACATGTCATTCCTCCTTCCGGGTATAGAAGTAGAACCATAGTGGAATGTAAATCCTTTCAAAATATCAATAAATTCTTGGTATTCAAACATAGAAGTAGAACCATAGTGGAATGTAAATTTATATGAGTTTTCATAATACCCATAATTCGCTTTTATAGAAGTAGAACCATAGTGGAATGTAAATGTACATTAAGGGGTACTTCAATGAGGTAGGCTTGCGTTATAGAAGTAGAACCATAGTGGAATGTAAATCAAAGTATGGAGTGGACATGTATTTGAAAGGAAAGCATAGAAGTAGAACCATAGTGGAATGTAAATAGATGAAATATCAAGTGATAATTTTGGCTTGTGTTCGATAGAAGTAGAACCATAGTGGAATGTAAATCTGAAAAAGTTTAGCGACTTGGCATACCGAGGATTTCATAGAAGTAGAACCATAGTGGAATGTAAATTGGACTGTACGGATTTTAACTCAAGCTCTGTGAAGCATAGAAGTAGAACCATAGTGGAATGTAAATATAGGTAGAGACAATTGGGTATATAGGCAATTCTTTATAGAAGTAGAACCATAGTGGAATGTAAATCTAACAATTCGGCGTCAACTGTAGAAGCGGAGCCAATAGAAGTAGAACCATAGTGGAATGTAAATGAGTATTCGGAATAGCGCGGCATCTTACAGACTGTATAGAAGTAGAACCATAGTGGAATGTAAATGTAACTTATATCCGCACAATTTGCATGCTTTGATATAATAGAAGTAGAACCATAGTGGAATGTAAATTGTTTTGTTATGTTTTATTTATTACTTATTATGAGTAATAGAAGTAGAACCATAGTGGAATGTAAATCAAGACGGGGTTGTTATAACATTCCTGCCAAGTACACATAGAAGTAGAACCATAGTGGAATGTAAATTCGGTTGAAAATGCTAAAGAGCGAGATAAAATAACAATAGAAGTAGAACCATAGTGGAATGTAAATTCTTGTATTTCGATTTGTTCTTTATTTTTTAGCTCTAATAGAAGTAGAACCATAGTGGAATGTAAATTTGTATTGTATGTCCTTAGACGCATTGGCTGTGGAATAGAAGTAGAACCATAGTGGAATGTAAATACGATTGGTTGGGGGCATACTGGTACAGTTGACGGAATAGAAGTAGAACCATAGTGGAATGTAAATTGACATATACTCACTTTCATTTCTAAATGATTGCATAATAGAAGTAGAACCATAGTGGAATGTAAATGAAGAGCCACCCGAGCCAGATCCAGAGCCAGACCCAGATAGAAGTAGAACCATAGTGGAATGTAAATAAACTTGTTATTGAAAACAACAAGACCGGACGGAAATAGAAGTAGAACCATAGTGGAATGTAAATTTCTTCGATGAAGAGGACTTGGAATACTACCTTAAATATAGAAGTAGAACCATAGTGGAATGTAAATTTTCTCCTCAAGAAATACAACTGAATTAATAATTCAGATAGAAGTAGAACCATAGTGGAATGTAAATTAACGATAGGCGATTACAATCAGACAAACGAACCAAATAGAAGTAGAACCATAGTGGAATGTAAATTGATTAGTAATTAAACTTGTAGCCATAAAAAAGCCATAGAAGTAGAACCATAGTGGAATGTAAATTAGCGTTCAACGCTTTCTCCTCGTTCGTAGTTCCATAGAAGTAGAACCATAGTGGAATGTAAATAGAACACATTTAATATCACTTTTATTTATGAGTGTTATAGAAGTAGAACCATAGTGGAATGTAAATTATGACCTTCCGCCAACTGGTGGTAGTGGTGAGGTATAGAAGTAGAACCATAGTGGAATGTAAATGTTGGATTCAAAAACTAAGTCATTTTGTATATTTTATAGAAGTAGAACCATAGTGGAATGTAAATTTATTTGATACCTAACACCTTTAGTCATTTATCATTATAGAAGTAGAACCATAGTGGAATGTAAATATTGTTATTGTTTTATATCCTCTTACACCAGTCTGTTATAGAAGTAGAACCATAGTGGAATGTAAATTCATATTTCCTACTAAATGAATAATTTCCTTCTGTAATAGAAGTAGAACCATAGTGGAATGTAAATCTGAATTCTATCGGAGCGACACAGAAATGGACTAACCATAGAAGTAGAACCATAGTGGAATGTAAATAAAAGTAGAGAAGAATTTAAATCTGGGATAAATTGTATAGAAGTAGAACCATAGTGGAATGTAAATTTTCTTATTTCAATTTTTTATAACCAATTTAGTGCATAGAAGTAGAACCATAGTGGAATGTAAATTTTATTGAAAAGATTTTAGAATATATGGAAAACCTTATAGAAGTAGAACCATAGTGGAATGTAAATGAAGCAGATAGGCGAGAAATCGAAAACACTTACAATAGAAGTAGAACCATAGTGGAATGTAAATCTTGCTCGTAGTAAGACGATTACTAAAATCGATTGGCATAGAAGTAGAACCATAGTGGAATGTAAATTTTTCAAAAGCGGAGCTAAAAGGCGAAGACATTTCATAGAAGTAGAACCATAGTGGAATGTAAATATATTTATTAAATTATAATCATTAGTTCTTAAAGTATAGAAGTAGAACCATAGTGGAATGTAAATCGTAATACAAGGGGTTTCATCACCGTTCTTTACATCATAGAAGTAGAACCATAGTGGAATGTAAATAACATAAATGCCGTCTTTTACAAACTGAGAAACAGTATAGAAGTAGAACCATAGTGGAATGTAAATTAAATAATAGTCAAGCAATAACGCTACATCAAAATTAATAGAAGTAGAACCATAGTGGAATGTAAATATTATTCTTATCATATTAAAATAATACTTCATAATAATAGAAGTAGAACCATAGTGGAATGTAAATTCATATGAACTAACCATACCACTCCGCAAGCCTCCATAGAAGTAGAACCATAGTGGAATGTAAATTTGAGTGCAAGATTTAACTTTGACATCGGTATTCCAGATAGAAGTAGAACCATAGTGGAATGTAAATCCTTTATGGTTTAACTCATTACTCTTCGTCATCCACATAGAAGTAGAACCATAGTGGAATGTAAATAGATAAGTTAAACTTCTTAGGAAAGAAAAAGGATAAGATAGAAGTAGAACCATAGTGGAATGTAAATGCAAAGGAATGTCAAATAAATATGGTGTACCAGAAGAATAGAAGTAGAACCATAGTGGAATGTAAATTGTACTCCGGTGATGGTTCAAAACCTTCAAGCTCTTATAGAAGTAGAACCATAGTGGAATGTAAATTAACATGTTTAGATAGCCATGTCCACGCATCAGTATTATAGAAGTAGAACCATAGTGGAATGTAAATATGGATTGCACAATTGCGGTTGATATGGCTAATAGAATAGAAGTAGAACCATAGTGGAATGTAAATGTGGATATGCCTTATGTTCGATTTTCAATTAATACTGATAGAAGTAGAACCATAGTGGAATGTAAATACAACAGGTGCCGTGGCAACTGTATCAAGTGACTCACATAGAAGTAGAACCATAGTGGAATGTAAATCTAGAAGGACAATTATTGCGTGCAGAAAGTAACTGATAGAAGTAGAACCATAGTGGAATGTAAATGTTCGAGAAGCTGGTATAAATATTTTTTCTTCCTGATAGAAGTAGAACCATAGTGGAATGTAAATCTTTGACATCTTCCCTTATATTCCTGAGATCGTTTTTATATAGAAGTAGAACCATAGTGGAATGTAAATTCGCTTATATCCGTATTTTTAAAATTTGCCGTAATCGATAGAAGTAGAACCATAGTGGAATGTAAATTATCATATTTTTTCGTCTCTCTATCCGCTCGGATATATAGAAGTAGAACCATAGTGGAATGTAAATGCGGGCACAATTAGAAGCTGGAAAAACCGGTATTCAATAGAAGTAGAACCATAGTGGAATGTAAATATTGAATTGCAGATTTGATTCATTGTGGAAACCCCCAATAGAAGTAGAACCATAGTGGAATGTAAATAAGTGTTAAAGGCTTCCCTGAGTGGTCAGACAATCGTATAGAAGTAGAACCATAGTGGAATGTAAATTCTCTTCCTTAATTCTTCTGTTAAGTCTTCAAATGTATAGAAGTAGAACCATAGTGGAATGTAAATACAGGAGATGACCAGTTCATCAAGTATTATAACAACATAGAAGTAGAACCATAGTGGAATGTAAATTTTTTAAACTCAATTCCTAATTTGTCGCACATTTCATAGAAGTAGAACCATAGTGGAATGTAAATGAAACGAAGAGGTGTATAGAAGAGAAGCACTTTTGGAGATAGAAGTAGAACCATAGTGGAATGTAAATAATATTACGGAGTAGGCTCTTCTTCGATTTTCTCAATAGAAGTAGAACCATAGTGGAATGTAAATCTTACAGAGACACTTATTGAAGCGTTAGAAGAATCATAGAAGTAGAACCATAGTGGAATGTAAATTAAATAGCGGCTCATACCATTCAACTGTGTCTCCATAGAAGTAGAACCATAGTGGAATGTAAATATATATTAAAGGTTATTTTAACGAAGTCGGCTTGCATAGAAGTAGAACCATAGTGGAATGTAAATCTTGATTTTGAAAAAGGTTTTAAAGTTGAAATTTCATAGAAGTAGAACCATAGTGGAATGTAAATATCGTCTTGGTCGGGTAATACTTCGTTCCATTCCAATAGAAGTAGAACCATAGTGGAATGTAAATAATTAATTGACACAGACAAAGAGAAAACAATATACTATAGAAGTAGAACCATAGTGGAATGTAAATCGGAATGATATCCTTTGCCCCGTTGGCTTGTAAACACATAGAAGTAGAACCATAGTGGAATGTAAATAAACAAAGATACGATGATTGGCTTTATAATGATGCTGATAGAAGTAGAACCATAGTGGAATGTAAATAAGTAAAATCCGTCCATATAATTTTCCTCCTTCAAACATAGAAGTAGAACCATAGTGGAATGTAAATTAAAGAGTTAGTATTTTCATTAAGCGTTTCACAAGCATAGAAGTAGAACCATAGTGGAATGTAAATGAAGAATATGAACCTGTGATATATAACGAACAGCAAATAGAAGTAGAACCATAGTGGAATGTAAATTATTTATGTCTAGATCCGAAATTGCTGATTATAAAAATAGAAGTAGAACCATAGTGGAATGTAAATGGATATGGAATAGGGTATGGAAAAAGCGCTGTCAATAGAAGTAGAACCATAGTGGAATGTAAATACGATTGTTGTTGTTGCTATGAAACCACCCGATAAGATAGAAGTAGAACCATAGTGGAATGTAAATAAGGATGATTGGCAAGTATGGTTTTATCGCTTATAACATAGAAGTAGAACCATAGTGGAATGTAAATAAGGTAAAAGGTCCNACAGTTTTGAAGGTATAAACCTTTATAATCCTTGATAGCTCAATGGTAGAGCACACGGCTGTTAACCGTGGTGTTGTAGGTTCGAGCCCTACTCAGGGAGTTAAAATGGCTCCATGGTCAAGCGGTTAAGACACCGCCCTTTCACGGCGGTAACAGGGGTTCAAATCCCCTTGGAGTCACTTTGTTCGTGTGCCGACGTGGCTCAATTGGCAGAGCAGCTGATTTGTAATCAGCAGGTTATCGGTTCGAGTCCGATCGTCGGCTTTGGAAGTGAATATTGTTATTAGAGAAATTTGGACCTTTAGCTCAGTTGGTTAGAGCAATCGGCTCATAACCGATCGGTCCTGGGTTCGAGTCCCCGAAGGTCCATTTATTAAAATTTTTCTGAATTATGTAAGGCCCGATGGCTCAGTTGGTTAGAGCGCCGCCCTGTCACGGCGGAGGTCGTGGGTTCGAGTCCCATTCGGGTCGTTTTTTAACTAAATATTGTTTTTTACCCATGGGATCTTAGCTCAGCTGGGAGAGCATCTGCCTTACAAGCAGAGGGTCACAGGTTCGAGCCCTGTAGGTCCCATTACTTATTAAATATACATTGTGTGTTTAATTAGTAGATAACCATATGCTTGATTGATATTGAGCGACGAATGGTTTTGCCGGCGTGGCGGAACTGGCAGACGCACAGGACTTAAAATCCTGCGGGACTTATACTCCCGTACCGGTTCGATTCCGGTTGCCGGCAGTAAGCAATAGAAATTCTATTGCTCTTATAATTATTGATATGCAAAAAGCAATATTGATAAACATTATATCATGTGCGATTAGCTCAGCTGGATAGAGCGTCTGGCTACGGACCAGAAGGTCGGGAGTTCGAATCTTCTATCGCACGCTATTTACCCTATACAAACTGTATAGGGTATTTTTGAATCATAGGTTTCTATTAGAAATGCAGGAGGAGATCACATGAATATATTAGTCAGTGCATGTCTGCTGGGAGTGGAATGCAGATACGACGGCACAGGAAAACTGGTGAAAGAGATAGAATGCCTGAAGGAAAAACATAATTTAATTCCAGTTTGTCCCGAGATATACGGAGGATTGTCGACACCCAGGGAACCGGCGGAGAAGTGTGGAAATGCTGTTTTGACAAGAACAGGCAAAGACGTCACGTATCATTATGAAAAAGGGGCAGAAGAGGTCTTGAAGCTTGCGAAAATGTTTGACTGCTCTGTGGCTATATTGAAGAAAAGGAGTCCTTCCTGCGGAAGCGGTGAAGTTTATGACGGTACTTTTGCAGGAAGGCTTGTAAAAGGCGATGGTATTTTGACGAAACGATTGAAGGAAAATAAAATTCAAGTGTTTGGTGAAGGAGATATTGAAATTCAAAATTTATAAATATTAAAAGCTTACAAAACAGATGTTTTGGGGCTATATAATGGCTAAATAGTTTAAAAAAACAGTTTTAAATTTGTTTTTAGAGGATAGCCGAGTGAGGTTAAAGTTTCGGAAAGTGCTTCCAGAGTAAGGGCAACGTCCTCTACATTGCAGTTTTCTCCCATATGTCCTATGCGGATCACTTTATCCTTCAAGGAGTCAAAGCTTCCCGCAAGCAGTATATGATAGCTTTCTTTTAAAGTGGAAAGAATATCCTGGCAATTTATAATGTCGGGGACCCGGATTACTGTAACGGTGTTAGAGTAGCCGTTTTCCAGATTAAGTTGTAGCCCGGAAAGCTCTACAGCGTAGCGCACGGCAGTTCCGATCTGACTGTGCCTTTTATAAATATCCGAGTCGTCTGCGATATTGTCAAGAGCAGCTTTTAAGCCATAGATATCGCTGATTGGCATCGTGTATGGGAACCATTTATTTTTATAATAATCTCTAAAATTCAAAATATTAGCATAATAAGAAGCGATAGGTGTCCGCCGGTTTTGCATAATGGAAAGTGCAGCCTCGCTTACGGCGAGTAAAGTAAGCCCCGGAGGAGCAGATATTACCTTCTGAGAACCACCGCATATGATATCGATATTGCTATCATCTACATATACGGGCTCACCGAACATTGCAGAGACAGAGTCGACAACGGTTAGGATGTTATATTGGTGGAGCAGAGGACATATTTTGCTGATATCGTTTAGCACACCGCTTGGCGTGTCGCAATGGACAAGTGTTGCATATTTAAAATTATGATTTTTTTCTAAAAAGTTTGCGAGTCTTTCTACATCAAGGGCAGTTTTATAATCGGCTGTGTAGTAGGTAGGAATACCGCCATACATCGTGACAAAATCCCCGAACCCTTTTCCGTAAACACCGTTGTCAATGACAAGCACCTTATCGCCTGGTTCCGTCAAAGAAGCACATGCAGCTTCCAGACCGAGGATTCCTTCCCCACCCATAATATATACAGGATTTTTGGTGTGAAGAAGTGTGCCGATAAGCTGGCATACCTCTTTATAATAGTCATAAAATTCCAAGTCAAAATCGGGACTTGAAGTTTCAAAGCTTCTGGCAAGGCGGACATTTTCTCTTACCTGAGTTGGACCGGGAGTCATTAATTTAATCATTTTTGTAACCCCTTTCTAAGTGGATTGATGAGTGGAAATACAACGACAGCAGCGATTGCCACTTGAAGGATATTGCCCGGAATAGAGGCGATGGGGGTAACTACGTTTTGGTATAAAATAACTTCTGCAATGTAGTAGCCTGCTACTTTAATTACACATGCGGCTCCCATTGCAATTGCCTGATAGAATGATTCGTTTTTCTTTTCTGTAATTGCACCGACGGTATAACCCATAAGTCCCACGATGACAAAGGTAAAAGGGGCCCATAAGGTCCAGCCTGAAAGTAAATCGAATAATCCCATACCAAAAGCTCCGGCTATGACACCGGTACGTTTTCCAAACAGTATTGCTGCTATAAATAACGGAACATTTCCAAGGTGTATAAGACCTCCATTGGCTGCGATAGGTAATTTAACATTAATGAACGAGGTGGCAACAAGTGTTAAGGCAATAAACATACCATTTAAAGCCAGTGAGTATAGGTTTACTTGTGGTTTTGCAGTTGTGTTAGTCTGATTCATAATAAATTCCTTTCTTTTCAGTTTAAAAGTTAAGCGTTTTTTGTGTTACAGATTAATTATGTAGTATCATACAAGAAAGATGGTATATTTAAAATAACCAGATTTGATAAAATTAACCATACCAGTTTTGTGTTAATGAATTAATTGTGAAAATGTAGTATTTTCCGAAACAATAGTATATAATAAAACGAAATAGGTAATAAAAGAATTTGGCTTCTGGTATTTAGGAGGAAAGATGGACAAGTACGATTTTTTAAATAAATTGAGGGAAGCTTTGGAGGGAGAAGTAAGCCAAAGCATAATAGAGGAAAACATTTCATACTACAGCACCTATATCGACAGTGAAATCCGAAAAGGAAAGAGTGAAGCGGAGGTGTTGCAGCTTTTGGGCGAGCCGAGACTGATTGCGAAGACAATTATTGACACGAATGGCAGCGCAAGCACAGGAAGAACATATACTTACAGCAATGAAGCGGCGGGGGAAAGTCAGGAAAATAATGCACAGGGCGGCTTTCATGCGTCGTATAATGAACAGGGCGGCGTAGACTTTAAATATGGGAAATTTAAGATTAATACATGGTATGTCAAGATGGCACTCATTATTTTAGTGATTGCGATTTTGTGCATAGTTGGTAGGATTGCTCTTGCTATTCTTCCGATTATATTTCCGATTGTTGTAATCTTTGCGTTAGTTTCTTATTTTACAGGGAATAGAAGATAGAAATATAGATGTGCATTCACGAAAAAGGACTAGGTCGGCTATGACCTAGTCCTTTTTTCATATCATGAAAATTCCTACAAAGTTTTTACTTTTCTTATCTGGAAATCCATTCACGTATTTCATCAATTTTCATAAGAATTGGAAGCAAGGCAAGGGCAATTACGATGCCGGCAACGCCCTGTGCTAAATTAAAAGGGATTCCCGCAGCGGAAGCAGTAACGGCAGCCGCTAACGACGAGGAAGAACTGCTTTGTGCTGCAATCATAGTAAGAAATATTTCATAAGCAAAATATCCAAAGACCATAAAAAGTTCAGCTGGTATGCCTGCAACCAAAGTTTTAGCAGAGAATTTCAGTTTGGAACGATGGAACAAAAATCCTGCGATCATCGCAGTAACTGCTTTAATTATCAGGGTTGCAGGGGCAAAGGAGGCGTACCCGGAAAAGATATCGGCAAACATCGAGCCGATACCGGCAGATAAGGCGCCGCCCAAAGGACCTAAAATAATTCCGCACAGGAGGACGAGACCATCACCCAGATGAATGTAGCCAAAGGTGGGGGTAGGAAATTTGATTGCCATGGTTGCTACAGTAGTAAAAGCGGCAAGCAAAGCGCCGATTACCAGTTTTTTTGTCTTATTATTCATAACATTCCTCCATATATATCATAATTCACTTATAAGCTTCCATCATTATACATAAGGAGTGGTATATGTAAAATAGCCAGTTTTATAAAATATAACAATGCCAGTTAGGGGTAAAGGAAGATACCATAGACTAAAAATACAAAGATCAAAGGCTTGGTAGGGGAGCTACCAAGCCTTCAATGAGGGGAGTATAAATAATTAATAAGGGGTTATATAATGTAAAAAAAATTCTTTGAAGGGTAAATTCTTTTTACATTTATGATTATAATATATCATGTCAAAAAAAGCAATATAAAATATAAAAAAAGTGAATTATGTAAGGAATGATAATTAATCTACATTTTGAGACATATGTTTTGTGCATAATAAATAGAAAAGAAGAGATAATAGAACATGTAAATAAAACATTCATTTATAGGAGGAATCAAAATGACAAAGTCAAATAGCAACAATTCCAGTAATTCAAACAGCACAAACGCTTCAAAATCATCCAATTCATCCAAGAATGCAAGTGACTATACTTCAAAAAGCACCAATAAGGGAAGTAGCAGCAAAACTTCATCCACGGATACAACACAGTCATCCTATTCAAGCAACAGAGAGTCTTCAAAAAACTCCAGCAATAAGATGAATTAATCAGAGCGGCTTTTGTCAAAGTAAAAACAGATAGGAGTGATGGAGAGACCATCGCTCCTATCTGTTTTTACATAAAAGGAAGGGTTGTATATAAGGTTGTAAGGATAATTTAATTAACATTTAAGAAACAAATGTAAGAAAATAGAATATAATAGGGTTAAGAAAATAAGGTAGTTTGAAAATGAAATTTGAAACCATATCAGCCAGAGAGCTTGATTATTTTGTAAATAAAAGTGAGTTTTTGATTGTAGATTTGCGTGAGCCTGAAGATTATAAAAAAGGACATATAGCCGGAGCTGTGTACATGGACTATGATGATATAGAAAACAACTGTGTTTCCCTGCCTCGTGATAAAATTATAGTGATGTATTGTGACAGAGGAGGATTGAGTTTGATGGCAGTGAGGAAATTAAGTGCAATGGGCTACCGGACAATCAGTGTTATCGGAGGATTAAGAGCGTACAAGGGAAAATATTTTATGTAAAGCAGAAAATGATTGACAGTGTATTTGCTGGGGGATAGTATAGAAGGAAAGAACGATTTTTAGATTATAATGAAGTACATCGGAGGATTTTAAAGTGAAATTAATGTTTGCGTCAGATATACATGGCTCTGCCTATTATTGTGAAAAGATGCTTCAGGCATACAAGGAGGAGGGAGCAGATAAGCTTATTCTTCTAGGGGATCTGCTCTATCACGGTCCAAGGAATGACCTGCCAAGAGAATATGAGCCCAAAAAAGTGCTTGCTCTCCTAAACTCCATCAAGGAAGAAATCTGTGCAGTGCGGGGAAACTGCGATGCGGAGGTTGACCAGATGGTATTGGAGTTCCCAATTATGGCAGATTATGCGATTATTTATTATGAGGGAAGAATGATTTATGCTTCCCATGGTCATATACACGGTTATGATAATTTACCGCCCCTAAAGGACGGCGATATTTTTATTCAGGGACACACCCATGTCTTTATGGCAAAGGAGGAAAACAATAAAATATTGTTGAATCCGGGATCTATTTCTTTGCCAAAGGAAAATAACGAGCCGACTTATGGTATAATAGAGCAAAGTGAATTTTTGATAAAAAATTTTGAAAAAAATGTCATAAAGAAGATTACACTCAAAGAACGAAATGGAGAAATATAGAAAATATGAAGAGATATCAACTTGTTGTACCTTGCCACTTTGGTTTGGAGGCAGTTTTAAAAAGAGAAATTATTGACTTAGGCTATGAGATAAGTCTGGTAGAAGACGGAAGAGTAACCTTTGAGGGAGATGCCGAGGCAATTTGCCGTGCAAATGTTTTCCTTCGAAGCGCGGAGCGTGTATTATTACAGGTTGCTAAATTCAAAGCAGTTACCTTTGAAGAACTGTTTCAAAATGTAAAAGCGATTGAGTGGGAGGAGTATATTCCGGCAGACGGAAAGTTCTGGGTAACCAAAGCTTCCAGTGTAAAGAGTAAACTTTTTAGTAGCTCGGATATACAGTCCATTGTAAAAAAAGCGATGGTTGAGCGGTTAAAACAAAAATATAATGTCACATGGTTTGAGGAGGACGGTGCATCCTACCCGCTTCGTGTGTTTATTATAAAGGATGAGGTGACAATCGCAATTGATACGACCGGTGACTCCTTACATAAAAGAGGATATCGGCAGCATTCAGCGATTGCACCGATATCGGAGACACTGGCGGCGGCTCTTATCATGCTGACACCGTGGAATAAGGATAGAATTTTGGTAGATCCATTCTGCGGCAGCGGTACATTTCCGATTGAGGCTGCTATGATTGGGGCGAATATTGCGCCGGGTATGAACCGTTCTTTCCTTGCGGAAAGCTGGACAAACCTGATTGACAAAAAAGAGTGGTATGAGGTGGTCAATGAAGCAAATGATTTAATCTGCCATGATGTGGAGATGGATATTCAGGGCTATGACATTGACGATGCCGTTGTCAAGAACGCGAGAGAGAATGCAAAGCTGGCAGGGGTTGACCAGCACATTCATTTCCAGAGAAGATCCGTCAGTGATTTGAACCATCCGAAAAAATACGGCTTCATCATCTCAAACCCGCCTTATGGTGAGAGACTGGAGGATAAAAAGGATTTACCCCTTCTCTATCAGGAAATCGGAGAGGGAATGAGACGATTGGATTCATGGTCGACCTATCTGATTACGAGCTATGAAGAGGCAGAAAAATACATCGGAAGAAAAGCGGACAAAAACCGCAAGCTGTACAATGGAATGATAAAAACATATTACTATCAGTTTATGGGACCAAAGCCTAAGAAAAAGTAGGGGATAATATTGAGATATTCGATTAAATATGTTGTTTTTGCCATGATAATCATGGTAATCGGCAATGTAAAAATAAATATGTTTACTTCGGATAATAGCCTTGTAAAAGGTGAACGCGAAGTCTATGGGCAAAGTTTGTGGAATTCTTATATTTCAGACAGCGTGAACGACAAAAAGATTACGCTGTTAATAGACGGAACGGAGGCAGATATCAGCCAAAGAGAAATATTCATGGATGAAAACCTGAATATTATGATTTCCTATAAAAAGCTGGGGCAAAATTTTAACTGCTCGGTGAATCTGTATGACAGTGACAGATTAGTACTGGAAAAATACAATACAACGATAGAGATGGTATTAAATTCGGGTACGGCATATGTAAATGACAGCGAAGTGGAGATGAGTTCCCCTGTATATACAGGGGAGGGCGATGTATATGTGCCGCTTGAACTGGTTGCAAAGGAACTGAATTATGATTACCAGTGGGATATTGTCAATAATCAGATTTTAACGATAAATAATGCCTCGAATATTCAGATTGTGCCCTATGCCTACGATATGAGAAATGTCTATCGAAACAGTACAGTCAAGAATCAGGGCAGATTTGGAACCTGTTGGGCATTTGCCTCTCTGACAGCAATTGAGAGTGCTCTTTTGCCGGAGGAAAGTCTGGAGCTTTCGCCTGACCATATGACGCTGAAGAACAGCTTCAGTGCTTCACAAAATGACGGCGGAGAATATACGATGGCAACCGCCTATCTGACAAGTTGGCAAGGACCCGTCTATGAAGCAGACGATCCCTACGGGGACGGAGTATCACCGGACAATCTGACTGCGGTAAAGCATGTGCAGGAAGTTCAGATTATTCCGGAAAAAAATTATGAGAAAATCAAGGAAGCCGTATATAAATATGGCGGAGTTCAATCCTCGTTGTATCTATCCCTGGCAAGCCCTACAAGCAGCTCAGTGTATTATAATCGTGACGATTATGCATATTGCTATAAGGGAGAGGCTAAGCCAAACCATGATGTTGTAATCATTGGCTGGGATGACAATTACCCGAAAGAAAATTTTAATATGGATCTGGAGGAGGACGGAGCCTTCATCTGCCAGAATAGCTGGGGTGAAAGTTTTGGTGACAACGGAGTTTTTTATATTTCGTATTATGATGTTAACATTGGAATACATAATGTAGTATATTCTTTGGTAGAGGATACAGATAATTATGATAATATTTACCAGTCAGACTTGTGCGGCTGGGTTGGCCAGCTTGGCTACGGCAGAGAAAGCGTGTACTTTGCGAATGTGTACACGGCAGGCGGAAAGGAAAGCATTGATGCGGCAGGTTTTTATGCGACGGGAGGAAATACCGAATATGAAATCTACTATATTAAGGATTTTACTGATACCACCTCGTTTGATGTGCCAAACCGGAAGTTTATAAAAAAGGGAAAGTTTGAAAATGCCGGCTTTTACACCGTAGAATTTCCTGAGCCGGAAGAGGTAGAAGAGGGAGAACGATTTGCAGTTATGATATACATTACAACGCCTAATTCCGTGCATCCTGCGGCAATTGAATACAATGCGGACGAGTCCACGAAAAATGTTGATTTAAGCGATGGAGAGGGCTACATTAGTAACCGGGGAAATGGTTGGGACAGCGTTGAGGAGACGCAGAGCTGCAATTTATGCTTAAAGGTTTACACAAAGGATATTGAATAGAACACAGCGGTAACGAGAGGAGTACTTTTACTGAATGACTTTAGAAGAAAAACTAATCAGAAAAACGGCTATCGGGAGTATATTATTTGCCATCGGGGTTTCTGTTATATTGTTTAAGCTGCCCGGACAGGCGGTAATTGAGACAATATTCGAACAAGAGCCTGTCTCAGAGGAAGAAACGTTGACGGAAACGGATTTGAATTCCTTTGGTGAGACCAAGATAACCGATGTAGAAAATAAGCGGGTAAGCTATTTAAAAATTCCTCTTCCAAGTGAGGTAAATGAAGCAGATATTAAAATTGAAAACAGTTATATTAATCAGACAATTATAATTTCAATCAGCAATATTGATAAAAATTTTTTTAGTGATAATCCTTTAAATGGGAGCAGCGATCACATCAGTGATATTGTTTATGATCAGGGTGAGGGAGTGGCGCAGGTGGAGCTGGTTATGGACGGCGTATATGAATACGACGCTGATTTTTCCGATGGCAGCCTGAATATGAGTTTTATAGAGCCAAAGAGCATATATGATAAAATAGTTGTGATAGATGCCGGTCATGGCAGTTATGACAATGGAGCGGAGTATTTTAACACAAAGGAGAAGGACATTAATCTGGCAGTTGTGTTAAAATTAAAGGAACTACTGGATGCATCGGATATCAAAGCATATTATACAAGATTGGACGACACCAAACCGACCAATCTGACACGTGTAAATTTTGCAAACGGCATGGAAGCGGATTTTTTTATCAGTGTACATAACAATGGAGACACAAAGGCATCAAGCTCGGCGGGCACGGAAGTGCTTTACAATGAAAAGGAAGCAGAGTCGGATTTTGGAAGCAAGCAGCTGGCACAGCTTTGTCAGGATGAGTTGGTGAGCCTGCTAGGTTCAAGGGACAGAGGAATTGTGGCAGGTACTGAGAGAGCAGCGGTAATCAATCATGCCGAAATAGCGGCAGCATTGGTGGAAATTGGATTTATTAGCAATCAGGCAGAGGTGGCAAAGCTGAACACGGAGAGCTATCAGGAAAAAGCGGCGCAAGCAATTTACAATGCGCTTGTGAAGGCTTTTGAAGAGAGAGACGGCGTGAGTGCAAGTGGCACAGAAGCAAGCGAGGAACAGGAGAATTAGTATGAAGCAGAAAATTATATTTGCGACGGGAAACGAGGGGAAAATGAAGGAGGTCAGGGAGATACTGGCGGACCTTGGAATGGAAGTGCTTTCTTTGAAGGAAGCCGGTATTGACATTGATATTGAGGAAAACGGGGCAACCTTTGAGGAAAATGCGTTAATCAAAGCAAATGAAATTAAAAAGCTTGTAGACTGCATTGTATTGGCGGATGATTCAGGACTTGAGGTAGATTATCTGAATAAGGAGCCGGGAATTTATTCTGCGCGTTATATGGGGGAAGATACTTCTTACACAGTAAAAAATAATAACATTTTGGAGCGGCTTGCCGGAGTGCCAGAGGAAATGCGGACGGCACGCTTTGTTTGTGCTATTGCGGCGGCTTTTCCGGATGGGGCGACGCATACGACAAGGGCAACGATAGAAGGCATTATCGGTGATAAAATAGAGGGAGAAAATGGTTTTGGATACGATCCTATCTTTTATTTGCCGGAGTACCATTGTACGACTGCACAGCTTAGTATGGAGCAAAAAAATGAATTGAGCCACAGAGGGAAGGCACTGCGTGCAATGAAAGAGTTTCTTGGAAAAGGGGAAAACAGATGAAGGTATTAATTGTGAGCGATACCCACCGGCAGAACAAAAATCTGTTTGAGGTAATGAAAAAGGTTGGACCCATTGATTTACTGATACATTTAGGCGACAGTGAAGGCAGCGAGCTGGAGATTGAGCTGGAGGCAGACTGCCCGGTTGAGATGGTCGCAGGAAACAATGACTTTTTTTGTGATTTGGAGAAGGAAAAAGCAATTCAAATTGGAAAATACAGGGTCCTTTTAACACACGGACATTTTTATTATGTGAGCGTGGGGACTGAAAATATCAAAACGGAAGCACGTGCAAGGCAGTATGATATCGTTATGTTTGGACATACGCACAGACCTCTTTTAGAGATAGAGGATGATATTATCGTGCTCAATCCGGGAAGTCTCTCCTATCCAAGGCAGGAAAGAAGAGTGCCGACCTATGCGATTATGGAGCTTGACAGCAAGGGCGAGGCACATTTTACAATCAATGAGTATAAGAGTAGTTGAAGAGCAGGCCCAACATATGGGTTAATGATAAAAGAGAAACTAAAAAATTGGAAAAAACGATTACTACCGAATGGTAGGTGGAGGTAGGCTTGAGTAATAAAATGGAGAAGGAAGTTCAAAATATTGTGGACTTAATCATAAAGGATTACACAAAGGAGAGCGCAATTAATAAAGGTGATCTCTGCAATCAGCCATATAAAGAGGAGATTATTTCTATCATTCAGAATTTACAGTATATTATTTTCCCGGGATACTTCGGCCATAAAGTGTTAAAATGCTACCATGTGGAGTATCAGCTTGGCGCTACGATTGAAGATGTAACCTACAAGCTGAATAGGCAGATAAGCTTTGCGCTGCGTTACAGCCCGGATTATATCGGCAAAGCGAAGGAGATTGTGGATGAGGCAGCAGAGGAGATTACGATTTCCTTTATGAAAAAAATTCCGGAGATAAGAGACTGTCTTGAAACTGATGTACAGGCGGCGTATGAGGGAGATCCCGCGGCATATAGCAAGGATGAGATTATATTTTCTTATCCGGGCATCTATGCGGTTATGATTAACCGTATCGCACATGAGCTTTATAAGCTTCAGGTGCCTCTTATTCCGCGAATTATGACGGAGCATGCTCACAGCGTTACCGGAATTGATATTCATCCGGGTGCGACAATCGGAAAATACTTTTTTATTGACCACGGAACGGGCATTGTAATTGGTGAGACAACCCAAATCGGTGAGCATGTGAAAATTTATCAGGGCGTTACGCTTGGTGCTGTTTCGACAAAGGGCGGTCAGACCTTAAAGGGACAAAAACGACATCCGACAATCGAGGACGGCGTTACAATCTATTCAGGAGCTTCCATTCTCGGCGGAAATACAATTATCGGGGAAGAGGTTGTAATCGGCAGTAATGCCTTTGTAACAGGCTCTGTGCCGAGTAAAACGAAGGTCAGCACAAAGAACCCTGAGCTGCAGTTTAAAACAAGCTCAAAGGCAGAATTTGAAGTGAAAGAACTGATACAAAATGGGTTCTTGGATTATATTATTTAAAGGTGAGTCATGAATGAGTGAAATTGAGAAAAATAAAGGTTGTATGTAACATAAAGTGAAACTTAATTCAGGTGTGGTTTTATCACAGCTGAATTTTAGTTGAACTTATCTGGGAACGTACCGTTATTGTTTAAATTGATTGAATTTTCTGAAATATAAAAATTTTTTAAATTAAACATGTAATTGTGGAGAACAAGGTAAAAATGGTACAGAAAAATAGCTGAAACAGGCATAAACACTAGAAAGTGGTGAAAATGAAAAAAGTTTTAAAAATGTGTTGACATTATTGGAACTGTAAGATATAATATATCTTGCGTCACCGGTGAGCGGTGAGAAATGCAGTAAATAGCGGGGTGTGGCTCAGCTTGGCTAGAGCACCTGGTTTGGGACCAGGGGGTCGCAGGTTCGAATCCTGTCACCCCGATTTACAACTTAATATTGATATGCGGGTGTAGTTCAATGGTAGAACACTAGCCTTCCAAGCTAGATACGTGGGTTCGATTCCCATCACCCGCTTAGTGATATGAATTTTCTTCGGACAAGTTTTATCACACAATAAAAATCTTGACATGTGTTTGTAGCTCAGCTGGATAGAGCAACGCCCTTCTAAGGCGTGGGTCGGGGGTTCGAATCCCTTCAAGCACATTTTTTTTCGTCATTTTGCATATGGTGGGTATAGCGCAGTTGGTTAGCGCGCCAGATTGTGGCTCTGGAGGCCGAGGGTTCGAATCCCTCTATCCACCTTGTTTTTTATTATAGGAAAACGAATAATGGGCTATCGCCAAGCGGTAAGGCACAGGATTTTGATTCCTGCATTCGCTGGTTCAAATCCAGCTAGCCCAGCTAGTTTAACAACGTAAAGGTTGTTTTTCTATTTACGGGATATTAGCTCAGTTGGTAGAGCACTTGACTTTTAATCAAGTTGTCCGGGGTTCGAATCCCCGATGTCTCATTTGTTGTCGAAGATAACATAAGCGGATGTGGCGGAACTGGCAGACGCGCTAGACTTAGGATCTAGTGGGAGACCGTGCAGGTTCGATTCCTGTCATCCGCAGGAAATAAGGAGTTTCAAGACTTTGAAAAAGGTTTTGGGGCTCTTTTTTTAGTGGTTAGTACTGCAACTACTACTGCAACGGGAAAAATAAAAGAAAAAGCTTGGAGAAACAAATAAATTTAGTAACAGTTTTTCTGTAAGTTATATATGGGGAGAGATAGACAAAACTATGTAGGATACCGTATAGAAAAAACATAGCATGATAAATATACATGTTAATTAACATGTATATTTATTGATTATCTATAAAATAGAGGGTATAATAGTAAAAAAGGAGTGATTCGATATGCCAAATATAAAGCCAGTATCCGATTTAAGAAATTATACGGAAGTATTAAAAGAGGTAAGTATAGACAATCCAGTATATCTTACAAGGAATGGAAGAGGAGAATATGCTATTGTAAAGATAGAAGAGCTGGATCGATTAAAAGCAGTTCAGAAGCTGTTTGGAGCGTTAGAGAAAGGAGAAGCATCTGCAAGAGAGGAAGGCTGGATTACGGCTGACCAAGTGGAAGCTGAACTGGGGTTGTAGAGAATGAGACAAATTCAATATTCTCCGGAAGCAAGACAAAAGTTAGTGAAAATAAAGAATGAGGTTAGCATTAAGTACGGAGAAGAAAAAGCAAAGAGTATTTTAAACCGAATTACAAAGAACATTAGAAATTTAGAGAGGTTAGTAAATAGAAAGTGGGCAGCCCACCTTTCACCAGCGAATTAAACAAACCAGAAACCGAAATTTATATTCGTTGTTTGTTAAGCATTGCATTATTACTATGGGTTATTCAATATGAACAATAGAGTTTTAGGAGGTAATAAAAATGATAGATGTTAAATATAAAAGAGATGAAAGTAGTAAAAACGAGATAGAAAGAGTAATAATAAATGGAATTTATGATAAAGAATCCTATCATTCAAAATTCTTAAATAATAGTGTTAGCATATATAATCAAGAAATTATTAATATTTTATTAGCCGAAAAAACAAAAGAACTTGTTAAATATTTTGGACAATTATCAATACCTATGGATGTAAAATATTATCCGACATCTATATCCGAGCATGATTGGAGCGACATTATTTTAGTCAAGGAAAGTGATGGAATAAAATTACAATTTAGCTTTCAATATGATACTGATGAATGGAAAAATACATATTCTCTTAATGATTTCGGCGAACATATGGAACTATTTTGTAATGATGATATATTAATAGAATATGAGCAAGAAGATGAAGAAATGATTGGTAATGGATTTAGGTTATTTAAAACTATAGAAAGTATAGATAATACTTATGGAGATGTTATTGATAAATTTAGCTTTGAAGTTAATGTTTTATTTGAAAAGGTTATAGATAGTCTAGTAAAAATCCATTTACAAAATTCCATTAATTTTGAGTTTTCAGTAAGTAATGATATCAAAATAGCCTGTGAACAATATTTAACATATTTTATTCAATTTTTGGAAGATCTCGGCGTGCAAGCGAATTCTAAAATATCCAGTGAATCACAAAAAATTTTATTTTCAGTATTACCAAATGACCCTGATATAGCCTTAGAAAATATTAAAGAAGCTCTTGATGTTTATTTACAATTGCCAATGTACATAGATGAAAGTAACACACTAAATAAAAATGATGTAGCAGTTCTTCAATTACAGTCAAACATTAGCCATTTGAATTCGCAATTAGCATTAGCCAAGGCTACAATGATTGCGCAAGAGAAAACAATAGCTGCTTTAGAATTAATAAGTACCGAAAAAATTAAAAATGCGGAAAATAAAAATGAAGAGAAAATACTTAATGGATTATTAACTATTACTGAATATGAAAAAAAATGTATTAAAATAAATATTCCTGAAATTCTAAGAACATTGAAAAGAAAATTTAAATAGTCATATAATTCTAATGTAATATATAGACCTAAGCCTATTTGCTTTTATAAGAGGGCATTGCTCTGTGGTTTTATGTATTTATCTATCCTTACTCATATCGATGGATATGAATAAAAATATGTTGATTGTACTAAAACGAGTGAATGAATATAGGAAACAAATAGTAATATTAGTATTGATAGTATTTAAAAATACTGTAAACACAATTATAGTATTAATTGAGTAACAAAGATATTAAGTAATTGATATATGCATATGTGATGTTTATACCACAATATTTTTGAGAACACTTTTGAGAACATTTGTTAGATGAAGTGCTGAATTCCCTTTCTTTATAGTGTTTTTGGACACATAGTAAGGTTCAATTCCTGTCATCCGCAGTACCAAGGGTTTAAACGATTTTTATGTGTAGTAAAAAAATGCGTGTAGCCCAAAATGTAGCCAGCTAAACAGCTGGCTATTTTTTTTCTTCATCATCATTTTTCTTGGGTTCAAATATTTTATTTATGTTATCTGCAGCCGTTCGGTTCATATCTTCGAGCACGCGTTGATATACATTTTTTAACGTTCCAACTTGACTGTGACCCAAACCCTCCGAATATGATTGAGGCATCCATCGCGTAATTACTTTTTGATTAATCGGCGGCAAATTAATGTTGTAATATTCCTCCAAGGTTTTTGTAACATAAGCAGGCGTAACAATTGTTCTTTTGCTTGTAATAGTCTTGGGTTTCTTTTCAATATTTTTATCGAAACGCACCGCTGTTGTTTCGATTGATATAGTATTGTTCTCAAAATCTATATTTTTCCATTTCAACCCAAACATTTCACCCCTTCTAAGTCCACATCCAGCACCTAGCACAATGGGGATTTCGTCATCAGTTCCCTTGACAGCATTTAATAGTTTTAAAAATTGCGCCTCGTTGTATACGTTTGGTTTATATATTTTTTTTCTAGCCCAAACAACGCTATTAGCTGGTTTTTTTCTTATATAATCGTTCTTAACTGCGTAAGTAAATACCGACTTAAGAAAACCGTTTAATTTTCTTACAGTATTAATGCTAACAGTATTTTTATCGTTACCCTCATTGTTCAGCTTGTATTTATAAAACCTGTCAAGGTCGATGGGTTTTATGTCTATTAGTTTTTTCATTAAAGTAAGGCTTAAAATGTTTATCTATATACATTTTGTATAAGGCTTGTGTGGTTTCCTTCCATTTTACGCTGCATACATCGCAATAGGTATTTAAAAAGCCAATCAAAGTATCTTTGCTTGGCTATATATTCGCTCAAGTCCATCTGACGAATAAATTCGTTTGATTTGTATTTAACTTCTTGTCATGCTTTTCCATAAAAACTTTTTTTTCTGAATGTTTGAAGTATATAAAGTCTTTTGGTAGATTTATGTAATATAATGTTTTATAATGTAATAAAAACATTGAAGGGGATGTATATATGGAATTAGGTATTAAAGATTTTAATGAAGAAACTATTCGTCAATTGTTTGGAAATGAAGCTGCAGAAGATGAAAATATTGATAGATTACTTCAATACTATGTTAAAGGCGACATTTATGAAAAAATGAGTAGTAGCATACCACTATATATTTTGGTGGGTCACAAAGGCGTAGGTAAATCGGCGTTATTAAAAATTTTACAAAAAGAAGATGTGGAAAAAGAAAACATATCTATTTCAATTCAGCCTGATGATATTATTGAACTAGATATACACACAGATAATTTTAATAAAAGAATTAGAGATTGGAAAGATGGACTTTCAAAAATAATTTTTCAAAAAATAATTGAATCAATTTCTACTTCCGATTATTTAAATAGAAATCCATGGGTAGAAAAATTTTCTACACTTTTATTTAGTATTGTAGGTAAAAAAGTTAATGAATTGCAAAAAGAAACAATAACAATGTCAAGTAAAGATTTTACTACTTTGTTTAAAAATATTATATTTACAGAGAAAATTATAACTGTATATATAGATGATTTGGATAGGGGATGGGAAAATACACAAAATGATATTAAAAATATATCAGCTTTGCTAAACTCAATAAGAGATTTAAGTCGAGAAATTCCAAATCTGAGATTTAGAGTAGCGTTGAGAAGTGATGTATACTATTCGGTAAGAACTTCTGATGAATCTACAGATAAGATTGAAGGTTGTGTTTTGTGGCAATACTGGAGTAACCATGAGATTATGGTTATGCTTATTAAAAGAATTGAAACATATTTTGGAAGGGATATTAACGAGAAAGAATTATTAGAAAAGAAGCAAAAAGATATAAAGCATTATCTCGATAGCGTTTTTGAAGAGCGCTTTAAAGGAAAAGGACATTGGGATAATGCGCCAATATATCAAGTTTTAATGTCGTTGATTAGAAAGAGACCTAGAGATTTAATCAAATTGTGTACTTTGGCAGCGAGAAATGCAAAAAAATTTTCACATAGCAAAATACAAACATCAGATTTGGAAGAATCATTTAATGAATATTCAGCTGGTAGATTGCAAGATACCATAAACGAGTATGCATCGGAATTAACTAAAATTGAGGATTTGTTATTAAAAATGCGTCCTACAAAAAAAGAATTAGAAAGCGGTTCTCCTTGTTTGTTCAGTAGAGATAAATTAATAAATAAATTAAATAATATATTATCTATGAGTAATTATACCTTTAACGGAAATAAAGTAGTTACTGCACAAAATTTAGCTGCTTTTCTTTACAAAATAAATTTTTTAACAGCTAGAAAAGATAAGGATGAAGAGATACAACGTAGTTACTATGATGAAAATAGATATTTAGCAAATGAATTTTCGGATTTTGGATATTCCTATGAAATACACCCAGCATATAGATGGGCACTACAACCATCAAACATAGAAGATTTATTTTATCAAATATCTTTGGAAGAATAATAATGCGCTTAACATATATATTTTTATGTTAGGTAGAACAGTCGCAATAAAAAACATATTACATAAGTGGCTTGGTAAAACGTATCAAAATTATTGAGAACACTTTTGAGAACATTTCATAGATGAAGTGCTGAATGCCCTCTCTTTATAGTGTTTTCAGACGCATGATAAGGTTCAATTCCTGTCATCCGCAGGAAATAAGGAGTTTCAAGACTTTGTAGAAGGTTTTGGGGCTCTTTTTTGTATCTATTACTTCAATAGAAAAAGTCTGAGTTCCATCTTTCAAACAAATCTTATTTTTTCCTCTGAAGATTATCCCCTACCCTCACTGTTGGGGAGCCATTTGAATGCGTTCCAACAGTACCCAGAATTGTTCCACCATATCCTCGGCGGGATAAGGCATGGAGTGGGTAATCCACCATTCCAGTACACCGACAGCCGCTGAAGCCAGAAACTGAACAAGAACCTCCTTATTCATATTCGGATTGATGTCGCTTACATCCATTTGTTCATTCGAGCTCTGCAAAGCCATTGTCAGCAAACGGTTTCTAAAAGCAGGGATACCCTTATTTGTCAGCATAGTGGAATAGAAAAAAGCATGCTGCTCCAAATATTCAAAGGTTCGGAGAATAGAATCTTTTGAAGAAAAATTGACAGTGTTTTCAGTGGAAGAACAGTATTGGAATAATTGGTTTAAATGAGTCTCGATGCATTGATCCAAAAGAGCATACTTATCGGTGTAATGCAAATAAATAGTGCCCCGATTTACATTGGCTCTGTTGGCAATTTCATTGATGGTTAATTGTTCAAAATCCTTTTCTGCCATTAATCCGACAAATGCCTCCATAATAGCGTCTTTGGTTTTTGTATGCGTTGATCCATGGGTTCCTCCTTCGCCTTATAAAGTTGTTATAAAACTAACGCCCGTGAGCTCTGTTAAAAATTGACTTTAAAGTAAATAAACAGGCAGCCTCATTTTGCTCAATAATCAACAAATTCAAACATTTTAGTTATTGAAGTCATGGAATGCCTTTGATAATATGATCATATAATACAAATGTTCATAAATCAACATTTGTTGATAAAATAAAAAGAGGTAGTTTTATAAGTAAAAAATGTAATAGAATTTTAATTTTCGGTGCAGGAGTAATAGGAAGCACATACGCGGTCAAACTTATAAAAGCAGGTGTTAAAGTGACACCATCAAATATGAAAGTGTTTTTAAAGTTACCTTTGTGGCTGATTGATTTTGCCATACGACATTTTTTAAGGACAAAAATTGCTTCTAATTTCTTGCTACAGAACAATGTTCCGCTTAGGACCTTGATGTAAGATTGCTATTTGATGGAGGAAATTATAATGATATTTTTTTTCTGGTTCCGGAAATTCATATGCTGCTGCAAAGCAAATTGCAGATCAGATTGAGGGTGAATATCTGATGCCGTTAACCCTGTTTAAGGATTTTGAGCAATGCATTCATGCTGAAAGAATTGGCTTTGTATTTCCCTGCCATTTTGGAAATGCACTTGATATTGTATTGGATTTTAAGAAACAAATTTTGAGCCTTATTGATAAAAAAGGCATATATGTATTTGTTGTTATAACCTATGCCAATTCTACAGGGGGATCATATCATGACTTCAAGGAAGATATAGATGCCTAGTTTGAAGTGAAAATGCCCGAAAATGATATATATAATTCAAAGGCTTCTGAAGAAGAAAAAGAGAGAAAACTGCTTTCTCAAGCTAAAACTAAAATTGATGGCTTTACAAAAGACATATTGAATAAAAAGACAATAATAATGTATCGTCCTATACCAGGAATACGTTTTGTTTCCAAACAAGCGTATAAGGTGCTTAAGCATATGTATAAAGATTTTGATAAAAAGTTGTATGCAGATGATAAATGTATAAAATGCAAGCAATGTACAAAATATTGAATTTGAAGATAAACCGGTCTGGGGCAGCAACTGTGTCCATTGTATTGGATGTGTAAACAGATGCCCTCAAAATGCCATCCAGGTGGAGGAAAAGACGCAGAATAAAAGAAGATATGTACACCCGAGTTTTAAAAATATTTACTATTAACTTATAAAATAAAATTATAACAGAAAAAAGATAGCAAGAGAATTAAAGTGCGTTTTGTATTTTGATTCTCTTGCCTTTTTGTTTTTATAAATTGCAACGAAGGTAAAAATGATATAATTTGTAAAATAATAGTGTCTGATTAAGTTGAAAATAAAAATAGTAAGGTGTACAATTTTAATAATAACGTTGTTTGGGAATAAAAGGTTAAATGTTAATAAATATAAAATGCGGAGGTAAATAAGTTGGAGAAAATAAAAGTTACTTGTGAAATGGAAATTACTTTGAAAGTAATCGGTGGGAAATGGAAGCCTCTTATTTTGCATTATTTACAGGAGGAAGGACCAAAACGTTACAATCAGATTTTGCATTTTCTGGAAAGGGCGCCTAAAAAAACGTTAACCAATCAGCTACGTGAACTGGAAAAAGAAGGGCTTCTAAAAAGAAAAGTATTTCCGACAGTTCCAATACAGGTAGAGTATTCTGTCACAAAGCATGGGGAGACACTATATCCCCTTTTGGAAATGATGTGTGACTGGGGAAGTCAAAACGCTGGCGATAAATATGAAATAACAAATAAACAATGCTGTGAGGAATAATAGGTATCTATTGGTGCATAGGGGAAAAAAAGGTGCCTCCTTGAATATGTTTCGATTTAGAAATAGAATATATTTATATTAAAAGAAAGAAGGTAATTTTATGGAGAATTTCACATTTTATGCGCCAACGTATTTTGCATTTGGAAAATATATGGAAAATGAGGCGGGAGAATATGTAAAACGATTTGGTGGTACTAAAGTTTTAATTCATTATGGCGGTGGATCAATTGCTCGTGTAGGTTTGCTGGATCGTGTAAAAGAATCTTTGAAAAAGGCAAATTTATCGTACGTAGAACTAGGTGGTGTAAAACCAAATCCGAGAAGCGGATTAGTATATGAAGGGATTGAGATTTGTAAGAAAGAAAAAATTGATTTTATTCTAGCAGTAGGAGGAGGAAGCACAATTGATTCTGCGAAAGCAATTGCCGCAGGAGCAGTTTATGATGGAGATTTTTGGGATTATTATCAAGGAAAAACGGTAGAGAGAGCATTGCCAATCGGAACAATCCTGACAATTTCTGCTGCTGGAAGTGAGGGGTCAGCAGATTCGGTTATTACACATGAAAACGGAATGCTGAAACGTGCAACAACAGGAGAAGGGTTGAGACCGAAATTCTCTATTCTCAATCCGGAATTGACTCAAACTTTATCAGAATATCAGACTGCGTGCGGAATTACAGATATATTGGCACATTTATATGAAAGATATTTTACCAATACGGAAGAAGTTGAAGTGACAGACCGTATGATAGAAGGATTGATGCTGACTATGATTCATGAAGGACCTAGAGTGATTGCGGAACCGGATAATTACCATGCACGTGCCAATATTATGTGGGCAGGAATGATGGCTCACAATAATTCGTGTGGGGTAGGAAGGACACAAGACTGGGCAAGTCATGACATAGAGCATGAGTTATCTGCTTTATACGATTGCGCACATGGTGCTGGTTTAGCAGTAACGATGCCGGCAGTTATGAGATATAACATGAAACATAATATCATGCGTTTTGCTCAGGTTGCATGCAGAGTATGGGGATGCAGCATGGACTTTAATCATCCGGAAGAGACGGCAAAAGCTGGTATCCAAGCATTTCAGCAATTTTTGATTTCTATTGGTATGCCAAAGAATTTTGAGGAATTGGGAGCGAAAGAAGAGGATATTTCAAAGTTAGCTCATACTGCATGCTATGGAGATGTAAAAACAGGTACATTGGGAGGATTTGTAACTTTAAGTGAAGAAGATGTTATCAATATATATCGTTTGATGTTATAGGGAGGTTATGTGATATGACCAGAGAAGATTATATTAAATTGAACGAGATTATATTGGAACAAGAAGAGATACTTAGATTTCTAAGGTTTTCGAATAGGGATGCTTGGGAGTTGGGAAATTATTTAGTAAATAAAGTTTATGAAACGAAACAGGAGTTAGCTATTGCTATTCGAAAATTAAATGGAAATATTCTCTTTCAACATTGTACAGAAGGAACGAATCTAAATAATCAAAACTGGATGAAAAGAAAATTTAATACGGTATCTTTAATGGAGAGAAGTTCATTAGGTGCATGGGCGGTTTCGTTTATTACGGATCAAGAGATTAAAACCCATGGATTGTCTGAGAAAGATTATATCCTTTGTGGAGGAGGATTTCCGATTAGATTGAAAACAGGAGAAATGGTTGCAGTTTTGACTGTATCTAATTTGCCACACGAGAGGGATCATGATTTTATTATAAAGGCTTTAACCGAGTGGTTAGGTGTTGATAAAGTACCTGAAATAGATTTAAAGATGTCATACTAACATTGAAAGAATTGAATAAAATAGACTTTAGAGGTAGCTCTGAGTCAGCGCATGGGAAAATCTCTATTTCTTTGATTAACGAAGGAATTAGGGATTTTCTTTCTTCATCGCCGATTTTGTCATACACCTTTTCAAAGTTTGCCAATAGGGTGTAGATGTTCTCTAAGGTAATGGCATCCTGCTCGACAGCCTTGAGCGGAGCTTTACATTCTCAATTTTTTCTTCCGCTTCAACAATAACATCATATAGTCCATCAAAGCGGAGGGTTATATCATGGAGCTTGCATCCTTAAAGCGGGTATCCTCCGGCAAACTATCAATCTCATTTTCAAGGCGAGTTTTATTTAGGTCTACTTCCCGAAGTTTGGCTTCATAGTTTTTCAGCTCCCGGTTTAAGGTAGTAGTGTCAATTTCTTTGCCTATTCTGGACTTGAGTTCTGCTGCACACATAATAGTAATCAACTGTTGGATTCAGTCGAAAACATTCGACGTGCAACAAAAGCGATAACAAGCATCAGCAAACTAACAGCCAAAATCGGAAAATATAGCACATCGCTAAACGATTCAAATACAACTCCATATATAACTTGACCTATCGGTGCGGCACATCCTGCGACAGCCATGATGATTGCCATAACTTTACCTAAATTATCATTTGAAGTTACTCGTTGCACTCTCGCAATAACATAGATTGAAATTATAGATGCAACCATAGCTATGGGAATCGCACCGAGCATAAACAATGTGAAAGCCGGATAGTATCCAAGTTCAAGGATAAACGGAAACACCGATACGGCAATAGGCACAGCCAATAAGGCAATGGCGGCAATAAATCGGTGCAGCGTTTTCACTTTAATTCTTTTGGCAAAAACACCAATAGTCAGTGTTCCTAAAATACTTGCAAAGCTGATAAGTCCGACACCTATGCCCTGCATTGTATCGCTGCTTTGCATAGTGACTCGTAAAATAATTGGACTGCCTACAATCAAAAGCGGCGATAAAACTAAATTGATTGCAGCGGCTACAATCATTGATTTTAGAATGAACGGTTGTTTTACCACATAGACAAAGCCTGCTTTCATGTCTTTTACAATAGTAACAATAATATGCCCATCCCATTCGCGTCTGGCAAACGGTATCTTAATGAATAGTTCCATTACAGCAGATAGGAAAAACGTAATACAGGTTATGATAACGAGAAAACGAATCTCTAACGTGCTGTATAGCATGCCGCCTAAAATTGGCGCGGCAACACCCGATAAAGCCTGTACTGCCTGTGCAATACCATTTGCACTCTCTAATTTTTCAGTTTTCACCAATAGAGGAATACTGGCAGTGACGGTGGGAGTTTCCATCGCACTGATAATGGACAGCAACACCATAATTACACCAATCGGCGTAACCGTAGCCAATCCCGCAGAAATAAGCAAAAACAGGAACATAACAACCAAGCTGCTTGTAAAATCGAAAAGCACCATAAGATTACGTCTGTTGAATCTGTCTGCGATTGCCCCACCTAAAGGTGAAAGCAGAATCGGAATGTTTGATACTGCGTACAATGCAGCGAACATATCAGCTCGCCCTGTAATGTCCAAAATATAAAGTGAAAGGGCAAAGCGTAAGAGTGCTGCACCAAATACGGAAATGATTTGCCCTACTATCATTAATTTAAAATCTTTTGAGTATGAATTAGCCTTTTCTCGCATAATATCACCTTTTCTTTGATCAATTGAAAAGCTGATAATTAATAACTGCGCTTATCAAGGCCATAATTCCAACAATGAGTGCCCACATTGCCCATTTACTTTTTTTTTGATTCTTTTTTGCATGAATAGCTGCTACGCAGCCACAAATAATAATGCAAACTGCAACAATTATACCAACTATATATCCAATAGGCATTACTCCACCTCCATTTTATTTACCTTATTTGATAGTTCGGTCATTACGATAATGGCAGCGATAAGACCAATACCACTAATTAACACACTCGATAGAATGTCATTTGTATTAATTGCGGCATTTCCGTAGATAGAACTTAGTAAAATGGCACTTATTAGCGTTGTTGGAACGGATTTCTGTATAAAACCAATTCGCAGGGACACTATTCCAATTCCCCCAAGTGCTATAACGGCAATACCTGATGTTTTCAATGCGTCTACAACCAAATCCATTGTCATAACATCTTGAACGACAATTGGTGAAACTGATTCGGTTATGCTGAAAATGATATAGGGTATCGCTGTACAAATCAGCATGGAAACTGACGTGAACACAAAAACCAATAATAATTTAGCCAAAAGTATTTTGCTTCTGCTGACAGGATAAGAAAACAATAGTGCAGCCCGCTTCCCTGTATATTCGCCGATAATCAGCCGTGAATACATGATAGCAGACATGGTGCTGAAAACAACTAAACTAATTATCCCAATTAAGCGGAATATGTTCGTGTAGCTTCTAAATACAATCTCACGGGAGCTACTGTCTTCAAGCTGTGCTGCATTGGCTATAAGATAAATAAATCCAAGAAGGACAAGACATAAAATGGCACTTGCAACCAAATAAGTACGGATGTTATTCCTTTTCAATTCCAGTCTGATTAACTTTATCATGATATAGTTCCTCCGCTCATAACATTAAAAAAGTATTCTTCTAACCGTATGTCACTTTGCTGTTTTATTTGGTCAAGCGAAATTTCCTGCACGACAGTGCCGTTTACAATCACGCCCACCAGATCAGCGATATGCTCAATTTCGCTTAGAATGTGGCTTGACAAAAGGATAGTCATGTCATGCTTTTGTGTCAGTGTGAGAAACAAATTCCGTATATCTCGTATTCCCATAGGATCGAGTCCGTTTATCGGTTCATCCAAAATTAGTATTTTCGGCTTGTGGATAAAAGCTCTCGCAATTCCCAACCGTTGTCGCATACCAAGCGAAAATTTGCTGACAGGCTTAGAACCTGTGTCGTTAAGCCCCACCATATCAAGAGCGGCTTCCGCTCCAAAGCCTTCCGTACCCATATATGCAAGATGAAGCGTTAGGTTTTCGGCCGCTGACAAATGCTCATAGAATATGGGAGCCTCAATCAGACTGCCAATACTCCGTAAGACTTTTTCCCTGTCCTTTGTCACATCATCTCCCAAAACTTCAACCGTTCCGCTTGTTGGGGATATTAGGCCCGTAAGCATTTTGAAAATAGTGGTTTTTCCTGCACCGTTCGCACCCAAAAAACCATAAACACAACCCTTTGGAACAGTCATATTGCTGTCTTTGACAACAAAAGTGTTATCAAATTTTTTGGAAAGGTTTTGAATTACTATCATTGCTTCGTTTTCCATTTTGGCCTCCAATTTATTTATAAATTTTTAATCATATATTTCATCAATGACGCTGTCTAGCAATGTACAGAACACATCAAAATGGTCATTGTAGTAAAGTACATCTTTGCTCGTTAAGATAGCGAGTAATGCGTTGATTATTCCGATTGATTTTTCCTTACTCATTTTCAATTTAAGATTAGAGTTGAAAATATTATCTTCAATAAAAGTTTCACTAATTTTCTGGCTTTTTTCTATCCAATCTTTGGGTGCTCTGTTTAGAAAACTAATAAAATCGGGGCTATTGCGTTGCGATAGTATATGGGTTTTGTCGTACTCAAGATATAATTGTTTTAGCAAACGGCATATATCTTCTTTGGTTGGAGCTGGGGGAAGTGTTTCTTCAAGAGCTTTGTGCCGTTCTTGGAAAATATCAAATACCCTGCAAAACAAATGCTCCTTTGAATCAAAGAATACATAGAAAGCCCCCTTTGATATTCCAACTTTTGAGCAGAGTTCATCAATTTTCGTTTTTTTATAACCAATTGTCGTCCAACTTATCTCGCATTCCTTAATTAGTTTTTCACGAATATTGACTTTTTCTGCTTCTGAAAAACTTCTTGCCATTTTTATTTCCTCCTTATTATAAACCTATGACTAAAAATAAAATTAAGTCATAGGTTTATAATAGAGGAACACTTCTGTTTTGTCAATAGTTATTGTGGCACAATGCCCTTTGCAGGGAGCTATTGAGTTTGCACCGGGGTAATTACGCTGTCTGGAGCTTTGTGGATATTTAGTAATACCGTGGAAAGTGTGGTATTGATGACGAGGAAGGATGGCTGAAAGGCTTAGATACTGGGGAATTTTAGAAGATTAATAAAACGGCAAGGTTGGTTAAACCACCCAATTCTTTCATGTTATGCATCAGATGCATTCCAGTATTGCCGTCTGTGCTGTGCTGATTATACTGCGTTCTTTTAATGGCTTGTTAAAAAAAGTAGGTTTGTAAGGCTAAACGGGGAGTGTAAGCTAGAAAGTGTGGTTTTTTTGGTTCACATACTCCAGCTTATACTCCCTTGGTAGAATCAAGAATATGGTATTACTGACCGATCATTCCATACAAAATCAAGTGATACAATTCTCCCGCATTTGCTTTATACTCCTCTTGTGTTTTCCATGCAGCCTGCACTTCAGAAGCCGCAAGCAAAAAATGAAGAATGGTATCCGTTGCAATAGAAGGATTAATGACACCCTCTGATTTGCCAGATTCAATAAATGCAGAAATAACATCCATCCGTATTTTACTCATTTCTCTACCCAGCAATTCAACAAAAACTTTATCATCTAATGCTTCTTTTGAAAAATACTCAGCTAAAAGTTCGTGGGGTTTCTCGGCACAAAGGGTTACTGCACGCAACAGTCTATCCTTAAAACTCATTTTTGCATACAACAAGGAGAATACCATTTCTTGCGCTTCTCCTAGAAGTACAGCAGCACATTCTTTGACCAGATTTTCTTTATTCTGAAAGTAATTATAAATGGAAACAGCAGATACCTCGGCACATGCCGCTATTTCATTGATGCTGGTATTGGTATATCCTTTTGTGCGGAACAGCTCTAAAGACGCTTTTATAATAGCATCTTTTTTCTTTTGTGTACGAATCTCATATTTATTCATCCTGTCACCTCTATCAAATAAGATATTTTTAGTATATCACATTTTTGATAGTTTTGAAATATGTTATAAGTAATTTCAAAACTTATTGACAAGGTGAAGTTATTGCCATATAATAAGTTTTGTAATATGGAATGAAATATTTCAAAACTATGCAAGGAAAGGATGTAAGAAAAATGAAAATATTGGTATATGGTGCCGGAGTTTTGGGAAGTTATCTCGCTCATACATTAATGCAGGCGGGAAATGAGGTTTTTATGTTAGCACGTGGTGAACGCTATAAGCAATTGGCTCAAGACGGACTGGTGATTCAACATTTCTTTCAGAGGAAAAAAACTGTTGATAAAATAAATCTTGTCCGTTCCTTAGAGGCATTTGACTATTATGACATCATATTTGTTGTGATGCAGTATCATCAGTTTCAATCTGTTCTTCCCGTGTTAGCCGCTAATGTCAGCGAAAACATTGCCCTTGTCGGGAACAATGCGGACGCAGAAACAATGCGCGACTTTTTAATCAAAAACAGCACAACAAAGAAGAAGGTTGCATTTGGCTTTCAAACAAGTGCCGGTATGCGAACAGACACAGGGACTGTCATTTCTATCCATGGGGGAGGTAATGTTATGGCCGGTGAGTTAGGAGACACGATGAAGGTCTTTCCTGCCATTAAAAAAGCATTTGGTGAAAAATATAAGGTTACTTATCAAAGGAATATAGATGCTTGGTTAAAATCCCATTATGTAATGATTTTACCTATGAATTCAACCTACTATTTATTTAATAATGATTTTAAAAAAGTGTCAAAAGACAAATATGCTTTGAAGCGTATGATAGAGGCCACAGATGAAGGTTTCTCTGCCCTGGAGAGATTGGGTTATACAATCACTCCGGCTACCCAAGCCAAGCTGTTTCGGCAATACAAGGGTGTCTATTATTTGGCAATGAAAATTTATCACAAATTGCCAATGAGCAGGGTTGTGCAGGGAACATTTGACGAAATGAACGGTCTATATGAAGCGTTTGATAAAATGAAAACACAGACCAATTATGTGGGACCGGTTTGGGATGCATTGCAGAAAGAAGCAATGGATAAGTATCATTCGCAAAGCCTACTGCCACGCGATTCGAAAAAAAGTGCTGGGTTATTATGAAAAGGTTTTAAGCTATTTTGACTATAGTATGTGCTTTCTTTGCAATATACGACGCTGTGATTTGGTCTGTTAATGATTCAAATGCAGTGTGGATTACAGTATTAATTTTTTTAGGTAGCATACTTTTGCTTTTAAATAATGCAAGAAAAATCAAAAACAGAACAATGTTAACAATCCTTGCATTATTATTAATATGCGCTTCATTCTTTTTAAAGAGTTTCAAGACTTTGTAAAAGGTTTTGGGCTCTTTTTTATTATGCCCAACATAGTACGCCAACGAAAAGAATTAGTTATTCCCACCCAAATACCATCATAAGCAGCTATTTCTACCATATATTTTAGGGGAGGGATTTATGTTGCACCTGATTCATATCAATAAAAAGAATACTGAAATATTGTTTCTGCTATGTTTGGCTATCCTATCTTTAACCTATTACCTTTTCATTAAAGATAATTCGATTAAGGCGCAGATGACAACAACCATGCACAGCTATGAGACAGAATCTGAATATGATAAATTGCTGATTAATACCTATCTAAATGCCATACAACAAGCCACGAATGTATTTTACAGCCAATATTATACGATAAATCCTACTGTTGCTTATTATGTAGTAACGGTAAAAGAAATCAAGTCGGAAAGTAAACCGGGAACAGAAAATACAATCAGTATGATTACCTTTGTCTCAGAGCCTTATATTGGACCGCATGATACCATAGGAAGGGATGAAATCACTTTTTCGGCAAGTTACACAGGAGATGTCGAAATAGAGAAATTTGAGCATATTTTAAGCTATCATTTACCGGAGAACTTAAAAGATTTAGAAAGAAAAACAGTACCGGGTGAATATGCAGATTGATAAAAAGGACAGAATATTTTTAAAAATCGGAAAATCATAAAAATTTACAGCTAAATCTATAAAATTTACATTCCAATGCCATAGCGGATGCCGATATAATAAAACTAGAAATCTTTGCCCAAAGGGCAAAAGATAATTTGAAAGAATTGAGGTTGATAAGCTTATGGCAACATTATGTTTAAAGGTTTTGGACAAGGGCGGTAATACACTCTCTGTCAACCGCGGAGAAAATGAAGTGAATCTGGTTCACATGAGAGAGTATGAGGAGGGCGATTATATCGTATTGGAATCCTCTGAAAAAAATATAAATCTATGGCTTCAATTTGATGATGCGATGGGAAAATCAATGGTTTACATAACAGATAACGTGGAATACAAAATTCCCTTTGGTGAGAGACGAATCAACTTATCTCCGAAAGTATTCTGGGGCGATAAGCATTTATTAGGTGCTAAGGTGGCAAAGAGCTATGAGGTAAAGGCATACCGAAACCTCTGTGTAAACGTCAACGACCAGCATGGCGAGGTAAAATGCTATCCGCATGCCTCAGCTAACGTAGAGACGAGAAATGAGGCGGTTTTTGCAGCTAAAAATGCGATAGACGGTATTAACGTTAACAACAGCCACGGCGAATGGCCATATCAGTCGTGGGGCATTAACAGGCGCGATGATGCGGCGATTAAGGTAGAATTTGGAAGAAAAGTGGCAGCGGACCGCATTGTGCTTTACACAAGGGCAGACTTCCCCCATGATAACTGGTGGAAACAGGCGACGATTACCTTTTCTGATGGCAGCAGCATGGAAGTGGAGATGGAGAAGAGCAGTCTGCCCCATGAATTTAGCTTTGAGGAGAAGGAGATTGAATGGGTGGAATTGAGCCATCTGATTAAATCACCGGAGGAATCTCCGTTTCCTGCACTTACGCAGATTGAAGTATATGGTTATGATAAGTGATAGTTTACTGAGTTTATGATGTTGGAATACAAAGAGACAGCCGTTATCTTGTTATTACAAGAACGGCTGTCTCTTTGTATCATAGAAAATATTATGCGCACCTCGCCGAGTGGAAGTATTGGCTGCGCAGCCCGCTCGAGCAAGGAGAATGTGCCTTGCACATTCTTTGTTTTTTATATAGAAGTAATGTAAAGGATTTTATTGAGTGGATTTCTATAAAAACTGCAAACTAAGCTGCAAGGAAATATCTTCCTCATCAAGCCTATATTGCTCTAACAAAGCAGGTCCGCAGGCATTGGAGCCGACACCGCTCATTTTGTAATCCAAGCATAAAACAGTGCTGTCTGATTTTTCAAGCTCATAGTTATGTGCTTTTTGCTCCAATTCCTCCTGTGTATAACGTCCTGCATTGAAAGAAATCGGTTTATTTGCGCTGGCACGAAGTGTCTTTCCGTAGTCGGAGCTTAAGAGTACCTCGCTGCAATGGTAATGGCTGGAGTTTTCCTGCGGCATAATATAGTCCACATACATATCGTCAACCTTTGATTGGAATCTGCCAAGCCATGAGGAGCGGTGCTTGTCAATATAGCTCTCATTTGGACCGTAGCCGAAGTATTCTGTCTTGCTGTAATCCTTTGGCAGGAAGAGACGAATACCAAGCCTTGGAAGGAAAGGAAGCTCGGTGTTTCTCTTGCCGTTCAGCTCAAGTGTAATGGTGCCGTCGCCTCCGACATACCAAACCACGTCACAATCGACAATATGCTGAATCTGAATTGCGCTGATGGCAAGGCGGCATCGGATGGTCGCTACATTGTTCTCGACGGAAACGTTTGTCTCATAAACTCGCACAAGCGCTCTATCGTAGCCAGCGGCTTTCCAGTCTCTGCTGATATTGATATCATTGTCAGCCGGGGCACGCCAGATATTGTATTCTAGCGGCTTATCCAAAATACTGCAATTGTCAATGATAAGGCTGTCGAAGCTTCCTCTTAGCTTGTTGAATACATAGGTAAAGTTTTTACCGGTCAGTAAAACCTTGACAGCGTCTTCTTCTGCGTTTATGTGGGAGGAACTGTCAGCGCTTGCATGTACAAACGGCAATGCTCCTTCTCTTAGGATAAGCTGGTCAAAGCCAAGTGAATGTCCGGCTTTGGTCAGGTGGCTGTCCGTTGCCTGTGTGTAGAGAAGTCTTACACTTAACGGTCTTGTATCGCTTTCTGTAAGATAGTCTGAACTAA
Organism: Konateibacter massiliensis; assembly: GCF_900184995.1. Taxonomy (GTDB): domain Bacteria; phylum Bacillota; class Clostridia; order Lachnospirales; family Lachnospiraceae; genus Lachnotalea; species Lachnotalea massiliensis. The sequence continues at coordinate 2,906,753 of NZ_LT860099.1, forward strand.
CTGACAAATCTACGATGATTTTTGCATGAGGTGCAAGGTCAACAGAGCCTAAATCATAGCTTTCCACTGCAATTCCGTCACAGAGAAGCTCTGCCGTTATCGTCAGATAATCCTTTAAATTTGTGAAATCCAGCTTGTTTTCAAGCTCAATTTTGCACGATTTACTGTCTAAAAGGGTAGCGCGGACCGGGCGAATTGCATTTTTGTACTCTGCCAGAGCAGGATGCGGAATGCGATCAGGGCTTACCATTCCGTCAACACAGAAGTTGCCATCATGCGGATATTCAAAAGAATCACCGCCGTAATGAAACACTTTTCTGCCGTCCGTTGTCACACCGCGGTCAATGGCATGATCACACCATTCCCATACAAAGCCGCCGACAAAGCGGTCATGCTTGTAAATACATTCCATATAGTCCTCGATGTCTCCGGGGCCATTTCCCATTGCGTGGATGAATTCACAGAGCATATATGGTTTTGGATTGGATGCCAGATAGTCTTCAATGCCCGCAGGGGATGTGTACATGTTACTGTAAACGTCTAGCATGGAGGTATCGTTTTTGTGTTCGCCGGTCTCGTAGATGCTGCTCTCATAGTGAAGAAGTCGGGTCGGGTCGTAGGACTTGATAAAACGGCCGGTATCCTCGAATGCCTTGCTGTAGCCTGCCTCATTTCCCATTGACCACATGATGATGCAAGGGTTGTTTTTATCGCGTATCACATTTCGCTCGTTGCGGTCTAAGATGGCAGCGGCAAATATTTCCCTCTGAACCAAATCACCATAGGTTACGTCTTGACTGCCACCGTAAAATTTGGAAGCGCCGTGTGCTTCTAAATCACTCTCACCTACCACATAAAAGCCGTATTCATTGCAAAGCTGGGTAAACCAAGGTGCATTCGGATAATGGCTTGTACGGATGGCGTTGATGTTTGCTTCCTTCATCATCCTCAAATCCTTTAAAGCCTGCTCTTTGCTGATGGTATAGCCGGTAACCGGATCGCTGTCGTGGCGGTTTACGCCTTTGAATTTTATCTTGACGCCGTTTATATAGATAATATCATACTTTATTTCGATGCAGCGGATTCCGACCTGCTGATAAATAACCTCTCCACTTACCTCAATTTTTAAAGTATAGAGATAAGGAGCTTCCGCATTCCACAGAATAGGGTTATCCAGCTTTATGGAAAGGATATTGCCTTCTACGGTCTGGGTTACAAATGTATTTCCGTCCGCATCAAGCAGGGTGCAGGTGGTTGGGAGAGAGGCGTCGCGGTAAGAAAAATCAACGGTAATCTCTGCCTTTGTATATGCATCGGTCAGTAAGGTTTTGACAAAGAAGTCGCGAAGATGGTTTTCAGGACGGCTTAACAGATAGACATCTCTGAAAATTCCGGTCATTCGAAACTTATCCTGATCCTCCAAATAGCTTCCGTCGCACCATTTTAACACGACAACAGTAAGATCGTTTGAGCCTTCTTTTATATATGGAGTAATGTCAAATTCGCTCGTAGAGTGAGAAACCTGGCTATATCCGACAAAGGTCTTGTTCACATAGACATAAAAGCAAGAATCCACACCCTCAAAGTTCAGATACTGCTTAAAACCAAGTGCGTTACTGCTTAATTCAAATGTTCTGTGATACACACTGGTCGGGTTTTCAAGCGGTACATAAGGTGGATCATAGGCAAACGGAAAGGTCACGTTTGTATACATATGTCTGTCATAGCCGTGCATCTGGATACAGCTTGGAACAGGAATTGTGTCGTAGTTTTCATAGGAATAATCGTTTGCTGTAAAGTCATCAACCTCAAACGGATTCTCATAATAGCGAAAATCCCATTCTCCGTTTAACAGAGTCTTTCGGGAACTCTCATCCTTATCCTCCAAGGCGCGAGGGATGTAATAGCTTCGGTTTTCCTCGCAGCCGACATGGAGCGTGGAAGGGTCCTCATAAAATTTTGGTAACTGCAATTTTTGAAGCAGCATGGCAATCTCCTTTCATAATAAGCATAAAGTTTATAAAAGCTGCTTTGCACGTATTCAAAGGACAGCTTTGGTAAAATATAAATTAAAATGTTAATTCTAAGTAGAATATACCAAAAAATAAATCATTATTCCATACATAAAATTGATTTGTATATGCACAAAGTTTTCAAAATCTTTGACAAGAGAGAAAAAATATTTTAAGATGTTTTTATAGAACGAAACGATTACGGATAAGGAAAGGCAGGGAATGGTATGCAGACGGTAGTTGGTTATTATGATTGGCAATCGGGAGAACAATCCGTTTCGGATAAGGACTTTTTTGTGCATTGCAGCGGCAGATATAAGCTGCTTCACAAGGAGAGTTTTAAGACGGAACGTCCCGGCGGGGCAAATAATTATCAGCTTTTATATATTGCAAACGGAAAGGCGAGATTTCGAATTCAGGGAGAGATGCATCTGTTAGAGAAGGGGCACTGCGTCTTGTACCGTCCGTTGGAGGATCAGTACTATTATTATTTTTTGGAGGAGACACCGGATATTTACTGGGTACATTTTTCCTGCAAGGAGGGAAATGAGTTCTTTGAGAAAAGTGGATTTGGGAAGGAAAACATTTTTTATGTGGGAACGCATAACAGCTATGTGCAGCTTTTTGACACGATGATTTGGGAATTACAGATGCAGCAGCCATTTTTCGAGGAGCAGCTCCAGCTCCAGATGCAGGAGCTTTTGCTCAAGATGGGGAGAAACCGGCTGAGGGAAACAACTATTTTTGAAAATTATAACAAGGAAGTGGAGGAGGCAATCCGCCTGTTCCATTCTGCGCCGGAGCGAGATTTTACAATCAAGGAATACACGAAGGAAAGAGGGCTTAACTACTATCGTTTTATTGATAATTTTACTCATTACACCGGAACGTCCCCGCGGCAGTATATCATCAACATTCGCATGACAATTGCAAAGGACTTGCTTGTAAATTCGCTGTTTCAGATAGCGGAGATTGCGCTGCTTACCGGATATGAGAATCCCCTTTATTTCAGCAGGCTGTTTAAAAAAACATGGGGGCTGTCGCCGACTGAGTTTCGAAAACAGGCAAAGGTTTCTAATTTTGTTGTATAATTTTCTGAAAAAGGTTATGATATTAAGGGTGGTTTTAACACCGAAACGGAACGAAAAAAGAAAGCTATGGAGCAATTACATAGATAGAGGATACAATGAAAAAACAGAAAGAAACAAGATGGCATAAGTTGGACAATACAGCTAAGATTTTTCCGGTGATTGCAAGTGAAAATCTGAGTAATGTATATCGGATATCGATTGAACTGAAAGAAGAGATAAAGCCGGAGCTTTTGCAGGAGGCGCTGAATACAGTAATTGAGTGGTTTGAGGTGTTTCATGTGAGGCTTCGAAGAGGCATGTTCTGGTATTATTTTGAAACAAACCGGAATAAGCCCGTTGTGGAGCCGGAAAATAATTATCCGTGCAGATATATCAGCCCGAATGAAAACCACAAATTTTTATTCCGGGTATCCTACTACCAAAACCGAATTAATTTGGAAGTTTTTCATGTACTGACAGATGGTATGGGTGCGCTCACCTTTTTGAAGGAGCTGACCTACCAATACCTGCGTCTTTATGATGAAAAGCTTGGAGAGCGTGTGGAGGCGAAACCGAGCAGAGAATGTTCGCTGAATATCGAGGACAGCTATTTAAAATATTATAAAAAGAGCGATGCAAAGGGCTACAAGACGCGAAAGGCATATCAGTTGACCGGAAAATTTTTGCCGCCGACCGTGATGTCTGTTATACATGGACATATTGACATAGCTGATTTAAAAAGGGCATGCAAGGAAAAGAATGTGAGCATCAACCAGTATTTGGTCGCTAACCTGGTTTGGAGCATTTATACGGAATATTTAAACAGACAGCCAAGCAAGGAGCCAATTTGTGTCAACGTACCTGTGAATCTACGAAATTATTTTGAGTCGACGACGACAAAGAATTTTTTTGCCGTGCTGCTGGCGGAGTTTGAGGCGGATAAGGAAAATCTTACGTTTGACGATGTGTTGGAAAAGATTTCGGATAACTTAAAGAAACAGATGACAAAGGAACATATGGAGGAATTGATTTCCTACAATGTATCAAATGAAAAAAATCGATATATAAGGGCAATCCCTCTTTTTCTGAAAAACATTGCGATAAAGTTTATCTACCACAATTCCTCAAAAGCGTTTACAACGACAGTGACAAACATTGGAAGCCTCACCGTGCTTGAGGAATTTGAAGACTATATTGAACGGTTTTACCTTGTCCTTTCTGTGGCAAAAAAGCAGAATGTAAAGTGCAGTGTCTGTTCTTATAAGAACGAGTTGGTGTTTACCTTTGCGTCGGTGCTGGCGGACAGCAATCTGGAAAGGGCGTTTTTCAGGAATCTGGCGAGGGCAGGAATCAGAACGGTGATAGAAAGTAATGGTGTTTACAATGAAGAGATGTAATGAATGCAAAGTTGAAATTATAGAAGATACAAGTGTCTGCCCTCTCTGCCAGCATGGATTGGAGACAATATCGGAGGAAAAACAGAGAAAAATTTATCCGGCGGTAGAATTTGACAATCAAAAATTTAAGCTGCTTATAAGGATTTTTGTTTTTATTTCCATCATACTTGGAGCGGGTCTGCTTACGGTTAATATTGTGACTTATCACGGTGTGTGGTGGTCGCTTATCTGCCATGGTGCGATTATATATTTCTGGATTACAGTCCGCTACTCCATTCAAAACAATACAAACTATGCAGCAAAAATACTTGTGCAGACTATAGGCGGAATGGCGCTTTGTTTTTTGATTGACATGGTAGTCGGCTATCAGGGATGGTCCATTAATTATGCAATACCGACTATCATTTTAGCCGCTTATCTTGGGATTGTCATGTTGATGATTGTGAATTTTATGAGCTGGCAAAGCTATATTTTATTTCAGATTACACTTGTTATTTTCAGCATGATTTTGCTGGGACTGAATTTCTTGAACATTATAACGCATCCGGTTTTATCCTATGTGACAGCAGGTATCACGCTTGTCATTTTTATCGGGACAATCGTGTTCGGGGATAAAAAGGCAAAAACGGAACTGATCAGAAGATTTCATATTTAGGTGCAAGATGGGAAGAACAGACAAAACGAAGCAGAAATAAAAGTAGGCGCGGTATACCTTTACCGCTCCTACTTTTTTAGGTGCTATAACAAATTAGCTGATACTAATCGCGCTTTTATCCTTGGACCTGCAATGACAGCAATTGCAATTTTGGCTCCGTCGCCAATCAAATAAGGAATGACCCCTGCCATAAGTGCCTGATAAAGACTCAAATCCATTTGATGGGCGAGCCATAATGTTCCGGGTAAATAGGCAGCAGCGGTGGCAAGAATAAGTCCTGCTACGTACATAGGAATATTTCGATAAAATTTTTCAACAAAATAGCCGCCGATAAATGCCATTAAAATAAATCCCAACAGATATCCGCCCGTTGGTCCGAACAGTTTTCCGGGACCGCCCGAAAAGCCTGAAAAAACAGGTAAGCCTACAAGACCAAGCAACAGATAGATGAGGCAGCTTAATGTCCCGCGTTTTGAGCCTAACAAAAAAGCGCCAAGATAAATAACAAGGTTTGTAAACGAGAAAGGCACCGGACTAAAGGGAAGCGGAATGGACATGGGGCCTAGAATGCAGGCGATACCGGCCATAATGCCTATCAGGGTAAGCTGGTAGGCAGAGCCTTTTGTGATTGTGTGCCGGTTATCAGATGAAGTGAATTTTTCCATAATAATCTCCTTTGGGAATGTGTTGTCATGATATGTACCAATGAGATGATTATAAAAAAAGAAAACCTAATTGTCAACCTTTAAAAATAAAAAGTTAACAATTAGGTTTATTCTTCCGAGATATTTTTCTTCTTTTTCTTTTCCATATTTTTATATTTACAGGATACGAAGAGGCGAATATCTTCCTGGTCGGAAGGGCTTAAATTTTTATAATTGCTTAGAAAATTAATATCATTTTGAGTGATTGAATCAGGACTTAGGAACGGTGTGCTGTTTAGCAATAAAATACCTAAATCTTTTAGCATCTTCACATCAATCTTGTTGGTGGAAGGATACTCTCCCGATGAATCTGCAAGGAGGCTGTCGGATACGGAAATAATTTGAGGATTAATCAACTGATTAACGCTGATGTTGTAAAGTTCTGCCAGCTTCAGAAGAGCTTCCGTGCTGGGAACCCGTTTTCCAGTCTCATATTGTGAATAACCGCCACGAGATATATGTATGTAGGAACTTACATATTCTTGCGTGTAGTCATGTTGTTTGCGTAGTTCGATTAGTTTAAGCGGTAATAATGATATAGACATACATGTAATCCTCTCTTATCCTTTCTGAAATTTGAACAAAATCATTATAGCAATTTTTGACTTTAATTACTGAAAAGGAAACAAATCGATTCAAATACTGAAAAACGATAAAAGCAACGAAACGTTGCAAAGGTTTCGTTGCTTTCATATATAAGATGATTATATGTAGTTATATTTGCTTTTATGCGAAATTAAGCGGATTGCTCTAGTAGCTTATCTATACTGACTAATTTTACACAAAGTGTAAAGAGAAGAGCCGCTTTCTTGATTTCCTCATAGCTTGGAAGGGATGGTGCAATACGGATAGTAGAATCGTGAGGATCTTTTCCGTAAGGATAGGTAGCACCTGCATCCGTCATGATAACACCGGCTTCCTTGCATTTGGCAATAATATTTTTAGCACAGCCATCCAAGGCTTCAAAGGATATAAAATAACCGCCCTTTGGCTTTAACCAGCTTCCGATTTCAAGCCCGCCAAGCTCGTGCTCCAGTATTTCAAGCACCGCCTCAAATCTAGGTCTTAGAATAGCAGCATGCTTTTTCATATGCTCCTCAATACCCTTGCCATCTTTAAAAAATCTTGCGTGTCTTAGTTGATTTATTTTATCATATCCGATTGTCTGGACTATCATATGCTTTTTGATAAAGTCAAGGTTTGCGGTAGAGGAAGCAATCGCTGAAATACCACTGCCGGCAAAGCTTATTTTGGAGGTTGAGGAAAATTCATACACCATATCCGGGTTACCCGCTTTCTCGCATTCGCCTAATATTTCAAGCAAAGAGGCATGGGAATCATCATATAAATGATGGACGGCATAAGCGTTATCCCAAAAGATACGAAAATCCTTTGCAGCAGGCTTTAATCCGGCAAAACGTCTCACAGTTTCATCCGAATAGCAAATTCCCTGCGGGTTTGAGTATTTCGGCGTACACCAGATACCTTTTATGGAGGCATCGGCAGAAACCAGTTTTTCCACGATATCCATGTCAGGACCTTCCTCTGTCATAGGAACCGTAATCATTTCAATTCCAAAGGATTCTGTGATAGTAAAGTGGCGGTCATAGCCGGGAGACGGGCATAAGAATTTAACTTTGTCCAATTTGGCCCAAGGAGTACTGCCCATAACACCGTGAAGCATAGAACGGGAAATTGTATCATACATAATATTGATGCTGGCATTGCCGCACACAATAATATTTTCAGAAGGCACGTCCATGATGAAGGACATTAGCCTTTTTGCTTCCGGGATTCCGTCCAAAACGCCGTAATTTCTGCAATCAACACCATTTTCCGCAATGAGATTGGAAGAACTGTTTAAGACATCCATCATATCCATGACGATATCAAGCTGTTCAGCAGATGGCTTTCCCCTTGACATGTCAAGCATCAGCCCTTGGTTCTTAACATCTTGAAAGCTTTTTTCCAGCTCTGCCTTTAGCTGCAATAATTCATTCCGATTCAATTGTTTCAATGGTTTCATAATAGCCTCCTACTTTATCTACGTTCTAAACATTCTAATTCTATTTGATTCAGGGTAGTGTGTCAAGCGTAAAATATCAATTTTTGTAACTATTCGGTACCCATGGAATTCGAGGTGTTTTGCGCACTGAGATAGCTGTTGTGGTATTCGGGGGAGTAGGTTACATCTTCGCCAAACCAATCCGGCGGTATAAAGTGGTTTGCCTGTTCAACAGACAGAAACTCAACCTCGGCAAGCACGAGTGTTTCAAAGGGTGGATTGAAAATATCAAGTTCGATTGTAAGGTTATCTGCAAGCGGAAGCAGATAACGTGTTTTACTGATGATATTGCCGTCTGCCTTTTCTCGCAAATGATAGTAGGCTTCCTTGGTAAGCGGCATATTGTACTCTTCCCGCGCTAAAAACCCTTTTGATTTATAGGTTAAAATGTAATCTTCATCACTTTTTCTGATTCGGACAACCGGTTCGGTGGATAAATATGCCTGCTCAATCACTTTATGGGGATAATGCTCTAAATCATTCGGAAGGCTTTTAATTAAAAACTTTTTTTCTATTTCCATAAGAACTCCTTTCGTGTTAAAGCGCCTCGCAAAATGGAAGCAGTTGCTATGCAACCCGCTCGGGCGCAGCGAATGGCTTTGCACATTCTTTTTATATATTTGGTTATAATTTATTTAGTGGAATGAATACATCATAGTATAGTGGTTAGATTTTGTAAAGAAGAGAGAGAAAAAAACAAGATCAGATAAGGAAGGTGTTATATGAAAAAAGAGGTACTGCAAGTAGGCGAGGAGGGCGGCAATATAAGGGGCATTTCCAGAGAGGAAATAAAAGAAAAAATGCAGGAAGAGATTGAACCTCTGCTAAAGAGTGTTAGAAAACACGGTTTTTTTTCGAGAGAAGGGGATAACCATCTCTACTATGAAAAATATGTGTCATCGGCGGCGGTGAGAACTGTAGTAATTTGCCACGGTTTCAATGAGCATTCAGAAAAATATAAAGAGATGATTTATTATTTTTATAGAGAATATTCTAATGTGTATGTTTTGGATCATCAGGGGCACGGAAAATCGTATCGGAAGGTGGAGGACCATCTGGTGACCCATGTGGAAAATTTTAATGACTACGTTGAGGATTTGAGAATGTTTATGAAAATAATGGTGGAGAGAGAAAGCGGTAAGCTGCCGATTATTTTGTTCGGACATTCAATGGGGGCAACAATCGGAGCGACCTATCTGGAAAAATACCCTGGTGATTTTCGGCGTGCTGTTTTTTCTTCCCCCATGTTTGAGATGAATATGACGCAGACACCTAAGTGGCTTGGGAGAATGATTGTAGATTTTAAAGTTATGACAGGGCGCAAAAAGAATAAAAAATATCTGGATTATGATGTATCCTACTCGTGGTTTAAGCAGTCGGTTCTGGCGACACGAAGACTCCTGCGGCCGGAAAATATGGCGAGAATCCAAGTGCCTGTTATCGTGTTTGAGGCGGAGAAGGACACAATTGTAAAGACTGAGGGGCATATTAGATTTGTAAAGGGTGTAAGAAATGCCAAACTGGTTGTTGTGCCCGGAGGCAGGCATGAATTGTTCCGGGAGAAAGATGAGATTTTAACACCCTATTTAAATAAAATATTTGAATTTATCGGTTAAACAGCCTCGTGCATTTTCCGATACTGAAGGGGGGAGACTCCCTTCAATTTTTTGAATACGTCACCAAAATAATTGCTGTCGGTAAAGCCGCAGGCAAAAGCAATTTCTGTAATAGAATCGTTTGTCTCCAAAAGGCGGGAGCAAGCTTCGGTAAGGCGGATTTTGCACAGATATTCCTTAAAGCCGAAGCCTGTCACCAATTTAAACTTTTTCGAAAAATAGGTTGAACTCATATTGGCAAAACTTGCCGCCATCTCCAGTGTAATTGGCTGATTGTAGTTGCTGCGTATATATCTGGCAGTATTTTGAATCACCTCATCGGTAAGGTTGGCAGGAATTTGGGATTGCGCCTCGTTTTTCTGGCAACGGATTAAAAATATGACAAGCTCTTGCAGATAGCCGTGAATCAAATGTTCCGAAAAATGGTCGAGATGTCCGGATTCGAAGGTAAGCTTTTGAAACAGCTCGTCTACATATTCCCTGCGGTTTAATGGCACCGTAAAAAAAGGCTTCTGAAAACAGCTTAAAATAAGCTCCTTCGAGTATGTTTCGAATAGTGGAGCAAGATATTTGTCCGTAAAATTGAGGACAAAACGCTCATGTGTCTCATCTGAAACATAGGTGGTGCGGTGAAGCACATTTTTTTGAATCAGAATCATATCTCCTCGTCTTAAATCATAGATTGTGTCGTCCACAAATATTCTGCGTTTCCCGGAGTACAGATAATAAATTTCATAGTAAGGATGAAAGTGCGAATGTTTCATCTTAAAATATTGTTCGCGTTTTCTTTTTTCTGCAATAAAATCCAATTTCCTGTCTTTTAGCATAGGTGCATCCTTTCACGTTCTTTGTTTCATCAAGTTTAACACAAAAATAACAAAAAAACAGTAGTTTTTGAAAAAGTAAAGGAAAAACTAGTGGAAAATACATAAAAATTGTTATACTATGATTTTTACATAAGTTATAGAAAGAGGAATTTGTCATGGCAAAAGCGGTACTATCAAAAAAAGATGAGGAATTTCGGGATTTTTCTCTGAACGGAAATATGTGGAAGGTCGTTGTGCAGGTAGGATTCCCACTGGCACTCTATCAGGAATTACTTCAGTTGTTTAAAATATTGGATTCCATGATGGCATCACACATCAGTGCGACCTCGGTATCAGCTGTGGCATATCTGTCTCAGATTAATATGATGCTTGCGGCAGTCGGAGGCGGACTTGCGGTCGGCGGCAGTTTGAAAATCAGCCAGGCATACGGCGAGGGCGACTATGAGATGGTGAAGCGCCGCGTGAACAGCTTGTTTGCACTCTGCGCACTGCTCGGCTTTGGAGTGCTTGCTATTTTACCTTTTACAGGGCAGCTTTTAAGACTTGCGAATACACCCAAGGAGCTGATTGAGATTGGAAGCCGTTATTTCGCGGTTGAGTTGATTGGACTGGTTATCACGTTTTTTAATATGGTATACATTTGTGTGGAGCGAGCGAGAGGGAATTCCAAGCGGATTCTGGTATTAAATATGGTTGTAATCGGTATCAAGCTGTCGCTGACGGCAATTTTTGTTTATGTGCTGCAATGGGGAATCACGATGATAGCAGTGGCGACGATTATTTCCCAGTCAGTTCTTCTTGTAGCAGGTATGAAGAATTTAAACCAAAAGGGAAATGCTTTTGGACTTTCCATAAAATATATGACGTTGAAAAGCGAGATAACAAAACCGATGATATCCCTGTCCTTTCCGGTTATTGTGGAGAAGGTGGCGTTTGCCTTCGGAAAGGTGATTATCAATTCAATGAGCGGTGTCTATGGTGCATTGACCGTAGGAGCGCTTGGGATTTCAAACAGCATCGGAGGGCTGACCACCAATCCGCAAAATGGGTTTGAGGAGGGGGCAGCGGCAATCATAAGCCAGAACTTGGGAGCAGGAAAGCCGGAGCGTGCCTTGGATGCATTTAAGAAGGTTCTCGTTGTAAACGTCATTGTCGGTGTGATCGGATTTGTTCTGACAAGGATTTTCCTAAACCAGATTTCCATTCTGTTTTCCAGTTCTGCCAGCGGTGTGGACTATCAGTTTCGGGAAATGATTTACAGCATTTACCGCCTTGAGTCTTTGGGAGGATGTATTCCGCTTGGCATCAATGCTTCGGTTATTGCTCTGATGCTTGGGTTTGGATATACGAAATGTACACTGCTGATTAACTTCTGCCGTATCTTTGTTTTCCGCATACCGGTGCTCTGGGGATTACAGCTTTTTACCTCACTTGGAAGTGAGAGCGTAGGTATCGTTATGTTGGTAAGCAATGTTTTGGTTACAATATTTTCCTGTCTCGTTGCAGTTGTTGTGATTAGAAAGATTTGCAGGGAGCACCAGATAAGCTTTTGGAATAAAAAAGGGGAAGCCACAGCAGAAAATGCAGGAGTCAGTCAGTAGACTGATTCCTTTTTGCTTGTTCCACTAATCTCTGGAACAGTGGAAGCATAACATCGGAAATCTCAATAAAATTTTCAGGGTGCCACTGAACGCCTATCTGAAATGGATTTTCCGTATGCTCAATACTTTCAATAATGCCGTCATCAGAAAAACCGGTCGCAATTAAATTGCGTCCTAAGGAATTGACAGACTGATGATGGTAGCTGTTTGTAAAAAGTGAGGAACCAAATAAATCCTGCATAACTGAGTTATCCGTAAATTTAACTTCATGGGTGACAAAGTAACGTTTTGCTTCCGACTGCATATGCTTCATAGGAGTACCCTCCATAAGAGAGAGGTCTTGATAAACGGTGCCGCCGCAGGCGACATTTAGAACCTGAATTCCGCGGCATATACCGAGTACGGGTTTTTGGACGGTCAGTATTTTTTTCATAAGAGAAAGGTGAAAGCGGTCAAGATCTAAATTACCGGAGCCCAGCGAGGGATGGGGATTTTCACCAAAGAGCAGAGGGTTGATATCAGCACCTCCGCAGAACAAAAAGCCGTCGCAGAGCCGGACATAGGCGGCAAGGTCTGCCTGGCTTCTTGTAAAGGGTATAAGAAGGGGAAGTCCGCCCCCCCGGACAACAGATTCGACATAATGAGAACCGACAACATTTTGGTCCAGATGAAAGCTTTGCTCCACAATCATGTTGGCGGCGATACCAATCAGTGTTTTCATAAAAGAAACCTTTCTATATTATTTATAATCAGATTGTTATATTTATATGAAAAGGGACAAAGAGATATTGAAAAATAATTGAAATTTTGGTAACATTTGTGAGAAGACATTAGAAGAATGGGAGGATAAGAATGGTTAAGGTTGGTATATTTTTAGCAGATGGCTTTGAAGAGATAGAAGGTCTTACAGTTGTGGATTTACTTAGACGTGCAGGAATTGACACAGACACTGTTTCCATTTCGAAGACGAAAGAGGTGACAGGTGCACATAATATCGTTGTTATGGCGGATAAACTGTATGAAGAGACGGCGGACAGGGAATACGATATGCTGATATTGCCGGGAGGTATGCCTGGTACGAAAAATCTAGGGGCAAAGGAGGCACTTGTGGAGCGGCTGAAACGCTATGCAAGGGAGGACAAAAATATTGCTGCAATATGTGCGGCACCATCCGTGCTAGGGGACAATGGAATTTTAAAAGGTAAAAAAGCAACCTGCTATCCGGGGTTTGAGGAGCGCTTGACAGGTGCGGCTGTATCCTACGATAATGTGGTGACTGACGGCAATATTATAACAAGCAGAGGAATGGGAACCGCAATGGATTTCGGCTTTGCAATTATAGAAAAACTAATAAACAAAGAGACAGCTTTAAAAATAAAAGCTTCGATTTGTTACAACAATTAAGGGGGATCATATTATGTGGAATAGGGCAGGTTTGAAAGCAAATGCCAAGGAGAATCTGAAGAGATTTTACTGGCCGGCATTTTTGGTATGTTTAATTGTAGGAATGTTTACAAACGGCGGCGGAGGCGGTAGTGTAGCCAATGGTCTGCAAGGCGTGTTTATGCTTGGCACAGACTATGACAGCTACTACGATGACAGTTTCTATGATGACAGCAGCTATTATTATGGGGATACTTCCTCTGATGTATTCTCTTCGGTTGAGTCGCTAATTGTTATGCTTGGTGTGATGACAATTGTTTTTGCAATCGTTTTTGTAATTGCGTTAATTGTTAAGCTGCTGATTGGCAATCCTTTGCTGGTTGGTAAAAACAGATATTTCATGAGCAACCGTGATGTGAAAAGCAGTATCGGTGAAATCGGTTTTGCGTATAGCAGCGGACATTTTGGAAATGTGGTGAAAACCATGTTTTTGATGGATTTATATGTTTTTCTATGGTCCTTATTACTTATTATTCCGGGAATTATCAAATCCTATGAGTATGCGATGGTGCCTTATCTCATGGCAGAAAATCCTGCAATGGAATCAAGTCGTGCCTTCGAGATCAGCAGGGAAATAATGCGGGGCGAAAAGTGGAATTACTTTGTGCTTCAGCTTTCCTTTATCGGATGGTTTCTCTTAGGCTCAATGCTCTGCCTTATCGGTGTTGTATTTGTAAATCCGTACTATGAGGCTACACTGGCGGAATTTTACGGCTGGGGAAGAGAAAAAGCAATGGGAGCAGGAATTAGTAACAGTTATGAATTAATCGGATTCGGGGAGAATAAATAGTTATGAAAATGGGGAAGAGTATCATAATAGTAATCAGTCTGTTGGTTTTAACTGCATTTAGCGGCTGTTCTGCAATCAGTCTGCTGACACAGGGAGAATTTGATGCATCGGGATATGTCGTATCCCTTTTGGATGCAGGCTATAAGGGCGAATTTGAACAGTATATCAAGCTCACGAAGGATACCGAGGAAAATGTTCAGAGTACCTATGACGGTGTGATGGAGGCGAAAGCAGACGGATTTATCAGCTTTGTGGGAGCAACATCGACCGAGGAGCTGAAAGAAAAATACATTGCGTACAGCAAGCAAATTTTTAGTCATGCAAAGTATGAAGTGGCAAACACGACGAAGACAGAAAACGGTTTTACAGTAGAGCTTACAGTTTACCCGATTACATTATTAGAGAAGGTTTTGGAAGAGGGAGAGGTCTATGTAGCCGATTTTAATCAGAGAAATGAAAACGGTGAATTTGCTGAATATACAGACGAAGAATTTGAGGCGGAGTATGCCAACGGAATTACGGCGATTTTTGAAAACAATGTTGCGAATATTGAGTACGCCGAGCCGGTTACTCTCACGATCAATCTTATTTTGAGTGATGGCAAGGTTTATGAGATGAGTGATGCAGATTATACAGCGATAGACGGTGCGTTATTGCAGTAGTAAGAAAAGACTAGTAATTTCAAAAAGCTTGTGATATACTATTAAAATGACTGTACGTATGGATAAGTATAGATACTTTTCGCATATATTTTAAGGAGGAATTTGTAAAAATGAGTTTACAAGTAGAAAAATTAGAGAAAAATATGGCAAAGCTTACAATAGAGACTTCAGCAGAAGAATTTGAAAAAGCTTTACAGACCGCATATCAGAAAAATAAAAGCAAGTTTAACGTTCCTGGATTTCGTAAAGGCAAAGTGCCTCGTCAGATGATTGAAAAAATGTATGGAGCTGCTGTTTTCTATGAAGATGCGGCAAATGAGATTATTCCTGAGGCTTATTCCCAGGCAGCTGAGGAGAGCGAGCTTGATATCGTTTCTCAGCCAGAAATCGACGTGACACAGATTGAAAAAGGAAAAAACTTTATTTTTACAGCAGAGGTTGCATTAAAGCCAGACGTTACATTAGGCGACTACAAGGGAATTGAAGTAGAGAAAATTGCTGTTGAAGTGGCAGACGAAGAAGTGGATGCAGAGTTAGATAAAGAAAGAGAAAAGAATTCCAGAGTAGTGGAAGTTTCCGATAGAAAGACCGTACAGGATGGCGATATGACAACAATTGATTTTGAAGGATTTGTTGACGGAGTTGCATTTGAAGGCGGAAAGGGCGAGGATTATCCGCTCACAATCGGTTCTCATTCCTTTATTGACGGATTTGAAGAAGCTTTGATCGGCGCTGAAATCGGTGTTGAGACAGATGTAAATGTGACCTTCCCTGAGGCTTATCAGGCAGCAGAGTTGGCAGGAAAGCCTGCATTATTCAAGGTGACAGTAAAAGAAATCAAAGCGAAGGAGCTTCCGGCAGCAGATGATGATTTTGCAAAAGACGTTTCTGAGTTTGATACAATTGCAGAGTACAAGGCTGATTTAAAGAAAAAGCTTGAAGAGAAAAAAGAAAATGAAGCAAAGGGAGCAAAGGAAGACGCTGTAATCGAGAAAATCATTGAGAATGCAACCATGGACATTCCGGAAGCAATGATTAAAACTCAGATCAGACGTATGACAGATGACTTTGCACAAAGAATTATGTCTCAGGGCTTATCAATCGAGCAGTACTTCCAGTTTACCGGTTTGGATTACGATCAGCTTTCAGAGCAGATGAAGCCGCAGGCGTTAAAGCGTATTCAGAGCAGATTAGTGTTAGAGGCAGTTGCGAAGGCTGAGAAGATTGAGGCATCAGAAGCTGATGTTGAGAAGGAAATTGCCACCATGGCAGAAGCTTACAAGATGGAAGCTGACAAATTAAAAGAATTAATCGGAGAAAACGAAAAAGAGCAGATGAAAGCAGACCTTGCAGTACAGGAAGCTGTTAAGGTTGTAGTAGATGCTGCCGTAGAAAAATAATAAGAAACACTCACGTCGGAGGCATATTAGTTGATATGTCTCCGAAGAGTCTATATATAAAAAGGAGGAATCAGTATGAGTTTAGTACCATATGTCATTGAGCAGACGAGCAGGGGCGAAAGGTCTTATGATATTTATTCCAGATTGTTAAAGGAAAGAATTATCTTTTTAGGTGAGGAAGTAAATGAGACAACAGCAAGTCTTATTGTTGCCCAGTTATTATTTTTAGAGTCAGAAGATCCGACAAAGGATATTCATTTATACATTAACAGTCCGGGTGGGTCCGTTACCGCAGGTATGGCAATTTACGACACTATGAATTATATCAAGTGTGACGTATCAACCTACTGTATCGGTATGGCAGCCAGCATGGGAGCATTTTTGCTTGCAGGCGGCAAAAAAGGAAAGAGATTTGCAATGCCGAATGCTGAGATTATGATTCATCAGCCGCTTGGCGGTGCACAGGGTCAGGCTACCGATATTAAAATCGCAGCAGACCACATTATTAAGACACGTAAGAAATTAAATGATTGTTTGGCAGCAAACACAGGCCAGCCACTTGAGGTAATCGAGAAGGATACAGAGAGAGACAACTGGATGAGCGCTGAAGCTGCAAAGGAATATGGCTTAATCGACGATGTGATTGTGAGCAGATAGTCGATTGAAAACCAAGAATGAAGTGAGGTGAGCGCATGGCAGGAAAAAATGGCGATGAAAGATTGAGATGTTCCTTCTGTAACAAGACACAGGAACAGGTAAGAAAGCTGATTGCAGGGCCAAACGGCGCATATATTTGCGACGAGTGTGTCGACATTTGCGCGGAAATTATAGAAGAGGAATACGAAGAAGAACCAAGAAGTGCTGAGGAGATTAACCTATTAAAACCTGAGCAGATTAAGAGTTTTTTGGATGATTATGTAATCGGACAAGAAACAGCGAAGAAGGTTCTTTCTGTTGCGGTATATAATCATTATAAGAGAATTACATCAGGCAAAGATCTGGATGTAGAACTGCAAAAGAGTAATATATTGATGCTTGGACCGACCGGTTCAGGAAAGACACTGCTAGCGCAGACACTTGCCAAACTGATTAATGTACCTTTTGCGATAGCGGATGCGACCGCTTTGACGGAGGCAGGCTATGTAGGTGAGGATGTTGAAAATATTTTGCTGAAGCTCATACAGGCGGCAGACTATGACATTCAAAGAGCAGAGTACGGAATTATATACATTGACGAGATTGACAAGATTACAAGAAAGTCTGAAAATGCTTCCATCACAAGAGATGTATCTGGCGAAGGTGTACAGCAGGCTCTTCTTAAAATATTAGAAGGAACGGTTGCATCCGTACCGCCGCAGGGCGGAAGAAAGCACCCTCATCAGGAACTCTTGCAGATTAACACAACCAATATTTTGTTCATCTGTGGCGGAGCGTTTGAGGGGCTGGAAAAAATTATTGAGACGAGAATGGATCAGAAGTCCATCGGTTTCAATGCTGATATTGCAGATAAGAGAGAAGAGAATATAGGTGAGATACTGCGTCAGGTATTGCCGCAGGATTTTGTGAAATTCGGATTGATACCTGAATTTATCGGGCGTGTGCCGATTAATGTATCCTTGGAGCCTCTTGATAAAGAAGCACTGGTTCGCATTATCACAGAGCCTAAGAACTCCATTGTCAAGCAGTACAAGAAATTGTTTGAGCTGGACGGAGTAAAATTAAGCTTTGATGAGGATGCGATTGGGGCAATTGCAGAACGCTCCATAGCAAGAAAAACAGGGGCAAGAGGACTTCGCTCCATTATGGAAAGTGTTATGATGGATGTCATGTATACGATTCCGTCTGATGAAACAATTGTGGAGTGCATAATAACAAAAGAGGCAGCAGAGGGAAGCGGAGAACCGATTATTGAGCGGAAGGAAGAGCTTCCAAACAAAAAGAAAACAATTGCACAAAAGATTCTAACAAAAGCCGGAGACGAAAGTGCTTGAGCTGAAATAGAGTAATAAAAAGAAACTGTTATAAGGTGTCTCTGTTGGGACACCTTATGTTATATAGGAAATTATATAATTATATTGTGCGCAGAATGTGCGAGAGTACATTCTTTTTACAGAAGGAGGAAGAATATGAGTGAATTAGAACAAATAAGACTGATACC
The DNA here is from genome assembly GCF_900184995.1 of Konateibacter massiliensis. Classification (GTDB taxonomy): domain Bacteria; phylum Bacillota; class Clostridia; order Lachnospirales; family Lachnospiraceae; genus Lachnotalea; species Lachnotalea massiliensis. The sequence continues at coordinate 2,925,153 of NZ_LT860099.1, forward strand.
GACCGTGACACTCAGAGGAATGACAATTCTTCCAGATATGGTGATACATTTTGATGTGAGCAGAAAAAAATCAATTAAAGCGGTAGAAAAGGCAATGCTTGGCGACCAGAGAGTTTTTCTGGTTACACAGATTGATACAGACGAAAATGAACCAGACATGGAGGGCTTATATAAAACGGGCTGCATCGCCACGATAAAACAGGTGATTAAGCTGCCCAACAATATTTTGCGGGTGCTTGTGGAAGGCGAAGGAAGAGGAGAACTGAATCTGATAGCGGAAGACGGGGAATATATTTTATCCGAGGTATGTGAGCTTGATGCGGATATGGGGTTTGAATTGTCAGAAGCAAGCAAAGAGGCGATGGTTCGAAATTTAAAAGAACTGTTTGCACTTTACAGCGCGGAGAATACAAAAATCGGGAAAGATATGGTAAAACAGCTTCTTGAATATGAGGATTTGCAAAAGCTGGTGGATCAGATTATCATTAACCTGCCTCTTCGTTTTGAGGATAAGCAGAAAATGCTTGATGCGGTTGAATTGGAGGGCAGATATGAGGCTCTTTCCGTACTTTTGAGCAATGAAACAGAGATATACCGAATTAAAAAAGATTTACAGGCAAAAATAAAAGAAAAGGTAGATAAAAATCAAAGAGAATATTTGCTTCGCGAGCAGCAGAAGTTAATCCGCGAAGAACTCGGCGAAGATAATATTGAATCGGAGGCTGAGCGTTATTACGAGCAGATGAAGAAGCTGAAAGCTTCTAAGGAAGTGAAAGAAAAAATTGAAAAAGAGATAAACCGATTCAAAAATATTTCTTCCAATTCCTCCGAAAGTGCGGTGATTCGAGGATATATCGAGACACTTTTGGAAATGCCTTGGAATAAGGTATCAAAGGACAACACTGATTTGAAATATGCAAAAGACACCCTGAATGAGGACCACTACGGGCTTGAAAAGGTTAAGGAGAGAATATTAGAATTCCTTGCGGTGAGAACTCTGACAAAAAAAGGGCAAAGCCCGATTATTTGTCTGGTAGGGCCTCCCGGAACCGGAAAGACCTCAATCGTGAAAAGCGTTGCAAAGGCACTGGAGAAGGAATATGTGCGTATCAGCCTTGGCGGTGTGCGTGATGAGGCAGAGATAAGAGGGCACCGGAGAACCTATATCGGAGCTATGCCGGGGCGTATTGCAAACGGACTTAAACAGGCAGGGGTAAAAAATCCGCTTATCCTTCTGGACGAGGTGGATAAGGTAAGCAGTGATTACAAGGGAGATACCTCTTCCGCTCTTTTGGAGGTGCTGGACTCAGAACAGAACATTAAATTCCGAGATCATTATATTGAGCTGCCGATTGACTTATCTGAGGTGTTATTTATTGCGACAGCAAATTCCCTTCAAACGATACCGAGACCTCTGCTTGACAGAATGGAGGTCATTGAGGTCACAAGCTACACAGAAAATGAGAAGGAACATATAGCGAAGGAACATCTCATAAAGAAACAGCTTGAAAAGCACGGATTGACAGCAGCGCAGCTCACTATCACAGATAAGGCACTTACCTCCCTTATCCGCTATTATACAAAGGAAGCGGGGGTACGAAGTCTTGAGAGAAAGCTTGGTGAGATATGCAGAAAGACAGCAAGAGAGATATTGGAAAACAGTAAGGACTCCGTTGAGATAACAGAGATAAATCTGGAAAAGTTTTTAGGAAAGCCAAAATTCAGCTTTGATATGGCGAATGAGCAGGATGAGATAGGAATTGTCAGAGGGCTTGCATGGACGAGTGTCGGGGGAGATACTCTTCAAATTGAAGTAAATGTAATGCCGGGAAAAGGTGAGCTTCAATTGACCGGTCAGCTTGGAGATGTGATGAAGGAATCTGCAAGGGCAGGCATCAGTTATATCCGGTCTATGGGAAAAGAATATGAAATTGATGACGGCTTTTTCAAGAAAAATGACATTCATATACATATTCCGGAAGGAGCGGTTCCAAAGGACGGACCGTCAGCAGGTATTACAATGGCGACCGCTATGATTTCCGCAATAACAAACCGAAAGGTGAAAGCAAGCGTGGCAATGACCGGTGAAATTACACTGAGGGGCAGAGTGCTTCCGATTGGCGGGCTGAAGGAGAAGATTCTTGCGGCGAAGAATGCCAAGCTGAAAACAGTGCTTGTGCCGGAAAAAAATAAAAAGGATATTGAAGAGGTATCGGATGAAATTAAAGAGGGACTTCGGATTATATTCGTAAGTCACATGGAAGAAGTACTAAAGGAAGCCTTGGTATAGAGAGGAAGTTTAAATGATTATTAAAAATGCAGAACTGGAAATTGTATGTGGTATCACAAGCAAATTACCTGAAAATGAACTGCCGGAAATTGCGTTTGCCGGAAAATCAAATGTGGGGAAATCTTCCCTGATTAATGCGCTGATGAATAGAAAGTCACTGGCAAGAACATCAGGACAGCCGGGAAAGACGCAGACCATCAACTTTTACAATGTAAACAAGGAATTTTATCTGGTGGATTTGCCGGGATACGGCTATGCGAAGGTGTCAATTGAGATAAAAGAAAAATGGGGGAAGATGATTGAGCGGTATTTAAAAAGCTCAAAGCAGCTCAAGCTTATTTTTCTCTTGATTGATATTCGCCATGAGCCTTCCCAGAATGATAAAAGCATGTACGACTGGATTGTATATAATGGATATGAACCGGTTATTATTGCGACAAAAATGGATAAGCTAAAAAGAAGCCAAGTTCCAAAGCATGTCAAAATGTTGAGGACAGGGCTTGATCTGGCAAAAGAAACAACGGTTATCCCATTCTCCGCTGAGACAAAGCAGGGAAGAGATGAAATACTGGATTTGGTGGAAAGCTATCTGGCACCAGAAGAGGTACAGTAGAAAACGGTGACGTACTCTGAGATTGAGGTGGTTGTTTGAAAAAATCTACAAAATATTTAAAGCTTTTTGTAAACATACTAGTTATCATTGTGTCTCTCGTTATCATCATATATGTGGTTCCGAGAGTGCTCTGGTTTTTTCTGCCCTTTGTAATCGGCTGGCTGTTGTCTGTAATAGCGAATCCGCTTGTGAAGTTTTTGGAAAAGCATTTAAAGCTTGTGAGAAAGCACAGCTCCATGCTTATTATTATAGCAGTGCTTGCTCTTGTTTCCTTTGGCGGCTACTTTGCGGTGGCAAAAATCGGCGGCGAGGCTATCAGTCTGTTGAATAACCTACCGGAAATATATGAAAATACAGCAAGCGAATTTAATAAGGTGGGTGATAATTTACAGGTGGTTTTTGAACGACTGCCGGAAAATATTCAGACGTCTCTTTCGGAGGTACAAAGTGATTTTTCTGATTATGTTGGAAATATCATAAGTGCTGTCGGTATGCCTACGGTGGAGGCTGCCGGAAATTTTGCAAAAAATCTCCCGTCAAGGCTGATTGCTATTATTATGACGATATTATCTGCTTATTTTTTTATTGCAGACAGAGAAAAAATCGTTATGTTTGTAAGTGAACATACTCCAGCGGTTGTAAAAAAGAATACAGATGCGATTATGGAAGAGCTTCGGCATGCAGTGGGCGGCTATTTTAAAGCGCAATTTAAAATTATGTTTATTGTTGCCGTTATCTTATTTGTCGGATTTACCATATTGGGGGTGGACTATGCGGTTTTGCTTGCACTGCTTATCTCCTTTTTGGATTTCCTGCCCTTCTTCGGAACGGGAACGGCATTGATACCGTGGGCATTGGTTAAATTCTTATCTGCAGATTACAAAATAGCGGTAGGGCTCCTTATTATTTATGGAGTGAGCCAGTTGGTCAGACAGCTTATCCAGCCTAAAATCGTGGGCGACAGTATGGGGCTTAATCCTCTGCTGACCCTGATATTTATGTATGCAGGTTATAAGCTAAAGGGTGTTTTAGGCATGATTTTGGCGGTTCCAATCGGTATGATTGTCATCAATCTTTATTTGAGCGGCATTTTTGACAATATCATCAGAATTGTCAAAGAGGTATTAAAGGATATAGACGAGTTTAGAAAGCTTTAACAACGTTTTAGAAAAGAGGAAAACAGGATGAAAATATTTGTGTACAATTATCGTAGAGATGATGAAGAAGAATTTTTTGAACTTTTTTCCAAGCAATATCAAGTGACATTAGGAATCAGCGAAAAGTCCCCGACCGTGGAAAGTGCAAAGCTGGCAGAAGGTTATGAATGCGTAAGCGTTATTACGACGAAGATTGATGCCGCTATTTTGGGAAAATTCCATGAAGTGGGAGTGCGGTTTATTTCCACGAGGACAATCGGCTTTGACCACATTGATTTGGAAAAGGCTAAGGAGCTTGGAATAAAGGTTGGAAATGCAACCTATTCCCCAAGCAGCGTGGCAGATTATGCTATTATGTTGATTCTCATGTCACTTCGAAAGATGAAACTGATTTTAAACAGGACGAACTATCAGAATTTTGCGCTTGACGGTGTCAGAGGCAGGGAGCTTCCGACGCTCACGGTTGGAGTGCTTGGAACCGGTCGGATTGGCAGATGTGTAATAGAGCATTTAAGCGGCTTCGGCTGTAATATTCTGGCCTATGATTTATATGAATCGGAGGAGGTAAAACGGTACGCCAAATATGTGGCATTGGAGGAGATATTACAAAGCTCAGATATTATCACGCTTCATATGCCTGCTACCGAAGATAACGAACATTTGATTCAGGCAGAGACAATAAGGAAAATGAAGGATAACGTAGTCATCGTGAATACAGCGAGAGGCTCTCTCATCGATACAGAGGCTCTGATAGAAGGGCTGGAGAGCGGGAAAATCGGTGCTGCCGCCCTTGATGTGGTGGAAAACGAGTCACGCCTGTTTTACAAGGATTGCAGCACAAGAGTAATCGGAAACCATGAGCTTTTGCTGCTAAAGAGTTATCCGAATGTTATTCTGACCCCTCATACTGCCTTTTACACGGATCAGGCAGTCAGTGATATGGTAGAAAATTCGATTAAAAGCTGCTGTCTTTTTCTGCAAGGAGAGAAAAATCCTTGGGAAGTGGCTTGACATAGAGTTAGCTCTACATCTTATAATGAGTTTAGAATAATAAAACAAAGATATATGTTAATAGACATGATATCTGGGTATCAGAAAGGAGCTTTTAATGGAAAATTTTAGGTTTAATGCGTATACGGAGATTCTTTTTGGAACGGGACAGATTGAAAAGCTGGCACAAAGTGTGGAGACCTATGGGAAAAATGTTCTTTTGACCTATGGAGGAGGAAGCATTAAAAAAAGTGGGATTTATGATAAGGTGAAAGCACTCTTAAAGGATTTCAATATTGTTGAATTGAGCGGAATTGAGCCAAATCCAAGAATTGAGAGTGTTCGAAAGGGAGTTGAGCTTTGCAGAGAGCATAACATTGACGTAATTTTGGCAGTGGGCGGCGGAAGTACAATCGATTGCAGCAAGGTGATTGCGGCAGGCTATTATTATGACGGAGATGCGTGGGATATCGTGACAAATCCGGAATTGATTGACAAGGTGCTTCCGATTGTGACGGTGCTTACATTGGCGGCAACCGGCTCTGAGATGAATAAGAACGCTGTAATCTCCAATATGGAAACAAATGAAAAGCTTGGCACTGCGAGCATGAAAATGATCCCGCAGACCTCTATTTTAAATCCGGAGTATATGTTTACACTTCCGGCTATTCAGACGGCGGCAGGAACAGCAGACATTATGTCTCATGTGCTGGAAAATTATTTCCAGAAGACAGAGGGAGCTTTCGTTCAGGATAAAATTTCCGAAGGGCTGCTGCAAACCTGTATCAAGTACTGTCCTATCGCAATAAAGGAGCCGAATAATTATGAGGCGAGAGCCAATTTGATGTGGGCGAGTTCACTTGCATTAAACGGACTGTGCGGCTGCGGTAAGAGCGGAAGCTGGACCTGCCATCCGATTGAGCATGAGCTGAGTGCTTACTATGACATTACACATGGCGTAGGCCTTGCTATTGTGACACCAAGGTGGATGAGATATATACTAAGCGAGAAAACGGTGGATAAGTTCGTGGATTACGCGCTGAATGTATGGCAGCTCTCTCCGAATGAGGATAAGTTTGCATTGGCAAATGAGGCAATTAATAAGACAGAAGAATTCTTTAAGAGCTGTGGTATTCCGTCTACTTTGACAGAGCTTGGAATCGATGACTCCAAATTTGATTTGATGGCAGAGAAAGCAGTAAAATTCGGTGGCTTGGAGTATGCTTATGTAGGGCTTACACCGGCTGATGTGAAGAAAATATTAGAAGCCTGTCTGTAGGATAGGGATAAAAGAAAGTGTGAGCTTTGCTCACACTTTTTTTATATGGTAGGAAAATTCTTCGAATTTCCTACCATATAAAAATATTATGCGCACCTCGCGGAGTGGAAGTAGTTGCTACGCAACCCGCTCGGGCGCGAAGTGTGAGCAAAGCTCACACTTTCTTATGATTGCAAATAAATATTTAAGAATATCTTACGTTTCCATAACGGGAAAAGTGGCTGAAAAAAAGTGCCTAAAATCCGGTGTTTTGAAGGGGACAACCGGGAGAGAAATGGAGTGGAATTATTTGACAGAAAGCTTGAAACATACTATACTGTTTAATATAAAATGAACTAAAATAGTTCAAAAGAAGGGAGAAGGAGATTAACATGAGAGTATTAAAAAAATCAACTATTGCAGCTGTTTTAACCTTTATATTTATCTTGGCAGCCTCCATTTTACCGGCTGATTCAGCCTTGGCTGCTACAAAACCATCACTGAATTCTACCTCAGGCACTGTCTTTATGTATACGGAGGATAGTATATATGTGAAGAATATCCCAGCTGGTCTTGAAAGTATTTCATGGAGTTCAAGCAACAAATCTGTATTAAAGGTAAAGTCAAATGCAAAAACAGGTGTAGAATGTACCTTGCTTCCACAGAAATCCGGAACGGCAACAGTGACCTGTACAATCGTTTCATCAGAGAAAACATATAATTTGACCTGTAAGATTACAGTAAAAAAAGCAAGCCCTTTCAAGAAGATTTATATTGACGGAAAGAACAAATATAAATCAAAGACATCGTCCATCACTTATAATACAACAAGCTCAAGCAAGATAAAGGTGACATCAAAATTGGCAAGTGGCTGGAAGCTTGTAGGTGCTGAATATCAGGTGTTTAACACTGCTACAAGTGCAAAGAGTGTAGTGGATATTCCAAGCAACAATAAAGTTCCTATCGGCAAATACATGACCAAAGTGTATTTTACGGCGATGAATGATGACAATGAATATTTTGTTTATACGGTTATTTTAAAGAAAACGGTAAGTGAGACGGCAAAGCCTAGCTTTTCTAAGAAGACAGACACGATTTTCTTAAAGACTACGAATAACACAGTATCGGTTAAAAATTTTCCAAGTGGTGCAACTGCTGTTTGGAGCACAAGCAAGAAGAGCGTAGCGACGGTTAAGGCAGGCGATGAGGCAGGAACAGCTGTATTGACACCAAAGAAGGCAGGTACTACAACCATTACCTGTACAATTACAAAAAAGAATAAGACAGTTTCTACCATCACCTACCAATTGAAGGTAGCGAAAAAGGTAAAACCACTTGAAGCAGTAGAGATTGACGGAAGCAATATTATAGGAAAGACGAGCAATAACTACTACAAGTTTAGTACAACCGATCATTCTGTATTAGTACAAAGCTATGAGAACAGCGGTTGGACCATACAATCCGAGAACTATGTTGTGTATAAGTCTCCAACATTTTGCGGTACAGAGCAAAAGATTACAGGCATTGGAACCGTACCAATCGGAAATTATAAAACAGTTGTGCAAGTAAAACTGAAAAATAATAAGTCGAGTGCAATTTATACCTTTACACTGGAGCTTTATAACAAGAACTATAAAAAATAAATTTTGATGAACAAGAGGAATATACAAAAAGCTAATAATTTTTGTATATTCCTTTTTGATTCCTATTGACAAACTTTCCAAATGTGATAATATGAACATATGAACAATCATTCATATGAAAGGAGACAAGATAATTGAGAGAGCAAAACGAAGTAGCAAAATGCGAAGAACTTTGTATCCATGAAAATGTGGTAAAAGATGTTCAGGGACATATGCCGCCCGATGAAAAACTAATTGATTTGGCAGATTTTTTTAAGATATTTGGAGACACAACAAGAATAAAAATTTTATATGTATTATTTCAGTCTGAAATGTGCGTGTGTGATATTGCAGATCTTCTGAATATGACCCAGTCGGCTATTTCGCATCAGCTTAGAGTATTAAAGCAGATGCAGCTTGTAAAATTCAGAAGAGAAGGAAAAACAGTATTTTATTCTCTGTCAGACGGACATATTAAGACAATTATAAATCAAGGTATGGAACATATTAACGAATAAGGAGCAGGCTGCATGAGCAGCAGGAAGGAAAGATTATGAAGAAAATATTTATATTGGATGAATTAGATTGTGCAAACTGCGCAGCAAAAATGGAGACAGGAATCAACGATTTGGATTGTGTAAATAAAGCGACGGTATCCTTTATGACGAAAAAGCTTGTCTTGGAGACAGATGAGGATAAAATGGAACAGGCAATCGCGGAGGCATCAAAGGTTGTGAAAAAGATTGAGCCGGACGTTGTGTTAAGAGCAAAATAATCGGTAAAGAGGGTGCACTATGACAAAAAAAATGAAACGACAGCTTAGAAATATTATATTTGGTGCCATCGTATTTATGATTGGAATGATATTGCCAAGGATTGTTGCCGTTGGCAATAACGGTGAGCTTTTTATTTTCTTGGCAGCTTATCTTATCGTAGGAAGTGATATTGTAAAGCGGGCGGTAAAAAATATACCGACCGGACAATTATTTGATGAGAATTTCCTGATGAGTATTGCAACCATCGGAGCCTTCCTCGTAGGTGAATATCCGGAAGGTGTGGCGGTTATGCTGTTTTATCAGATAGGAGAGCTGTTCCAGAGCTATGCGGTTGAAAGGTCTAGAAAATCAATCACAGAGCTTATGGATATTTATCCGGAATACGCAAATCTTAAAAAAGGCGACACAATCGAGCAGATTGATCCGGATGAAGCAGAGGTCGGCGATATTATCGTCATTAAGTCGGGAGAAAAAGTGCCTTTGGATTGTAAGGTGATAAAAGGAACAACAACACTTGATACGAAAGCACTGACAGGTGAATCGCTGCCAAGGGAGATTGAGGTGGGCGATAGCTTAATCAGCGGCTGCATTAATATAAATGGTGTTGTGGAAGCAGAGGTTATCAAGGAATTTGGAGAATCAACAGTAAGCAAAATTCTTGATTTGGTTGAAAATGCCAGCAGTAAAAAGGCAGAGGCAGAAAACTTCATCACCAAATTTGCAAGATATTACACTCCTATCGTTGTGATTTGTGCAATAGCACTTGCGATTATCCCTTCTCTTATTGTAGGAGGCTGGGAGACTTGGATTTACCGTGCATTATCTTTCTTGGTAATTTCATGCCCTTGTGCTTTGGTTATTTCCATTCCGTTAAGCTTTTTCGGAGGACTTGGAGGCGCATCCAAGACGGGAGTTCTCGTAAAGGGCAGCAACTATCTGGAAGCGTTAGCAAATGCTGAGATTGCGGTGTTTGATAAGACCGGAACGCTGACAAAGGGAACTTTCCAGGTAAAAGAGGTAAAAAGCAGGGGTAAATATAGCGATGAGGAGCTGATTCAATTTGCAGCCTATGCGGAAAGCTACTCGAATCATCCTATTGCCGATGCACTGAAAAATGCTTATGGCAAGGAAATAAATTATGATGATATCCTTAATGCGGAAGAAATTGCGGGTCATGGCGTAAAAGTAGAGATAGACGGTAAGACGATATATGCTGGAAATGGAAAACTGATGAAAAAACTGGGTATCAATGCAGGCGAGGAAGACTTCGGGGGTACGCTGGTTCATATCGCAGTGGACATGGAGTACGCCGGCTATATTGTGATTGCCGATGAGATAAAAGAAGATGCAAAGCTTGCAATTGACGCATTAAAACACGCTGGTGTAAAAGAGATAGTTATGCTGACCGGAGACAGAAAGAAAGTCGGGGAAGCGGTGGCAAAGGAACTTGGCATTGACACGGTGTACACAGAGCTGTTACCTGCTGATAAGGTAGAAAAGGTGGAAGAACTGTTTCGGAAAAAGTCTCAGAAAGGAAAGCTTATATTTGTTGGTGACGGAATCAATGATGCACCGGTGCTTGCGAGAGCAGATATTGGCATTGCAATGGGAGGACTTGGTTCAGATGCGGCGATTGAGGCAGCCGATATCGTGATTTTAACGGATGAGCCGTCTAAAATTGCAAAGGCAATGCAGATTTCGAAAAAAACGCTTCGAATAGTAAAACAAAATATTGTGTTTGCGATTGGGGTAAAGGTTTTGGTACTAATACTTGCCGCAATCGGCAGTGCAACCATGTGGGCGGCTGTGTTTGCCGATGTGGGAGTATCGGTCATTGCAATCATCAATGCCATGCGTGCATTAAAGGCAGGAAAAGGGGCTGTCACACTTTAGTGTGACAACCCCTTTTTGCTACATAATAAAAACTGTTTTACACAGCCTCAGGAGCAGTATACTCTGCTTTGCCGAAGCCAAGAATTATGTAGAAAATTGTTGGTAAAAAGATGAGTCCCAATGTAAAGCCAATACCTTTACCAAAAGCTTTTGCAAGCTTGTATGAGGTCATGATTGAAATAACAAAAGAAACAATCGGGATAATATAAGCTAAGAATACCCAACCGGTTCCCCATGTTATTTTACACAGGCAATAAAGATTATAAATTGGAATTATGCATTTCCAACCTGCAAGTCCAGCCTTTGTAAACATTTTCCACATGCCGGCAAGAGTAAGTACTCCAATAACCAGTATAACAATCAGATATACTCCTAATACTGCCATGATTGCGGATTCATCATAAGAATAATAACCATAAGCGTCCATTTTCTTTTCCCCCTTCATTTTTTAGACTATAATAATATATCATATTAAGTCGAATTGAGCAACTTATTTTACTTCTGACATTAGTACTAATTTATTTTGAACAAAAGTACCGATTTGACTGAAAATAAGAGAGGAATAAAAGTTAAAAAAATAATAAAAAAGTGATTGACATTATAAAAATAAGTGTTATATTAGTTATAGAACAAACAACAAATAAAAATGAGGAGGTGGGCTTATGAATATAAGCAAATTTACACAAAAGTCAATGCAGGCGGTAAATGACTGCGAAAAGCTTGCGTATGAGTATGGAAATCAAGAAATTGAACAGGAGCATTTGCTATACAGTCTGCTCATGCAGGAAGACAGCCTTATTTTGAAGCTGATAGAGAAAATGGAAATTAATAAGGACTATTTTGTCCAAACAGCGGAAAATTATCTGAAAAAGAGAGTGAAGGTGTCAGGCGGCCAGGTATACATTGGTCAAAATCTGAATAAAGTGTTGATTCATGCGGAGGATGAGGCGAGGCAGATGGGAGATGAGTATATCTCCGTGGAGCACTTGTTTTTGTCTCTTGTTCAGTATGCAAACGGTGCGCTGAAGCAGATTTTCAAGGAATATGGTATTACAAGAGAACGCTTTTTAAAGGCACTATCTACGGTCAGGGGAAATCAGAGAGTGGTGAGCGACAACCCAGAGGCGACCTATGACACACTGAACAAATACGGTTATGATTTGGTGGAGCGTGCTAAGGAGCAAAAGCTTGATCCGGTAATCGGACGTGATAGTGAAATCAGAAACGTAGTTCGTATCCTGTCTCGTAAGACGAAAAACAATCCGGTGTTAATCGGTGAGCCGGGTGTCGGAAAGACGGCAGTTGTGGAAGGGCTTGCTCAGAGAATTGTGAGAGGAGACATTCCGGAAGGATTAAAGGATAAGAAACTGTTTGCCCTTGACATGGGTGCCTTGGTGGCAGGAGCTAAATACAGAGGTGAGTTTGAGGAACGCCTAAAGGCGGTGCTTGAGGAAGTCAAAAAGAGTGAAGGTCAGATTATTCTGTTTATTGACGAGCTTCACACGATTGTGGGAGCAGGAAAGACTGACGGTGCAATGGATGCCGGAAATATGTTAAAGCCAATGCTTGCAAGAGGTGAGCTTCACTGTATCGGAGCGACAACACTAGACGAGTACAGAATGTACATTGAAAAGGATGCAGCGCTGGAGCGACGCTTCCAGCCTGTTACAGTAGACGAACCGACGGTAGAGGACACAATCTCTATATTGAGAGGACTGAAAGACCGCTATGAGGTTTTTCACGGGGTCAAGATAACCGATTCAGCTCTTGTGTCTGCGGCGGTTTTGTCAAACCGTTATATTTCGGAGCGTTTCTTGCCGGATAAGGCGATTGATTTGGTGGATGAAGCCTGTGCCTTGATTAAAACAGAACTTGATTCCATGCCGTCAGAGCTTGATGAACTGTCTCGAAGAGTTATGCAGATGGAGATTGAGGAGGCGGCCCTGAAAAAAGAGACAGACCGTCTGAGCAAAGACAGACTGGACGCACTTCAAAAGGAGCTTGCAGAACTGAAGGATGAATTTAACAACCGAAAGGCAAAATGGGACAATGAGAAAAATGCGGTAGAAAGGCTGCAGAAGCTTCGCGAAGAAATCGAGGATATGAATAAGCAGATACAGCTTGCACAGCGGGATTATGACTTGAACAAGGCCGCAGAGCTTCAATATGGAAAGCTTCCGAAATTGGAGCAGCAGCTTGCCATTGAGGAGGAAAAGGTCAGAGCGGCAGATTTGTCCCTGATTCATGAGAGTGTGACGGAAGAGGAAATCGCAAAGATTATTTCCAGATGGACCGGAATTCCGGTTGCAAAGCTGACAGAGAGTGAGCGAAGCAAAACACTCAATCTTGACAAAGAGCTTCACAAGAGAGTGATTGGTCAGGAGGAGGGCGTCACAAAGGTAACAGAGGCGATTATCCGTTCCAAGGCAGGAATCAAAGATCCGACAAAGCCGATTGGTTCCTTTATTTTTCTCGGACCTACCGGTGTCGGAAAGACGGAACTTGCAAAAGCTCTTGCGGCAACGCTATTTGACAATGAGCAGAATATGGTGCGTATCGATATGAGTGAATATATGGAGAAATACTCCGTATCCAGACTGATTGGAGCTCCTCCCGGATATGTAGGTTATGAGGAGGGTGGACAACTGACCGAGGCGGTGCGCAGAAAGCCGTATTCCGTCGTGTTATTTGACGAGATTGAAAAGGCTCACCCGGACGTATTTAATGTACTTTTGCAGGTGCTAGATGATGGAAGAATCACCGATTCACAGGGAAGATGTGTGGATTTTAAAAATACCATTCTCATTATGACCTCCAATATCGGTTCCGGTTATTTGCTGGAAGGAATCGACGAAGAGGGCGAGATTAAGGAAAGCAGCACCGGTATGGTTATGGCAGATTTGAGAGCTCATTTTAAGCCTGAATTTTTAAACCGACTGGATGAAATTATCATGTTTAAGCCTCTGATGAAGAAGGATATCGCTTCGGTTATCAACCTGCTTGTGAAGGATTTAAACAGCCGTCTGGAGGATAAGGAGCTGGAAATCGAAATCAGCCAGGAGGCAAAGGATTTTATTGTGGAAAACGGCTATGACCCAGTTTATGGTGCAAGACCGCTGAAGCGTTATCTGCAAAAGCATGTGGAGACACTCGCGGCAAAATTGATACTTGCAGATGAAGTTTTGCCGGGCAGTAAAATTGTAATCGAAGTAAAGAATAATGCATTAAATGCCCATATTAAATGACAAAAAAGTAAAATAATCTAAAATTATTTAAAACTCACCCGATTTTGGCAGAAAATAGGAGACAAAACTTGTCTTTGGTAGTATAATAAAGTTGAATTATAACTATGTCATGATTTCCTGTATAGAAAGTCGGGTGAGAATATGAATAACACGAGTGTACTTATTGTTGAACAGCTTAATCCGGGTATGATTGTCGCGGAGGATGTTTATGATAATAGAGGTCATCTGATCATTTCACACGAACTGGCAATTTCCGAGAAAATGATAATGCGGCTGAAGCTATTTTCAATTGAGCGGGTCAAGGTATATGAACCGGAGGGAATGAGCGGTAAGGAGACTGGAAAAGGACATCTTGCGGAGAGTCTGGAATTTCAGGAATTTAAGCAGAAGTATGTAAAAAATGTGGACGAGTTCAAAGATACAATCAATGATATTGTATATGGAAATGAGCCGCTTGACCAGAATATGCTTCTTAGCAATATCAATGAGTTTGTGCAGGAAAGCCCAAGCCGGTCTCAACTGTTTTACATGCTCAGAAGCCTGAAGGAATATGATCATACGGTTTATACCCATAGCTATAATGTAGCAATTATTTGTAAAATGTTTGGTATCTGGCTGAATAAGAGCCTGGACGATATAGAAGCCCTTACTATGGCGGGCCTTTTGCATGACATCGGAAAGCTTGCAGTGCTTGAGAGGATGACAGGCAAGGAGACAAAGGAAGAACGCGAGATTCTTATGCGAAGCCACACGCTCCGAGGCTATGAGGTGCTGAAAAATAAAAAGATTGATGAGAGAATCAAGCTGGTGGCACTGGAACATCACGAGAGAAGAAACGGCAGCGGGTATCTGAGAGGACTAAAAGGCAATGAGATGAGTGAGTTTTCACAGATTGTCGCAATTGCAGATATTTATGATAAGATGACAGCGAGCGGAAAGATAGCAAGAACCGCGCCGATGTATGTGTTTGAATATTTTAAAAAGGAAGGCTATGATTTGTTTGAGAGTAGATTTTTACTTCCGTTTATTGAAAAAACGGTGGAAACCTATCTGCACAACAAAGTAACCTTGACAAACGGCGTGGAAGGTGAAATAATAATGCTGAATCCGCAGGAGAAGAGCAGACCGCTTGTTCGTACTCCTTATGGCTTCATCGATTTGAATACAGAGCGGAATTTGGAAATAAAAGAGATATTATAGAAGTTAGAAAGAGGCAGTTGATGTTACCGAAAGATCCCATGATACTGCTTAGCTATGTGAATACGCAATTACGGGATTTTTATCCGAGCTTGGAGGAAATGTGTAAGAGTATGAATGTGGTGCAAGCAGAAATAGAAAATCGTTTAAGAACGATAGATTATGAATACGATAAAGCCCTGAACAAGTTCGTTTAGGGCTTTATGTGATTAAATGGAGCGGCTTCACATATATTTATTATATATTGTCATGGAAAAGGTTGCAGCATGAAGCGTCGATGTTTTATTTTGTTTTGGATTGATTTGGTGTTGATTTGTATACTATTTGCCATAAATATAAAGGAATTAAAAGCGGAGGTTTTTTTGCAGTCGCCGCCGGAACAGCCTGTTACGGAAGTGGAGGACAATGCCAAGAAGGTGGCACTCACCTTTGACGACGGACCGCATCCTGTTTATACGAAACAAATTTTGGAGGGGCTTAAGGAGCGGAATGTAAAAGCCACTTTTTTTATGATCGGGAAAAATGCAGAAGCCTATCCGGATGTTGTGAAGCAGGTTTATGAGGAGGGGCATTTGCTTGGAAACCATACATACAGCCATGCACAGCTTAATATTTTGAGCGAGGAAGAGCAATGTGAGGAAATCACAAAGGCGAGTGAGGTGATTTTTGAAATCACAGGTACTTACCCAGAGTTTATAAGGCCATCCTTTGGAGAGTGGGATAAGAATTTAGAATGCGATTTGATTCCTGTGCTCTGGACAGTGGATACGCTGGATTGGACAACGGATAATGTTGCAAAAATCGTAAAAAAAGGAACAAAAAATATAAAGGACGGAGATATTATATTGATGCATGACTGTTATGGATCGTCCGTGAAAGCGGCACTTCAAATTATTGATGAATTGCAAAAAGAGGGATTTGAATTTGTGACAGTAGATGATATTATATTATAAGAGCATTAAGCCACAAAGGAGAGAAAAAATGGATTTATTTGAATATATGAGAAGCAATACCTTGGAAAAGGAATCACCGCTTGCCGCAAGACTGCGTCCGCGAAAGCTTGAGGAGGTAGTGGGGCAGCAGCATATCATCGGAAAGGACAAGCTGCTTTATCGTGCCATTAAGGCGGATAAGCTGAGCTCCATTATTTTTTACGGTCCGCCGGGAACGGGAAAGACGACGATTGCAAAGGTCATAGCGAATACGACACGCGCGGAATTTACCCAGATTAACGCGACGGTGGCGGGAAAAAAGGATATGGAGCAGGTCATTGAGCAGGCGAAAAACAATCTTGGCATGTATGGGAAAAAGACCATATTGTTTGTCGATGAGATTCATAGATTTAATAAGGGCCAGCAGGATTATTTGCTTCCGTTTGTGGAAGACGGAACGATTGTCCTAATCGGAGCAACGACAGAAAATCCTTATTTTGAGGTGAATTCGGCTTTGATTTCAAGATCGATTGTATTTGAACTAAAGCCTCTTGAAAAAGAGGATATTGCCCTTTTGATTGATCGGGCGGTTTATGACAAAGAGAGGGGAATGGGTGCCTACGAGGCGATTATCGATGATGACGCAAAGGAGTTTTTGGCAGATATTGCAAACGGAGATGCAAGAAGCGCACTCAATGCCATTGAGCTTGCCGTTTTGACCACGGAGAAATCGGAGGACAAGAAAATCCATATCACGATAGCGGTTGCCGAGGAATGTATTCAAAAAAGGGTGGTACGTTATGATAAGTCGGGAGATAACCACTATGATACGGTATCCGCGTTTATTAAGAGTATGAGAGGCTCCGACCCTGACGCGGCAATCTACTATCTGACAAGAATGCTCTATGCAGGGGAAAGCATTACGTTTATCGCCAGAAGAATCATTATCTGCGCGGCGGAGGATGTCGGAAATGCAGATCCGAATGCTCTCTGTGTGGCGGTTGCAGCTTCGCAGGCAATTGAGCGGATTGGAATGCCGGAGGCAAAAATTATCCTGTCACAGGCAGTCAGCTATGTAGCGACAGCGCCAAAGAGCAATTCTGCCGTTATGGCGATTGATAAAGCATATAGAGTGATGGAGGAGACAAAGACGGCACAGATACCGGCACATTTGCAGGATGCCCACTATAAGGGGGCTTCCAAGCTTGGACATGGCTTGGGATATCAGTATGCTCATAATTTTAAAAATCATTATGTAAACCAACAATATCTGCCCGACGGATTGGAAAATATGGTATTTTACGAGCCGTCACAAAACGGATATGAAAAAAACATTTCGGAGCATATGAGACGAATACGGAAAGAAGCAGAAGAGTAAAGGAAGCTGTTACTTCGCAAAAAAATCAGCCAAGCCCCTCATTCATGGAGGCTTAGCTGATTTTTTATCTCATTAATTTATCCATCAGATAGGAATAGACCTCCTGGCTTTCTGCCTTCCAGTTGGAGCAAATGGCATTCGCCTGTTCCTTTGTAGGGACAGTAAGGGTGAGGCTGATTAAATCAACATTTCTTTCTTTTACCCTGCATTCAACGGCGTAATCATTGTTTGTCGTCTTATAAAAATCCGCAGTGGTGGAAACTTCGTCAATCAGGGAAAATTGGTTGACAGTCAGATATTCGTCGATATCGGCGACAATGGAGGAAGAAATCTTATTTCCAAAATAGTCCAAGGTGCTGATGCCTTCCTCTGTTATATGGTAATGGGAACTGTTTCGGAAGGTTTCAACCTTGATTAGGTCGGCATCAATAAGCTCTGAAATTGCCTGTCTGAGAGAAAAATAAGTCGTATATTCTTTTCCTAGAATAAAATCGGTAATCTGAGCCTCTGTCAGCGGAAAATTAACCTTATCAAGCATATATAAAACAATCAATTTATAAAGTGTTAATGATTCAGACATATATTCTACCTCCTATATCCAAACAAGATGAAGCGGTAAACAGCTTCACTTATCATAAATGATAACACATGAACAAGTTCATATATTATAGTATACCACTAAATGAGCTTACCTTGCCAGCTATCTTTTTCCTTAAATTTCCTATGAATTGAATTTAGAACATATTTTTTATTCAAGCTCCATTTCGGCTCAATGAGTAAATCTCTGGGACCGTCACCGGTTATGCGGTGAATTACGATATGCTCAGGAAGCCGTTCTATTATATTGATTACAATATCGATATACTCCTCCATAGATAAAACAGGAAAGGGCTCCTCTTCATACAAAACAGCTAAGTCTGTATGTTTCAAAATATGAAGCAATGAAAGCTTTATGCCGTCAATCGTAAGCCCTGCCAGATAAGTAGAGGTTTCCTGCATATCCTGTGCCGATTCGCCCGGGAGTCCTACGATGACATGCGCAATAACCGGAATGGAAAGTTCGGATAACTTAAATGCGGCGTCCTCAAAACAAGAGAGCGGGTAACCGCGCCGGATAAGGCGTTCACTTTTTTCATGGATAGTCTGCAGTCCAAGCTCAATCCATATTGGCTTAATTTGATTTAGCTCATCTAAAAGGGCAAGTACTTCAGCGCTTAAACAGTCAGGCCTGGTGGCAATGGAAAGAATTGCAATGTCAGGATGAGAAATCGCTTCGTAAAATAGCTTGCGAAGATAAGCGACCGACGCGTAGGTATTTGTATATGCCTGAAAATAGGCGATATACTTTTGACCGGACGTTTTGTGCTTCACGAGCTGCTTCGCCTGCTCGATCTGCTCGGTGACGGAGAGCAGCGGGCTTGCGGCAAAGTCGCCGGAACCGCCTTCGCTGCAAAAAATACAGCCTCTTGTGCCAAGTGTGCCGTCACGGTTTGGGCAAGTCATGCCTCCGTTTAGGGAGAGCTTATATATTTTTTCACCGTAGGTATTTTTAAGAAAAGCGTCAAGGGAGTGATAACGTTTCTCGCCCCATGTTTTAACCTTGTCATTCATCTATTTGATATGGTCCTTTACCGCCTTGCTGACAACCTGTGCAACTCTCGGGTCAAAAGCCTCCGGCATAATGTTATCCTCATTTAAATCCTCATCAGCGACTAAGCCTGCAATGGCAGCAGCGGCAGCCAGCTTCATCTCCTCCGTAATTTTGGAGGCACGTCCTTCCAAGGCTCCTTTAAAGATACCCGGAAAAGCAACTACATTGTTGACCTGATTTGGGAAATCAGAGCGTCCGGTTCCGACAATCTTTGCACCGGCAGCCTTTGCGATATCCGGCATGATTTCCGGTACAGGGTTTGCCATTGCAAAAATAATTGCATCTTTATTCATGGAAGCAACCATCTCAGCGCTCACGATGTTCGGAGCGGAAACTCCGACAAAGATATCGGCACCCTTTAGTGCATCGGCCAAGGAGCCGCTCTTGCCAGAGAGATTTGTCACCTCTGTCATGTTTTTCTGCATCCAGTTCAAATCGGCAGTGTCCTTGGAAATGATACCGCATTTGTCGCACATAAGTACATTTTTAAAACCATAGGTCAATAAAAGCTTTGTGATGGCAATGCCGGCAGAGCCTGCTCCGTTTACGACAACCTGACAATCTTCTTTATTTTTGCCTGTCACCTTCAGGGCGTTGATGATACCTGCCAATACCACAATCGCGGTTCCGTGCTGGTCGTCATGGAAAACCGGAATATCAAGCAGTTCATTTAAGCGGTCTTCAATCTCAAAGCAGCGCGGTGCGGAAATATCCTCGAGATTAATACCACCAAAAGCAGGTGCGATAGCTACTACAGTGCGAATGATTTCTTCTGTATCCTGCGTATCAAGGCAGATTGGAAATGCGTTTACATTGCCGAATTCCTTGAATAAAACAGCTTTTCCCTCCATAACGGGCATAGCGGCATAAGGACCGATGTTGCCAAGCCCTAAGACAGCACTTCCGTCGGATACAACCGCAACGGTATTAGATTTTATTGTATATTTATACGCAGCCTCTTTGTCAGCGGCGATTACTTTACATGGTTCTGCTACGCCCGGAGTATAAGCAAGACTTAAATCCTCCCTTGACTTTACAGGTGTTTTAGATACTGTTTCAAGCTTACCATTCCACTCCTCGTGGAGAAGCAAGGCTTTTTCGTTTGTTGTCATAATAGCCTCCATCTTTCGCAACGGCGAATTAATCTTTTGAATAATAATACCATTTACTTTGCATCAAATCAAGGTCAGTGACTAAAGTTATCGTTACGGTTGACAGCACACATAAATGGTGATATAGTAAGGATAACTTAATAAAGGTAGCAGTTGTGAAACTGCTTTGGTAGAGGTTGCGTTTGACAAGAGTATATTGTTTGATGTGTCAGGCATAGAAGAGAACAATAGAAAGGGGATAACGCCGAAGAGATATATATCCTGTATATATATATTTTCTGGGCATATGGTGAATAGCTATGTGACTGTCATCTTATTCGTATAAGGTGGTGCGCTATCTGGAAGAAAGTAATGAAAACGAAATCTTTTTAGAGTCTGATGCACTGCGTCGGCTCTTTTTTTGTATGACAGGAAAGTTCTCAAATTCCCTATCATTAAAAGATATTATGCGCATCGTGCAAAGAAGAAGTTGCTTCACAACCCGCTTGGGCGCAATAATGTGCCAAGTCACATTATTTTATTAAGCTGGAGTGCACAAAAAGATAATTTCATGGATAGACTATATTACCATAGCAATTAAGTAAAAATTGTTTAAGGAGGATTTGAACATGGCAATATTTAAAGGAGCAGGTGTAGCGATTGTCACACCGTTCAAGGAGAATTCTGAGGTTAATTATGAAAAGCTGGAGGAAATCATCGATTACCAAATTGACAATGGCACGGATTCCATTATCATTTGCGGAACGACAGGGGAAGCTTCCACGCTGACACATGAGGAGCATTTGGAGTGTATTAAGGTAGCGGTTGAGAGAACGAAAAAGAGAGTTCCGGTTATTGCGGGCACAGGCTCTAACTGTACGAATACTGCGGTTTATCTGTCAAAGGAGGCACAAAGTTACGGTGCGGACGGGGCTTTGATTGTAACCCCTTACTATAATAAGGCAACACAAAAGGGATTGGCAGCGCATTATACTGAGATTGCAAAAAATATTGACATTCCGATTATTATGTATAACGTTCCGAGCAGAACCGGTTGCAATATTCTTCCTGAGACAGCGGCAGCACTTGTGAAAGAGGTAGATAATATCGTTGCAATCAAAGAAGCAACGGGAAACATCTCCCAGGTTGTCAAGCTGATGCAGCTGACAAACGGTGATATTGACCTGTACTCCGGAAATGACGATCAGATTGTACCGTTGCTGTCCGTAGGCGGACTTGGTGTTATCTCGGTTCTATCCAATATTGCGCCGAGAGAAACACATGATATCGTTGCAATGTATCACGCAGGAAACCGCGAAGAAAGTCTTGCTCTTCAGTTGAAGGCGATTCCATTGATTGACCAGTTATTCTGCGAAGTGAATCCGATTCCGGTTAAAAAAGCCATGAATCTGATGGGCTTCGAGGTAGGTCCTCTCAGAATGCCGCTGACGGAGATGGAGGAAGTACATGCCAAAAATCTCGCACAGGCAATGAAGGATTTTGGAATTAAATTAGTGTAACGATAAAATAGGTAGGAGGCAATATGATAAAAATTATAATGCACGGATGTAACGGACATATGGGTCAGGTTATATCGGAAATTGTAAAAAATGATGAGAACAGTACGATAGTTGCAGGCATTGATTTAAATGCAGAAAAGAAAAATGATTATCCTGTGTTTCGCTCGCTTTCGGAATGTGATGTGAAGGCAGATGTCATCATAGACTTTGCTTCCCCGAAGGCGACAGATTCACTTCTTGACTATTGTATAGAAAATAAAGTTCCCGTTGTCTTATGTACAACAGGCTTATCTGAGCAACAGATAGAGCGAATTGAGAAGGACAGCAGCAAGGTGGCTGTTTTAAAATCTGCCAATATGTCTCTTGGAATCAACACGCTGTTAAAGCTTCTTCAGGATGCTGCGAAGGTATTTGTACCGGCAGGCTATGATGTGGAGATAATTGAAAAGCATCACAACCAGAAGGTGGATGCCCCAAGCGGTACGGCGCTTGCCCTTGCCGATTCCATCAATGAGGTGCTTGACAATGAATACGAATATAAGTATGACCGAACGCAGGAACAAAAGAAGAGAGAGAAGAAGGAAATCGGAATGAGCGTGGTGAGGGGCGGCACGATTGTGGGAGAGCACGAGGTATTGTTTGCTGGAACAGACGAGGTAATTGAGATTAAACATACGGCGTACTCCAAGGCAGTCTTTGGAAAGGGAGCCGTGGAAGCGGCAAAATTTCTTGCAGGAAAAGAGCCCGGACTTTACAATATGAGCCATGTGATAGGATAAAAAGCAGACTATAAAATGAATGATAATCAATAGACTTGTAAAAAGAATGTGTCTTGGCACATTCTTTTTTATATCACATCACAACTTTATCTAATCTATTTTCTTATTTACAACAGGCATATATATGGTATAATAGAATTAACAACATAAAATATGTTTTAAAACAGAAAATATATATTTATAAAGGAGCGTAAAGATGAAGAAAGAATTGATAAAAAAATTCGAAGAAGTATTTGGAAGCGACGGAGAAATCAAGGCTTATTTTGCACCCGGAAGAGTAAACCTCATTGGTGAGCATACAGACTATAATGGTGGTCATGTATTCCCGTGTGCGCTTACAATCGGAACGTATGCGATTGCAAGAAAGAGGGAGGATGACAAGCTGCGTTTTTATTCTATGAATTTTGAACAGCTTGGTATGCTTGAAGCTGATTTAAAAAGTCTTGCGTTTGATAAGGCAGCAGACTGGACAAACTACCCGAAGGGTGTTATGTGGGCATTTCAGAAAAAGGGCTATGAAATTTCAACAGGCTTTGATATTCTTTTGTTCGGAAATATTCCAAACGGTTCAGGTCTCTCCTCCTCTGCTTCCGTTGAGGTGGTGACCGGAGTTCTTCTTAAGGATATGCTTGGACTGGATGTGACGATGGTGGATATCGCATTAATCGGACAGTATGCAGAGAATAATTTTAACGGTGTAAATTGTGGTATTATGGATCAGTTTTCCATTGCGATGGGTAAGAAGGATAATGCGATTTTCCTTGACACAAGCGATTTATCCTATGAATACGCACCGATTAAACTGGAAAACAGTAAAATTGTCATTATTTCCAGCAATAAAAAGCGTGGACTCGGAGATTCTAAATACAACGAAAGAAGAAGCGAATGTGAGACGGCTCTGGCAGAAATCCAGAAGGTGAAAGCTGTTCAGTCGCTTGGAGAGCTGACCGAGGAGGAATTCCACGAGGTGGAAAGTGCAATCGCAGACCCTGTGAGAAGAAAGAGAGCAAAGCATGCGGTGTATGAGAACCAAAGAACCATCAAGGCGGTAAAGGCATTGAAGGAAAATAACATTGCCCTGTTTGGAAAGCTGATGAACGAATCACATGTCTCCCTTCGTGATGACTACGAGGTGACGGGAATTGAACTTGATACGCTGGCAGAAGCAGCATGGGAGCAGGAAGGTGTAATCGGCTCCAGAATGACAGGAGCAGGCTTTGGCGGCTGTACGGTAAGCATTGTGGAAAATGACAAGGTAGAGAGCTTTATTGACAAGGTAGGAGCAAAATATCTGGAGAAGATAGGATATGCAGCAGACTTCTATGTGGTTGACATAGGAGAAGGTGCAAGGGTAATATAAGAAGAGTAAAATAACAAAAACAAATCAAATTAAAAAATAAATCGGAGGAAGAGACATGACCATTTTAGTACTAGGCGGAGCAGGCTACATCGGAAGTCACACGGTATATGAGCTGATTGACAGAGGAAACGACGTAGTCATTATTGACAATCTGGAAACCGGGCATATAGAGGCTGTACATGAAAAGGCAAGATTTTACGAAGGAGACATCAGAGACCGTGCGTTTGTGGATGGGGTGCTGGATAAAGAAAAGATTGATGCAGTCATTCATTTTGCGGCAAACTCCCTTGTGGGTGAGAGTATGGTAAACCCGCTGAAATATTATGACAATAATCTCTGCGGAACGAAGGTACTGTTGGAGTCCATGATTGCGCATGATGTGAAAAAAATTGTTTTCTCTTCCACAGCGGCAACCTACGGGGAACCGGAGCGAATCCCGATTTTGGAGGGAGATAAAACAGAGCCGACGAATACATACGGTGAGACGAAGCTTTCGATGGAGAAAATGTTCAAATGGACAGACAAAGCACATGGTTTAAAATATGTATCGCTGCGCTACTTCAATGCCTGCGGTGCGCATAAGAGCGGCACAATCGGGGAGGCGCATAAGCCGGAAACTCATCTGATACCGCTGATTTTACAGGTGCCGTTAAAGCAGAGAGAGGCGATACAGATATTTGGAGAGGACTATGACACGAAGGACGGAACCTGTATCCGCGATTATATTCATGTCACAGATCTTGCACAGGCACATATTCTTGCGGTGCAGTACCTGATGGAAGGAAACGAGAGCGACATCTTTAATTTAGGAAACGGAGTCGGTTTCACGGTTAAGGAAGTGATTGATACGGCACGAAAGGTAACCGGTGAAGAAATCAAGGCAGTTGTGGCAGAGAGAAGAGCCGGAGACCCTGCCCAGTTAATTGCGTCCAGCGAAAAGGCGAAGTCAGTACTTGGCTGGAAGCCGGAGCATGCTGATTTAGAGGAGATTATTGCTGATGCGTGGAAGTGGCATAAGTCACATCCGCAGGGATTTAAAACCGTTTAAGGAGAAGAACATGATAAACAGAAATATAAAACAGCTTGTAACCTATGGTCTGGAAACCGGTCTGATTGAAAAAGAGGATATCATCTATGTGACAAATCAGCTTTTGGAGCTGTTAAAGCTTGATGAATATGAGGAGCCGGAAGAGGCTGACAAAGTGATTGATTTGGAAAAGGTGCTTGACGCTTTGTGTGATTACGCCTACGAGCAGGGGATTATTGATGATAATGGTATTGTGACAAGAGATTTATTTGATACAAAACTTATGAATGTACTGCTGCCAAGACCGAGTGAGGTGATTTCACGTTTTCACAATCTTTACAAGGAAGCGCCGAGGAAGGCTACCGACTACTTTTATAAAATCAGTCAGGACAGCAACTATATCAGGCGCTACCGAGTAGAGAAGGACATGAAGTGGATTACAAAAACGGAATATGGTGATTTGGATATTACAATCAATCTCTCAAAGCCGGAAAAAGACCCGAAGGCAATTGCGGCGGAAAAGCTTGCCAAGCCAAGCGGCTATCCAAAGTGTCTTCTGTGCAAGGAAAATGAAGGCTATGCGGGACGCATTAACCATCCGGCAAGACAAAATCACAGGATTATTCCGATTGAAATCAATGACAGCCAGTGGGGCTTTCAGTATTCTCCATATGTTTATTACAATGAGCATTGTATTGTATTCAACGGGGAACATGTACCGATGAAGGTTGAAAAGGCGACCTTTAAAAAGCTGTTTGATTTTATTAAGCTGTTTCCGCATTATTTTATCGGCTCCAATGCCGATTTGCCTATCGTGGGTGGTTCCATATTAAGCCACGACCATTTCCAGGGAGGAAACTATGAATTTGCGATGGCGAAAGCACCGATCGAGAAAACCTATGCGATAAAAGGTTTTGAAGATGTGGAGGCAGGTATTGTAAAATGGCCGCTGTCCGTTATCCGAATTCGTTCCAAGAGTGCCGAACGTTTGGTGGAGCTGGGAGACTATATTCTTGGAAAATGGCGTGAATACACCGATGAAGAGGCATTTGTCTATGCTTACACGGACAAGGAACCTCACAACACGATTACGCCGATTGCCAGAAAATCAGGAGACTTATTTGAACTGGACCTGACTCTTCGAAACAATATCACGACTGAGGAATGTCCGCTTGGAGTTTACCATCCGCATAATGAACTTCATCATATCAAAAAAGAAAACATTGGGTTGATTGAGGTGATGGGACTCGCCGTTTTACCGGCAAGACTAAAAGATGAAATGCAGGAACTCTCCCGTTATATAGTGGAGAAAAAGAACATCCGGGAAAATGAAATGCTCGCAAAGCATGCAGACTGGGTTGAAGAATTCCTGCCAAAATACAGTGATGTGAGCGAAGAGACAATCATGGATATACTAAAAGAAGAGATCGGTATTGTCTTTACAAGAGTATTGGAGGATGCCGGTGTATACAAGTGCACGGAAGAAGGAAGAGCGGCATTTGAACGGTTTATTGTATCACTATAATATAAGTGATATTAATTGTTTTTTATGAGTTGGCAAATATAGAATAAAGAATGAGCATAGCCTCGCTGCCTTGAAGAGAAAAGGACGCGGGGCTTTTTGCAGGCAAACTCAGGAGAGAATAAAATAATGGTAACTGTTCAGAACCAATCTTGAAAACACTACGTGTTTTCAAGATGTGGCGTATCCGCCAAATAAATTTGATAAAGAGTATGCTTATAAATGCGAGCATTTAACGCATAAGCTTTATCAAATTTGCTTGGCTCTGAACAGTTAAAAATAATGTATATATTTCTTACCAAATAAATGGTATAATAGCGACATGAGTTTTTTGTAGAATTTTGGTTATAGTTTGGAGGATATTATGAAGAGATGGATGACCATTTTTATAATAGCAGCATGTCTGCTTGGCGGATGTGCTAAGGCGGGAGAAGAAACGTCATATACGGAGCAGGGAATGACGGCGATTGAGAACAAAAGCTATGATGAGGCGCTGACCTTTTTTGAGACGGCGGCAAGCAAGGGCGAGGATGAACAGCTTGTATTTCGCGGAAATGGGATTGCTTACATAGGAAAGGGAGAGTATGAGACTGCTATCGAGAATTTAAAGATAGCCTTGAAGAAGGCATCCGGCAAGGTGACGGATTTGGAGATTGACACATCCTATTATCTTGCACTGGCACAGTACAAAAACAGTGACAGAGCGGCAGCGATACAGACATATACAAATATTCTTGCATTTGATGAGAAGGATTCAAGAGCATATTACCTGCGTGGAACCGTATATCTTGCAGATGGGGATTTAGACAGTGCAACCAAGGATTTTAACGCGGCAATCGACTGTGATAAAAACGAATATGAAATGTATATTAATATTTTTAACAATTTAAACAACAAAGGTTATACGGAGCAGGGACAAAGCTATCTGAACAAAGCGCTGGAGATTGACAGCAAGGATGACGGCTTGAAAAAAGGTATGATTTACTACTACTTGGGAGATACTGAAAATGCCATGAGTTCTCTGACCAAGGCAAGAGAAGCGGGAAATAAAGAGGCGCTTTTGTATCTTGGAAAGGTATATCAGCAGCTTTCTGATAACAACAGTGCAACTGCTTTGTATGAGGAATACATTGCAGGGGCAGGGGGCGCAAGCGGGCTTGGAATGGTCTACAATACCCTCGGTATGTGTAAAATGGAAAGCGAAAGCTATGATGAGGCTTTGACGGCATTTCAGGCGGGTATCGCATTGAATGAGGGAGACTCCATTCAAGAGCTTTTGTTTAATGAGATAGTGGCATATGAATACCTGAGTGATTTTGCGGCTGCGAGTGAGAAAATGGAGGCATATGCCTCGCTTTATCCAAATGACAATACGGCGAGCAGGGAATATGAGTTCCTAAAGACGAGATAACAAAAGTGAGGAGCAAAGCGTGTCTGAAATGATAGAATTAGATGAAATACAAGAAAAGGTAATATTAATCGGTGTGTGCTTAAACGACGAGGATGATACAAGAGAGTCCTTGGAGGAGCTTGCTGATTTGGTTAAGACCGCAGGTGCCGAGGCAATTGCAACGGTAGTCCAAAACCGTGAGGCGATTCATGCGGGAACCTATATCGGAAAAGGAAAGATTGAGGAGACAAGAGAGCTGGTCGAAGAGCTAGGGGCGACAGGAGTAGTCTGTGATGATGAGCTGTCTCCGGCGCAGCTTCGTAATTTGGAAGAGCAGCTTGGGACAAAGGTGATGGACAGGACCTTGGTTATCCTTGATATTTTTGCAAAAAGAGCGACAACGAGTGAGGGTAAGATACAAGTTGAGCTGGCACAGTTAAAATACAGCCTTGCCCGTCTGGTAGGTCTTAGAAGCTCTCTGTCCCGTCTGGGAGGCGGTATCGGAACAAGAGGTCCCGGTGAAAAGAAGCTTGAGATGGACAGACGTTTGGCAAAGGAGCGTATCTCCCAGCTTAAAAGGGAACTGGCGGAGGTGGAGCGTCACAGAGAGGTGACAAGGAGCCAGAGGAGTAAGAAAAACACTCCGGTGGCAGCAATCGTTGGTTATACGAATGCAGGAAAGTCCACACTTTTAAATACATTGACGGGAGCGGGTGTGCTTGAGGAGGATAAGCTATTTGCAACGCTTGATCCGACGACAAGAATGCTGGAGCTTCCGAGCAAGCAGCAGGTGCTGCTGACGGATACGGTCGGCTTTATCAGAAAGCTGCCTCATCACTTGATTGAGGCATTTAAGAGCACCTTGCTGGAGGCAAAGTATTCCGATATTATTATCCATGTGGTGGATGCTTCCAATCCGCAGATGGAGAAACAGATGCATATTGTATATGAGACCTTGGACAGTCTCGGCATTAAGGACAAGCCTGTGCTTACCCTTTTTAACAAGCAGGATAAGCTTGAGGAGAGAATTATTTTGCGGGATTTTCGCGCAGATAAAATCCTTCATATATCGGCAAAGCGTGGAGAAGGACTTGAGGAATTGCAGGCGGAGCTTGAAGAGCTTTTAAGGCAGCAGAATATTTTGGTAGAACGGTTATTCCCATATGACGAGGCAGGAAAGATTCAAATTATAAGAAAACACGGTGAGCTGTTGGAGGAGGAATATAAAAATGACGGTATTTACGTCAAGGCATATGTTCCGGTCCAATACTATGAAACGGTTGTAAAATAAGAGTTTGGTGACTGTCAAGCATAAATGCCAGGAACACTATATATTGTGTAAAATTAACAAAAAACACAATATGTAGTGTTTTTTTGTTGACCTTCTATTTGAAATTTGCTAAAATTTTCATTAACGGATCATAGTACGTGTTGGGAAAAATAGGGAGGGATATGTAATGTTTCAAGTAGTAAAAAGAGACGGTGAAGTAGCTGATTTTAATTTAAAAAAAATCAATGAGGCGATTTCAAAAGCGTTTCATGCAACGCAAAAGCAGTATAACGAGGAGATAATCGATTTACTTTCACTGCGTGTGACGGCAGATTTTCAGAAGAAGATGAATGATACGCTGATTCATGTGGAGGATATTCAGGACAGTGTGGAGGCAACTCTTGAGCAGGCAGGCTACACAGATGTGGCAAAGGCATATATTTTATACCGGAAGCAGAGAGAGAAAATCCGTAATATGAAATCCACTATTTTGGATTACAAGGACATTGTAAACAGCTACGTCAAGGTGGAAGATTGGCGCGTCAAGGAAAATTCAACCGTTACCTACTCGGTGGGTGGACTTATTCTGAGTAATTCGGGGGCAGTGACGGCAAACTACTGGCTTTCTGAAATTTATGATGAAGAAATTGCGAATGCACATAGAAATGCGGATATTCATCTGCATGATTTGTCCATGCTGACTGGATATTGTGCGGGCTGGTCTCTAAAGCAGTTAATTCAGGAAGGTCTTGGCGGCATTACCGGAAAGATTACTTCTGCGCCGGCAAGCCATCTTTCTACACTTTGCAACCAGATGGTTAATTTCCTTGGTATTATGCAGAATGAATGGGCGGGAGCGCAGGCATTTTCCTCCTTTGACACCTATCTGGCACCGTTTGTCAAGGTGGATAATTTAAGCTATTATGATGTGAAGCAGTGTGTTCAGTCCTTTATCTATGGTGTCAACACACCGAGCCGCTGGGGAACGCAGGCACCGTTTTCCAATATCACGCTTGACTGGACTGTTCCAAATGATTTGGCTGAACTGAATGCCCTCGTAGGCGGCAGGGAGATGGATTTTAAGTACAAGGACTGTAAGAAGGAAATGGATATGATTAACAAAGCCTTTATCGAGACGATGATTGAGGGCGATGCGAACGGAAGGGGCTTCCAGTATCCGATTCCAACCTATTCCATCACAAAGGATTTTGACTGGAGCGAGACGGAAAATAACAAGCTGCTCTTTGAAATGACGGCAAAATATGGAACTCCGTATTTTTCCAACTACATCAACAGTGACATGGAGCCAAGCGACGTGAGAAGTATGTGCTGTAGGTTAAGGCTCGATCTGAGGGAGCTTCGTAAGAAAACAGGCGGCTTCTTCGGTTCCGGAGAGAGCACCGGATCGATAGGTGTTGTGACGATTAATATGCCAAGGATTGCGTATTTGGCAAAGAACAAAGAGGACTTTTATCAGAGACTGGATCGTATGATGGATATTTCCGCACGTTCTCTAAAGATAAAAAGAGGTGTTATCACAAAGCTGTTTCATGAGGGCTTGTATCCATATACAAAACGTTATCTGGCTGGTTTTGACAACCATTTTTCTACAATCGGACTGATTGGAATGAATGAGGTCGGGCTAAATGCCAATTGGCTCAAGGCAGATTTGACACAGGAAAAGACACAAGAATTTACAAAGGAAGTCCTAAATCATATGAGAGAGCGTTTGTCCGATTATCAGGAAAAATACGGCGACTTATATAATTTAGAGGCGACGCCGGCGGAATCCACGACATACCGGCTTGCAAAGCATGATAGGAAGCATCATCCTGCTATTATCACGGCGGGGCATGAAAACGATACCCCTTATTACACAAATAGCTCACATCTGCCGGTAGACTACACGGAGGATATTTTTGAAGCGCTGGATATACAGGATGAGCTACAGACTTTGTACACATCGGGAACGGTATTTCACTCCTTCCTCGGTGAGAAGCTTCCGGATTGGCAGGCAGCAGCTAAGCTTGTTAAAACGATAGCAGACAACTATAAGCTTCCTTATTATACGATCTCACCGACATATTCTGTATGCAAGGACCATGGCTATATCAGCGGCGAGCATTTCAACTGCCCGATCTGCGGCGCGACGGCGGAGGTATACAGCCGTATTACGGGCTATTACAGACCGGTTCAGAACTGGAATGAGGGAAAGACACAGGAATATAAAAACAGGGTAACCTATGATAAGGAAAATGCCTGTGAAGGCAATGCATGGAAAGAGGCGGCTTGCAGTACAGAACATGAGGAAGCTGCACGTAGAAGCTATATGACCATTTCAAATGATGAGGTTACGATTACACCGGCAAACCAAGAAACAAAATATTTATTTGTCACAAAAACCTGTCCGAATTGCAAAGTGGCAAAGGAATATTTGTCAGAGGAAGAATATGAGATTGTCGATGCGGAGGAAAATAGTTCCCTGGCGCAAAAATATGGTGTGATGCAGGCTCCGACGTTGATTGTTATCAAAGACGGCGAGGCAGAAAAATATGTCAATGCTTCAAATATTAAAAAATATATAGATGACGTGAAATAAAGCTATTGAACAGTTAAAAACAAGAGGAAGCTGCTTGCTGCTTCGCTTGTCATAAATAAAGAAAGGGAAGCTCTGCTTGCAATTTCCGGCAAGTGAAGGGCTTCCCTTTTTTGTATGCAGGCTAAATAAGCATTCGAAACATACCATAGACATCAACCATGCCGTAGCCCCATACATTGTTTGGATAGGTCAGAGTAGGCAGGCGTCTGGCACCTCTTATAAGCAATTCTTTAATGATAAATCCGTTAATCGGTATAAAATTATCTTCCACTACTGCCCATTCCAATACCATCGCAGTGATTCCTGTTGTGTGGGCGGCAGAGGCTCCGGTTCCGGTTATGGCGCCATAACCGTTGTTCAAGGTAGGGCAGGTGAGATTGACACCGGGGGCCGCCAAATCCGGTTTTATGCCTCCGATGCGTGTGTACCCTCTGCTTGAAAAGGGAGCGATTCCATCCGTTGTGGGATCATAGGCGGTAATGGTCATAATGTCGGGGGCATTAGCGGGGGAGGTAATTGTGATATCCGGGTTCGAATTGAGAAAGTAGGTTTCCGGCGAAATTAAGTTGCCGGCGGGCAGCCATACGTTAAATTCGGAAACCGTATTATCAATGTTTCTTATTCCAAAGCGCCAAATTCCTTCCTGTGCGTTATTAAACCGAATTAGAATAAGCTGATCACCGGACTGGATATCGAACAACATATTGTTGACATACAATCTGCTGGGCTCAAAGATAAAGGTTATTTCATTACATTCTTCTAAGGTAGGGTAAATCGGAGCAATGTATTCTCCGGTAGGAGAGCGGATATCGATGGAAAGGCGAAATGGAATCTGCTGCCATAGCTCCATAAAAAATTCCTTGTCATTACTGCTTACATTTAATTCAAATTCGGTAATCTCACCGCTTGCCCTAGTTGTTCCGTTGAAATGCCGCCTTGTATTTCCTTCATTTCCGGCAGAAGCAACGACTGCAGTACTCGGAAGCCGGGTGACATATGCCAGATAGCGGCTTAGGGTTCCGTAACCGTCATGTCCGCCCTGGCTGCTTCCGAGTGCAATACAAACAGTCAGGGGACGGTTTAAACGCTGAGCGACGGAGATTAAATAGTTGACTCCGAACATGATATCTGATTCCTGATAGCAGAGCCTATCAACGGGAATGGAAAGCATTTCCTTGTTAATTATTTTTGCGGGTTTTAGCTTTACTATAACGAGTTGAGAATCGGGGACAACGCCGCTGAAAGCCTGAGATACATTGGGTGTTCCGGCAATAACGCCGGCAATCATGGTACCATGCCCCTCTACATCCTGCGAGGGAACAATGGCCAGGGGATCCTCGCTTGCTAATGCGGCATCAATCTGCTCCTTTGTGTATTCTGTTCCGTAGGTAAAGCCCTGCGGCGGATTTCCACCATCATTGATTGTCTGGTCCCAGATAGAGACTATTTTACTTGTTCCGTCCCTTCCTATGAAGGCTTCATGCTGATAGTCGATACCGGTATCGACTATTCCGATCAATACACCTTGTCCGTAGAGGTTAAAGTTGGGGTTGAGCTGAATTTGCTGAATGCCCGATTTCTCCAGACTAAGGGTGGCCTCGGTAGTGTAAAGAATCGGAAGAACGGAATAGGAAAAGGTCGCCTGCCCCAGGGAGCACTTGTTAAATGTATTTACCGGGATATGGACAAGGGAAGAGACAAAGGTAATAGTTGTGTAAGGGCTATTTCTAAACAGAGGCAACAGTTCATTTTCTACTATAATATCTAGATAATCTTCGCTTATTATTTCATTTGCCAATGCTGTCCTCCTGTATTGTCAAAATAGGCATTGTTTTTACATCATATGAAGGAAAGAACCCTGTTATGCAAGCATTTAGCCTTTTTGCGCGTCTCGCTTTCTGTAATAAAGTGGGGAATGCCCAGTAATTTCACGAAAAATCCGTCCAAAATGTGTGATGCTTCCAAAGCCCACACGTTCAGCAATTGTGTATACCTTAAGGGAAGTATTTTCCAACAGCTTAATTGCTTCTTTTACCCGCACACTGTTAATATATTGCACAAAGCTAAAGCCAGTCACCTCTTTAAATGTTCGGCTTAGGTAATAGGGGCTGACAAAAAAATGATCCGCCACAAGGGAAAGTGATAAATCTTTTTTGTAATTTGCATTGATATAGCGGACAATTTCAGAGACACGCTCATGCATCGGATTGATGTACTCCAAGGCTTCCATATTGTTTAATTCCATATGCCGGGATGCAAAAACAAGAAGTTGTGCCAAAAGTGATTGTATTACAATATCATAGCCCTCGCGTAATCCCTGTGCTTCCTTTACAATCTGCAAAAGATAATCCTCAAAGCGCAGTCTATGCTGCATAGAAAAGTGAATGACCAGATATTCCTTCGAAAATTCGGGGCGCAGTGTCTCAAAAAAGCTCTCGTGCAGGGAAGGCAGGAAGGCTTCCTTAAAGTTCAATATTATTTTTTCGTGCTCAGGCTGATTGGTATTGGCAGTTTTGTGAAGCACATTTGGGTGTACAAGCAAAAAATCACCAGCCTTTAGCAAAAGAGTACGGTCCTTGATAAAGAAAGTGCGTTCACCGGACAGTAAATAATATGCCTCATAGGTGCTGTGAAAATGACTGTTTGGCATAAGATGTTCCGCCTGTTTTCTTTTGGAAACAGAAAATAAATCTTCTGTTGCGTTAAGGGTAAAGTTTTCATCCATCACGGCAGCCTCCTTAGTAAATGTGATTGTAAAAAGGAAAAATAACAAAAGAACAAGATATAAGAAGATTTTAAACGATTCGGCAATAAATGTACAGATAAATCGTTTATGATAGGGGTATAAGAGCTGTGATTGAAACAGCCAGTGTGAAAGGAGTATTTTCATGGAAAAGATAAACGGAAAAACACCGTTGCAGTGGGGCGAACTTGCCTGTGATACGTTGATAGCAAAATTTGAGGCAAAGAATTTACCGCCTGCGGGGCATTTTCACTATCATCAGGGTGTGTTTTTGCTGGGGATGGAGCAATGTCTTAATCAGAACGGCGGAGAAAAGTATGCCGGGTATATAAAAGCTTGGATTGACAGCGTGATAGATGAAGAGGGAATGATTATTGATTATGACCCTACCCAGCTTGATGATGTACAGCCCGGAATGTTATTGTTTTCCCTCTATGAGAAAACGAAGAATGAACGCTATAAAAAGGCGCTGGATACGCTTGGAGACCTGCTAAAAAACTGGAAGACAAACTCTGTCGGAGGCTTTTGGCATAAAGGCATGTATCCGAATCAGATGTGGCTGGACAGCCTCTTTATGGGAGGTCCGTTTGCCGTTAAATACGGGAATATGTTTCAGAAGCCGGAATATTTTGACATGGCAGCTTTGCAGGCAAAGCTGATTTATGAGAATACGGTTGATGAAAAGTCAGGATTATTGTATCACGGATGGGATGAGAGCAGGGAGGCGGAGTGGGCTTCTCACGAGACAGGAAGAGCACCGCAGTTTTGGGGACGCTCCATCGGTTGGGTTCCGGTTGCAATATTGGAGATGTTTGATTCTATGCCGGATGACCATAAAGATAAGAAGAAGCTTGTACATATCTTGCAAAATGTCATCAAGTCACTCATTCCGTTTCAGGATGAGGAGACAGGGCTTTGGTATCAAGTAATAGACAGAGTAGACGATTCAAGAAATTGGCTGGAGACATCCTGCACCTGCCTATTTGTCTACGCAATTGCGAAGGCAGTCCGCATGGGATACCTGCATGAAATTTACTTAAAATATGCAAAAAAGGGTTTTGAGGGTGTGATTAACCGCTTAAAAACAGATGAAAACGGAATCGTCATTGACGGCGTATGTGTGGGAACCGGAATCGGCGACTATGAGTTTTACCTGGACCGTCCGACAAGCACAAATGATTTGCACGGTGCGGGAGCATTTATCATCATGTGCGCAGAAATGAATTTAGCATAAAACATTACAAAAAAGATGTAAGGTATGACAAGTTAAAAGATAATTTGTACAGAGAAAATGGATACACCCTTTTTTAAAAGAAAAAGGGTGTATTTTTGTAATAGATTTATTATTGTGACACTCTTGGGAGTGTGGTACAATAAAAATAAATATTTGCAGGAAATGGATTTAGAAAGGAATAAATATGAAGCTGTTAATTAAAAATGGCAGGGTGATTGATCCTGCGAGCAAACAGGACGAAGTGATGGATTTACTCCTTGAAGACGGAAAAATTGCAAAGAAAGCCGCCAATATTCAGGAAAAAGAGGAGACGCTTACTGTGATTGACGCGAAGGGTTGTTTTGTTATGCCCGGGTTTATTGATTTGCATGTACACTTGAGAGAGCCAGGCTTTGAGAACAAGGAGACGATAGCAACAGGGGCAAGGTCTGCGGCAAGAGGAGGCTTCACAACAATCTGTGCAATGCCGAACACGAAGCCAGTCATTGACAATGTGGACCGTGTTAAGTTTGTGCTGAACAAGGCAGCAGAGGTTGCAGCGGTTAATATATGCCAGGTAGGTGCGGTCACGGTCGCACAGCAGGGCGAGGAGTTAGCTGATATCGAGGGCATGGCAAAGGCGGGAGCGATTGCTATCAGCGAGGACGGAAAGTCCGTTATGAATGTAAAATTATATGAGGAAGCCATGAGACTGGCAGCGCGCTCTGGTATTCCGGTATTTGCCCACTGTGAGGACAAGGATTTGGTTGGTGCAGGGGTGATTAATAAAGGAGCAAAGTCGGAAGAGCTTCAAGTGGAAGGCATCAGTAATTTGGTGGAGGACATCATTGTAGCCAGAGACATTTTGATAGCTAAAGAAACGAATGCGAAGCTTCATCTGTGTCATTGCTCGACGAAGGACAGTGTCAGTCTGGTTGAGGAGGCAAAGAAAAAGGGTATCTCCGTGACAGCCGAGGTTTGCCCGCATCATTTTACCCTGACAGAGGACGATATTGTAGCAGGAGATACGAACTACAAAATGAATCCGCCGCTTCGTACGAAGGAGGACGTGGAAGCCTTGAAGCTGGGGCTTAAAAATGATATTATGGATATTATCGCAACAGACCATGCGCCTCACCATGCGAAGGAAAAAGCAAAGTCATTAAAGGAAGCACCTTTTGGCATAGTAGGTCTGGAAACAGCGGCTTCCCTCACAATCACCGAGCTGGTTGATAAGGGCTATCTGACACCGATGCAGATGGCGGAGAAATTAAGCTATAACCCGGCGAAGGTAATCGGCATAGACAGAGGAACACTTGCGGAAGGAAAAATAGCGGACATTGTCATACTGGACCCGGAGAAGGAATATGTAGTGGATGTAAATGATTTTGCCTCGATGGGCAAGAATACCCCTTTTGCAGGAAGAAAGCTGAAGGGACAGGTTGTCGCTACAATTGTGAACGGAAAAGTTGTGTATCAAAATAATTAGTTCAATACGGAGGATATTATGATAAATAAACTGATAACGAAAATTCAAAAGACAAATGCACCAATCGTGGTAGGTCTGGACCCAATGCTTGACTATGTACCGGAGCATATCAGGAAGCGTGCTTTCGCCGAATTCGGTGAGACACTTCAAGGCGCAGGTGAGGCAATCTGGCAGTACAACAAGGAGATTGTGGACACAGTGCATGACTTGATACCGGCGGTAAAGCCACAGATTGCAATGTATGAGCAGTTTGGATTAGAAGGGCTGAAAGCGTTTAAAAGAACGGTTGATTACTGTAAGGAAAAGGATTTGGTCGTAATCGGTGATATCAAACGAGGCGATATCGGTTCTACCTCTGAGGCATATGCCGTGGGGCATATCGGCAAGGTGCAGGTAGGTTCAAAGAGCTATGCGCCGTTTGATGAAGATTTTATAACTGTAAATCCTTACCTTGGAACAGACGGTATCAAGCCTTTTGTTGACGTTTGCAAGGAAGAGAAAAAGGGATTGTTTATCTTAGTGAAAACCTCCAACAAATCAAGCGGAGAATTTCAGGACCGTTTAATTGACGGAAAACCATTATATGAATATGTAGGCGAAAAAGTTGCCGAGTGGGGCGCTGATTGTATGGGCGACTCCTACAGCTATATCGGTGCCGTAGTTGGTGCTACCTACCCTGAGATGGGCAAGGTGCTTCGAAAGGTTATGCCAAAATCTTTTATTTTAGTGCCGGGATATGGTGCGCAGGGAGGAAAAGCCTCCGACTTGCTTCCGTATTTTAATGAGGACGGCTTAGGAGCCATCATCAATTCCTCAAGAGGAATCATTGCTGCTTATAAAATGGAAAAATACCAGAAGTTTGGTGAGGAAGCTTTTGCGGATGCATCCAGACAGGCGGTTGTGGATATGATAGAGGACATCAATCAGGCACTTAACAAATAGGAAGCGTAGGGAATACAATGTCAGAGAAATTTCAGGAAACGGCATCTGTGCTAAGTCAGGAAAGGCTGGCAGCAGGTGTATATAGCATGTGGATTCAGACAGAAAATATTGCGAAGGCCTCAAAGCCGGGGCAGTTTATATCAGTTTATTGCAACGACCAGAGCAGAATGCTGCCGCGTCCGATCAGTATATGCGAGATAGATACAGAAAAAAATGCACTCAGAATTGTCTACCGCATATTGGGAAAAGGAACAGAGGAATTTTCTTCATATAAGGCAGGTGACTCTGTTCGGGTTTTGGGACCGCTTGGAAACGGCTTTCCTCTCAGCGATAAAAAAGCGATTTTAATCGGTGGGGGTATCGGAATACCGCCGATGCTTGAACTTGCAAAGTCGTTAAAGGGCGAGAAGGATATTGTGGCGGGATACCGCGATGAGCTGTTTTTGCAGGAGGAACTGAAGCAAAACGGTGATTTTTATGCGGCAACCGAGGACGGAAGCACCGGAACAAAAGGAAACGTCATGGACGCCATTCGGGAGAACAAGCTGGAGGCGGAGATTATTTATGCCTGCGGCCCGACTCCTATGTTAAAAGCAATCAAGGCATATGCGATAGAGCACAACATCGAAGCTTGGCTCTCCTTGGAGGAAAAAATGGCATGCGGCATCGGTGCCTGTCTTGCCTGTGTGTGTCAATCCAAGGAGAAGGATGAGCATACGAACGTGAATAACAAGCGAGTTTGCAAGGAAGGTCCTGTATTCTTGGCGACGGAGGTAGAATTCTAATGAATATGAAGATAAATTTGGCAGGAGTAGAATTAAACAACCCCGTTATGACCGCGTCTGGCACTTTTGGCTCGGGCGAGGAATACAGTGAATTTGTGAATTTGAATCACCTGGGAGCAGTCGTGACAAAGGGCGTGTCCAACGTACCTTGGACGGGAAATCCAACCCCTAGAATAGCCGAGACCTACGGCGGAATGATGAATGCAATCGGACTTCAAAATCCGGGCATGGAAGTGTTTATAAAAAGGGATATTCCTTTTTTGAAGAAGTATGATACCAAGATCATTGTAAATGTATGTGGAAAAACGACAAAGGATTACTGTGAAGTTGTGGAAAGACTCGCAAGTGAGCCTGTGGATATGCTGGAAATCAACATTTCCTGCCCGAATGTAAAAGAGGGCGGAATTGCCTTCGGACAAAATGCAAGCTCCGTTGAGGCAATTACAAAGGAAATAAAAAAGTACGCAAAGCAGCCGGTTATTATGAAGCTGAGCCCGAATGTGACGGATATCACAGAGACTGCCAAAGCAGCAGAGGCAGGCGGAGCCGATGTTTTATCCTTGATTAACACGCTGACCGGAATGAAGATTGATATAAACCGCAGAAGCTTTGCTCTTGCCAATAAAACAGGAGGATTGTCCGGTCCTGCAATCAAGCCGATTGCGGTCAGAATGGTATATCAGGTTGCCAATGCAGTGAAGCTTCCGATTATCGGCATGGGCGGCATCGCAACCTATGAGGATGCAGTGGAATTTATTCTTGCGGGTGCAAGCGGAGTTTCCGTAGGTACCGCCAATTTTGCAAATCCGTTCGCGACGCAGGAGGTTGTTGACGGTATTGCAGACTATATGAGAAGAAACAAGATTGAAGATATACAGGAATTGATTGGTGCGGTAAAGTAAGTGAAATAGACAGAATGAGAGGAAAATACTATGAACGAATACAAGAAAGAATTTATCGAATTTATGGTAGACTGCGGCGTGCTGAAGTTTGGAGATTTTGTGACAAAGAGCGGAAGAAAAACCCCGTTTTTTGTGAACACAGGTTTTTACCGTACAGGTGCACA
Source organism: Konateibacter massiliensis (assembly GCF_900184995.1). Lineage (GTDB taxonomy): Bacteria > Bacillota > Clostridia > Lachnospirales > Lachnospiraceae > Lachnotalea > Lachnotalea massiliensis. The sequence goes on from NZ_LT860099.1 coordinate 2,964,951, forward strand.
GCTTAGTAAGCTGGGCGGTTATTATGCACAGGCGATTCATGACAAATTCGGAGTGGATTTTGACGTATTATTCGGACCTGCCTACAAGGGAATCCCTCTGACGGTAGCGACTACAATGGCAATGAGTGAAAAATATGACAAGGATATCAAATACTGCTCCAACCGAAAAGAGGTAAAGGATCACGGGGACACCGGGATTTTACTTGGAAGTCCAATCAGTGACGGAGATAAGGTTATCATCATCGAGGATGTGACAACTGCCGGAACGTCCATACAGGAGACACTTCCGATTATCAAGGCACAGGGAAATGTTGATGTTATGGGACTTGTGGTATCCGTAGACCGAATGGAGAGAGGACAGCATGAAAAGAGTGCGCTAGCTGAAATCGAGGAAAACTACAACATAAAGACGACTGCTATTGTAACGATGGCAGAGGTTGTGGAGCATTTGTATAACAAGGAATACAAAGGAAACATTATAATAGATGATACTTTGAAAAATGCAATTGATGCATACTATGAGCAATACGGCGTAAAATAGTCTGGGAGGTGACTTAATATGGGTGAAAAAGCATATAAAGCAATGGGCGGCGTGGGTGCGCTGAACATTACAGTTGGAATTATTGTGATTGTTGTGGGCGTTGTCTCAGGTATTCTGCTTATTGTAGGCGGCGGAAGACTTCATAAGAATAAATCTGAGATTATATTTTAGTAAAAAAGAAGCAAAATAGTGTCTTAAAATAATAATTTTATTTTGAGGCACTATTTTGGTAGACGGGAAAAGAGGAAGCAAGATTGAAAAAGAAAGAAGCAAATAAGGTAAAATGGATAGGAACTTTGCTTTTTATTATATATATTATTTTCTTGGTTTATTTCCTGTTTTTTGCAGAGAGCATGGGGCGCACTGTGAGTAACAGAGAATATTCCTATAATTTAATTTTGTTCAAAGAGATAAAAAGATTTATTCGCTATCGCAATGAACTTGGAATGATGGCAGTTGTCACAAATATATTTGGAAATATCATATGCTTCATTCCGTTTGGAGCTATGCTTCCCCTTTTAAGCACAAAGCTTCGAAGGCTTTTGGTTGTCACACTGGTGAGTTTTGAGCTGAGCCTTGTGATTGAGGTGACGCAGCTTGTTTTCAAAGTGGGAAGCTTTGACGTAGATGATTTGGTGCTGAATACAATCGGAGGTTTTATTGGTTTTATTTTGTATAGCATCATGGTGAAAATTTATAGAAAGTGGTCAAAAAAGTGAAGAGAAGGCAAAAGAGAAAACAAAAGGATATAAAATTTTCGGATAAGAGACATGCAGTTTCCGGCATTACATCAACGGTGCTTGGAGTGATTTCGTTAGGGCTTATGATTGCCCTGTTTATTATTTCCTACCTTCAAAAAGGTAATGCGGGAATTTATACAGGTTCTATCGGATTGTCGGCGCTGATTATTGCAATCGTAGGCTTGGTGAAAGGGCTTAAAAGCTTTGGAGAGAAGGAGCGGTATTACCTGTTTTCTAAAATCGGGTCGATTACCAATGCCATCATTTTAATATTTTGGATTGCAATCTATGTGATAGGAACATGGTATTAAGAAAAAGAAAAGGAGTCAGATATGAATTATAGAGAATTATTTAAAGAAGAAAATGAAGCGATAATGGAGAGATATGACCTCTCCATGGAGAGAATTGAGGTAATCTCAAAGGAAGAGAATGTGGCGGAGCCTTACCGCGACTTTTTTCATAGGACGGCAAGATTTATTATAGAAATCGCTGACTTGGTGAGAATGGTACAGCGCGATGAGTTGGAGGCAAAAAGCCTTGAAGAGGTGCAGGCATTAAATACATCACTCTATCAGGATATTTTAGGCGATAACTATGAGAGAAGCTACGGAAATCCAGCGTATGCAGTTAATCACCTCGGAGAGGAATACGGAAGATATTTAAGCTTTTTATACACGGAAATAAGAGGTATGATTATCTATGCCTACGAGCAGAGACTGACGGACATTACGATTCACAATGAGTTGTTTATCGAGATTTACAATGCATTTGAGGATATGGAAGAGCTCACGCCGGAGACTGTGAAAAATACACTGTACTGGTTTGTAAGCGACTACTCCGATATGACGGTGGAATATCGAATCAGAGAGCAGCTTGACATAGAGCTGTCTTTTGCGGCGGATATTATCACGAAGGAAGACTTGTCAGACTTGCGTTACCTGTATAAATTCGGAGAGTATATTACGGAAAATGAACTGAAAACAGCAAAGCATTTAAATAATATGAGCGAGGAACAGATCGAGGCGATGGCAAGCACCTATACGGAAGGCTACCGCATGGGCTTTATCCTTGGCAATAAGGACTTATCAAAGAAGGAAATTGTAAATATCCGCTATAATTTAGGATTTGAGCGCATCGTGAAAAAAGCAATTGAGCAGTTTGAAAAAATGGGACTTCGTCCGGCGATTCACAGAGCGGCAGTCAATACGATAAATAAAAAGCAGCATTATAAGATGGGCTATTATGGCGCCATTGCAAACAAGCAGTTTGAATATGACCATCGTGCAGACAATGCGATTTATCTGGATAAGGCATTTGTGGAGCGAAAGCTTGGCGTTTTAAAGGTGGCATATGAGAAATATAAAAAAGAGGCTTCCAAGTTTGCAGGACCTGCGGTGATGGAGATTTTTGGAGAGGTTCCGTTTGCACCGGAAAGTAAACCGGAGAGCTTTACGCTGTCAGACAAGCAGCAGAAATGGTCTGTGGAATATGATACAGAAGCAGGACAGCTTGTAAATCAGTATATTAAAGGCGAGGAGAGAAGCTTTACGATTATCGCCTATCCGGTACCGGAGATTGGAGAAAAATACGAGGAAATCTTTGATGAGACGGTAAAAATTAACACACTCGATTATAAGCTATATGAAGGTATCCAGCAGATTATCATCGATGCGCTGGATGAGGGAAGCCACGTTGTCATCAAGGGCAGAAATGGAAACAAGACGAATTTGACTGTACAGCTAAAGGAGCTTGCGGACAAGGAGAAAGAGACAAAGTTTGAAAACTGTGTTGCAGATGTCAATATTCCGGTCGGCGAGGTGTTCACTTCACCTGTTTTGAAGGGAACAAACGGTATTTTGCATGTCAGCCAGGTCTACTTAAATGAGTTAAAATACATTGATTTGGAAATTGAGTTTGAGGACGGCAAAATTAAGAACTACACATGCAAGAACTTTGAGCAGGAAGAAGAGAATAAAAAGTTCATCAAAGAGAACATTCTGCGCAATCATGAGACGCTTCCAATGGGAGAGTTTGCCATCGGAACGAACACGACTGCTTACATGGTCGCAAAAAAATATGATATCGCAGATAAGCTTCCGATTTTGATTGCGGAAAAGATGGGACCTCATTTTGCAGTGGGTGACACCTGCTATAGCTGGTCGGAGGACAATAAGATATACAATCCGAACAAAAAGGAAATTGTGGCGAAGGACAATGAAATTTCCATTCTCCGAAAAGAAGATGTGAGTAAGGCGTACTTCAACTGCCATACCGATATCACCATTCCGTATGAGGAGTTGGGAGAAATCACCGTGATGACAGAGGAAGGAAATGGAATTACGATTATTAAGGACTCACGTTTTGTCTTAGCGGGGACGGAGGAATTGAACAAACCGTTTGACATGTAAGGAAAATGACTAAATATTGATTAGAAAATCTAATAGGCAGAAAGCCGCAAAATGCAAAATATAGGTTGACTAGGCAGAAAAGTCCTAGTAAAATTACTTATAAATAGAACGATTTTTAGTAATTAGACTTATAAAAGAAATTTGTTTTTTACAATAAAGGAGAAAGCATGAAGAGAATTGGTATCATAGGCGGCGGTCAGCTGGGAAAGATGATGATTTTGGATGCAAAAAGGCTGGATTACTATTTTGTGATTCTGGACCCGACACAAAACTGTCCGGCTCACAGCATTGCAGATGAGCATATCGTCGCAGGTTTTGATGATATAGAAGCCATCAAGCAGTTGGCGGAAAAGTCTGATGTTGTGACCTATGAATTTGAGCATATCAGTCTTAAGGCATTGCAGGAGCTGGAGAAAATGGGACATAAGGTTTACCCTTCCAGTGAAACACTCTCTCACATCCAGAATAAGTATGACCAGAATAACTGGCTGAGAGCGCATCAAATACCAATTCCCGATTATGTTTTCATCAACAATCTTAGCGAGCTTCAAGCTGCACATGAAAAATTTGGCTATCCGATGATATTAAAGACATGTACCGGAGGCTACGACGGCAAAGGAAATGCAGTCATTGAGAAAGCCGGAGATGAGGAAACGGCATATGAAGCACTTGGAGGCGGAACCTTGCCGCTTATGATAGAGGAGTGGATTCCGTTTGAAAAAGAGGTGTCGATACTCGCATGCAGAAGCATAAACGGTGAGGTTGCAGTTTTTCCGGTTGCGGAGAATGTGCATAAAAACAGTATTTTGGATGAGACAACCGTTCCGGCAAAAATCAGTGAGGAATCCAACAAGGAAGCCTTTAAGATAGCCAAAGCGTGTCTGTCAGCCTTTGATGCTTACGGAATGATATGTATTGAGCTGTTTGTCACAAAAGAGGGCAGAATACTGGTCAATGAACTGGCACCAAGGCCCCATAATTCCGGTCACTATACGATTGAGGGCTGTTATACATCCCAATATGAGCAGCATATCCGTGCTATTTTAGGGCTTCCGCTCGGAAACCCGGCACTCATCCGCCCGACAGCGATGAAAAATATCATCGGTGACAAGAGCGGAAAAGCGGAGCTAAAAGGAGTTGAAGAGGCTTATCAATACAGCAATGTCAAGCTTCACATTTACGGAAAAGAAACCGTGTCAAAGGGCAGAAAAATGGGACATATCACTGCCACAGGAGATACGATAGAGGAGGCTCTTGCACAGGTGAGAGGAGCCTATGATAAATTAAGCTACTAGCCACAGGATTTTGAGGAAAGGACAATGCAAAATATGAAGCCAGTTGTAGGAATTATTATGGGAAGCGATTCGGATTTGCCGGTTATGTCAAAAGCGGCAGAGATACTGGACGCTCTGGATGTAGATTATGAGCTTACAATCGTGTCGGCTCACCGCACCCCTGACAAGCTATACAGCTATGCCAAGGAGGCAAAGCAAAAAGGATTGAAGGTTATTATCGCGGGAGCCGGAGGAGCCGCACATCTTCCGGGTATGACAGCGGCGATGACGCCATTGCCGGTTATCGGCGTACCGGTGCAGACAAAGGCACTTGGCGGAGTGGATTCGCTTTATTCCATTGTGCAGATGCCGCCGGGAATACCGGTTGCAACCGTAGCGATAAACGGAGCCTTAAATGCGGGCTTGCTGGCGGCAAAGATTGTTGCCACAGGCGATGATAAATTGTCAAAGAGAGTGGAAGACTATGCAAAAGATTTGGAGACAATGGTAGAAGAAAAAGCCTCCAAGCTGGGGGATATCAAATATAAGGCTTATTTAGATCAGATGTAATAGATAGGCAAAAGAAACAGCCACAATAACCAACCGCACAACAGTGCAATCTAGGAGGAAGAAAAATGGATTACAAAAAAGCAGGCGTGGACATTGAAGCAGGATACAAATCAGTAGAGCTCATGAAGGAGCATATCAAAAAGACAATGCGTCCGGAGGTTTTAACGAACATCGGAGGATTTTCAGGAGCATTTTCCATGGAAGCATTTAAAAATATGGAGAAACCTACCCTTGTATCGGGAACGGATGGAGTCGGAACCAAATTAAAGCTTGCTTTTATTTTGGATAAGCATGACACCATCGGCATTGACTGTGTTGCGATGTGTGTGAATGACATTGCCTGTGCAGGCGGTGAGCCGCTGTTTTTCTTGGACTATATTGCGTGCGGCAAAAATGAACCGGAGAAGATTGCGATGATTGTAAAAGGTGTTGCAGAGGGCTGTCAGCAGTCAAATGCTGCATTGATCGGCGGTGAGACGGCAGAGATGCCGGGCTTTTATCCGGAGGACGAATATGACCTTGCAGGCTTCGCGGTAGGTGTGGTTGACGAGAAAGATTTAATTACCGGCAAGAATTTACAGGCAGGGGACGTATTAATCGGAATAAAATCCTCAGGCGTTCACAGCAACGGTTTTTCTCTTGTAAGAAAAGTATTTGATATGACCAAAGAGTCGTTAAATACATACTACGAGGAGCTTCAAACGACACTTGGCGAGGCACTTTTGGCACCGACCAAAATCTATGTAAAGGCGCTTAGAGGCGTTAAAAATGCGGGTGTTACCATAAAAGCATGCAGCCATATCACAGGCGGCGGTTTCTATGAAAATGTACCGAGAATGCTGCCGGAAGGAAAGCGTGCCATAATCAATAAGAACAGCTATGAGGTTCCTGCTATTTTCAAAATGCTTGCAAGCAAGGGTGACATCGCAGAAGAAATGATGTACAACACCTACAACATGGGTATCGGAATGATCGTTGCGGTGAAGAAAGAAGATACCGAAAAAACGCTTGCCGCAATCAAAGAGGCAGGCGAGGAAGCGATGATAATCGGTGCGGTTGAGGACGGCGAAACAGGAGTTACATTATGCTAAAAATAGCGGTGCTCGTATCAGGCGGAGGTACGAACCTCCAAGCGATTATTGACGGGATAGAAAAGAAAACAATCACGAATGCAAAAATAGAAGTTGTAATCAGCAATAACAAAAATGCCTATGCATTAGAGCGTGCAAGGCAAAACCAAATTCCTGCGGAGTGCATTTCTCCGAAGGATTTTGAGACGAGAGAGCTTTTTAATGAGACATTATTAAGCACCATCGAGGCCTATCAGGCAGACCTCATTGTGCTTGCAGGCTTCTTGGTCGTACTGCCGCAGAAGATGGTGGAAACTTATGTAAACCGTATTATCAATGTCCATCCGTCTCTTATACCGGCATTTTGCGGAAAAGGCTATTATGGGCTGAAGGTTCACGAGGAGGCACTGGCGCGCGGTGTGAAGGTAAGCGGTGCTACCGTGCATTTTGTGGATGCAGGGACGGATACCGGCCCGATTATCCTCCAAAAGGCAGTAGAAGTAAAGGAACAGGACACTCCTGAAATACTCCAAAAGCGTGTGATGGAGGAGGCAGAGTGGGTGATTATGCCAAAGGCGATTGATTTGATTGCTAATCAGAAAATACAGGTGACAGACGGTAAGGTAGTGACGAAATAAGTCCACAGAGCGGAGGAATTCGATGAAAGTATTAATTGTTGGAAGCGGCGGAAGAGAACATGCCATCGCATGGAAGGTATCCCAAAGCAGCAAGGTAGATAAAATTTACTGTGCTCCGGGCAATGCAGGAATTGAAGAGTATGCAGAGTGTGTCGATATCGGCGCGATGGAGTTTGACGAGCTGTTGGCATTTGCGAAGGAAAAAGAGATTGATTTGACGGTAATCGGCATGGACGATCCTTTGGTAGGAGGAGTTGTGGATGTGTTCGAGGCGGCAGGAATGCGCGTGTTCGGACCTAGAAAGAATGCAGCGTTTCTGGAAGGCTCTAAGGCTTTTTCCAAGGATTTGATGAAAAAATATAATATCCCGACAGCGGCATATGAAAACTTTGATGACCCGGATAAAGCGATTGCCTATCTGGAGAAGGCAGAGTTTCCGCTTGTTTTAAAAGCGGACGGGCTGGCACTGGGAAAAGGTGTATTAATTTGCAATACTCTGGAGGAAGCAAGGGAAGGTGTCAAAGCCATCATGCTCGACAAACAGTTTGGTGATGCCGGAACCCAGATGGTTGTAGAAGAATTTATGACAGGCAGGGAGGTTTCCGTGCTGTCTTATGTGGACGGAAAGACGATTAAGACAATGACTTCGGCTCAGGACCATAAGAGGGCATTGGACGGCGACCAAGGCTTAAATACAGGCGGTATGGGTACGTTTTCACCGAGTCCTTTCTACACAGAGGAAGTGGATGAATTTTGTAAGAAGTATGTTTATCAGGCGACGGTAGATGCGATGGCAGCAGAGGGCAGAGAATTTAAGGGGATTATTTTCTTCGGACTGATGCTGACGGAGAAAGGACCTAAAGTGTTGGAGTACAATGCACGCTTTGGAGACCCGGAGGCACAGGTTGTTCTGCCTCGAATGAAAAATGATATTGTGGAAGTATTTGAAGCCTGTATTGACGGCACGTTAGACCAGATAGATTTGCAGTTTGAGGATAATGCAGCTGTATGTGTCGTGCTGGCGTCAGAGGGCTATCCGGTTGCTTATGATAAGGGACTCGTAATCTCAGGACTGGATGCTTTTAAAGAGAAGGATGGCTATTATGCTTTCCATGCAGGAACGAAGAAAACGGACAAAGGCATTGTCACAAACGGAGGACGTGTCATCGGTATAACAGCCAAAGGAGCTGATTTGAAGGAAGCAAGGGCGAATGCCTATGATGCAGTAAAATGGGTGGATTTTGCCAATAAATATTGCAGAAATGATATCGGAAAAGCAATTGATGAGGCGTAAGAGCCTTTCGTAGTGTTAGTACAAAAAAGGAACTGTTTGTAGAGCAGTTCCTTTTTTGTACCTAAAAGGTCAATATATGCAATGTTTTAGTCAAGAATAAGAATGAAATATATTACAGTTGTGATATGATAAAAGCAGGTAAACACGATAAAAAGGCAGAAGAGATTCAGCAAAAAAAGAAAAGTGAGGATACCGCCATGTTTATGTTTAGCAAAAATACTGTAATTACAGCTAAGACCATGAGTAAACCTGTTTTAAATGCAATCTGCATATTGGAGAGAGATAGGGATAAGGTGTTTTCGGACAGCACCTGTCCGGCAAATGAAATCATACTGAAAGAAGAAGTGCTGCAGGAAGAGCAATTTGTCCTGAAGGTAGAGGACAGTCAGGTAAGCGTGACCGCAGGTGACGATTTAGGCTTTATCTATGGCTTATTATATATCAGTGAACACTATTTAGGCATTAAACCATTTTGGTTTTGGATGGATCAAAAGATAGAAAAGAGGACAAGCATAGAGCTTAAAGCAGTACGCCATAAGTCTGAAAAGGCAGCAGTGCGTTTTCGCGGCTGGTTTTATAATGATGAAGTACTGATGATGAAGTGGAAGTATAATGAAAATGGTGTGGACGGCTGGAAGATGGCATTGGAGGCACTTTTAAGGTGCGGCGGAAATATGGCAATTCCGGGGACAGACACGATGTCGCGCAGAAACAGAGCGATGGCGGCAGAGATGGGATTGTGGATTACACATCATCATGCGGAACCTCTCGGAGCGGAGATGTTTGTTCGCGCTTATCCGGATACGGAGCCTAACTTTATGGAGCATCCGGAGCTTTTCTATAAGCTGTGGGAGGATGCGGTCTTAGAGCAAAAAGACTGTAAGGTTGTTTGGAATCTCTGTTTTCGTGGGCAGGGAGATGTGCCGTTTTGGCATACCGATACGAGCGGTCAGTTTGATACGCCCCAAAAGCAAGGACGTTTGATAAGTGAGCTGATTAAAAAGCAGTGTGATATCGTAAAAAAGCATGTGGCTTCCCCAGTATTTTGCACGAATCTTTATGGTGAAATCATGGAGTTATACGAGCAGGGATATATCGACCTAGATGAGGATATTATCAAGGTCAGAGCTGACAACGGCTTTGGCAGAATGGTGACAAGAAGACGTGACAACCACTGTGTCAGGGTCTCTTCCATGCCGGACAAGAAGGACAGCGGTGCGCAGGGAATTTATTATCATGTTTCTTTTTATGATTTACAGGCGGCAAATCACATTACCATGCTTCCAAATTCTGTCGATTTTGTGGATAGAGAGCTTACACAAGTAATAGAAAATGGCGGGGATGATTTCTGGGTGATTAACTGTTCTAATGTGCGCCCTCATACCTACTATCTGGACGCAGTTAGGAAAAAATGGTTTGGAAGAAAGATTGATGATGCGGTGCAAAGCAGGGAATTTGCGGCTGATTATTATGCAGGAAACAAAAGCATAGCACAATACTATGAGGCTTATCCGCAGGCAATGATTTCTTATGGTGAGAATGAAGATGACCATATGGGAGAGCAGTTTTACACGGAAAATTTGAGAATTATTGCACACCAGCTTTTGGTGGACAGGTCAAAGAATGCGGAGCCCCTTTACTGGATTGCAGGGGAGGGCACCTTGGCAGAGCAGGTAAAAAGAGTATGCGAGCTATGCCAAAACGGGTTTAACAGGCTGGAAGAATATTATAAAAAATGTGAGGAGATAAGCGGGGAGCTTGCCAAAGCGGAAAAAGAGCTTTTTGACGCGACTCTTCTCTTACAGGCAAAAATTCATTATTACGGCGTAAAGGGAGTTGTACTGTTTGGTGAGGCATACCGCTTCTTTGAGGAGCGGGATTATAAAAAAGCCTTTGTTTTATTCGGACGAAGTGCAGAATGCTTTGATGTTGCAGACAAGGAGATGCGGGCAGCCGAATATGGAGTGTGGGATAATTTTTATCTGAATGACTGCTTTGCAGATTTAAAGCATACCGCCTATATGATAAGAAAGGTGATGGGTCTTGTCCGTGAGCTGGGGGACAATGTACGCCATGACTCATGGTATCACGGTTATTGCTACGCGAAGGAGGATCAGAAGGTATTTCTTTTGCTTGTCACGGATAATCATATGACGGATCAAGAGCTTTATGAGGTGATGCGGGAAAAGGAAATGATGTAAATCGTTATAATAAATTAGGAGGGCTTTTTAAATGAAAGGTATCGGCAGCAAAAAGGGAAATGTATGGAGCAAAATAGGGCTTGGCGTGTGCTATTATCCGGAACATTGGGATAAGAAGTATTGGCAGGACGATTTACGGCGCATGAAGGAGCTAGGCATTCAGACAATCCGAATTGCAGAGTTTGCCTGGAATAAATTTGAGCCGGAAGAGGGGACATTTGTGTTTGCCTTCTTTGATGAGTTTATGGAGGTTGTGAAGCAGGAGGGGATGAAGGTGATTTTCGGAACACCGACCGCAACGCCTCCCGCTTGGCTTACCCAGAAATACCCAGAAGTCTTAAATGCGGCAATCAACGGAGATTTGTATAACCACGGTGCCAGACGGCATTACAATTACAATTCATCTAAATATCGGGAGCTTAGTGCCAGAATCGTGAGAAAGCTAGGAGAGCACTACGGGAGTCACCCCAATATTGTGGGCTGGCAGATTGACAACGAGCTAAATTGTGAGGTGGACGTATTTTATTCGGAGAGCGACCACGAGGCATTTCGCGTGTATCTGAAAGAGCGATATAAAAAACTGGAAGCGTTGAATGCTGCTTGGGGAACAAACTTCTGGAATCAGACCTACTCTGACTGGGCACAGATATATGCACCGCGCTTAACCGTGAACAACGGCTTTAATCCTCATCAAAAGCTGGATTATATCCGTTTTATATCGGAAAGTACGATAGCGTTTTGTAAAATGCAGAGTGATATTTTGAGGGAGTATGTAAAAGAGGGGGATTTTATCACAACAAACGGTATGTTTGGTCATTTGGACAACCATAAGATGACGAAGGAGTGCCTTGATACCTACACCTATGACTCTTATCCGAATTTTGCCTATGCGCTGAACAGTGACCCACAAAAATCAAACAACCTAAATGACAGAAAATGGTCCAAAAACCTGACAGAGGTTCGCTCGGTTTCATCGCATTTTGGCATAATGGAGCAGCAGTCTGGAGCAAACGGCTGGAATGACCGAATGGAGGCGCCTGCACCAAAGCCGGGCCAGATGATGCTTTGGGCGATGCAAAGTATTGCGCACGGAGCGGATTTTGTCAGCTTTTTCAGGTGGAGAACAAGCTGTATCGGCACGGAGATTTATTGGCAGGGTATTTTGGATTACGACAATCGGGATAATCGAAAGACGGCAGAGGTAAAGCAGATAGCAGAGCGTCTCGAAAAAATCGAGGAGATGGCAGGAGCAGATTTTTTTGCTTCCTTTGGACTCATAAAGAGCTACGATAATGTTTGGGATGAGGAAGCGGATGTATCGCATCAAAAGGTGCAATCCTTCAGTGAACAGGAAATTTTTTGCGCCGCGCAGCTCTCCCATACACCGTTTGATATCATCTATCTGGGCGATGACTTGCAGGAAAATCTGGAAAAGTTAGAAAAGTTTCCGGTTGTATTTTATCTGCACGCTTCTATCGTGGGCGAAGGGGAGCAAGAGGTGTTGGAGCGATATGTAGAAAACGGCGGTATTTTGTGTATGGGCTGTAAGAGCGATTATAAAAATGAGAACGGGCATTGCAAGATGGAGCCGGCACCTGCACAGTTGAGAAAGCTGACAGGAGGAAATATAAGAGAGTTTACATGGGTCAGACCGGAGGAGAAAGTCACCTTAGCATGGAATGAGAAACAATATGAAATGCCGATATTCAATGATGTTTTAGAAGCGGAGGAGGCAAAGGTGTTAGGTACTTTTGGCGGCAGCTATTATGAAGGAAGCCCTGCACTGTTAGAGAATAATTACGGAAAAGGGAAGGTACTACATTTAGGAGGTGTATTCACCAGAGAGATTGCAACGGCAATTTTGGAATATACGAGTGTAATCCGTCCTTTTGAAAGCCTCTTAGCGGCGCCAAAGGATTGTGAGATTGTGTTGCGCAAAAAAGAAGGAGCCCATTATCTTTTTGTGTTAAATTACAGCAAGGAGGAACAGACTATTTTTCTCAAAAAGGAAATGCACGATGTTGACAGCCAAGAAGCCGTAATGGGCGAGGTTATACTAAAGTCCTATGAGACAAAGGTGTATTCTTTTCCTGGAAATAGTGTGATAAGTTAATTAATTAACAGTATTTAAGGTTTTCACGGCTTCTTTTTTGTGTTACAGTATAATTGAAAAAATATTGCTACCAGCCGTTGGCTTTATGCAATGAAATATGTAGATACAATATATGGAGGCATTTAAAATGAATGATTTGGAACTTAAATATTTAAAAAGTATTGCAAATCTTTATCCAACCATAGCGGCGGCTTCGACGGAGATTATCAACTTACAGTCTATTTTGAACTTACCAAAGGGGACAGAGCATTTCTTGACTGATATTCATGGGGCAGATGAACAATTTTTGCATGTACTGAAAAATGGATCGGGATCGGTCATTCGAAAAATTAATGATGCGTTTGGAAATACATTGAGCAGCCGCGATAAAAAGATGCTAGCCACTCTTATTTATTATCCGGAGCAAAAGATTGAAATGGTATTAAAACAGGAAGAAAACATTGAGGATTGGTATAAAATTACATTGCACCGGCTGATTCTGATCAGCAAGCGGGTGGCGTCAAAATATACCCGCTCAAAGGTGCGAAAGGCGCTGCCGAAGGATTTTTCTTATATTATCGAGGAGCTTATTACGGAAAAAGCAGAGGTTTTGGATAAAGAAGGCTATTACAACGAGATTATCAATACAATTATTCGGATTGGGCGGGCGAAGGAGTTTATCATTGCCCTGAGCAAACTGATACAGCGGCTTGTGATCGACCACTTACATATTATTGGAGATATTTTTGACAGAGGACCGGGACCGCATATCATTATGGATACGCTGATGGACTATCACTCTGTGGATATTCAGTGGGGAAATCACGATATTCTGTGGATGGGAGCAGCTTCCGGACATCCGGCATGTATTGCGAATGTGGTCCGGATTTCAGCAAAGCACGGAAACCTCGATATGTTGGAAGAGGGATATGGCATTAATCTGATTCCTCTTGCAACCTTTGCCTTAAATACATATAAAGATGACACCTGCCAGCGTTTTCAGGTTGACAGCTCTGCATGCAATTATGATGAGAAGGATTTGGAGATTGACAGCAAAATGCATAAAGCGATAACCGTCATCCAGTTTAAGCTGGAGGGCCAGTTGATTATGCGAAGAAGCGACTTTGCGATGGAGAGCAGATTGCTTTTGGATAAAATTGATTTTGACAAGAACACGATTGTTATTGACGGGCAGGAATATGAGCTGCTAGACAGTAATTTTCCGACAATCGACAGGGCAAATCCTTATCAGCTTACTGAGGAGGAGGAGCAGGTCATGGAACGGCTCAAATCCGCATTTCAAAAGTGTGAGAAGCTGCAAAAGCATGTCCGCTTTTTATTTGCAAAGGGAAGCCTGTACAAGGTATATAATTCCAATCTCCTCTATCACGGCTGTGTTCCTCTGAATGAGGACGGAAGCTTTAAGACGGTGACGCTGTTTGGAAAGCAGTACAGCGGCAGAGCGTGGTATGACTATCTGGAGAATTGCGCAAGAAAGGGCTATTACAGCGAGGAGAATACGGAGGTAAGACAAAAAGGGCAGGATATCATGTGGTATATCTGGTCGAATGAGAATTCTCCGCTGTTTGGAAAAGCCAAGATGGCGACGTTCGAATGTTACTTCCTAAGCGAGGAAGAAATGCATAAGGAAAAGAAAAATCACTATTATTCCATGCTTGAGGAGGAAGCGGTGGTGAACCGCATACTGGAGGAATTTGGTGTGGATAGTGAGATCGGACATATTATCAACGGGCATATGCCGGTGGAGCTGAAAAAGGGTGAAAATCCGATTAAGTGCAACGGAAAGCTGCTGATTATCGATGGTGGTTTTTCCAAGGCGTATCAGAGAAAAACCGGGATTGCAGGCTACACACTGATATCCAATTCCGTCGGACTCCGTCTTGTATCGCATGAGCCTTTTGAGTCGGCAGAGGACGCAATCGTAAATGAAAAAGACATCCATTCTGACACAACGATTGTGGAGAGCTTTCCGACGAGAAGATGTGTGGGTGATACAGATATCGGAAAAGAGTTGAAGGAGAAAATCCATGAATTGGAAGCACTTCTCCGCGCATACAGACGAGGAACTCTGATTGAGAAGGAAGCTTAGGGATAGTAAAGCCTCAGTATACGTGTAAAAAGCTGTCGAGTGAGTTCATAAAAAATACACAGAAACATTTCATAAAATACACATTTTATTACTATGCTACTACATGGGTAATTAAATGTGTATTTTTTTATATCATAGGAAATTGCTTTGCAATTTCCTATTGATATAAAAACTATTTTTGCGCACCTCGCGGAGTGGAAGTTGTTGCTTCGCAACCCGCTCGGGCGCGAAGTATGAGCAAAGCTCACACTTTCTTATATTGTTTAGAAAATATTCTCAAAAGTGTAAAAATAATACACATTCCTTATACTATAATTAGGAGGGTCATAAAATTGATAGAAGTGAAAAACCTTGTGAAAAGGTACGCGGACAATGTCGCGGTAGACAATTTGAGTTTTAAGGTAGAAAAGGGACAAATCTATGGCTTCTTAGGACCAAACGGAGCCGGAAAATCAACAACAATGAATATTATTACGGGCTACATAGCGGCGTCCGGCGGAGAGGTTATCATCAATGGACATGATATCTTTGAGGAGCCGGAGCTGGCAAAAAAATCGATTGGTTACCTGCCCGAGATACCCCCTCTCTATATGGATATGACGCCATATGAGTATTTGAAATTTGCAGCAGAATTAAAGAAAATAGAGAAAAAAGAGCGAGAGGGCATGATTGAGGAGGTTATGAAGCTGACAAAGATTGAGGATGTCGGCAACAGGCTGATTAAGAATCTGTCCAAGGGTTATAAGCAAAGAGTCGGACTTGCACAGGCGATACTGGGCTACCCGGAGGTTATTATTTTAGACGAGCCTACCGTAGGTCTTGACCCGAAGCAGATTATTGAAATCCGAGATTTGATTAAGAGTTTAGGCAAGAAGCACACGGTTATTTTAAGTTCACATATTCTATCCGAGGTTAGTGCGGTATGCGACTACGTTATGATTATTTCAAAGGGAAAGCTGGTGGCAAGTGATACGCCGGAAAACTTAGGAAAGCTTATGGCAGGAACAAACTCTTTGGATTTGACGATAAAGGGCGAAGAAAAACAGGTGGAAGAAATACTTGCGTCAATAGAAGAAATTCAGGAATTTACAATACATCATTCTGTGGAGGCAGATGCAGTTGACATCTCCCTAAAAACAGCAGAGCAGGTGGATGTGAGGGAAGTTGTTTTTTATAAAATGGCAGAAGCAAAATGCCCGATTCTTTCCATGAAGACCTCCAATATGTCTCTTGAGGACGTATTCCTCGAACTGACAGGAGGAAACAAGGAAGTAGAGGAAAATCAATCTTTTGAAGAGGATGAGGAAGAGGAGGAAAAAGAAGATGACAGCAATTTATAAGAGAGAGTTAAAAGCGTATCTGACCTCCATGACGGGATATATTTTCATGGCATTCATCATGTTTTTGGTTGGTATTTATTTTACAGCCTATAATTTAACGTACGGTTATGCTCATTTTGGATATGTATTATCCTCCTCCGTCTTTGCCTTCTTGATTGTAGTGCCTATTTTGACCATGCGCCTTCTGGCAGAGGAAAAGAAGCAAAAGACTGACCAGATTCTGCTCACAGCACCGGTAAAAGTACTGGATATCATTTTGGGAAAATATTTTGCCATATTGACGATATTCACGATACCGGTTGTACTGTTTTGCTTCTACCCACTTTTATTGTCTCAGTTTGGAACGGTGGCATTTCCTATGGCTTATACTTCCATTATAGGATATTACCTTCTGGGTGCAGCGTATCTTGCGGTGGGAATGTTTGTCTCCTCCTTGACGGAGAGCCAGGTAATTGCAGCGGTAATCGGTTTCGGAACCTTGCTTGTCAGTTATATGATTACGGGACTTACCCAGTTTGTTTCAAGCAGTGCCATTGCCTCCTTTATCGGATTTACGATAATTGTCCTGATTATAGCGCTTGTGGCATACAACATGACAAGAAATCTTGTTTTTTCCGCAGCAGTAGGTGTGGCGTTTGAAGCGATTATGCTTATCCTGTATTTATATAAATCGACTCTTTTTGCAAGCTCAATCGGAAAAATATTAAATGTAATTGACCTTGCCTCCAGATATGAGAACTTTGTTAACGGAATATTTGATGTTACGGGAGTTGTATACTATTGCTCCGTTATCGTATTATTTATATTCCTCACCGTTCAGTCATTACAAAAAAGACGTTGGAGCTAGCAGGAGGTTAAAATGAAAATAATAGATGATTTAAAAAACAAAGGGCCGAAGGAGCCTAAATTCATAAATAAAAAAAGCTTGAGAAACGGATCCTACAGCATGGCTGTGACAGCACTGGTGCTGGCGATTATTGTAATTGTCAATTTGGTTATCAACAATCTGCCATCCACCTACACAAAGTTTGACTTAAGCGATACGCAGTTATTCAGCATATCGGAGGAGACGACCAGCCTGCTTGGCAGTCTTGAGGATGATGTAACGATTTATCTTGTTGCACAGACAGGAAATGAGGACAGTACCATTGTGGAGCTGTTGGATAAATATAAGGCGTTATCTTCCAGTATTAAGGTGGAGTACAAGGACCCTGTCCTATACCCGAATTTTTTATCCGGTTATACGACAGACCAGTTAAATGAAAACAGTCTTGTTGTGGAGAGTGCAAAGCGCTCCAAGGTGGTTGATTACAGCGATATTTTCCAGACAACAACAGACTATACGACCTATGAATCCACAACAGAATTTGACGGAGAGGGTCAGCTTACAAGTGCGATTGACTTTGTAACCTCCGATAATCTTCCGGTTGTCTACGCGTTGGAAGGACATAATGAACAAACCCTGTCAAGTGATTTGCAGGAGCAAATTGAAAAACAAAATATCACGGTGGAGACACTTAGTCTTATGACTAATGAGGCGGTTCCGGAGGACTGTGCATGCCTTTTGATTTATTCCCCGTTAAACGATATCTCAACGGAGGAAGCAGATAAAATAACAGCCTATTTAAATGGCGGCGGTGATGCCTTTATTGTTTCCGGTTATCAGGAGGAGGAGTTGCCAAACCTTGATAATCTCTTAGCGACTCTCGGTGTGGAAAAGACAAGTGAAATTGTATTTGAAGGGGATTCAAACTACTATGCAGCGCCATACAATCACTATTTGGCACCAATGCTTGACAGCCATGAAATTACATCACCGCTTAGCACGGCAAAAGAAAGAGTATTACTGCCATATGCTTTGGGTATCAAACAGCTTGACACGAAAGCAGAGACAATATCAATTGTTCCTTTGCTAAGTACGACGGATTCGGCATATGGAAAGCTTTTGACGTCTGAGACTTCCACGACAGAGAAGCAGGACGGCGATACTGACGGACCGTTTGATTTGTCAGTGGCAATCACAAATACAATTGATGACAGCACAGAGAGCAAAGTTATTTTGACAACATCTGATTACTTAATGGACGATTCTGCAAATAAGACGGTAGCAGGCGGTAACCATGATTTTATTTTAAATTCGTTCAACTGGCTGACAGAGCATGAAAGCGGTATTACAATCCACTCAAAGAGCATGGACAGCGCAAAACTGGTACTAAGCGCAGCACAGGTTAACTTCTGGAGCTTTGTTGCAATGATTTTACTGCCGCTGGCAGTGGTTGTTACAGGAATTGTTGTATGGTTGAGAAGGAGAAAGAAGTAATGACGAAAAAGAATAAAACGGTAAAACTAATCTCTTTGCTCGTTCTGTTGATTCTTGCGATTGCTGCTTATTTCGTTGTTGAAAAAATTAACAAGGACAATGAGGAGAAAGAAGCGCAGGAGGAAGCCGCCGACACCATCATCATAAATTCTGTTGAAACAGATAAAATTGCCTCCTTTTCCTATATTTATGACGGGACTACATATGTATTTAGCAAGGACGGCGATACATGGTACTGCGCGAACGAAGCGGGAACCGAACTTGATCAGATTTTAGTGGAAAATTTAATAAAAAATTTTGAAAGTGTGGAAGCAACAAGGCTTGTGGAAGAAAATGCAGCCGATTTGTCACAATACGGACTCGATGAGCCGGCAAATGTGATTTCTGTGACTGATACGGACGGAACTACGATTTCTTATGAAATTGGAAATGAAAACCAGACAGTCAGTGAATATTATATGAAGAAAAGTGACAATAATACAGTATATCTAGTCGGAACGTTTGCGACATCTTTTCAAAAAACAATTGAGGATTTAAAAGCGGCAGAGGATGAGACAACAGATGAAATAACACAGGATTAATTTGACAAGTATAAAAAATTGATT
The DNA here is from genome assembly GCF_900184995.1 of Konateibacter massiliensis. Classification (GTDB taxonomy): domain Bacteria; phylum Bacillota; class Clostridia; order Lachnospirales; family Lachnospiraceae; genus Lachnotalea; species Lachnotalea massiliensis. The sequence goes on from NZ_LT860099.1 coordinate 2,984,154, forward strand.
TTACGTGCATATTAATATTGAAATTTAATATGTAAAGGAGAAGTCAATTATGAAAAAGTTTAAAAAGCTATGTGTTGGTGCAATTTTAGTTGTTGCCATTGGCTGCCTGACCGCATGTACAACGACAGATACAACAAAGGATAATACGACAGGCACGGGCACAACAACCGGAACGACGACGGACAAAACAACCGGAACGACGACAACGGACACAAATAAAGCGGACGGAAATACAGGAACTACAACAACGGACACAACGAAGGATACAACAACCACGACAACGGATGATAACAAGGGTGTTGTGGGAGAAGTGGCTGAAGATGTAGGAGATGCAGCTGACAAGGTAGGAGATAAAGTGGAAGATGCGGTAGATAATAATACGACCACGGACAAAGCGGCCACAACCAATGATACCACAACAAACAAAACGACTACCAATCAGTGATAGAAGAAATTCTTGTGTTAAAATGATAAGTTGTATATAATAAAATAGAAAGCTAAGCGAAACGGATCGTTTTGCTTGGCTTTTTAATTCATGACAAGTGAAGCTGCAAGCAGCTTTATCTTGTTATCATTAGGAAAGTTTTTGGGAAATGTACATAGGAGGAAATCATGAAATTCAGACCATGTATTGATATTCATAACGGTAAGGTGAAACAGATTGTGGGCGGAAGTCTTACAGATGAAAAAAATCAGGCAGTTGAAAACTATGTTTCGGAAATGGATGCGGAATACTATGCATATTTTTATGAAAAAGACGGCTTAAAGGGCGGACATATTATTCTTTTGAACAGCAGAGAATCCGAATACTACGAGGCAACCAAAAAACAGGCAGTCATGGCGCTGAATGCGTATAAGGGCGGCTTGCAGATTGGCGGAGGAATACAGGCGGAGAATGCGGCGGATTATTTGGATGCAGGTGCGAGTCATGTCATTGTGACCTCTTATGTATTTCAAGGCGGAAAGATTCATATGCCTAATCTTGAGAAAATAAAAAGCGAGGTGGGGAAAGAGCGCCTTGTGCTTGATTTAAGCTGTAGGAGACGTGGAGAGCAATATTATATTGTAACGGATCGCTGGCAGAACTATACGGATGTCATAGTGAATGAGGAAACGCTTGACTTTTTTGGTAAATACTGTGATGAGTTTTTGATTCATGCGGTTGATGTGGAAGGAAAGGCGCAGGGCATTGAAAAAGAGCTTGCGAAAATGCTTGGAGGCTGGGGAAAAATTCCGGTTACTTATGCCGGAGGAGTAGGCAACTTTGCTGATTTAAAAGAATTAAAGGATTTGGGACAAAATAAATTGGATGTGACAATAGGGAGTGCTCTTGATTTATTTGGCGGAAAAATGCCTTATCAGGAAGTACTTCGATTTATGAGTAACTGAACTGCTACTTTTATAAAGCAAAAAAGATGCGCACTTGCATGAAATGTATCAGTGATACCGATCATGCGAGTGCGCGCTTTTTGTTTTAGTCACCTACAATAGCTTTAATCAAAAATAAAAAATCGAAATTTATATTAATGAAAAAGGCACATCTTGAAAGACTGATTATAATTTGTTTACGTTAGTAGCCTGAGGACCTTTTGCGCCGTTTACGATTTCAAATTCAACAGCCTGTCCTTCTTCTAATGATTTAAATCCGTCCATCACAAGGCCTGAATAATGTACAAATACATCGTTTCCTGCTTCGTCAGAAATAAATCCATATCCCTTTTGGTTATTAAACCATTTAACTGTACCTTTGTTCATAATAATATACCTCCATAATAAATAAAAAAAGTAAATAGTTCATGTTGTTTTTCCTACAACATGTTTAAAGAATATCATAAAATATTCCAATTGTAAAGAAGAAATTTTAAAAATTTGGTATAAAAGTTACAAATAACAGGATGATAAAATTGTTTTGTTTAGGAAAAAATAACAAATAAATACAAAAAGCGACAGGAAATACAGAGGAATATGTGAAAGAAATAACTACCCTAGCAAGATTTTACCTTTTTAGAGCAAATAAATCTATTATTATTATAAAAATAATGTGATATATTAGAAAACGTTGGAATGAAAATAAAGCAAGATTAAACATAACGATGAAATATAAAATAACGGAGGAATAGAATGGGAAAGACAGCGTTAATAACAGGTGTGACAGGGCAGGACGGCTCTTATTTGACGGAGCTTTTATTAGAGAAAGGCTATGAGGTACACGGAATTATTCGAAGACATAGCAGCACAAACGTGGAAAGAATCAAGCATTTATTACAGAATCAGGATTCTAAATTTCAGCTCCACTATGGAGATTTATCAGATTCCAGTAATCTCAACCAGCTTTTATACAAAATAAAGCCGGACGAAATCTATAATTTAGGAGCGCAGTCTCATGTAGGTGTATCCTTTGAGGTGCCGGAATATACAGCGGACGTAACGGGTGTCGGAACACTTAGGCTGCTGGAAGCAATTCATCTTTTGAATAAAGATGCAAGATTCTATCAGGCATCCACCTCAGAATTATTTGGAGGATTGCCGGAAACAGCGCCGCAGAGTGAGAAAACTCCATTCTATCCAAAGAGCCCATATGGTGCTGCAAAGTTATATTCCTACTGGATTACAGTAAATTACAGGGAGTCCTATAACTTATTTGCATCAAACGGTATTTTATTTAACCACGAATCACCGCGCAGAGGAGAAAACTTTGTGACAAGAAAGATTACAAGAGCAGCTTCCGCTATCCATCTTGGATTGCAGGACAAACTGTCCCTTGGAAATCTAAATGCAAAGAGAGACTGGGGCTTTGCAGGAGACTATGTAGAAGGCATGTGGAGAATGCTCCAGCAAGATAAGCCAGATGATTATGTGCTGGCGACAGGAGAAACTCACACAGTAAGAGAATTTGTAGATTTAGCATTTGCGGAAATCGGAACAGAATTAAACTGGGACGGTGAAGGCATCAATGAAAAGGGTTATGACAAAAAGACAGGAAAACTATTAGTGGATGTGGACCCTGTATTTTATAGACCGGCAGAGGTTGAATTTTTATGGGGAAATGCGGCTAAGGCAGAAAAAGAGCTGGATTGGAAGAGAAAGACAACCTTTGAGGAACTGGTAAAAATGATGATGGCATCGGATTTGGAACAGCTTAGCAAGGCAGAAATCGGAGTAAATCAATTCAGCCTGATTGAAAAAATCGGATAAGCAGCTTGCTTTGTTAGGAGGCAGAAAAATGGAAAGAAATTCAAAAATATTTGTGGCAGGTCACAGGGGAATGGTAGGTTCTGCGATTGTACGAGGGTTACAGGCAAACGGCTATGAAAATATTGTGACACGCACCAGAGCGGAGCTTAATTTGCTCAGACAGGATGAGGTTGAGAAGTTTTTTGCAGAGGAACAGATCGACTATGTATTCTTAGCGGCGGCAAAAGTTGGCGGTATCATGGCAAACAGCCAGTATCCGGCAGATTTTATGTATGAAAATATGATGCTCGAGATGAACGTAATTAAGAGTGCTTATGACAATCAGGTAAAAAAATTGATGTTTTTAGGAAGCTCCTGCATTTACCCGAGAATGGCACCGCAGCCGATGCCGGAGGACTGCCTTCTCAGCGGCAAATTGGAGGAGACAAACGAGGCATATGCCTTAGCGAAAATATCGGGACTGAAGTACTGCGAATATTTAAATAAGCAGTTTGGCACGGATTATATTAGTGTTATGCCGACGAATCTCTATGGCATCAATGACAATTATCATCCGACCAACTCACATGTTTTACCGGCAATGATTCAGAAAATGCACCTGGCAAAGGCAAATAACGAGGCAGAGGTTGTCATATGGGGAAGCGGAACACCGCTTCGTGAATTTCTTTATGCGGATGATTTGGCGGATGCCTGCATTTATCTGATGAACAACTATTCGGGAAATGAGACGGTCAATATCGGAACCGGAAAAGAAATTGCAATCGGAGACTTGGCAAGGCTTGTCAAGGAGGTTATAGGCTTCGAAGGAAATCTTGTTTTTGACAAGACAAAACCAGATGGAACACCGAGAAAGCTTTTGGATGTGAGAAAGCTTGAGAGTCTGGGATGGAAATATAAGACGGAACTTCGAGAAGGAATTAAGTTTGCGTATGAGGATTACCTAAAAGGGCATAAATAAAGTGTGTTACGGCAGAACATTTGCCGAGACAGACTTCTGATATAAATATAGGGAGGATTCCAGAAGAATCCTCCCTATATTTATGTGCCGAAACCTGAAACTAAGCCCACTTAAAATTCTCAATACCAGCTCCAATTTCAAAATGATATTTAGCAATACCAAGGTCAATTTTGCTGTTAACACCAAACCCTGCTTTTGCTGATACAATATCTTTATTCAGTGAAAATACAAATTTTTGTTGATTCATCGCTGTAGGAGCAAGAAGTGCAGCTTCCACACCCTTTTGAAACCACTCAGGAGCGGCACCGTTTGATTTGATGACGGAATCACTCGATTTTGATTTGTGAGGAACGCCTTGCGTTTCACCATATCCGATAGAAATGACAAGATAAAGTTTCTCACCTTCTTCAATCTGGTAAGCTGATTTTACTTTGCTGAAAGTCAAAGCGACCCAGCAGGTATTCAATCCGAGCGTTTGCGCCAAAAGAACTACTTTTTCTCCGTAATAACCACATTTTTCTTCGAAACCTTCGCCCTTTTTCCCTACAACTGCAATATAATTTTTTACGCCTGAGAATTTTCCGTAATGTGCCAGTCTTCCGTCAAATCCCTTTGGCTCATCAAGAACGAGCTGCATGTGAAGACCGCCTTCCTTATTACATTGCTCGATACAAGACAGCAGCTCTTTTTTTACTTCACCCTCAATCCGTTTGTCCGTATAAGCGCGGACGGAATGTCTTATGTTAATTGCTTCGAATAAATCCATCTTTGTTACCTCCTAAGGTTTCTGTTATTTTGGGTATGTTCTCTCACTAATATATGTTACAAATTATTAAGATCACCACTTCTATCTGGCACATACTTCATAATGTTTTTTATATCCTGAAAAAGAATAATCAAATTATTCAGTTCATTGTCCGTTGGATCAAGATAATAATAGACACAGGTGCCCTCTTTTCGCACCTTTACAATTCCTGCATCCTTTAGTATCTGCATGTGATGGGAAACGGCAGGTCTTGAAAGATTAGTTTTTTGAGCAATATCCACCACACGGCTTCCATGACATTCGCCTTTTAGCATGATGCAAAGCAAATGCTGCCTTGTTTGGTCCCCGATTGCAGTTAAAGTCTTTTGGCAGGATTTAAATTCTGCCTCAAGCTGCTTGATATCTTCTAACGTATTTTCTGGCATAACTATCACCTCGTTTTGTTTAAGTACTTGAACACTTGTATTATATCATAGTTTTTTTTAAATAAGTTATCTGTAAAGAAAATCAAGATGAATAAAATAAAAGCTGAATAAATTTCTGGAATTAAGAGAATATGTATACTAAAAACAAAATAAGGAGAAATGACCTATGGCAAAACGAGCAGTGAAGGCACTGGCGGTCGGAGCAACAGCGGCGGCAGCGGCAGGAGCGGTATATACGGCAAAGAAGAGTGCAAAAAATATGGAGATAAAGAGGGCAGAAAGACTGATAAAGGCTTATGATCCCCAAGACAGACGAGCGTATTTTGTGGGAGGCGGACTTGCTAGTATGGCGGGAGCCGCATATCTCATTCGGGATGCCAACTTCAAGGGAGAAAATATTTTTATTTATGAGGGGAAAAGTATATTGGGCGGCAGCAACGACGGTATGGGAACGCCTGAAAACGGCTTTGTATGCAGAGGCGGCAGAATGCTGAATGAGGAGACATATGAAAATTTCTGGGAACTTTTTTCTACGATTCCGTCTCTGGAAAAGCCGCATAAAAGCGTCACGGAAGAGATATTGGAATTCGACCAGGCACATCCGACTTGTGCAAAAGCCAGATTGATTGACAAGAACGGGAAAATTGTTAACGTTTCAAGCATGGGCTTTAAAAATGAGGATAGGATGGCTCTTGGAAAGCTTATGATGACACCGGAGGATCAGCTTGATGATTTGACCATTCAGGATTGGTTTCGTGAGACACCGCACTTTTTTGAGACAAACTTCTGGTATATGTGGCAGACGACATTTGCATTCCAAAAGTGGAGCAGTCTATTTGAGTTTAAACGATATATGGAACGAATGCTCTTTGAATTCAGCCGGATTGAAACGCTTGAAGGAGTTACAAGGACACCTTATAACCAGTATGATAGCGTGATTCTTCCGATAAAAAAGTTTTTGGAGGATAAGGGGGTAAATTTTGTTACAAACTGTGTTGTAAAAGACATTGATTTTCAAAATGACAGCACGATTACTGCAACAAGTATCCATTTGGAGAGCAATGGTGAAGAGGATGTGGTGTATTTGAAGGAAAAGGATTTATGTCTTATGACGAATGGCTGCATGACGGATTGTGCCACACTTGGGGATTATAATACCCCGGCTAAAATGGAGGCTACAAACCCAATTTCTGCGGAGCTGTGGAGCAAGGTTGCGGAAAAAAAACAAGTACTTGGAAACCCGGCACCTTTTTTCTCAAAGCCGGAGGAAACAAATTGGGAGAGCTTCACGGTCACCTGCAAAAGCGACTGGCTTCATAAGCTCATCGAAGAAATATCGGGAAATATTCCGGGAAGCGGTGCGCTTATGACTTTCAAGGACTCAAACTGGCTGATGAGCATTGTGGTTGCGGCGCAGCCACATTTTATCAATCAGCCTGCCGATGAATATATTTTCTGGGGTTACGGGCTGTACACAAATACTGCGGGAAACTATGTACAAAAGCCGATGAGAGACTGCACTGGAAAAGAAATTCTGGAAGAACTTTTATATCATCTTCATCTGCAAGAAAAGGAATTGGAGATAAAAGCTGATATTGTCAATGTGATTCCTTGTATGATGCCTTATATTGACGCACAGTTTCAACCGAGGAAAAAAACAGACCGCCCGCCGGTAGTGCCTCCAACCTCTGTAAATTTTGCTATGATAAGTCAGTTCGTGGAAATTCCCGAAGACATGGTATTTACAGAGGAATATTCTGTGAGAGCTGCAAGGATTGCGGTATATCAGCTTCTGGGACTGCCAGAGGTAAAAATTTGCCCGGTAACGCCATTTAAAAAGAATCCGATTGTTTTGGCTAAGGCATTGAAGACAGCGTACCGGTAATGAGCTTATATATTATAGAAGAAAGAGGCTGTCATGTGACAGCCTCTTTTTGTATGATAGGAAGGTTCTTGTGTATAATCGACAAGAATAAGAAGTATAAATTAAACAAAATGACGAAAAATAAAATAAAAATATTATTAATATAGACAGAAATATAGTAGTATGCTAATATATTAGTATCGAAAGAGACATAAAACAAAACCTCGAGTCGAAGAAAATGTTAAAACTTGCAAAATCTATAATGACATTTTGCAAAACAGAGAGAAGGAGAAGTAAGATGAAAAAGAAAAACAAATTTATTGCGTCACTTGTTGCTTTGTCAATGGTGGCAGCTTCCTTAACAGGATGCGGCAGCAGCACTGCAGACAATGCAAACACAACAGATACTGCAAATACCAGTGAAGGGGCAAAGAGCGAGGACAGTGCGGCCGCCGATGCATCATCAGGAAAGGGCTATGTAATCGGTTTTACCAATTCCTATAACGGAAATACTTATCGTCAAAAAATGGAAAGCTATATGAATGAAACGATTGAGGAATTAAAGGCAAGCGGAGAGGTCAGTGAATTTATTATTGCAGAAGCAAACCAGAATAATTCCACACAGGTTCAGCAAATCCAGAATTTTATTACACAAGGAGTAGATGCTATTATTATTGATCCGGGCTCAGCTACCGCATTAAATGGTGCGATTGAGGAAGCTTCAGAGGCAGGAATTCCATGTATCATAATCAACGACGGACCGGTTGATTCTACCGCAGACCTTTGCTATCAGATTAACTTCGATACCATATCTCAGATGAGTGCTTTGACGGAATATGTGGTAAAGGCTATGGGTGGTAAAGGTAATCTGATTGAGCTGCGAGGAACAGCAGGCTCTCAATTTGATGAAATAGCACATCAGGGAGTAGCGCAGGTGCTTGAAAATTATCCGGATGTCAATGTAGTGGCAGAGATCTACACAGATTGGACAGGTTCAAAGGCACAATCTGAATTAGCATCCGTACTTCCTACCCTTGATAAGGTAGATGGTGTTGTAACGCAGGGTGGAGACTCTTATGCGGCAGTCCAGGCATTTGAATCAGCAGGCCTTGATTTACCGATTATTGGCGGCGATAACAGAGGATATTTCTTGAAATGGTGGGCAAATAACGCGCCAAAGGGATATGATACTATTTCTGTTTCCTCTAATCCTTGGATTGGCGCATCAGGAATTTATGTTGCGATTGATATATTAGATGGCAAGGATGTACCGAAAGATATGACTCATCCGTTTGGTATCGTTACAGCAGAGCAGGTAGGCGATTATGCAGATGTGGCAGATGAAGATATTTCTTGCCCAACCTATGACAGAGAATGGGTAAGAGAAAATCTTTACCAATAAAATAAGTTATAGTTTCTGCAAAAGATAGACCTTCCCCTTCTGGCGGATACATCCGTACAGAAGGGGAAACGGTTGAATAGGAAACAAGAAAAACAGGTATCTAAAGAAGGGATAATGATGCGAAGCATCAGGTATAACATGGTATCAATAGATAATCAATTTATTTCGATGATGGAACAAGTAAAAAAGAATTTTCAAATTATCGATTTGAGTTACACCTTAGAAGAGAATATGCCTGTATGGCCGACGCACCCGAGATATGGTGCGGTTGTATATGAAACCTATGAGCAGGGCGGTACTTCTATGCATCGGATGATAACAATTGGAGAACATAGCGGAACACATATAGACAGTCCGAAGCATTTTATCGCAGGTGGCAGAGGTGTGGATGAGTTGGATATTACATCTGTCATGGGACGAGGTGTGGTACTGCATGCAGAGCATATTACGCCCAAAGGTGTACTGACACTAAAAGAAATAAAGGAATTTGAAGAAAAATACGGAGAAATCCAAAAAGGGGATATTGTTATAATCCGTTTTGGATGGGAAGAGAAATACGCACTTGGAAGAGAAGGGGAAGAATTTTTAGCTGACTGGCCCGGATTATCTGAAGAAGGAGCAAAATATTTTCTAGATAAAGAGGTATTGGCAGTGGGATGCGATACACTATCCTTGGATGCCTTTGGCGTAAAGGAATATGTGTGCCATGAAATCTTACTGGGAAATAATATTCCGATTATTGAAAATATGTGTAATTTAAAGAAATTACCTCCTGTTACCTATGTGATAGGTTTGGCAAGCAAATTTAAAGGAGGCTCAGGCTCTCCAATCCGCATTACGGCGTTCGTAGAACCAGATAAAAAAGGAGTGTGATTGTGTGAAGGAGAAAGAAAAGCGTGCTCCCTATATGGAGCTGATTGAGATAGATAAGTTTTTCGGGGTTACAAAGGCGCTTCAGAAAGTTAGTTTAGAGTTGTATGAAGGAGAGGTAATAGGTCTTGTTGGCTCAAACGGTGCGGGAAAGTCCACACTTATGAAGGTCATCACGGGCGTTTTGCCGCCTACCGACGGAGCGATTAAGGTGAACGGGCAGGTGCTGTCTAAGTACACAACAAAGGAAGCAAAAGAAGCGGGAATTTCCTGTGCTTATCAAGACTTGTCTCTATGCAGCAATTTAAGCGTATATGAGAATTTTGCCATGCTTAATGTTGACCATAAGCTTATGAGCAAAAGAGGATGGAGAAAAAAGGCAAAACAGGAAGCAAAGGATTTGCTCGAGCAATATTTTCCCAATAATAATATTGATGTTATGGTGCCTGTTGAGAAGCTGTCATTGGCAGAAAAACAGATTGTAGAAATATGCAAAACACTTATGATGGAAAACTTAAAGGTGCTTATTTTAGATGAGCCAACCTCGGCTCTGTCCACAGATAAGGCGCGTCAATTGCAGAAGGTAGTAAAAGAATTAAGTGGCAGAGGAATTGCTGTTATTTATATTTCCCATAAGCTTGATGAAATTAAAGAGGTGTCAAACAGGATTGTACTGATGCGAAACGGTCAAAACATGGGAGAGTGTAATCCGAATGAAATACAGACCGATGAACTGATACAGATGCTTGGAGGAGAAAGTAAGAGAAGCAGAGTAGAAAAGCAGACAGCAAAGGGAGCAGTAGAAGAAACCATTTTAAAGATGCAAAACGTGACAACGAATTCCCTTTTTGATATCAATATGGAAGTAAAAAGAGGGGAAATTGTAGGAATTTCAGGATTAGTCGGTTCCGGGCAGACACAGCTTCTCAATGCGATTTTTGAAACAGGAAAGCGTATCGGAAAAGATAATAAAAACGGAATTCGATTGGATACCACTGTGGCGTATGTGAGTGGTGATAGAGCCAAGGAAGGAATTTTTTCTCTGTGGGATATTCACAATAACATTATGATTTCTAATTTAGATCAGGTGAAAAAAGGATTGTTTTTAAATAAGGAAAAGGCAGAGGCTTTGACGACGCACTGGTATGATAAATTAAAATTCAGAGCAGAGGGAATTCATAGTCCGATTATGTCCTTAAGCGGAGGAAATCAGCAAAAGGCTTTGATTGCAAGAGGTATTGCATCAGGCGCGGACCTGATTATCTTAAACGACCCGACCGCGGGAGTTGACATTGGAACAAAGCAGGATATTTATGGGCTTTTGGAGGAAGCGAAGAAGGAAGGAAAGTCTTTTCTGCTTTATAGTACAGAGGATGCAGAAATTGAAATTTGTGACAGGGCTTATATTATGCATGAAGGAGAGATTACGGAGGAACTGAAAGGTTCTGATATAACCGTGGCAAATATTGTAAAAGCCTCCTTCAAGGAGGTGGTACATAAGAGTGAGAACAAGGAGAAGACACGCAGCCGTATGTCTGCATTATTTAGCTCAAGAGCACTGCTTCCTATTGCAACAATGCTGATTATGATTTTAGTCAATGCTGCAATAAATCCTAATATTTTATCCTACTCTGGACTTCGTATGCTGATGGGCTCAGCCGTGCCTCTTGTTTTTGCTGCATTGGGACAGATGTTTATCGTTGTTTCCGGCGATATTGATATGGGAAACGGCTACTCAATCGGTTTGGTCAATGTGTTGATAGCGGTGCTACTGACAAGCAATCCGGTATTTGGAATTATAGCTTTAATTATTTTTATTGCAGCATATTCCCTTATGGGTGCCTTGGTACATTTAAGAAATATTCCGGCTATTGTGGTTACTTTGGGGGCACAGTTTATATGGCTCGGCTTTGCGCTGATTTTTGCCCCGACTCCGGGTGGATATGCACCAGAATGGCTGCTGGCAGTCTATAAACTTAAGTTCCCGGTTATCCCGATGCCGATTATCATTTCTATATTGGCAGCTTTTATCGCATGGTATGTTTTATACCGTGCAAAATACGGCATGATACTCAGAGGAATCGGAAATAATCCAATTGCGGTGGAGCGTTCCGGTTGGTCCTATTTATGTGCGAAGATGACAAATTACGGTATTTCAGCAGTTATGGTTATCCTGGCAGGTATGTCCTTCACGGCGGTATGTCTTGGAGCAGATGCCAACGCCTCAGCTTCTTACTGTATGCTCAGTATTGCAACAATTATTTTGGGAGGCTGTGAGATGGCAGGAGGGCGTGTGACACCGGTAGGTGTTGTGGCAGGTGCAATTGCGATGTCCTTTATTACAACGCTGCTTACCTCATTGCAGATAGATTCTAACTTCCAGACGGCTGTAACCGGATTTATTTTGATTTTTGTATTGGCAGTTAAATTGATTTCCCACAAAAAGGAGGCGGTAAAATGATAAAAAAGACGTTAAATCGATATGAATTTATATGGCCGCTTTTAGGCTCTATTGTACTGTGGGTTTTAATTGTGACAGTTTCGGGAAAGTTTAGCATGAATCAGTTGTTTTCCAGCGGTAAGCTTGCTACCTTTGCGCTTCTTTTGGCGCTGGCTCAGATGATTGTCGTAACCGGAGGTGACGGTGCGATTGATTTATCCCAGACATATATTTTAACTTTATGTGCCTATGTATCCAGTGATTTGATGAATACAAATATTTTTCTCGGACTGTTGGCAGCGGTTTTAGTTGGAGCACTGTGCGGCTTGGCAAACGGTTTGATTAATATTTATTTAAAGGTTCCGGCAATGATTACAACCTTGGCGACGGGCTACATTATATTTACGATTGTGCTCCTTGCAGCACCTAAGATGAAAACATTGCCAAATGCAGATTTTGTAGCATTCATCAACTCTAATTGGAAAGGCTTCTCCATGTTGACGGTAATTTGTATTGTAGTAGCAGTTTTGCTTGCGGCGCTTTTATACAAGACCAAATACGGAAAACAACTGCATGCAGCCGGACAAAACAGATTGGCAGCAAAATATACAGGAATTAATGTGAATTTCGTTGTAATAGCAGCATTTACTCTGGGAGGTGCCCTCTGCGGCTTCGCGGGAGTATTGTGCGGTGCATTTATAGGAGGTGCTTTCCAGGATATGGGTTCAACCTATTTTCTGCCGTCGATTGCAGCGGCATTTGTAGGAGGAACTGCGGCGGCAGGAGGAAAGTCAAATGTAGCAGGTGTATGTCTCGGTGCGTTGATGATGTCCTTTATGTCAACCTTTTTAAATGCGGCACACCTGTCACCCGGAGTGCAAAAGCTTATTTTAGGTACGTTCTTGGTACTTATTTTGGTAGCTTCTGTCAGCAATGCAACGAAGAAAAAATAGCGGAAAGGAAAATGACTATGAGAGGAATACAAATTGTAGAGCCATATGAGATTAAAATGGTTACTCTGCAAAAACCAATAATTACACAAGAAAACAATGTATTGATAAAAATGAAGGCTGCCGGTATATGCGGCTCTGATGTAGGAATTTATCATGGAACAAATGCGGCAGCAGTATATCCTAGAGTAATAGGGCATGAGATGGTAGGTGTCGTAGAAGAAATCGGCGACGATGTAAGCAAGGTAAAGGTAGGGGACAGAGTCATCGTGGATCAGGTTGTAAAGTGCGGTGAATGTTATGCGTGCAGGCACGGAAGAGGAAACGTGTGCCAAAATCTCAAGGTAAGAGGAGTACATATTGACGGAGGATATCAAGAGTATATTGCTGTTCCGGAACAGGACTGTTATCTTATTCCGGAGGGATTATCGAATGAGGATGCGATTATGATTGAACCGACGACAATTGCGATACAAAGCTGCGCCAGAGCAAATCTTGTGAAAGAGGATAATTTGTTGCTGCTGGGCTGTGGTGCATTGGGGAGCAGTATTTTAAAAATTGCACGTTTGTCCGGTGCTACTATTATAGTAGCAGATGTGGTGGAGGAAAAACTTCAGGAGGCGCTGGAAAACGGAGCACACTACGCAATCAACCTGAAAAAAGAGAATTTGGAGCAAAAGGTTCAGGAATATACGGGCGGTTATGGACCTACGGTATCAATTGATGCGGTTTGTAACAAGGATTCTTTGGCAAACCTTCTAAATGTCACAGGAAATGCAGGAAGAGTAATTACAATGGGCTTTTCCGTGTCGCCTACAGAAGTTACACAGTATTCGATTACCTCAAAGGAATTGGATGTGAGAGGTTCCCGACTGCAGAACGAAAAGTTTCAGGAAGCCGTAGATTTGATTCAGAAAGGCTGCCTTGACTTAAATGGAAGCGTATCCCATGTTTTCCCATTCATGGATGTCCAGAAGGCATTTGATTTTATTGAGAGTAGAAATCCGTCCATTCGAAAAGTAGTTTTGACCTTTGAATAAAAATAATAAAATGTAAGATGTTGACAGAAATATGTCCATTCGCTATTATATTAACATAGAGAAGTTTAGAAAAAAGAAAAAAGGATATACGGGATGAAAGTACGTCGAAAACATGCAGGTGAAGCGGCAAGAGAATATGCACTATCTGTTATAAAAGAGAATATTATATCGTTTGATTTGGCTCCGGGCTCTTCTATTAATATTAACGAATTGGCAGCACAGCTTGGGATAAGCAGAACACCGATACGAGAAGCAATATTGGAGCTGAGCAATGAGAAAATAATAGAAGTATATCCGCAGATCGGAAGCATGGTATCTTATGTAGATTTTGAGATTGCCAATGATGCCAGATTTGTGCGGCTTGCGATTGAGCGTGCCGTAATTGAGGAGGCATGTGAAAGAGCAACGCAGCAGGATATTGAAGAGTTACAGCTAATGCTGAAAATGCAGGAGTTGTATTTGGAAAATGGCTCTGCAGCACAAGTTTTGGAACAGGACAATGATTTCCATAGGAAGTTGTTTGAAATCGGAGGCAAGGAAGCAGCATTTTTTGTCAAAGATTATCTGTCTATCCATTTTGACAGGATACGAAGTTTGCGTCTAAACGCAATCCGTGACAGTAAGACTGTGAATGAACATCGAGCGATTGTTGAGGCAGTGAAAAATAAGGACAAGGAAATGGCAAGAAGTGCGATTGATAAGCATTTGAGCGGCTATTCCTTGGAAGAGCAAACACAGATGAGGGAGAAATACCCTCAATACTTTAAAAAGTAAAAAAACAGATGCACTCTGAATTTCGGAGGCGTCTGTTTTTTTATATCACAGGAAATTCTTGTAATATAAAAAATAAATAACTTGTTGACAACTCAACTATATTGTATTAAAATAGTTAGAAGTTAAACTGTTAGAAATCAAACTAATAAGAAAGGGGAAATTATGCACGATAAATGTGAACAGAAACGTATAAGTAAAGTAATAATCGATTTATCCTACCAACTCAAAAGAGACCTTGACGCAGCAGCGGCAAAGCATGGTCTTACAAGAATGCAGGCGGTCGTTATAAAACATCTGGAGGAGGAGACCCAAAAAGGGGATGTCTTTCAAAAGGATATAGAAAAGGAATTTCGCATCAGGAAGTCCTCGGTTACAAGCGTTTTACAGCTGCTGGAAAAGAACGGATATATTGTGCGCGAGAGCGGAAAAGAAGATGCTAGACTGAAAAAAATTGTTTTAACGGATAAGGCGAAGACTGCAAATGCCATGATTGGCAATACACTTGAGAGAAGAGAAGAGAAACTGAATCAGATATTATCAGAAGAAGAGAAAAAATACTTTTTTCAGGTGGCTGAAAAAATAGCAGAGACATTGGAAGGAAATTAGAACGGAGGAATCTATGATTAAAAAACTATACAGCTATATCGGTGAATTTAAGAAGGATACTTTTCTGACACCGGTATTCATTATGTTTGAAGTAATATTTGAAATTATTATCCCGACGCTGATGGCGCTCATTATTGACAAGGGACTTGAAAACGGGGATATCAATTATGTGATAAGAATCGGAGTTGTGATGGTTGTAATATCACTGTTATCTCTGGCGAGCGGAGCGTTGGCGGGAAAATTTGCAGCGACTGCATCGGCGGGCTTTGCAAGAAATTTAAGAAGGAGCATGTATGAAAATATTCAGGAATTTTCCTTCTCAAATATTGATAAATATTCAACGGCAGGATTGATTACAAGACTGACAACCGACGTCACAAATGTACAGAATGCATTTCAGATGATTGTCAGAACTTGTGTGAGAGCACCGTTTATGCTTATCAGTGCGATGGCTATGTCCTTTATTATCAATGCAAGGCTTGCGGTTATCTTTTTGATTGCGACAATTTTCCTTGGAACTGCCCTGTACTTCATTATGACAGGTGTGCACCCGTATTTCGTTCAGGTGTTTAAAAAGTATGATGACTTAAATGCCAGCGTGCAGGAGAACTTAACCGGTATTCGCGTGGTAAAGGCATATGTAAGGGAAGAGCATGAGGTTATAAAATTTGAAAAGGCATCTAGGGTTCTGTATGAATTATTTATAAAGGCAGAAAAAATTATTATATTAAACAGCCCGCTTATGCAGTTTACAATGTACACCTGTATCATGCTCCTGTCATGGTTTGGCGCAAAGCTGATAGTAGGTGGCTCCTTGGGAACCGGGCAGCTCATGAGCTTTTTTACCTATGCGACAAGTATTTTGATGAGCCTTATGATGATATCCATGATTTTTGTCATGGTAATCATGGCAAGATCCTCCTCAGAGCGTATCGTTGAGGTGCTTGAGGAAAAAAGTGATTTGGTAAATATAGAAAAGCCAAACTTCAAGGTGAAGGATGGCTCAATTGAGATGAAAGACGTAGCATTTAGCTACAGCAATGATTTAGATAAGCTTGTGTTAAGCGATATCAATCTGTCCATTAAATCTGGTGAGACAATCGGAATTATCGGCGGTACGGGTAGTGCGAAATCCTCCCTTGTACAGCTTATACCAAGGCTCTACGATGTTATACAGGGAAGTGTGAAGGTTGGCGGTGTTGACGTGCGGGAATATGACATTGAGACACTTCGCAATGAAGTATCAATGGTATTGCAGAAGAATGTATTGTTTTCAGGCACGATTAAAGAGAACTTAAGATGGGGCAAGCAGGATGCGACAGAGGAAGAGATTATCAGAGTCTGCCGGCTTGCACAGGCAAGTGAATTTATTGAGAAACTGCCGGATGGGTATGAGACTTATATCGAGCAGGGAGGAACCAATGTTTCCGGCGGACAAAAACAGAGGCTTTGCATTGCGAGAGCATTGCTGAAAAAGCCCAAAATCCTTATTTTAGACGATTCTACCAGTGCGGTGGATACAAAGACAGATTCCTTGATTCGAAAGGCATTTATTGAGGAGATACCGGAGACGACGAAGATTATCATTGCGCAGAGAATTTCCTCCATACAAGATGCGGACCGGATTATTATTTTAAATGACGGCAGAATTGATGGTTTCGGAACGCACGAAGAGCTTTTGGCAGAAAATCAGATATACAGAGAAGTGTATGAATCACAGGTGAAGGGGGCGAATGCATAATGGCAGAAAATAATAAAAATCAAGCGCCTTCAAAGAGAAGTGCAAATGCGGGAAAGACATTAAAAAGACTTCTTGCTTATATTTTTAAAGGGTATAAGCTTCCGTTTATCGTTGTAGCGGTTTGTATTTTAATCAGCTCATTGGCGAGTGTAATCGGAACATTGCTGTTGAAAAATTTAATTGACGATTATATTGTGCCGATGCTTGGAACGGACAGCCCAAATTTCGGACCCCTTTTAAAAATAATCGGTGTGATGGGTATTGTTTACTGTGTTGGAGTTATATCCACCTATGCCTACAGCAGAATTATGGTTCAGATTTCACAGGGTACACTGCGAAGGATAAGAGATGATTTGTTTTCCCATATGGAGACACTTCCGATTCCTTTCTTTGATCGGAATGCACACGGAGATTTGATGAGCTTGTATACAAATGATACAGATACGCTCAGACAGATGATCAGCCAGAGCTTACCGCAGCTATTAAGCTCGATTGTCACGGTTGTCAGTGTATTTATCTCCATGCTTATCTTAAACGTTCCTCTTGCGATTGTATCTGCACTCGTGGTTGTTATCATGCTTCAGGTTACAAAGAATGTGGGAGGAAAGAGCGGAAAGTATTTCGGCGCCCAGCAGAAGGATTTGGGTATGGTGAATGGCTATATCGAGGAGATGATGGAGGGGCAGAAGGTTGTAAAAGTATTTTGCCATGAAGAGGAAGCGCAGAGACAATTTAATAAGTTGAATGATAAGCTCTTTGACAGTGCGAACAATGCAAATATATTTGCAAATATCCTGATGCCGATTATGGGAAATCTGGGCTACTTAAACTATGTTCTCGTAGCAGTGATAGGCTCTCTTTTGGCAATACAGGGAATTGGAGGTTTCACGTTGGGAGGACTTGCTTCTTTCCTGCAATTGACAAGAAGCTTTAATATGCCGATTACGCAGATGTCGCAGCAGTTTAACTCCGTTATCATGGCGCTTGCAGGCGCAGAGCGAATTTTCAGGGTAATGGATGAGGCTTCAGAGGAGGACGACGGCTATGTGAAGATTGTCAATGTCACGGAAGACAGTGAGGGAAATATCGTTGAAGTAGAGAAGCGGACCGGAATGTGGGCATGGAAGCATCCTCATGAGGATGGCAATGTGACGTACACGAAGCTTTTGGGTGATGTTGTGTTTGAAAATGTGGATTTTGGCTATGTGCCGGAAAAGACAGTATTGCACGATATTACACTCTACGCAAAACCGGGACAGAAGGTTGCCTTTGTAGGCTCCACAGGTGCAGGCAAAACGACGATTACAAATCTGATTAACCGATTTTATCCGATTATTGACGGAAAAATCCGTTATGACGGTATTAACATCAATAAGATTCACAAGCCGGATTTGAGACAATCACTGGGTATTGTTTTGCAGGATACGCATCTGTTTACCGGAACGGTTGCAGATAATATACGCTACGGAAAGCTGGATGCTACGAATGAAGAAGTGGTAGCAGCGGCAAAGCTTGCCAATGCGGACGGTTTTATACGCCATCTTCCGGAGGGATATGACACCATGCTCAGAGGAGACGGAGGAAGTCTTTCTCAAGGGCAGAGACAGCTTCTGGCAATCGCCAGGGCGGCAATTGCAGACCCACCGGTGCTTATATTGGATGAGGCAACCTCAAGTATTGATACGAGAACAGAAGCGATTGTACAGCAAGGGATGGATCGTCTCATGGAGGGCAGAACCGTATTTGTCATCGCACACAGACTTTCGACAGTCAAGAATTCGGATGTTATCATGGTGCTCGAACAGGGTGAAATTATTGAGAGAGGAAGCCATGACGACTTGATTTCACAGAGAGGAAAATATTATCAGCTTTACACGGGAGCGTTTGAGCTGTCTTAATGCTACGGCGATTTTATCAAAAATATATAGGATTTTGGGCGAAAATGATATATAATGGGTGTAGTAATGATATACAGAAAGGATGAAATTATGATAAACGAAGAATATATAACACTGGCGCTGAACAAAAGTAAAAGCATTGCCTTAATCGCACATGATAATAAGAAGAGCGAGCTGATTGACTGGTGTATCGCCAACTATGAAGTGCTCAAAAACCATACACTTTGTGGAACAGGAACAACGGCAAGAATGATAACGGACAAAGCTGGCTTGCCGGTAAGAGGTTATAACAGCGGACCGCTTGGAGGAGACCAGCAGATTGGTGCCAAAATTGTTGAGGGAAAAATTGATTTGATTATTTTCTTTTCCGATCCGTTGACGGCACAACCCCATGATCCGGACGTGAAGGCGCTTCTTCGAATTGCACAAGTATATGATATACCGATTGCAAACAACAAGGCGACAGCCGACTTTATCATCACCTCCCCTTATATCAATGAGGTATATGAGCACCAGGTTATTAATTTCAGCAAAAATATAAAAGATAGGGCAAACACCCTGTAAATAGAATTTAAAAGTCACCTGCTATTCAAATGGACGAATGGCAGGTGATTTTTTTGTGATTTAACCGTCAAAATTACGAAAAACGCAACTTAAATTTGATTTTCATGGTTAAAAATGATTATTATAGGGTCCGAAAACAATAAAAACCAAGAAAAAATGATAAGGTTTTTAGAGAAAATAAAAATAAAAAAATAATGAAAAAAATGAAAACAATGTAAAAATGTGGTATAACCAACAAAAAAATAGAGGGACAAAAATGATAAGCACAATCAAAATTGATTATTGAGAATAAAAATAAAAGATAGTATGCTCCGAATGTAGTAAAAAAATACAATCGGAGAGGAGAGGTATTCTTTATGATACCCAAAATGAAAAAGATTCATCGTTATTTAAAGAATATGCTGGTGATGGTGCTGGTAGTTGCGCTGGTGGGAAGCAATCTGCTAACATCATCCATGACGGCATATGCCAAGGAAGTGACAACAGAAAACACTGAAACAAATGAGGCAGAAGAAGCAAGCGCCCAGGATGAAACGGCTGCGGAAGATACGACTACTGATACAAGTAGTACAGAAACAACAGCTACCGAAGGAACAGCTTCAGAAGCTACAGATGAATCCGTAACGGAAACAACCACAACGGAGCCAGTGGCAGATACGGATGAGACAAGTAGTACAGAAACAAATACTACAGAAACAGCAGAAAATGAAAGCGAGACTACAGATTCTGCAGATGAGGCTGAAAAGAGTTTGACGGTAGATGCCCAAAAGTCAGGCGAAAAGGTATTGGCAGCACAAAAAACCTATAATTTGGGAAATGGAAAAGACATCTCAAAAGAGACTCTTTTTGATGATGCAGTTGGATATGGTTTTAGTGATGCAGCTTATCCGAATGAAGCACAAGGATGGATATCCGGTGTCTACTATCCAAGAGAGGCATCCGTTACAACGGGAGCAGCTTCTTATGTAGAAAATGGTGATGGTTATGCAGCTATTTCCAGTAAGGTGTGGACAGAAACAGAAAGCACCGGTTATGGTATTTATACCTACGAAAATACTTCTACTTTGGATTTTAATTTGGATTCAGCTAACTACGATGTAACAGTAACTTTGGTTAATCCAACGAGCAGTGAAATTTCAGCTTATGTAGAGGCAGAAGATATCACAAAGGAAAGTGCCATTACAGTAGCAGCAGGAGAAACAAAAAATGTTGAGTTTACTGCATGCTTAGTAGACGGCGTGCTTAATCTGAAATTTTTAGGAACAAGCTCTGCGACTACAGAGGCAACAGCATCAACAAAGACAGTATATGTTAAAAGTGTAAGCTTTGAAAAAGTGGAAAATGAAGCAGGAAGCAAGCCTACTATTTTTATTGCTTCCGATTCAACCGTTCAGACTTATGAAGCTTCTTACTATCCACAAAGCGGATGGGGCCAGGAATTATACAAGTTCTTTGGTGAGCTTGTAGATGAGCGTGAATGTGATGATTGCGATTACAGTCAGAGCCAAACTTATGAAACTGAAAATGTTATAATTGAAAATAGAGCAATCGGAGGAAGAAGTTCTAAATCCTTCATAGAAGAAGGCAAGCTGGACGATTTACTCGAAGATGTAAAACCGGGAGACTACCTGTTAGTTCAATGGGGACACAATGATGCAACTAGTTCAAGACCAAACAGATATGTATCCTCAGCAGATTTTGAAAAATGGATGCAGTATTATGTAGACGGAGCAACACAAAGAGGAGCGACTTGCGTTTTAGTTACTCCGGTTGCAAGATATAGCTATACGACAACAGAAAGCGGAGAGTTAGACAGCTTTGCAAGCAACTTTGAAGCTTACAGACAAGTAATGAAGAAGATTGCAGACGAACAAGACGTTCCGTTAGTTGATTTAACACAGTTATCAATTGATCTTTGTAATAATTTCGGTATCGAAGGTGCAAAATCCCTGTTTCTTATGTTAGCGGCAGGAGAGTATAGCGGTTATTATGCAGGAGGAGTATCTGATTCAACTCATCTTCAACAATATGGTGCATACAAATTTGCACAGTGTGTTGCAAAGGGAATTGAAGATAATGATAAGTTGGCAGAACTTGCATCAACGGTAAAGCTTACATTACCGGAAAATGTGCCAGCTACACCGGCTAATTTAGCAACTACCACAATCGGAGCTTCCAGTATTTCTATGACTTGGGATGCTGCCTCAGACGCAGAGTTGTATTACATATTCCGTCAAGAGCTTACTGAAGGTCAGACTGCGGATGATGTTGACTTTTCATCTGCAACAAAATATTCCGTAAGTTCTAAAAACAGCTACACGGATTCTGCTTGTGCAGGCGGAAAAACTTATGTATATGCAGTTGCAGGCTTTAATGAATTAGGCTTAGGTACTTTATCTGATAAAATTACGGTTACTACAAAGTCATCAGCTTATAAGTTTGACTTTGGATTATCTACCAGTTCAAACGTAATGGAAGGCTGGACCGAAATAACAGAAAAGACCATGTACTCAGCATCAGTTGGATATGGTTTTATTACAGCACCAGGAGCAGCAAGAAATCGTGCAAATAATGGTAATGCAGATTCTTCTGCCTTAGCAGACGATTTTTGTCTTGGAGCATCAGAATTTGCATTAGATCTTCCAAATGGAGATTATGAAGTAACGATATATGCTTGTGATTTACTTCCGGGAACAAGTACCATTAAGGCAAGTTACACGGGAGAAGGAAAATCTATTGGTACCATTTCCACAAAACTAGCATTGGCAAGTATGACAGCAACCGTTCGAGTTGCAGACGGACAATTAAATATCGGTATCGGTGGAACCAATGCGTATATCAACGGTATGGAAGTAACACCGATTTTAGGAACACCGACTCAATTAACCTATAATGAGAATGAATTGGAAATTGGAGATTTTCAGTCCACTTTCTTAATCAGCTTTATGGGAATTGATGAAGCAGCATATTATAATGTATATCAGAAAGCTACTGCTACAGATAAAAAGTTCTCTGTGATAAAGAAAATTCAGGCAGCGGATATAAATAATTTGGATGCTCTTGCCATGACCGCAGTATCAGGAGAAACTTATCAGTATTATGTAACAGCAGTAACTGCAGGAGGAGCTGAAAGTGGTCCAAGTAATACGATAGAAATTAAAATGATTGATCTATCAGTTCCTGTTCCGGTAGCGCCTCAAAATGTAAAATGTGACAATGCACAAAACGGTTCTATTACCCTGTCATGGGATAATGCTGGTGATGCATCATCATATGTTATTTATCGCTCTTCAAAAGCAGAAGGCGAGAAGGGCTTTAAAGAATTTACAAAAGTAGGAACAAGTACAACTGCAAGTTTCACCGATACAGGCAGTGATTTAACAACAAATATCCACTATTACTATAAGGTTCAAGGAAAAAATAAAGGTGGAGTAGGTGAATTATCTGCAGCATGCCAGACACCGATTACCGGAGAATTAGTAGCTTCAGCACCGGAAAAGTTAACAGACAGAGGTATAGTAGCAGTAAACCTTGCAGGAGATGCAGGAGCTGACACTAGTCTATCTGCGACAGATTCAGAGGGAAATGAATATACAAGCGGAGTTTATGTAAGCTGGAGAGCCTTTGAAGCTGATTTTGACGGTGATAATAACGTGACTACAACCTTTACCGTATACAGAAACGATACCCCGATTGCTTCTGACATCAAGGTTACCAACCTTGTAGATGAAGGAGGCAAAGTAGGTGATGTGTACAAGGTAGTGGGAAGCAACGACGGTTCACTTGGATTACAGCCAAAAGAAACAAAGGCTTGGGATAACCAGTATCTTGAATTACAGTTATATAAACCGGCAGATGAAACAATGCCGGATGCAACAACCTGTACCTACACAGCAAATGATATGTCAGTAGGTGATGTAGACGGAGACGGAGATTATGAGTTGTTTGTAAAATGGTATCCGTCAAATGCACAGGATAATTCAGTAGCAGGTTATACAGGAAAGACATTTATCGATGCTTATGATATTGATATGTCAACGGGCGCAGTTAAACTTTTATACAGAATTGACTTTGGAGTTAATATCCGTTCCGGTGCTCACTATACACAATTCCAAGTATGGGACTATGACGGAGACGGCAAGGCGGAATTAGCAGCTAAGACAGCAGATGGTACAACGATTTACCAGAGTACTGATGGAACAGATACAGGCTTAGTAGAAACCGGATATGTGGGAGCATGCAACACCGATGCACTTCCAACAAATACCATCAGCAGTGCAAATGATTATAGAAATTCCTCCGGATATATCTTAAACGGATCGGAATATCTGACCATGTTTGATGATGATGGAACTATTTTAGATACAACAGATTATCTTCCTGCAAGAGGAACTGTTTCAGCTTGGGGAGACTCCCATGGAAACAGAGTAGATCGTTTCTTGTCAGCAACGGCATATTTAGATGGAGAAACTCCGTCAGCAATATTCAGCCGCGGGTATTATACAAGAATGACCGTGACAGCATATAATCTGTTGGATACAGACAACGACAATATAGGCGATAAGCTTGCCACCACTTGGGAATTTGATACAAATAATTTATTAGAAGAATATACACAAGAAGAAATTGAAGCACAGGGCTTTCATAATCTTAGCATTAATGATGTAGATAATGATGGAAAAGACGAAATTATCTATGGTTCTGTAACGATAGATCACGATGGTTCTTTGATGTATACCACAGGACTTGGGCATGGAGATGCAATGCATGTTTCTGACTGGGTTAAATGGAATGATGGATTAGAAATTATGCAAGTGCATGAGCATGACAATGCGGCTTACCATGTAGAAATCCATGATGCAGAAACCGGAGAAATCTTAATGGGTTATTACACAGGTAAAGATACGGGACGTGGAGTAGCAGCAGATATCGACCCGACCTATCCACAAGCCGAATTTTGGTCTATTGCGTCACCAAGTTATGTTTCAAGTGACGAACCTGCTTGGAATTCCAAAACAGGCGGGGTATATTCAAGCTCTTCAACTTTGGAAAAACTTATAACAATTTCAAATTCTTCACCTGCTTCAAATGCTGCAATATTCTGGGATGGAGATTTGCTGTCTGAAATATTTGACCATACATTTGATACAACAGCTTATGTCCCTCTTACAACAACCATATCTGATTGGGATTATGAGACAGGCAAAGAAGTGATAAATTTTGAATCATCTGAGGTATTTACTTCTAACGGAACAAAAGGAAATCCGGGATTAATTGCAGATATTCTGGGTGACTGGAGAGAAGAAATGATACTTCGAAGTGCAGCAGATAACAGCAAGATCAGAGTATATACAACAACGATTCAAACTGATTATGTGGTTCCTTGTCTGTTGGAAAACTTAGCATACCGTGAAGGTGTTGCTTGGCAGAATGTAGGGTACAATCAGGTGCAAAGCTTAAGTTATTTGTTATCAGATAGTGTTATTACTGCTCAGGTTTCTGTAGCAGAAACAACAAAGAATTCCGTAACGATTAACTTTACACCGGCAAATGATGGAACCTACGGACATGAAATACAAGGCTATGAAGTGTATCGTACAGTCACAGGCAGTGAGGATTACTCCTTAGTGGCAACGATCCAAAATAATGACCTTATCGTAAAAGACGGAACCTCCGGCGAAAACACGGTATATGTTTATAAGGATACTACAGCAAAGGGTGGAACCGGCTATGTGTATAAAGTAGCAGCAATCATAGATAACAAAACTTCCTTTATGTCAAGAACATCCAGTGCAAACACATTGGTGGATGTAAAAGAAGTAAAAGCGCTTACTCTGGCTGATATCGTAGAGGATACTGCTTTAGCAGAAGGTCAGACAGTTGCAAGTCTTCTTCCTACGACAGTAACAGTAGTTGATTCCAATGATAACGAAGTACAAGCTGACGTTGCATGGGATGTTTCAGAAGTTGATCTTTCAACACCGGGAACTTATAAGGTGTATGCAACTGTTTCTGGATACGATGAAGTGGTAGAAGTAACTCTTAAGGTTATTGAAAATGCAATAACAGCGTATACGGCAATTAGTGATATTAAAACAGTAATCGGAAATACTGTGACTTTACCGTCTACGGTAGAAGTTACATATTTAAATGGTACGAAAAAGTTAGTTAACGTAGTTAAATGGAATGGAACCTATGATAATAATAAACTGGGAACCTATAAGATGACAGCAGAAGTGGAAGACGAGTCCAATGTTGAAATTTCAGTTAATGTTGTTATCGTAAATGATTATGTAACAGCAGTAACAGGAACTTTTGAACCAATTGAAATTTTAATAAATGATGAGATGACGACGAGTGATTTGCCTTCCACCATTGCAGTGAAATATGCAAGCGGCAATACCGGAACGGAGGAAATTGACTGGAATCTTATAGCGGTGGATACGTCCAAGGCAGGTGTGATTACAATCAAGGGAAGCGTGGATGATGTAGCGGTTTCTCAGATTGCAAGAGTAGTAGCATACCCAGCATTATACAAATTTGATTTTGGTATTGATAAAACAATGGTACAAGATGGCTGGACAGGTGTCACGACCAATATTAAGGGCGGAACAAAAAGTGTAGTAGAATTAGGAATTGAATATACAAAAGAAAAGGGATACGGATTTGTAGAAGCAGCCAGCTTCCAGGGAAGAACGGAAACCTCCTATACCCATCAGGATGACAATTATCCGATGCCGACAAAAGTATACCATGACTTTGCACTTTTAAGCGGTCAAGAATTTAAGGTAGACCTTCCTAACGGAGATTATGTTGTTGAAATCATGTGTAACTCTGAACTAAAGAGCAATGCGCAGGGCTTGATTGAAGGCGTGGCATATAATTTTAGTGCCGCAGCAGGTAAATATGCAGTTCAGTCATTCAATGTAAGTGTTAAAGACAAACAGATGAACATTACATTTACAAACAGTAACTCTCGTATCGGAGCTGTAGTAATCCGTACGGTGAAAACAAAGTTTGACGTAACATTTGATACAGACAGCGGAAGCGCAGTAGCAACTCAGACAGTAGAAAAAGATGGGCTTGTAACTGAGCCGACAGTACCGACCAAGGAAGGCTATACTTTTGAAGGCTGGTACAAGGATGCTGAATTTACAACGGTATGGAATTTTGCAGCAGACAAAGTTACAGCAGATACCGTACTGTATGCAAACTGGATTGAAGCATCTACCACTCCGACAGATCCGGAGAAAGAGAAGTTTACAGTATCATTTCATACAAATGGCGGAAGTGCGGTGGCAGATCAGACAATCGAAAAGGATGGACTTGTGACGAAGCCGGAAATACCGACAAGAGAAGGTTACACATTTGAAGACTGGTACAAGGACTCTGAATTTGTGACGGCATGGGATTTTGGGGCAGATAAGATTACGGCAGATACCGTGTTATATGCAAACTGGACAAAGGACGTAGTAGTAGAAAACTATACTGTAGCGTTTAACTCAAACGGAGGAAGTGCAACTGCTTCCCAGACCATAGAGTCAGGAAAACTTGTAACAGAGCCAAAAGCACCGACAAGAACAGGCTATACATTCGGCGGCTGGTACAAAGAGAACTCATTCCTCACAAAATGGAATTTCAAGAGTGATAAGGTTACAGGAGCCACCATTCTTTATGCAAAATGGAATGCAATTAAAGTATCAAAGATAGCAATCAGCGGAAATGATTCGATTATCGGCATTGGCACAACCAACACACTGACAGCAACGGCAGAGCCGACGAATGCAGCAGTGAAAACTGTGTTGTGGTCATCCTCTGACAGTAAAATTGCAACAGTAAGTACAAGCGGTGTTGTGACAGGAAAGAAAAACGGAACTGTTACAATTACAGCGACAGCAGCAGATGGAAGCGGCGTGGCAGCATCCGTGAAGATAACGGTAGGTTATAAGATTACCTATAAGCTTAATGGCGGTAAAAACAATGCTAAAAATCTATCCGGCTTTGAGGGAAATAAAGCTGTGAAGCTACAGACACCGACCAGAAGCGGCTATACCTTTAAGGGCTGGTACACAGACAGTAAATTTAAGACAAAGATAACACAGATTAAGAAGGGCACGAAGAAGGCAGTTACGGTTTATGCAAAATGGGAAAAGATAACCGTTGACAAAGCAAGCATTAAGAGTGTTACCAACTCCGGAAAGAGCGCAATGAAAGTAACCACAAATGCGGTAAGCAAAGCAAAGGGTTACGAGATTGTTTACTCAACGGACAGCAAGTTTAAGAATAACGTGACGACTGTTTTGGCAAAGAAGAGTGCAACAATTAAGAATCTGACAAAGGGCTCAACCTACTATGTAAAAGTAAGAGCATACAAGGTAGACCCATCCGGAAATAAAGTTTACGGAAAATACAGTTCAGTAAAGAAAGTACAGATTAAGAAGTAAAACCAAAAGAGAAATATAAAGAAGATGTGCCGTTCATTCATAGGAATGAACGGTGCATTTTTTATATAATAGGAAATTTATGCGCACGAATGCAAGTTAATATTGATTCTCAACCTCAAAAATGATTAATTGACAGCAAAAATAGGGAAGAAAATTGTGAAATAGCTTGTTTGATTTTGTAAAATAAAAGAATAAAAAAGAACTCGTCTCAATCCTACACCTTTTTATATAGAAGAAAAGCAAGCGAAAATAACAAAATTAAAAGTGATAGGCGGTATCAAAAATGATTGTTGTACAGGAAATAAAAGGTGCGTATGCTTCAAGTGTAAAAATATTTGGAGAGGAGAGGGATTCTTAATTATGCCCAAAAGGAAAAAGATTTATTGCTGCTTAAAGCGTATGCTGGTTTCGGTGCTGATTTTGGCGTTAGTATCAACTAACTTATCAGTGCTCAACGTGGCTGCGTATGCGAATGAAGCGGCAAGGGAAAGCGTGGGGATTAACGCGACAGAGACAGATGGCACTCTAACTGAGACAGGGGAGAATGAAACAGAGGAGGATGGTGTCAAAACTGAAACGGAAGAGAACGTAATAGAGGAGACAGACGAAACACAGGCAGAAGCTGGTGAGTCTGATGAAAGCCAAAATACAGATGAGACAGCTGATACAGAAGCTGATATAGATACAAAAGAGACTGACGCTGCAATCAGCGAGGAAAAAGAGACCAGTCTTAAGAAAGATGCAGATGGAAGGGTGCTTGCGGAGGAGAAAACTTACTACTTTGGCACTTCCAAAGATATTTCGTCAGAAACTCTTTTTAGTGACGAGGCGGGTTATGGCTTTAGCGATGTGACCTATCCTGACGAAGCGAAAGGCTGGGTAAGCGGTATCTATTATCCGAGAACAAGCCTGGTTGAGCAGAGCACAGCCTCCTTTGTTGAGGATGGAAGTGATTATACGGCGATATCCAGTAAGGCATGGACCGAGACCGAAAGCACCGGATATGGTGTATTCACCTATGAAAATACATCTAGTCTGGATTTTAATCTGGAGCCGGCAAACTATAAGGTAATCGTCGAATTGGCGAATCCGACTGACAGCGAAATAGCGGCATGCGTTGAAGCAGAGGATATTACCAAGAAGAGCGGCATTACAGTGGCAGCAGGCGAAACAGAGGCAGTTGAGTTTGTCTCCTGCCTGGTTGATGACGTGCTCAACCTGAAATTTTTAGGAACAAGCACTGCCACAACGGAGGCAGATGCCGAGACAAAAACGGTGTATGTAAAGAGCATAAGTCTTGAAAAGCTGGAAAATGAGGCAGGAAATAAGCCGACTATATATCTTGCTTCCGATTCAACCGTTCAGACCTACGAAACCTATGAATATCCCAAAACAGGATGGGGACAGGAGCTGGTCAACTTTTTTGGCACATTCGTAGAAGAGCGGGAGGCTGAAAATTGTGATTATAGCCAGAGTCAGGTTTATGAGACCGAGAATGTGATAATTGAAAACAGAGCAATCGGCGGAAGAAGCTCCAAGTCCTTTATCGAGGAGGGAAAACTCGATGATTTGCTGGAGGATATCAAGCCGGGAGATTATCTGTTTGTGCAGTGGGGACATAATGATGCGACATATTCAAGGCCGAACCGCTGGGTTTCCTCTGAGGATTTTGAACAGTGGATTCAGTATTATGTGGATGGAGCGGCACAAAGGGGAGCAACCTGTGTATTAGTTACTCCAATTGCGAGACTCAGCTATAAGACGACCGCAAGCGGTGAACTAGACACCTTCGTGTGCGACTTTGAGGCATATCGAAATGTGATGAAGAAGATTGCAGAGGAACAAAACATTCCTTTGATCGATTTGTCACAGCTCACAATCGATCTTTGCAACTCTTTTGGAATTGAAGGGGCAAAGTCCTTGTTTCTCTGGCTTGCAGCCGGAGAATATGATACATATCCAAGCGGTTCATCCGATGCAACCCATTTACAGCAATATGGCGCATATAAATTTGCACAATGTTTGGCAGGCGGGATTAAGGATAATGAAATGCTTGGTGAACTGGCAGCTTATGTTGATCTGACACTTCCATCGGAAAAACCGGCAAAGCCATCTGATTTGACGAAAAAGACAGTCGGATCTTCCAGTGTTTCTATGAGCTGGACAGCGGCAGACAGCGCCGAACTCTACTACATATACCGCGCAGAGCTTGAAAAAGGCGAAACGGCCGATGATGTTGATTTTTCCGAGGTAAAAAAATATTCCGTAAGCTCTAAAAACACCTATACCGATTCTTCCTGTGAAGGGGGAAAAACCTATGTATACGCAGTTGCAGGCTTTAATGCATTGGGGCAGGGTGAGTTATCGGATAAGCTAACTGTCACAACAAAGACACCTGCATACCGATATGACTTTGGAATAGCAAGCAGCTCCTACGTGATGGAGGGCTGGACAGAGATAACGGAAAAGACATTGTATTCGACAGACACAGGATACGGTTTTATAACCCCTCCTGCAAAAGCAGGAAGACTACGCTCGAACAATGGAAATGCAGATTCTTCAAGAATGGCGGATGATTTCTGCCTTGGAGAGTCCGAGTTTGCACTTGATGTTCCAAACGGAGATTACGAAGTGACCATTTATGCCGGAGACTTATTGTCAGGCACGAGTACCATCAAGGCAAGCTACACAGCGGAAGGCAGTGCCATCGGTACAATTTCAGCCAGACAATCATTGGAGAGTCTGACAACGATTGTGAATGTAAGTGATGGACAGCTAACCATTGGAATTGGGGGAACCAACCCTTATATTAACGGTATGGAAGTAACATCGTTATCGGACACGCCGACGGAAGGTGAACTGGTGCCGTCAGAACCGGAGACGTTGACCGACAGAGGCTTGGTAGCGGTAAATCTAGCCGGAAATGCAGGGGCAGACACATCCCTTTCTGCAACCGATAATGAGGGGAAGGAGTATACCAAAGGAGTCTATGTAAGCTGGAGAGCTTTTGATGAGGATTTTGACAGTGATCATAACCTTACGACAACTTTTACCGTTTACCGAAATGACACTGCGATAGCGACCGATGTAAAAATTACGAATCTTGTAGATGAGGGCGGAAGCGCAGGTGATACATACCGCGTAGTCGGAAGCAATGACGACGCACTTGGAAACGGTGGTTTACAGGTGAAGGATACACAGGTTTGGGATAACCAGTATCTTGAACTGCAGCTATATAAGCCGGCAGATGAGACGATGCCGAACGGAAAGACCTGTACCTATACAGCAAATGACATGTCAATCGGCGATGCTGACGGAGACGGGGATTATGAGCTGTTTGTCAAATGGTATCCGTCGAATGCACAGGATAATGCCAATTCAGGATATACCGGAAAAACCTTTATAGATGCCTATGATATTGATATGGCAACAGGTGAAGTCAAGCTTTTGTATCGGATTGATTTCGGCATTAATATACGTTCAGGTGCACATTACACACAGTTTCAGGTATGGGATTTTGACGGAGACGGAAAGGCAGAGCTTGCAGCAAAGACGGCGGACGGCACGACTGCTTATATCAGCAGTGACGGTACGGACGCGGGACTTACAGAGGCAGGCTATGTCGGAGAATGCAATTCGGATGCTCTGCCGACTGATACAATCAGCAGTGCAAATGATTATAGAAATTCCTCCGGCTATATTTTGAACGGACCGGAGTACCTGACTATGTTTGATGATGATGGAAGTATTCTGGATACGACTGATTATATTCCGGAGAGGGGCGATGTCTCAGCGTGGAAGGACTCTTACGGAAACCGTGTAGATCGCTTTTTGTCAGCCGTTGCATATTTGGATGGACAGACTCCGGCGGCAGTATTTTGCAGAGGATACTACAGTAGGACAACGCTGACTGCATATTGCCTGCTGGATACGAACAATGACGGATTCGGTGATACACTGGATATCTACTGGAAGTTTGATTCCAACAATTTGCTTGATGAGTATGCGGCAGATGATATCGAGGCGCAGGGTTTCCACAATCTGAGCGTCAATGATGTAGACGGTGACGGGAAAGACGAAATTGTTTACGGTTCCCTTCTTATCGACCATGACGGAACGCTGGCTTATACGACCAAGCTTGGACATGGCGATGCGATGCATGTCTCTGACTGGGTAAGCTGGAATGAAGGACTTGAGATTATGGAGGTGCATGAACACGCCGAGGTCCCTTATCATGTGGAAATACATGATGCGAAGACCGGAGAGGTGCTGATGGGTTACTATGTAGGTAAAGATACCGGACGAGGCGCGGCAGGCGATATCGACCCAACTTACTTGGGGGCAGAATTTTGGTCTATTGCAGGGCCGAATTACTCTTCTTCTGATAAACCGGCTTGGAATTCTAAGGAAGGAGGAGTTTATTCAACTTTATCAACAATCGGAAATATTGTGACAACTGCGATAAATTCCCCGGCGTCAAATGATACTATTTTTTGGGACGGAGATTTACTGTCCGAAATATTTGATCATACCTTCAATGAAGCGGCATATGTTCCCCTTACGACCACTGTTGCAGACTGGGATTACGGGAATGGAACGGAGAAACTGGTTTTTGAATCAGATCAGGTTTATACCTCCAACGGAACAAAGGGAAATGCAGGTCTGATTGCTGATATTCTCGGAGACTGGCGCGAGGAAATGATACTGCGGTGTTCCGCGGATAACAGCAGGATACGAGTTTATACGACGACAATACAGACCGATTATGTAGTTCCTTGCCTCACAGAAAATCTGGCATACCGCGAGGGCGTTGCATGGGAGAATGTGGCATATAATCAGATGCCAAAACTAAGCTATCTGCTTTCCGAGAACCTTGTTACGGCACAGCTTTCCGTGGAAGAGACAACGAAAACTTCCATAACGTTGAACTTCACACCTGCAAATGACGGAACCTATGGAAATGAAATCCAAGGCTATGAGGTATATCGAGCGGAGGGAGACAGTGAAAACTATTCGCTTATCGCCACGATTTTAAATGACGACCTTACAGCGAAGGAAGGCACCTCGGGCGATAGTCTTATGTATGTATATAAGGATACGAAGGTTTCGGGAGGAACGAACTATTCTTATAAAATTGCTGCGATTGTGAATGACAAGACATCATTTTTATCTCAGGTAGTGGCAACAGATACACTGGTTGACATAAAAACAGTAAAAGAGATTATACTGGAGCCTATTGCGGCAAATACAGAACTTAAAGAAGGACAGACGGTTGCAGACCTCCTTCCTGCTTCTGTTGCAGTGATTGACCAAAATGATAAGGAAACAACAGCGAGGGTTAGCTGGGATGTTTCTGCAGTTGACCTCTCCACGCCGGGAAGTTACACCGTTAAGGCTTCTGTTTCCGGTTATAGCCAAGTAATCGACGTGACACTTCAAATTGTTGAAAATACAGTGACAGGCTACACGCCGATTGCAAATATTAAATCTGTAATCGGCAAAACCGTGATACTCCCTGAAACAGTGGAATTGACTTATTTAAATGGAAGCAAAAAGACAGTCAATGTGGCAAAGTGGAACGGAGAATTGGATAACAACACGCTTGGAACGTACACTTTGACTGCGGAGTTGGAAGAGCAAACAAATCTTGAAATTACGATCAAAGTCATTATTGTAAATGATTACGTGACAGAGATAACCGGAGTGCTGGAGCCGATTGAGGTTTTAGTAAACAGCGAAATAAAAGCTGCTGATTTGCCGGCAACCGTCACCGCAAAATATGCGAGCGGCGCTACAGGAGCGGCAGCGATAAGCTGGAACACTTCAAACTTGGATACGAGCAAGGAGGGCGTTATTACAATTAAAGGAAATGCGGACGATTACGGGGTTTCCCTACTTGCCCGTGTTGTGAAATACAAAGCACTCTACAAATTCGATTTTGGTATTGATGCGGCAAAGGTTTACGAGGGCTGGACAGGGGTTACCGTGAATGCCAAGAACGGAACAAAAACCTCCAAGGAGCTTGGCATTTTATATTCAAAGGAAAAAGGCTACGGTTTTGCAGGAGACGGCACGGAAAAGATTGAGGGCAGAACGGAAGGCTATACTCACTTTTTTGAAACCTATCCGCTTTCGGTATTGGTATACAACGATTTTGTACTTCCGGCAGGACGAACCTTTAATGTTGATATGGAAAACGGGCACTATATTGTTGAGATAACAGGCGGTACGAATACCGGCTCAAGCGAGGTAAGAGCAACGCTGGAGGGAAGTGTTGCGGTTTCCGTAAAGAATGCTAAAAATGAGTATAATGTGGGTATCTATGAGGTTGATGTGGCAGACGGACAATTAAATATTGCCTTTGACGAGAGTGTTATCTCAAGATGCTGTTCTATTGTAATTCGTCTGGCAGAGGGTGAAGATCCAACTGATCCAACCGACCCGGTTACTCCTGTGGAAAAATTCACAATCAACTTTCGTACAAACGGCGGAAGCGAAGTTGCAGCGCAGACCGTTGAAGCAGGAAAATTAATAACGGAGCCGACTAATCCGACCAGAGCAGGCTATATCTTCGAGGGTTGGTATAAGGAAACTTCGCTTACGACTAAATGGAATTTCCAAAGCGATAAGGTGCAGGCAAATACCATTCTTTATGCAAAGTGGAAAGCCATTTTAGTAAGCAAAATTACAATCAAAGGGCAGGCGTCCGTCATCGGTGTCGATACAAGCAACACGCTGACCGCCACCGTGACCCCTGAAAATGCAGCGAACAGGGCAGTGCTCTGGTCCTCCTCCGACAGCAAAATAGCGACGGTCAGCCAGAACGGTGTTGTGACAGGAAAGAAGCGGGGAACCGTGACAATCACAGCTACTGCATCGGATGGAAGCGGTACTTATGCGTCCTGCAAAATAACAGTAGGCTATAAGATTACCTATAAGCTAAACGGCGGCACCAACAATGCCAAAAACCCTTCCGGTTTTGCAGGAAATAAGGCAGTGAAACTTCAAACTCCTGCCAAGAAAGGATATGTGTTTAAAGGCTGGTATACAGACGGAAAGTTTAAGACAAAGATAACCCAGATTAAGAAAGGCACAAAGAAAGCAGTCACAGTTTATGCAAAATGGGAGAAAATAACCGTTGGCAAGGCAAGCTTGAAGAGCCTCACCAATTCCGGCAAAGGAAAGATGAAGATGACAGCGGATGCGGTAAGCAAGGCAAAGGGATATGAGTTTGTTTACGCGACGGATAAGAAATTCACCAAGAATGTGACAACTGTGCAGTCAAAGAGCAAGAGTACAACAATCAAAAAGCTCATCAAAGGCTCTACCTACTATGTAAAGGTTAGAGCGTATAAGACGGATGCTTCAGGAAATAAGATTTATGGAAAATACAGTTCGGTAAAAGCGGTCAAGATTAAGAAATAAAAGCAAAAATAAAAAGTAGGAAGCCGGCATACCAGCATTTGACATGCCGACTTCCTGTTTTGTTGTAATATTACACAAAATTAACAGGCCAAGTTTAATTAAAATGACGAAAAGAACAAACAACTTTGACAATAATAAGACAGTATGGTATCATAAGTCCTATAAAGAATTTGCTTTATTTATATATTATTAATAAGATTAGGATTGTTACTGGTAATGCAGGCGAAACCAACAGATTTGAACATTTTCAAAGGGATTGTTCTAATTTTGTGTGGTTTATTTTTTTAAGCAATTGGCGTCACGCTTATTATGAATATAATGATAGGAAATGATGGCAGAATGAAAATTGAGAAAATTATTAATAATAACATAGTAAGTTCCTTTGATAACAAAGACCGAGAAATCATTGTAATGGGAAGAGGTCTTGGCTTTGGGCGGAAAATCGGTGAAACGATAGAGGATGCCAAGGTTGAAAAAGTTTTCAGAATGGACACCGAGGCGGAGACGGCACACCTGCAAAGCGTGCTGGCGGATGTTCCCCTCGAAAATATACAGGTTACGGATGAGATTATTACATATTCGAAGACAGCGATAACAAAAAAGCTGAATAAGAGTATTTACATCACGCTGACAGATCATATTAATTTTGCCATTGAGCGCTATAAGCAGGGACTTAATTTTAATAATGCCCTTTTGTGGGAAATTAAGAAGTTTTATGTTCAGGAATATGCGGTGGGCAAGAAGGCACTTGAGATTATAAAGGAAAGACTTGATATAGAGCTTCCGAGTGATGAGGCAGCATCGATTGCCATGCACTTTGTCAATGCGGAATTCGGAACAGATATGCCGTATACGATTGATATCACGAAACTGATTCAAGGTGTTCTAAAGATTATCAAATATAATTATCAGATGGAAATTGATGAAGACTCTCTTAATTATGAGAGATTTATCACACACCTGAAGTTCTTTTCCCAGCGTATTATCACAAATCGTGCGAACGCGGGACATGATGAAGAATTTTATGAGATGATTAAGAATCAGTATTATGAAGACTATAAGTGTGCAGAAAAGATAAAAAAGTATATTGAGACGGAATTTAAAATGCAAGTTCCGGAGGAGGAATTGGTCTATCTGACCGTCCACCTAAAAAGAATAACGTCAACCAATTAGGGTTGTTACTGGTAATGCAGGCAAGACCTAGGCTTATATGTTATGTGATAAGTCTAGGTTTTTTTCTAGACAAGGAGGCAGAAGAATGGAACGAATCATTTTTATAGATGTGGACGGAACGCTCTGCGACGTAGACGGAACGGTTCCGCAGTCAGCCATAACGGCAATTCAGACCGCAAGAAAAAATGGTCATAAGATTTTTATATGTACCGGCAGGGCAAAAAGTGAGGTTTACCCTTCTATTTTTGCAATCGGCTTTGATGGAATGGTAGGCTCGGCAGGCGCATATGTGGAATGCGGCGACGAGGTTGTGTTTCATAAAAGTATAGAGGAAGAGGCACTCAAGGAGCTGATAGGCTATCTGGAGGAAAATAATATTGCATTTTTATTGGAGACGACAAAGGGCGTTTATCTGAAAAAAGAGGATAAAGAAGAGCTTGAAAAAATATTTAAGAGAAGCAATATGGCAAAAAACGGGGCTGCCGAAGAGTTTGTAAGCCTGATGCACGCGGTGGAAAATATTCATGATATCAAGAATGTCAATAAAGTTTTGTACTTTAGGGCGCCGCTTGATATTGAGATTATGCAGGAAAGGCTGAAGGAGCACTTTCTCATATTGCCGAACAGCATAGGAGGTTTTGGAGAGAACAGCGGGGAGATATCCGATAAAAATATTAATAAATCAACCGGAATACAGAAAGTTTTAGGATATTACGGTAAAACTAAGGAGAGTGTAATCGCCCTCGGAGACGGGGCAAATGATGTGGAAATGCTGAAGTTTGCCGAAGTCGGAATTGCGATGGGAAATGCATGGGATTATTTAAAAGAGTACGCTGATGAGGTGACAGACTCGGTAAAAGATAACGGAATTTACAACAGCTTTAAGAAACATGGGCTTATCTGAATAAAATAAAAGATAGAAAGAAGGAGAAAATATGGTAAAAGATTTTCCGGAAGGATTTTTGTGGGGCGGTGCAGTAGCTGCAAACCAATGTGAGGGTGCCTACCTTGAAGATGGAAAAGGGCTGAGTCTTCAGGATGTTACTCCGAAGGGAGGAATAGGAGGATTAATTACACCCGAACCGACTGAGGATAACATGAAACTTGTAGGTATCGATTTTTATCATCGCTATAAAGAAGACATCAAGCTGTTTGCTGAGATGGGCTTTAAGGTGTTTAGAACCTCAATCGCATGGTCCAGAATTTTTCCGAACGGCGACGATGCTGAGCCAAATGAAAAAGGATTGGAGTTTTACGACAATTTATTTGATGAATGTCTAAAATACGGAATTGAGCCGCTCGTTACGATATCGCATTATGAGACGCCGCTGAATCTTGCAAAGAAATATGACGGCTGGAGAGACAGACGCCTTATCGGTTTTTATGAAACCTATGCAAGAACTATTTTTACGAGATATAAGGATAAGGTAAAATACTGGCTGACATTCAATGAAATTAATTCAATTGTACATGCACCGTTTATGAGCGGCGCGATATACACAGAGAAAGAAAAGCTTTCCATGTCAGATTTGTATCAGGCAATTCACCATGAACTGGTAGCAAGTGCGCTTGTAACCAAGCTTGGACATGAAATTATGCCGGATGCCAAAATAGGCTGTATGGTGCTTGGGATGCCGGTATATCCGATGAGTCCTAAGCCGGAAGACGTCCTAAAGACATTGGAGAGAGACAGAGAGAACCTTTTGTTCAGTGACGTACAGGTAAGAGGAAAATATCCGTCATATGCAAAGCGTTTGTTTAAAGAACAGAATATCCAGATTAAAATGGAGCCGGGAGATGAGGAAATCCTGAAAAATACGGTGGATTTCATATCCTTTAGCTACTATATGAGTATTTGCGAGAGTACAGACCCTTCTGCAAAGGCAGGACAGGGAAATATCATGGGCGGAGTGCCAAATCCGCACCTAAAAGCCAGCGAATGGGGTTGGCAAATTGATCCAAAAGGGTTAAGATATATATTGAATACTTTATATGATAGATATGAAAAACCGCTGTTTATTGTGGAAAACGGACTGGGAGCTGTAGATAAGCTTGTGGAAGATGAAAACGGAAACAAGACAGTGGAAGATGACTATCGTATTCAATATCTAAATGACCATTTGGTTCAGGTTGCAGAAGCAATTGAAGATGGTGTGGAACTGATGGGCTATACCACATGGGGCTGCATTGATTTGGTAAGTGCGTCCACAGCAGAGCTGAAAAAGAGATATGGTTTCATCTATGTTGACAGAAACGATGATGGAACAGGTACCTTAGAGAGATATAAGAAAAAATCATTCGATTGGTACAAAGAAGTAATTGCCACAAACGGCAAATCACTGATAGAATAAAAAATAAAAACACGCAAAAAGGAAGGAAGAAAATTATGAAAAATTTTAAGTATGTAATCAAAGATGAGTTAGGAATTCACGCAAGACCGGCAGGTTTATTAGTAAAGGAAGCTGGTAAGTTCCAGTCAGCAGTTAATTTGAAGTCAAACGGAAAAAGCGGAGATGCAAAGAGAATTTTCGGTATTATGGGAATGGCAATCAAAAAAGGTGATGAAGTGACTGTAGAGGTAGACGGAGCAGATGAAGGCGAAGCAATTGCTGCATTAGAACAGTTCTTTAAAGCAAATCTTTAAGAGGAAAAGGAAATAAATCGATGACGGTATTAGAGGGAAAG
This sequence comes from Konateibacter massiliensis, assembly GCF_900184995.1. Lineage (GTDB taxonomy): Bacteria > Bacillota > Clostridia > Lachnospirales > Lachnospiraceae > Lachnotalea > Lachnotalea massiliensis. Next base: position 3,023,374 of record NZ_LT860099.1, read on the forward strand.
AGCGTTTTTAATGATGTTTGTATGGGAACAATATCATTCTACAAACGAAAAGAAAGCGTTATAAAAAGATATAAGATAGAAGATACAGAGGCGGAAATCGGACGCTTTGAAGAAGCGAGGGATGAGGCTAAGAACCAATTGAAAGAGCTTTATGAAAAAGCACTTGAGGATGTAGGAGAGGCGAATGCAGCTATCTTTGAAATTCATCAGCTCATGCTTGAGGATTTGGATTACTGTGAATCTATCGAAAATATTATTACCGCTCAAAAGGTCAACGCAGAATACGCAGTAGGAGCAACGGCAGATAATTTTTCTGCCATGTTCCGGGCGATGGATGACGCTTATATGCAGGGAAGAGCTGCTGACGTAAAGGATGTGTCAGAAAGAGTTCTTAAGGTTCTCACCAATGCAGAAGACGGCGTTCAAGTTTTAGAAGAAAAAGTAATTATTGCAGCAGACGACCTTGTTCCGAGTGAGACGATACAGCTTGATAAGGAGAAGGTATTAGGCTTTATTATGCAGCACGGCTCTGCCAACTCCCACACCGCCATCTTGGCAAGAAGTATGGGGATTCCGGCTATTATAGGGCTTGGGGACAGTCTTTCGGAGTCGATGGACGGCAAATTTGCTATCGTGGATGGCTTTGCCGGAAAGGTTTATATTGAACCGGATGAAGCGACAATGGCGGCAATGCAGAAGAAGCAAAAAGAAGCATTGGAGCGAAAAGAACTGTTACAGCAATTGAAGGATAAAGAAGATATCACACTTGACGGAACAAAGATCAAGATTTTTGCCAATATCGGAAACTCTGCCGATGTCGGAAACGTATTGAAGAATGATGCGAGAGGTATCGGTCTGTTTCGAAGTGAATTTTTATATTTGGAAAACAGTGATTATCCGACAGAGGAGCAGCAATTTATCGCATATAAGACAGTAGCGGAAAATATGGCGGGTAAAAAGGTAATTATCCGTACGCTTGATATCGGAGCCGATAAGCAGGTGGATTATTTTAACCTCGACAAAGAGGAGAACCCGGCACTCGGCTATCGTGCAATCAGAATTTGCCTGACAAGACAGGATATTTTCAAAACACAGCTTAGAGCGTTATACCGTGCGGCTGCATTCGGAAATATCTCAATTATGTTTCCGATGATTATTTCAGTGGAAGAAGTGCTGAAGGTAAAGGAAATTATCAAAGAAGTGTTAGATGAGCTGAGACAGGAAAAAATTCCGTTTAAAGAGGATGTGGAAATCGGTATTATGATTGAGACACCTGCTTCGGTTATGGTCAGCGATGAGTTGGCAAAGGAAGTGGATTTCTTTAGTGTTGGAACAAATGATTTGACTCAGTATACATTGGCGATTGATCGTCAGAATCAGAAGTTAGAGCCGTTTTACAACGCACATCACAAGGCTGTTCTCAGAATGATTAAGATGGCAGCCGACAATGCTCATGCAGAGGGAAAATGGATTGGAATCTGCGGTGAATTGGGAGCAGATACCACATTGACAGAAGAATTTTTGAAGATGGGCATCGACGAACTCAGCGTTTCTCCAAGTATGGTACTGGAAGTGCGCAAGAGAGTGCGTGAAATTAATTTGAGATAACAGTTTAGCCATGCAGAAATGATTATATAAAACGGCCGTGAGTGCTTGCACTCTAAGGACATTTTATATAATCATTTCTATAAGGCGGACGCCATGTCATTCATAATGTGCCAATCATTAGTAAGATACTTAGCATATTCTGGCACATTATGAATGACATGGCTGAACTGTTGTGTTTTGATCAAAATAAATTTACAAGGTTGGGTTACCCAATGAATAAGCAAAAGTATATTTTGGCAATTGATCAGGGAACGACAAGCAGCAGAGCGATTCTTTTTGATAAGGAGACGAACATTGCTGCGAGTTCCCAAAAGGAATTTACCCAGATTTTCCCGAAGGCTGGCTGGGTAGAGCAGGATGCGAATGAAATTTGGATTAGTGTCATGTTTACAATTATGGATGCGATAACCAGCTCGGGTATCAGGCCTGAGCAAATCAGCGGCATCGGAATAACAAACCAAAGAGAAACCGTCGTAGTCTGGGACAAAAAGACAGGTGTGCCGATTTATAACGCCATCGTCTGGCAGTCCAGGCAGACTACGGCTATTTGTGATGAGTTAAAAAGCAAAGGCTTGGAAGAATTGATTCATAAAAAGACGGGGCTTGTGATTGATCCATATTTTTCGGGAACAAAGGTAAAATGGATACTGGACCATGTTGAAGGTGCGAGAGAGCGGGCAGAAAAGGGCGAGCTGTTATTTGGAACAATCGATTCTTGGATTATATGGAAGCTCTCCGGTGACCGCTGCCATGTGACAGATTACTCCAATGCCTCCAGAACCCTGTTGTTTAATATTTATGATTTGCAGTGGGATGAGGAGTTATTGGAGTTGTTTAAAATTCCAAGAACAATGCTTCCTAAGGTCATGCCGTCCTCTCATATATATGCCTATACGGCACCTTATCATTTTTTTGGGGAAAAGATTCCGATTGCAGGTATTGCGGGGGATCAGCAGGCGGCTTTATTTGGACAGGCATGCTTTGAGCCGGGAATGGTGAAAAATACTTATGGAACAGGTTGCTTTCTTCTCATGAATACAGGTGAGGAGCCGATTGAATCAAAGTATGGACTTTTAACAACGATTGCATGGGGCATTGACGGCAAGGTGGAATATGCCTTGGAAGGAAGCATTTTTTCGGCGGGAAGCGCAATTCAATGGCTTCGTGACGGTTTGGAAATGCTGACCACGGCAGAAGAAAGTGAGGCAGTAGCAGCAAAAGTTGAGGACAGTGACGGTGTTTACGTTGTGCCCGCGTTTGTAGGTCTGGGTGCTCCGTATTGGAATGACAAGGCGAGGGGAGCTATATTTGGGCTTACAAGAGGAACGACAAAAGCGCATCTGGTCAGAGCGACGCTTGATTCTCTTGCTTATCAGACAAAGGACCTCATCATTGCTATGTCCAAGGACAGTGGAATTGAATTGAAGAAGCTGAAGGTGGATGGTGGCGCAGTCAAGAATAATGTTTTGATGCAGTTTCAAAGCGACATTTTAGATACTGTGGTGGAACGTCCTGTTATAAATGAGACGACCGCTCTCGGAGCGGCTTATCTTGCGGGGCTTGCGGTTGGCTTCTGGAAAAATAAAGAGGAAGTAAGTGACCATTATAGAATAGACAGGTTGTTTGAGCCTTCTATGGATGAAGGAAAGAGAAAAGAGCTCTATGAGGGCTGGCTGGACGGCGTAAAAGCGACCTGTACGTTTCATGGGAACAAAAAGGCGTAATGCCGAAAGAATTTGCAACTTTTGGTAGGAATAAAAACAGGGATTTAGGCAAAAAATACAAATGAGACGCCTAAAATTCATGAAAAACATACAAAGTTACAAATTCATATTGACAAAAACAAAAATAAGATGTACACTATGTCTATAGTGAATATGAAAAAGGTTTGCGGATTGTTACTTTTAGGGAGGCAAAACCCAAATCAAATTTAGGTAGTACGCGCGTATACTTGAATTTGGTTTGGGTTTTTCTATTTCCCGGGGAATCCAAAGCCGGTTTACTAGTTTCACCGTTGAGATTCAGACAACAAACTAAAAACTACAATACTAGGAGGATACGAAAATGAATAAGTATGATGGATTAGCAAGAATCATTATTCAAAACGTTGGTGGAAAATCAAACATTATCAGTTTGACCCACTGTATCACGAGACTTAGGTTTAAATTAAAAGATGAAAGTAAAGCAAATACAGATATTTTAAAGAACACGGACGGCATTGTAACCGTAATTCAAAGCGGCGGACAATATCAAGTCGTTATCGGCAATCACGTTCCTGATGTTTATCAGACTGTTTGCGAGGTAGGACATATTACAGGCGCGTCTTCCGCTGAGGAGCAACCGTCAGGCGGCGAGAAGATGAGCGTCGGAGCTCGATTTATTGATATCATTTCCGGTGTGTTCTCTCCTACATTGGGCGTTTTGGCTGCAGCCGGTATTATAAAAGGTTTATTGGCACTATGGGCGTTTATTGCTTCACGCTCAGGAGTTGATGTAACAACTTCCGGTGCATACATGATTTGGTACACGGTAGCGGATGGTTTCTTCTACTACCTGCCGATTATCTTAGGATACACAGCAGCTAAGAAGTTTAAGATGAATGAGTTTACCGGTATGGCGCTTGGTATCGCACTTGTTTATCCGTCAATGGTTAGTATTGCAGCGACAGATGTGGTAGGAAGTGTTTTTGCAGGAACTGCATTTGCGATGAACTGGCATACAACCTTCTTCGGACTTCCGGTTATCATGCCGGCAAGCGGTTATCCTTCATCCGTAATTCCAATCCTTCTTGCGGTTGTATGCGCAGCATGGCTTGAGAAGAGACTGAAAAAAATCATTCCGGATGTAGTTAAGGTGTTTATTGTTCCTGTTTTGGTACTCGCTATTATGATTCCTGCTACTTACCTTGTTGTAGGACCGATTGCAACTATATTAAGCAACTTAATCGGAGCTCTGTTTGGCGCATTGTTTGAAATTCCTGTTGTGGGTGGTTTGGTTGCCGGTACGTTACTTGGCGGAGCATGGCAGGTGTTCGTTATCTTCGGATTACACTGGGGCTTAGTTCCGATTGCAATTTTAAATCTTTCAACATATGGATATGACGCTATATTAACTACTGTTTTTGCAGCATCCTTCGCACAGTCAATGGTAGTACTTGCAATTATTTTGAGAACAAAGGATCAAAAGCTTAAGAGTATTGCAATACCTGCATTTATTTCAGGTATGTTTGGTGTAACAGAGCCTTGTATTTACGGTGTAACTCTTCCGAAGAAAAAGCCATTCGTAATTTCCTGTATCGGTGCAGCGGTTGGTGGCGGTATCATCGGTTTCTCCGGTGCCAAAGGATATATTTTGGGCGGACTTGGATTATTTGGTCTTCCGAACTATATTGACCCTGCAACAAACAGCATTTACAGCTTAATCTGGGTTCTTATCGGTTTAGCGGCAGCGATGGTAATTGCATTTGTTTTGGCATTCATTATGTATAAGGATGATGCACCGACAAAAACAGAAACAAAAAATATTTCTTCAAGCTCAGCAAAGAATGAAATAGTTACCTCCCCTTTAAATGGTGAGATTATTGAATTGAGTCAGGTAGAAGATGATGCATTTGCTTCAAATGCACTTGGACAGGGACTTGCAATTATCCCTTCAGAAGGAAAGGTATATGCACCTTTTAACGGAAGCGTTATTACCATATTCCCAACCGGTCATGCGGTAGGACTTCTCTCAGATGACGGTGCGGAGTTGTTAGTTCACATCGGTTTAGATACCGTGAAGTTAAACGGCGAAGGCTTTACAAAAAAAGTGGAGCAAGGCAGTGTGGTAAAAAAAGGCGATGTGCTTGTAGAATTTGATATTGATAAAATAAAAGCAGAGGGTTATTCGATTGTATCCCCTATTATAGTAACAAATACAGCGGACTACACAGATGTAATCCCGACAGATAAAAAAGAAGCAAAAGTTGGTGAAGAGATTATCACATTGCTTTAAACATTATTTTAGTCAAAAGACAACAAAGTCTATGCTGCAAATCAAGTTATTTGCAGCATAGATTTTATAACAATAAAGAAAGGTGTAACAGTGAAGGTACGAAACAGTTACAAAAGGTGTTAAATAGATGAGTAGAAAGGGATTACCCGAAGGATTTTTATGGGGAGGAGCAACGGCGGCAAACCAATGTGAAGGCGGTTACAAGGAAGGCGGAAGAGGTCTTGCAAACGTCGACGTGGTTCCGGCAGGAAAGGATCGCTTTCCGGTTGCATTAGGTGAGCTTAGAATGCTGGAATGTGATGATGCTCACTATTATCCGGGCCATGAAGCGATTGATATGTACCACCATTATAAGGAGGACATTGCTCTGTTTGCAGAGATGGGCTTTAAATGCTATCGTCTCTCCATCGCTTGGAGCAGAATTTTTCCAAACGGTGATGAAAAGGGGCCGAATGAAGAGGGCTTAAAGTTCTATGAAAATATATTTGATGAGTGCCTCAAATATGGTATTGAGCCACTTGTAACAATTTGCCACTTCGATGCTCCGATGCATTTAATCAAGACAATCGGTGCATGGAAAAATCGCAAGATGATTGACTATTATGTGGCATACTGCGATGCAATCTTCAGACGCTATAAAGATAAAGTAAAATACTGGCTCACCTTTAATGAGATTAATATGCTCCTTCACCTTCCGTTTATGGGAGCAGGTGTTCTGTTTGAAGAGGGTGACAACAAGGAGCAGGTGAAATATCAGGCGGCACACCATGAACTGGTAGCAAGTGCTCTTGTGACAAAGCTTGGACATGAAATCAATCCTGATTTCAAAATCGGCTGTATGCTGGCTGCGGGAAATACCTATGCCAACACCTGTGCGCCGGAGGATGTTTGGGAGTCTATGCAAAAGGACAGAGAAAATTATTTCTTCATCGATGTTCAGTCGAGAGGAGAATACCCAAACTATGCCAAGAAGATGTTTGAGAAAAACGGACTTACAATCAAAATGCAAGACGAAGATGAGGCGATTTTGAAGAATAATACAGTAGATTTCATTTCCTTCTCTTATTACGCTTCCCGTCTGACCAGTGCTGACCCTGAGGTGAACAGCAAAACAGAGGGCAACGTATTTGCAACACTGAAAAATCCATATTTGAAGGCGAGTGAATGGGGCTGGCAGATCGACCCACTTGGTCTTAGAATTACAATGAATTCCCTCTACGACAGATACCAAAAGCCTCTGTTTATTGTGGAAAACGGTCTGGGAGCAGTGGATATTCCGGATGAGAATGGTAATATAAACGATGTATATCGTATTGAATATTTGAAGGCACACATTGAGGCGATGATAGATGCAGTAAATGAGGATGGCGTGGAACTGTTAGGCTACACCCCTTGGGGCTGTATTGATCTTGTAAGTGCCAGCACAGGAGAAATGAAGAAGCGCTATGGCTTTATCTATGTAGATAAGGACAATGAAGGAAACGGTACCCTTAAGCGTTCTAAGAAAGCCTCCTTTGATTGGTATAAGAAAGTTATCGAAACAAACGGTGAGTGCTTATAAAATAGAATATATTTTGCGCAAATTTCCTATATTATAGTGATTGTAAAAATAGACATTGTCAAGAAAATGACAATGTCTATTTTAATAAAAAAGTATTGCAAATATTTCATAGTGTGCTACTATATATATAACAGATAAAATACTAACAATACTTAAGAAGGTGAAACGGTGTTTATTGAAATTGATTTTAACAGTGAGGAAGCATTATACATTCAGCTAAGAAACCAAATAATAATCGGAATTGCAACTTCTAAAATTCAGGAGGGTGAAACACTGCCATCGGTCAGGCAGCTGGCAGACAATATTGGAATTAATATGCATACGGTAAACAAAGCGTATTCGGTATTAAAACAGGAAGGCTTTATTACGCTGGATAGACGAAACGGTGCGATGATTGCTTTGAGCTGTGATAAGATAAAGGCACTGGAAGAGATGAAGAAGGATTTGAATGTACTGTTGGCAAAAGGCTGTTGTAAAAACATTACACGCAGTGAGGTACATGAGCTGATAGACGAGATTTTTAACGAATATTTTTAGACGGAGGACGTTATATGCAGGATAAATATACGAAAAAGGCTGCGACCGCACTTGAGCTGGCGAAAAAGACGGCAAAGCAGTTGAAGCATGGTTATATAGGAACAGAACATATACTGGTAGGACTTTTGAAAGAGAACTCCGGTGTAGCGGCACAGGTATTACAAAGCAGCAATATAGAGGTTCATTCATTGCTTGATTTGATTGAGCAATTGATAGCCCCTTCCGCTGACAATACGATGATTTTGGAGAGAGAGGGTTATACGCCGAGATCTCTCAAAGTACTGGAAAATAGTGAAAAGGAAGCAAAACGGTTTCGTTCCGATAAAATAGGAACCGAGCATATTTTAATTGCCATTATAAAAGAGACGGACAGTGTAGGAGCAAGACTGCTTACGACACTGGGGGCAAATATGCAGAAAATTTATGTTGAGATTCTGGTGGCAATGGGAGAGGACGGAAGTCTTTACAAAGAAGAATTCCAAAACGGAAAACCGATTAAGAAAAAGACAAAGTTAGATACACCTACCTTGAACCAGTACAGCAGAGATTTGACGGAACTGGCGAAAAACGGGCAGCTTGACCCGGTAATCGGCAGAGAGAAGGAAATTGCAAGAGTAGTACAAATTTTAAGCCGAAGAGGAAAAAATAATCCGTGCCTAATCGGTGAGCCGGGAGTCGGCAAAACCGCGATTGCAGAGGGACTCGCCTCCCGCATGGTAGCCGGATTGCTGCCGGATACGGTAAAGGATAAAAGACTTGTAACGCTTGATTTGTCAGGCGTGGTAGCAGGTTCTAAATACAGAGGAGAATTTGAGGAGAGAATCAAAAAGATACTTTCCGAAGTAAAAGAGGCAGGCAATATCCTTTTGTTTATCGATGAGATTCACACGATAATCGGAGCGGGAGGAGCCGAAGGTGCGATTGACGCCTCCAATATTTTAAAGCCTTCCCTTGCAAGAGGAGAAATCCAACTGATTGGCGCAACGACCATTGAAGAATACCGCAAGTATGTCGAGAAGGATGCGGCTTTAGAGAGACGTTTCCAGCCGGTTGTCGTGGAAGAGCCATCCGTTGATGAGACGATTGAAATATTAAAGGGACTGCGTGCAGAATATGAAGACCATCATCATGTGGAAATTACAGATGAAGGAATTGAAGCGGCTGCAAGGATGTCCGATCGCTATATCAACGACCGCTTTTTACCGGACAAGGCAATCGATATCATTGATGAGGCTGCATCCAAACTGAGATTAAGCGGTACGAAAATACCAGACAGTGTATCGGAGCTTGAGGAACATATCAAGGAACTGGAACAGTTTAAGGAAGAATTAATCAAAGCAGAGGACTTTAACAAGGCTGCCGAGATAAGTGATAAGCAGAAAGAAGAAAAGGCAAAGCTTGATAAGATTAAGCATAAGCTGGAAAAGAACCTGCGAGATAAACGTCTTGTAGTAGGAGAAAATGAAGTGGCGGGCATTGTTTCTGACTGGACGAAGATACCGGTAAGCAAGCTTGCAGAGGAGGAGACGGAGCGTTTAAGACGTCTGGAGACCATTCTTCATAAGCGCGTTATCGGTCAGGAGGATGCAGTAAATGCAGTTTCAAGAGCAATCAAGCGCGGAAGAGTAGGATTAAAGGACCCGAATCGTCCGATTGGCTCGTTCCTGTTTTTGGGACCTACGGGTGTCGGTAAAACGGAGCTTTCTAAGGCATTGGCAGAGGCAATCTTTGGTGATGAGCAGTCAATGATTCGAGTTGATATGTCAGAATATATGGAAAAGCACAGTGTTTCCAAGATGATTGGCTCCCCTCCGGGTTATGTCGGTTATGACGAGGGTGGACAGCTAAGCGAAAAGGTGAGAAGAAATCCATATTCCGTTATTTTGTTTGATGAGGTGGAGAAGGCGCATCCGGATGTGTTTAACGTATTGCTTCAGGTGTTGGACGACGGCCACATTACCGACTCACAGGGGCGCAAAGTAAGCTTTAAAAATGCGGTTATCATTATGACCTCCAATATCGGAGCACGCTTGATTGTTGAGCCGAAAAAACTTGGTTTTATCACAGCCGATGATGACAAGAAAAATTATGAAGCAATGAAGAAAAATGTAATGGATGAGGTGAAACAGACCTTTAAGCCTGAGTTTTTAAACCGTATCGATGAGACGATTGTATTCCATTCTCTTAGCAAGGAGCATGTGAAGAAGGTTGTGAACATTATGCTTAAGACGCTTATCGTTCGCTGCAAGAATCAGATGAGTATTGAACTTACCGTAAGAGATTCGGTTAAGAAGTTTATTGCGGAGAGCAGCTACGATGAAAAGTATGGCGCGAGACCGCTGAGACGTGCAATTCAGAGCAAAATCGAGGATAAGCTTGCGGAAGAGATTTTAAACGGTACAATTAAGACAGGAGATAAGGTCGCAGTTGGAATAAAAAACAAGCAAGTCGAATTTTCTGTGAACGAAGCAGAAACTTCTAGCAAAAAGTAAGGATTTATTATATAATAGAATAAGATTGAAGGAATGAATCAGTCAGAACAATCGAAAAATTTATGTTGCCATATAGGAGGGCTATACGATGGCGGTTATTAAAGAGTTAATACGCAGTGAAGCAGACGGAACCATCAGTTTTGGAGACTATACATTAAACACCAAGTCAAAACTTCAGGACTTTGAACATCAGGGGGATTTATACAAAGTAAAGACCTACAATGAAATCACGAAATTAGAACGCAATGGAATGTTTGTATACGAATCAGTTCCGGGAACCGCAGTGAATCATATGGAAGTAACTGAGACAGGAGTTCAATTTTATGTTGAAGGAGCGGACGATGCTCAGATAACAGTGGAATTATCAGAAGATACCGAATATAAGATATTTATCGATGATACAAATGTGGGCAAGATGAAAACAAACTTAGGCGGCAAGCTGGCACTTAGCGTTGAGCTTAATAAAGATGAGCAGTCAAAGGTAAAGATTATTAAACTGTAAGGACAAGCCTAAGCATATTTATAGTAAGAAAAAAGAGTGTTACAGCATAGAGCATGAGCCGGCTGTAACATTCTTGATTCATATAGTAGGAAATTCTTTCGAGATTCCTACTATATGAAAATATTATGCAGGAATTTTTCAAAAGGAGAACATTATGGCAAAGGGGAAAACAACAATTTTTTTCTGTCAAAGCTGCGGAAATGAGACAAGCAAATGGATGGGGCAGTGCCCAGCATGTAAAGAGTGGAACACGCTTGTCGAGGAACCGGTATCAAAGGGAACAGGCAGCAAGACGAAGAGGGGGGAGACCTCACAGCCTTCTAAGATATCGGAAATCGAGACGAATGAGGAAGAGCGGATAAAAACAGGAATGCAGGAGTTAGACCGTGTGCTTGGAGGCGGTATTGTACAAGGCTCCTTAGTGCTGGTAGGCGGAGATCCGGGTATCGGAAAGTCTACGCTGCTGTTGCAGGTGTGCCAGATGCTGACCATGCAGAAAAAATCCGTGCTTTATATCTCCGGTGAGGAATCCTTAAAGCAGATTAAGATGAGAGCACAGAGAATTGGACAGTTTACCGATGATTTGCTTATTTTATGTGAAACTAATTTGGCGGTAGCAAGCGAGGTTATCAGGAAGATAAAACCTCAGGTGGTTATTATTGATTCCATTCAGACTATGTATAATGAAGAAATTTCATCCGCTCCCGGAAGTGTTTCGCAGGTAAGGGAGTCCACAGCTTTACTGATGCAGTTGGCAAAAGGGAACGGTATTTCTATTTTTATTGTCGGACATGTGACAAAGGAAGGCGTTGTGGCAGGACCGAGAGTGTTGGAGCATATGGTGGATACCGTATTGTACTTTGAAGGGGATAGGCATGCAGTATACCGTATTTTAAGAGGAGTAAAAAATCGTTTTGGTTCCACGAATGAAATCGGTGTGTTTGAGATGGCGGAGAAGGGCTTGATAGAAGTTACGAATCCATCTGAATATATGCTGGAGGGAAGACCTGAAAATGCATCAGGCTCCGTGGTTGCATGTTCAATGGAAGGAACAAGACCCATTTTGGTGGAGATACAGGCACTCGTTTGCCAGACGAATTTCGGACTTCCGAGGAGAACCGCTGTTGGAACGGATTTTAATCGCGTTAATCTTCTGATGGCTGTTTTGGAAAAAAGAGTGGGACTGCATTTGTCCTCCTATGATGCCTATGTTAATATTGCAGGCGGAATTAAAATGAATGAACCGGCAATTGACTTGGCGATTCTCATGGCAATTGCCTCCAGCTATCAGGATAAGGCGATTGACGGGAAAACAATTGTATTCGGGGAAGTAGGCTTAAGCGGGGAAGTGCGTTCTGTAAGCATGGCAGAACAGAGAGTGATGGAAGCAAAGAAGCTTGGCTTTACAAGATGTATTATACCGAAAGTCTGCATGGACAGTGTAAAGAATATCTCCGGGATTAAAATAATCGGAGCCGAGAACCTAAGAGAAGCAATTCAAGCAATATAAATTCAGGTGAATTGCATTAAATTGGCACACAATTTGAGGATATCTGACATAAAAACTTTCTACTATAAATAGGTTGACAGGCGGGAAGGTTTTTGTTAAGATATCCTTTGTCAGCAAAAATGGTAACTCTGAAACAAATGAATAAATTTTTTGAATAAAATAAAAAATTAAAAAAATTCAAAAAGTTGTTGACAAAAGATTACAAGCATGGTAAACTAAATAAGTCGCTTGTGAGAGCGGCAAAAGAAACAAACAGAACCTTGATAATTAAACAGTAATTACAACCCTGAAAATTCAAGGGTTTTCAATAGAAAACCAAGAGAAAAATTCAGAACAGTATCATTAATGATACAACCTAAAAAAACAGTAATTAACGGAAAAATAGCAAAGCTAGTGCTTTTTGACGTTAGGATATAAACTTTTATTGAGAGTTTGATCCTGGCTCAGGATGAACGCTGGCGGCGTGCTTAACACATGCAAGTCGAACGAAGCATTTTCAACTCTTCGGAGGAGGAAATGACTGAGTGGCGGACGGGTGAGTAACGCGTGGGTAACCTGCCTTATACAGGGGGATAACAGTTAGAAATGACTGCTAATACCGCATAACCCGCTAGTACCGCATGGTACGGACGGAAAAGATTTATCGGTATAAGATGGACCCGCGTCTGATTAGCTAGTTGGTGAGGTAATGGCCCACCAAGGCGACGATCAGTAGCCGGCTTGAGAGAGTGAACGGCCACATTGGGACTGAGACACGGCCCAAACTCCTACGGGAGGCAGCAGTGGGGAATATTGCACAATGGGGGAAACCCTGATGCAGCAACGCCGCGTGAAGGAAGAAGTATTTCGGTATGTAAACTTCTATCAGCAGGAAAGAAAATGACGGTACCTGACTAAGAAGCCCCGGCTAACTACGTGCCAGCAGCCGCGGTAATACGTAGGGGGCAAGCGTTATCCGGATTTACTGGGTGTAAAGGGAGCGTAGGTGGCTGTGCAAGTCTGATGTGAAAACCCGGGGCTTAACCCCGGGACTGCATTGGAAACTGTGCAGCTAGAGTGCAGGAGAGGTAAGTGGAATTCCTAGTGTAGCGGTGAAATGCGTAGATATTAGGAGGAACACCAGTGGCGAAGGCGGCTTACTGGACTGTAACTGACACTGAGGCTCGAAAGCGTGGGGAGCAAACAGGATTAGATACCCTGGTAGTCCACGCCGTAAACGATGAATACTAGGTGTCGGGAAGCTAAAGCTTTTCGGTGCCGCAGCAAACGCAATAAGTATTCCACCTGGGGAGTACGTTCGCAAGAATGAAACTCAAAGGAATTGACGGGGACCCGCACAAGCGGTGGAGCATGTGGTTTAATTCGAAGCAACGCGAAGAACCTTACCAAATCTTGACATCCCTCTGACCGGACAGTAACGTGTCCTTTCCTTCGGGACAGAGGAGACAGGTGGTGCATGGTTGTCGTCAGCTCGTGTCGTGAGATGTTGGGTTAAGTCCCGCAACGAGCGCAACCCTTATCTTTAGTAGCCAGCATTTAAGGTGGGCACTCTAGAGAGACTGCCGGGGATAACCCGGAGGAAGGCGGGGATGACGTCAAATCATCATGCCCCTTATGATTTGGGCTACACACGTGCTACAATGGCGTAAACAAAGGGAAGCGAAGCTGTGAGGTGGAGCAAATCCCAAAAATAACGTCTCAGTTCGGATTGTAGTCTGCAACTCGACTACATGAAGCTGGAATCGCTAGTAATCGCGAATCAGAATGTCGCGGTGAATACGTTCCCGGGTCTTGTACACACCGCCCGTCACACCATGGGAGTTGGAAATGCCCGAAGTCAGTGACCCAACCGTAAGGAGGGAGCTGCCGAAGGTGGAGCCGATAACTGGGGTGAAGTCGTAACAAGGTAGCCGTATCGGAAGGTGCGGCTGGATCACCTCCTTTCTAAGAGAAGAGTAGGGGTTGTAATTACTGTTTAGTTATTAAGAAAAACTTAATAGCAGCATAAGAATGAGGAAAAGTTTTAAAAAAGAGTGAAAAGTTCTTGTTTAAAACATAAAGGTTCCCTGCACTAGGTTCGAAAGGACCTCACCAAGTTGCAGTGAACAGCTTTCGCACTAAACTCGAAAGGACCTCGTTAAGTGCTCAAAGCTTCCGGTGGCGATGCGTTTAGGGGAAACACCCGTACCCATCCCGAACACGACGGTTAAGACTTAAGCGGCCGATGGTACTACACTGGTGACGGTGTGGGAGAGTAGGTGGCTGCCGGATTTAAAAAAGAATAATGAAGTGTTGTTGCACAAGGTTTGAAATGATTTCGTTAAGTGCTCAATGCTCAAAGTTTACTAGTGATCAGACATAAAAACCAAAGAAGATTATTTTTTTTGTGCCTGATGACTGGTAAACAGTCAGAAAGACTTGTACCTTGAAAACTGTATATAGAAGAGAAAATAAATATCCAAAGATATTTAAAGACATCGAATAAGAAATAAAACGATTAAGCAATTAATCAAACAAAGACACGCTTCATGCAACGCTATGCATGAAGAAGAGGTCAT